>CAKSNL010000003.1 GCA_934476235.1 uncultured Clostridia bacterium | reverse complement strand
CCTTTACGCTTTCGCATTTCACGAACTCGTTTTCCTATTGTATTTTCTTCTGAATTATTCATATCTAATTCACCTCACAATTATTATAACATAAAATAATACGAATTTCAAGTACATATTTTAATAAATTTTAGTCTTGACAAACGCACGAATAATGTGTATAATATAAATGTGCATTGAAAGTGCATATTTATATTTGCATTATTCCGTTATAAACTGATAACACGAATTAAAAATACTTTTTATTGAAAGAGAGGTGAGAAAATGAGGGCACAGTATATTACAGTTGATGAGGTTTCGGCAGCTCTTGGTATCAGTAAAAGCAAGTCGTATCAGATTATCAGAAATCTGAACAGAGAGCTTCGGGATATGGGCTATATTACTGTATCGGGCAAATGTCCGCTGCAGTACTTCAAACAAAAATTTTATGGGTTTCAGATAAATAACGATGAGCAGTAATTAACAGAAAAGGAAAGGCGGCGGTCTTATGTGAACGGAAACTTTTTTATACTTGAAAACAGTATTTTTAATTATGATTTAGATGTGTATGAGTTTAAAATTTATGCTTATCTTTGTATGCGGGCAGATATAAAAACAAAGAATTGTTTTCCGTCTGCCTGCAAAATTGCAGATGAATGTGCTATAAGCGAATCGAAAGTGCGCAGGGTAATAGCTTCGCTTGAGAAAAAAAGGGTTTATTTCAAAAAGGGAACGCTTTTTGAAAAGCTCAAGGGGCAGAAATCATCAGACAAGCAATCTGTACCACATAGAGGAACTCCCTGTATGCGGTACAGGCACCTCTGTGCCGTCAGCCTGTAACCCCCTGTACATCAGGGAGGGCAATTAACAAAACTCATATAATAAAATATATTTATCAAAAACCACAACAACAAGAAGGTGAGGCCGTGGATCCGGAAACAAAAAAATTCTATTATTATCTTGATGAGTGCTATTTTCATTCCGAAAGGGACAAGGAATATTTATCACAAACCGAGAAGAATTTGGTGAGAAAAGCGATGGAGCTTTTATGGAATAAGCCGGAAATAAAAATTGACGGAGTTACATATTCCAATACTGAAATACGGAAAAAACTCCTTGGCGAAATGATGCCTGAAATTTTAGACAGAGCGGTAGAAATTTATCGTACGGCTCAGAACGTGAAATATGAGTCGGCTTATCTGGCAACCTGTATTTTTAGCACACTCATAAATTATGACGCATATATAGAACGGCTGTTTAATCAGACGTTTTATAGTTAAAATCTAAAATCTGAAAAGGAAAGAGGTGAATAAACATAAAAAATAATTATCAGGTATTAACGCTGACACAAAAGCAAAGCCGCAGTGTAAATAAACTCATTCGGAAGGAATGCTGTAATTATGATAACGGAAATTGTATTTTGCTTGATGATGGAGAGGCATGCGTGTGTCCGCAGGTTATTACATATTCGCATATTATCTGTAAATGGCTTAAAATCGCTGTGTTACCGCTGGATAAGGGCTTATATGCTGAAATTACAAAGCCCAAAAATCTTAAAAGGTGTGCATACTGCGGCAAGACATTTTCAGGCAAGGCAAATAAAACAAAATACTGCGATAATTGCAGAGTTGTTGTCCGCAGAAAGAAAAAGGCTGAATACGAACGTAACAGGCGGTATAAGATGGACAAATAGAGGCTTGAAAACCGCATAAATACAAGGCTTTTTTGAGGGAATTTGCGTAAGGTAATATAAATTCCTTAATATCTCTCAAAAAGAGCCTCTATTTGTCCATATATGTTTTGAAAATATTTATCGAAAAGGGTTTGGGAATACTCCCAAAAACCAAATCAATTTTAAGCGAGTGTGGCCACGCTCGCTTTGCTTGCTGTACCACCGGAATACGGCAAGCAAGTAAGATTGATTTTTTGAGAGTGGGTACTCACTCGCTTTGCTTGCTATGCTGTGAAAAAGGGTGTTTTATGGTTTATACATTATTAAAACAATCTTTTTGTGTATATTGCAAGAAAATATAAATGTTGCTTAAAATCTGTTGACTTATTTGCGGATTTGTTATATAATATAAAATGTATAGTTATAATTAGTTATAATGATGTGAGGTTATAAAATGATTACTGAAAAAATCGGCAATCGCATAAGGGAATTAAGAAAAGAAACCGGTTTAAGTCAAGAAAAATTTGCGGCTAAAATCGGTATGGACAGAACATATTTCGCCAGCGTTGAATTAGGTAAAAGAAATATATCTATTGTGAATCTTGAAAAAATCGCTGAAGGGTTGGACATAAGTCTTTCGGAATTATTTTTAAATGTGTAAAGGGGGTGTCAGCAAATGAATGTTGCAGAAAAAAAAGAAAATTATAAAACATCTTATATAAACAACAGGAGATATTTGGGAAACAAATATAAGCTTTTACCGTTTATAACAAAAACGGTGGAAAGTGAATGTAAGGGTATAAAATCTGTTGCAGATATTTTTGCGGGCACCGGTGCCGTATCATCGGCATTTACGGATAAGATTGTTATAACAAATGATTTGATGTATAGTAATTATATTTGCAATTTTGCTTGGTTCGGAAGTGAAATATACAGATTTCAAACGATTGTAGATTATGTTGTTTATTATAATTCTGTTGATAATATAGCAGACAATTATATGACAGAAAATTTTGCAGATACTTATTTTAGTTATAAGGACTGTGCGAAAATCGGATTTATAAGAGAAGATATAGAAAAGAATTATAAAAAGGGAAATATCAACGATAGAGAAAGGGCATTACTTATTACTTCTCTGCTCTATGCTATGGATAAAATCGCAAAGACCTGCGGACATTATGACGCATATAGAAAAGGGGCAGAATTTGATAAGCAGCTGGAATTGTTAGTGCCATTGGCTGAAATAAACAATAATTCCAAAAACAGATGTTATAATTGTGACGCAAACGATTTGGTGAAATCCATTAAAGTCGACTTGGTTTACATTGACCCTCCGTATAATTCAAGGCAATATTGTGATGCATATCATTTACTTGAAAATGTTGCCCGTTGGGAAAAACCGAAAGTATTTGGCGTAGCAAGAAAAATGGACAGAACAAATATGAAAAGTAAATATTGTACGAGAAGTGCTGCAAAAGCATTTGAAAATTTGATTGATAACATCAACGCAAAATATATATTATTATCATACAATAATATGGCTGAAAAAGGTAATGACCGTTCAAATGCAAAAATTCCAGATGATGATATTATGAGAATATTAGAGAAGAAAGGTACAGTAAAAGTCTTTTCGGAAAGCTATAAACCGTTTACAACGGGAAAATCCGAAATAAAAGAAAACGAAGAGCGTCTTTTCTTATGTACGGTATCTGATTAAGGAGCAAGAAAAAATGATACAATCACCGTTAAATTATACAGGAGGCAAATTTAAGCTATTACCTCAAATATTACCTATCTTCCCAAAAGAAATAAATACTTTTGTTGATTTGTTTTGCGGTGGTTGCAATGTGGGTATAAATGTTGACGCAAACAGAGTGATTTACAATGATATTGATCGTAATTTGTTATATATATATCAAACTTTTAAAATTTTAGGCAAGGATGTGATCAAGGAATTGATATATGAAATTATAGATAAGTATAATCTGTCGCTTGTCAGCAAATATGGGTATAATTATTATGGCTGTGAAAGCGGAAAAGGTTTGGGCGATTATAACCGAGAGAAGTTTTTAAGGTTAAGAGAGGATTTTAATCACAACACAAACGAAAGTCATTACTATTATGTATTGCTATATGTTATGATTGTTTATGCCTTTAATAATCAAATCCGCTTTAATGCAAAGGGCGAGTTTAATTTGCCGGTAGGTAAAAGAGATTTCAACAAAAAAATGGAAGAAAAACTTGAAAATTTTATAGATAGAATTGACGAACAGGATTGCAAATTTACTTGTATCGATTTTCGAGAGTTTAACATAGAAACATTAACAGAAAATGATTTTGTTTATATTGACCCTCCGTATTTAATCACTTGTGCAACCTATAACGAACAAGGCGGCTGGTCGAAATATGACGAAAAAGATTTACTGAATTTTTTGGATTCCTTACATAATCGAAATATAAGGTTTGCATTATCAAATGTTTTGAGAAGCAAGGGAAAAGAAAATAATATATTGATTGAATGGCTTGAAAAAAATAAGGATAGATATAAAACCATAAATTTGAATTACCGTTATTCAAATTCAAATTATCAGACAAAGGATAAGACTTCTGCAAGTGAGGAAGTTTTGATAATTAACTATTGAGGAGAAAAATTATGCCTGTAAATATACCGTATAAAAGTTTTTGCTGGGGATTGGGTACAACGAGTTTCAGAACAAAGAATTTTAATAAAACGATTGAAAAACAGTTAGATTTATTAAATGATTTTTGGAACATACATAATGAAAATTTTGAAGTATGGGCAGGAAACAGCTTTTTACAAGAACAGTATTATGACTTTATGAAAGAAAAGGGATTTGTTTCGGGTGATGCAAATAATAAGCCCAAAGATGCGAGAGAAAAAACATCCGGTTTGGTTGATATTGGTTTGATAAGCCCCGACAGAAAAATCACTGCAGCAGGTCGTACTTTGCTTGAAATAAGCAAAACCAATGATTTTTCAACGGATAATATGTTGCAGATTTCCAAAGACAGTTATATATACTTAAAGCAGTTGTTAAAAACTTATAATGATGTAAATGGCAAGTGCGTTCGTCCGTTTGTTGTATTGTTATATCTTCTTTCAAAAGTGGATTATCTTTCTTATGACGAATTTACATATTTGTTGCCGTTATGCATAGATGAGGAAAGTACCAAATTTATTGTTGAACAGATATTGAATTTGCGTAATAATACAAATTTAACAATCGACAGTATAATTATAGATAGGCTGATGTCTATGGATAATTATAAAATCGGGCTTGATTTTCTGATAAAAAATAAAGTTGATGTAAATACGATTTGTACTGTTGGAATGAACAGAAAAAGCCGAAGTTACGACAAGCCGTATTTTGATTTGTATAATAAATTGTATGAGGTGTTTGTAAAAAAGAATATCAATGCTTTAACAGATGTATTCAAAGCAACGAAAAAAGTAAATATAGGAATATTGTGGCGAGGATATTTATTTAATACATCGGCAGAAAAAGCAATAGCAAACAGTCCTCGACAGCATTTAAAGGCAACAGCGTTTGATTCAGTAAAAAGCGAAAATGAATTTAAAAAAGTATTTTATGAGATAATGCACCTATTGAAAGCAAAAGCGACATTATCGGACTATTTGGATTTAAACAGACGCTACATAAAAACAACGGATATTATTTTGTTTGATGACGATATGGTAAAGGTTGATATAGTTCCAAAGCAATTTTTTAATTCTGCAATGGACAATCTTTATAAAATTGCATTTATAGCTTCTGAAAACTTATATGATGATTGTGCACTCGAGGAAATAGACAGCAGTCTTGTTATAAAAGAAAATGTTGTTATTGACGGTATCAACAAGGAGTTGGGAGCAAATATTACGAATATATCCGAAGCATATACAATTTTGGACGAAAATCGTTATCGCAGATTGCAACACCTTATTGACAGCAAATTTACTGATGATAAACTTATAACATTGCTTAATTTATTTGAAACAAGAGCCGATTCCGAAATAAACAGTATGGTTACGGATAATGCCGATATACCTACCATTTTTGAATATGTACTCGGTATATTATGGTATAAAGCTAGCGAAAGAAAAGGCAAAATTCTTGATTATATGAAATTATCGCTTGATGCTGACCTATTACCTAAAACGCACGCAGCAGGCGGTGAAGCGGATATTGTATATGAGTATGCCGGAACGGAATATTATCCCAAACATACATTGTTGCTTGAAGCAACTCTTGCTGACGGGACAAATCAACGCCGAATGGAAATGGAACCGGTGTCAAGGCATTTGGGACAACATTTAATAAGAACCAGAAGTATGAACTCATACTGTGTGTTTGCAACAAATTATTTGAATATCAATGTAATTGCGGATTTTAGGGGCAGAAAGAATATGCCATATTACGATCCGAATGATTATGAAAAATGTGTTGAAGGAATGAAAATTATACCGTTGCAAACAAGCGAGTTGAAAAGCATTGTGTCGAAGAATATCAAATATAAGGACTTGTACAAAATATTTGATAAAGCATACAATTCGGAGCTGAAACCGCACGAGTGGTATGAGAAAGCAGTAAGAGAATATGTGTGATGGAGGTTGCTTTTGTGGAATCAATAAAGATGTGTGAAAAGGTTTAAAGCATTTAAAGATGATACTTTGGAGTTTTTAGTTTGTGATTGTGAATGGTTATGCTTTTTTGAACCTGCGTTTGACGCAATTGTGAATGAGGAATAGTTCTGGAATAAGCATTTGGAAGAGAAAGAATAGAGTTAAGGTGAGGATATGAATTACATTCGAGAAGCACTTGATAATTTAATTAGAGGAAATGCTAGGGGGTTGGAGGCATACCTTCTTGAAGTCTGTAAAAATGAGTATATCGATTCAACAAAGGCAGAAATGTATATTTATATGCTTAGGCTGGATGGAAATAATAGACCTCGAATTAGCGACCTCGCATCCTATATATCTTGCTGTATCGTCGATTACTGCATTCCAACGGAAGAGATAGCACGTGCTAAAAAACTCGATGAAGAACATAACACCACTCTGTATACTATGAAGTTATATAAGAAAGCAGAAGGACTATTTACTAACTTGCAAAATACAGGCGAAGGTGGAGAACTACTGCTCTCCATCATGACACAAAGTGTTTTGAAAATACCGCAAGTTTTATGCAAGATGCCTTTAAAGACAAACTCACAAGTTCATTATCATGGAGCTGACGGATTGTATGGCAAATACGATGAGGAAACCAAAAAGTTCTGTTTATATTGGGGAGAATCAAAACTGTATTCGAATGTAGATGAAGCTTTATCAAAGTGCTTTGACAGCATTAAACCATTACTTATTGAAGAAGGGGCAACAGGTTCTCAACGAGAACGTGATTTAACACTATTTCGTGATAATATTGACTTTAACAATGATGATTTAGAAAATGCCATTTTTTCTTATTTAAATCCAGATGACCCAAACTATTTAAAATTAGAATATAGAGGGGTATGCCTTATTGGATATGACGAGGATGCCTACCCAAAAGACTTGTCTGGTGTTGAAACGACAATTCATTACATGATAAAAAATAGAATATCGGAATTTAAATCGAAAATCTCAAGCAGATTGAAATATAGGACGCCATTGGATGATTTCCGACTTGATATATTCCTTATTCCATTTTCGGATGTTGAGGAATTTAGAAAAAAATTTTTGGAGGTAATTTAAATGTCATTAAATAGCTTGATTAATAGATTAACCTCTACAGACTATTTTATAGAACGCTATAATGACTTGCTTCTTCATTCTGTTAGAACACAGTTTCCAACTTTGAATTATGAACACGAGGAAAAGCCAATTGATTGGAATTATTTAATAACTTGCGCAAGTCTATTTGCTCGATCTAAGGATGGAAAAACTTTGGATATGGCATATCGGATTTGCCAGACTTGTATAACACAAAAAAATCTCGAAATTGAATACCATAATGCGTGTGCTGCAATTTTAGATGTGTTAACCAACTCTCCAGCAATTTCATTGGCAAAGCAGAGAGAGTATATTTCCGACGACTACTTGTCAAATCTCCCAATACAGTGTGCATTAGATGTGAAACGCAAACAATTTTCCAATACAATTAGCGACGGTGACAATTTTATATTCCTTAATGATTTTCAAAAAGAAGTATATGATTCTTTTGACAATACAAGGTTACTTTCTATTTCTGCTCCAACATCAGCAGGCAAGTCGTTTATATTATTACAAATGATAAAAGAGTTTATTTCTAATAATTCTCTTGTAAAAATAGCGTATATTGTTCCTACACGTGCATTAATTCAACAAGTTGAATTGGACATTAGAGAGATAATAAAGAAATGCAACCTGGTGGCCGATGTAAGCAGTATACCAGTAAAACCTGATACTTGGAATGCTAATGCTTGTGTAATGATTTTTACACAAGAGCGACTGCAATGGATTATAAGCGAGTCTACCAATATAACATTTGATTTTATCATTGTTGATGAGGCTCAAAAAATTGGCGATGGGTCAAGAGGAATTTTGCTTCAACAGGTATTGCAACAAATAGCTGTCAATGATGTGACACGTTTTATATTTGCAAGTCCGATGTCAGAAAATCCATCATCGCTTTTAAAAATAATTAATTATTCGGATGAAATATCTCCCAATAGTAAACAAGTGATTTCAGAAATAGCTACTGTTAATCAAAATCTCATTTGGGTTTGTAAAGATGGAGCAGGAACGGAAAAATGGCAGATGGATTTATTGTCAAAGGGAAAGCGAATTAATTTAGGATTTATAAATACAGATAGAATTACAAAAAAATCAATGAGATTGCCAGTATTGGTATTTGCAATCTCTGGTTCCCAAAAAGGAAATCTAATATATTGTAATGGTGCTGCTGAAGCTGAGAAAACAGCTATTCAATTAATGAGCTTAATATTGGATAAAACGCCTAATTTAGAAGTGTCTTTGCGAGTTAAAGAGTTAATTAAATTTGTAAAGAAAACAATACACCCCAATTATGCGCTGGTTGAAGTCTTAAAAGCAGGAGTGGCTTTTCATTATGGGAATATGCCTTTGAGTATAAGAAACGAAATTGAAGCCTTATTCAAAAATGGTGATATATCCTTTCTGGTATGCACTTCAACGCTTATAGAAGGGGTTAATCTTCCAGCAAAATCTATATACATTCGGGGTCCTCAAAAAGGTAAAAACAATCCTATGAGTGAGATGGACTTTTGGAATTTGGCAGGAAGAGCTGGCAGACAAGGTAAAGAATTTCAAGGTAATATAATATGTTTGGACGCAACTGATGAATCCGTGTGGAAAAACGGAACTCCGTTTGAACGGAAAAAATATCTAATCAAGGGGACTGTAGAGTCGGTGGTGGAAACTAAATCGCAGGAACTCATAAACTATATTGGTGCAAAAAATGAAACAGTAAATAAAGATGCACAGCTTGATTATGCGTATACATATTTTTTGAGTGCATTTTTTCAATATGAGGCAATTTCTAAATCGCCGCTCACAAGGTTGTATGGAGAAGAATTCTGTCAATCAATGGATAATGCTTTTCAAAGCGCGTTGTTGAATGTAGAAATTCCAGCTTCCTTATTGTCAAAAAATCAAGGTGTAAATCCACTGGCGCAGCAAAAACTACTTGATTATTTTAGAAATTCAAACAAAAGTGCAGAGGAATTAATTCCACCCTATCCAGAGAATGATGATGCACAGGATAAATATATGCACATTATAGGGCGAATTTCCAAGTATATCACTGGTGATTCATATAAGCTAAATATGTCACGTTCAATTTTGATTACAGAGTGGATGCGGGGGTATGGATTGGCACGTATTATTAGTGACAATATTAAATGGAATCAAAAACACAATCCACGCAAAACATTAGCAACCATCATTCGCGACACTATGCGGGAAATTGAAGAATTTGCACGATTTAGATTTTTAAAATATACTACTTGCTACTTGGATGTACTCAAGTATTATCTTGTATCTACTGATAATGTTGAAGCAGTAACACAAATTCCAGAAATTGGTTTGTGGTTGGAATTTGGTGCATCCAAAGTGACACAGATTTCTTTGATGTCAATGGGCTTTACTCGTACAGCTGCTCTTGAATTATCAGACTTAATGGTATCAGATGATTATGATAAAGCTAAATGCATGAATTGGTTCAACAAAAATGACATTCACTCGATGGGAATCTCACCCACAATTCTGCAAGAAGTTGATAAGGTTCTGAGTTTGCAATGATTCGCGGTATTACTTTACTGTTATGAATGATATAATTTTTCGAAAAGAAGCCCCAGAGAAACATTGAAAATATTTTGAAAGTAAAATTGGTTAAAATGCCGAATTTGACAGACTTTAGTGCATACATAGCAATTTTTGATAAGGAGGATTAGAGATAGCAAATATAATAGAATTAAGCAATCCGAATATCTTGCCATAGTACAATGTGGTAATGAGCGGACAATTTGCAGTTATGTTGCGGCTCAAAAAGCTGCACATGGGCAAACATGCTATACTTTTGCAGTATTCGGTTTTCTATGATAATACTTACAACTAAGTTTAATTATATATGACTTTTGTAGATACAATAAAACAATCTTAATATGTTTACGCACCAACCTGTAAGCCACCGGTAACTATCCGTTTTGGATAGTGCAATTTATAAAAAGGTGAATTAGATTGAGTTTTGCCGGTGGCTACAAATTGGCTACAAAATTTTAATCAAATAACTGTATATATTAAAATGCGTGGAATAAATGCACAAAAAGTGTATTATAAGTGCATATTATTACTGCCTGTTAAATACATGAGTTGGAGTGGGAATAATAAGTGCCCCCGAAAGCCTTGAAGAATCAAGACTTTCGGGGGATTATTTTCCCAAGCACACATCAGAGCTATTGCCGCCTTTTTAGAACATCTTTTAATTTTATCATCTCTTGAAAATGTTGTATTTTTATGATATAATACCAAATGTTTACAGATGCGGATTAACCGAAGAAATGAGCGTTTATGAAAGTGTGGCGATAAAAATGCCTGAAGGCTCGGAAAATTTAATCCCTGAATGGTTAAGCAGTGAAGAATACTTTGTTGACATAGACGAATTATGTGCGGAATTATCAAAGAGCGCAAATTCAAGCGAAAATGAAAGCCAGACCGCAGACGCTTTTAAACGTGCGCTTTATTTTTTGATTCGTTCAAAAACAGGAATCAATGTTGATTTTTCTTCGGAACAAAAAATGGGCAGCGTTATCCACAAGTTCGACACTCCCCTAAGCCGGAGTTTGGGTAAGGAAAGGTCGGAACGGATAGTAAACAGCCTGGTAATTGAGTACAAGCATCATTCAAAGCTCGATACGGCAGAGCAGTATAAGGCTGCAGTAAGCCGGATTGAGGATTATCTTGAGGCGCTTTATAAAAACGAAGAAATAAGATACAGCGCCATTTTAACCGACGGCATCCGCATCTCATATTTTACATATACACAAAACGGCATCAACCATTCTTCTTTAGCGCCGATATCGGCGAAAGATATTGACACCGTAATACGGGCGATACTTTTAAGAGAAAAAAAGAAATTCGTGCCGTCTAATATCTTAAAGGATTTCAATATAAGCTTGACAGCTCCGTCGCTTTCAAAATCGGTTGCTTCAATGCTTTATGACAGCTTAAAGAACAATGCAACGGGTAAAACCGAAATGCTTTATACCGAATGGAAGAACCTTATGCATCTTTCCCTTGACGATAACGGAAAAAACAACGATATAGAAAAAAGACGAAAGGATCTGTCTTTGATCTTTTCCGATTCTGTTGACAGTCCCGAGAGCGAGTATAAGGCGCTATATTCCTTGCAGACGACGTATGCAGTAATTGTCAAGCTCATTGCCTGCAAGGTTATTGACGGGCTTGAATATAACGATTCTGCTAAAAATTATTATGATCTTACAAATATAACTTCCTCCGAAATGCAGCTTTTTTTCGAGAAGATGGAGGACGGATATTCTTATAAAAGCAGCAATATCAATAACTTCCTTGAGGGCGATTTCTTTTCGTGGTACGCGGATAAGGAGCAGTGGAGCGCAGATTTCCAGAATTTGATTAAGGAGGTTGTAAAGCTTATAGACCAATATTCCGCATTTTCTTTTAATGTTTCATATAATCCAATAGACATTTTCAAGGACCTTTACATGAGCATTATACCGAAATCAATACGGCACTCCATGGGCGAATACTTCACTCCGGAATGGCTTGCCGATTATGTTGTGACGGAAAGTATAAAACAGATCGATAATAAAGCGTCATGGAGGGCTATCGACCCTTGCTGCGGTTCCGGAATTTTTATAATATCATTAATAAAGCACATTGTCGGAGATATTGATATTCAATCGCTTACAGAGGAACAAAAGACAGAAATCAGAAATGATATACTCTCAAGAGTTTACGGCGTCGATATAAATCCTCTTTCCGTTCTGTCCGCGAGAGTCGGATATTACCTTGCTTTGCAGCCGTTCGGCAACTTAAGAAACATAGAAATTCCGGTTTATCTGGGTGATTCCGCAATAATCCCTGCGAAAGAAAAGGTCGACGGAATAGATTGCTACAGATATTCTGTGCATAACATGAAATTGCCGTTTGAAATATTGTTACCTGAGCGCTTTGTTAAATCAAAGGATTTCGGCACCGTGATGAGCCGCCTGCAGGCAGCGGTAAAAACCGGAGACAGTAAGATTCTTTTTGCTGTGTTGGAGGACAAACTGTCAAAGGAAGAGAAGGAGTCAGAAACGCTCACTGAAAGTATTACTAAGCTTTCGGAAGCGCTTGCATATCTGCATAAAAATAATTGGGACGGTATCTGGATAAGGATATTAACCAACTATATGTCGATTGCCGGGCTGACCGATTTTGATATGATAGTGGGAAACCCGCCGTGGGTGAAATGGGAGCATCTTCCCGCGCTGTATGCGGGAAGAATCAAAAAGCTGTGCGATATCAGGCATATTTTCGCAAACGATATGGGACAATTCGGCGGAACGCAGTTAAATATCTGCGCCTTAATATCAAATGTTACCGCAACAAACTGGTTATCGCTGCGAGGCGTATTGGCATTTTTGATGCCGGACAGTATCATGTCCCAGAATTCATATGAGGAGTTCAGAAATTTTTATATTAATTATGAAACAAAAGAGAGGCTCTACCTTCAGAAGGTCGACAAGTGGGAAGCGCCGCTGCGCCCTTTCAGGTGCGACGATAAACCTGTAACGCAGGACTTTAACACATACTATTTTTCTTCAAGGACGGCTGATTACAAAGGCGGAATACCTGTTTCGGTCATTTCAAGGAAAAAGGAGATAACCGACGAAGAATTAAACACCTATACATCGTATGAGAAGGCAAGACCTTATCTGACAACCAAAAGTGGGCGTGCAGTCCGGCTTTCCGCAAGGTCGACGGCTTTTTCTTATGTTTCCGGGAAATACGGTTTTTCAAGAATAATAGGCGATACGGGCTATTGTTACAGGACGGGTGTGGAGTTCACACCGCAGGAACTATATATGCTCACCGGAATGGGAAAAGCCGAAAGGGCGAATCACTACCGTTTTGCAGGCAAAAAGTTCAAACTCTCCAAATACAGTGTTGACGATATGCCAAAAGACGGATGGGTGCTTCCGACAAAGTACATTTATCCCATTGCGACAGGTCCGGATATTACACCGTTTTGCTTTGATTATAAAAATGAGTTTTGCATTTTGCCGTATGACAAAGAGAATACGAAAAAGCCGATTCAAGCTTCCGATATGATAGCTTATAACGGCGAGCTGTTTAGCTATCTGGCAAGTCACAAAGAGCTTATCGACAAACAGTCCGAAAAGAGCAAGCAGATGCATAGAGGCGATGAGTTTTATGCACTGTCAAAGATAGGACCTTACACCTTTGCTGAAAGCATTGTCGCTGCCCGCGATAACAGTAAATTCTGTGCAAGCGTTATTACACCGAGGATGACGCCGTGGGGCGAATTTAAGCAGACGATCTGCGTCAAGCACACAATAATTATCAGCCGGGACAAGAACGGGCGAAACATTAGTGCCGATGAGGCAAACTATATCTGCGGCATATTAAATTCAGATATTGTGACTGACTATATCAAAAGCTCGTTTAAGTCCAACGGATACAGCTTGAATAAGTCCAATCTTTATATTCCGTTATATGATGAAGGAAACGGCTTGCATAAAAAGATCAGCAGTCTCGCGGAAAAGGCGAAGACTGCCGACACGAATGAAAGGGCATTGATTGCTTCCGAAATAACGGGAGTCTATCTTGCAATCTGCGATGACAGAAAGTAAATAAAAATCCCCTGAAAATGCTTTCAGGGGATTTTTTATTAAGCTTTAACGGGCATTGCCTAAAATAATTCCGAGCGATATTAATAAAAATGCAATTAAGTATTGAAGCTTAAAGACATCCTCGCCCAAAATCAATGCGCTGAATATACAAGCAAAAAGCGGTTCGGCAAATTTAATGATGAATAGCTTTGACAGCTCCGCTGTCCGCTGAACATAGTAAAAAAGCGTATATCCGGTAATTGACGCGGCGCAGATGTAAATAAATATCAATGAAGATTCTAAAGTGAATGCAGGAATTTTCCCGCCAGCAGTGACCGAGATGATAAACAGTACCGCTCCGCCGAATAATTGCGAAATTCCGGTTATCCAAAAAGGGGATATGCCCTTTTCATTTCCGGAGCTTATTATCATCGAGATTACGGTGCAGACCGATGCCAGAATAATCAAAACATCACCCTCGGAGAATCCGTGAAACGAAGCGCCGGTATTTATGGCAATTATTCCGCAAAATCCTGTAAGCGCCCCAAGCAGCTTTGGCGCGGAGAATTTTTCGCCTTTAACGAACAAAAACGAAAAACATGCGTATAAGAGCGGGGCAAGCTGTTTTAAGATTGCGGTCTTCAAGCTGTCAGTTTCGGAGAGTCCGACATATGTGAAACCGTAATGAAAGACTATGGCAAATACACCCATGAGACATACTGAAAACACGCTCTTTACTTCGGGTATGGGCACTTTTTTAATGCCGGCTATGATACAAACGACCATTCCGCATACTGTAAATCTCAACGCGGCAAACATTAAAATGTCCGGGATTTTATCCGTATTTATATTAAATGCCTTGTAGCCCAGCTTGATAAAAGGAAATAGTGAGCCCCAGAGAAGCATTGTGATGAGCGGAAAGATTATGTTTGTTAATAATGTTTTGTTTTGGGTTAATTTTCGCACACTCTTAATACGACCTTTCCGATATTCTCGCCGTTTTCCAATATAGCGTGAGCTTCTTTTGCTTTTTCTATCGGCAGCACTTTATATATCGACGGCTTTATTTTTCCGCTCTCAAGCATGGACCAGAGCTTTTCGGTAAGTTCCTTAAGAAGGTGCGCCTTTTCATCTGACGGGCGCTTTCTTAACATACTGCCGACTATGTGCAGCCCTTTGGTGAGTATCGGGCGCAATTGAATGTTTGTTTCGGTTCCGGCAAGAGTCGAGATGATTACCCAGTATCCGCCCTCCGCCATATAAGGAAGGCTTTCGCCGAGCGCTTTTCCCGAGAGGCAGTCCATCGCCATGTTAACGGGACGCCCGTTTTCCTCCTCTTTTTTCAGGATTTCAGCCACGTTTTGCTTTGAGGAATTGATTATAATATCCGCGCCGAGATTTTTGATTTTTTCCGCAATCTCACCGGACAAAACGGAGGTGATCACGCGTGCTCCGAACGCCTTTGCCATGGGAATGGCGACTGAGGCAAGCCCCGACGCGCCAGCGGGGATAAATGCGGTCTGCCCTTCTTTTAAATGCCCCTCATAAAATAAGTTAAGATAACAGGTCGCATACGCCTCCGGTAAAGACGCCGCCTCTTCAAAAGAAAGGTTCTCGGGCATGTTCATGACCATTCCGTAAGGAGCGCAGACATATTCGGCATATCCTCCGCCGCCGAGCAGTGCGCAAACCTTATCGCCGATCTTTTTGCCGCTGTTTTTAGCAGCCGATTCTCCCATATCCTCAATAACTCCGGATACTTCGAGCCCCATCCATTCGGGCCAGCCCTTGGGGGAGGGATATGCCCCCTTTCTCTGGAGCAGGTCCGCGCGGTTAAGAGCGACCGCGTGAATTTTTATCAATATTTCGCCGTCTTTGGGAGCGGGCTTTTCGACCTCGCTCCATAAAAGATTCCTGTTTTCATCTGTAAGTATTGCTTTCATGTTTAATCGGTTCCTTTCATTGATAATCCTCTTCCGCCGTCGCACTCATATGTCTGCCCGGTAATGAACCGAGCCTTGTCGGATGCGAGAAATGCGACGAGGTTTGCGATATCCTCTGCCGTGCACTTTTCGCCGAGAAAATTTGTCTTTGTCGCTCTGTCCGATGAATTGTCCTCCTCGGGACGCATTACGACTCCCGGGGCAACTGCGTTTACGTTAATCTTGTACATTCCGAGTTCCTTGGCAAGCGACTTTGTGAGTGACATTACGCCGCCTTTTGCCGCCGCGTAATCGCAGCAGGTAGCCAGCCCGTTGATGCCGACCGCAGATGCAAAATTAATGATTTTTCCGCCGGTGCCCTGTTTTATCATGATTCTTGCGGCGGCGCGGCTTGCCCAAAGCGCTCCGTAAAGATTTATTTTTATTACCTTGTCTATAACAGAGTCCTCCTGCTCGGCGAGCGGAACATATTTGCCGCCCGCAATCCTTGCGCTGCCTCCGGCTACGTGCACCATAATGTCAAGACTGCCAAAGTCCGCTGCAGCTTTTTGCATTGCAGTTTCAATGTCTTTTGAATCCGTTACATCCGAAACATATCCTATTGCGTTTCCTCCCGATGAAGTGATTCTTTCAACGGCGGCATTTACCGCCTTTTCGCTGATGTCGCATACCGCGATGTTAATTCCTTCTTTTGCGAGTGTGATTGCCGTCTGCGTGCCGATATATCCGCCGGCTCCGGTTATAAATGCTGTGTTCATTGTTTTACATTTCCTTTCGTTTTTAGTTTTCACCCGTTATTTTTAAAAGCGTTCTCTGAACCGCGAGTTCGTGAGCGTAAGAATACAGGTTTTCTTTTTCGCCCGTGCAGGATAAATAAAGCTCCTTCATCATTTCGTCGTATCTTGAGAAAGTCGGAACATCCTGAACATCAACGGTTTCTTGCATATCCGCATATGCGTTTTTTGCGATATCGGGAGTTGACCGCGTCATTTTTACATTGAGCTCTATCGGCTTTATTTCTACTGTCCCTTTGCTTCCCATAACCGCGAAGCGGCGCATGCCTCAGCCGTTTACCTCGACCGATAAAGCGGTGACCTTTGCAATCGCCTTTTCATATTCCAGTACGGCAAAATTATTGTCATCGGAATAAACACCGTCAAAGCCCGTTTGCTTTAAAAAGGGATGTACCGAAACCGGCTCACCCAATATGCTCACAATAAGATCGACAAGGTGCGAGCCGAAAATATACATGGAGCCGCCTTTAAAATGCTTCAGCCATTCGCGGTATGCCGGAGAATGATAGGTGCTCATTTCCGCGTCAATCTGATATATCTCTCCAAGCTCTCCGGAAGAAATCATTTCAACGCATTTTTTTATCGCGTTATTGTACCTGTACATGTATCCCATCTGGACCGTGAGCCCTTTTTCCTCGGCTGAGTCTAAAAGCGCCTTAAATTCCTGAAGCGTACCGCTTGCCGGTTTGTCAATGTGAACGTGCTTTCCGGCATCTATGCATTTTTTCGCGGTTTTTGTAAGATCCCACACATCACATTCTGTCAATATTACATCCGATTTTTCTATAATTTCATCCACACTTATTCTCGGAAGGTTTTTATAGCAGGGAAGGGAGCCTCTTTCTTTGATCCATTCTTTTGAAGGCTCGGCATATCCGATTATTTCAAAAAGTTCGGGAAACTTTCTTGCCGCAAGCATTTTGCCCTCGGCGTGGTTGTGTCCGATTCCGATCTGTCCGAGTTTTAACCTTTTCATTTTTACACCGCCTTTTAATATTTATCTGCTTCCGGGTCCCAATGTTCTGCCCCCGTCAACTATGAAATTCTGTCCCGTTATGTAATCCTGCGATGCTAAGAATAACACGGTGTCGGCAATGTCTTACGGAGAGCCGTTTTTAAATACAGTAAAGAAAATGGAGAGCGCAAGAGCACTTAAAAAAACGGCGTACAGGCTTGAAGAATTAAAGGAGCTTTACGGACTTATGGCGTCATTGCTTAAGGCGGTGCGGAGCGATTACGTCCCTTCAGTCAAAAAAGAAAAAATACTCCCGGCAATAGAATATATCGCCGAGAATTACAGTAAGCACATTTCAAATGATGAATTGGCATCGTCTTTGGGCATTTCCACGGTCCATTTCAGAAAGATGTTTAAAGAGATTATCGGTATGTCCCCGGGAAATTTTATTATGATGACAAAAATGAAAAAAGCAGAGGAAATGTTAAAAAGCGATTATTCAAGTATCACGGATATAGCGTATTCGCTCGGATACAACAATGTTTATGAATTTTCACGGGGATTTAAGAATTTCACGGGGAAATCGCCACTTAAATATGCTAAGGAACACACATAATAAAAAGCCATCGGTATTTCGATGGCTTTTTATAAAAAAATACTGTTGATTTTTCTTCTGAATATGCTAAAATATTAATGAAGGACGGCGGCATCAAAACTGCCTTTTATAAACCTCTCGGCAAGTATTGCCATTTCCGCCGGGGTCTCTGTCATATCGCCCTCGAGCCACGCGTGGCAAAGTCCCGTACAGCCGGAGGAGATGTAGCTGAAAAAGTACTCGAATTCTTTTGAGTGCTCATTTCCGGGATTCGGCATGTCGGCAAGGCATTTTTCGCGTACAACATTTTTAAGCTTGTTAATAAATGCGGCGTCGCCGTGCTTGCTGACCAGGGCGCGCGCAAGGTTTGCGTTTTCAGCCAAAAGCTCAAAGAGCTTCTCAAGCAAAGGAAAAAGTCTTTTTGAATCCGCAGTCGGCATATAATCGGTAATGATCGAGTTGAATTTTTCAAAAAGCTCGGCTTGTATCTTATCGACCATATCGAATACATCTTTATAATGAAGATAGAAGGTGCCGCGGTTTATGTCCGCCATATCGGCAATTTCGCGCACGGTAATGTTGTTTAAGGGCTTTTCGGCAAGAAGCTTTGCCAAAGCGTCAACCATCAGCTTGCGCGTCTTTCTTACTCTGCGGTCATCAGGATTTGCCATAGTCAATACCTCCCAAATAGACATAATCTCTCGCATTGTCTATTAAAATACATTTTTTAATTAATTGTGTATTGCATTAATAAACCTAAGTGTTTATAATGTTATTATAATTGTTTAATTAACATTTGTCAATTATTTTTTTGAAAAAGGAGAGTGCTTATGGAGGAAAAAACCAAGGATACTCCGAAAGGCTTTGAAAAAGTTGCGGCGTTTATTGTAAACAAAAGAAAAGCGTTTTATTTTATTTACGCAATAATTGCCGTATTTAGTATAATATCGTCGGGCTGGGTAAAGGTCGATAATAAGCTGACAGATTATCTTGACGAGGAAACGGAGACGCGGCACGGGCTTTCTATCATGGAAGAGGAGTTCACTACATACGCCACCGCCAAGATAATGGTCGACAATATTTCGTACGACAGCGCCGAAAAGCTCTCCGATAAGCTTTCCGGACTTAACGGTATTAAGTCCGTTGAGTTTGACGATACGGATAAGCACTATAACGAGTCGTCCGCTCTTTTTACATTGACGTTTGAGGGAGACGAGGATGATGAAATATCCTCCGAGGCATTGGATAATGCGGAGGAATATTTAAGCGGATATGACTATTATGTTTCCGCCGAGCTCGGAGATACAAAGGCAAAAAGAATTGATAATGAAATAAATATAGTCATGGTAATAACGTGTGTTATTATCGTGGCAGTGTTGCTTTTTACATCAAAAACATATATGGAGGTTCCTGTAATGCTGGCGACCTTCGGTATGGCTGCGCTTATAAATAAGGGCACGAATTTTATGTTCGGAACAATCTCTTTCGTATCAAATTCGGTTGCGGTCATTCTTCAGCTGGCACTCGCAATTGACTATGCGATCATTCTCTGCCACCGCTATACCGAAGAGCGCGAGACAAAGGAGCCTTATGATGCGGTAGTAGCTGCGCTTTCAAAGGCGGTTCCCGAGATATCCGGAAGCTGCCTGACAACACTGTCGGGACTCGCGGCGATGATGTTCATGCACTTTAAAATAGGTTTTGATATGGGCATAATCCTTATAAAGGCGATTATCATAAGCATCGTTTGCGTATTTACGTTTATGCCCGGGCTTATATATACCTTCAGCGATAAGATAGACAAGACGCATCACAGAAGCTTTGTACCCAATATCGACGCGTGGGGCAGAATTGTGATAAAGCTTAAAGTAATCGCTCCGTGTATATTTGCGGTTATTTTGATAATTGCGTTTATTCTTTCAAACATGTGCCCTTATGCGTACAGCTATACGCTTTTGTCAACCGTGAGAAAGAACGATTCGCAGATTGCAGACCAAATGATATCGGAGACCTTTGCGCCTACAAATGTTGTTGCAATTTTGGTTCCGACGGGACGGTACGATGACGAAAAGGCACTTTCCGAAGCGCTTTCAAAGCTTCCCGAAATAGATAAGGTGACCGGGCTTTCAAGTACGGAGGCAATGGACGGCTATATGCTTGCCGACAAGCTTAATCCGAGAACTTTTTCGGAGCTTACCGATATGGATGTCGAGCTGGTGCGGTTCCTTTACGCGGCATACGCCGTTGACGATGAAAACTACGGCAAAATTATCGGCGGAATCGACAATTATGAGGTTCCGCTCATAGATATGTTTGAATTTCTGTACGACGAGGTCGACAACGGAACGATAACGCTTGACGACGATATGCGCGCCGACCTTGACGATATCAATTCAGATCTTGAGGACGGCAAAAAGCAGCTCAAGGGCAAAAATTATTCAAGAATAGTGCTTGAGCTTAACCTTCCCGAGGAAACGGACGCAACGTTTGAGTTTTTGGAAACTATCAGAAACGAAGCGGCAAAATACTACGGAGAAGACGTTATACTTTGCGGCAATTCCACGAACGATTACGACTTATCATCGACCTTCGGGCAGGATAACCTTCTTATAAGTATTCTGTCGGCACTGTTCGTTGTAATAATCCTTCTTTTCACATTCCAGTCCGCGGGACTTCCGATAATACTTATTATCGTTATTCTGGGCAGCGTATGGATAAATTTCTCGTTCCCGGTAATTGAAGGAAACCATATGTTCTTCTTAAGCTACCTGGTCGTAAGCTCGATCCAGATGGGTGCAAACATTGACTATGCGATAGTTATAACCAACCGTTATACAGAGCTCAGGCAGACAATGGATAAAAAGGACGCGATCATAAAGACATTAAGTCTTGCATTCCCGACGATATTTACATCGGGCACGATTCTTGCATCGGCAGGCATCATCATAGGACTCATGTCTACCGACTGTGCAATCTCATCAATCGGAACGTGCTTGGGACGCGGTACGATAATATCTATGATACTCGTCATGGGCATTTTGCCGCAGCTGTTATTGCTGGGCGATGTGATAATCGACAAGACTGCGTTCAAGGTCGGACTTCCCGGCAAAAAGATATCGCTTTCCGGCAATCACGTGATAAACGGAAAGCTTTCGGGATATGTCAACGGCAGGGTTGAGGGAAGCTTCTACGGAATAATCTCCGGCGAGGTGGACGCAAACCTCGTAAGCGGAAGCGCCGGTGACGGCGACGGGCACTATGACGACGATTCGGATGACTATTATGATGAAGACGACGAGGATTAGAAAGGAGTGAGCCGGAATGAATAAAAAAATAGTTTCTGTTTTATTATTGATTATTTTTGTGCTTTCGGTTTCCCCTTTGTATGCCGAAGGCGATGTTATAACAATATCGGATAAATCGTCGCTTTTAAGGCTTGCCGAAAAATGCACGCTTGATTCATGGTCTGTCGGCAAGACCGTAAATCTTACCGCCGACATTGATTTCTCGGGAGAAGAATTTAAACCTATCCCTACATTTTCCGGAACATTTAACGGAAACGGGCATACGGTAAGCGGAGTCATAATATCCAAAAGCGGGTCAAATCTCGGCTTTTTCAGGTACCTTGAAAAGGGAGCGGTCGTAAAGAATCTCAACGTAAGCGGAAACATAAACCCGAAGGGAACCGCCTGCTATATCGGCGGAATTGCCGGGCAAAATTCCGGCGAGATATTGTCGTCGGCCTATTCGGGGACAGTCAAGGGTGCGTCCGCAGTCGGCGGAATTGCCGGAAGGTGCACCGACAGCGGAAAAATAGCCTATTCATCTTTTGTCGGCGTTATTGTCGGTGAAAATTCGGTGGGCGGTATTGCGGGATTTAATGACGGATATATTGAATCGTGCAAAAATTCCGGAAATATTAATACTGTGGAGAGCGACAAAAAAAGCTCCTCCGCGTTTGACACGGACGTTGAAAGCGCGATCGAAAACGTCAAGATAAACAAAGAAAAAGACAGCAAGACCGAGGAAGGCATTTTCAAGAGCTTTTATGATATCGGCGGAATTGCCGGTCTTTCAAAAGGCATAATCTCCGGCTGCGAAAATACGGGAGCGGTTGGATATCAGCATATCGGATACAACGTCGGCGGAATTGCCGGAAGGCAGTCCGGGCTTTTAACCGGGTGCAAAAATTCGGGTGAAATCAACGGAAGGAAGGATGTCGGCGGGATCGTCGGTCAGGCAGAGCCTTATATTCTTTTGAATGTTTCCGAAAGCACGCTGCAAAAAGTGAAGCGCGAGCTTGAAACCTTCAATAAAATGACCGATACGCTCATAAATGACACGGATTCGGCGGCGGATAACATCGAGGTCTACCTTGACAATATTTCAGGATATTCCGAAACTGCGCGCGGATATGCCAAGGATATGCTTGACATGACCGACGATTTTATCGACACGAATATTGACGAGCTCAATACCTACAGTGCGATACTTTCAACGGCAATCAGTAACAGTGTGGAGGTTTTGGATCTTGTGTCCTCCTCTGCGGACTCGCTCGTTTATGCATCCGACAGTCTTTCCGCGGCGCTTTCGAAGATCAATCTTTATACGCCCGACATTGACATGGAAATAGATCTGATGACGGACGCGCTTAAAACTCTTTCGGACGGCTCCAAGGAGTTAAAAAGTGCGACGAGCTATGCTCAAAGGGCGCTGCGCCACCTGTCAGAAGCGGTTACAGTGAAAAATCAAAGCAGTGTAAGGGCCGCGGCAAAGGAGCTTAAGGACGCGATATTAAAGCTTCTCTCATCACAGAACCAGATTAAGAAGGCAATTCAGGCGTTAAGCGATATAATATCGTCCGGCGATATTAAAGATATCGACGGAATCACGGACGCTCTGGGACGGATGTTATCGGCATTTTCTCCAATGATCGACGCTTTGGGCACGATGGGAGACAGCTTAAACACCATAATCAGCAATACAGAGGTTGATTTTGATGAATTTGAGAAAGCGGCAGAATATCTGGACGATTCGCTCGATTGCTTAAATGCCGGCTTTAAGGCAATTTCCGAAGCCTGCTCTGCGCTTTCCGATTCGCTTTCGGGGCTTCACAAAAAACTGGGCGATTATGCCGACGATATGACCGAGCAGCTCAATGCGGCAAACGAAGAGCTGAAAAAAGCGTCCGACGCCATGAGCTATGCGTTTTCCGACCTTTCCGACGCGTTTTCAAAGCTTTCGGACATTGCGAAAGATATTGCGGACGCGGGACCGATGCAGCTTAAGAAGCTCGGTACAGAGTTCGGTGAAAAAGGCGACGGGTTATTTGACACACTCACCGAAATTTCCGATGAGCTTGAAAAGATGAAAAATAAGTTCAAAGATGACAGAAAGACTATAAGGAATGACGTTCAGGACCTTTCAGATCAGTTTAACCTCATTATGAACCTTATTATTGATTCAATCACCGAAAACGAAGAAAAATACTTGAATTTCGAAATAGAAGACTATTTTGTAGACGTTTCGGAATCCGAGATATTCAATTCCGTTCAGGGCAAGGTTACAAAATGCGAAAACTCCGGCAAGGTCAATGCGGACAGAAACGGCGGCGGAGTTGCCGGCTCGGTTGCCATAGAGTATACTTCAGATCCGGAGGACGATTTTAAGAGACCTTCAAACTTAAACTTTGTATATAAGACAAAAGCGATAGTATCCGAATGTATAAACCGCGGAGAGGTTTACGGCAAAAAGGATTGCATGGGTGGAATTGCCGGTTCCTTAAGCCTCGGAGTTATATATGACTGCGAGGGATACGGAAACGTTAAAAGCGAGTCGGGCTCTTACGTCGGCGGAATAGCGGGATATTCAGAGTCCGTTATAAAGAGAAACTTTGCAAAATGCTTATCGGACGGCACCGCATATGTCGGCGGAGTGGCGGGATATACCGATTCCATGAGCGAGTGCTATGCGATAGCCGACGTTACGGGCGATGAATACACAGGAAGTATTGCCGGCGACAAAAAAAGTGCAAATGTTGTGAGAAGCTGTAAGTTCCTTGACAAGGGGCTCGGCGCGCTTGACGGGATCAGCTATAAGGGCAAGGCGGAGCCGGCAACGTACGATGAGCTTTCTTCAATGAATGTTCCGGCTGAGTTTATAAGCTTCTACGTAAGGTTTTATGCCGACGGAGAAAAAGTGGCTGAGCAGCTTGTAAAGTACGGCGATCCGTACGGCAAAATTCAGATGCCCGAGGTGCCCGAAAAGAAGGGAAGCTTCGGCAAATGGGAGGACATCGGGGAAGGAACGGTATCGAGCGACATTACTATCGAAGCCGAATACTATAACCGCATAACGCTTTTGGAGAGCGAGGAACGCAACAATACCGGAAAGCTTGCCATTGCGCTTGCGGAGGGCGAGTTTAGGTCCGATGCGGTTTTAAGAGCTCCGGAGTCTAAAGAAAAAGGCCCGGACGGAGCGGTCGGCAAGATGAAGGTATATGACATTAAGCTTATCGGTGCGGACGTTCCGGAGGACGGGAACTATAATTTCCGTATCATAAACGAAAACAAGGATAAAGCCACAGTTTGGTATAAGTGTGACGGTGAGTGGGAGAAGCTTCAAACCACAAACAGAGGAAAGTACGTGAAGTTTACGGTTGACAGCCCGAATGTTACCGTTGCCGTAAGATACGAGTCGGCGCTCTTATCAAAGTGCATTACCGCGGCGGTAATAATCCTTGTGCTTGCAGCAGCAGTGTTTGTTATAATAAGGATTGTAAAAAATAAAAAGAAATGAGCGAAAGCTCATTTCTTTTTTTGTTAATAAATTGAAAACAATTTATATATTTCGTGTGAAATATTATATAAATGTATTGACAAAAGTTAAGGCGAGGTGTAATATATAATTACAGTTCGGAAATAATATATCCGATAAAACCCGGGAGGTGCATTATGAAAAAAACATTATACAGTATTGTGTTAAATGACGATGTGGTGCGCGAGGTCGACATTCTGGCGCACAAGCTCGGGCAGAACCGTTCGAGCCTTATAAACAAAATACTTGCCGAATACGTAAATTATGTAACGCCGGAGCAGAGAATTAACGAGGTTCTTTCCGCGATTGAGAGGCTGACCGCTTCGTCGAGGGAGCTGGTTCCGTTCTTTTCGCCGAACAGTCTTTCAATGTCGCTTAAAAGCTCTCTTGAGTACAAATACCGTCCTACGGTAAAGTACGAGGTGGAGCTTGATGCCGAAGCGGGAGGAAAAATAGGAACGCTCTCCGTCGTTTTCAGAACACAGTCAGAGTATCTGGTAAATAAAATCACAAACTTTTTCCGCCTGTGGAAGCGGATTGAGGACGAATATTTGGCTCCTGTTACCGGTGCTGAAAACGACTATGCTCTTTATGACGGCAAGTTTGAAAGAACGATTCTTGCGCCGAATAAGGATTTCTCGGCGGATACGCTGGCAAGAACCCTGTCTTATTATATCGAGCTTTTTGATGAGCTCATGAAAGGATATCTTTCGGAGCGCCTGAGCGACAGGGATGTTGAGGCGGCATACGCAAAATATCTTGAAAACGCCGAGCTTTATATTTAAAAGCGGCATGAAAGGGAGGTACGCTTATGAACACTAACTACACACAGAAAAGCGCCGAAGCGCTTAACACAGCTCAGTCTATGGCTGAGGAAAACAAAAATAACTATATTGCACCGGAGCACCTTTTGTATGCTCTTATCGACCAGGACGGCGGGCTTATACCGTCGCTCTTAAAGAAAATGGGGGCAGATACAGACGCGATGCTGTCGGAGCTTGATACCGCTATAGGACTTTTGCCGAAGGTCGGCACAATGGAGGGGAGAGCATATCTTTCGTCCGAGACCGACAGGGTGATAAAGGCGGCGGAAGCGGCGGCAAAATCAATGGGGGACGAATACGTTTCCGTTGAGCACTTAATGATAGGAATATTTTCAGCGGCAACGCAGGCGATAAAAAAGATATTTGACAACCACGGAGTAACAAAGCAGAAATTCTCGTCGGAGCTCTCAAAGGTAAAGACCGCGCCCGTTACCGGCGACAATCCGGAGAGCACGTATGACGCGCTTAAAAAATACGGAACCGACCTTGTGGAAAGAGCAAAAAATAACGAGCTTGACCCCGTGATCGGGCGAGACACGGAAATAAGAAACGTGATAAGGATCCTTTCGCGTAAAACGAAAAACAATCCCGTACTTATCGGTGAGCCCGGCGTCGGCAAGACTGCGATAGCCGAGGGACTTGCTCAGCGTATCGTAAGGGGAGATGTGCCCGAAAGCCTTAAAGATAAAACAATCTTCTCGCTTGATATGGGTGCGCTCATTGCCGGGGCAAAATACAGAGGTGAATTTGAGGAAAGGCTTAAAGCGGTACTTTCGGAAATAAAGCGCGCGGAAGGCAAGATTCTTCTTTTCATTGATGAGCTTCACACCATCGTCGGCGCGGGAAAAACGGAAGGCAGCATGGACGCCGGAAACCTCTTAAAGCCCATGCTTGCGCGCGGTGAGCTTCACTGCATCGGTGCAACAACACTTGACGAATACAGAAAGTACATCGAAAAGGACCCCGCTCTTGAAAGGCGTTTCCAGCCCGTACAGGTTGACGAGCCCACCGTTGAGGATACGATTTCTATCTTAAGAGGTCTTAAGGAGCGTTATGAGGTGTTCCACGGCGTCAGAATTCACGACAGCGCACTGGTAGCCGCGGCAACGCTTTCAAACAGATATATAACGGACAGATTCCTGCCCGATAAAGCTATCGACCTTGTCGATGAAGCGTGCGCTCTTATAAGAACCGAGATTGATTCCATGCCCTCCGAGATGGACGACGTCAGAAGAAAGATAATGCAGCTTGAAATTGAGGAAATGGCGTTAAAGAAGGAAGAGGACGAATTAAGCCGTGACAGACTCGGCAAGCTTCGCGAGGAGCTTTATGAATTGAAGGATAAATTTAACGAAATGAAGTCGCGCTGGGAAGAGGAAAAGTCGAGTGTTGACAATGTTAAAAAGCTTAAATCCGAGATAGAAAAAATGCATGCTGACATTGAAAGCGCCCAGCTTCATTATGAGTACGAGAAAGCGGCAAAGCTTAAGTATTCAGACCTTCCCGCACTCGAAGCAAAGCTCCGCGATGCCGAGAAAGCCTCCGAAACGAAGAAGCAGGGCACGCTCATCCATGACACGGTCACGGATGAGGATATATCCGGAATTGTTGCAAAATGGACCGGAATTCCCGTTTCCAAGCTCATGGAGGGCGAGCGCGAGAAGATACTTCATCTGGACGAGTACATTCATAAGCGCGTTGTCGGTCAGGATGAAGCGGTCAAGAAAGTGACCGAGGCAATATTAAGATCCCGTGCCGGAATTTCCGACCCCAACCGTCCGATCGGTTCCTTCCTTTTCTTGGGTCCTACCGGTGTCGGAAAAACAGAGCTTGCAAAAAGTCTTGCGGAGTGCCTGTTTGACGATGAGCACAACATCGTGCGTATCGATATGACCGAGTACATGGAGAAATACTCCGTATCGCGCCTTATCGGCGCACCTCCCGGATATGTGGGATATGACGAGGGCGGTCAGCTTACGGAAGCGGTAAGGCGCAAGCCCTACAGCGTTGTGCTTTTCGACGAGGTTGAAAAGGCGCATCCGGATGTATTTAACATTCTGCTACAGATATTGGATGACGGACGGATAACCGATTCCCAGGGAAGAACGGTCGACTTTAAAAACACGATAATCATTTTAACCTCCAACCTCGGAAGCCAGTATCTTTCGGACGGAATCGATAAAGACGGCAATATAACCGATGAGGCAAGAAGCGCCGTTATGAGCGAGCTTAAAAGGTTCTTCCGTCCGGAGTTTTTAAACAGACTTGATGAGACGGTTATGTTCCGACCGCTGACAAAGGAAAATCTCACGGGAATTATCGACATCATGATTGAGGGCTTGAGAAGCCGTCTTGCGGATAAGTCGTTAAAGCTTAATGTGACCGAAAAGGCAAAAGAACTCATAATCGACAGAGGCTATGACCCGCTTTACGGTGCAAGACCGCTCCGCCGTTACTTGCAGAGCAGTATGGAAACCTTAATTGCCCGTGCAATATTAAAAGGCGACTTTGATACCGGAAGCACCATAACGGTTGACGTTAAGGATGGCGAGCTTTGCTGCACGGTATAAAAAATAATGCTTGACAGAATACCCCCTATAGGTATATAATACCCTTAGGGGGTATTATTATGGAACGTGAAAAATGCTGCCATTGCAGCGAAAAGCATACTATGCGAAGCGATGAACAGAAAAAATCAATGATGAACAGGCTTAAAAGAATTGAAGGGCAGATACGCGGAATACAATCCATGATAGAGTCGGATGCGTATTGCAACGACATATTGGTTCAGTCCTCCGCGGTGGTCGCGGCGATGAATGCGTTTAACAAGGAAATGCTTAAAAGCCACATTAAAGGATGTGTTGCGCGTGATATAAGAAACGGCGACGATGAGGTGATTGACGAGCTTGTTTTAACGATTCAGAAGCTTATGAAGTAATAATTATTTATCTTGTCGCAAAGACTATCAAAGGGGTGATTTTTATGCGTCAGTACAATGTGACGGGAATGAGCTGCGCCTCATGCTCGGCAAGAGTTGAAAAAGCGGTGTCTGCGCTTAATAACGTAACGGAATGTAACGTCAACCTTCTTACGAACAGTATGACGGTTTCCGGCACGGCGTCGGACGATGAAATAATCGGCGCGGTCGTTAAAGCCGGTTACGGGGCGAGCGTTAAAGGCGTGGAAGAGAAAAAAAGCGAAAAAGAGCTTCCCGATACAGAGACTCCGGTTCTTAAAAAGAGACTTATTGCTTCTTTATTTTTTCTTGTAATATTGATGTATTTTTCCATGGGGCACATGATGTGGGGCTTTCCGCTGCCATCGTGGCTTTCGGACAATCACGTCGCTATGGGACTTTTGCAGCTTTTGTTGACGACAGTGATAATGGTGATAAACCAAAAGTTTTTTATAAGCGGAACAAAGGCGCTCATAAAAAGATCGCCCAACATGGATTCGCTCGTCGCGCTCGGCTCCGGAGCGTCATATATCTGGAGCGTATATGTTCTTTTCGCGATGACCGGATCGCAGGCAAACGGCGATCATGAAGCGGTAATGCGGTATATGGACGAGTTCTATTTTGAATCCGCCGCAATGATATTGACCCTTATAACGCTCGGCAAAATGCTTGAAGCGCGCTCAAAAGGGAAAACGACGGACGCGCTCAAAAGCCTTATGAAGCTTGCTCCGGACAAGGCAACCGTTGTGCGTAACGGCGAGGAGGAAAAAATCCCTGTTTCGGAGGTTATAAAGGGCGACATATTTGTTGTTCGTCCGGGCGAAAACATTCCCGTTGACGGAACGGTTACGGAAGGGGTAAGCGCGGTCAACGAATCTGCGCTTACAGGAGAGAGTATTCCGGCGGACAAGAAAGCGGGAGACATTGTTTCGGCAGGTACGGTCAACATGTCCGGGTTTTTAAAGTGCGAAGCTCAAAATGTCGGCGGGGACACGGCTTTGGCAAAAATAATCAAAATGGTAAGCGACGCCGCGGCATCGAAGGCTCCTATTGCAAAGATAGCGGACAAGGTATCGGGCGTGTTCGTTCCGACGGTTATCACACTGTCGGTCATCACACTTATTGTCTGGCTCATAATCGGACAGACGTTTGCGTACGCTCTGGCACGCGCCATTTCCGTTTTGGTTATAAGCTGCCCGTGCGCTTTGGGACTTGCGACTCCCGTTGCAATAATGGTCGGCTCCGGAGTCGGGGCGAAAAACGGAATACTTTTTAAAACTGCGGAGGTTCTTGAAAATGCGGGAAAAATAAAGATTGCCGCGCTTGATAAAACGGGAACCATCACGGAGGGCAGACCGGAGGTTACCGATGTTTTCGCGGCTGATGAGGCGGCGGAGGACGAGCTTTTAACGCTTTCGGTTTCGCTTGAGAAAAGGAGCGAGCACCCGCTTGCCGGAGCTGTAACAAGATTCGGAGAAGAAAGAAGCATTGAAGAAAAAGAAGTATCGGATTTTACTGCGCTTCCCGGAAACGGGCTTACCGGAATAATTGACGGAAAGAAAGTAATCGGCGGAAGCCTTGACTTTTTAAGGTCGGAAACTGAGATTTCACCCGAAATTGAAAAAAAGGCAGACGAGCTCTCGTTTGAAGGAAAAACACCGCTTCTTTTTGCGGCAGACGGTAAGCTCTTGGGCGTCATCGCCGTTGCGGATGAGGTAAAGCCCGAAAGCAAAAAGGCGATAGAAGAGCTTCATTCAATGGGAATCCGCGTTGTCATGCTGACCGGGGATAACGAGAGGACCGCACGCGCGATTGCCAAAAAAGTCGGGGTTGACGAGGTGATTGCCGGTGTTAAGCCGGACGGGAAAAAGCAAGCCGTCGAAAATCTCTCAAAGGAAGGGCGCGTTGCCATGGTCGGCGACGGCATAAATGACGCGCCGCCCTTAACGAGCGCGGATATCGGCATTGCAATCGGCGCCGGAACCGACATTGCCATAGATGCGGCGGACATTGTTTTGATGAAGAGCAGGCTGACAGATGTTCCGACTGCCATAAGGCTTTCCAAGGCGACAATTAAAAACATTCACGAAAATCTCTTCTGGGCGTTTATTTATAACGTAATCGGAATACCGCTTGCCGCGGGATGCTTTGTTTCGCTCGGGCTGACGTTAAATCCGATGTTCGGAGCGGCGGCAATGAGCTTATCGAGCGTATCTGTGGTGTCAAACGCCTTAAGACTTAACTTTTTCAAATCTGAGAAAGGAAAAAGCGCAGACAAAACCGTTATCGTGATACGCGGCATGATGTGTTCGCATTGCGAAAAGCGGGTGAGAGAGGCACTTTTAGCGGTCAGCGGAGTGTCGGACGTATCGGTAAGCAGCAAATCGGGCAAGGCGGAGATTTTGGGAGCCGAGAACCTTAATAAAGATGCATTGAAAACTGCCGTTGAGGCAGCCGGATATAAAGTAATAAAGATAAAGGAGTAATTGTTATGTTCAAAACAACAGTTAAAATTGACGGCATGATGTGCCAGATGTGCGAAACGCATGTAAATGACGCAATAAGGGCGGCTTTTAACGTAAAAAAAGTCTCGTCTTCACACTCCAAGGGCGAGACTGAAATTATCTCGGAGGACGCTCTTGATTCCGAAAAGATAAGAGAGGTCTTAAAACCCACGGGATATACGGTCGGGGAGATAACCTCTTCTCCGTACGAGAAAAAGGGGTTTTTCGGAGCATTCGGAAAGTGAAAAATAATCGGCTTTCAGCCGATTATTTTTTTGTTTGTTTTTTACATCTTTATATTTGTTTCGTGCATTTAAGTAAGATATTTTATGTGATAAAATTATTATATGGTATTATGCAAAAAAGGAGGGGTTGCGTTTGAAATTTTCCGTGGGATACAATTGCTCTTGCGATACGGGCTTTTTGGAGGATATAATAAAGAACAAAGAGCGCATTGAAGAAGTATATTTTTCATGGGGCTCGTTCCCGAACGGAAGGGCGCCGCAGACCGAAAGCGGAGAAATGACCGAGTGGGAAGCATATGAAAAAATGAACAAAGACCTTGCCCGCCTCAATGAAGAGGAAATTAAATTCAACCTACTTTTTAACGGGAATTGCTACGGCAGGGAAAGCCTTTGTGGATCGTTTTACAATGAGATAGGCGACTGCACAGATTATATTAAATGCAGATTCAATTTAGCATCGGTCACGACAACATCGCCCCTTATCGCAAAATTTATCAAGGACAATTTCCGTGATATCAAGACCCGCGCATCGGTCAATATGGGGATAGGCTCGTGCCGCGGCATGGACTATGTCGGAAAGTATTTTGACGGGTATTATTTAAAACGCGAATACAACCGGGATTTTGAAAAGATTAATGAATTGAAAAAATGGTGCGGCGAAAACGGGAAAGAGCTTTATATTCTGGCAAACAGCGGCTGCCTGTCCGATTGCTCCGCGCACACGTTTCACGACAATCTGGTCGCCCATGAAAAAGAGATTTCAAAAATGAAAAACGGCTATACCTTTGAAGGGATATGCCACGAGTACCTTAAAAACAAAGAAAATTACATATCGCTCTTAAAGGACACAAGCTTTATAAGACCTGAAGAAGTGCATTTATACGAACCTTATTTTAACGCCATGAAGCTTGCTACGAGGGCGACGGATATGGCGCGCATGGTGCTTAAAAGCTACATATCCGGAAGGCACAGCGGAAACGTATTGGAGCTTTTGGAGCCGAATCACTTCGGAAGGCTCTATCCTTATGTAATAGATAACAGAAAGCTGACGGACAGGCGCCTTTTTTGCAGCAAAAAATGCAGCGAATGTACAATATGCGCCGATGAGCTCAAAGCTGCACTCACAAATTTAAGTGAAGGGAAGAAAATATTATGCTGACAAGTCAGATGATTAAAGAAGCGGCGCTTGCCGCCGGCGCGGACAAATGCGGGATTGCTCCGATGTCCCGCTTTTCGGGCGCACCTGATGAAATGAATCCCCGGTTTCTTTTTCCGGAGGCGAAAAGCTGCATCGGCTTTGTTTTCAGAATTCCGCGCGGAGTGCAAAGAGGCATTGAGGAGGGCACGCAGTTTAACCAGTACCCTTCGATGGCATACGGCGGAATTAACGAAATATATGCTCCGGCGGTGCTTTACCATGTCGGAAAGGTGATTGAGGATGAAGGCTACGAAGCGTTCGTTTACAGAAACACCGGCGCAAGAGGCTGCGTTTCGGACATGGACGGAAGCCCCGGAAACACTCTTTCGCCCGAGGAGCAGATAGAGGTTAACGAAAACGCGAAAAGCTCGACCGCGCACCACAGAAGTGTGCAGTTCACGCGTGCGGCAAGAGAGGAGTCCGTGCCTCCCGACCTTCAATTTCAGTTCAGGCTTGCGGCGGTTGCGTGCGGGCTCGGCGAGATAGGGTGGAGCAAGATGCTTTTGACTCCCGAATTCGGACCGCTTCAGAGAGTGGCGTTTTTATTTACGGACGCAGAGCTTGAATATGACGAGATGTACTCGGGCAAGCCCTTGTGCCGCAAATGCGGAGCGTGCGTGAGGGAATGTCCCGGAAGCTGTATCCCCGCTATCAATTCCGGAAAAACAATAAGCGTTGACCTTGACGGAAAGCTCTGCGAGTGGGGCGACATCGATATGTGGCGCTGCTACGCTTTCTATACTCATGCGGGAAGGTATTACAATCCGTTTGTTCCGAAAGAGGTCTGGGACAAAAACGAGAACGGAGCGCTTGACCTCATGGAGGGCAAGACCGATATTGCCGACGAAAAAGAAATAATGAAGGTCTATACCGCTCTTCAGAAGTATTTCCCGAGCTGGGTCGGATACAATATGGCAAAGTGCGGAGGCTGCATAAGAGCGTGCGTTTCGATGCTTGAGAAAAAAGGCGGCTGCATGGAAGGCAGATTTAAGGAGCCGCTTCGCACCAAAAAAGCTTGGAGGCTGGACAGATGATAGAGGTTATTGATTATAATGGCGAGGATTTTAAGGCGGTCAAGGTTTTTGAGGGGTGGAAAATCGGGCTGATGAGATGGTCCGAGCGTTTTTCAAAAGCCGACAGGCTTGAACGGCACACTGAAACGGACGAGGTGTTTGTTTTACTTTCGGGTGAGGCGGTCTTATATACCGAAGAAGAAACGGTGCCTATGGAAAAGAACAAAGTATACAACATAAAAAGGGGCGTGTGGCATCATACTACAATGTCGCGTGACGCGACGGTTCTTGTGATTGAAAACAGCAACACAAGCAAAGAAAATACAGAAAGGCGTTTTATATAGATAAGGAGGTCATGGTATGCTTACAACCGAAATGATAAAAAAACGCGCATATGAGCTCGGAGCGTCTTTGTGCGGAGTCGGCAGAGTGTATGCCGAGGAAGATCCGGGTAGAGACCCTTACATGATACTGACGAAGGCGAAAAGCATAATAGGATTCGGATTCGCGGTTCCCAAAGGACTTTATAAAGCGATGGCGCGCGGTGTGCAGCACTATTCGTACACTACCTTGGGAGTCAAATATATCGATGAGGAAATGGCGGAAATATTCCTTCTTAAAATGGGAGCAATGATTGAGGACGAGGGCTATGACGCCTGTCTTCAGAAGGTCATACCCAACTTAAGAATCAAAGGCGACAAGGAAACGAACCCCGAGGTAATAGATACATACGAGCTTATTTCAGATCCCGTTGAGGAGGGAAAGCCGGCTCCAGACGTGATAATAAATTTCGGCAAGGCGGCGAAAGCGTGCGGAATCGGAGATATGGGGCTTTCCGGAAAGATACTGAATAGAAAATACGGTCCTTTTATAAGGTACTGTTTTATTATTACCGACGCACCGCTGGAATTTGACGAGCCCTATGAGGATGTGTGCGACGGGTGCGGAAAGTGCATCTCGGCGTGTCCGGGTCACGCGATAAGTGAACATGGCTTGGATACATGGCAGTGCAGCGTTTACTATAAGGGCGCGCATAAGTCAAATCCTTTTATGACGGACGAATTTTTGCGCGGCGATCCCGAGCGTGAGGCTATTATAAACGGAGAAAAGCGGTTCGATTCGGAAAGCGCGAGAAAGCTATATAAGAAAATGAACTTTTTGCCGAACACGCAGTGGGGCTATTCACCGTGCCTTTGCATGAAAAAGTGCGACATAGCATGCTATGAGCACATTGTGGGGGAACTTTGATATGGAGCTTAAAGATATTATAATTAATACGGCAAAGGAAAACGGGGCGGACGTTGTCGGTTTTGCTCCGGCGGAGAGATTCGGTAAGGGCGACGCGGTCTTTCGCCTTATGCCGGAGGTTAAAACAGTCATCGGTCTCGGATTCAGAGTCCTTCGCGGCGTATACAGAGGTATCGAGGAAGGCACAACATATTATCAGTACACCACAATGGGCGTTGAAAACATGGAGGAAACGGTCATGCCGATGGCAAGCCTTAAGGTGTCCGGCGTCATAGAGCGCGAGGGATTCACGGCGCTTCCGCAGAGAAAGCACCAGCAGATAATGAAGGAAGAAAATTCGACCAATCCCGAGGTCGCATATGATGCAGTATACAGAAACAGAAAAAGCGAGGAAACGCTTGACTTTTTAAATGTCGCCGTGATGTGCGGACTCGGAGAAAAAGGCTTTGACGGAGCACTGTTAAATGACGATTTCGGTCCCATGATAAGATATTGCTTTGTTTTGACCGACGCGGAGATTGAAGGTACGGAGATTTACGAAAAGCACCTTTGCGATAACTGCATGGAGTGCAAAAAAGCATGCCCGGGAGGCGCGGTAAAACCTGACGGCGGAATTGAACCGTGGCAGTGCGCCGTTTATTATAACGGTGCTAACGGCACGAAAAATCCGTTCATGCCTCCGGACGCTTTTAGTGATTTTGACGACAGAATAAAAATTATTGCGGGTGAAGCCAAAGTGACTCCGGAAACGGCGCGGAAAATTCTTGATAAAATTTATTTTTATCCGCCCGCGCAGCATGCTTATCAGTGCTCGATATGCGGAAGGGCGTGCGATATTGCATGTTATGTTCATCTTGAAGAAAAGGGCGTTCTTAAAAAGAAATTCAAGACTCCGTTCAGAAAACGCGAGCCGTGGCATTTTGATATAAAAGATTTCGAATAAAAAACCGCCCCTTGATAAGCAAAGGGGCAGTTTTTTCGCACTAAACTATTGACAAAAAGGAAAAAATGTGATATCCTATATCTTGTTGTTAGCCCGAGTGGCGGAACTGGCAGACGCACAGGACTTAAAATCCTGCGACCGTTAAAAGTCGTACCGGTTCGATTCCGGTCTCGGGCACCAACGTTTCGGGGGTATAGCTCAGTTGGGAGAGCGGTTGCTTCGCATGTAACAGGTCTGGGGTTCGAATCCCCATATCTCCACCACGTCGGAACGGACTTTGCTCCGTTCCGATTTTTCTTTATAGAAAAATCAGTCACACGCGCCGTCGTTCCTCCTCTTTCGCAACAAGGCACGCTCGGCTCGCCTGTTCGCTTGCAAGCGCGCTCACAAGCGCGCACACAAGGCTCACAGTCGCTACCACCTTTTTGCGAGATACGCCTGCGGCGTGAATATCTTAATGATTCGGCATTGCCACAAAAAAGAAAGCGCCTATTTTAGGCGCTTTCTTTTTCGTTGGCAGGATTTTGGCAGGAAAATTATAAAAAAATTACGAATTTTTGATTTTTTCTATGATGTCCCTTCCGACCTTGGCGGCATAATTTACCGCATCGGGAAGTAAAGCGTCCTAAAGCCTTCCGAGATAGCCGAATATCTCAAACGTAAGCTCGCCCTTATATCCGATGAGCTTTAACGTCGCGGCAAATCAGAGAGTATCACATTTTCCGCGCCGAGTATCGCCGCCTCATCGCCGAAGCGTTCGCGTAATATATAGGTTCCCATTGATAGATTCATAATATTCCCCTCTTTCTTGCGGAGTATTACAGCACACAAAATAAAAGGTGTCAACTGTTAATTTGTCTTATCATTTCTTACCGCAGCTTTGGTCATATTAAATTTATTATCCGATGAGCTTTTAGCCGCATTATAAAGGCAGGAATACAAAATGTCGATTACCGTTATCTGTCCCTGGATAAGCGGAAAGTCCGTGTCTAAATACTTGTTTGAGTCCCGCACGGTCGTGCAGATATTAATGTCTGAAATATCCGAAAGGGGAGAGACGAAAAAGTCGCAAAGACATGCAATCACGGCTCCGTTTTTCTTTGCATTTTGAGCCGCCTCGACCATTGCTTTTGTTCTGCCGGATGATGATATCACAAATAACATATCGCCCTTTTCAAGGACTGAGGCTTTCATTTTGGCAATGATCGCATCCGAATCGAACGAACAGCTTCGTTTTATTCTGAAAAGTTTTGTGTATGCGTAAAGTGCCGTCACGGCAGATGTTCCGGTACCGATGAAATAAACGTGGCGCGCCTTAAAAAAGCACTTGATAAATTCCCGCAGCGTATCCTCCTTTAATGTGTCATAGCAGTTTTCGATGACGCTTGCGGAAAAAACACACACCTTTTTTATCAGACGGTCAAAACCGGAGCCATCGCTCCCGCCGGGAGCGTAATTATCAATCTTGATTTCAAGCCGCTGCTGCTTCTTTATTTCGTCGCAGACAATTTTCTTAAATTCCTTAAAGCCCGACACTCCGATTTCTTTAATGAACCGGCAGACAGTTGCATAGCTCGTACCGGTATTTTCCGAAAGGTCGTTTATCGTCAGCTTATCAAGAGAATCTATATTGGAAAGGCAATAGTCCGCCAAAAGCGAAAACTTTGACCTTTTGTTTTCCTTAAGCATATAAAGTCTTGCAATATAAAGCGCGTTTTTATGCATGCTATCCACTCCTTACGCTCTTAATATTAACATTTGTGATATAAAATGTCAATAATGTATCATAAAATACGAAAAAATATAATATATGATATTGTTTTATATCATATATTTAAGTATAATTATCAAAAGGAGGGCGGTTGTTATGACGGAACTTAAAAACGGATTTCTCAAAAAAGCTTTTGACAAATGCCTGGAAAGCTTTGAAAAAAGCATCGATCCCGAAGTGCATAAAAAGGCATATATCGGCGATCACAGGGAGTATCACCACTTTGCGGAAAGCGAATTTGCCGGAAAATATTTAGACACATGCATGAATTTTTATGATCTGACTCATGATGAAAGTCTTCTTAAAAAGGCTGACGGGCTGGTTGACTGTATCATCGAAAACCAGCATGCGGACGGTTACCTCGGAGGGTACCCGAAAGAGGATGAATGGCAGAAATTTTCCGTCTGGAATCAGACGTTCACCGTATACGGTCTTTTGAGTTACTATAAAACCACACGGAGAAAAGCCGCGCTTAATGCGGCGGAAAAATGCGCGAAAAACATTGCCGCTCATTATTTGTCCGAAAAAGACAATATTATGGACGCATTTAACGACGGAACGCAGAATGCCTCATTTCTTCTGACGCTTCCCGGACTTTATGACGTGACGGACGATGTCATTTACGCCGAATTTACAAAGTATATTTTAAGAAGATTAAAAACTTCCGGAAATAATTTTTTCGATTTTGAAAGCATTTTTGACTTAAGGAGCAAAAAAGGAATCGAGAATTTTATCATCCTTATCGGCATGCTCTTTTATTATGACAGCTCCAAGGATTCAGAGTGCATTAAGGGCGCAGAAAAATACTGGGATGAGCTTAAGAAAACACAGATACGCCGTCCCGGAAACGGAACAAATGCGGAAAAGTGGATTCCGGAGGGGAACACGCCGTGCTTTTTACCGCTTGACATTCACCCGAACGAAACGTGCGTCTCTGTCGGGTGGGCGGAGTTTTCACTGCTTTTATATAAGGCGACAGGCGATATAAAATACATCGACGCGGCGGAGAGGTCGCTTTTTAACCACATAATGGGCTCATTTGACGATAAAAACGCTGATTTTGCGTATTATCAGCCGAACTTCGGCAAAAGAGTTACGAGGACGTCGGGGCAGGATCCCTATAAATGCTGCAGATACCGCGGATATAATTTCATCAGCCGGCTTCCCGAGCTTCTTTTTACAGAGGACGAAAACACCGTAATTCCCGCCATCTACGCTCCGGCGGTGTGGGAAAGCAATGGGGTCAGAATCGAAGAAAAGACTGAATACCCCTTTGACGGAAAGATAAGCTTTTTTGTCACCGGGGCAAGTGAAAAGAGCTTGAAACTCCGCATCCCGTCATGGTGTAAAAAATACAGTATTAATGTAAACGGCAAGGAAAGTTTTGCTCCCGAAAGCGGCGGATATGTCACTCTCGGCATAAAAGACGGGGACGAGGTAACGCTTTGCCTTGACATGCAGATTGAAAAAGAAGATGTGAATATAGACGGAAAAAAATATGCCGGTTTTTCCTTCGGTCCGCTCGTCATGGTTCCGGATTCCGATATAAATTCCGACATTTACGGCGCAAAGGACTGCGGCGGGAAATTTGTCCGAAACAAGGACACAAAACATAACATCGAGTTTGACTCAGGCGACCTTTCGCTTTCCGACTATGCCTCGGCTGCAAAGATGAATCCTGACGATGAATATACAGAGTGGATTCTGTGCAAATAAAAACATCGGGTGTACTTTAAGTACACCCGATGTTTTTATGCTTCCCATCTTCCGAATATTCCGCAAGGGAGTATGAGATCGGAGCCCGTGACAGGAAGTCCGACTTCGCCGGAGGTTATTTTCCCCTTAAAACGCGAAAGGTTTATGCCGAGTATGTTTTCAAGCACCGTGGGGGAAAGCCCCGTGGTGTATGAATTGATAAGGAAAAATAAAGGATTGTCGGAAAGGACGCCTGAGCAAAGAGCCACAAGGTCATAAAGGTCGGTTTCCAGGCTCCACACTTCTTTTCCCGCGCCGCGCCCGTATGAGGGGGGATCCATGACTATCGCGTCATAAGTGTTTCCGCGCCTTATTTCGCGCTCGACGAATTTTCTCACATCGTCCACTATAAAGCGCATCGGCTTATCCGAAAGTCCCGATAAAGCGATGTTTTCCTTCGCCCATGCGGTCATTCCCTTTGAACTGTCAACATGGCAGACAAAAGCGCCCGCCGATACACATGCAACCGTCGCTCCGCCGGTGTAGGCGAAAAGGTTAAGCACCCGTATGGGGCGTCCGGCTTTTTTAATTTTATCTATCATATAGTCCCAGTTAACCGCCTGCTCAGGGAAAAGCCCGGTATGCTTAAAGCCCATCGGCTTTATATAGAAAGAAAGGTCTTTATAATTTATCCGCCATTTTTCGGGTAGCTTTTTGTAATATTCCCAGCTTCCGCCTCCGGAGGAAGACCTTATATATCTGGCATATGCCTTTTTCTCCCACTCGGTATTATCTGTTTTGGGCCATATAACCTGAGGATCGGGACGGATGAGCATGATATCGCCCCACCGTTCGACCTTTTCGCCGCTGTAAAGGTCTAATATCTCATAATCTTTCCATTCGTTCGCCAAATTCATTTTACTGCACCTCTTTGTCAAAATAAGGAGTTATCTCAAGCGTTTTTCCTTTAAGATACGAGAGCTTTCCTCCGCTGTCCGAAAAATTAAAAACCAGCTTATATGCGCAAAGCTTTTGCGTTCCTTCTCCGCCGCCGTACTTAAAGTCGCCCTCTATCGGGCAGCCGACAGACGCCATGTGCGCGCGTATCTGGTGTGACCTTCCCGTATAGAGCGTTATATCGATAAGCGAGCGCCCGCCTGATGAGCGGATAACGCGGTACCCGGTCTTGACATATTTCGAATCGGGGAACTCTTCTTTTTTTATAACCGACTTGTTTTTTGCGCGGTCTTTTAATATATACCCTTCAAGGATTCCGCTTTTTTCCGGAGGCGTTCCGCGCACTATGCAATGGTAGTATTTTTCAACTTCCTTGTTTTTTATCTTTTCGTTTAATATTCTTAAGCTTTCGGCATTTTTTGCCGCAAGCACAATGCCCGAGGTATTAACGTCAAGCCTGTTGCAAAGAGCGGGCGAGAAGGAATGTCCGCCTTCGGGGAGGTATTCGCCCTTTGAAAAAAGATACCCCTTTATATATTCGGAAAGCGCGCCGTCGCCCGGGCGGTCCGGCTGGCTCTTCATTCCGGACGGCTTGTTTACGGCTATAATATCGTCAGACTCATAAACTATGTCGAGAGGATGGGTCAAAAAAGCGCTTTTTTCCGACTTGAAAAGGCTGTCGTCAATAAAAAGAGCGACAACATCGCCCTCCGAGAGAAAATAGCCGGCATCCTTTTTCTTTTTGTTTACCTTGATATGACCCGTTCTGATATACTTATATATAAGCGAGCGCGGCATTTCGGTTATTTTCAGTATATATTTGTCAAGCCTCTGACCTGCATCATCGGCATTTAACGTAAAGCTTCTCATAATTACTCTCCGTATCAATAACACTTTGTCTATTTTAGCATATAATAGCATAAAAAGCAACAAAAAGAATTTAAAAAGCAAAACGCACAGTTGGGGAAAACTGTGCGTTTGCATCCAAATGAGATATAGGAGAGGAAAATGAAAAACTTTGTAAAGCGTATTTCTTTTGCTTTACAATTTTATTATACATTATGATTATGAATTAACTATATCTAAAATAAAAATAAAATGTGAACTTTTTATAAGGGGTTATTATTTGACAAAATACTTATTGTGTGGTAAAATTAATCATATATAGCAGCTTTGATTTTGAGGATGATGGATTATGTCAATCAGTGTAAAAAACGGACATCTTTATATCGGCTCGTTAACGGCTTCGCATCTTGCGGAGAAGTACGGCACGCCCTTATATGTAATGGATGAGGAGGTTGTCCGCGAAAACGCAAGAGCGTTAAAAGGGGCGATAGATAAGTACTATGATTCAAACGGGACCGTTACATACGCTTCAAAGGCGCTCTGCATAAAGGAAATGTGCAAAATTGCGGACAGTGAAGGTCTCGGGCTCGACTGTGTGTCGGGCGGGGAGCTTTATACCGCGAAAAGCGCGGGATTTCCCATGGAGAAAATTCACTACCACGGGAATAACAAGACCGATGAGGAGATAAGGCTCGGCGTCATGTACCGCGTCGGAAAGTTCATTGTCGATAATCCGGAGGAGCTTATTCGCCTTAACGAATGTGCGAAGGAAGCCGGAATCCGCCAGAAGATTCTTTTAAGGATAACACCGGGGGTGGAGGCGCACACGCACGAATTTATAAAGACCGGGCAGATTGATTCAAAGTTCGGGTCTGCAATCGCTACGGGGGCGGCGGACAGCATTACCGCCGAGGCGTTAAAGCTTTGCAATGTCGAGCTTTGCGGTTTTCACTGCCATATCGGCTCGCAGATATTTCAGCCGGAGCCTTTTGCCGAAGCGGCGAAGGTTATGCTGGATTTTATTAACGAACAGGAAATAAAGCACAAACGGGAGTTTTCCGAGCTTGTTCTCGGAGGAGGGTTCGGCATAAAGTATTCGGAGGAGGACAATCCGCTTTCCTATGACGAAATATTAAAGCCGGTCTTAACATATGTTAAGGACCGCCGGGAAAAAGAGAAAAAAGCGCTTATACACTTGGGCTTTGAGCCGGGAAGGGCAATCGCAGGTCCCGCAGGAGTGACACTGTATAAGGTCGGAGGAGTCAAGGAGATTCCCGGAATCCGGACATACGTGTCGGTCGACGGCGGAATGGGCGACAATCCGCGCTACATTCTGTACGGAGCAAAGTACACCTTTCTTATTGAGGGAAGGTGCGGTCAGCCGAAGGATAAAAAGGTGACGGTGTGCGGAAAGTGCTGCGAATCGGGAGATATGCTGGGCGAAGATATCGCGCTCGGAGAAGTGAAGAGCGGCGATATTCTTGCGGTGCTGGCAACCGGCGCTTATAACTACTCCATGGCAAGCAACTATAACAGAGTGCCGCGAGCGCCCATAGTTTTTGTCCGCGGGGAGGAGTCACGCGTCGCACTGCGCCGCGAAACGTACGAGGATATGTTAAGATATGACGTTTGAGGGGATGAATAATTGGAACCTGTAATATTCAAATCGGAAGATTTTGAGGGACCGCTTGACCTTTTGCTCCACTTAATCAGCAAGAACAAGCTCTCTATTGTCGATGTTTCCCTTGCCGAGATAACGGACCAGTATTTTTACTATATTGAGCGCTGGAAAAAAGAAAACATTGATTTTTCGAGCGAATTTTTAGTCATTGCCTCAGAGCTTTTATATATCAAGTCCAAGTTCCTTTTGCCGCGGCACGAGGAGGAGACGAAAGAGGACGATACTGCCTTAAACCTTATAGACAGGCTTAAGGAGTACAAGCTTATAAAGCTTACGGCGGACAAAATAGCGGACAGGCAGTTTGAATCGAAATATACATTTTTCAAGATTGCCGAGCAGATAAAGTTCCCGTCAAAGCCGCTTGCACCGATAGATAAGGACAAGCTCTTAAAATCGCTTTTTGCGCTTTCGGAAAGAAAGGCGCTTTTGCGCCCTCCGTCAAAGGAAAACATAAAAGAAGCGGTTATAAGAAAACCGGTTAGTATTTTTTCCAAAGTTAAGGATATATTAAAAAGCATAAAGCGAAAAACCAAAATGAAATACAAGGACTTGTTTAAAGGCACAAAAAGCGAACGCGTCGCATCATTTTTGGCATTGCTTGAGCTTATCAAGCTAAGCAAGGTCAGATTTTATGAAGACAGCGACGGGATTACCATAACGGACGGCGGGGTGGAAAAATGACGGATAACGAAAAAACGGCAGCGCTGGAGGCTATCTTATTTGCCTCGGGCGAAAGCGTTGCAATAAGCGATATAGCCCAGGCTTTGGAGACCGACTCTGACGAGGTTGAAAAAATCGCCTCCATGTTATCTGAAAAGTATGAAGATGGCGGAATCACGATAATAAGGATAGACGACGATCTCCAGCTTAAGACGAAAAAGGAATATTACGAATATGTAAGACGTGTTACGGAGCCGAAAAGAAACGCTCCGCTTTCGCATGCGGCGCTGGAGGTTCTATCCATTGTCGCGTACAGGCAGCCCGTTACAAGAAGCCAGATCGACTATATAAGGGGCGTTGACAGTTCGAGCTCTGTAAGCCGCCTTGTAATGTGCGGTCTTATTGAGCAATCCGGCACGTCCGACGCGCCGGGAAGACCGTCGCTTTATTCAACCACCAAGGAATTTTTGAGGGTATTCGGGCTTCGCAATTTGGGTGAGCTTCCCGATATCGGCGAGCTTTACAAGGAGCTTGAGACAGAGGAGAACGATCAGCTTAAGATAGACTCCGGCACAGAGGAAGAATGATTTTAAAAGGGTGTGTTTAAGCTATGCTTATATTCATAGCGGTATTTATTGCACTTTTGGCGCTCCTTCTCTTTATGCCGGTGAGAGCGATCGTATCGTACGAGAGCCAAAAAGCGGGACTTATAATAAAATTCGGACCGTTTAAGCTTAAGGGTAAAAAAAGAGCCCCCAAGAAGAATGACGCGGGAGAAGAAAAAGACAAAAAGCCCGAAGAAAAGCAGCCGTACGACAGAATATGGAACATTGTGGGGGCGCTTTACGAAACCTCAGGAGCGATAAAACGGGCGGTCAGGGTCGAAAGCTTTAAGCTTGACGCACACTTCGGGAGCGGGGACGCGGCGGCAACCGGTTTTCTGGTCGGAATCGCGTACGCGGAAATATATAAATTCATCGGTCTTATTTCGTGCGTGTTCACTGTAAAGCCCCCGGTTATAACGATTGAACCGGATTACGGGGACGAGCCGGTGTTTAACGCCGACTTTTGCACGGTAATAAAAACCAATGCCGCGAAGGCTATATATACCGCGGTTAAATTTTATACAAAATACAAATCATATGAGTAAGAAAGGGTTGATTTTTTATGGCACATCCCATTGAAGGACTTATGGAATCGTCAATGAAGAACATTAAAGAAATGGTGGACGTTAACACCATTATCGGGGATCCTGTACAGACTCCCGACGGGACGACGATTATTCCCGTTTCGAAGGTGGCGTTCGGATTCGGAGCCGGCGGCTCCAACATCCCGATAAAGGGCGTTTCATCGTCGGCGGAGGATTCTCCCTTCGGCGGCGGAAGCGGAGCGGGCGTTTCGATTAAGCCGGTCGGATTTTTGGTTGTGGGAGCGGATCAGATAAAGATGCTTCCGATTGAGTCCGGCTCGGCAACTTCGGTGGACAAGCTTTTTGAGTTTGTACCCAAAATGATTGACAAAATTAATTCGCTGATCAAAGAAAACAAAGAGGACGATGAATAAATAAGTCAAAATCCGTTTTCACCGGCATATATATAAGTATGGCAGGTGATTGGTATATTTAAGAAATTGGCTTTGTGTTTATTTATTGTACTTGCAATGCAGACGAAAGCTTATGCAAGCGAACCGGAGGTTTCGGCGCGCGCGGCAATCTGTGTCGATGCTGAGACCTTCGGGATTATTTTTGAAAAAAACGCTGACGAAAAGCTGCCGATGGCAAGCACGACTAAAATCATAACGGCGATAACCGCTATCGAAAACGGAGACCTTAACGATATCGTGACCGTTTCCGCCAATGCGGCGGGGACTGAAGGCTCAAGCATATGGCTTGAACCGGGGGAAAAGCTCACGCTGTCGGAGCTTTTGTATTCCCTGATGCTCGAATCCGGAAACGATGCGGCGGTCGCGATTGCTGAGCATATTTCCGGAAGCGAGGAGGCTTTTTCGTCGCTCATGAACGAAACGTGCAAAAAGGCAGGCGCCGTCAGCACAAGCTGCGTCACAGCAAGCGGTCTGGATGATATAAATCACTATACCACGGCGCGCGATCTTGCGCTTATTTCAAGGTATGCTCTTCGCAATGACGACTTTAAGAAAATCGTTTCCACAAAATCGTGCACGATTCCGTGGCAGGGCAAGGATTGGGGAAGGGCACTCGAAAACCACAACAAAATGCTGAAAAGCTATGACGGGGCTGTCGGAGTGAAAACGGGATATACAAAAAAATCCGGAAGGTGCCTTGTTTCCGCAGCGGACCGCGGGGAGCTTGAAACGATAGTTGTGACGCTAAACGACCCCGATGACTGGAACGACCATAAAAAGCTTTTAGACTATTCGTTTGAAAATTACACAACGCTTAAAAGCATTTTAAAAGAGGGCGCCGCGGCGGGAAGCATAGAGGTTTCAGGCAGCAAGGAGCGCGTTTTGTATTCCCCGGAAAGGAGCCTTTCTCTGCGCGAATGTGAGACACCGCTTGAGGTTACGTTAAAATATAACATAGAGGATAAAGTCGACGCTCCGGTCGAAAAAGGAGACATTTTGGGAAGCGTTGACGTCTACAATAACGGGCTGTACATAACATCCGTGAATCTTTCGGCATCCGGCAATGCCGAGAAAAACGATCTTTCTTACGCATACAAAGAAAGATATATTTTTTTGATAAAAACACTTTTGGAACTGATGAGGTAGACCTTATGATGAGATTACAGAAGTTCTTGGCTTTAAGCGGCGTTGCGTCGCGCAGAGGAGCGGAGGAGCTTATAAAAGAGGGCAGAGTCGGCGTTAACGGAATAATTATTACCGAAATGGGAACAAGCGTTGACGAGGAAAAAGACCGCGTGACCCTTAACGGAAAAAATGTAAAAATCGAAACAAAAAAGCGCTATATCATATTGAATAAACCGAAGGGGTATATCACAACCGCAAAGGATAACTTCGACAGAAAAACCGTTATGGAGCTGGTTTCGGATATTCCGGAGAGGATTTACCCGGTCGGCAGACTTGACTATGACACCGAAGGACTGCTTTTAATGACCAACGACGGGGATTTTGCGAACGCCGTGGCACATCCCAAAAAGAGCATTGAAAAAGTATACCTCGCGCGTATAAAGGGCGAATTTGACGAAGAAAAGGCTGAAAAGCTGCGCTCGGGAGTTGTGATAGATAAAAGAAAAACCGCCCCGGCAAAGGTGAAAATCTTAAGCTCCGGAGAAAATTTCACGGATGTAAGAATCGTGATTCACGAGGGCAGAAACAGGCAGGTCAAAAAGATGTTTGCCTCTGTCGGCTGCTTCGTGACGGCGCTTAAGCGCACCGCAGTCGGGAAATTCACGATCGGCAATATCACACCCGGCACCTACAGGGAATTTACGAAAGCCGAAACGGCGCTCATCAAGGCGTATAAAAACGGGGGATAATTATGTTTAAGATACATTACATTGATAACCGCGAGATTGCACAAAGCATCTGCCCGGAAATAGGGGAGAATGAAATGCTTTTTGCTCTTAACGAGGAGGGCGTGTTTAAGGGCACCGCGGTCTGCGAAAACGAAAATGACACCGTAGTTATAAAAAACGTCAGCGCGCCGTACGAGGACGCAAGGCTTTTAATGTTTCTCGCAATGCTGAATTATGCCGAAAGGCACGGCATAAAAAAAGCCCGCTGTATAAACGGGGAACTTCGCGACCTGTGCGAAAGAATGAACTTTGAAAGTGATATGACGGTATCGCTTGAAGGATTCTTTGTTTCGGGAAGGCACTGTCAAGATTAATATGCACAAATATTCGGCAAAATCTCCAATGCTTTTTGTATAAAAGTCCGAAAGGTAAAAGAGGAGGTTTTGCCGAATTTTTTTAAATTGGATGCAATTTTAAAATTGATTTAATTATTCTACAGGAGGGATACGTTTGGATAAGAGAAAAGAGCTTATTGACCGCAGAAACGCAGTCATACAGTCAGGCTCCGGGAAAAACGGATCGTCTGCCCGCGAAAGGATAAATCTTCTTTTCGACGAGGGAAGCTTTATTGAAACGGACATGTTTTCGGGAAAGAGCAAAGACGCCGCAAATGAAGGAGTTATCACAGGCTACGGAACCGTTGATTCAAGATCGGTCTTCGTGTATGCAAACGAAGGCTCGTCGGACGGCGCGTTCGGAAAAGAACAGGTAAAGAAAATATTAAAGACCCTGCATACGGCTGAATTGACAGGAGCTCCGGTCGTTGCACTCCTTGATTCATGCACGGTTAAGTTAGATGACAAGGCGGAGGCGTTAAACTCGCTCGGCATGCTTTATTCCGAGTATGCAAAGCTTTCGGGTGCGGTTTTGACCGTTTCGGCATTATTCGGCACATGCGCGGGAGGTTGCGCGCTCATTCCGGCGCTTTCCGATTTTGTTATCATGACGAAAAAGAGCCGCCTTATGTTAAACGGCGAAGCGTTATGCAGCGAGACCGGAAGGGACAAGGGTGATATATCAAGCCCCACTGTCAACTCGGAAATAAACGGAAATGCCGACTTTACCGCAGAGGACGATAATGCGGCGATAGCCAAGATAAAAGAGCTTATCTCGCTTTTGCCCGGATGCGCTGCAGAGCACGCTCCCAAAGAAGAGTGCACGGACGACCTTAACAGACTGTCCGATGTATTTGAAAATAAGGACGCTGCTTTGGACGATGTAATAAAAGCCATTTCGGATAACGGTACATATCTTCCTGTCAGTGAAAAATACGCGGATGCCGTAAAGACCGGATTCATTAAGATCAACGGCGAGACAATAGCGGTCGTTGCCGGCGGAAATGAATTTGACACATCGGCATTTGAAAAAGCGGTAAAAATGATTAAGTTTGCGGATGCGTTTAATATTCCGATCCTCACTCTCTGCGAAGCGGAGGGCTTTAAAGCATCTTTAGCTGAGGAGCGCGGAAAGATATTAAAGAGCGCAGCCTCGCTTTCGTATGCCTACAGCTCGGCAACCGTTCCGAAGGTAACGCTTATTACCAAGAGCTCATGCACAAGCGCGGGCATCATTATGGGCTCCAAGGCGGTCGGCGCCGACTTTGTTATCGCATGGCCCGAGGCTGTGATCGGCACAATGTCTCCCGACATGGCGGCTGTGCTCCTTTACGGCAAAAACGGCGTAACGGACAAGGATACGATAAAGAATAGCTACATAGAAGGTGAAGCAAATGCGCTTGCCGCGGCATCGACCGGATATATTGATGACGTTATTGAGCCCGAAACGACAAGACCGCGTCTTGCGGCGGCGTTTGAAATGCTCTATACCAAAAACAAAAATGTCATCAAAAAACACTCAGGGCTTGCTCTGTAAGGAGATGCTGATATGGAGAATATAACAGAAGCTCTTGCCGTAACGGTTTTCGGCGTTTTGATTGTTTTCGCGGTACTTGTAATTTTGATGCTGATATTAAGCCTGATGAAGGTTTTTGCCCCGTCCGGAGATGGCAAAAAGGAAGAGCCGGCTCCGGTAAAGGAAGCTGTTGCTTCAAGCGTTAAAACCGAGGACGAGGACGAGCTTGTCGCGGTTTTGGCGGCGGCAATCGCATCATCGCTTGATACAAAGGTAAGTAATTTCAGGATCAGATCCTATAAAAGACTCTCTTAAACGGGTCGCCACAAGAAAGGAAGATTTTAATGAAAAAGTTCAATATAAAGGTAAACGGAAAAGCTTACGAGGTAGAGGTGGAAGAGATCGGCTCGTCCGCTCCTTCTTATTCGGCACCGGCTGCTCCGGCTCCGGCGAGTGCGCCTGCTCCCGCACCGGCAAGCACACCGGCTCCGGCTCCCGTAAGTGCGGGCGCATCGTCGATCAAGGCTCCGATGCCCGGAACGATCAACGCGGTAAAGGTAACCGCGGGCGAGTCCATTAAAAAGGGACAGGTAGTTGCAGTTCTTGAGGCAATGAAGATGGAAAATGAAATTATGGCTCCGGAAGACGCGGTTATTGCAAGCGTTGCCGTTACTCAGGGTCAGTCGGTAAATACGGGTGATGTAATCGTAACCCTTAATTAACGGAGGGGATAACGTTGAGTTTTTTTGGTTATTTTGAAAAAGGAATTATAAAATTCCTTGAAGGAACCGGTATTTCGAGGCTTTTTGACACCGTTGCGGACAACGGCAATGTGCTCAATATAGTTATGATCGCAATTGCATGCGTGCTTTTGTATCTTGCCATCGTAAAAGGATTTGAGCCGATGCTTCTTTTGCCGATCGCGTTCGGCATGGCTCTCGCAAACCTTCCGGGTGCGGAAATATTCCATGCGGACTTTTTTACCGGTCAGGAGATAGACTACGGACAGGTTCTGCATGACGGAGGTCTTCTGGATATTTTGTATCTCGGCGTTAAGCTCGGAATTTATCCTCCTCTTATATTCCTCGGAATCGGAGCGATGACGGATTTCGGACCGCTTATCGCGAACCCTAAAAGTATTCTTTTGGGCGCGGCGGCTCAGCTCGGCGTTTTCGTAACATTTTTGGGTGCGAACCTTTTGGGATTTTCTCTTAAAGAAAGCTCGGCTATCGGTATCATCGGCGGAGCTGACGGACCGACGGCGATATATGTTACAAAAACTCTGGCTCCGCATCTTTTGCCGGCGATTGCCATCGCGGCGTACTCCTACATGGCGCTTATTCCCATGATTCAGCCTCCCATTATGAAGCTGATGACAACGAAAAAAGAACGTTCCGTTGTTATGGAGCAGTTAAGACCGGTATCTAAAAAAGAAAAGATTATTTTCCCGATATTGGTTACCATTGTTGTCGGACTTATAGTTCCGGACGCTGTTCCGCTTGTCGGAACGCTTATGCTCGGTAACCTCTTCAAGGAAACCGGAATCGTTGACAGACTTTCAAAGACCGCTCAGAACGAGCTTATGAATATCATAACGATATTTTTAGGCGTTACGGTCGGAGCGACCGCAACTGCGGAAAACTTTTTGAATTTGGATACGATAAAGATAGTTGTTTTAGGTCTTGTTGCATTCTCGATCTCGACCGCGGGCGGACTTTTATTCGGAAAGATCATGTATAAGGCGACGGGCGGCAAGGTAAATCCGCTTATCGGCTCTGCCGGCGTTTCCGCGGTTCCCATGGCTGCGCGTGTTTCGCAGAAGGTCGGTCAGGAGGAAAATCCCGGAAACTTCCTTCTCATGCATGCGATGGGGCCCAACGTTGCCGGAGTTATCGGTTCGGCAGTCGCGGCAGGAGTATTCCTTGCAATGTTTAAATAATTAATTCAGAATAGGAGATATATTATGGGTGTTAAAATCACTGAAACGATCCTCCGTGACGCGCATCAGTCACTGATTGCGACGAGAATGACGACAGAGGAAATGCTGCCCGCACTCGAAGCGCTGGATAAAATCGGATATAACGCTTTGGAAGCATGGGGCGGAGCAACGTTTGATTCGTGCCTTCGCTTCTTAAATGAGGATCCGTGGGAAAGACTCAGAAAAATCAGAGATAAGGTTAAAAATACAAAGCTTCAGATGCTTTTCAGAGGTCAGAATATATTAGGTTACAAGCACTACGGCGACGACGTGGTTGAATATTTCGTTCAGAAGTCGATTGCCAACGGTATTGACATCATAAGAATATTTGACGCTCTTAACGACACCAGAAACTTAAAGACTGCCATTAACGCCACAAAGAAAGAGGGTGGTCACGTTCAGGCGGCGATATCTTACACGATAAGCCCTGTCCATACCACGGAAAGCTTTGTTAAAATGGCGAAAGAGCTTGAAAACATGGGGGCTGACAGTATCTGCATAAAGGATATGGCGGGTCTTTTGGTTCCTTATACGGCGTATGACCTCGTAAAGGCGTTAAAAGAGAGCGTGAAGATCCCGATCGAGATCCACACTCACTATACAAGCGGCGTTGCTTCTATGACCTATCTTAAGGCGATAGAGGCGGGATGCGACATTGTCGATACCGCACTGTCTCCGCTTGCTTTGGGCACATCTCAGCCTCCGACGGAGCCGCTTGTTGCGACGCTTGCCGGAACGAAGTACGACACCGGTCTTAACCTTGACGCGCTTTCCGAAATCTCGGAATATTTCAAGGGATTAAGAGAGAAATATCTTGAAGAAGGACTTTTGAACACAAAGGTTCTCGGCGTAGACATAAACACATTAAGATATCAGGTGCCCGGCGGCATGCTTTCAAACCTTGTTTCGCAGCTTAAGCAGCAGGGCAAAGAGAATAAGCTTGACGATGTATTGAAAGAAGTGCCCAAGGTTCGCGAGGATCTCGGCTATCCGCCTCTTGTAACTCCCACAAGCCAGATTGTCGGCACACAGGCGGTGCTTAACGTTATCTGCGGCGAGAGATATAAAATGATATCGAACGAGACAAAGGGAATTGTCCGCGGCGAGTACGGAAAGACTCCGGCTCCCATAAGCGATGAAATCAGAAAGAAGATCATCGGCGACGAAAAGCCCATTACCTGCCGCCCCGCCGACAAGATTCCGGCAGAGCTTGACAAGTACAGGGAAGAAATGAAGCAGTATTCGGAGCAGGAGGAGGACGTTTTGTCCTACGCTTTGTTCGGACAGGTTGCGGTCAAGTTCTTTCAGCAGAGACAGGCTAAAAAGTACAAAGTAGACGCGTCGCTTGCCGACAGTGAAAACAACACTTATCCGGTTTAAGGCATATGTATGATTTAACTTCACCGTCGGTGATAAAACACCTTTGCGACAGCTTCGGGTTCTCTTTTAAAAAAAGCTACGGGCAGAATTTTCTGACGGATAAAGACGTGCTTTTTAACATTGCAAAAGAGGCGGGCACCGACGGGGTTCTCGAAATCGGTCCCGGATTCGGAACATTGACCGCGGCACTGGCGACGGAGGCAAAAAAAGTTGTTTCCGTTGAGCTTGACGAAAGCTTAAGACCTGTTTTGAAAGAAACGCTTGCCGGCTTTTCGAATGTGTCCGTGCGATACGGAGATATTATGAAGACCGACCTTAAAAAGCTTTTGGCAGAAGAGTTTCCGGGCATGACGGTCAGCGTTGCCGCAAACCTTCCTTACTATGTCACAACGCCGATTCTCATGAAGCTTTTGGAAGAAAAGCTTCCGTTTTCAAACATTGTGATAATGGTTCAGAAAGAGGTTGCCGAAAGAATTGTCGCAAAGCCCGGAAAGAAGGATTACGGGGCACTTACTTTGGCAGTGTCTTACTATGCCGAGGCAAGGATAACGGACTTTGTTCCCGCGGCAAAATTCATTCCCGCTCCGAAGGTGGATTCAGCGGTCGTTGCATTAAAGCTTTTGCCTTCTCCTCCGATAGAGGCTCCCGAAAAGGATTATTTCAGGCTCGTCAAAGCGTCATTTGCTCAAAGGAGAAAAACGCTTTTGAACGCGCTTGCAAACTCGGGGCTTTACGGCGGGAAAGAGGGGATAAGGGGAATCCTTGAGGATATGGGCTATGACGCTAACGTTCGCGGGGAAACTCTCTCAATGCAGGAATTTTCTAATCTTGCAATTAAACTAAATGACATAAAGGAGAAAAATTCCGATGGAAAATAAAATTGTGAAACGGGCAAAAGAACTGTGGAATTATTTCACGACGTACGAAAAAATATGGTTTTTCAGTATATTGATATTAGCGTTCGTATTTGCATTCCTGTTCCCGGAGGAGGACATCAACGGCGTTAACGGCGCGATTATCATGGGGCTTTATCTTGCGGACACGTTTTTTAACATACTCTGCGAGCTTTTGATTTCGAAACAGAGCAAATGGAACTTCATCGTTTCGCTTTTGGTTGAGATAACCGAGATTGCGATATGCATTGTAACGGCGAACAGATTTGCTACAATGGCGTCCACGCTCTTTTTCTGGATCCCGATAGACATAATCAGTTTTATAAACTGGAACAGGCACCCGGATAAGACCGACGAGGATGTTACCAAGGTTCGAAAACTGAGCGGTCTGGCAGAGGTTTTACTTATTGTCGGTATCGTGGTATGGACGGTCGGAGTAGGGTATTTTTTAACCACAATTGATATCGAAACGGACCTTTTCGGCGGGAACGAGCTTTTGGAAAACATCGTGTGCTATCTTGACGCGTGCGTATCCGCAGTCGGTATTGCAAACGGAGTGTTCATTTTGTTAAGATACCGCGAGCAGTGGATTGCATGGTACATAAGCGCGATTTTGGAGTCTGTGATAAACATTCTTTCCGGTCAGTATGTACTTCTTGTATTAAAGGTCGGATATCTTACAAATACGACCTACGGCTACATCAAGTGGACCAAGTATATTAAGGAACATAAAGAAGCGGCAGCCGATAAAGCACTGTTTTAAATTAAAAACTGCGTACTGTTTTGTACGCAGTTTTTTGTGCAAAAAAACCGGAACAAGCTTTGGCTTGTTCCGGCATGGAGCGGGCAACGGGAATCGAACCCGCCTCCTCAGCTTGGGAAGCTGATGTTCTACCAATGAACTATGCCCGCATGCAATATCTATTATACCGCATTTTTCGGATTTGTCAATAAATAATTGCAGTTTCCGGCATTTTTTCTATTCTTCCGAGTCAAATACCTTTCTTAAATCGCCGAGCGCATAAATGATATCCGCCTTTTCAAAGACAAAATCAGCTTCCGTGACCGGCAAAAAATTTCCGTTTCGCCTTACACCGAGAACGTTTGACGAGTATTTCCTTCTGATATCAAGCTCTGCCGGGGTCTTGCCCGCCCAGGAATCCGGAATCTTTCTCTGAAAAAGCGCCTGAACGTCATTTAAATATGTAAACTCAAGCTCATCTTTCCCTAAAAGCTTTGCGGCAGTGATAAGTGCATAATCACTGAAAGAATGGACTATTCTGCTTGCACCGCCGAGCCTTAAATAATGCTCCTGCATTTCGTCATCCGCCTCCGTGACAATATATCCGGCACCGTAAAGCTTTAAAATGCGCACACATTCAAGTGCCGACATGAAATCATCCTTAAGCGCACAGATGCATATATGCGCTCTGTCAATATCAAGCGACTCCATAAACCGTCCATCCGACAAAGAGCCCGAGCAGTATTCAAAGCCGATATCATCCGAAGCAAGCTTACTTTCGGGATGTATGTTCACCAAAACCGTTCTTATTCCGAGTGAATCCATCGCCGAGGAAATTCCTTTGCCGAATTCGTCCGTCCCGAATACCAATGCAAATTTATCCATAACCGCACCTTCCTTATTTATAATATAATATCACAAATTATGGCAAAAATCCAGAAAAAATATGAAAAATGATTATTTTTTTTATTAGCGCGAAAATGTCTTGAATTAGAGGCTTCTGTGTGGTATAATATATAAAGAAGTTTTGAAAGCTGTAAAGGAGAGAGGCTAATGAATAACAGAGAACTCGAAATCAAGGCCTATAACATTCGCAAGAACGCCGTCACGGCAGTATACAGTGCATCCTCCGGTCATCCCGGCGGCTCGCTCTCATCTGCTGACCTGATGGCGGTTTTATATTTTGACGAGATGAACATCGACCCGAAAAACCCGAAAATGGAGGAAAGAGACAGATTTGTTCTTTCCAAGGGTCACTGCAGCCCGGCTCTTTACGGAGCGCTCGCAGAAGCCGGATTTTTTGACAAGGAGGAACTTAAGACCTTCCGCCATATTGACTCAAGGCTTCAGGGTCATCCCGATATGAAGCACATTCCCGGGGTGGATATGTCGACAGGCTCGCTCGGGCTCGGCATTTCTGCGGCATGCGGAATGGCGCTCTCCGCAAAGGCATATAAAAAGGATTACAGAGTATATGCGCTTCTGGGTGACGGAGAAATAGAAGAAGGGCAGGTCTGGGAGGCGGCAATGTATGCGCCCCACTATAAGCTTGACAATCTTTGCATATTCGTTGACCTTAACGGACTCCAGATTGACGGTTCGACCAAGGAGGTTATGGATTCGTCGCCTCTTGACAAGAAGTTTGAGGCGTTCGGCTGGAACGTGCTGACGATTGACGGGCATGATTACGACGAGATCAAAAACGCTCTCAAAACGGCGCGCGATACAAAAGGAAAGCCCACCGCGGTCATTATGAAGACCATAAAGGGCAAGGGCGTTTCGTACATGGAAAACTCGGTTAAATGGCACGGCGTTGCGCCGAATGAGGAAGAGTATGGCAAAGCGATTTCCGAGCTTGATGCTCATATCGAAGCGTTAATGAAGAAGGAGGCATAAGTTATGGCGAAAAAAGCAACCAGACAGGCATACGGAGAGGCGCTTTGCGCCCTTGCCGAAAAATATGATTTCCTTGTTCTTGACGCGGACCTTGCAGCCGCAACGAAAACGGAAATATTCAAAAAAGCATATCCCGAAAGATTTTTTGACACCGGTATTGCAGAGGGAAACATGATGAGCGTTGCCGCCGGAATAGCGGCGACCGGAAAGCCGGTATTTGCAAGCTCATTTGCAATGTTTGCGGCGGGAAGAAGCTACGAGCAGATAAGAAACTCCATAGGCTATCCGCACCTTAATGTTAAAATAGGCGCGACTCATGCCGGCATCACCGTCGGCGAGGACGGGGCGACGCACCAGTGCATCGAGGATCTGGGGCTTATGCGCGGGATTCCGGGAATGACCGTAATAAACCCGGCGGACGCCAATGAAACCTTTGCCGCGGTTGAGTTTGCGCTCAACTTTGACGGACCGGTTTATTTAAGATTCAGCCGCCTTGCGACAGACGAAATATTCGATTCATCATATAAATTCACGCTGGGCAAGGGACACATCTTAAAGGACGGTAACGATGTTACGGTTATTTCGACCGGTATTATGGCGTCGGCTGCATTGGATGCGGCGGAAAAGCTTAAAGAAGAAGGCGTAAACGCAAGAGTCATCAACATGGCGTCAATAAAGCCGATTGACGAGGAGCTTATCATAAAATGCGCAAAGGAGACCGGAGCAATAGTAACGGTTGAGGATCACAGTATAATCGGCGGGCTCGGAACGGCAGTGTCCGAGGTTATCGCTGAAAAGGCGCCCTGCATTTTAAGGCGCATCGGCGTGCGCGACGTTTTCGGTCGCAGCGGAAAGCCGGCTGAGCTCTTTAAATATTACAATATGACGCCCGATGACATTGCGGCATCAGCAAAGGAAGCAATAAAACTTAAATAAGCGAGATCAGGCTGTGCGCCGCACAGCCTGATTTTATAAAGGAGAAATATTTATGAATGAGCTGCTTGACGGGCTTAATGCCGAACAGCTTGAGGCAGTCACCGCGCCTGACGGTCCGCTATTGATATTGGCGGGTGCCGGAAGCGGCAAGACCAAGGTGCTGACACATAAGATAGCGTATATGCTGTCGGAAAGAGCCGTGTCGCCATACAATATCCTCGCTATCACATTTACCAATAAAGCGGCGGATGAAATGCGCGAAAGGCTCACGAGGCTTTGCGGGAGCGACGCGGACATAATGTGGATCAAGACCTTTCACAGTGCCTGCCTTGCGATATTGAGAAAAAATCCGGAATATCTGGGCTATAAGCCCGGCTTTAACATCTATGACGATACCGACAGAAAAACACTTATTAAGGACTGTATGAAAAACCTTAATATAGATTCCGAAAAGATTCCGGCAAAAAGCTGCCTTAAAATAATATCGGATGCGAAAAATAAAATGATTTACCCGGAGAGCTTTTTAGAGGAGTACGGAAACGACTATATGATGAGCATATATGCGCGCGTTTACACGGCGTACAGAGAGGCGCTCAAAGCGAACAATGCGATGGATTTTGACGATCTTATTATGCTCACGGTCAAGCTTTTGTCCGAAAACGAGGACGTTTTAAGGTATTATCAGAATAAATTTAAGTACATTCTTGTGGACGAGTATCAGGACACGAACCACGCACAGTACAGTCTTATAAGCCTTTTGTGCCGCGGGCACAGAAATATCACCGTCGTGGGCGATGACGATCAGAGCATTTATAAGTTCCGCGGCGCAGACATAAAAAACATTTTAGAGTTTGAAAATGAATTTCCCGAAGCAAAAGTGATAAGGCTTGAAAGAAACTACCGTTCGACCCAGAATATATTGGATGCCGCAAACGGAGTTATAGGAAACAATGTCGGAAGAAAGGGCAAAAAGCTCTGGACGGCTATGGATAAGGGCGAGCCTGTTAAAATATATAAGGCGGACAATGAGTATTCCGAGGCGGACTTTATCGCCGGAAAGATAGAGGAACTTAAAGGAAAATACGCCCTTTCTGACATGGCGGTGCTGTTTCGTACGAACAACCAGTCCAGAGCGCTGGAGGAACGCTTCAGAATGGCGGGCATACCGCATAAGCTTCTTTCGGGATTGAGATTTTACGACCGCAAGGAAATAAAGGACATCATGGCGTACTTAAAGCTTATCATCAATCCGGATGACGATATAGCGCTCGGGCGGTGCATTAACGAGCCTAAGCGCGGAATCGGAAGAACTTCGCTTGAAAATGCCGCAAAAATAGCGGCTCAAAAAGAGATAAGCGTTTATGATACAATAGTAAACTATTATAACGAGCTTGGCAGAAGCGGCCCCAAAATGCAGGAATTTGCCGCGTTGATTGAGGAGCTCCGCTCCGAGGCTGACACGGTGCCGATCGGCGATTTCGTGGAGCGCGTGATTAAAAAGAGCGGATATTATAATTTTCTCACGATGACCGACGATGTGGAATCGCGCTCAAGGCTTGATAACTTAGGCGAGCTTATAAGCGGTGCGAAAAGCTTTGAGACGGCGGCGGAAGGTGCGTCGCTCTCTGACTATGTTGACAGTATATCGCTTGTGTCCGATATTGACGATTACGATGAGGATGAGGACACCGTTTCAATGATGACCATACATATGGCAAAGGGGCTGGAATTCCCTGTTGTGTTTATAACGGGCTGCGAGGACGGGCTTTTCCCGAGCGATATATCCAAGTTTGAGCCTGACGGGGTAGAGGAGGAAAGGCGCCTTGCATATGTTGCCATTACAAGAGCAAAGCAGGAGCTTTTTATGACATGGGCAAATCAGCGCAAGGTATTCGGAAAGACAGAGTACCACAAGGTCTCCATGTTTATCGAGGAAATTCCCGATTTCTGCTCGGAAGACATTACGCCCAAGCCCACCTTCGACGACTATTACTATTCGGCACCGCTTGAAAAAAGAGGCTCAAAGGATTTTCAGAAGGTCAATTTCGGAGCGTTTCGAAAGTCCGAAAGCGTGCAGAAATTTGACTTTGCCGCCGGCGACAGGGTAAGACACAAAAAATTCGGAGTCGGAACGATTGCCGAGGCACAGGCGGTCGGCAACGATATGCGCCTTAGAATTATTTTTGATGAATCCGGAGAAAAAAATCTTATGGCGGTATATGCAAAGCTTGAAAAAATATCGGAGTGATCTTAATGTATAACGAATTTGCTGACATTTACGATATGCTGATGAAGGACACGGACTATGCTTCGTGGGCGGATTTTTACGAAAAATTATTTAAAAGATATGACCTTTCGCCGAAGCTCGTGCTCGATTTGGGGTGCGGAACCGGCACCCTCACCGAAATAATGTCGGAGCGCGGCTATGACATGACCGGGGTCGACTCCTCGTGTGCCATGCTCGGCAAAGCCGTGATGAAAAATAAAGGCAGAACGCTTTATTTAAATCAGAGCATGACGGATTTTGAGCTTTACGGAACCATGGGCGCCATTATTTCAAGCCTTGACTGTATAAACTATATCACTGACGAGGAGGAGCTTCTTACCGTTTTTAAGCTTGTGAATAACTACCTTGATTATGACGGCGTATTTATATTCGATATCAATTCGGAATACAAGCTTAAAAATGTCCTCGGAGGAAACTGCTATACATATGACAATGACGGGGTTTTCTACAGCTGGGAGAGCTTTTATGACGAGGAAAGCCGCCTTTGCGATTTCGAGCTTAAGTTTTTCGTGAAAGAAGAGGACGGCTTTTACTCAAGGTTTGATGAATATCAGACAGAGCGGGCATGGAGCAAGAGGGAGCTTTCGTCTCTTATGGAAAGGGCGGGGCTTTGCGAGATTGAATTTTTCGCGGACAGGGAGTTAAAGTCACCGTCAGATGACGAGCAGCGCATATTTATCGCGGCAAGAAAGAGAGCGAAAAAATGAAAACTATCATAATAGGAGCCGGAGCAGCAGGTCTTATGGCGGCATGCTCAGCCGGCGAGGCGGGCGATGAGGTCGTCCTCATAGAGAAAAACGACAGGTACGGAAAAAAGCTTTCCATTACCGGCAAGGGGCGGTGCAACGTTACCAACAATTGCACACGCGACGAGCTTATAAAAAACATCCCGGTAAACGGGCGGTTTTTATACGGCGCGTTTTCAAAATTTGACTCATATTCGACTATGGAATTTTTCGAAAATGCCGGAGTTAAGTTAAAAACCGAGCGCGGAAACCGTGTTTTTCCGCAGTCTGACAAGGCGGCGGACATTGTGGACGCGATGGTCCGCCAAATGAAAAAGCATAACGTTTCGGCAATCCGCGCAAAGGTTGCTGCGGTTATTGAAAAGGACGGCGCGTTTTCGCATGTCGAGCTTTCGGACGGGGAAAAGATTGCAGGCGACAGGGTTATCATCGCAACCGGCGGAGCGAGCTATCCCGGCACCGGGTCGACGGGGGACGGGTACACCTTCGCCCGCTCGCTCGGGCATACCGTAAAGCCGATCCGTCCGTCGCTGGTGCCGCTTGAAGCAAAGGAAGCCTTTTGCAGCGAGATGATGGGCTTGTCGTTAAAAAACACGGCGCTGAAGCTTTATGAAAATTCCAAGGTTATATATGAAGATTTCGGCGAGCTTTTATTCACGCATTTCGGGTTATCGGGTCCCATTGTACTTTCCGCAAGCGCACACATGAAAAAAAGCCCGGAAAGCTATAAGATAGCGCTCGATTTAAAACCTGCTTTAAGCGAAGAAGCACTTGATAAAAGAATATTACGCGACTTTGAAAAATACTCAAAAAAAGATTTTTTAAATTCGCTTGACGATCTTTTGCCGCAAAAGATGATTCCGGTAATCGTAAGGCTGTCAGAGATTCCGCCGCACAAAACGGTCTGTGAGATAACGAAGGAGGAAAGGCGGCGCCTTAAGGAGCTATTGAAGCATTTTGAAATCAATATAAAGGGATTCAGACCCATTTCGGAGGCTATCATAACCTCCGGCGGAGTCAGTGTGAATGAGATAAATCCGTCAACAATGGAATCAAAGCTTGTAAAAGGCGTGTTTTTTGCGGGCGAAGTGATAGATTCGGACGCTTACACCGGGGGTTTTAACCTTCAGATAGCGTTTTCGACAGGCTTTACCGCCGGAAAATCACAAAAATAAGTTGATTATTTTTTTGTTTTGTGATAGAATATATAATATGTTTTGTTATAAGGGGGCATAAGCCTTGTCTGAATACGGAAGCAAGGAGGTCGCGTCCGCGGCTGTCCGAATGGCACTCACCGCAACAAGGGAAGAAGAATCGGCGTACAAATCCAAAATGTCCGATAAGAATATGCTTTGCTGCGCGGTCGATTTCGGAGGGGACTTTATAGGCTCTGTCAATAAGATAGTGGAGCGTACCGTCGTAGGAGCGAAGAGAGAAAAGCTTATCGAAGCGTCACACATGGAAGAGGGCGCAGTTGCCGGTGCGGCACGCGAGGCGATGACCGCTATCATGACAAAGGCAATCGGATTAAATGCCGGCGGAAAAATCGGCATTGCCCGCTACAAGGAACACATTGCCGTTTGCATATTCTGCGGGATCGGACTTTTACACCTTAACGAGATTGCAATCGGACTCGGGCACAGAGTAATTTAGGAGTGATTTTTTTGATCAATATAGCTATTGACGGACCTTCGGGAGCCGGAAAGAGCACTATAGCGAGGAAGGCTGCTGCTTATCTCGGCTATATTTATATCGATACCGGTGCGATGTACCGCGCCGTGGGGCTTTTTATGACACGCCTCGGCATAAATATGAAATCAGAAAAGGAAAAGGTCATAAAAAATCTCCCGGATGTTTCGATTGATTTAAAATATCAGAATAACGAGCAGCGCATTTTCTTAAACGGGGAGGATGTGTCGGACCTTATAAGGACTCCCGAAATATCTATGGCGGCGTCGGACGCCGGCACGGTCATAAAGATACGCGAGAAGATGACAGAGCTTCAAAGGCAGCTGGCAAAAAACAATAATTGCATTATGGACGGGCGGGATATCGGGTCCTATGTTTTGCCGGACGCCGATGTTAAAATATATCTGACGGCTGACGTTAAAATACGCGCCGAGAGAAGATTTAAAGAGCTTTGCCAAAAGGGTGAAGCCGTTAAGTACGAGGATGTTTTGTCCGACATGATACAACGCGACAAAAATGACAGTACACGTAAGTTCATGCCGCTTAAAAAGGCGGACGATGCGGTGCTTATAGACACGTCGGACTTATCGCTCGACGAGTCGGTGAAAGCCGTAATAAATTGTATTGGAGACAGGGTAAAATGAGCGGTTCTTTTTATAATTTCGCACGCGGGCTGGTCCGCGCGGTCATGTTTATTCCGTATCGCTTAAGGCGTGCCGACAATTCGTCCGTTCCGGAAAGCGGCGGGCTCATCGTCTGCGGCAACCATTCAAGCTTACTGGACCCAGTTTTTATTGCCATATCGCTCAAACGCAGGCTGACCTTTATGGCAAAAAAGGAGCTTTTTAAATTCAAACCGTTCGGAAAGCTTATATCGCTTTTGGGCGCATTCCCGGTTGACAGGGGGCATAACGATGTTTCTGCGGTCAAAACGTCGATAAAGCTCTTAAGAGGCGGTCACGCACTTTTGATGTTTCCGCAGGGGACAAGGTGCAAAAGGGCTGATAATGTTGAAGCCAAGCACGGAGCCGTAAGACTTGCCATAATGACCGGAGTGCCGATTCTTCCGGTCGGAGTGTCTGAAGGTCACAAAGCCTTCAGAAAAAAAGGCTATGTGGTTATAGGCGAACCTATCGACTATTCCGAATACAAAGGTGCAAAGCTTACCGATGAGGATTATGACAGATTATCCCGTGAATTAATGGAAAAAATATATGCTCTTTCATTAAAGGGTGCAAAGAAATGATACGCGTTGCAAAATCGGCGGGCTTTTGCTTCGGTGTTTCCAGAGCGCTTAACTTTGTGGAGGAAGGGCTTGCCCAGGGGAAAAAGATAGCCACACTCGGACCTATCATACATAACGAACGGGTCGTATCCTCGCTCGGCGAAAAGGGCGTAAGAATCATAAACTCGCCTTCGGAGGCACATGACGGCGAAACGGTCGTTATAAGAAGTCACGGTATTCCGAAGGATACGGCAAATGAGATAAAGACGGATTTTATCGACGCAACATGCCCTTTTGTTAAAAAAATTCAAAGAATAGTTGAAATGTATCACGAAAAGTGTTATACTATAATAATAGCGGGTGACGAAACGCATCCGGAGGTCATGGGAATCAACGGCTGGTGCTCTGGCAGCGCCGTAATAATAAAGGACATGGCGGACGCCCGGGCAAAGATCCCAAAAATCGCTTCTGAACCGCTTTGCGTTGTCGCTCAGACAACGTCATCGGTAGTTTTTTGGGAAAACTTAAAAAAATTTATAAAAAAGACTTGCCAAAGTGCAGAGTTTTTTGATACAATATGTAGTGCGACTGATTTAAGACAGAAGGAAGCACTCTTAATTGCGGAAAAGTCCGATATCTTCTTCGTGATAGGCGGAAAGCACAGTTCAAACAATAAAAAGCTTGTCGAAACGGCAAAGCGCGTGTGCAAAAACGTCTATCATATTGAGGGAGCCTATGAGCTTCCCGACAAGTCGGAATACATCTGCAAACAAATTGGTGTAACAGCCGGTGCATCAACACCGGACTGGATAATAAAGGAGGTTCTTCACACAATGGAAGAAAACACAAAAGTAACAACTAATACAAATGAGGAGGAAAACTGGACAAAAGTGCTTGAAAACACTCTTGTTACCTTACATACAGGTGAAAAGGTTAAGGGTACTGTCGTTGAGATACACCCGAATGAAGTAATTATTAACCTTAATTACAAGTCTGACGGCATCATTCCCGCCAGTGAGTTAACCGATGATCCCACACTTACACCTTCGGATGTAGTCAAGGTAGGGGACGTGATAGATGTATTCGTAATAAGAGTAAACGATGTTGAAGGAAACGTTCTTCTCTCTAAAAAGAAGATCGACAATGAGAAGAAGTACGCGGTTCTTGCGGAAGCGTTTGAGAACGGCACCGTTCTTTCCGGTATCGTTATCGAAGCTGTTAAGGGCGGAGTTATCGTTCTTTGCGAAGGCATCAGAGTATTCGTTCCCGGTTCTCAGGCGAACGACAGATTCTTAAGCGACTTATCCGTTCTTGTTGACACAACAAAGAAGGTTCCGCTCAAGATTATAAAGTTTGACCAGCGCACAAAGAAGATTGTCGGCTCAATCAAGCAGGTACTCCTTGCTGAAAAGGCTAAGAAGGCTGAGGCTTTCTGGGCTGACGCTGAGGTTGGCAAGGAGTACAAGGGAATCGTTAAGACGATTACCGATTTCGGCGCATTCGTTGATATCGGAGGAGTTGAGGGTCTTGTTCACATTTCTCAGCTCTCCTGGAACAAGATAAGCCATCCGTCCGAGGTTGTTAAGGTCGGCGATGAGATTACTGTCCGCATCCTTAAGATCGAGACTGACGAGAATGGCAAGACAAAGGTTTCCCTCGGCTATAAGAAGGACGAGGACAATCCCTGGGTAATCGCTAAGAGCAAGTTTGAAATAGGCAACGTTGTTAACGTTACGATTACAAACGTTATGGCATTCGGTGCATTTGCGGAGCTTATCCCCGGCGTTGAGGGTCTTATCCATATTTCTCAGATTGCAAACAAGAGAATCAACAAGCCCTCCGACGAGCTTAAGAAGGGTCAGAAGGTTGACGCGAAGATTATCGACATCAACTGGGACGCTAAACCCACTCCCAAGATTGCGCTTTCAATCAGAGCGCTTCTTCCGGACGCTGAGCCCGAGGTTCCGGCTGAAACAGCTGAAGCGGCAGAAGAAACAGAAGAATAATATTAAAAGGACTCCGCATCTTTTAAGGACGGAGTCCTTTTTTGCATTTTTCGAGGTTTTAAGACCAATTAAACTCTTTACGAAGGGGAAAACTTGTGATATAATATACTGGAGAAAAAATGCAAAGGAGTTAGTTTTATGACCTATATTGATAAGTATAGTGAATGGTTAAATTATAAAGAGCTTGATTCTGAGCTTAAAAAAGAGCTTGAAGCGATAAAAGGCGATGACGCCGAGATAAAGGAGCGCTTCGGCGCCGAGCTTGCGTTCGGTACGGCGGGACTTCGCGGAGTTATTGCCGCGGGCACAAACAGAATGAATATTTATGTTGTAAGAAGGGCGACAAAGGCTTTGGCAAAGCACCTTCTTTCCGAAAACATTAAAAACCCCAGCGTAGTGATAGGCTACGATTCGCGCCATAAGTCGGACGTTTTTGCAAGAGAAGCTGCCGAAACGCTCACGAGATACGGCATTAAGGTATATCTTTTTGAAGAGCTCAAGCCTGTACCGGAGGTAAGCTTCGCTACAAGGTACTTAAAGTGCTCCGCCGGAATCATGGTTACCGCAAGCCACAACCCGGCAAAGTATAACGGATACAAGGTCTATGGGGACGACGGGTGCCAGATAGGTCCCGAAACCGCTGACAGTATTGTTAAGATAATTAATTCCATGTCTCTTTTTGAAAGCTTTGACACCCCCGTTGACGAAAAGCTCATCACGTTAATAGGCGAGGATATCGAGAACGAATTTCTGAAAGCCGTATTAAAGCAGCAGATAAACCCCGAGGCGGTAAAAGAGGCGGGAGAGACCTTTAAGATAATTTACACTCCGTTCCACGGAACCGGCTATAAGCCGGTTATGAAGGCTTTTAATGCCATTGGGTTAAAAAATATATACACGGTAAAAGAGCAGTGCGTCCCGGACGGCGATTTTCCGACGGTCAAATCGCCTAACCCGGAGGACAAGGAAGGCTTCACGATCGGAATCGAGATGGCTAAGAAGCTGAATGTTGACCTTATTCTCGGAACGGATCCCGACTGCGACAGAGTCGGAATCGTAGTAAAAAATTCAGACGGGGAATACGTTACGATGACAGGAAACCAGGTCGGCGCGCTTTTGTGCGAGTATATTCTCTCTCAGCGCACCGAAAAGGGGACCATGCCCGAAAATCCCTTTGTCGTTAAAACGATCGTCACGACCGATATAATAAGAAACATCTGCGCTTCATACGGCGTCACGATGTTTGAGTGCCTCACGGGATTTAAATATATCGGCGAGCTTATTAAAAACAACGAGGAAGACGGCGACATGCATTATGTTTTCGGCTTCGAGGAAAGCTACGGCTACCTTGCCGGAATCCATGCGCGCGATAAGGACGGCGTTGTTGCCTCCATGCTTATCGCTGAAATGGCGGCATTCTACAGCCTTAAAAATAAAACCCTTTATGACGCGCTTTGCGACCTTTACAATAAATACGGCTGGCACAAGGAAGGCGTTTATAACATCGTCAGGGAGGGGCTTAAGGGTGCTGACGAGATAAAGGCGTCAATGACCAAGGTAAGAAACAATCCCCCGGAGGTTTTGGCGGGCTTTAAGGTTCTCGCGCTGAGAGACTATGACGAAAGAATTCGCAAAGATTTTGTAAATAGCAGCACATCGCCTTTAACACTTCCGAAATCAAACGTGCTCTATTTTGAGCTTGAAAACGGGCTCTGGGCGGTTCTCCGTCCCTCCGGAACGGAGCCGAAGCTTAAGATATATGTAGGCGCAAAGGCTGATTCGGCACCTCAGGCTGAAAAAATTTCCGCAGCCCTTATAAATGAGCTCAGAGCTTTGGTGGAGGCATAAAATGAAGATAAGTACATTTTTGGTTCAGTTGGATATCGCAGCAAAGGCGGGGGAGACAGAGGATTTCGAAAAAACGCTTGCCTATCTCCATTCAAAAGGGCTGGATATGATGGACCTTTACACGGGTCTTACATCCGCTCATGACCCAAAGGAGCTCTCCGGACAGTTAAAGCGCAGCGGTATCGGCATATCCAGTATGTATCATCTTTTTGAGTTTTCATATGACAGGGAAAATATTTTAAACCTTATGAAAGAGGACAGTAAAAAGAGGCTGGAATTATGTGCTTTTATGGGTTCTGACATCTTCATGCCGGTTCCGGCAATTACAAAGCCTTACGAATCCGCAAACGGGCGCTCAGAATGTGCCAAAATCGTTTCGGAATACATAGGGGACATATGCTTTCTGGCAAAGCAGTATAACATAACGGTCGTCATAGAGAATTTCTCCGACAATAAGTGTCCGTTTGCCACGTTTTCGGATATTGATAGACTGCTTTATGACAATCCCGACCTTTACTTTGTGCTTGATTCGGGGAATTTCTGGTTCAACGGGATTGACGCGTGCGAGGCTATAGAGCGCTACGGCGATAAAATCAGGCACGTGCATTTTAAGGATATAACCCCGTCCGATAGCGGAAGCATTTGCATAAACGGAAAAACATGCGACAGCAACGATATCGGAAGCGGCGTTATAGACTTTGCTAAAATCATTAAAATGCTGCGTGAAAAAGGTTATGACGACTCTGTTTCTATCGAAATAAATACCACCGACAACCTTATAAAAAAGACCGAGCTTTCACTTGAATTTTTAAAAAAGCTCGTTTAGAGGAGGGGCAAAAATGGCAAAAGCATACTGGATGTGGAATTACGGCGACTATGAAATATTCCATTCGAACAAGGCTAACACAAGGAGAGAGGAATTTGGCATAGATTATCCCGTGTTCTGGCGCCTTCCCGATGTGGATAAAAACGTATTCTTATACTGTGATTTTGAAAATGACTTGCCGGAAAAAATAAAAGTCACCTTAAACGGATTCGGATACCTTTCGGTTGACGGAAAGCTTTATAAAGCAGGGGAGGTTCACACCATTGCCCCCGGCAAGCATCACGCAAAAATAACAGTGACAAATCTTTCGGGACTTCCCGCGGCATTTGTCGAAAGCGATATTTGCCCGGGTGGAGATGACTGGTACGCCTTAAACCCGCAAAAAACGAAGGTACTCCCGGTCGGTTTCGACAAAAAGTACGACAGCCCATCCAAAAATCCCGAAAAATTCATTTTTGAATATAAAGAGCTCCTCCCGGTAAAGACCGAAAAAAGGGCGGACGGCTTGCTTTATGATTTCGGAAAAGAAATCTACGGCTTTTTATTGATCGACGGGGCGTGCCCTCAAGATAAAATACATGTAAGCTACGGCGAGTCGCTCTCCGAAGCGGTCGATACCGAGTTTTCCACAGTCCGTGAGGATGTGACAGGCAAAACGCGGTACAAGCTCCGCCCGCGCGCATTTCGGTATATTTTCATTCAGGGCGGTGAAAACGGCGCTCTGAAAGTTTGCGCAGACTATGAATATCTTCCCCTTGAATACAAGGGCGCCTTTTCATGCGATGATGAGGCGGTCAATAAAATCTGGGATATGTGCGCATACACTCTTCACTTAACCTCGCGCGAAGTGCAGTTAGAGGCTGTAAAGCGTGACAGATGGCTCTGGGGAGGGGACTCATATCAAGCGTATAAGTTTAACAATTACCTTTTCTTTGACAAGGAAATAATAAGGCGCAGCACGATTGCTTTAAGAGGGAAGGACCCGGTTTATGAGCATATAAACACCATTGCGGACTACAGTCTTTTCTGGATAATCGGGCTTTATGAGTATTATCTGTTCTACAAGGATGAGGAATTTATAAAGTTCATTTATCCCAAGGCGGTAACGCTTCTGGATTTTTGCCGCCGGCGTGTGAACGGCGACGGTTTTATAAAACGCGTCCCGGGGGACTGGATATTCATTGACTGGGCGGAAATTGACAAGTCCGGCGAATCCTGCATCAGCGCCGAGCAGATGCTTTTGGCTGCTGCGTACAAAGCTATGGCAAAGCTGGCAAAAATAGTCGGAAGTGACAATTCATATAAAAAGGAATCAGAGCTTCTCACCGAAAAAATCAATGCGTTTTTCTGGGATGAGGAGAAAGGCGCTTATATCGACAATTACGAGTCCGGCAAGAGAAATGTCACGCGCCACGCGAATATTTTTGCAATTTTATATGATATTGCGTCAAAAGAGCAGACGGAAAGCATTTGCAAAAATGTTTTGTTCAATGATGATATTCCCAAAATAACAACACCTTATTTTGAAGGCTACGAGCTTGAAGCAATGGGAAAGCTCGGGCGGTTTGACTTTATTGAAAACAAGATTCGCACATACTGGAAGGGCATGCTTGACTTGGGTGCGACGACGGTGTGGGAGGAATTTGACCCGTCGCTTTCCGGGGACGAACATTATGCGATGTACGGCAAGAAATACGATAAGTCGCTCTGCCACGCGTGGGGAGCAGCTCCGATATATCTTTTAGGAAGATTCTTTTTGGGAGTTTATCCGACAAGTCCCGGCTATGAAACATTTACCGTGAAGCCGCACCTCGGCGGATTTAAGTTTATTGAAGGAACGGTTCCGGTAAAAGGCGGAGAAGTAAAAGTAAAGTTAACCGGCAAAAAGCTTTCCGTCTCCGCAACAATAGGCGGAGGTACATTATGCTTTAACGGCGAGAGCATAAAGCTTGAAAAAGACAAAGAGCTTTCTATAGAATTTTAAAATACAAGCCGGGGAATATAAAGGGTTTAATGTGATTATTTTCAGATAAATAACTATTTATCTGAATTGGAATATTCTTTTATAACGGAAGGAGGGTTTTTATGACTGATAAGCAAAACACACTGAGAAATTACCTGGCAGAGCTTCCCGACTTTGTATTCAGATTCATTGATTATTATTATGACGGCGAATCCGTTAATACTCAGCTTGCATTTGCTCTCGATATAAAAATCTTTTTAAACTTCCTTTTGGTGTCCGGCAAGTTCCCGTACGACACTGTTGAAGAGTTTTCCGAAAATGACATGGAACAGATTTGTGTTGACGATCTATTGGAATACAAATCCTACTTAAAGCAATACACGCTTACATATACCGATTCTGACGGTGAATCCTACAGCCGTACTCACAGGAATTCATCCTTCGGAATCAACCGTAAAATGTCGTCGCTCAGAAGTCTTTTTTCGTATCTTTATAAAACTGATAAAATTTCGCAGAATGTCACGCTTAAGGTTGATATGAACAAGCTTGTTCAGAAAATCAAGAAACCCCTCACCCTGCAGGAAACCATGCGGCTGATGGATGTTATATTAAACGGCGAAAAATACTTTAAAGGTCGCCTTCTGATAGAGTATCTGAACCGAAAAAAGCGCGATATTGCGCTTTATCTCACCTATTTGGGAACAGGTGTTCGCGTTTCGGAGCTGGTAAATCTTGACATATCGGATATTGATTTTGAAACGTCGTCGTTCACCGTTACCCGAAAAGGCGGAAATGAGGACGAAATATTCATGCCGGTTCAGGTCGAAAATGAACTTTTGGAGTATCTTGAATGGCGCAAGGAGCAAAATTACGGCACCTCTGCCCTATTTGTTTCAAGAAACGGCGACAGGCTCACCATTTCAAGCGTGGAACATAACTTAAAAACATACTGCCTTGCCGCCGGGATAACAAATAAGGATAAAACCAGACCCCATGCCCTGAGGAGAACGTTTGCCTGCACCCTTTTAGAAGAAGGCGTGGACATTAAAATGGTTGCCGAGCTTATGGGGCATAAAAATATTGAGGTAACGCATAAATTTTACGCTCAGTATAGCTCCAAGGCAAAAAAAGAGATCATGCGAAGCCGCGAGCTCCCGGAAAAGTAAACTCCGTAATAAAAAACTCTGTAATAATTACAGAGTTTTTTTTGTTTTATCGCAAAGATGATTCATGAATTGCACACAATATTATGCCGACTCACACCGCTATTTTTTTCTCCCCATTCTTCTATCTTCACCCACATTGCAGGACGAACACCACCCTCTTCGTCGTCCATATGGCTTCCGTAATAGCGGACGGATCCATCAAGGTCCACATAGACAGCGTCTCTACTATTGCTCCCGGGCGACCGCAGCCACCACCAAACATTGCCGTTTTCTTCCGATACACAAATTCCTTTATATTTCGCATACCCCGTTGCTTCCGCTTTTCTTTTCTCTCCGTTTGCAAAATACTTTTCTACCTCATCAATACTCAGGAGGAACACTTTATCCGTCGTATCGTTTCCTCCATCGGTGCCGTATTTGGGATTATTGGGATTTTTCAAATGTGTGTCGCATATCAGAGTTTTCTCTTTTTCGGTAAATGCTTCATTTATAAATTCACCGTTAAGCCACTGACGAAGTGTTGAGGTTTCCCACGTGACAGATTCATTTTCCTCATTTTTATCGTATGCGTTCGCATCTAAACAGTATTTACTGATCAAAAGTGCCTTATCGTCCTTTTTATCAAGAACCAGCCATTCAATCGCACCGTGATAGCAGTCAAATTTCACCGTACTGTTTGGATTATATACTCTGTTTCCCTTATTTTTTTTCAATTTTGTATCAATTGACATTACTTTTTCTATTAACTCACCGAATCCATACACGAGCATTCCGTTTATTATTGATATAATCGGTCCTACTATTAAGAAAATAAATCCCAAACTCGTAAACAATCCTTCTGTATAATATGAATCTCCTGCTTTTGCAAACATTACTATTGCCAAAATGATGCTTGCAATTACACCGACCCAACACAGAACCTGTGCAAAATCCTTAATGTTCTTGTCAATCTTGTCGAACATTTTCTTCCTCCTAAAAATTAATTTTCACCACGGAATATACATTACGTGGTATACCATCCAGCCCTTTTCCTCGAAAAGCGAAATTAGGGTATTTTTATTATACTACTTTTGGAAAAGTATGTCAATATTTATCGGCAAAAATATTTTTTTGCACGGTTTTAAGACCGATGATGAAAAATTGCTTTCATCGGTCTATTTTTCGTGGTCTTTTGCATGAACGGACCCGGCGTTTGCCGGCTCCTGTATACCCAGTTTACGAAAAACTTGAATATTTTTCGTAAACCGGTCCGAAAAAAATCCTTGTTGATTTTTTTCTGGACCACGTAATGTATATTATGTGGCTTTTTTCTTTTATTCCCGCAAAAAGCCGAGCATTTCGATTCTGGAGCGGTGAATCTCCGAAGATTCCGCGGTGTAAATGCGCGTGGTATTCATGCTCACGTGCCCTAAAAGCTCCGAAAGGCGCAGTAAGTCCTTATGCACCTTGTAGTACGTCCGCGCAAACAAATGGCGGAGGTTGTGCGGGAACACCTTCTTTTCGGACACATTCGCCTTTTTACAAAGTGCCTTCATGGAGCGCCAGATATAGAACCTGTCAAGCGGTTTCCCTGTTCTTATGATGAACACGGGTCCGCTTTTTATTTTGTTCTTTTTGGCATACTTAATCAGCATTTTGCAGAGCTTTCCCGGGAGCAGCACCGTGCGGACTCTGCCCTTTAGCGCGACCGTCGCGCGGCGCAGCATAAGCGCCTCGCAAGTGATAAAGCGAATCTCGGAAACTCTGAGTCCGCAGGAGCACGCCGTCTGCATGAGCAGATATAGCCGCTCGCTCTTTTCCTTCGCGGCGGACAAAAGTCGGTTGTATTCTGATACCGTCATCTCCCGCTCTTTATCCGCAAAGCTGCTCCGGGAAAATTTAAGGCTCTTGAGCTTTAAATCGTGCCTCCCGCAGAACGCGAAAAATGAGTTAAGCCCCGCAACCGCGGCGTTCACGCTTGCTGGTGCGCGGGTTACCTTGAGGTGCTCTTTGTAGCTGACCGCGAGCTCCTTTGTCACCTTTAGCCCGGAAAGGTACTCGGCAAAAAGCCTCACGTCGCGGGCGTATTTTTCTGCGGTCGCCCTCTCCTTTTCGCGTTTAATAAGGTCGTTTTTGAAATTTTTTATTTTTTCTTCTGTGATAAACATTCTCTCACCCCGGGAACCATTTTACCACAGAGGCACCCTCTGCCGAAAGTCCGTGCCGGACGGGTTTGCCGCGAATACGGTGGGCGCGCTGAAAAATCCTCCCTTCGCCTTCGGCTCTTCCGTCTCGCTGCGGCTCGGTCACGCCTCGGTTCTGACAGTCCACTGGACTGTCATTCATTGCCTCGGCGCCGCTTCGCTACCTTTAGCAAGGAGGGCATTTAAAGGCTCCCTTGCTAAACGGCGTGGCGAAAAAAGACAACAAGGTCTTTTTCCGTTAGGTGCGAAAAACCGTTCAAGGTTTTGTCGCACGCACTTAAAACCGCAAAGGCGGTTTTAAGTGGGTTTTCCGGAGGAAAACTCTGAGGGATTTTTCAATCATTTCCGATGCGTCTCTCCTTACGCCTTTAGCTCTCGAGGGCTTTAAATCACAAAACAAAAACACTGTAATCGTTACAGTGTTTTTGTTTATTTGCATTTACTGTGCCAATTACTGTGCCGCTCTTTTTTCCTCAATGGTCTCTTCAATCATCATGTCCTTAACCTTCATAAGCCTTGCGGTATTTGAACGCTCATTTTCGTCAAGCTTCATCGTGATGTACTTTATGGTATCCTCATAATTCGGAATCATGACATGCTCCAAGGCATTAACTCTTCGCCTTGTTTTTTCGATTTCCGACGCCAAAAGCTCGATCGCATTCTCGGATTCTGCAAGCTTTATAAGCTTAGGCATTGACTCCTCGAGTGCAAAAATTCCTTCGTCAAGCTCTCCGGCAGTGGATGCAAAACCGTACGGCAGAACATTTTGCCCTTTATCCGGAATCTTAAATTCCGGAATCCTGACGCTCATTATATTTTTTTCGCCCATATCCAATGCAGCACGGCTTTTCGGAAGCATCAGCGCCGAAGCGAGCGTCTTTTCGCCCATTACCGCCTTGGCAAGCATTACCTTTTTCTCCGCCGTGAGGAGCATTTCTTCCACCTCACCGCGAAGTGCGTGGTTTTCCTTAACAATATCCAAAAAACGGCGCATCATCTCGTCGCGCTTATCCTTTAAGAGCTTGTGCCCCTTTCTTGCAACCGCCAGCTTCTTTTTTAGGTTGGTGAGCTCCATTCTCGTCGGATTTACATTTAAAACGCTCATTGTTCGTTACCTTTATAATATTTTTCGATATACTCGCTCTTGATTCGCTTTAATTCGCTCTTCGGAAGTATCGAAAGGAGCTTCCAGCCGATATCAAGCGTTTCTTCAATTGAGCGGTCATTATAATATCCCTGGGACACGTATTCCTCTTCAAAGCGCTCGGCAAACTCGGCATAGAGCTTGTCAACATCCGAAAGAGCGGCTTCGCCGAGAATCGACATAAGCTCCTTTGCGTCCTTTCCTCTTGCATATGCCGCAAAGAGCTGGTTCATCGTATTGGCGTGGTCGGCTCTGGTCTTCCCCTCTCCTATTCCCTTATCCTTAAGTCTCGAAAGCGAGGGGAGCACGTTTATCGGAGGCTCGATGTTCTTTCTGTAAAGCTCACGCGAGAGAATTATCTGTCCCTCGGTGATATAGCCTGTAAGGTCAGGTATCGGGTGAGTCTTATCATCTTCGGGCATGGTAAGGATCGGGATAAGTGTTATGGAGCCGTCCTTTCCCTTAAGCCTTCCGGCACGCTCATAAAGCGTTGCGAGGTCCGTATACATATATCCGGGATATCCGCGCCTTCCGGGCACTTCCTTTCGTGCGGCGGATATCTCGCGCAAAGCGTCAGCGTAGTTCGTGATATCGGTCATGATAACAAGCACATGCATTCCGCGGTCAAACGCAAGATATTCCGCGGCGGTAAGCGCCATCTTCGGAGTTGCAATTCTTTCGATTGCGGGGTCATTCGCCAGGTTAACGAAAAGAACTGTACGCTCCATCGCGCCGGTCTTTATGAATTCCTGCTTAAAGAAATCGGCTTCTTCAAAGGTAATGCCCATTGCCGCAAAAACAACGGCAAACTTTTCATCCTTCCCCTTGACCTTTGCCTGACGCGCTATCTGCGCTGCAAGACTCGCGTGCGGAAGTCCGCTTCCCGAAAATATGGGGAGCTTCTGTCCGCGGACAAGCGTATTAAGCCCGTCTATCGCGGACACGCCGGTCTCTATGAACTCTGAAGGGTAGTTTCTCGCCGCCGGATTCATCGGAACGCCGTTAATATCGATTCTTTTCTCCGGTATTATCTCGGGACCGCCGTCTATCGGATTTCCCATACCGTCGAACATTCTTCCGAGCATGTCCTCCGACACGCCGAGCTCGATTCCGCGTCCTAAAAAGCGAACCTTACTGTTCTGAAGGTTGATTCCGGCGCTGTTTTCAAAAAGCTGAACCAATACGTCGGAGTTGTTGACCTCAAGGACTCTGCACCGTCTTATATCTCCGGACGCAAGCTCGATTTCGCCTATCTCATTGTACGAAGCATGGTCAACGTCCTTAACAAGCATCAGGGGACCTGCAACCTCCTGTATTGTGCGGTATTCCTTCGGCATCAGTGCTCATCCCCTTTCGTAAGTTCGTCAATTTCACTTTTCATTTCAGCCGATACGCTGTCAAATTCCGAATGCATTTCGCTCTCCGGAGTATATTTGAATCTTCCTATCGCCTCCCGCACCGGAAGAGAAATGAGCTTTTTAATGTCAGCCCCGTCCTCAAGTGCTGAAAGTGCCATATCGTAAAACTTTAATATGAGCTCCATCATTATATGCTGCTTTTCAAGCGAAGCGTAGGTGTCAACCTCATGGAACGCGTCCTGATGCAGATAGTCCTCTCTTATCGAGCGGGCAACCTCCAGCTTTAATCTGTCGTTTGCCGAGAGCGCGTCTATTCCGACGAGCTGAACGATCTCTTCAAGCTCCGCCTCGTCCTGGAGTATGCGCATTATCCTTGCTCTTAAGTCAAACCAGTCGGACGCAATATTCTCGCAGAACCAGTTTTTCAGCGAGTCCGTATATAAAGAATAGCTCTTGAGCCAGTTAATAGCCGGAAAATGCCTTTTATACGCAAGCGCCGAATCCAAGCCCCAGAAAACCTTTACTATTCTTAATGTCGCCTGAGAAACGGGCTCTGAAATATCGCCTCCGGGAGGCGATACGGCTCCGATAGCGGAAAGCGCACCCTCCCTTTCGTCGCTTCCGTTGCATACAACGTGACCGGCTCTTTCGTAAAACTGCGCCAGTCTGCTTCCGAGATATGCCGGATAGCCTTCCTCGCCGGGCATTTCCTCAAGTCTTCCGCTCATTTCGCGGAGAGCCTCCGCCCATCTTGATGTGGAATCCGCCATAAGCGCTACCGAGTAGCCCATATCTCTGAAATATTCGGCAATCGTGATGCCTGTATATACAGACGCCTCACGCGCCGCAACGGGCATGTCGGACGTGTTCGCTATAAGAACCGTTCTTTCCATAAGTGTTTTCCCGGTTTTGGGGTCCTTAATCTCGGGAAATTCGTTAAGAACGTCCGTCATCTCGTTTCCTCGCTCGCCACAGCCGATATAGACTATTATGTCAGCGTCCGCCCACTTTGCAAGCTGATGCTGAACAACCGTTTTTCCGCTTCCGAAGGGACCGGGAATCGCCGCGATACCGCCCTTTGCAATCGGGAAAAGCGTATCAATGCTTCGCTGACCCGAAACGAGCGGAACCGTCGGAATAAGCTTCTTTTTATATGGTCTTCCGACTCTGACGGGCCATTTCTGCATGAGCGAATATTCTTTTTCCTCACCCTTATCGTTCTTTATTTTGTAAACGGTGTCTTCTATCTTATATTCGCCGGACTTTATTTCGGATATCACTCCGGACACGCCGTTCGGCACCATGATATAGTGAGTAACCGCGTCCGTTTCCTTTACAGAGCCGACAATGTCGCCCGAGGAAACCTTGTCCCCCGCATTTGCCGACGCTTCAAAGTGCCAGGTCTTTCCGCGGTCAAGCGAGTGAACGCTCACTCCTCTTTCAAGGTTCGTGCCCACCTTTTCCATGATCGCGTTAAGGGGCCTTTGTATTCCGTCATATATTCCGCCGATAAGACCGGGACCGAGCTCCACGGAAAGCGGAGCGCCCGTTGAAATTACATCTTCTCCGGGACCGAGACCCGATGTCTCCTCGTAAACCTGAATTGACGCCTTATCACCGTGCATTTCGATTATTTCGCCGATGAGTCCGAGCTTGCTTACCTTGACAACATCATACATATCTGAGTCCCTCATACCGGACGCTACAACCAACGGACCGGAAATCTTTGTGATTTTTCCTTTTGTCATATCTAACTCTCCGTTTCAGTATTATTATTCTCCGAACGAAATGTCGGAGCCGACTGCCTGCTTGACCGCTTCGGAAATACGCGCCCCGGCGAATCCCGATCCTCCCTTTATTGAAGGAACCGGAATAATGGCGGGAAGCAATCTGTCATTAAAAATATCTATTTCGTCCTTCAGTGCCTCGGCAAGCGGTTCTGTGATGAATATTATTTTAGCGGTATCGGTATTCTTTTTAAGAACGTCCGACGCCTCGCGGCTGTCCGAAACCGCAAAAACCTTAATTCCGAGGACTGTGTAACCGCAGACACTGTCATAGTCGCCTATTATACATATATCGCGCATTTTTTCACCTCATGCAAACGAACGCAGCCGCGCCCTGATCTCGCCGTCGTCAATTTTATTTGCCTTGGCGGTTAATATTATTCTCACGTTTTTAACCTCGGTCATGACCTTGAAAAGATACGCTATCAGAGGCTCAACTCCGAACGACGTGTATATGGAGTTTTTTGCCGTTTCGCTGATCTTGTTATCCTGGTAAAGCTCAAATGCCGAATAGGACTCATTTATGAGCCTTGCCGCCTCACCGTAGCCGTTTGATGTGAGAAAGTCATAAACCGCGTCTTTTCCCTCCAGAGCTGCCTTTATAAGGAGATTTTTGTTAAGTGAGGAACATTCCGTCAGCGCCGTGTCTAAAAAATTAACGCCCTTGCCTGTTGCCGCCGACCTGTATGCGGTCTTTATGTTTTTTAATGTATTTTTCAGCGTCGCAATATTTATTAAAAAGTCATTGCCCGTCTCTTTTGCAAGGCGGAACATTAAAGCCATGCATGAAGAGTCGACCACCGCGTCCGCCCTGTCAGCGTCTAATGTAAGCGCGAGAATTTCAAAAGCCTCGTCCGCACAGGATTTAAATTCATCCGGAAGCGCCGAAAAATTCTTCTCGGCAATAAGACGGCTGTTCTTTTCCCAATCCGATACCGTCGGAGTTAATAAAAGCTCCTTATAAAGCTCCGAATCGGTGAAAATGCCTTTCAAAACGGTTTTTAAATTCTCAAAATCATTTTCATACAATAAAATCTCAAGCATACTCTTATCCGGCGCCGAAGAAAGAAGGAGATTCCACGCATCGGCAATTCTTTCATTCAATAAAGCATCCGTCCTGCCGATATCCCGGCGGTAGCCTTTTTCCGAGAGCAGCCTCAGGCAATTTTCTTCCGATGAGGTCATTAAAGCCTCATAGTCGGACTTTGATAAGAGCCCGTTTTCCATTGCCCTTATATGTGCAACGCTGTAAGCGTAATCAATGCTGTTCAAATGCAATCACCCTTTAGAGTAGTTCTTTTGCTATAATATCGTTGATATGTTCCCTTTTCTCATGAAGAAGCGCTCCTACGGTGCAGTTTTCTTCCACATCGCCGTATTTTATAACCATGCCCTTCGGAAAGTCAGAACCGCCGGATTTAACCGAAAGCCCGAGCGAATTAAATTTTTCCTTTGTGCCGTCCGATAGCTTTGAAATATCGCCGTCGGAAAGATATATTTCTCCCTTTTCGCTCTTATCGGAATATTTTTCTGCCAAGAAAACGAGGCAGCTCTCATAATCCTTAAAATCCATGTTGTCAATCATCTTAAGAGCCTCGTTTACCGTGCGCTCAATTATGTTTGCTTTACACTGAAGATTTATCATGCGCTTTTCACGTTCTATCAAAGAAAGTGCCGCCGCATAATCCCTCTCCTCTTTTGCCTTTTGTGCTTCGAGCGCTGAATCATACTCCCTTTTCGCTTCGGCTTTTCCGTCTTCCAAAATTCCGCTGCACTTTTTTTCCGCTTCTGCCAGAATCATTTTGGCTTCTTCGTCAGCCTCATTTTCTATATGCGAAATTATTTTGTCAAGTTGATCCATAAGCTCCTCCTTGAAATTATTTAATATTGATAATCATAAGGAACGAGGTTATGAATGCTAAAAGGGCATAAAGCTCAACCAAGGATGCCGAAACTATAGCCTTTGACGATTCCTCGGGTTTTTTAGCAACTATATTTGCGCCTGTCGCCGCAACACGTCCCTGGCTTATTCCCGAGAAAAGTCCGCCGATAGCCATGGGAAGGCACGCGGCAAGATAGAAAAGTCCTGTTGTCAAGGGCATATCGGCATTTCCCGCGCCCGACAAAACGTTCGTATTTATCAAAACCATTATTCCGATGATCAGACCGTAAAGCCCCTGTGTTCCGGGAAGAAGCTGCAAAACCAAAAGCTTACCGAATTTGGAGGGGTCTTCCGTAATGACTCCGGCAGCAGCCTCCGATGCAATTCCGACGCCCTTGGCAGATCCCACGCCCGCAACTCCGACCGCCAAAGCGGCACCCAACAATGCAAAAAACAGTCCCATACTATTTGTCCTCCTTAAAAATATAATAATTTGTGTTCATTTTCAAAGGCGAGAATTTTCTTCCTCCGCCCTCATAAAACTTTCCGAAAAACTCAACGTACTGCAATCTGTTTGTGTGAACATATGCTCCGAGCATATTTATTGAGAAATTTATTGCGTGCCCTATTAAGAATATCAAAAGGAACATTATAATTCCGACAAAGCTTTTGCCCGCAAGCGTCGCCATTGTGTTTACAACCTGCGCGATAACGCCGGTGGAAAGTCCCAGCGCCATAAGTCTCGAATACGAAAGCACATCGGAAACATATCCGGTTATATTGTAAAGTCCCAGTATTCCCGATCCGATTCGCGCAAAGGGATTTTTTGACGCGCGCCCCTTCATGAAAATAATTATCAGAAATCCAAGCGCGATAAGCCCGATTCCGGAATAATACAAAAATCCGCTTTCGGGAAGCGCGGAAGACGCTGCGTAAAGCCCTATACCCAAAATCACCAATATCCATGAACCGGAATCACAAATAGCCGCCGGCTTATCGCCCTTTCGCCAATTCGTGTGAACCGATATTGAAAGTCCCGTTATGATCTGGATGGCTCCCAAAGCAATGCTGAATATCAAAAGCTTCAAAGGCTGCGATACCGGGTCCATCCACAGTGCCGGGAATTTCCATTCCGGGTGCGAGAAAAACGTTTTTCCTATCTGAGTAACGGCGTCACCGAAGAAGCTTCCGTACATAAGCCCCCAGAAGGTCGTGGATACACCGCAGAAGAAAAACATCCGCATGTTCCTTTTCGTCGAACTTTCCGCTTTGGAAAAGAAGGAAATAAATCCCGTTACTATCATTAAAAGCAATCCGTATCCCGCGTCGGAAAACATCATCCCGAAAAAGAGATAATAGAAAAGCGACATTATAAAGTCGGGGTCAATGTCAAATTTTGACGGCATCGCGTATGTCTCGGTTATGCCCTCAAGTGGGCTTGAGAACGCATTGTTTTTCAGCAATACCGGTGCTTCCTCCCCATCGGGGATTTCACTTAAGCTGACATACGCGGTGTATTTTTCCTCAAGAGACGGTTTAATAACCTTTGCCGCCGTCTCCGGGGCATATCCTTCCGCGACAAATACCTTTTCGGTCATTCCGACATCGGACAGTGCAAGGTATTTGTCCCTGCGCATTTTTATATGGTCATAAAAGAGCTTGACCGAGTCCTTTTTAGAAAGTGCTTCCTCTATCTCCTTATTAAGTCTTGTCTCTTCCTCTTCGCATTTTTTTATCCGTTCTTTTATCTGCGTTATCTTTTCATTTGCCGTAAGATGCGAGAGACTAAATGACGGAGGCGCCGCACCGCGTTCCCTTATCGCTTTTTCCGCCTTTTCCCTGTCACTCTTTAAGTATAAGAAAAAAAGGCACGTCAGTGTTTTGGAAGAGAATATGATCTCTTTATAAATATTTACATCACAGTCGGAAAACAGTTCTTCAACCGCGCTTTCATCCGCTTCATACGGAAGAGTGCATATCTCGGCGGCGGTATTTTTCGTGCCCGAAAAGCTTAAAGGAACGTCCAGATTGCTCCATGCGCCCAAAAGCTCCGCTTTGGCTGAAAGCCTGCTTTTCTCAAGCTTTAATTCGGAAATTTTCTTGTCCGCACTGATTATTGAATTAACCAGAGCTCCCATTTTTCCGCTTTCATCCACCGTCATCGAAAACATGTTATCCGGAAGTACTTTTCTCGAATAAATAAGCGGCTTTTTCTCAGGTCTTGCCTTTTCCAGTATTGCAAGAGCTTTTTCGGAATTTGCCATATACCGCTCAAAGCTCATAACGGCATCCTGTGTGCTGACCTTAGCAAGAGAGGCGGATATTTCCTTAAACTCAAGGCACCCCTTCTTCTGAAGGTATTCCATTATGGCTTTTCTGTTTTCCTTAAGACCGTAAATGGTCACGGAATTCATTTTGACTTTCATAATGACATCCTCTCAAAGATTATGCAAATATCTCTCTGACAACCTTTTCGGCAGTTTTCCCTATTCTTTTTTCTATGTCGGAAAAGCTTTGCTTAACCTCGGCTCTGTAATTTTCGGTTTCCGACGCGATCTTTTCATCGCAGACCTTTTTCATGTCGCCATCGCGTTTTGATATCTCTTCATTAGCGGCGGCTATGCTTTTTTCAATCATTGATTTTTTTTCGTTTAATGCATTATCGGTCATTGCTTTAGCATCAGCCTTTGCCTTATTCACGATTTCATATGCCCTCTGCTCGGCATTTTTTATCATTTCAACAGCATCCTTTGCCATAAATAACCGCCCCTTTTCATTATAGTTTAATTATAAACCGAAATATGGTTAAAAAGCAATATTCAATTTATGTACCGCGTGACGACTAATGTACTTTTTTGTCTATTTTAGCACGATAATCATCAGATAAGGTCAACTCTGTTCCTTTTTCCGCCGCCGTAAAAATCCCTGATGTTTTCGGCAATCTCATCTATACAGCGCGTTCTCGCCTCAAAAGCACCCCACGCCATGTGCGGAGTCAGGCACACATTGGGAAGATCCTTGATTGCATAGAGCGGGTCGCTTTCCAGAAAAGGCTCCGCTGAATAAACATCTGTCCCGAACGCCCCGATACTTTTATTTTTGACCGCCGCGGCAACCGCCGCTTCATCCGTCACCGCTCCGCGCGAGGTATTTACTAAGATTACATCCTTTTTCATAAGCGAAAGCTCCCTTTCGCCGATAAGCCCCCTTGTTTCATCAGTCAGCGGAGTATGTATGCTTATTATGTCCGATTTTTTCAAAAGTTCATCCAAAGTAACGCAGCCGGGCGTTTTGGTTTTTCTGTAGGTAAGTATACTGCACCCGAGTGCGGACGCAACCGCGCCCACTTCCCGTCCTATATTGCCATACCCTATTATTCCCCACGTTTTTTTATACAATTCATGAAACACGGGGGTTAATTTATTTGCCGTACCGCTTTTTGAGTAAGCTCCGCTCCCGACATAAGACCTGTATTCGCCAAGATGTGTTGAAAGATAAAGAACCATCGCCGCGGTGACCTCAGCCACACTGCGAGAGGAATAGCCGACAACATTGCAGACGCCGATGTGTTTTTTTCTGCAATAATCAATATCAATATTGTCATAACCCGTTGCGGTAACACATATTAATTTGAGCTTTTCTGCGTTTTTTAAACTTTCTTCGTTAAGCTTAAGCTTGTTTACGATTAAAACCTCAGTATCGCCAAGCTTATGTGCAACCTCGTCCTGACCGGTCTTTTCCTCAACCGTGAGATTGCCGACCTCTCTTAATATATCAAGCGATACATCGTTTCCGATTGCCCGTGCGTCAAGAAATGTAATGTTCATAATTTTTCCTCCATAGCCTTATTATACAATAATTTTTTCGGTTTGACAAGGGAATTAAAGGCAAATCGTTTAAAATTTAACGATATTTTTTTATACACAAGTAACAAAAAGAACCTGCCTTAAAGCGCAGGTTCTTTCGGAAAATTATTTTATATATCCAAGCTCGGTGATTTTTTTGTTCACAGCCTCCGCAAGAACGGTGTAGCCCAGATCGTTAAGATGTACCTTATCGGTCGCACTCTTTCTGAACGATTCGGGAACGGCACCCTTTGCAATGTCTGCTTTATCGTTTTCTGTGGGAGTAACGCCCTTTGCCTTTAAGCTTTCCTCGCTCACAAGGTCGGCTTTCGCGTCAACATAGTGTTCTCCGAAGGCTTTTTTCATTTCGGCGTCAAGCACATTCCAGCTGTCCTTCTCGCCGATGGTGTATCCGATAACAAGATACTTTTCGGGATCGGGAGTGTTTTCTATCATTTTTTTGATTGTGCCTATGAGCTTTGCGGACTGTTCAACGGTGTTTTTACCGTTCTGGTTGTCCTCGCTCCAGCATCCGTTAACGCCGATATAAATTACATTTATGTCTGCGTTTACATAGCTTGCGGAGGTTATGAGCCTATCGCCCTTTTTAACCTCAACAACAGATCCGGAGTCTTTTCTTGAAAACTTAACACTGTTTAACACGCGCGGGAACTTTGTCGTGTCAACATCAATGCTTAAGGTTCCCTCAACTCCGTTTATGTAGCACGGATTCCACTTTGCATTGGTTGACCTCGGGAAAACATGTCCTCCGCCTTCTGTCAAAAGGAAATTGCCGTCAGCTTCCTTTGAAAGCGGAAGCTCCACGCTTCCGGATTCCGGAATCGTGAAATCCGAGCCAAATACTATGTCATATGCGCCCTGTCTTGCCGCAATGGTAAGAGCGGTCTCTCCGCCGATGCCGAGGTTATAGACCTTTGCTCCGGTGAGCTTTCCCAAAACCTTCGGATAAGCCGAGATCGTTGCACCGTCTCCGTAGGTCAGGCTGTCGCCCCAGCATGCAATCGTCAAGGGCATTGTGATAGTTATCTCCTTTTTATCCCCGTTCCATTCCACTTTTGCTCCGAGGCTTTCGGAAACAAATCTTATCGGAACCATGGTCGAGCTTCCGATTATCATTGCCGGAACGTCAAGCTTATACGAAACGCCGTTTACGCTGACAGAGTCAGAATCGATCTTAAGTGAAATTCTGTTCGACCCGTCGGATATCGTAACCTCGCGCGTATCGTTATTCCAGTCAACGTTTGAACCGAGGTTTTCCGAAACAAATCTTACGGGCACAAGCGTTCTTCCGTCTCTGATAACGGGAGCTGCTGCAAGCTTAACGGTTTTTCCCAGAACCTCTGCCGAGTCTGAATCAATCGTCATTATGATGCTCTTGAGCGCTTCTTTCTTGGTATCGTCCGTCTTAGTATTGTCCGCGGAGCTGTTGCCGGGCTTTATAAACTCTATCTCCGCGGCGGTGGCATAGCCGTTGACACCGTCGGTTACAACGACTCTCATTGCCTTGTACTTACCCGCCTTGATCTTAATGTCGCATGCCTCGCGCGCGGAAGCTACATCAAAAGTGGAGGACCCAATCTTTTCAAAGTCCTTGCCGTCAGCCGAACCGTATATATCAGCCGATTTCCATGTACCGGAAGCCGATGCATCCTTTTCGGTTTTCTGCTTCGGGACATATCTTACTCCCGAAATTTCAAGCGCCTCGGGGAATGTTACGGTAACGGTATGCGGGTAAGGCTCAATAATATTCTTTCCGTCGTCACCTTTTTTGTAATTGGTGTGCCAGTAGGTGGACGTGTCGCCGTCAAACGCTCTGTTCACCGTTTCACCAAAGTCGCTGCTTGCTTCAATCTTCCACAAGATATCATATTCGTAAGCATTGCCGGATAATAAGGTATTGCCGGTCGTTTCCGTTTTGGTTTCGGTTTTCGTTTCGGTTTTGGTGTCGGTTTTCGTTTCTGTCTTTGTCTCGGTCTTTGTTCCGGAAGAGGTGGCTCCCGAACCTATAAACCCTATCTCCGCAGCAGTGGCATAGCCGTTAACACCGTCGGTTACAACGACTCTCATTGCCTTGTACTTGCCCTTCGCAATTGAAATGTCAACGGTCTCTCTTGTGCCGGCTATATCAAAAGTCTGTGTTGCAGCCTTTTTAAAGTTTTTGCCGTCAGCAGATGTATAGATGTCAGCCGCTTTCCATGCGCCGGAAGCCGATGCATCCTTTTCAGTTTTCTGCTTCGGAACATATCTCACGCCGGAAATTTCAAGTGCCTCGGGGAATGTCACTGTAACGGTGTGCGGGCACGGATCGATAACGTTCTTACCGTCCGAACCTTTCTCGTAATTAGTGTGCCAGTAGGTGGACGTGTCGCCGTCAAACGCTTTCCCGATTGAATTTCCCTTGTCGCTGCTTGCCTCAATTTTCCATGAATCCTCGGCTTTATATACCGTATCGGCGGCATACGAAACCGTTATCAAAGAAAACATAAGTAATAAGGATAAAGCAATTAATAATATTTTTTTCATAAAAACAACCTCCTTATATTGCATTATAGCACAATATAAGGAGGCATTACCTTAATTTTTTTGCACTGAAGTGCCTTATTTCTTCATTTTTTTGTTATTCACCCGGCGCCCTTTTGCTGTCGCAGGTGAAATATATCATCTGGTAGAGCGCTGACATTTTTTTGATAAACGTAAGTGCACGCTCCCTTTTGCCCTCGTCCAGATTTATCAAAGGGTCGTCTAATATTACGGGCGGCGTTTCCGACGAATATATGGCTCCGAGCACGGCGAACCTTAAGGCAAGCCCGAAAAGATCGCGCTCTCCGCTGCTGAAATCGTCAAACGGGTGCGTTTCACCGTTGGTGAGGACGTTTACTTTTAAGGACGAGTCAAGCTCCGCCTCCCAAGGGGACGAGAGCATTTTTATGTATTCGGAAAAAAGCTCCCTTATCTTGCCTGAATACCTGCTTTTAAGCGACTCCTTTGCCTTGATGAGAGAAAGCTCCGCTTCCTTTAATATGAAAAATTCGTCCTTCAGCCTTCGGAGGGTGTGCTTTTCTTTCTCATATTCGTATCTAAGCTCTGAAATATTTAAGTTTTTCTCCTCAATTGAAATGAGCTCTCTTTGCAGCGCGAGTATTTCATCTGCCAAAGCGCGCTCCCTCTCCCCGAGTAATGCGGTTTTTTCCGGTGAATAAACCACATCAATCCCGAGCTCTGAGAGCCGTTTTTCATAGCGCGCTATATTTTCCTTGCAAGACTCGATCTCATTAAGTGTTTTGTTAAGAAACACGTATGCCTCACACGGGTCGGCATCAGAAAAACGTGCGGCAAATTCAGAAAGTGCCCTGTATGCCTCATCGGCTCTCAGCTTTAACTCTGTTTTTCTTTTATCTGCGCTATGATAGAGCTCCCTGAGCAAGCCTGTATCTCCGCTCCTGCCGGTTATCTCCTGTGACAGGATATCCGCCTCACGCTCCAGACTTTTCCTTTGGTTCTTATAAGGAATATCCAGAATAAAATACATCGCAGCAAGGAGCAAAAGTGCCCCCAAAACGGCAAGCGGATATATGCTCTTAATAAACGCCGCCGCAAAGAAAAGCAGAGAAATTATAAGCAAAATGACAGAAAAGTATCTGTATTTTCCGTTTTTTGCTTCGCCGTCCCTTTTTAAAAACTTGGCTATCTTTTCCTTATCCTCGGGCGAAACATAAGCGCTTTCCTTTTCGTCCTCAAGTCTTTGCGCCATTCTGAAGCTATCCGTCAGCTCCGAAAGAGTTATGAGCTCCTCCTTTGTCGGGATGGACTTAAGCTTTGATATATTTTGCGCTATTTTGTGCCTGAAATGGCTGATATCCTCATTTATAATATTTGCGCCCTGCTTTTTGTTTTCATCATTTATCTTTGCTTTGATATCTTCAGATTCTGCTAAAAGCTTGTTTAATTTCTTTTCAAGCTCCTCTTTCCTTGATGCGCTTTTCTCTGCCTCGGAAAGCTTTTCTTTAAGGCGGAAAATTTCTTTTTCCGTATCGGCTATTTTCCCTCCGCCGCGCTTTTCGTAGTATGTTTCGGCTTTTATTAACGCGGCGTGCGCCCTGTCATAATCCTTATCGCCGGAGCTTTCCCCGCTCTCAAGAGCTGAAATTATCTTGCCGTCGTTCTCAAAGCTGACCTCCACCCCGCCGTGCGGAATGTACGCGGTCTTTGCAAAGGTTTCCCTGTCCGTATGAAGCAGCATTACTCCGATATCTTCCGGATAATCGTCCGAAATCATCCCGTTTTCGCAGTCGTAGAGCGTAAAAGTGTCCTTGCTTTCGGTATCGTTGAAATACCTTTCGGCGCGGTAGCTCTTACCGTTCGCCTCAAAAACGATATATCCCCCGTATTTGCCGCCCTGCCACGGCCGGAATTTTTCGCGTATACTGTTTTTCGCGCGTTTTGACTCCATGCCGAAAAGCATTGCCCTCAAAAACAGCGTGAATGTGGTTTTGCCCCACCCGTTATCGGAGACGGTGACATCAAGAGTATCGGAAAAAGTCTTTTTATATTGATGAAGCTTTCCGAAATTTTCAATGTAACATTCCTTTATCCTCATATGAGAGCCTCCCCGGTGAGCGCCTTTAACCCCGTCTCGATGATCTTAAGCTTTTCCTCTTCGGTGTATTTTTCATTTGACGCGACACACCTTATAAATTCGCCCTTCAGCGTATCGTCATACATATATTCATCCTTGTCAAAAAGGAGCGAGGTTTTCACCGTAACCTTAAAATCAAAAAATCTGTCCCTGTATCTTTCCGCGATTATTTCTGTATTCACGGTATTATCGGGCTGAAGCTTGCCTGTAAGTACAAGATTTATCATATCGCCGCGGCTTTCCTGAGATAAAAGTCCGTCAGCTTTTTCCGCCACGTCTAACGTTTCCGAAAGACCCGTAACATCTAAGGTTATCTCCTTTATCTTCCTTTTGGCGAAGGGGATAAATTCATAATCAAGCCTTCCGTTTTCCGCGTTAATGAGCACAAAGCCCTTTTCCCCGCATTCGTCATATCCGCGCCCCTCGGGGCACCCGGAGTAGGCGTATTTCGTTCTCATATCAAGGCTCCCCGATGAAAAGCTGTGAATATGTCCGAGCGCAATATAGTCGATGTTTTTGCCCTTAAAGTGCGAAAGATTTATGCCGTTTGATATGTCGCCGTGAAGCATTAAGATATTGGTTTTATCGGAGGAAAAATCAATGTCCGAGGCATTGCCGCCATCCCCGAGACCGCCGATAACGGCATCTTTACACTCCGCTTTCTCAAAGCCGGGACCGAATACCTTAAGGTTTTCCGGGCAGTCATAAGACCCAATCTTACCGTCATGATTTCCCGGAAGGTAATAAAAGCTTGTTTCCGGCGCGTTTTTAATAACAGAGAAAACCGCGTCCGCCATCCCCTTGGTGATGCTTTTCCCGTCAAAGAGGTCTCCCGATATCAAGATGGCGGCGACCGCATTTTTCTTCGCGTAATCCGCAATCCTTCCGAACGTGCCCAAAACCTCGGAATTTCTCAGTTTTGCCTTCTCAATTCCGAGGTTTTCAGACAACGGAGAAAAAAGGTGCAGATCCGCAGTATGAATTAATTTCATATAGTACCCCCGTTTTTTAAAATGCATTCCGGATATCCGGAATGCATTTTCCTTATATTGCTTTTATAAAGCGCATGAATGCCTCTCTGCCCGAAGGTGTGCACTTATAGACTCCGGCATCCTCCAAAACCTTTACAAATACCTTTCCGATCTCGCATTCTAATACACCGTGAACGTTATCCCTGTTTATATCGGGATATTTTTCGGCAATCTCCTTTGCCCATGCCGCATGCTTTTCGGTGCGCCCGTCCGACGAAAAGTCCTTTTTATTCACCATAAAATCCGCAAGAACCGCCATTTCTTCTTTAAGCCTTGCTGGCAAAACGGCAAGGCCCATTACCTCGATAAGACCGATGTTTTCCTTTTTGATGTGGTGGAGCTCCGCATGGGGATGGTACACTCCCAGGGGGTGCTCCTTTGTCGTTATATTATTTCTTAACACAAGGTCAAGCTCAAAAAGCTCTCCCCTTCTTCTGGCTATCGGGGTTATTGTGTTGTGCTTTTCGCCGTCAGTCTCGGCGAAAATGAACGCGCCCTCATCCGTATATGCACGCCAAGCGTCTAAAATCTTTTCCGCTAAAACACAAAGCCTTGCCGAATCCTTCGCACGGAGCCTTATTGTCGAAAGCGGCCATTTTACGATGCCCGCCTCAACATCCGAAAAGTCCTGAAAAGCAAGTTCTTTTTCTATCGGCGCCTTCGCCATTGCAAACTCATAGTGACCGCCCTGGAAATGGTCATGGCTTAAAATAGAACCGCCGACGATCGGAAGATCCGCGTTCGAGCCGACAAAATAATGCGGAAACAGCGTCACAAAATCCAAAAGCTTTCTGAAGGTGTATTTATTGATCTGCATCGGCGTGTGCTCGGAGTTAAATACGATGCAGTGCTCGTTATAGTAAACATAGGGCGAGTACTGGAAGCACCACGGACTGTCATTTATGGTAATCGGTATGATTCTGTGATTTTCTCTCGCCGGAGAATCAACCCGTCCCGCATAGCCCTCATTCTCGCGGCAGAGGTTGCACTTGGGGTATCCGCTCTGCTTCGCCTCCTTCGCCGCGGCGATAGCCTTGGGGTCTTTTTCCGGTTTTGAAAGATTTATGGTTATATCAATATTGCCGAATTCGCTCGGAACGGTCCATTTAACGTCCTTCTTTATTCTGTAACGCCTGATATAATCGGTGTCGCAGCTGAATTTATAAAAATAATCCGTCGCCGCCTCGGGGCTTTTTTCGTAAAGCGCATTGAACTTTTTTATAACCGACGAGGGTCTCTCCGTCAAAAGTCCCATAAGCTTTGTATCAAAAAGGTCGCGGTACGCCGGACTGTTTTCGATAATCCCTTCTTCAGCCGCATAATCCAAAAGCTCCGAAAGCGTTTCTTCAAGATCCACACAGGAAAAAACATTGCCGCTGTCAGAGAATTCCGAAAGCCCGAGCACGTCAATAATCCTGTTCTCGGTATAAATTACATCCTCTTTTTCTATAAGTCCTTTTTCAAGCCCGTAGGTAACGAGCTTTTTTATACTGTCATATATCATTATAAAAGCCTCATTTCAGTTTTTTCTTATAATATTATGCCACAAAGAAGCCGTTTTGTCAATGCTCGCACGGCAATAAAACGCCGCATACTGTCCGAAAACGTATGCGGCATAAATTATTTTTATTCAAGCTCAAAGGCTCCGGTGTAAAGCCGGTAGTAAACGCCCTTTTCTTCTATCAGCTTTTCATGGCTTCCGCGTTCAATTATTCTGCCGTGGTCAAGAACCATGATAACGTCGGAATTTTTGACTGTAGAAAGTCTGTGTGCTATAACGAATACCGTCCTCCCCTCCATCAGCTTGTCCATTCCGCGCTGAACAATTGCCTCGGTCCTTGTATCTATGGAGCTTGTCGCCTCGTCCAAAATCATGACGGGCGGATCCGCGACCGCTGCTCTCGCTATCGCGATAAGCTGGCGCTGACCCTGGGAAAGGTTTGCGCCGTTATTGGATAAAAATGTGTCGTATCCGTCCGGCAGACGGGAAATGAAATCGTCCGCCCCTGCTAAGACGGCGGCGTTTTTACATTCCGAGTCCGTCGCGTCAAGCTTTCCGTATCTTATATTATCCATGACCGTGCCGGTGAAAAGATTGGTGTCCTGTAGTACCAGACCGAGCGACCGCCTTAAGTCATGCTTTTTAATTTTGTTGACGTTTATGCCGTCATAGCGTATCTTACCGTCAGCAATATCGTAAAATCTGTTGATAAGGTTCGTTATCGTTGTTTTTCCCGCACCCGTTGCGCCGACAAACGCAACCTTCTGTCCGGGCTCGGCGTAAACCGAAACGTCATGCAATATCTCTTTTCCCTCTTCGTAGGCAAAATCCACATTTTCAAGCACGACATCGCCTTTTAAGGGAGTGTACGTTATGCTTCCGTCCGAATGGGGGTGCTTCCACGCCCATTTTCCGGTTCTCTTTTCGCTCTCTGTGATATTGCCTGACTTATCCTTTGCCGCATTTACAAGCGTTACATATCCGTCATCGGTCTCCGGCTTCTCGTCCATAAGGGCAAATATTCTCTCCGCCCCGGCGTTACCCATAACGATCGCGTTTATCTGCTGGGAAAACTGATTTATGTTTCCCGCGAACTGCTTTGTCATATTAAGGAACGGAACCAGGATGCTTATTGAAAACGCCATTCCCGATACGGAAAGGTTCTTTGCGCCGGATAAAAGGAAAATTCCGCCCGCCATGGCGATTATAACATAAAGAACATTTCCGATATTCATAATAATGGGACCCAGACTGTTGGCGTAGGCATGCGCCTTGTAACTGTCCGAATAAAGCGCGGAATTGATTTTTTCAAATTCTTCTTCGCAGTCCTTCTCGTGGCAGAACACCTTAACGACCTTCTGCCCGTTCATAATTTCCTGAACATAGCCTTCCGCCTTACCCATTGACCTTTGCTGGCTGACAAAGTATTTTGCCGAGCCGCCGCCGATCTTCTTGGAAATAAAGAGCATCGCCGTTACGCCCAAAAGCACTATAAGCGTCATCCAAACGCTGTAATAAAGCATGATGAAAAGCACCGCAAGAACGATGGTTCCGGACTGCAAAAGCGCCGGGAGCGCCTGCGATACAAGCTGGCGGAGCGTATCAATATCGTTTGTGTAATAGCTCATTATATCGCCGTGCTTGTGCGTGTCAAAATATTTTATCGGCAGATTCTGCATCCCGTCAAACATCGAGCATCTGAGCTTTGACAAAAACCCTTGAGTGATATAAGCCATAAGCTGCGTGTAGACCGCGATTGAAATAACGGATAAAACATAGAGTATCAAAAGCTTTACAACCATCGGGATTATCTCCGCCTTCGCCGAATCCCAGTCGCCTGATTCAAACCACCTTTGTATAACCGCAATGACATTCTGAACGAATACAGACGGGATGGTTGAAACTATCGAGGAAAACAAAATGCAAAACGCGGTTGCAGGAACCAATACCGGGTAAAAGCGAAAGAGCGTTTTTACAATTCTCTTAAAGACTCCGCCGTTCATTTTACTCTTCATCTCCGTCACCCCCGTTCGTCTGCTCGGAATATACTTCCTTATATATTTCACTGTTGGCAAGAAGATATTCGTGCGTGCCGGACGCCTGTATCTTTCCGTTATCCATTACCACTATAAGGTCGGAGTCCATAACGGACGATATTCTCTGCGCTATGATTATCTTTGTGGTTTCGGGAATAAACTGTCTCATGCCCGCTCTTATAAGAGCGTCGGTCTTTGTATCGACCGCACTTGTCGAATCGTCAAATATGATAATTTTCGGCTTCTTCAAAAGCGCTCTTGCTATGCAGAGTCTCTGCTTCTGACCGCCGGACACATTCGTTCCGCCCTGCTCTATCATGGTATCGTAACCGTCGGGGAACAAAGAGATAAATTCGTCAGCCTGGGAAAGGCGGCACGCCGCTAGCATTTCCTCATCGGTTGCGTTATCGTTTCCCCATCTTAAGTTATCCTTGATTGTTCCTGAAAACAAAAGATTCTTCTGAAGAACGATCGCGACAGAATTTCGGAGCGTTTCAAGGTCATAATCGGTGACATCGACGCCGCCGACTCTGACCGTTCCTTCCGTTGCGTCATAAAGCCTTGCAATAAGCTGAACGAGCGTCGATTTGCTCGATCCCGTACCTCCGATTATGCCGACCGTCATTCCGGAATCTATCTTAAGGTCGACCCCGGAAAGGGCAAATCTTTTTGCGCTTTTTGAATACTTAAAGCTTACATTGTCAAATTCCACCGATCCGTCCTTAACCTCCGTGACCGGATTTTTGGGATTTTTAAGCGCCGGCTCCTCAGTCAGCACCTCGCATATTCTCTTAGCCGATTCGGCGGACATTGTTATAATGACATATATCATTGCCAGCATCATAAGAGACATTAAAATCTGCATGCCATAAGTGAGCATTGCCGATATCTGACCCACGTCAACGCTTGTCCCGCGGCTCGTTATGGTCATCTTCGAGCCGACGATCAGCACGAATATCATGTTGAAATACACGCAAAACTGCATGAGCGGAGAGTTTATGGCAACGATTCTTTCCGCTCTTGTAAAGTCTGAGCAGATATCCTCTGCCGCGGCATTGAATTTCTTTTTCTCGTAATCCTCGCGCGCAAAGCCTTTAACAACTCTCATCGCGCGGACGTTTTCCTCAATCGACTCATTTAATCTGTCGTACTTTCTGAAAACGCTGCGAAATGCCGGCATCGCCTTTCTGCTGACGAGATAAAGACCCAGTGCCAGAACGGGAACGACCACGACAAACGTTCCGGCAAGCTCCCCTCCCATAATGTATGCCATCACTATCGCAAAGACAAGCATCAAGGGGCACCTTACCGCCGTTCTGATTATCATCATATAGGCAAGCTGTACGTTCGACACGTCCGTCGTTATTCTCGTCACCAGCGACGAAGATGAAAACTTGTCGATATTTTCAAACGTATAGCTCTGCACTTTTTTAAATATATCGTGCCTTAAATTTTTCGCAAACCCGGCTGAAGCGGAGGAGCATGTAAAGCCCGCCGCTCCGCCGCAGAAAAGCGAAACCAAAGCGGCACCGATAAGAAACGTGCCGGTCTTTGCGACCTCGGAAATGTCGGTTCCCGCTTTGATGTCATTAACAAGGTTTGCCGTTATAAACGGTATAAATATTTCGATGACCGCCTCAAAAACAATAAAGATCAGCGTATATACCGTCGGTTTTTTGTATTCTCTCACACTTTTTGCAAGCTGCTTTAGCATTTTTCTATTATCCTTTCGTAAAAATTCTGACTTATAAATGAATATTCTACCAAAATTTGTCCGCATTGTCAAGCCGCAAAAAAACTTTCCCGGGCATAAAAATCCGGGAAAGTTTTTCTTTTTATATCATCTCTTCCCCGTACTCGTCGTCGGGAAGCTCAAGCTTGGAGGCAGAAATTTCGTATGCGGTCTTTATAACGGTTCCGTCCTCCGTTTTTTTCTGGTATTCCCGCGACTGGATACGGCCGTAAATCCTTATATGCGTTCCCACCGGAAGTGACGCGCAAAACCTTGCATTTCTGCTCCACGCTATTACCGGTATGTAATCGCTTTTTCCGTAGGACCTGTTTACCGCAAGCAGCATATCGGCAATCTCTCTCCCGAACGGGGTCGAGCGAAATACCGGCTCCTTGCACAAATAACCGTCAAGAAAAATATCGTTAGGTTCATCCTCGTCGCTCTCGTATGCCGGGCAAAAGGTCTTTGCAAAAACGGTAAGCTTCAATCTGCTCCCCGTATCGGAATAGTTGTTATACGATCTGAACTGCCCGGTAACGAAGTAATCTTCGCCGACAACGGCGGGGCAGGACATCAAAAGTCTTTCCGATACCGTGACCGGGACCATATCGCACGCTCCGGATAACCTCTCGACGGCAATCACCGTCTTATAAAATCCCTCGCCGTACACCCTGTGGCTCAATACAGGTTCCTCGGCAACGCGCCCCATAAGTTTTACTTTATTATTTTCATTTGCCATTTAAATACCTCCCGCATATGTTCTAACCTAATATATGCGAAAGATAAAGCATTTATAACGCTATCTTAATTTATTTTTATACATTTCAATAATAAGGCGTTTAAGCCTTAAGGTCTCCGTTACCGCGCATATCTTATCCGCAACGCAGACAACGGCGCTTTCGGTGTATTTCGGCGGAACTATCGTCAAAGGAAACATGTGCCTTACTATTATATCCTGTTCCACGGGACTTACGGAAAAATCGCGCATGGCGTTATCTAAAGCGGTCTTAGGGTGCGTGAATCCGTGCGGAAGTCCGGACGTTTTTTTCTCGTGCCAGTCATAAAGAAAATAGTCATGCAAAAGTGCGCCGCGGACCAGCGCGCGTTCGTTTATTTTTAATTTAAGAATATATGCGATAAAAAGGCTTATACATGCGACATTAAAAGAATGGGCCAGAACATCGGTCGTTCCGTGCTGCATAAAAAGGCGTTCTTTTTCCATATTGACCGAGGAAAGTATCTCACTCCCCAAAAAAAGGACCCTGGCTCTTAAATAATTTTTAAGCATACGGTCATAACTCCCTTAAATCAAGCTTCGTGCTTTATTATACTACGCCTTTTTTACAATATCAATAATATTTAAGATATTTAATATATATTTAAGAAACTATTGACATTAAATATCAAATAATGTATAATACATACTAAACATATAGGCATTGAAAGAAAGAGGTGTGCCATGACAAACAAAAAAGCATTGATTGCAATGAGCGGCGGAGTTGACTCCTCCGTAGCGGCATATCTTATAAAAAACATGGGCTTTGACGCAGTCGGCGCGACGATGAAGCTTTTTAACGGCTACGCTGACGAGGCACGCCCGAACAGCTGCTGTTCTTTGTCGGACGTGGAGGACGCTAAAAGCGTTGCGTATAAGCTCGGCATGCCGTACTATGTTTTTAATTTTACGGACAAGTTTTCAGAATGTGTTATAGATAAATTTGTTAACTCATACGAGCACGGCGCAACGCCGAATCCCTGCATTGACTGCAACCGCTATCTTAAATTCGAAAAGCTCTATCAAAGAGCGATGGAGCTTAAGGCAGACTTTGTTGTGACCGGGCATTACGCAAAGGTCTTAAAAGACGGTAAGACAGGGAGATTTTTATTAAAAAAAGCAACCGATATAACCAAGGATCAGAGCTATGTGCTTTATTCGCTCACTCAGGAGCAGCTTTCGCACACCTTATTCCCTTTGGGCGACCTTGAAAAAAGCGAGGTTCGCAAGATTGCGGAAAAATGCGGATTCATAAATGCGCGAAAGCATGACAGTCAGGACATTTGTTTTGTTCAGAACGGAAAATATGCCGATTTCATTGAAGAATATATGAATAAGACCTATCCGCCCGGTGATTTTCTGGATAAAAACGGGCACGTCTTAGGCAGGCACAAGGGCATCATCCGCTATACCGTAGGGCAGCGCAGAGGGCTCGGAATCGCTTACGAGCATTCGCTTTACGTAATCTCGATAAACCCTTCGGAAAACACGGTGATTCTGGGGGACGAAAAGGATCTTTATTCTAAGGTTTTATATGCGTCGGACATTAATCTTATCTCGGTCGAAAGCCTTGATAAGCCGATGCGGGTGAAGGCAAAGGTCCGCTACAGTCAGGGCGAAAGCGGAGCCGTAATATCACCCGATAAGGACGGGGTGTTAAAAGTCGAGTTTGACGAGCCCCAGCGCGCCGTAACCAAGGGTCAGGCGGTCGTGTTTTATGACGGCGACACGGTTGTCGGCGGCGGAACAATAATTTAAATATTAACTTGCTTAAAAATAATATTTCACAAGGAGTAATCACTATGGAAAACGAAAGATTCGAGCTTAACAAAAATCTTGCCCAGATGTTAAAGGGCGGCGTTATCATGGATGTCACCACTCCCGAGCAGGCAAAGATTGCTGAGGAAGCCGGCGCATGCGCGGTTATGGCGCTTGAACGTATTCCGGCGGACATCAGAGCCGCGGGCGGCGTTTCGCGTATGAGCGATCCCAAGATGATAAAGGGAATTCAAGAAGCCGTTTCGATACCTGTCATGGCAAAGTGCCGTATCGGTCATTTCGCGGAGGCGCAGATTTTGGAGGCTATCGAAATTGACTATATTGACGAGAGCGAGGTTCTCTCTCCCGCCGACGATAAATATCACATTGACAAGACCGCGTTCCGCGTTCCCTTTGTATGCGGAGCGAAAGATCTCGGCGAAGCGCTCAGAAGAATAAACGAAGGCGCTTCGATGATAAGAACCAAGGGCGAGCCCGGAACAGGCGACGTTGTGCAGGCGGTTCGCCACATGCGCATGATGCAGTCTGAGATAAGAAGACTCACTTCGATGAGCGAGGATGAGCTTTTTGATGCGGCAAAGGAATTAAGGGTTCCTTACGACCTTGTTTTATATGTTCACAAAAACGGCAAGCTCCCCGTTGTAAACTTCGCTGCGGGCGGAGTCGCAACACCCGCGGACGCTGCGCTTATGATGCAGCTGGGCGCGGAGGGCGTTTTCGTCGGCTCCGGTATATTTAAATCCGGCAACCCGAAAAAGCGCGCTGCGGCAATCGTCAAGGCTGTCACGAATTATAACGACCCCAAAATACTTGCTGAGCTTTCCGAGGATCTCGGCGAGGCAATGGTCGGAATCAACGAACAGGAAATTGAGCTTCTCATGGCGGAAAGAGGAAAATAATGCGAATCGGAGTACTTGCTTTACAGGGAGCGTTCGCGGAGCACGAAAAGTCGCTTTCCGCTCTCGGGGCGGATTGCTTTGAGATTCGCCAAAGGTACGACCTTCTTTCTTCGTTTGACGGGCTCGTAATCCCGGGCGGGGAAAGCACCGTTCAGGGAAAGCTTCTTACGGACCTCGGCATGGCAGATGAGCTTAAGAGCCTTATTGAAGGCTCGCTCCCCGTTTTCGGAACCTGTGCCGGGCTTATACTTCTTGCAAAAAGAATTGAAAATGACAACAGAACGCACATCGCCACGATGGATATAACCGCCGTCCGAAACGCGTACGGGCGCCAGCTCGGAAGCTTCCACACCGTGTCGGAGTTTGACAAAAAGGACATTCCCATGACATTTATCAGAGCTCCTTATATAAAGGACGCGGGAGCTGATGTTTCAATTCTTTCAGCGGTTGACGGAAAAATTGTCGCCGCACGGGAGAAAAACCAGCTTGTGACAGCATTTCATCCGGAGCTTACGGATGATTTGACGGTTCACGAATACTTTATTAAAATGATAAAGAGCGCATCTTATTGACACGCTCTTTATTTATTTTAAATATTCATTAAATAAGCTCCATGGATAGTCATTCGGCGGATTCTCCGAAAAATCCATCTTCTCTCCGGTATAAGGATGCAAAAAGGCAATTCGTTTGGCAAAAAGCGCATATGTGCACTTATTGTCTCTCCCGCCGTACTTCCCGTCGCCCGCAAGCGGCAGCCGGCGCGAGGCAAACTGTGCCCTTATCTGATGAAACCGTCCCGTTTTTAAGCGGACTGAAATGAGCGAATATACTCCCTTTTCCGTTTTCTTTTCAGCGATTTTATAAAACGAAAGCTCCGCTTTTTTAACGCCCTTTCGTTCTTTCTTCGCTATAAATGCCTTGCCGCCGCTTTTTACCAAAAGGTCGCTTAATTCTCCGCTTGCGGGCGCTTCACCCTCTGTCACGGCAAGGTATTCCTTTATGAAATGCTCCTTGTCATTTATCAGTGCCGAAAGCTTTGCCGCCGCGGCGCTGCTTTTGGCAAAAACCATAACTCCGCCGGTGTTTCTGTCAAGTCTCTGCACCGGATAAAATTCGCCGCCGAAGTTATCTTTAAGTATTTTGAGCATGTCCTTGCTCCCGCTCTCATCTCCCTGTGAGGGAACGGACGGGGGCTTTAAGGCGACCGCCATATAACCGTCCGAATACAAAACCTTTATGTTGTGATATATCGCGTCAAGAACAGTTTTAAACCGCTCCGGATTAAGGCAGAAGGCGGTATCTCCCGACAAGAGCCGCTTTAATATCTCGTCCGCCCCCATCCAGAGGACGTTTTCTATCTCCTCCTTCTGATATTTTATGTCAGCGCTTTCAACATACAGTTCATATATATAGACCGCTGAAAGCTGCTCATCATGAAAGGGCTTTCCGTAAAATTCGGCTTTTTTGCTCGTCCTGAATACACCGATTCTTTTAAGCGACGAAATATCCGCCTTTATACCGAGCTCTTCGGAAAGCTCCTTTAAGGCGTTTTCGTCATAATCCAATCCGGACGGAACATGCCCGGCGCACGAAATGTCAAGCTTTCCGGGGTAACTGTCCTTATTTCGGCTTCGTTTCTGCAAAAGAATCTCAAGTCTCCCTTTATGATACCTGTAAATATAAATCTGGCTCGTGGCGTGAAGGATTCCGTTTTCATGCGCAAAGGTCCTTTCCACCCTTCTGCCTGTCTTTTCGCCGTTTTCGTTAAGCTCGTCAAAATATTCCATAGCTATTTTACCTTTTCGATGCCGTTTTCCTTGATTATGTATGAGGACGACGCGATGGAAAGCGGCGATTTTCTGTGTGTAATGAGTATAGCGGTCTTTTTTACCGCGCACAGATTTTCGATAAGTGCTCTCTCGGTTGCCTCGTCAAGCGCGCTGGTCGCCTCGTCAAAAAGGAGCACATCGGCGTTTGACAAAAGCGCACGCGCGATGGCAATCCTTTGCTGCTGACCTTCGGAAAGTCCCGTTCCGTTTTCGCCGATGACGGTGTTTATCCCTTCCGGAAATTCTTTTATGAACCCGTCGGCGCACGAAATCTTAAGCGCGTTTTCAATTTCCGCATCGCTTGCGTTTTCACGGGCAAAAATAATGTTGTCTCTGATAGTTCCGGAGAAAAGCCCGTTTCCCTGGGGCGTGAAAGCGAAAAACTTTCTCGTTCCCTTTCCTGCTTTTTCCTCTTTTTCCCCGTCCGAAATGATAATTTCCCCGTTGTCGCACTTATATATTCCCAAAAGCAATAAAAGCAGTGTGCTTTTCCCGATTCCGGAGGCGCCCTGTATCGCGACCGTTTCGCCCTCGGAAAGCGAAAAGCTTATATTTTTAAGCACATCGTTTCTGCCGTAGGAGAAGGAAACGTTGTCAAAGCTTATCTTTTTCACGCCCGAAAGGCGGGTCTTTTCCTCTTTTTCCTCCGGAAGATTAGCTATTTCGGCGATTCTCTCGGTCGACGCGGCGGCTGAGTATATCCTCGGAAGCAGAGAGCCGAGCCCTGTGACCGACCCCTGAATGTTATTTGCAAGCTGCATCATGGCGGTAAGCGTTCCGTATGTTAAAAAGCCCTCTTTAACTCCGTATACCGCGTAAAAAAACGTGAATAAAAGTATTGCGTTGCACGCCGCAAGATAACCTAAATTCATCACGCAGGATACCGCCTGTTTTTTCATGTTCTTTTTAAGATAGTTATTCTGCTTTTTGTCTATCGCAGAAAGCGAGCGCTCCTCCGCGCCGAACACTTTAATCATCAAAAGACCGGAAAGCTCCTCCTGAAAGAGCGAGCGCACCTCGCCCTCCGACTCCTGAACCTCCTTATGAAGCTTTTTCATCACTTTGCGCAAAAGCACCGCGACAGCCGACATTGCTGCGCCCGACGCCACTAAAATAAGGCAGAACGGTCTGCTTATAAAAAAGAGAAAAACCGCCGATCCTATAAGCGTTACGGTAAGCTCCAAAAAGGACGGAATAATGTCCGCCGTACTGTCCGATACTATTTTTGCGTCGGAAAACATTCTGTTTAATATATCGCCCGTGTGAAAGCCGGATACCACGCCGTAGTCCGCGTGTGCGGCGCCGCCCATTATCCTTTGCCTTATGGCGTTGTAAAGCCCCGTCACGGTCCGCTCTCTTAAATACATGTACACCTGATACAAAATGATAGTAAAGAGCACGAGCAGAACGAAAGCCAGAGAATATAAAGCGATCGCGTTCCGACCGGAGCCGTCCCCCACCGCATCAATAATTACCTGATAGCACCTTGCCCTTGCAATGCACAAAAGGGACACAACTGAAGAAAGGAGCGATAAAACAAATATTTTAGCTCCCTGTCCTTTTAAATTCTTTTTAATCAGGTCAAATTTTGTGCCAAGCATTTTCACCGTAAACCGCCCCTTTTAATTAAATTATATAAAAAAAATGCCGCCTTGTCAACCGAATTGAAGTTTTCAGCCGCAAAATGTTGACATTTCGCATTTTTTGAGTTAAACTATTAAAAGAACATTTTAAAAAGAGAGGAATACATATGTTAGACATTAAATTTGTCAAAGAAAATCCCGAGCTTGTCAAGGAAAACATAAAAAAGAAGTTTAAGGACTCCAAGCTTCCGCTTGTTGACGAGGCTATCTCGATTTATGATGAGAAAAAGGCGGCTAACTTAAGAGCGTCCGACCTTCGCTCCAACAGAAACGCGATAAGCAAAAAAATCGGCGTTTTAATGGGTCAGGGCAAGAAGGACGAGGCTGAAAAAATCAAAGCCGAGGTCAATGTCCAGGCTGAAGAGTTAAAGGCTCTTGAAGAAAAGGAGACCTTGCTTGAAGCAAAGCTTAAAGAAATCATGATGAAGATTCCCAACATCGTCGATCCCTCCGTTCCCGTGGGTCGGGACGATTCGGAGAATGTTGAGGTTGAAGAGTTCGGCGAGAAGACTCAGCCGGAATTCGATATCCCCTATCATACCGATATCATGGCGAAGTTCAACGGAATCGACAAGGAAGCTGCGGGCAAGGTTGCCGGCGAAGGCTTTTACTACCTTATGGGCGATATTGCGCGCCTTCACAGTGCGGTTCTTGCCTATGCAAGAGACTTTATGATAAATAAGGGATTCACCTACTGCATCCCGCCTTATATGATAAGAAGCAACGTTGTAACAGGCGTTATGAGCTTTGAGGAAATGGACGCGATGATGTATAAGATCGAGGGCGAGGACCTTTATCTTATCGGAACGAGCGAGCACTCCATGATCGGTAAGTTCATTGACTCCATAACTCCCGAGTCCTCCCTTCCCTTAACGCTCACAAGCTATTCTCCCTGCTTCCGTAAGGAAAAGGGCGCACACGGCATTGAGGAGCGCGGAATTTACAGAATCCATCAGTTTGAAAAGCAGGAAATGATTGTTATCTGCAAGCCCGAAGAGAGCATGGACTGGTTTAACAAGATGTGGAGCTATTCGGTTGAGCTTTTCCGCTCCATGGATATCCCGGTGAGAACGCTTGAGTGCTGCACCGGTGACCTTGCGGATCTTAAGGTTAAATCATACGATGTTGAGGCTTGGTCGCCCAAGCAGCAGAAGTATTTTGAGGTTTGCTCCTGCTCTAACTTAGGTGACGCGCAGGCTCGCCGTCTCGGTATCAGGATAAAGTCAGATGACGGGAAAAAATATCTTGCGCACACTCTTAATAACACCGTTGTCGCTCCTCCGAGAATGTTAATAGCGTTCCTCGAAAATAACCTTGAGTTTGACGGTGAGCACTACAGTGTTAAGATTCCCGAGGCATTAAGACCTTATATGGGCGGGATGGACCGCATAGTTGAAAAGTAATTTATTATAAAGGGCATATCGCTTTCTGCGATATGCCCTTTTTTCTTTAATCGAAAAACGTCATCTGGCTGCTCTCGGGGATACCTTTTAAGCATCCCGCCGCTGCCAAAAGATCCGTCACGCTCTTGCCGACCTTTGCGCGCTGCCTTATGTCCTCGACAGAGAAAAATTCTTCTCCGCTCTCCCTTGCTTCCGCGATCTGCTTTGCCGCCACCGCACCGAGATTTGCAATCGAGCCGAGCGGCGGAATGATGTTTCCGTTCTCAGCCTTTAAAAACTTTGTGGGGTGCGACTTATAAAGATCCACGGGTTCGAAATTGATTCCGCGGGCATACATCTCGCGGCACATTTCAAGAATGGTCTGAAGGTTTTTTTCTCTCGCACTTATTCCCTTCCCCATTTTTTCAAATTCCTTTATTTTGTCGTTGGTGTAGTCATAGCCTTTGGTCATCATATCATAATCAAACTCATCTGCGCGCACGGAAAAATACGCAATGTAGAATTCGACGGGTCTGTGCACCTTGTACCAGGCGATACGGAAGGCGTTGGTTACATACGCCGCGGCATGCGCCTTCGGGAACATGTACTTGATCTTGAGGCACGATTCAATATACCACTCGGGAACATTGTGCTCGCGCATCATAGCTTGCCACTCGGGATTCGGAAGCCCCTTTCCCTTTCTGACAGACTCCATTATCTTAAATGCCGCTCCGCTTTCGATGCCTTTGGATATCAGGTACGCCATGATATCGTCACGCGTACAGATACAGCTGTTTAAGTCACAGGTCTTGGAATTTACAAGATCCTGCGCGTTGCCGAACCAAACGTCCGTTCCGTGCGAAAGTCCGCTGATTCGGACGAGCTCCGAAAATGTTTTCGGCTTCGTTTCGACAAGCATGTTTCTTACTATTCTCGTTCCGAATTCAGGTATTCCGTAGGTTCCGACCGTCGAATCGATCTTTTCCGGAGCAACGCCGAGCGCCTCGGTCGATGAAAAGAGGCTCATTGTCTCCTTATCGTCCAACTTAATATCCTGAACCTTTGTGCCTGTCAGGTCCTCAAGCATCCTTATAACCGTCGGATCGTCGTGGCCCAGTATATCGAGCTTTAAGAGGTTGTCATGAATCGAATGATAGTCAAAATGCGTCGTTGTAACGTCACTGTCCGGATCGTCCGCCGGGTGCTGAACGGGTGTGAAATCGTGAATATCCCTGTCCTTCGGGCAGACGATAACGCCGCCGGGATGCTGCCCCGTCGTCCTCTTAACGCCGGTGCACCCGAATTTCAGGCGTTCAACCTCCGCGTCGCGCACTCTTATGCCGCGCTTTTCAAAATACTTTTTAACGTAGCCGTACGCCGTTTTTTCGGCAACGGTGCCGATGGTTCCCGCCTTGAAAACATAGCCCCGCCCGAAAATAACCTCGGTATACTTATGCGCCTTGGTCTGGTAATCGCCGGAAAAGTTAAGGTCGATATCCGGCACCTTGTCCGCGTTAAAGCCCAGGAACGTTTCAAACGGAATGTCGTGCCCCTCTTTATTTAGTTCAGTGCCGCATTTCGGGCATATTTTATCAGGCATGTCACACCCGGAAAGACCGGGCGAAACCTTGGGAAATTCAAGATATTTGCATTTCGCGCAAAGGTAGTGCGCCGGAAGCGAATTTATTTCCGTTATCCCCGATAAGAACGCGACAAAGGATGAGCCGACCGAACCTCTGGAGCCTACTATATACCCGTCATCGTTCGACTTTTTAACAAGCTTTTGCGCGATCATATACATAACGTCGTAGCCGTGAGCAATAATTGGGTCAAGCTCGCGTTTAAGCCTGTCTAATACAAAGTCGGGCAAAGGATCGCCGTAGAGCCTGTACGCCTTTTCGTAGCAGAGCCTTTTTAAATCCTCGGCACTGTTCTCGATGGTCGGCGGATAGCTTCCGGACTTTATCGGGATAAGGTCGTCAATCATATCGGCAATTTTATTTGTGTTTTCGACAACCACTTCATACGCCCTGTCGCCGAGATAGTAAAACTCGTCCAACATCTCGCGCGTGTTTCTGAAGTATAATGGCGGCTGATTGTCCGCGTCCGAAAAGCCCTTGGAGTCCATCAATATGCGCCTGTAAACCTCGTCCTCCGGGTCTAAAAAGTGCGCATCGCACGTGGCAACCGTTAATTTACCGAGCTTGTCGCCGAGCGCTAATATCCGCTTGTTATAGTCGATAAGCTCCGCCTCGGAACGGACGATTCCCTCGCGGATCATAAACGCGTTGTTCTTAAGCGGCTGAATCTCAAGATAATCGTAAAACGAGGCGATCGCCTCAATCTCCGATTCGTTCTTGTCCGCCACCATTGCCCTGTAAAGCTCTCCCGCCTCGCACGCGGAGCCGACTATAAGCCCGACTCTGTACTTCTCAAGAAGGCTCTTGGGAATCCTCGGCGTTCTGCCGAGGTAATTTAAATGCGACTCGGAAATTATCTTATAAAGATTTTTTATGCCCTGCTGCTCCTTTATAAGGATTATGACGTGGTAGCAGTTTTTTGTTTTTCTCACGTCAATTTTATCGCCGAGCTTTTTGTTAATGTCGGACACATCGCGGATATCCAAAGCCTTCATTCTGCGCACGAAATCAAACCATATTCCGGCGGTGACCTCCGCGTCATTCACCGCGCGGTGATGGTTCGGGTTTTCGATATTTAAATAGTCCGCTATTATATTGAGCTTGTGCTTTTTAAGCTCCGGAAGCAGCGCCTGCGACAGTATCAGCGTGCAGATTATGGTGTTGTCAAATATGAGCCCTGACCGCTTAGCCGCATTTTTTATAAATCCCGTGTCAAATTTCGCGTTATGCGCGACAACCGGCGCACCGCCGCAAAAGGAAAGAAAATCCCCGACCGCGGTCTTTTCATCCGGCGCACCCGCCACCATTTCGTCCGTTATGCCGGTGAGCTCAGTTATCTTCTCCGGGATATGCCTTTTGGGGTCGACAAACGTCGAAAATCTGTCGGTAATCTTACCGTCCTTCACTTTAACGGCGCCGATCTCTGTTATCGCGTCGTTATTTTTATCAAGTCCGGTCGTTTCGATATCAAAAATGACTGCCTCGGAATTGATGCTGTACGGCTTATGGTTAGTTACCGCGCCGATGGTGTCCGGCACAAGGTAGCCCTCCACGCCGTAGATTATCTTTATCGGGTTGTCGCCCTTTGCTTTGAGCGCCTCAGGATATGCCTGAACAACACCGTGGTCGGTTATTGCGACCGCCTTCATTCCCCAGGATATCGCCCTCTTTACGACCGAGGCTGCGGAGCACACTGCGTCCATCGCCGACATCTGCGTATGACAGTGAAGCTCGACGCGCTTTACCGGCTCGTCGTCCGTCTTTACTTTTTTTTCGGCTTTCTCGATGCTGCGGACCGAAACCGTCTCCTCCTTCTCGAAAGGATCGTTTCTTATTTCGCCCTGAACGCATACGGTCGCGTCCTTAAGCGACGCCATAACCTCATTTAATGCCTCGCTTGTCGTGAAGAATTTGCAGCCTATGGAGCTTGTCCCGTCCGTCAGTATAAACTTGACGATAACCTTTTTGCTGCGAATTTCCTTTGTGTCGATTCCGAAAACATCGCCCTTTATGATGAGCCTGTCCGTTTCCTCCGTGATATCGGCAATCTTCATTATTTCGCCCTTTATGGGCTTTCCCAATATGAGCTTTCCGTTCCCGGTTTTTATAACTGTTTTCTTCGTTTCCTTTTCCGCTTTTTTCTCGGTAACCGTTACCGCTTCAAGGACAGGCATTTTAACCTCTTCCTTTTCATCGGAAAACTCCACCTCGAGCGATATCCCGGTCTCGTCAAGAATGATTTTATGTATCAGCTCGGCGCACTTTTTGTCCTTAAGCATATCGACTCCGCCGTGAACCGCGGTAACGGTTAAAACATCGCCCGAAAGCTTCATGCGGCTTCCCATGAGCATGTATTTATATATCGGCTCATTCTCGCCCAAAACACACAAAAGATGTTCGTAATATGATGAGAAAAATTCCTCCGTTTCCTCGGCATTTGAGAAATTGAACGAAAACGTGCATTTATTAAGATTGTAAAATTCCGTTAAGGCAATTTTAAGCTTATGTATATCGCCGCTTCCGACAACCTTCGGCAGCGAGAGCAAAACGTTCAGCGTTCTTGCTTTTTTATTTATCTCAGCGTCCAAAATTTCCGCGCCGTCAAACGCCGGCGGAATCGCCGCGCCCGAAAAAACCTTGTTTAATGCTTTCATTGTCTAAAGCCTTTCTATTTCCTTAAAAAGCTCGTCAACTATCGTTTCCTCGCCAAGCTTTCTTATAATTTTCCCTTTCTTGAATAGAAGCGCCTCACCGTCGCCTCCGGCAATGCCGATATCGGCATTTTTTGCCTCTCCGGGACCGTTCACCGCGCATCCCATTACCGCGACCGTAATATCCTTATCCAGTGAAGAAAGTCTTTCGTCAACCTCTCCGGCAATTTTTATAAGGTCAATCTTCGTTCTCCCGCAGGTCGGGCAGGATATAAGGCGCGGTCCCTTTCTTAAGTCCAGCGAACGCAGAAGCTCTATCCCCGCCCTTACCTCCTCGACCGGGTCTGCGGTGAGAGAAACCCTTATTGTATCGCCTATTGAGTCAAGCAAAAGCGAACCGATTCCGACTGATGAGCGGATGATTCCTCCGTATTTCGTTCCTGCCTCCGTCACACCCAGATGGAGCGGATAGTCAAAGCTTTTTGAAGCTAAGCGGTATGCTTCTACCGTTGTCCTGACAGATGAAGCCTTAAGCGACACGGCGATATCGTAAAACGAGCAGTCCTCCAGCATCTTTATGTGCTTTTTTGCGCTTTTCACCATGTTTTCGGGCGTAACCGATCCGAATTCCTTTTCTATCGAACCGGAGTTGACCCCTATTCTTATAGGCACCTTTTTTGCCTTTGCCGCCTCGGCAACCTTTTTCACCTTTTCAGCCGAGCCGATGTTCCCGGGATTTATTCTGACCTTGCTGACTCCCGCGTCAATGCTCAAAAGCGCCAGCTTATAATCAAAATGAATATCCGCGACCACGGGAATCGGCGAAAGGTCGGCAATCTTATAAAGCGCCCGCGCCGCATTTTCGTTCGGCACGGTCACCCTCACGATGTCGCACCCTGCCTTATAAAGGCGGTCAATCTGCGAAAGCGTCGCCGAAGCGTCCGCCGTGTCGGTATTTGTCATTGACTGAACGCTTATTTTATTTCCGCCGCCGATTAAAACTCCGCCGGCGTTTATAATCTTAGTCATCTTTCCCCTCCGTACAGATTATTGTTTCTCATATAGCAAAAAAGCTCGTCCTCGCCCTTTTCCGAAAGCATGTTAAGCAAAAAGAAAAGTGCGTCATATGTATCCTTATGCATAGCGTCTTTATCGGTGCTCTTTAAAAGATATTCAAACGCCGATGAATCGGTATAGCTCTCTTTTTTATATATTTTTGACGCGGCGATTCTGTCGCACACCATTTCTTTAAGATACCGCTCCGGCATTTTGACCGGCTCATAATGCTTCGTTTCCATGTTAATGTCGCTCCAGTATTCGAAATGGTGCTTGTTCCGCCCTTTATGGTGCAGCCATGCGGAGGAATAGCCGTAAAGCTCCCTCGCGCGCTCGTTCGGGCTTCTCGTCCCCTGATAAAGCTTTACCGATGGAATAAGCTCCGCCGGTGAGTATTTTGAAAGGTCATGAAAAATCCCCTGTAACCCTATTCCCGCCTTAAAGCAGTTTTTGATTACTTCATGGCGGTGGCGCGTTATCGTAATTATATGCAAAAGGATGTGCAAAAAATATCCCTTCCCTTATTATTTTATCTTAATATCCATTCCGTTGACTTCAACATTCTCATCGGCACGTATCATGATGTACTTTGTTCCGTTTATTATTTCGACAGAAACAAGATCGCGCCTGTCGGGATTTACTTTCACCGAAACGTCCGGCGTTTTAAGCTCGAACTTTTTGGTCTCAATAATATTTTCCGGGCTTATCTCGGAATTTTTGCCGAAGCTTTCCTCATATTTCTCTCCGAAAGCGCCGACGGTCTCATCATCTGCCCCGCACGAGGTCAAAACCCCCTGAACGGCGCTCTTTGTGAAAAGTAGCGGCTCATCATCCTTTGAATTTTTGTGATCCTCTATAATATCGGCTATACGCTCGTTTACCGCCTTCACGACCTCAAAATCAAGCTTGTCGCCGAAGGATTCTGTGAGGCACTCCGAAAAGCTTTCCTTTTGCACCGCAGCCGGCATCGGGAGCGGAGAATTGAACACGCTTTCAATGAACGCTTCCTGATTTTCGGAGGTGTTTTTCGTGTAGTAAAGCGCACTGTAGATGTTGGACGCGCGGTCGTCAAACGCCGGGAAAAGAAAACCTATCTCCGGCGCGGAAATAACGGTGTCGCCCGCCAGGCACTTAAATGAATTGTCATAAGCATGGAACGACAGCGCTCCCTTTGTTCTTTTAACCGGGCAAACAGCGGCGACTATGTAAGTATAAACCTCGCTCGAATCCTCCTCCCGCTCGGAATCCGACGAGTAGGAAAACACGTCGTATTTATCGCACGCCAGTAAGATAACGTAATTTTCTCCGAGCGACACACTGTCCGCCGTTTTTTTGAAAAACGCTTTCACCGCCTCATCGTCCGAAAGCTCCGATTTTTTCATTCTCATCAAAAGAGAGTGCTCCTCGCTTTCCTCTACCTGCGCTATCGTAAAGTTTATATCTATAAGGTTCTTTTTAAGCCGTCCGGAAAGAGCCTTTTTCATTATCCCCAAAATTCTCTCCGTTTCATCATTGCTCGTCACGGCAAGCGACTGGTCAAACTCCGTCACTATCTCGCCCTTATCGTTAACAAAGCACCCTCTTATGTTTCTGATATTGCATTTATCGGGGCGAAAACGCCTTCTTATTTCCTTTAATTCTTTTTCATTCATCAAAAAATCTCCTTTTTATCTGCTTTTTTCATTATATCACTTTTCTTTTAAAAAATCTACACATTTATACAACTTTTTTCTGCAATAAATTGCCATTCACAATATTTTCAAATTAAGTATAATAAACGGCGCATTGTAAAAAATAATAGTATAAATCAGCATAAAGGAGATTTTTATTTATGAAAGCAACCGGAATTGTCAGAAGAATCGATGATCTGGGACGGGTTGTTATTCCCAAAGAGATCCGCCGCACCTTAAAGATCCGCGAAGGCGACCCTCTTGAAATATATACAAATTCATCGGGCGAGGTTATATTTAAAAAATACTCGCCCATAGGAGAGCTCGGCGATTTTGCCGCGGGATATGCCGAGACCCTTTCCAAAACTGCCGGAAAACCTGTGTGCATTACGGACAAGGACAATATCGTTGCCGTTTACGGCGCTCCCAAAAAAGAGCTTTTTGAAAAAAGAGTCAGCCGCGAGCTTGAACAGATCATATCCGACAGGATAAACTTTGTTCATCACCCCGGCGACGACAGACCCGAGATAGCGGACGGAATCGAAAAATACCGTGCCGGGGTTATTATGCCCATCATATCGGAGGGAGATTCCATCGGCTCGGTGGTGCTCATTTCCGATACCGAAAACTCCGTCGGCGAGGTCGACGAAAAGCTTGCCGGCGCTGCTGCGGGATTTTTGGCGCGGCAGATGGAGCTTTAAGGCGGAGCTTTATCCGCCTACATATTGCCTTGTATACTCTTTTTATATTAAGCCTATAATAACTATGCTTCCCACCGGAGCAAAAAGGACGGCTGATAAGTTTTGAATTATTACACTATTTTAAACACACCCGTCACCGAATATCCCTCCGGCAGAAAGATCGGCATTGTATCTGATGTGTATATCAAAGAAAATTCCACCGAGATTATCGGAATAGTTGCAAAAAACCGCAGTCTTATTTATCAGAACAGGCTTTTTAAAAAGGGGGACATTTTATATACGGGTACAAATGAAGTTTCCGTCAGGGGTCCCGGAATAAAATTTTTAAGAGAGCCCAAAGAGCCAGGAATATTGAGCTTTAAAAAGCTTATCGGGCTTAAGGCTTCATCGTTTGACAATAATCTTTATATCGGAACGGTCAAGGACGGCTTTTTCGATATGGAGCACGGAACCCTGACGGAGTTATTGATGGGCAGAGGAATAGCGGACGACCTTTTAAACGGCAGAAAAATATTAAGAGCGGATTCCTATAAAACCGAAAACGGCGTTTTAAGGGCAAAAAATCCCGCACTTATATCAAAAAGCCGCCGCATGTTCTCGCTACCGTTAAAAAAACAATAAAAGGGGTGCATTTATATGTCAAAAGCAATTAATTTTACAGCCGGGATGGCAACGGGCGCCGCAATCGGAATGGCGATCGGCGCGATACTCGACCCGATAAACGACAAGGAAAAGAAAATAATGCAGAAAAAAAGCAGTCACATTTTCAAAACCATAGGAACAACGATAGACAATTTTATCGACATGTTTTAGCGGCTTATAAGCCGCCTACATAATTGGGGGAATAACTGTGAAAAAAAGCCATATTTTTTTAATTTTAATAATTTTGCTCTTCATTTATTTCGGTGCGAAGATAAAAGAGGTCTTGTCCCCGGTCATCGGTGCGGCGGTGCTTTCCTATTTTGCGCGCCCTTTTGTCGCGTTTTTCTCAAAAAAGCTTCCCAAAAGCGTTTCCGCCGTCCTTTTTTATCTTCTGGTATTTTCGCTTATTGCGCTATTGGTCGCCTTCATCCTGCCCACAGTCTATTCCGCTCTGACGGAGCTTTACGATTACGTTTCCTCCCTCTCTGGCTCAATCTCATTCATAAGCGAAAAGGATATTTTGTCCTTCATATCCAAAAAGGCGGACTCGGTGAGCCAATTTTTAAAAAATATATTTTCGTTTTTGTCAAAATCAGCCGTCGCGGTCGTGCTCTCCTGCTTTTTCCTGATGGATTCCGAAGCTATCGACGAGGGTTTTGCCTCGCTCATTCCGGAAAAAATGGTTCCGCGCATTATTCCAGCACTGCGTGAGATTGACGAGGCGTTCTCGGGGTTCTTTCGCGGTCAGATGCTCGTCTCCGTTATTTTAACCGTGCTGACATACGTGACCTTAAGAATCTTAAACGTCCGCTTTTCGCTTATTTTAGCGGTGTTATACGGCATTTTCTGCCTGATTCCGACCGCCGGTCCCTTCATCGGGGCGGTTCCCGTTATCGCCGCGGCGTATTTAAAATCTCCGGCATGTGCGCTCTGGGCGTCCGGAATAATGATTTTAACACAGGTGCTCGACAATTCTATCCTTTCGCCCAAAATAAAAGCCGACAGCGTGGAGATTTCTCCCGCCGCGGCATTTTTATCACTCTATCTCGGTGCCGGTTTTTTCGGTCTTCCCGGCGTAATATTGGGCGTCCCCGTCTATGCGTCGCTCAAAATCATACTAAGGCGCGTTATTTCAGCAGTCTCTTAATCATAACGTCCTTCGCCGCTTTTTCATAGCGGTCGTCAATCGGCTCCAAAACAGCTGAGCCGTATTTTTTCGTCAGCGCGCGCCTTATGATATCGTCGCAGATATAGGGATTTTTTGAAAGGAACGGACCGTGCATATAGGTGCACACCGTGTTTTTATAAACCGCACCTTCGGTTTTATCCGTCCCGTTGTTCCCGCCGCCGAAAAGCACTTTTCCGAGCGGCTTTAAGCCGCCGATAAACGTTCTTCCGGAGTGATTTTCAAACCCCACCAGAGTCTCAAACTCATTTTCAAGTATCAGATTGCCGATTATCCTTCGGTTTCCGGCTTCGGTCTTGATCGGCAGAATATTCATTCCCTCCATTTTGGTTTTATCCGCCGCGACATAGTATTCTCCCATAAGTTGATAGCCCCCGCATATGGCTAATAAAACCCCAGAATCTTCAACGTAGTCTTTTATAAATGCACGCCTGTTTTTTAAAAGGTCCTCCGAGGCGATGGTCTGTTCAAAGTCCTGCCCTCCGCCCAAAAACATTATATCGCACTTACCTACTCTGTCCCCGACCGTGACATTTTTTATGTTGACGCAAATTCCGCGTTTTTCGGCGCGGCGCTTTATAATCTTAATGTTCCCGTCGTCCCCGTAAGTATTTAAAAGATCATGATAAAGGTGTACTATTTCAAGCTCCATATCCTTTTCCTACTTCCACATCTTTTTAACAATGCCCTTTTTATACATTGTTTTCCTTAATCCGGTCATCGCCGTATAGGTCGCGAGCGCAAACACGCGCTCATCACATTCGGACACATTATGTATAACGGCGCCGTCATCATCGGCAATGATGAATTTTTTCTCGTCAAAGCCGGCTGTCTTAAGACGGACCGCCATGTCAAACCGCCGCGTTCCGCCGATTATGATTTTCTCCGCACTAAGCTTTTTAAGGTTCTCAAAGTGCGCGTCCCACACCCACGAAACGTCCGTTCCGTCCGCCCAGTTATCGTTTAAGAGTATCACAAGCGAGCACGGCTTATCGTAAAGCGTTATCGTGTCGATGCACTGGTCGCAGCCGGTCGGATTTTTAATCAAAGAAAGCTGCATTTTTGTTCCCGACACTTCGATTATCTCATTTCTGCCGAACCGGCTCTGCTGAGACGCAATGCCCTTTGCAATGGTTCTTTTATCAATCCCGGCAAGAGAAGAGACCGAGAACGCCGCAAGCGCGTTATACATATTATACACCCCGGAAACCGAAAGGCTGACCTTTTCCCCGCAGATTATAACCTCGGACCCGTCAACCGTCACAGACTCCGTATTATCAAGCGTGAATTCAACCTTCGGGCGCGAAAAACCGCACTTGGGGCAATAATAATCCCCGAGATTCTTAAACGTAATAAAGTTAAATCTGAATCTTTCGCCGCAGTTTTTGCAGAACGCTGAGTCCACATTCGAGCTCATTTTCCCGTCTCCGCCGGAAAAGCCGAAATAGTGAACCTTGTTTTTAAATTCCGTTTCGGCAAATATTGCCTCGTCCGCATTTAATACAAGCTCGGTCGATGGCGAAAGATCAATCGCTTCCTTTATTTTCTCCCACGTTGTGTAAATTTCGCCGAATCTGTCAAGCTGGTCCCTGAATATATTGGTGACGACCATATATTCGGGCTTTATGTAGCGCGTTACTATCCTTGTGTATGCCTCGTCGCACTCGATTACCGCCCAGCCGCCTTTTTTGTAATTTTCAATAAAGCACGATGCAATCCCGTCCGTCATATTCGCGCCGGACGAGTTGTTTATAACGCTTTTCCCCGCCGCGGAGAGCACGGACGTTATCATCGACGCGGTGGTTGTTTTCCCGTTTGTCCCGGTCACCATTATTACTTTATATCCCAATGAAAGCTTTTTAAGTATCCCCGGGCGGAGCTTTAAAAGTATCCTTCCCGGAAGGCTGCTTCCCCCGCCCAAAGCCTTGCAGAGCTTTGATAATATTTTACATAAAAAAATCAAAACAGAGTCTATTTTAACCACGTCCCGTTATTTATATAAATTAAGTATACTACACATAAAAGAATTTATCAAGTATTTTATTGATTATCCTGTCATGTTGTGGTAAAATCAGAAAAGGTGATAAATTTTGAAAAAATATCTTATCTGTATTTTATCCGCCGCTTTGTCCGGCTTGGCTTTTATATTCCCTTCGCTTGCCTGGCTGCTCTTTTTCGCGCCGGCTTTATACTGTTATTTTCTCTTTACGGGCAAGCGGTATTTTGCCTTCGGCTTTTTATTCGGTTTCTTTTTCACGGCGGTAAGCTCCTCGTTTTTGCTATCGCTTGATCTTACGTGGCTTTTTTCGCCATTGCTTTCCGTGCTTTTGCCGCCTCTGGCGCATCTTTCGCTTTCGCTTTTTTCCGGCGCCGTACTCGGCATTTTTACGCTTATTTTTTCCGCGGTCAAAAAAAGAATTGCACAAAGATACTTTCCCTTAGCCTTTTCATCTCTCTGGGTCATATATGAGTTTTTGTCCGGAGCGGACTTTCTTGCGACGGGCTACACCTGGGGAAGGCTCTCTGTACCTTTTGCCCGCTTTCCCGCGTTTATTCAGACAGCGAGCTTATTCGGTATGCTTTTTATCTCGTTTCTTTCAGTGTTCTTTTCCTCCTCTTTTGCACTCTCCGTCATTAAAAAAAGTGCAGAACCATTGCTCATACCGTCAGTTCTCTTATTATTAAACTTATCGGTCTCGCTTTACTTATATTCCGCTCCGGTATCGGGAGAAAAAATAACAGCGGCGGCAATTCAGACGGGGTTTGACACCAAAAGCAAGCGCCGGGCGTTTTTATACACCCTTTCGGACGAAGAGGCAAAGGAGTTTCACAGCGCCGACCTTATCGTATTTCCCGAGGCGGCAATGCCGGCATACTTAAACGAATCGCCGTATCTTGAAATTTTGTCGCGCAAAGCCAAAGAAAATGGCGTCAGCGTGCTTATGGGCGCGCTTTACAGAAATGAAGGCAAAAACGAAACGTCAATCTATCTTCTGCCGGAGGGGGATGTTTCCTCCAAACGCCATCCCGTGCCGTTCGGTGAATATACTCCGATACTCTGGAGGTTCTCGCCCTACATTGAGGCGACAAATATTACAGGTTCAGAAAAACTTCTCCCGTTAAATGCCGGTCCTGCCGAGTGCGGAGCCATAGTCTGCTTTGACTCGATATTTCCCGCATATTCGCGCGAGTCGGTAAAAAACGGAGCAAACCTTCTTTGTATATCGACAAACGATTCGTGGTTTTTAAGCGAAAGCAGCGCGCGCCTTCACCTGTATCACAGTATCTACAGATGCATTGAAAATTCGCGCTTCGGCGTCCGGAGCGCATGCACGGGAATCTCGGCAATAATTGATAGCAAGGGAAATATCCTCTCCTCCCTTTCTCAGGGAAAGACCGGGCGCGTGTCTTATGATGTCACATTAAACGAAAGCCGGACACTATACAGTACCGCGGGCGACATTCCGATACTTTTATTTTCCGCGGCGGCAATTATATACACTCTTATAAGGAGAAATGACGATGATTGATACCGAATACTTGAAGAAAAAACTTCCCGGGCTTAAGATAATCTATTTTGACGAGATTGATTCGACCAACAGCGAGGCAAAGCGGAGAATCCTGTCAGGCGAGAAAGAAAGGTGCCTTTATATTGCGTCCTGCCAGACTTTGGGGCGCGGAAGGCAGGGAAAAAGCTTTTATTCGCCGAAAGATACGGGGCTTTACTTAAGCTTTTCCTATCCGGTAAGAGAAAATGAGCCGGACGCGGTTTCAATCACCTCTCAGTCAGCCGTTGCGGCGGCGGCGGCGATCGAGTCCCTCTCCGGAATCGGCTGCGGGATAAAGTGGGTGAACGACATTTATATCAAAGGGAAAAAGGTTTCGGGGATACTTGCCGAATCCTTATTTTGCGGCGGACATTTCATCATTGTCGGCATAGGAATCAATCTTTCGACAAAAACATTTCCTCCCGAGATTGCAGACCGTGCCGGCTCTTTGGATTCGCCCGGTCTAAGCCCGACACTCCTTGCAGAAAAAATAAGCGAAAACATGCTCTACTTTATTGACAACCCGTCGGACAGGTCATATTTAGAGTCGTACAGAAAACACTCCATCGTGCTCGGCAAAAAGATAGAATACATTAAAAACTCGGTAAAATATGAGGGGACGGCGCTCTCTTTGACCGATGAGGCACACCTTACTGTTTTAAGAAGCGACAAAAGGGTCGATGAATTAAACAGCGGAGAAATAAGTTTAAGAATCAAGGAGAATTAATTATGTACATATTTTTACTTTCTCTTATTTATATTGCTTTTATAAGCCTCGGACTGCCGGACTCCCTTTTAGGCTCCGGATGGCCCGTAATGCACGCCCGGCTCGGCGTTCCCGTTTCATACATGGGAATCGTTTCGATGATTATTTCCGGCGGTACAATTATATCAAGCCTTATGTCGGACAGGCTCACAAGAAAGCTCGGCACAAGGATAGTGACCGTTTTAAGCATTTTTCTTACAGTCATCGCGCTTTTCGGCTTTTCCTTTTCAAAAAGCTTTCCCATGCTATTGATCTTTGCCGTGCCGTACGGGCTCGGCGCCGGAGCAATCGACGCGGCGCTTAACAATTACGTTGCCATTCACTATAAGGCAAAGCACATGAGCTGGCTTCACTGCTTCTGGGGCGTCGGCACCATCGTAAGTCCGTTTATTATGGGCTATGCGCTTAAATTCGGCAGCTGGAGCTCGGGCTACAGAACAGTCGGGACCATTCAGCTTATAATAGCGCTCCTCCTTTTGTTCACGCTCCCCGTCTGGAGGGTAAATAAAATGGAAGCGGCGCAAAAAAGCGAAAGCGTCGGCATTATCGGCGCGCTTAAAATAAAGGGTGTGCCGTTTCTTTTAATGGGCTTTTTCGCATACTGCGCCGCGGAGGCGACGGCGATGCACTGGGCAAGCACATACTTTGCCGAAGTGCGGAACATCTCTGCCGAAAGCGCAGCGTCATTCGCTTCCCTTTTTTACATCGGAATCACCGCGGGGCGCTTTTTAAGCGGATTTATAACCGATAAGCTCGGCGACAGAAAAATGATAATAGCGGGAAGCACTGTTCTGATTCTCGGAATATTGTGTTTATTTATTCCGACAAGCTCTTATCTTCTTGCAGCAATCGCCTTCATCGTTATAGGATTCGGATGCGCGCCTATCTACCCCTGCATCATCCACTCGACCCCTTATAACTTCGGAGCGGAAAACTCCGGAGCGATAATTGGCATCCAGATGGCGAGCGCATATCTGGGCTCAACCTTCATTCCCCCGCTTTTCGGGCTTTTGGGAAATGCGCTGGGCTTTAACATAATGCCAATATACCTTCTCGTGTTCGTAATCTTAATGCTTACTATGACGGAGATGACCTTTAAAATAACAAAAAACAAATAAAAAAAGGGCATAGCCCTTTTTTTATTTGTTTTCCTTTCCGGCTTCCATAATAATGGGAAGTATCATCGGACGGCGCTTGGTCGACTCCTGAAGAAAATCGGATATCTGGTTTTTAACCGCATTTTTGATTGCGACCCAGTCAACTCCGGGTTTTCTGTTCTTTCTGACCGCGTCCTCCGTCGCATGAACGGCAACCTGCTTGATACCGTCAATCAGCGCCTCGGACTCCTTAACATAAACAAATCCGCGCGATACGACCTCGGGACCGGACACGATTTTTCCGCTCTTGCCGTTTATCGAAAATACAACGACAATGATCCCGTCCTCCGCCAGATGCTTTCTGTCGCGGAGAACGACGTTTCCGACATCGCCCACGCCGTACCCGTCAATTAAAACGGCGCCGGCAGGGACATTGCCCGTGACTGCCGCTCCCTCTTTGTTTAACTCCAGCACATCTCCGATATTTAACAAAAATGTGTTCTTGGAGTTAACGCCCGACTGCACCGCAAGGTTTGCGCTCGTCGCAAGATGGCGGTACTCTCCGTGTGCCGGGATGAAGAATTTGGGACGTACAAGCCCGAAAATAATTTTAAGCTCCTCCTGGCAGGCGTGACCTGACACGTGAACCTCCGCCAGAGCCTTATAAATTACCTCGGCTCCCTTTTTAAACAGCTCGTTTATAACCTTTGAGATCGTTTTTTCATTTCCGGGAATTGGTGATGCTGAAATTATAACTAAGTCGCCTTTGCCGATCTCAACCTGTTTATGGTCGGAAAATGCCATTCTTGTAAGCGCGCTCATCGGCTCACCCTGGCTTCCGGTCGTTATAATAACAAGCTGACTGTTTTTGTACTTGTGGATTTCCTCAATTCCGATCAAAAGCCCCTTCGGGACCTTCATATAGCCGTTTTCCATTGCGACTTCAACCACGTTTATCATGCTTCTGCCCGATACGGCTACTTTTCTTTTTGTTTTTATTGCAGCGTTTATTATCTGCTGCACTCTGTGCACGTTTGATGCAAACGTTGCAACGATTATTCTCTCCTTATGGTGGGCCGCAAATATCTCGTCAAACTTCTCTCCGACCGTCCGCTCCGACATGGTATAGCCCTTGCGCTCAACGTTGGTACTGTCGCTCATCAAAGCGAGCACTCCCGAATCGCCGAGTGTTCCGAAACGTGCAAGGTCTATCATACCTCCGTCTATCGGTGTGGTATCTATCTTAAAGTCGCCCGTATGAACTATAGTTCCGGCAGGCGTAAATAAAGCAATTCCGAAAGAGTCCGCAATAGAATGGTTTACTCTTATAAACTCAGCCTTAAAGTTCTTGCCTATCTTCACCGAATCTCCCGCCTTGACACAGTTTAACTTTGCGATGGAGAGTATTCCGTGCTCTTTTAGCTTGTGCTCAACAAGACCCAAGGTCATTCTGCTTCCGTATATCGGAACATTGCTCATTGTTCTTAAGAAATAAGGAAGACCTCCGATGTGGTCCTCATGCCCGTGTGTAAGAAGAACAGCCCGTATCTTATCCTTGTTATTGACAAGATACGACATGTCGGGTATTACAAGATCGACACCCAACATTTCCTCGTCGGGGAAAGTCATTCCGCAGTCCAGAACGACTATTTCATCACCGTACTCAAAGACGGTGAGATTTTTACCGATTTCATTCATGCCGCCCAGAGGAATAATCTTCAGTTTTTGTTTTTTTGCCACTTTTTCACCTCCGTTTAATCGCGGATATAAATCGGAATTATATCCGTCTCTAATTTCCGAACACCAAATCCATTTATTATTATACCACATTTTTTTCAATAGTCAAATATATTTTAGCCCCAAATTATATTATTTTTTTACAAATGTTTTGTTCTCTTTTGATTTTATTATGTTGATTTGGGCGCGTCTTTGTGCTAAAATGAGATATAAAGGCGGTGATTGTAACGTGAAATTTCTTCATCTTGCCGATCTTCACTTAGGGAAACGCTTAAACGGCTTTTCCCTGACGGACGATCAGGCATATATATTGGACGAGCTTTTTAATATTGCCGAAACAGAAGACTGCCGTGCGGTCTTCATTTCGGGGGACGTGTACGATAAGGGCGTGCCGGCAGTTGAGGCGGTAACGCTTTTTGACTCCTTTTTGTCGCGCCTTGCGAATGCGGGCATAAAGGTGTTCATAATAAGCGGAAACCATGACTCTGCCGAGCGCGTGGCGTTCGGCTCCTCGCTTTTTGACAAAAGCGGAATCTATATCGCTCCGTCTTATTCGGGCGTGCTCAATCCCGTTTCGCTTTCGGACGGAGATGCTGCATACGACATATATATGCTCCCCTTTATAAAGCCCGTAACATTAAAACGCTTTTTCCCGGATGAGAAAATTTCAAGCTATACCGACGCGGTGAGGGCGGCGCTTTCTAAGGTTAAGCTTTCAAAAAAGCATATAAACATTTTGCTCTCGCACCAGTTTGTAACCGGCGCCGTCAGGAGTGACTCTGAGGAAATATCGGTCGGCGGGAGCGACAACGTGGACCCGTCCGTTTTTTCGGGCTTTGACTATGTCGCCCTCGGGCACATTCACAGACCGCAAAGCGCCGGGAGCGCGAACATACGCTATGCCGGAAGTCCTTTGAAATACTCATTTTCCGAGACCGACCACAAAAAGACGGCGGCAGTGATAGATTTTTCTCCCGAAAAGGAGCTTAAATTAAAGCTTATCCCGCTCACAGCCAAGCGCGATCTTCGTGAAATACGCGGAACATATATGGAGCTTACCGACCGCAAAAACTATGCCGGCACGAACAAGGACGACTATATACACGCCATTTTAACCGACGAGGATGATGTGCTTGACGCTGCGGCAAAGCTTAGGGCGGTATATCCCAACTTAATGAAATTGGAGTACGACAATAAAAGAACGCGCGCCTCGTCCTTCCCGATTGAGAACACCGGCGTTAAAAGGACTCCTCCGATCGATATCTTTAAAAAATTCTTCCTGCTCCGCAACGGCAGCGAGATGTCCGAAGCCCAAATGGAAATAATCGAAAAACTGATTGAAGAAATATGGGAGGAGGAAAAATGAGACCTCTTAAAATGACCGTTTCGGCATTCGGACCGTATGCCGGAAAGACCAAAATCGACTTTTCAAAGCTTAAGGACCCCGGGCTTTACCTTATCACAGGTGACACGGGAGCCGGAAAAACCACGATATTTGATGCGATAAGCTATGCCCTTTTCGGCGAGGCAAGCGGCAAGGTGCGCGAAAGCTCCATGCTCCGCTCTAAGTACGCCGCTCCCGAGGATAAAACCTATGTAAGCCTTACTTTTTCTTACATGGGAAAGACCTATACAGCCGAGAGAAACCCCGAATACCTGCGCCCGTCCAAAAGGGGCGGCGGGGAAACAATGCAAAGCGCGGACGCATCGCTCACCTTGCCCGACGGAAGCGTTATATCCGGAATCCGTGACGTCGGTGAAAAAATAAAGGAGCTTTTGGGCGTTGACAAAAACCAGTTTTCGCAGATCGTCATGCTCGCCCAGGGCGACTTTTTAAAGCTTTTGCTCTCATCGACCGACGAGCGAAAGGCGATATTCCGTAATCTTTTTAAAACCGGGCTCTACTCAGACCTTCAGGAAAAATTAAAGGATGAGACCTCTTCGGCAAAATCGGAATATGACAAAGAATCTGCTTTTTTATCCTCCGCTTGCGATATGGCGCTTTTAAGAGACGAATATAAGGCGGAATTTTACGACGCGCGCAATCTTTCGGAGTTTGACCGAATTAAAGACGTTCTGGCGAAAACCATAAAAAAGGATACTTCGGAGTCCGTAAAATTAAAAAAGGAAGCGGACGGCATAAACGACCTTCTTTTATCTTTAGCCGGCAAGTTAAGCCGCGCCGAGGACGCCTTAAAAAGAGATAAAAGCCTTGAAAGCTTAAAAAAAGAAGAAGCGGAAATAAAAAGCGACCTTTCATTAAAATGCGAAGAGCTTGAAAGCGCAAAAAGCGCATTTCTTCTTGCCGAAGAGAACACAAAGGAAGCCGGCATTTTAACGCTCCGCCTTTCGGACTATGACAGGCTGGACGAAAAAAACGCACTTTTGTCCGAGCGTATCAAAGATGAGGATGAGCTTATAAAAAATCTCTCGGCTATTAAATTAAAGATAAACGCGCTCGCAGAAAAGAGCAGTGCAATCAAAAAGGAGCGAAAAAAACTTACCGACCGCGCGGAAGAAAAAGAGAAAACCCTTGCCTTAATCTCCGAAACCGAAAAAGCGATCGAGCGCTCACAGGCACTTTCCGGCGACCTAAGGGATTTAATCTCCGCTCTCGGCAAGCTTTCAAAAGAGCAGGCAGAATACAAAAAGGCAAAGGAGCTTTCGGACGGCTTATCGGAAAAATACTCCGAGATAAACAGCGCGTTTTTGGACGCTCAGGCGGGAATTATAGCTTCCTCCCTTTCGGACGGTAAGCCCTGTCCCGTCTGCGGTTCGCTCACGCACCCGGCTCCCGCTCACCTTTTGCCCTTCTCGCCCGATGAGTCGGACGTTAAAAAGGCAAAGACCGCTGCCGACAAAGCGCGGGAAACGGCGGAGGAAAAAAGCCGCGGCTGCGGCATTCTCTCCGGCACAGTAAAAACCCTGACCGAAAAGATACGCTCCGTGTGCTCAGACTTTTGCGCCGAGAACGCCGATGCCGTGCTTTTGGAATCTGATGAAAACGCACTCACTCTTTGCAAAAAGCTCAGCGCATTAAATGACGAAAAAAAGCTTTTCGCCTCTGACGGCGAGCGCTTAAAGGAGCTTGACAGCGAGCTTGCCGCCTGCGAGGAAAAGCTTTCGCAAGCCAAAGAGGACGCCATAAGGACCGAAAGCGAGATAAAAGCGGCAAAAAAGAACATTTCGGAGATCAAAAAGGCGGTCCGCGAGCTTTCGGGGACGCTTAAATTCTCCTCCAAGTCCGATGCGGAAAAACACATAAAGCGGCTTACGGACTTAAAAAACGAAGCTATAGAAACACTTGACAGAAAAAAGAGCGAGCTTGAAGCTTTAAACGCCAAGTTAAATACCGTTTCCGGCAAAATCGCCTCTCTCGGCGAGGAGCAAAAAGACCGCGAAGCCGAAAATTTGGACGTGCTTGAACAAAAGAAAGCCGAACTTACCGAAAAAAGCGACGCTGTAAAGTCCGAGCTTGACAATTACACCGTCCGCATAAACGGAAACAAAAAAGCGCTGGCTCAAATTGAAAAATCGTTAAAAAAGACAGAGAAAATAAAAAGCCGCTGGTCGATGCTCAAATCACTTTCCGACACGGCGAACGGCACGATTTCCGGCAAGGAAAAGATAAAGCTTGAAACATACGTGCAGTCGGAGTTTTTTGACCGGATAATAAGGCGCGCGAACCTTAGGTTCATGATAATGTCCGGCGGGCAGTACGAGCTTATCCGCTCCAAGACCTATAACAACAAGCGCAGTCAGCTGGGGCTTGACTTAAATGTTATCGACCATTACAACGGCAGCGAGCGCAGCGTCAAAACGCTTTCGGGCGGAGAAGCGTTTAAGGCGTCGCTCTCCCTCGCGCTGGGGCTTTCCGACGAGATACAGTCCATGCACGGAGGCACAAGCTTTGACACGTTATTTGTTGACGAGGGCTTCGGCTCTCTTGATTCCGAGTCGCTCGAAAAGGCGCTCCGCGCTCTTTATTCCCTTTCGGAAAGCAACAAAACGGTCGGAATTATAAGCCATGTTGCCGAGCTGCGCGAAAAGATTCCGAATCAGATAGTAGTATCAAAGGATAAGTCCGGGCACAGCTTTGTCAGCATCAAATCGGACTTTTACGAAGAATAAGAGAAAAGAAAAAGAGACTTTTAGCCTCTTTTTCTTTTTCTTGACAAATGCGCCGGGTAGGCATATAATAAAGTTAGTTAAAGCAAACTAACTTTATTATATGACTGAGGTGGTTATAAATGTATCTTGAAATAAATTCTCTTAAAAAAAGCTTCGGTCACGGCGAATCGAAGGTCAACGTCCTAAACGGCGTCAACATGAGCTTGGAGCGCGGCGAGATGTGCTCGGTTTTGGGTGAATCCGGAAGCGGAAAATCGACGCTTTTAAATATTGTCGGAGCATTGGACACCCCGGACAGCGGCTCCATTTTTTTTGACGGGTCCGACATCTGCACATATGACAGCGACATGCTTTCTCAATACCGCCGCTCGTCTTTAGGCTTTGTTTTCCAGTTTTACAACCTCGTCCCGAACCTCACGGTCCTTGAAAACATCGAAGTCGGAGAATATCTTTCTGTGGACCCTTTGGATAAAGATGAAATCCTTTCTCTTTTGGGGCTCACTCACCTTGCCGACCGCTTCCCGAGCGAGCTTTCCGGCGGTCAGCAGCAGCGCTGCTCGATCGGGCGCGCACTCGTCAAAAACCCCCGCCTTCTGCTCTGCGACGAGCCGACAGGCGCGCTTGACTATGCGACCTCAAAGGAGATACTCACTCTTCTTGAAGACATAAACCAAAAATACAGCACTACGATGCTCATTGTAACGCATAATCAAACCATCAGCAAGATGACGCACAAAACCGTTTATTTAAAAGACGGCGCGGTATATAAAACCTTAGTCAACGAAAACCGCGCAAAAGCAAGCGAACTGGAGTGGTAACATGATACTAAATAAGAGGCTTCCCCGTGATTTTTCGGAAAACCTTTTAAGAAACACCGCAATGATATTAATAATTGCGCTTTCTATGGCAATGGTCGTTGCTCTGTGCTCCACGACGGACGCGATAAAAAGGGCGATAACGAATGAATGGGAGCACACCAAAATAGAGGACGGCGCTTTCGAAACCTATATTCCCCTTTCGGGCAAAAACTTAAACGAGCTTAAGGAAACCGGCGCTGAGGTCGAAAAAATGTTCTATACCGACGTTCCGGCGGGTGTTTCTGTGCTGAGGCTTTTTAAGCCGCGCCGCACGATTGATCTTGCATGGGTCGAATCCGGCACACTGCCGAGCGACTCAAACGGGATTTTTATAGACAAGATATACGCAAAGAACCATAACTTAAATATCGGTGATTCGCTCACGGTCGGCAATAAGACGCTCACCGTCAGCGGTATCGGGTGCCTTCCCGACTATTGCTATGTTAAGAAAAACAGCTCCGACGTTGCCGCAAACGACGAATTTTCTGTCGCCATCGTCTCCGATTCGGCGTGGGAGGAGTTAAAAACAGGCTGCCGCGTGATATATAACTATGCATACAGGCTTCCCGAGAACTTTTCCGCCAAGGACCTTAAAAATAAAATAATCCACCTCAAGGCAGACCCGACCACCATTACCGATACATACTTAAAGGGACAGATTGAAGCGTCCGAAAACATTAAGGACAGCTTTAACGAGTCTGCTGAAAGCTTAAGGCATGCCGTGTCCGTTTTGTCGGAGGGCGTTAAAAACATGCACGCAATACTCCCGGAGAGTGCCTACAGTGCGCTTTTTTCCGGCATTAACGGAATCGGGAGCGGAATTGCCGAGCTTCAGTCGGCATATTCTTCCTATATATCCGAAAGCGCGAAGGTGGACCCGGTTATAATCTCGTCATTTTCCGAAGCGGAATACAACATAAGAATAAAGGACGCGCTGGACGACTCCTCTTTAGGCAAGCAGGCGGCGCTTGTTGTCGGCGTGTTTTTAATAGTTCTGCTCATGTATATGCTTGCCATCTTCGCCTCCGGAACGATTGAAAAGGAGCGCTCCGTTATAGGCACGCTTTATTCACTCGGCTTTACCAGGGGCGAAATACTTTCTTACTATATCAAAATTCCGGTCATTGTCGCTTCGCTCGGAGCAATCATCGGAACAGTGTCCGGCTTTCTGCTTTTATACCCTATGGCGGCGGAATATTCGGCAATGTACTCCTTCCCCGACATATCGCCCTCATTCCGGCTTTATCTTATCGCTTACTCGGTCGGGCTCCCCGTTATTTTTTCCTATTTCATAAACAGGGCGGTCCTTTCAAAAAAGCTCAATTTGTCTCCGCTTGAGATGATGCATTCCTCGCCGGAGCAAAAGCGCCGTTTCAGCTTTAAGATAAATAACTTGGACTTTTTGAAAAAATACAAGATACGCCAGTTTTTCCGCGAGTTTTCCGGGAATATCACGCTCTTTTTCGGCATCACGGTTGCTCTTTTGCTGATAATGTTCTCGGTTGCGTGCTACTACAGTATATCGGGCTACATTGCCAACATAACAAACGACATTAACTATAACTACATGTATATTTTAAGAAACCCGGTAACCGACCTTCCGAAAGACCCGGTATTAGGCTTCGTGCGCGGGTTTTACACCGATTACGACCTGACGGGCGGAGAAATGGAGGTGACGCTTCTCGGCATCGACTCCGACAATCCGTATTTTTCCTTCTCGCGGGAGCTTTCCGATAACGAGTCGGAAATCTACATGTCGGACTCGGCGAGAATAAAATTCGGCTTTAAAGCGGGCGACAAGATAATTCTGCGCGACCCGTCGGAGGACAAGCTTTATTCCTTCGTCATTGCCGGCGAAGTCAAGTACGGCGGCGGGCTTTACTTTTTCATGAATATCGACGCTATGAGAAAAGCCTTTTCACTTCCCTATTTTGATCCGGAGGATCTTGATCCCGGCGAAAAGAGGTTAAAAAGCCGGTACTATTACTATAACGCCGTATTTTCGGACGAAAAGCTCTCCTTCCGCCACAACATGATGATGTCCGAAATATCCAAGGCGGACATGGAAAGCGGCGCGGAAAAGTTTATAAATCTCATGGGCGGAATGATACTTTTAATGATACTCATCTCAGTCACCATCTTCATTTCCGTCATGTACCTTTTGATGAAGCTCGAAATTGACAGGAGCGCATATTCTGTGTCGCTCCTAAAGGCGCTGGGATACTCGGAGCGCGAGGTCAATTCCTTCTATCTCGGAAGCTCATACTACATAACGCTTGCCTCGATAATCATCGGAATGCCCGTCTGCCGTGTAATAGTCGGGGCGGCATATCCTTTCTGTGTTTCAAACGTCAACGCGGGCTTTGCCGCCGCTATCCCCCTTGCCGGGTATTTGTTTACCGCGGCAATAATCCTTTCATCCTACGCTCTGACAAGGCTTATGCTGGTTCGCTATTTAAGAAAGATCAGCTTATCCGAGATACTCAAAAACAGGGAATAAAATTGTAATAAAAAATTCACATGACAAATCTCGCGAAATGTGGTATACTATTTAAAAGAAATATTTCGGAGGCAGATTATGAGAAAGCATTTACTTATATGCGCTCTTATTTTAATATTTACCGTATCTCTTCTTCCGGTGTGCGCCGAAGAATACTCGGGCTCTGTCCTTTCGGGGCGCCTCACGCTCCTGATTCCGGATTCCGGGTCTGTCCGCTATCCCTATTTTTCGTATTTCCGCACATCCGAAGGAACATATGTAAAGTCGGACGAAATAAATATTAACGTTTCCGCCCTGCCGGACGGAGTTACGTTTGACCCGTCGGACAATTCCATAACGGTGTACGACAACGCCAAAATCGGGGACATGTTCACGATCACCACATCGGCGCCGAATTATCCTTACATAAAGGAAAGATCATATACTGTAAGGCTTAATGACAATCTTTTTACAAACAGCACGTTTTCCGAGTTTCCCGCCATGTCAGGCTGGGAGAGTCCGTATTTTAGAAATGACGGAATAATGCTTAAGATCAACTTGAATTCCAAAAACGGAACGACTTATATTTTAAGCCAGAAGGATAAGATCTCCCTTTCGGGCGGTCAGCTTTACGAACTTTCGTTTGACATTAAAACGGCCGCGTCCGAATACTCCGGCGAAAGCAAAGCTTACAGTGAAATTGTCGGCAATTCAGCCGTAGCATATACCGAAAATCCTCACTATCCGTCATGGACCACCATAACACTTCCCATCCGCCCGCAGGAGGACGGAGAATACATTATTTCCCTTGTCTTCATGTCGGACGGCGAAACGGCGGTTGCAATCAAAAATCCGTCGCTTACCGTGTCTTCGGGCACACCTCCCATGCAGCTCAGCGTATCCGTTCCCCAGGCTGTGAACGTTCCCGTTTCGGGCGATACGAAGGTGCCGTTTTCCGTAACCGCGTCTGACCTTGAGGGAAACACCGTGCCCGCATCGCTTTCGTACAAAATCACACCCGATACGGACCGTATTAGCATAACAGATTCCGAAATCACGGTTGACTCGCACGCCGAACCCGGCACGTACAAGGTCTTGGTGTATGCCACAAAATATCCCGATGTTTCGACTGAGTTTAATTTAACCTTAACGTCCTCCGGTATCTCCAACGGAAGCTTTGAGGAAGCCGGAAGCGACTCTTTGTGGTTCGCCCCCGGCGACGGAGTTTACGAGGTGATCAGAGAGGGCACAAATTCCTATGCTGCGTTCACTCCGAACGCCGAATTGGGTGTCATGTACAATAACGCCTATGTATCGTTCAGCCATTCGGAAAGCTATGTATTCTCTGCAGATTTAAGGCGGCGCTTTTCCGACAAATCGGCGTTCGTTACCTTTATCGTAGAGGACAGCAGCGACCCTGACAATCTCCAGCTCTGCGCATACTTTGAGATTGACACCTCGTGGCAGAATTACAAATCGGTATTCACTCCGGAGAACGACTTAAGCGGCAGATTCATCGTCGCCGTAAACGTTCCCGACGGATTTGACGAGCAGACAGTTTATTTGGATAACATTGCGGTCGTGCGCGCCGAAATAAAGGCGGAAAACGTTAAGATTTCGGGAATTCCGGAGCGCGGGCGCACTCTCACAGGCTCCTTTGACTTTGTAAATAACTTTGACGGCGAGTCCGCGAGCGTGACTCACTGGATACTTTCAGACACCGCCGACGGAGAATATAAAACGCTCAGCAACTCCAACGTCAGCGAGATTGAAGTGACTGAAGATATGGAGGGAAAATACCTCGTTTATGAGGTGACGCCCATCTCGTTAACCGCCGGAATCGTCGGCGACACGGTGCTTTCAGCTCCCGTGAAGATTCCGAAAAAGCAGTCTTTTACAGGCTCTCACCGCCCGTCTTCGGGCAATCAGAATAACACCGAAACCGTTCCGGCTAAGGACAAGGTGAGCGACATAACCCCCGTTACACTCACCGAAGGAAGCGGTGAAAACGTGTTCACCGACTGTGAGAACCACTGGGCGAAGGACACCGTTAATTCGGTATATGCCTCCGGCATAATTTCGGGATATTCCAAGAATCTTTTTATGCCGGACAAAAATATCACCCGCGCCGAATTCTGCGCGTTTTTAATGCGCAGTCTGTCGCTTGAAGACGGCATATATTCAGGCAAGTATGCGGACGTTTCGCCGCAGTCGTGGTACGCCGGGGTGATTCAGACCATGCAGAACTGCTCGCTTGTAAAGGGCGTCGGAAACGAAAATTTCCTTCCCAATGCTCCGATAACCAGAGAGCAGATAGCGGTAATCATTATGCGCGCGTACTCACTCATAAAAACCGATATGCCAAAGGGCGTCCTCTCCTTTTCGGACAATGCGTCAATATCGGACTACGCTATCTATCCCGTTGCGGCGGCGTCCGAGCTCGGCATCGTAAAGGGAAACTCAAATAACATGTTCATGCCCGGCGATAACGCAACAAGAGCGGAAGCTATAGTTATGCTCGCGCGTTTTTTGGACGCGGTCAAAAAGTGATTGACAATTTCATAACTTCGTGGTATACTGTTTTTATAATTTAATAGCAAAAGCGATGACGGAACAAGTAGCTTTTATTTGCCGTTTCAGAGAGAGAGGCGTTTGCTGCGAGCCTCTTAACGGAGATATTATGCGAAAACCTCTCCCGAGCTGCGGCGCAGAAATTAAAGTAAGCGTCTGCCGCCCCAAGTGGCGTTAAAAAACAAAGTTAAATCCAAGGTGGAACCGTGTAAATTTTGCACCCTTGACATATTTGTCAGGGGTGTTTTTTTAGTAAAGGAGATTAATTATGAAAGTTATTTACAATGACGGCAGAGTTGATCAGTGCGCTCCGGAGGAAGAGCTTCACGTTATAAGGCACACGGCGGCGCACGTTCTCGCACAGGCGGTAAAGCGCCTCTACCCCAACGCTCACTTCGCGTACGGTCCGGCGACCGATAAGGGGTTTTATTACGACGTTGACCTTGGCGAGGACAAGCTTTCGGACGAGGATCTGGAGTCCATCGAAAAGGAAATGCGCAAGATTGTTAAGGAAAACCTCCCGATAAAGCCCTCCATTCTTCCGAGGGACGAGGCTGTCCGTTTAATGGAGGAGCGCGGGGAAATCTATAAGGTCGAGCATATCGGCGATCTGGCAGAGGATGCTCCGATCAGCTTCTACACTCAGGGCGAGTACACCGACATGTGCACGGGTCCCCACCTCACCTACACAAAGGCGCTCAAGGCTTTTAAGATCACCGGTCAGTCCGGCGCTTACTGGAAGAACGACAAAAACAACAAAATGCTTACAAGAATAAACGGGACCGCTTTTGCAACTCAGGCGGAGCTTGACGAGCATATGAAGCTTTTGGAGGAGGCTGAAAAGCGCGACCACCGCCGTATCGGCAAGGAAATGGGTCTCTTCATGCTTTGCGACGAAGCGCCCGGATTCCCCTTCTTCCTTCCCAAGGGCATGGCTCTTAAAAACGCGCTTATCGACTACTGGCGCGAAATTCACACGCGCGAGAACTATGTTGAGGTATCGACTCCTCTCATAATGAACAGGCACCTTTGGGAGACCAGCGGTCACTGGGATCACTATAAGGACAATATGTATTCGACGACGATTGACGACGATATCTACTGCGTAAAGCCCATGAACTGTCCCGGCGGCGTTATGGTGTATAAGAGCAGCCCCCACAGCTACCGCGATCTGCCCTTAAGAATCGGCGAGCTCGGACTTGTTCACCGCCATGAGCTTCGCGGTGCGCTCCACGGTCTTTTCAGAGTGCGCTGCTTCACGCAGGACGATGCGCACATCTTCATGCGCCGCGAGCAGATAACAGATGAGATAATAAACGTCGTTCACCTTATAAACGAGGTTTACGAGAAGTTCGGATTTAAGTATTTTGTCGAGCTTTCCACCCGTCCCGAGGACAGCATGGGAAGCGATGAGGACTGGGAAGCAGCTACAAACGGTCTTAAGACCGCGCTTGAAAAGCTCAACCTCCCCTACACTATCAACGAGGGCGACGGTGCGTTCTACGGTCCCAAGATCGATTTCCATCTTGAGGATTCCATCGGAAGAACATGGCAGTGCGGAACGATTCAGTTGGACTTCCAGATGCCGTTAAATTTCGAGCTTGAATACATCAACGAGAAGGGCGAAAAGGAACGCCCGATAATGATTCACCGCGTATGCTTCGGCTCAATCGAGCGTTTCATCGGTATAATCACCGAGCATTTTGCGGGCAAGTATCCCGTATGGCTCGCTCCCACTCAGGCGAAGGTGCTCCTTGTTTCCGAAAAGAGTGCCGAGTACGGAACCGAGGTTTATGAGGCTTTAAGAAGCGCCGGAATCAGAACCGAGCTTGACTCGAGAAATGAGAAGATAGGCTACATGATCCGCGAGGCTCAGATGGTTGACCGCGTGCCCTACATGGTCATCATCGGTCAGGAGGAGGTCGCGAATAAGACCGTTTCCGTCCGCCACCGCGACACTGCAAAGACGGAGACAATGCCTCTTGACGAGTTCATTGAAAAGCTCAAAAAAGAGATTAAGGAAAGAGCGTAAAAGTTTTAAAATGATTTGCGCCCCCGAAAGCAAATGCTTTCCGGGGCGCATTTTTATTGGTGTGAAGGGTGTGAAAAAAGGTATATTTTACGGGTTGTCGGAGATAAAATACACCCTACGGCTCTCCGTACATAAGGTGTGTGCGCCGAAAATCCTCCCGTCATTTGCTCCGCAAATGCCACCGTCTCGCTGCGGCTCGGTCACGCCTCGGTTCTGACAGTCCACCGGACTTGAATTCATTGCCTCGGCGCCGCTTCGCTACCTTTAGCTCTTGAGGGCTTTAAGGCTCACAAGCAAAAACCCGCCCGATGACGCGAACTGCATCCGTGCGGGTTTTGTTTTACTTAATACTCTCTATAATTTTGACCGTTTCCTCCTCGGAAAGTCCGTTTTTTGACGAGAGAGAATATGACATTTTCCCGGACTGCCAGGTCGCAAGATACGCCTTTCCCTCTTTGCCCTTCACCGTTACGGAGCCGCTGCCCGTCTTTAAGGAGTTAACCTCATCGTACGTGTTATAGTCCTCGCTCACATCCGACTCCGACTCGGCGCACCTATAGCAAAGCTCGTCAACGCCGTCAGTATACTTAACCTCAGCCGTTTCCCCGAAAATGAGTGCCGCTCCGGAGAAACCGTATCCTTCCGGAAGATAGCCGGGCGTTTTTAAGTCAAACGGTGTTTTTTCTGTTAGCGTGTCAATTCCCGAAAATTCCTCTATCGGATTTCCCACGAGCACCGGAGGGTCGGGGGTTGCTTCCCTCTGCAGAGAGAATTTGACCGCAGCAAAGCAGATGACCAGGCATGCCGCTATTGCCGAGGCGTATCTTACATATATCAACGGGCTTTTCTTTTTCTTTTCGCGAAGCTTTTTTGCAGTCTCTTTCTTTATCTTCTCCTTAAGCTCATCGGACATTTTGATTTTGTCCATAGCCTCGTTATACTTACTGCTCAAAATCGTATCCCTCCTTAAGCACGGATTTAAGCTTTTCCCGCGCCCTTTTTATAATGCTTCTCACTGTAGACTCGGTCTTATTCATCATTCTCGCGATCTCCGGAGTCTTAAAGCCCTCGTAATAAAACAGATATATCGCCGTTTTGTATTTTTCGGGAAGCGCCAGGACCGCCGAAAGAACCTCGGGCGTTTCGTTATACGTATCGAAAGTGCCGATCTGTATCGCATCGTCCGCCGAGCATTTATTCTTATTCCAGTAAAGATTTAATTTATTTTTGCAGATATTTATTATCGCCCTGACCATCCAGAGCCGCTCGTGCGTTTCATCGTTGAATTCCGGCTCTTTATCGACAATCTTTAGGTAAAGGTCGCCGACCGCGTCCTCTGCGTCATCCATATTTTTAAGATATGTATACGCTATTCTCAAAACCATGTCGCCGTACTTGTCAACGAGCGAGGCGATGTATTCCTCCGTCATCCGCTCTTCCCCCTTTTATAAAAATCTGGGAGGCTTAAAGCCTCCCAGATTTTCATTTTATGCTCTCAATTATTTTTTCGATCTCTGTTATGTCAATCCCCTTATCGGCATAAACGGAATACGCATATCCCCCGTCGTTCCAGGTTGCGTTCGAAACGCCGTCATTTCCGCGAAGAGAAACAGAATGTCCCGAAATTTCAACGGTCTCTTCGTTTTTATAAACGTTATAGTCGCCGCTTATGTCTCCCGTTTCCTTTGCGGTTCTTACAAGAATTTCATTATCGCCGTTTTTATACGACACCTGAATGAAGGTTTTGCCCATTACCGAGGTGTAATCAAACTCATAACCTGCCGGCATGTATGAAGGAAGCTTCGCGTCAAAGGCGAGAGCCTTTTTTGCCTCGGCAACCGAATCATACTCCGTAAAAGGATTGGGAATCTGCGTGCTATCCTCGCCGCTTTTATCTATCGTAATGCGGTTTTCGTCAATCTTTACCTCGTCCTTATTGCAGTAAAGAACCCCAAAAAGTCCGGCGGGAGCATACGAAACGGAATCCTTTAACACAGGAGCCGCACCGAGCGACTCGGGAGCCGACATGCCGATTGCGGTCGACGACGCCATGTAGTAACTGTCCGTTCCGATATAAATGATGGTATTGACCTCGCCGTTATCCAACTTAACGCCCTTATGCTCCCCGTCCCACGTTACGGTAAAGCCGAGTGCTTCCGCCGTCTTTCTTACCGGAACCATTATGACTCCGTTGTCGGTAAACGGCACATCCTTTCCGAAATCCAGAGTCTTTCCGTCCACCGTCACCTCATAAGGCGCCGGAGCCGGAGAAATAACCATAGGCTCTTTTTCGGCAAAGCACGCCGCAGTGCTCATAAATACCGCCGCACAGCTTAATAATACACAAACCGTCTTTTTCATAATAATTACTCCTTTTTGTTTTATATTCTTTAGGCGCCTTTCACTTATAAAACAATCGGGAAAAGAAAAACGTTGCAATTATTTTATCATTTCTTTTAAAAGATTTTCACCCTCGGCGAGCCAGCCGCCCTCAAAGAGCTCTATCATGCCCTTATCGCACGCCGCGGCAAGCTTTGAATCGAACGGAATTTTACCAAGAACCTTAAGATTGCCTTTTTGCGCAATCTCATCAATTCTGCTCTTGCCGAAAACGTCAATCCTCTTGCCGCAGTCGGGGCAAACGGCATAGCTCATATTCTCGACAAGCCCGAGAATCGGGATATTCATAAGGCGCGCCATATTTATCGCCTTTTCAACTATCATGCCGACAAGCTCCTGAGGCGTTGCGACAACGATTATCCCGTCAACCGGTATCGACTGGAAAACGGTGAGCGGAACATCGCCCGTTCCGGGAGGCATGTCGATGAACATATAGTCCACGTCGCCCCAGACGATATCCGTCCAGAACTGCTTGACCGTGCCGGCAATGACCGGGCCGCGCCATACTACGGGGTCGGTTTCATTCTCCATCAAAAGGTTAAGCGACATTACCTCTATTCCGGTCTTTGTAAAAGCCGGGTAAACGCCGTTTTCGTCCCCGGTCACCTTCCCGTGAAGGTTGAACATCTCCGGTATGGAGGGACCTGTGATATCCGCGTCCAGCACGGCGGTTTTATACCCGTTTCGGTTCGCTAAAACCGCCATAAGTCCCGTTACCAGGGACTTGCCGACGCCGCCCTTGCCGCTGACGATGCCGATAACCTTTTTTGCCGACGACATCGCATTGATATTTTCTCTAAAGCTTTCCGGGCTCCTGTCAGAGCAGGACTCATTACAGGAACCGCAGTCATGTGTACATTCGCTCATTTTTAACATCCTTTCTTATTATACGCTTGCATCAATTTTACCGTTATCCAAATAATCGTCCGCTATCATTTTTATTGCCGCTATGACGGGGACTCCTAAAACCATGCCCGCAAACCCAAATAGATCGCCGAACACTACGACCGAGAAGAGCACCAAAAGCGGATTTATTCCGATGGATTTTCCCAATATCTTCGGCTGAATCAGATTGCCGTCAATCTGCCCCAATACAAGCTGGAACACTATCACCCAGATAGCCTTCACCGGGTCAAACGCAATCGCGGTTATAACGTAAATTATGGCCGCCGCGACTATCGGTCCGAAGAACGGAACCATGTTTCCGACCGCGACTAGGAGCCCGAGGAGCACCGCATAAGGCACCTTGAAGATTCCCAAAACTATCGCGGTTATAAGCCCGACCACCACCGCGTCCAGCGCAAGAGCGGAAAAGTACGAATAGAAAAGATCCACCGTTCTGTAAGCATAGGTCTTTACGATTGATTTGCCCTTACCGTCGCCAAGCCTTTTATATATCTTCGCGGCAAAGCGCTTGATTGCGGGAGCCGAGAGAAGAATATATACGGAAAACACAATACCCAAAAAGAAGCTCATGAACGAGTTTGCGATGTTGCTTACCACTCCGAAATACATATTGAGCCTTTCGAAGCTTAAATTTTCCTTGACGAAATCCACTATTTTGTCGTTTATCTGCTCCAGGAAATTGTATTTTGACAAAAACTCGTTTTCGGTCAGGAATTTTTCCGCCTCTTTAATATATCCCGGAGCGTTTTCTATAAGCTCGCGGATATTCTTTCCCAGTCCGGGAATGATGAAATTCACTATTAACGCGATTATCGCAATTATTATAAGATATATTAAAAGGACGGAAAGTCCCCTTTTTTTATTCCTCACCCATTCTGATTTACTTTTTTCAAAGCGTGCCTCAAGCTTTGACGCGGGTTTCCATAAAAAGAATGATATCGCCGCGCCGATTATAACGGGAGTGAAAACTCCGATAAAGTTTCCGATTGTTTTGAAGGTGCCGGAAAGATCGTCCGTCAGCCTGTATATCAAAATAAGCGCCGTTCCGGCGAGTATTATTTTTATCCAGGTGCTTTTTATATTTTTCATTATCATTCCCCCTTTTCCATCTTTTTAATTATAGCCTTTTTCTCTCCTGTTGTCAACTAAAAAAGGGCGGGGGAAAATTCCCCGACCCTTTTTAGTCGATGTTTTTTGTTATTACAATGTCTGTTCCCGCTATGTCATTTAACAAAACGTCCCCGATTTTTACGGGTGCCGTCACGCTGAGTTTTTTTATCTCGGCGATCACGTCAAAAATTTTGCCTTTTGCGACCGGAGTTTTGGTCTTGACGCTTACGACTGTGTCCTTCCTGTTAGTCACCTTGACCGTTGTCGTCAGTGTTCTTACCGGGTTTTTAACCTCCGCCTCGGCATATTCTCTGCCTCTTTTGCAGCTGTTGCCCTTAACCTCCATTGTTTCCTCGTCAACGGTCATAAGGCACCCTCTGGGGCAGACGATACATGTTAATTCTCTTTTCATCAGAATTCCTCCAGACTCACGGTAACATCGCCGGTGACGCTGCCTTTATCAAGTTTAAGCTTTTCCATCTCACCGGGCGACACCTTTACTTTGACCGCGCTCGCAATTATTTTCCCGCCGCACTCGGCTTTTATCTTTACTCTGCCAAAGGGCTTTGTTACTCTTAAGTATAATGAAACGTCCTCTTCATTTTCCGTGCTTATCATCTGAGGAAGCGCATAGCGCACACCGTCCTTTGCCGTAACAACCGCTTTTTTCTTTCCTTTGAGCTCACCCTTTACGAATTTTGCCGCTCCGGCACCGGCTAACTCCGCCTCGTCGGAAACATAGTCCACAAGGTCATGCACCTGCAAAACGTTACCGCACGAGAATATTCCGCCGCGCTCTGTCTGGCGCATCTCGTCGACATAGGCTCCCCCGGTCACCGGGTCGATACCGATTCCGGCTCCGCGCGTCAGCTCGTTTTCCGGGATAAGCCCGACGGACAAAAGAAGCGTGTCGCATTCGATATAGCGCCCCTTGCCTTTTATCGGATTTCTGTTTTCATCGACCGGCGAAACTGTCACCCCGGTCACCCTTTTATCACCGTGTATTTCCGAAACCGTGGTTGACAAATAAAGCGGAATACCGAAATCGTCAAGACACTGAACGATATTTCTTTTAAGTCCGCCGGAGTAAGGCATGATCTCGCACACCGCCTCGACCTTAGCGCCCTCAAGCGTCATCCTCCGCGCCATGATAAGCCCGATATCGCCCGAGCCCAATATAACGACCTTTTTCCCGACCGAAAAGCCCTCCGTATTCATGAGCTTCTGCGCCGTTCCGGCACTGTACACTCCCGCCGGGCGGGTGCCGGGAATGTTCAAAGCTCCTCTGCTTCTTTCCCGGCATCCCATAGCGAGCACTACCGCGCCCGCCTCAATTTGGAGCATGCCGTTCTCCGACTGAGCCGTAACGACTCTTTCTTTTGAAATGCTGACTGCCATGGTGTTGTAATAAACCTTGATGCCTCGCTCCGAGACCTTTTTTTCATATACCGCGGCGTACTCGGGACCTGTGAGCTCCTCGCCGAGCTTATGCAGTCCGAATCCGTTATGGATGCACTGCTTTAATATTCCGCCGAGCGACTCCTCGCGGTCCAAAATCACAACGTCATGCACGCCCCCGTCAAAAGCCGCCGCTGCCGCCGCCATTCCGGCAGGTCCTCCGCCGACTATGACAATATCGTGTTTCACTTTCATTTTGCCTCACCCGTCAAAAGCTCCGAGCCTTTGCCCTTCTTTGTAATCTCCTCCATTGAAAGAGCCGTGTATTCAGAAATTATCCGCATAACGTAGGGCGAACAAAAGCCACCCTGGCAGCGACCCATGCCGGCGCGGACCCTGCGCTTTATACCGTCAAGGTCTGTCGGCTTCGGATTTACCGAAAGCGCCTCTTTTATTTCGCCTTCGCTTATGCCCTCGCACCGGCAGACAATCTTTCCGTAGTCCGGGTGCTCCTTTATATATGCGTCCTTTTGCGAAACCGTCATTTTCCCGAAGGCATGAGGGTCTTTTCTTATGGGGTCAAATCCGGAATTTTCGGTCATTCCAAGTCCTTCTTCCCTTAAAATGTCCGTCACAAGCTCCGCAATCGCCGCGCATGAGGTAAGACCCGGCGAATCTATCGCCGCGGCATGGATGAGGTTTTTAACCTTATTCGACGCTTTGATAATAAAATCTCCGTGTGCCTCCGACGCTCTGACCCCGGCAAACGAGGTGATGACGCTTCTTAAGTTCACGTCAGGCACGCTTTTCTTTGCCAGACGGCTGACCTTTTCCAAGCCCTCCTTTGTGGTTTTCACATCGTCCGCACTGTCCGTTTCGTATGCGGTCGGTCCGAGCAGAAGGTTGTGATCCGCCGTCGGCGAAACCAAAATGCCTTTGCCTTCTTTAGTCGGCACGTTAAATATCGTGTGAGATACCTTTTCGCCCTCCGCTTTATCCAAAAGGAGGTATTCGCCCGTTCTCGGTATTATCTTAAAAAATCCGTCGCCCGCCATTTTGGCGATTTCATCCGCGTGCGCACCGGCGGCGTTGACTAAATAACGCGAGAAAATTTCCTCCCCGGTATCCGAGGTCAGCTTAAACACGCCGTCCGATTTTTCGATTTTTACTATGTTGAAATTAAGGCGAAGGTCCGCCCCGTTATCCATAGCGTTGCCCGCCGCCGCGATAGTGAGCTGATAGGGGCAGATAATTCCGGAGCTTTCGCACAAAAGCGCCGCGGTCGCTTCTTTTGAAATGTTTTTCTCAAGCTTTCTTGCCTCGTCGCCCGAAATAACCTTTAGATCCTTTATCCCGTTCTTTTCCCCTCGCTCTTTAAGCTCGTAAAGCTTTTTTTCTTCCTCGCTTCCAAAGGCGAGCACCATGGATCCGTTATTTTCATAAGGCACCGAAAGCTCCTCTGCCGCCTTATATAAAAGCGGAACGCCGAGGGTGTTCATTTTTGCTTTCAGTGTTCCGGGCTCAGGGTCAAACCCGCCGTGGATTATTCCGCTGTTTGCCTTGGACGCGCCGACCGAAACGTCGTTTCCCCTTTCCGCCATACAGACCTTAAGCTTATAGCGCATAAGCGAGCGCGCCGTCATCGCACCGATAACGCCGGCGCCTGATATTACAACATCGTAAATCATAATTTATCTCCTATTCCGCAACCGCAAAAACTATATGCTCGATATCCAAAAGCGAGTCAATGTCATCCTCCATATGAGCGTCCAACACCACGTTCATCCCGACAAAGCCGCTACATCCGCTTTTAGGCGCAAACACCTGATACGACACCATATCGGGAAGCGCCTTCTCCAGAGCCTTTATGACCTCATTCACGGCGGACGGCGAGTCAATCTCAATATAAATTATCTCCGTGCTCTTTTTATAGCGCTCAAAGCGCGTCAGAAAAACGATTGTCGCCAAAAAAAGGATGGCGACCACCGCCGCGCCGACGTAGTAACCGTATCCCAGAGCCACGCCTATGGTCGCCGTCGTCCACACGCCCGCCGCGGTCGTAAGTCCTGTTATAACGTTGTTGTTTTTAAGTATTATCATGCCGGCGCCGAGAAAACCGATTCCGGATATGACCTGTGCGGGAATTCGGAACACGTCGCCGTCAATCCCTGTAAACTTTGCAACGTACACGCTCGTCATCGACGTCATGCACGCACCAAGGCACACGAGTATATGCGTTCTCATCCCCGCGGCTCTTCCGTGGCGTGCACGCTCGCTTCCTATTATTCCTCCTATTATAACCGCTGCGACCGATCTTATCAGCGTTTCAATAAAAAATATTATCACTTCTTTGTCACCCTCCTTAAATTATATCGACCAGAGCTTATCTTTCCCCGTCGAAACCGCCGCAGCTCCCTCTTTAAGCGCTGCCGTGACCTCCGCCTTTTCCTCAATCAGCCCTCCGGCTATCACAGGAACGGAGCCGGACGAGAACATTTTAACGACCTTCGGAATGATGCCCGGCATTATCTCCACAAAATCGGGATGCGACTGAGAAATCATTTCCTTTATTGAGTGAATACTTTTCGAATCCAGCGCAAAAAAACGCTGCACCGTTAAAAGCCCGATTTCGGACGCTGATTTTATGAGATTTGCGCGCGTGCTAATTATTCCGTCAGCCCCGATCTTTTTAAGATACAAAAGCCCGGACTGGTCCTTGCCGATCCCGTCCGTCAGGTCGATATGTACAAACACCGTCTTGCCCTTCTCCTTTGCGGACACAATGTCCTTTTTCGCGCCGAAAAGCCCGGCATTTAAGTGAAAGAGCACTCTTGCCTCCGACGATACCGCTTTATTCCAGCCCGATTTATCCGTCGCCGCGATGACGGGCGAGGCGATAAGAATATCCGTAACTTCCTCTTTTATCATGACTTTAGCCCCCTTTATAAAAAACAGAAAGACGCAAAGCGTTGCTTTGCATCTCTCATCTCTTTTAGGCATTATATCACAATGTTAAGTTTTTGTCAAGCATTATTTTTCCGCAGTCCAGCCCATGAATTCTTCAATCTGCGGGATAAACTCCTTTGCGATGTTCGCCTGACCTTCCGGGTGCGGATGACCGGGGTTCACGAGCGCCGACTTATCGTAGGTAAGCACCTTTATCCACGAAGCGTCATTCTCTTTCCCGTACTCCTCTATCGCCGAGTCAAGTATGCCGATAAACTCCTTCTGGTCGGAGCGCGAAACCATCATGAGCTTTGAATTCGGGTGGTCGCGCCTAAACATCTTTATCATATCAACATAGATTTCCTTTATCTTCTCGGGCTTTATGCCGTCGCGCTGAACCTTTCCCACATATTCGTTTATCCAGTTAAACTGCACTATAAGGTCGGGCTCAAAATTCGTGTGATCCCATTTATCGCCGATTCCGGCAAAGGGGTCGATTTTCTCATAGCGCGGAGGATCCTCGCTCATGCAGTTGTACATCGAAAGTCCGCTCTTGGCGAAAAGCTCAATATCGGCATCAAACGCGCGCCCGACATAGCAGGCGTAGGAATGGAGCGAATCTTCATATTTTATGCCCTGTGCCGATCCGTTCGCGTTTTCGGGGAAATTAAGGCTCGACGCTGAGCAGGTGATTGAATCTCCGACAAACTGAATCTTTTTTGTTTTCGCGATAACGGGTGCCAAAATCTCGCCGTTTGTATACGCCGCGTTCCACGTTATCTTATTAAACGCGCCCTCGTTCGCCTTTAATATCTTGACGGTGTGAATCCCGTCTGACAAATTTTCAGCAAGTGTTATCTTGTTTTCGCCCGCAGCAAGATATGTGCGGTTGTCATCCTCATAATTTAAGAAAAGCTCCTCGTTGCCGTCCGTGAACACGTGGATATAGGCTTCCTTATCAGTCTTAAGCGAAAGAGAAAGCTCCGTCCCCTTAAAGCGTATCTCGATGCCGGACGCCGGCTGCGATGAAACGACCTTTCCGCCGTCAATTAAAAATCTGCCGTGTATTTTTACAAGCGACCTGTCCAATACAACGCCTCCGTCCTCGCCTTTTTCGGCAAACACCGTCTGCTCCGCGTTAACGGTTTTCGTTTTTTCGTCCCACGACACCTTAAATTCAAGCGCCTCGCAAAGTGCGCGCAGAGGCAGCATTGTCCTTCCGCCGATTATCATGGGAGCAACGTCGGACTCGCTTTCGATGCACTCTCCTTCGGTCCCGTCGCCTAAATAAAGCTTTATATTTTTATCGTCTATTTTGGTGACGAGAGTATAGTCATATCCCTTTGCCGTAACGGTGCGCGTTTCATTGTCAAAGCTCACCTTTGCGCCGATCGCCTCGCACACCGCTCTCACGGGAAGCATCGTCCGCCCGTCAATGATAACGGGGGCAACGTCTGTTACTACCTCGCATCCGTTCACTACCACGCGTATCTCATTTTCCGCCGCTAATGCCGCCGTACTTAGTAAAAGTACAGTTATAAGTAAAAGTGAAATTATCTTTTTCATATTCCCTCCGAGCTATTTTGTAAGCTTTACGTCTTTGTTAACCTCCGATGATAATGACAGGCTGTAATAAACCTCATCATCGCCCTTAAGCTTGATAAAGGAGACTGCCGTTACCGGCACATTAAAGTCAGACTCACCTATATTTATTATGTCAAGCGCCCAGGTGTCCCCCGCCTTTAACGCCGTGCCGTCCTCCGGCACTGACTTTCTTATGAGCGAAGCGTCGTCCGTTTCGCCGTTATAAAGCGAGCTCTTAACTGCGTACGACCCGTAATATTCGACCTCTGCTCCCGCGGGAAGCCTGCCGATATCCGTTATGAATCTGATGACGCCCGTGCCGTCGGAATAAACCCCGCTTTCGGCTTTCGACAATGATATTACCGCGCCGTCCTTATAATCGGGAAGCGCACCGTTTTTCGCGGTCAGATATACCTCGCTCATCGCGGCGTAACCGTTATGTCCGTTCTTAAAGAGGAATTTTATTCTTTTTGACGGGTAGTTTTTCGAAAACGAAATATCATATTTCCCGCCCTTGACATAGTCGCTTCTTAAATATGTTCCTTCCGCCGCCTTTATAAATTCTCCCGTCCCGGGATCTGCGTAAATCTCGTACGCCGTCGGAAAACCGTTGGCGTCCGTATATGAATTAAACGAAAAGCCCGAAACATACGTCTTTTCCGGAAGCGTTATAATTATCCACTGCTCATTATCCGGAAGCTTTTGATTAAGGTCCGCCGTCCATGAGGTCGAAGTGTCGGAATCGGTAAGGTATTTGACGTCCCTTCCCGCGCTCTGGCGGCTTGACGCCTCAAGCGTCCACTTCGTCCTGTCGGAAATCACAGCGTCCTCGGCTATGCTTCCCGTCACGCTGACGGTATAGGACTTTAATAAAGTGCCGTTATAATAAACCCCTGCCTCTGTCACACCGTCCGAAACGCCTTTTATCATGAACGATTCGGAGTCATACGCTGCAATATTTCCGTCCGCAATTTTCACGGTAAGGTCCGCCCCCGCGTTATAGTAAGGCTCCTTGACCATCGGAACGGCATATGTGTCCTCGCCGGCTTTAACGCTGAACGCATCTTTCTCCCTGCCGTCATATCCCGCAAGATAGCAATCGGTTATAGGCTCGGTCTTTCCGCCGAGTATTTTGGAGATGACCTCGCCCGCCTCGTCGCCGAGCTCATTATATCCCTTCTGTGAATGGTGAAGCCCGGGCTTGACATCTGCCAATGTCTCGGGGCGGTCATATCCGTAATACGCCTTAAACGCCGCGGCGTCCGGATGGCGCTTTTCAAAGTATCCGCTCACCCCGCCGCGCCAGAGGTCGGTATTCAAAAGAAGGTATATCCCCGCATATTCCGCCTTGCCCGAATTCGTCATATATACCTGCGCAAGCCTCGGACCGGAAAATTCGTAGTCCGCGTCGGAATTTGCATTGGTGACCCTTGCGCGGACAAGCCAGATTCCGCAGTAATTTATGCCGATATCTTTTTTAAGACCGTTATACATGTTCATAAACATGGTCCTGTATTCATCCATCGTGCTCGTCGTGCAGTAGTCGCCGATACCGTTGGATTCGCCCTGAAGCCAGAACATTCCTGTCTTGCTCTCGTCCAAAATGAAATGCCCGTCCGCATCAATCAGGCTTTTTACCTTATTTACATAGTTCACTGCGCCGGTATATGCCGTGCTTCCCGAAAGGGTCGGGTCAAAGCCCTGAATGGTGCGGGCGCAGACTGCGGTGTTTACGACCCAGACCGGCATATCCCACTCGTCGGAAAGCCGTGCGCCGAGCTGCGACGCCGCCGCTGCGGAGTGAAGGACACCGTTTTTGCTCCACACATCGTCCGATATCTCCGGGCGTCCTCCGTGGAGCGCCGTATACTTCGCGTCCTCCGCCGTAACGTCCGATACCGGGCGCGAAAGGTTGACAGAGTTTGTTATATAATATCTGTCCTCGTATTTTCCTGTTGCCGAAGGCGCCAAAAGATAGTCAGAATCGTCTCCCGCGGCGTTGCTCTGCCCGGAAATCAGAACAATTGCGATCTTTGACTTTCCTGTCTTTATTATATGTATCTTATCGCCGCTTTTTACTGCCGCGCGCCCCAAGCCGACCGCCTTTATGACAGAGCCCGAAACCGATATTACCGCACTGTCGCCTTTTTCTTTACCTTCCCCGCTCACCGTCTGGAGCAATACTTTTGGAGAGTCAAGGCTCATTTTTTCGTTATAGCAAATCTCGCTTATTTCTGCTCCGAGCGCTTTTTCAGCCCCGTCAAGATAAGCATACACCTCGTCCGCGCTTGTTTTTTTCATTATTTCCGTTTTATACTGTTCCGCTGCGGTGCCGAAAAGGGAAAGTTCGTCGCACGCGCTTTTTAATATATCCGAAAGGTCCTTACTGTCATCGGTTATCACAAGTCCGACCTCCATAAAGCTGTCCGAAAACACTGCCTTTAAGGTGTGCTCTCCGGCGCCGATATTTTTTATAAGCCCGTTTTTGAGTGTGAACTTCCCGTCTCCTAAGGTGTAAAGCTCCCCGCTTACCTTGGCGGAGTCAATATATACCGCGGTGACGGTTTTTCCGTAGCTTCCGATGCTCCATGTAACGTCCTCTGAAGACGAAAGGTCGACCGTTTTGTCCTCGGTTGACGCCCTGGGCTTTATAAGGTGCAGTTCATAACCTGCCGCATATCCGCCCTTCGCCGAAGCTATCTTCACTCTGTAATAGCGCGCATTAACATTTTCCCCGAAATCCGTGACGCTTTCCTCTTTCGTTCCGGGATATTTGTATGACCCTATAGCGGTAAAATTCACCCCGTCGTCCGAGCCCTCGTAAACCACGTCAACCCACGAGCCCGCGGCATTTGTGCTTCTCGGAACGTACCGCACACCGGAGGATAAGGTCTTTTTCCCCGTATCTATCACAACGTAGTGAGGCGCAGAATAGCGCATTACAAACGCCGTACCGTCATGCTCATAATAAGAGTGCGCCTCCGTAGCGTCCCCGTCCAAATACCTTACGGGCGAGCTTTTGGCTGACGACGCGGTAATGCTCCATCCGTCCGGCAAAAGCTCGGTCTCCGAATAGCCCTCCTTAAGAGTCTCCGAATAGCTCTTTACTGAGGAGGGCGCCGCAATATAATTATAAACTCCCTTAAGAGTTACCTTTTCGCTTGTCCCGTCGGTAAATTCAAGCAAAAAGTCCAGGGAGCGCGCGCCGAAAAGGTCAATTCCCGATGAAATATACCTCTGCGAAAGTGTGAGCGTGCCGCTTTCCGAATCATACACCCAGTTTTTTTCAGCAGACGAAAATCCCGATTCCCACGCAGAAACCCCGTCGCCCTGTAAGACGGCGCTGCCGTTTAATTTAAGAGCTGAAGCCTCCTTGCCCTTTGTCACATTAATTGTCACATTCCCCTTTGCGGTCTTTCCGGTTCCCGCCTCCAAAAATTTATATTCTCCGACCGCATCTGCGCTTACCGCAGTGCAAAACGATGACGAAATGACCATGATTGCCAGAAAAAGTGAAAATATCTTCTTCATTTTAATTTTCCTCCGCAAGCGTATTTTACTTATATATTTCGACGGCATCGATGCTTAAAATTTCCAAAGTCACTCCCGTAAGACGCACGGTGCTTGCCATGATAATGTCCGGCGCATTGATTTTAACCTCATCAATTGCCGGAGGTTCATATTTTTTCTTCACAAAAATGCCCCCTTTTATCTTATGAGTTAATAATATCACAAAACAGGTGTCATTAATGTTATATATTTACCGAAAAATAAAACTTATTTAAGAATCTCACACTTCGATATAATAAGGGCAGATATCCTCATATGTTCCGTTGTCAAGTCTGAATCCGTTTTTTATGGTGCCGAGAGAAATGAATCCGAGCTTTTCATACAAATGTCTTGCTCCCGCATTGGTCGCAACGACGGCGTTGAACTGAAGCACGCCGAAACCGAGCGCGCCAGCCTTTTTAATGCAGTCGGTAACCAGCGCCTCGCCGATATGGCGCCCTCTTAAATCGTGCCTTACCGCGTAGCTTGCGTTGGAAATGTGCCCGCAGCGCCCTATATTATTGGGGTGAAGAATGTAAAGTCCCTCTATCTGTCCCGTTTCTTCATCGACAGAAACCGCGGTAAAGCTCTGGGATGAGAAAAACTCAAATCCTGTTTTTTCATTCAGGCACTCCTCCTGCGGGAAGGCATTTCCTTCCTTTACCACATGGTTCCATATCTTTATCATTTCCGGAATGTCTTTTTCTTCAAATTTTCTTATTTTTCTCATGAAATCGATCTCCTTTTAATGAATTATACCTCCGGCAAAAGAAAATGTCAACCAAGCTATGCGATTTTGTTAAGAGCACGGCAAAAACATATCAAAACTTTTTCACTATTAACGATAGACAAATGAAAAAAAATCTGGTATTATATAAAGTATAATGAAATTTAAGAAGGATCGTCTATGAAAGAAGTTTTGCTTTTTACCGACGGGGCATGCAGCGGCAACCCCGGTCCCGGAGGGTACGGTGTTATTTTAAGATACGGCGAAAGAGAAAAAGAGATGTCTGAAGGCTTTTCGCTCACCACGAATAACAGGATGGAGCTTTTGGCAGCAATTGTCGGGCTTGAAGCGTTAAAGGAGCCGTGCTCGGTCACGCTCTACAGCGATTCCAAATATCTGACGGACGCGGTAAATAAAGGCTGGCTCAGCTCGTGGCAAAAGCGCGGATGGAAAAAATCGGACAAAAGCCCCGTTCAAAACCGCGAGCTTTGGGAAAGGCTCCTGCCTCTTCTTGAAAAACACTCGGTGACCTTCATCTGGCTAAAGGGGCATGACGGGCACCCGGAAAACGAGAGGTGCGACGCTTTGGCGCGCGAAGCCTGTGCGTCGGACAATCTATCTTCGGACGATTTTTATAAAGCATAATCTATCTGTAAAGGAGAGTTAAACTGATGGGTCTTACATTAACAGAAAAAATATTAAACAGCCACATTGTGGACGGCGCGCCCGTAAAGGGCACAGAGGTCGGTCTTAAAATAGACCAGACGCTGACGCAGGACGCAACGGGAACAATGGCTTATCTTGAATTTGAGGCGATGGGCGTGCCGAGAGTCAGGACAGAAAAAAGCGTTGCCTATATCGACCATAACACACTCCAGAGCGGCTTTGAAAACGCGGACGACCACCGTTTCATCGGCTCCGCGGCGAAAAAGCACGGCATATATTTCTCCCGCCCCGGAAACGGAATATGCCATCAGGTGCACTTGGAGCGCTTCGGCGTGCCGGGAAAGACCCTGATAGGCTCCGACAGCCACACCCCCACGGGCGGAGGGCTCGGCATGATAGCAATCGGAGCGGGCGGACTTGACGTTGCCGTTGCCATGGGCGGCGGCGCTTACTACATCACCTATCCCGAGATAGTGAATGTCCGCCTTTCGGGCAGACTTTCCCCCTGGTGCGCCGCGAAGGACGTTATACTTGAGGTCTTAAGGATCCTTTCCGTCAAGGGCGGAGTCGGCAAAGTCATCGAGTATTCGGGCGAAGGCGTTTTGTCGCTCTCCGTTCCCGAACGCGCGACCATAACAAACATGGGCGCAGAGCTCGGCGCGACCACCTCCATATTCCCGTCGGACGGTGTCACGAAGGCGTTTTTGGAGGCGGAAGGCAGAGGCGACGTTTGGCAGAGCTTATCCGCCGATCCCGACGCGGTATATGACAAGACTATAGACATTGACCTTTCGTCAATCGAGCCGGCGGCGGCATGCCCCCACTCTCCCGACAATGTGAAAAAGCTTTCGGAAATCGGAAGCATCAAAATAGACCAGGTCTGCATCGGTTCATGCACAAACAGCTCGTATGCCGACATGATGAAGGTCGCTTACATCTTAAAGGGCAAGACGGTGCACCCCGACGTGTCGCTCGCGATCGCGCCCGGGTCAAAGCAGGTTCTTACCATGCTTGCCGAAAACGGAGCGCTCGCCGACATGTTGTCATCCGGAGCGAGAATATTGGAAAGCGCATGCGGTCCCTGCATCGGCATGGGTCAGTCGCCCAACTCAAAGGGCGTGTCGCTCAGAACCTTCAACAGAAACTTTGAAGGGCGTTCCGGCACCAAGGATGCAAAGGTTTATCTTGTATCGCCCGAGGTTGCGGCTGCTTCCGCCATCACCGGAGTGCTGACAGATCCCAGAACGCTCGGCAAATGTCCCGAAATCAAAATGCCCGAAAAGTTCTTGATAAACGATAATATGGTAGAGCCTCCGGCTCCCGAGAGCGAGGCGGACTCGGTTGAAATTTTAATGGGACCGAACATCAAGCCCTATCCCGAAACAAAGCCTTTGGCGGACTCTTATTTATGCAAATGCTCGTTAAAGGTCGGCGATAATATTACGACGGACCACATAATGCCCGCCGGAGCAAAGATACTTCCCCTTCGCTCCAACATTCCGGCTATCTCAAACTACTGCTTCACTGCGTGTGACGAGTCGTTCCCCGAAAGGGCAAAATCGCTCGGCGAGAGCATCATCGTCGGCGGTGCTAACTACGGTCAGGGCTCATCGCGCGAGCATGCGGCGCTTGCTCCGCTCTACCTCGGAATAAAGGCGGTCATCGTGAAATCCTTCGCGCGTATCCACCGCTCCAACCTTATCAATGCCGGAATACTTCCCTGTACATTTAAAAATGAATCGGACTACGGCAAAATCTCGGAGGGCGACGAGCTTTATCTTAAGGATCTTAAAAAAGCGGTCGCGGACGGCACGGCTCTTGAGCTTGAAAATAAGACTAAGGGAGTTACGATTCCCCTTTGCCTTGATTTAAGCGACCGCGCGAAAAAGATCATTTTAGCCGGCGGACTTTTAAACTTCACCAAAGAAAATTTTTAATCAAAGGAGAAACGCTATGCAGAAAATAAAAATGACCACACCGCTTGTTGAGATGGACGGCGACGAGATGACGAGAATCCTTTGGGAAATGATAAAGGATCACCTCATTTTACCCTACATTGACTTAAAGACCGAGTATTACGACTTGGGTCTTGAGCACAGAAATGAGACTGACGACCTTGTCACTAAGGAATCGGCGGAGGCGACAAAAAAATACGGCGTTGCCGTTAAATGTGCGACGATAACTCCGAACGCGGCAAGAATGCCCGAATACAACTTAAAGGAAATGTGGAAGTCGCCCAACGGCACGATAAGAGCTATTTTGGACGGAACGGTTTTCCGCACTCCCATCATTGTCAACGGCATCACTCCCTATATCCCCACGTGGACAAAGCCCATTACGATTGCCCGCCATGCATACGGCGACGTTTACAAAAACACCGAAATGCGGGTTCCGGAGGGCTCTGACTGCTATCTTGTATCTGTCGATAAGGACGGAATCGAGACAAGGGAAAAAATTCACTCCTTTGAAGGCACAGCCGGAATAATCCAGGGCATGCACAATACCGATAAATCCATTAAAAGCTTTGCAAAAAGCTGCTTTAACTTCGCGCTTGACACGAAAAAGGACCTTTGGTTTGCAACGAAGGACACAATCTCCAAAAAGTACGACCACCGTTTTAAGGACATTTTCGCAGAGATATTCCAGTCCGAGTACAAAGAAAAATTCGAAAAAGCCGGTATTGAATACTTCTACACGTTAATTGACGACGTTGTTGCCCGCGTTATCCGCTCTGAGGGCGGCTACATCTGGGCGTGCAAGAACTATGACGGCGACGTTATGAGTGACATGGTCGCAACGGCATACGGAAGCCTTGCGATGATGACCTCCGTTTTGGTATCGCCCGAGGGCGTTTACGAGTACGAGGCGGCGCACGGCACGGTTCAGCGCCACTATTACAAATACTTAAAGGGCGAGGAGACCTCCACAAACTCCGTGGCAACTATCTTTGCCTGGACGGGCGCGCTTAATAAGCGCGGCGAGCTTGACGCTATCCCCGAGCTTTCGGACTTTGCGAAAAAGCTTGAAAAGGCAACAATCGACACTATCGAAAGCGGATATATGACGGGCGACCTTGCAGCTATCTGGAAGGGCTCGGTAAAGCCCGTCAAGTTAAATTCGGAGGAATTTATTCTCGCGATAAAAAAGACGCTTGATAAGTCCTTATAATAAACAAAAAGCCCCTCAGCTAAAGCTTTGGGGCTTTTTATTATCCGAAGGGCTTGAACTTTGCTTCCTCGTCAAGGTCCAGCACGTCAACTATTGTTTCAAAATATTTCTTGGTTTTCAAAAGCGCGTCATTATGGTGCGCGTCCGACCCCAGATAGAACTTACAGCCGGAGTCCTTGGCTATGTAATAGGGTCTTAATCCCTCTTTGTCGTCCTTATAAACATACTCGGCAACCTCGGAGTTAAGCTCGATACCGAGCCCCTTTTTAGCCGACTCGGTGAAAAGGTCCGAAAACGTCCTATCGTCAATAAGCTCTATCACCTTAAGGTGCTCCTCCCACGACGGAGCCAAAAGCGAGCAGGTGATGTGCGCAAGCCCAATCTTATTAAACGGCAAATCCGCCTCCAAAAGCTTTTCAAACCTCTTTACAAAAAGGCGCGCCCTTCCCTCTATCGTTTTATCCTTTTCGTCAATCGTGAACCCGTCCATATGAAGGTGAGTCGTCGGGATAACGACAAAATCAAGCTCATTTAACATCTTTTCTCCGATTCCGATGCGAAAATGCTTGTCCATGTCAATTTCCGCGCCGAAGTAAAATTTCGTCTTATCGCTCTGCGGAAGCGGGAGCGACTGCTTTATGTACTCAGTATTCTGCACGGTATACATCGTGTCCGCAAAATATCCCGTGTCCCCCTCCTTTGAAACCGTTTCGTCCCAGTAGTGGTCCGTCAGGCATATCTTGTTAAATCCGTTATCCCCGGCAATCTTTAATATTCTTTCGGTGTTCTGATCGGGGTCCGCCGAGCAGAGCGAAAGCTTTGAATGAATGTGATAATCATGGTCAACCTTATATTTCATATTAATGCACCTTCCTTTGATAAATATAAGTATAACGCCCTCCCTTTTGTTTGTCAAGACAAAAGGGAGGGCGTTCTTAATTTATTTAAGAGATACTTTTATGACTCTGACCTTTGCGTCCGCGCCGCTGTCGTCCTTATAAAGCGTGATTTTGTTGACCTTCCACGTTCCGTCCGATATATTATCGTCAAGGTCGCCGAGCGTGGTGACGTTCCACTCGGACTTTGAGACCTTCTTATAAACTACCGTAACGTTTTCGTCCATCTTATATACCTTATCGTTCATCATGATTTTGTTGTCGGTATAGTCGTCGATCTCGTCCGACGAGTCCGCCTCGATAAGCGAGCGGATTGTCCTTATTCTTCCGCCGTCTATCATTGCCATGACCGCCTCGCCCTTGGCAAACGTCCATCCCGCGCTTCCGGAATATGACGATGTGCCGGAAGATGACTTTATCTCATAGCTGTAGTACGCTTCCTCGTTCGTTTCCGCCTTGCTGAGTATTCCGAAGGTGTAGCCCATGTACGTTACGTTCTCCACATAGAGCACCGAGATATCCTTCATCTTGTTTGCGTATTCGACATGGAGCACCTGGCTCTTTTTAAGCTTTGACAAGGATATATCCGAAAGATTTACCTTTCTTACCACCGCGGTGCCGTATTTTTCGGAGTATACTCTTTCAAGAATCGAATATGTGGGTCTGAAATCATAGCCCCCGAACGAGGGTGCGCTCTTGTCAAACTCCCCGTCAAAACCGTTATCCTCGGCTGTTTCAAGGCTGACCGTTCCGTCGCCCTTATAGTTTATATACATGAATTTTCCGGAATACTGCGTACTGTCGGTATCGGAATAGTCCTTATCGGTCTTTAATGTTGCCTCTTTTCCCGTTGCAAGCATCATTTTTGCGTAATTTTCCGTTTTTCCCAAAGTGTCCTTATCCTTGGAGACCTCGGTATAAGCCGAGAGGAGCACACCCATATCGGAAAGCGTTTTTCCGTCAATATCCACAACGTCGGCAACCGAGCCGTCATTTCCGAAAAGAAGGGTTATTCTGTCGTCTATCTTATATGAACCGACGGTATCGTCAAGCTTTGCCTTTGCAACGGCGCTTAAATTATCGTAAACAGTGCCCGAAAGAGTGATGCTTGTAAGGTTATCCTTTGACGGGGTCGCCTTTTCGTAAATTCCCGTCACGCGGTCGGAATAAGCGTAGAGTCTGTTCGTCGCCAAGTTATAATAAACCACGTCGTAGCGCTCAATTTCTTTAAGCTCCGCCGCCTCGCCGTCAATGGTCACTATCGGGTTCTCGATACTGCCGAAATAGTCATAGACCTGGGTGTATTCCTTCGTTATCGTGTAGGGACCGGAAAGCTTGTTTTCTTCTATATAAATATAGTCGTCATAGATAAACACGCGGCTTCCGGCAGAAAGGGTTTTATATATCTGCGAGTAGCTGCCCTTTGTGCCCTTATAGTATGACGCCGTATCGCCTTCGACAGACACATAGCCCGATTCGCTTGTCAGTATCTTATCCTCATACGCCCCCGTCAGCGTGTATTCGCGCGCACCGGACGAGCTTTTTGTCACCATTGTTATCTCGTTATCGCTGTTGGTCTTGACGGTGACCTTCTGACCCAGGTATTTGTCAACATCAATCTTGCCCTTTTTAAATGTTCCGCCCGTTGTCAAAACCTCGTCTGTCGCGATACCGGAATTATTCTTGTTCGTGCCGTAAATTATAATGTCCTCAACCTTTTTAAGCCCGCTTACAACATTGCCGGAGCCCTCTTTCGCGAAAAGCGAATTGTTAAGGATATACGCCGCGACCTCACGCGTTAAAATTTCACTGTTTGAAAAGCGAAGGTTCTTTGTGATTCCGAGCTCCGCCGCCTTATTGATATAGTCAAAGGGCCAGTTTGTGCCTACCTCCGCCGAGCTGTAGCCAAGCATCCTTATAACAACGGTTATCGCCTGGGCATAGTTGATATTTTCCTCGGGCGCAAAGCTTCCGTCCGGATAGCCTGTTATCAAGCCGAGCTCCGCCGCCTCATTGATGTATCCTATCGCCCAGTGGTTTGCCGAAACATCGGTGAACACCTCGGTCTTTTTAGACTCCGCAGCGTCCGAATTTCCCGTCATAGCGACGACTATCTTTGCAAACTGCGCTCTGGTAAGTGGATTTTTCGTGCCGAAGCTCCCGTCAGGATAGCCTTCCAAGACCCCGAGCGAAGAAAGATTGTCGATCGCATCTTTATATGCATTGTCTGCGGAAACATCGGAAAAGGCAAACGCCGGAACCGACATTAAAACCGCCGCGCAAAGCACAAGTGTAACTATTTTTTTAATCATTTTATACCTCCGTCATTCTGAACGCAGTGCGTCTATAGGATTAAGCTTGGATGCTTTTCTCGCCGGGTTGAATCCGAAGAAGAGCCCGACCGCAGATGAAAAGCCGAGTGAAATCAGTATGATAGAAACGGTTGGCTTAGCCGGAATATCAATGATTTTTCCTATTATCATCGCAACGATTATTCCGAATATGATGCCTATTATGCCGCCTATAAGACTGAGCGTCATCGCCTCGACCACGAACTGAACCAGAATACTGCTTCTTTTAGCGCCTATGGACTTTCTGATTCCGATCTCTCTCGTTCTCTCGGTTACCGACACGAGCATAATATTCATTATTCCGATTCCGGCAACCAGAAGGGATATGCCCGCGATACCGCCGAGCACGGCGCTCATGGTTCCCATCATTTCGTTGTACTGATCCAAAATATCCTTTAAGCTTCCGACGTAGTAATCGTCCTCGCTTCCGAAAATTCCGAACATGAACTCGTTCGCTATGGAAACGACCTCGTCAACCGTGTCCGCATCCTTCGCAATAAGTGTGAAGTCCGAAAGGTTGCCGGAATTTAAGAACTTTTCCGCAGCGGAATAAGGTATATACGCCGCGTCATCCTCACTGTACTGGCTGACATCGTCAGACTTTCTCTCCGCAACGCCGACGACCGTGAAGGGCAGTCCGTTTATCTTTATCGACTTTCCGATTGCCTCCTTAACGCTTCCGAAGCACTCGATTGCGTTATATTCGCCGATAACCACGACCTTGGAGCAATTGTCAACGTCCACCTTATTTATGAACCGCCCGAGCTGGGTGTCAAGGTCGTTTAACTTCGTGTAATACTCGTTAACGCCGTTGACCGTCGTGTCCGAATTGTTTCCGCCGTATTTAAGCGTCGCTCCGACTCTTGTGCCGGGCACGAAACCGACTATTTTGTCCGGGTGCTCCCACATAAAATCCTCAATGTCGTTATATGTAAAGCTCCTCGTTTCGTACTGTGAAAAGGCACTCACCGAAACTCCGGTCGTTCCCATCGACTCAAACATGCTGCTGACCTGAGAGGAAAGACCCTGCACCAGGCTTACAAGTATGATTACCGCCGCAACGCCGATTATGATACCGAGCATGGTCAGAAAGCTTCTCATCTTATTCGAGCGGATGCTTTCCCATGCCATTTTTACAGATGAAAAGAATATCATTCGCACACCACCTCGTTATCCACGACCCTGTCGCTCGTGATTTTTCCGTCCTGTATTCTTATGATGCGCTTTGCCTGGCGCGCAATGTTTGGATCGTGCGTTATCAAAACTATTGTGTTGCCCTCAGCGTGGAGTTCCTTAAGCATCGCCATAAGCTCCGCGCCTGTCTTTGAGTCAAGCGCGCCGGTCGGCTCGTCGGCAAGTATAAGCGGCGGATTTCCCGCAAGAGCGCGCGCTATCGAAACTCTCTGCTGCTGACCGCCCGAAAGCTCCTTGGGCATATGCTCTGCACGCTCCGCCATGCCGACGCGCTCTAAAGCGTGCATCGCAAGCTCGCACCTCTCGTCCGCACCGATTCCTCTGTATACCAAGGGAAGCTCAACATTTTCTCTTGCGTTCAGCTTCGGCAAAAGGTTATACTGCTGAAAGATGAATCCGATGGTCTTGTTTCTTATCGCCGCCTGTTCGTCGTCCGTTAAGTCGCTCACGTCCTGACCGTTTAAGTAATACTTTCCGCTCGTCGGCGTATCAAGGCAGCCGATCATATTCATAAGCGTCGATTTGCCCGAGCCTGACGGTCCGATTATCGCAACGAATTCATGCGCCTTTATATGAAGGCTCACCCCGTCAAGCGCTCTGACCTCGGTGTCGCCCATCTGATAGATCTTGTATAAATCCTCTATTCTTATCATAAAGCGCTACCTCAGCCTCTCGGTCCGCCGGGACCTCCGCCGGGACCTCCGCCGAACTCATCGCCGGATGACATGCCCTGGTAGGTTATCTGTGAGAGCACGTTGTTGTTCTCGTCAAGATATACCTCGTCCGTCTCCGTAAGTCCCGAAAGAACGGCTATGTTGATACCGTCCGTCGCCCCGGTAGTTACCTTGACCGCGGTAAAGCCCTCGGGCACCATGTCTGCAATCATGCCTTCAATCGCGTTCTCTTTTTCGGAATTCTCGGCATTCTCGCCGTCCGTCATCTCGCCGGACGCGGGAACCGTTTTCTTGCCCTTAACGAAAACATAAGAGTCATCGCCGAGCTTCGTTACCGCGGAAACGGGAACCAAAAGCTCATTTTCGGCGTGCTCGTATATGATTTCTGCCGTAACGTTCATTCCGGAACGCAGGCATCCGTCCTCATCGTTCTGTCCGTAATCGGTAACCACAACGTCGATCGGGTACTGAGAAACGCCGTTCTCGGATTTACCTTCTGTTGCAACCGCGGTGACCTCACCTTTAAATACCTTGCCGGAGACAGCGTCCGCCGTGACATTAACGGTCTGACCGACCTCTATCTTATCGACATCCGTCTCGTCCGCCTGGAAGGTGAACTTCATCGCCGACATATCGGCAACTACCATGAGCTTAACGGAGTCGCCGCCTGAAATTGTGTCGCCCTTTTTGCTGTTCTTTGTAATTATCGTTCCGCTTATGGGAGCTTTAATTTGGTAATCGTCCAGCTTATCGTATGCGTTTTCAAGATTTAACTTAAGGTCTGCAAATTCAAACTCGATAAGTCTCTTTTCTTCAAGGAAATCGGACTTATCAATTTCAAAAAGTATATCGCCCTTTTTAACCGTTGCGCCGTTCTTTATGCCGGAGCCGATCTTTATGATCTTGCCGGACACCTCGGGCGTAATATTAACGGGATCGGTGTATTCAAGCTTACCGGACTTTGGAGAATCCACATCGCCCTCAGAGGTATGAACGACCGCGCTTGCCGATGTATCCGTCAGCGCTATGTTAACGCCCGAGACCGTGATCTCAACGTCATACACTACCGCGCCCGAGGAAAAACCGGAGGACGCGTTGCTCTTATATGTAACCTTGCCGGTAACCGAATACATGGAAGGATAGAGGTTGACCGTTGCCGTGTCGCCTATATTTATCTTCGCGCACTGCGCTGCGTTGAAGGGAACAATCGCCTTAAAGGTCGCCTTATCCTGAATCGTGCCGACGTTTGATTTTGCGCTGACCTCATTGTCAACCTTTAAGTCAAATCCGCTTATAACACCGTCGCCTTCCGCTCTTACGGTGTACTTTGCAAGCGTTTTGTTGTACTCCGCGGTATCTAAATATTTCTTATTGGTAATTTTCGCTCTCGTGATGGCGTTCTGTGCGCTCTCTATCTGTTTGTCCTGCTCTGAGTGGTCGAAAACATACAAAATATCGCCCTCTTTAACCTTGTCGCCGACATCGTAATTGCACTGAATTATCTCGCCCGTGACAAGCGGAACGATCTCATACCTGTCATACGGAGCGACGGTGCCTGAGCCCGTAACAGAAAGCGCAATATCGCCGTACACCGGCATGGATGTCATTATCTCCTGCTTTTCGTTTCCGCCGTTTCCCTTTTTAATGAAATAAGCCGTTACCGCTCCGGCTATGACCAAAACCGCTGCCGTACCGATAATGATGATTTTTTTCTTCTTTTTCTTCTTTTTTGCCTTGGGCGAAATCGCGTTGGATGCGGAATCCTTTTTCCCGAATTTCATATTACAACCTCCATATTAATTAACTCATTTATTATTCTACACCTTTTTTATGTACATTCAATAAGCAATCTATTAACTTTTTATAAACACATATTGGCGGCGCACAAAAGTACACCGCCAATGCTGTTATTTGGAATAGTCCTCCAAGAGCTTGTGCTTAACGTTCCAGAGCTTCTCGGAAAGATCCACATAATATTTATGCGGATTTTCGAACCTTAACACTTCCTCCCAAAGTGCGTCCACCTGCTCCGCGCAGTAGTCCCTTATTTCTTTTATCGGGCGCTCTTTATAAACGCACTCGCCGTTTTTGAATATCGGCTTTAATATCTCCTTTGCCGTGTAATCGGTCACGGTCTTTTTCTTCCACGTGTCAACCGGGTCAAAAAGCGTGTAGGGCTTTGACTCGTCAATCTCCTCTTCATGAAGAGCGACAACGTCCGCTATCGCCTTTCCGGTTTCGTTGCTGAAAAGACGGAAGACCTTCTTAAATCCCGGAGTCGTAATCTTCGCGCTGTTTTCGCTTATCTTGATTTTCGGGATAATCTTGCCGTCCTTCTCAACCGCGACAAGCTTATAAACTCCGCCGAAAACGGGCGCGGAGCTTGCGGTAATGAGCCTTTCTCCGACTCCGAACGAATCAACGCATGCGCCCTGCATTATGGTGTCTCTTATAATATATTCGTCAAGCGAGTTGGAAACGACAATCCTGCAGTCGGGATAGCCCGCCTCGTCCAGCGTCTTTCTCATTTTCTTGGAAAGGTATGTAACGTCGCCCGAGTCGATGCGCACGCCTTTGGGGCGGAAGCCCTTCGGAACGACAACCTCGTCAAACACCTTTATGGCATTCGGAAGTCCCGACTTTAAAACGTTATACGTATCAATCAAAAGCGTGCAGTCGCCGGGATAGCACTCGGCATATGCCCTGAATGCGTCAAGCTCACTGTCAAACATCTGCACCCAGCTGTGAGCCATTGTGCCCAGCGCGGGAATACCGAAAAGCTTATCCGTTATGGTGCATGCGGTGCCGACGCAGCCGGCAATATATGCCGCCCTCGCCCCGTATATCGCACTGTGATAACCGTGCGCACGGCGCGAGCCGAACTCCATGACCGCTCTGCCCTGTGCCGCTCTCACGATTCTGTTTGCCTTGGTTCCGATGAGCGACTGATGGTTCACCGTCAAAAGCACCATTGTTTCGACAAACTGCGCCTGTGTTGCCGGGCCCCGCACCGTTACTATCGGCTCGCCGGGGAATATCGGAGTTCCCTCCTCGACCGCCCAGACATCGCACGAGAACTTCATATTTTTAAGATAATTCAAAAAGCCCTCGGAGAAGATCTTCTTTCCTGCGAGGTATTTAATATCGTCATCGTCAAACCGAAGATTTTTAATGTATTCTACGAGCTGCTCCGTGCCCATCATCAGCGCATATCCGCCGTTGTCGGGTATGGTTCTGAAAAACATGTCGAAATACGCAATATCGTCCCTCATGTTGCACTCATAATAGCCGTTCGCCATGGTAAGCTCATAAAAATCGCATAACATGGTGTAATTTGCATTGTCTTTCCAGAATGACATTTTTCATTTACCTCCCAGAATTTAAAGCCTCCAGCGCGTCGGTAAGCCAATACTCTCCCACGTCAAACGCTCTGTAAAGCCCGTCGCGCTGCGCCTGCTTGATGACTCTTTCCTTTGCACCGGACAAAACGGTATTTGTTACAAGCTGAACCGTCACCGAATCGGCAACGTCAATATCCCCCGCCTTTGCGGAGCTGTTCACCGTGAATTTTACAATATACTTTTCCTTCGGATCCCCGTAATAAAGGAGATTTCCGCGCCTTATAAAGGGCTTGCCGTTAAATTCAAAATACTTCTTTTCTTCTTTCGCCATGAAAGACCATTCCTTTCTATCTGGATAATTCGTAAAACTTATCCGTATATCTTTTTTCCATAACATAAATGATAAAAAACTGAAGCGCCGCCATAAAGACGCACGACAAAAGCCTTGTCAAAATACACTCATAAAATGTAAGCGCGCCCATAAAACCAAGCTCTTTAAGAATAAACGTTTTTAAGAAAACGTTTATTATAAACTGAAAAAGGACGCACAAAAGCACGGAAAGTGCCGGGCTTTTGATTCGTTTTTTTCTGTTCCTGTAAAAAAACATGCCGTACGAGAACCCGTAAACAAGCTCAATTGCCGTGAGCTGCCACAAATACGCGCCGACCGGGTTGGCAAAATGCGAAATCACATCCGCCGCGGCGCCGACAAAGGCGCCCCATACCGAGCCGAACAGTGCGCCCGACACGTAGACCGACACGAAGCTGACCGAAAACTTTACCGCGTTTCCGATTCTCAGATTTCCCGAAAGACCTGCCAAAACAGCCGTCAGCGCGATAAGCATCGCAATCGTACATAACTGCTTCAGGGTAAGCTTTCCCTTCATAAACACTACCTCCAAAAATAAACTCCACTTACATAAAGCACATTATGTACAGCGGGATGCAGCCACCCTACCGCAACGAAAGACCCGTTTTCGTCCGCGGAACAACTCCCCGTTTCCGCAGCACTTAACGCAGAATGACCTACTCTGATTATATTTATATAAACGCCGTTTGGCTATTATAGTTTAGTATACCACAATTCTTAAAAAAGTGCAAGGACTAATTCAAAGTTATCTCAAATCTTACCGAGGCTTTTCCGCCGAAGGCTATATATCCGCCCTCCGGCAAGGTGCACTCTCCATTATTCTTAAGTGAGGAATAGCACGCCGTTCCCGTTTTGTCATAGACCGTAAAAACGCCGCTTTCAGACTCCGCCGTCATCTTCTTTCCTGCGGCGGCGCCGATTTTGTACCATTTGATATATCCCTTTTCCCCGACCGTTGCGTAAGACTTATATCCGTCATAGATATAGGGCAAAGCGTCCGAGTCGACAAACGTCCACCCCTGCGCCGTGACAAACTCCTTTCCGTCCTCCCGGAAAAAATGAAGGTCGGTAAGGTCGCGCCCGAATGTGCCGGGAAGCGTAATGTCCGCCGCTGCCGTGTCATCTCCCGTAATCCTCATATAGCCCAAAAGCTCGTTCACGCCGGGCGCGAAATACACATTGGTCTTGGGAATGCCGGCAAGCAATATCTGCGAGCGCGGATCCTCATCGCATATAAAAAAGCTCTTTTTATCGCGGGAGGACCAGACCTCGCTTCTTTCACTGCCGTCCTCTTTCTTCTCGGCAAAGGCGTAGTCGTATAAATACCTGTCCTCCGAGTTTAAATATGCCGTGCCGCGGCGCCTTAAAACGCCGGAGTCGAACGAGAGTATCTCCCCGCGGTACGCGAAGTTCCCGTTTCCGATATATTCATACTTGGTTTCCGCCGAGCGGTAAAGGTCTTTTAATATGCCGTAGTCGCGCGATATCGAAAACGTGTACTGCCCGGCTGAGGAAACATAGAGCCCCTCGTACTTTTTATACTCCGATATGTCGGACTTGTCCCCCTTTTCGGGCGAGGGCATATCGTAAAAATCAACGTCAGCTATATTTTTCTCTTTTAAGTAATTTATTATAAGGCGTATCGCCTCCGTGCGGCAGATAACGCTTGAGCTGCCCTCCCTTATGACCGCCGCTGAGATGTTGTAGTCCGGCAGTATAACGAGCGACGAGCTTGTTGTGAGCGTGTCCCCGTCCTTCGCAAGCGCACGTATACCGTATTTATCAAAGGGATAGACGCTTACGTCGTCAAACCCCAATCCGAAGTCAAATCGCCCGTCATCATCAAACCGGCTCACCGTCATTTCCTTTTCGGATTCATCATTTAATAGCCCGTTAAAAAGCTCGGTTCCGAATAAGGAAAGCTCCTTTGCGGTGCAAAAAGTCCCGCCGGAGGCAAGCGCGCTCACAATGTCCTTGTTATCGCCCCTGTACTCCTTCGCCGTCACTACAGAGGAAAGATTTAAGGGCGCCGACACGTACTCATTTAAAAGGGCGGAATATTCCTTTCCCGTGACGCGCTCCAAAAGCAATTCCAAAAGACTGTATCCGTCGTTACAGTAGTTCGCCTTTGTTCCGGGCTCATACTTTAAGCGCTGCTCTTTTAAAAGCGGCAAAATATTATCGTGGTTCCACGGGTCATATTTGCCGTGGAGCATGGCGTTTTTAAGGGTCGACCCGAAAATAGCGGAGCTATGGTCAAGAAGCATTCTGACCGTTATATTTTTATATCTTTCGTCCGCCATGCAAAATTCGGGAATATAGTAAGTCACCGGCTTGTCAAGCTCAAGCCTGCCCTCCCCGGCAAGCTTTAATGAGATGGCTGCAGCAAAGGTTTTGCTGACAGAGCCGATGGGAAGCGCTTCGTTTGCCCCGTCCGAGGAAACGATGCTCCCGTCCGATGAGAGGGCGCAGGAAAACGCCCCTCCCTCAGCCGAAAGAGGAACTATGGTGCACGCCAATATGACCGCTGCCAAAACCGAAACAATTTTTTTCATGATTTTCTCCTTAAGAATTAAAGAAGGGGATTGTTAAGATAGAACCACGTTACCGCCTTGGATTCCGCCATCTGGCTCGTAACGGTTTCGGAAAGCGAGGACGCACCGATAAACGTTACAAGGCACGAAAAAACGGTAAGCACTATGTATGCGTTTATGATTCCGGCGACAAGCCCGCCCGCCTTGTTAAAGGTCTTTATTATCGGAAGCTTTGCCGCAAGGTCCAAAAGCATGGCGAGAAGCTTTAAGACAAGGGAAATTCCTATAAAGAGCACGACCGAGGTTAAAAGCCTTATCACGGTGTTTCCGATCTCCTCGGACACGCTCATCTGCGCTTCGTTCGCCTTTTCGATAATGCCCTTTTTGTCGATAAGCTCATCAAAAAATGTTTCGTTTTCTCCGCCCTCCGGCGCGTCAACAAGCTTTACCGCCGTTTTTTCGTATATCGCCTTTCCGACGCTTGACTCCGACACGTATTTACATGCCGCGTCGGAAAACGAAAAGGTCAAAATAAGCGCCAGAATGAACGACACCGTTCCGAAAAAAGCCTTCACAAAACCTTTTTTTACCCCGGAAACTATACATATCACGGTGAGAATGATTGCAATAATATCAACCGCCATTTTTTTACCTCCCGAATATTTTCATTTCAGCCGAGCCGGAAAGAGCCAGCACCCTGTTTTTGTTCTTATAAAGCAATATATCATATGTATTCGCGTCGCACTCGGTAAATGCCGTTATTTTTCCGTGACTGTTCAAAAGCCTTATCTCATTTCCGCTCTTGACCGCCGAATACCCGCCCGATACGTCGAAAGAGTCGATCGGAATCTCGGACGTATACGCGCCCTTAAGCCTTCCCGAGCGGCTTATTGTAACGACCTTCGTGCTTCCTATTGCAGACGAATCCTTTATGACCGCGCTCACCGTATTGCCGGAGCATTTTATGAACTCCGCCCGTCCGCCTTCATATAAAAAATTCCACTTTTCCGAGCCGTTTTTATTGTAAACGCGAAGGCAATTATCGTCGCTCACCAAAAAACAGTCCCCGAAAGGAATGGTGAAAGGCGCAATACCGTCTGTTTCGACCTCTGCTCTGACCTCGCCCTTTTTAATGTCGGAAAAGACTATCTTTCCCTTAAACATATTCTCGCTCTCGTCGATTATATTCATAAAAAGAGTCTTGTTATCATCCGCCAAAAACGCGGCGGCGATGTACTTTTTGCCGTACGAGAAGCGCGAGAGCCGCTCGCCCTTGTCAGAATAAACGCTGCACTGCCCCTTATATCCGCTGTCGGACGAAAGTAAGACCGCATAGCCCGACTTATTGACCGACGCGCTCCTTAAGGTCTTGTCCGAATAGTAGTCGGCGCGCACGTCTCCGTCATCAATCAGCCTTACTCTTCCGCTGTCGGGCGAATAAATTAATACCATGTCGCCCGAGACTGAAAGTCTGGACGAGTTTTCCTCGGAGTCTATCACCCATTTTTGTTCCATTTTATAATCATAGGCAGAAATTATTTTGCCGTCAAAGGTCAAAAATCCGTCCTTATATTTATACGTATCATATTCGCCCACGTGCTCGTTTAACATAAGCGTGCCGGACTCGCTCACGGGAGCATTTTTCACCGCATAGTAAATGATTCCCGCCGCGGCAGCAACCAAAACAAGCACGAATAATATGATTCTTGTTCTTCTTTTCAAGCTTTTCCCCCCTTAATACTGAACGTCCGTAAGCCGAAGCCCTTCGGGCGGCGCCGTTATTCCGGCTCTTTTTCTGTCGCACGAGGAAATAATATCCCCCACCGAATCGGGGTCTATCTTCCCGACAGACGCATAGACAAGCGTTCCCGTAATTATTCTCACCATGTTATACAAAAACCCGTCCGCCGTGATTTTTATTTTAACAAAGCCGCCATCCTCCGAAACGTCCAGCGCGCTCACCGTGCGGACGGAGGTCTTTGTCTGCGCCCCCGCGGCGCAGAAGCACGAAAAGTCATGCTTTCCGACTATGAATTTTGCCGCGCGCTTCATTTTTTCAAGGTCTAACTTATAAGGATAGTGCCACGAATAGCGCGAAACGAAAGGGTCCGAAACCCTATTTGTGTCAATCAGGTATTCATAGGTCTTTTCCTTCGCCGAAAACGTTGCGTGAAAATCATCGCTCACCTTTTCCGCCGAATAGACCCTGACGCTCTCCGGAAGATACGCGTTTATCGCAAGCGGGAGCTTTTCACACGGCACCTTAGTCTCCGAAAAAAAGTTTGCGGCATAGCATGAAGCATGCACTCCGCTGTCGGTCCTGCTGCACCCGGTAAGGCTTATTTTTTCGCCCGTGACATGCTCTATCGCGCGCGTTAAGACCTCCTGAACGCTTATCCCGTTTTTCTGTATCTGATAGCCGTGAAAATCCGTCCCGTCATACTTAAGCCAGATTCTGATATTTGACATAAAAACACCTACATTAAAAATTCGGGCAGTATCATTGCCGCGCCGAAAAGCAAAAATGCCAATAGCGCCAACGCGTCATTTTTCCCGAAGGAAAGCTTTTTAAGGCTCGTCCTTCCCTTTCCGCCGCGGTAGCAGCGCGCCTCCATCGCGGTCGCAAGGTCATCCGCCCTTCTGAAAGCGCCGACAAAGAGCGGTATCAAAACCGGAATCATCGCTTTTGCCCTTCTTATAATGCTTCCGGACTCAAAGTCCGCTCCGCGCACCGCCTGCGCCATCTTTATCTTCTCTGCCTCCTCCGCAAACGTCGGTATAAACCTTAATGCGATGCTCATCATCATCGCTATCTCGTTCGCGGGAACGCCGACTTTTTCAAGCGGTCTTAAAAGCGCCTCCAGCCCGTCCGTCAGTGCGACTGGCGAGGTCGTAAACGTCAGCGCCGAGGTGGAGGTGAAAAGTATCGTCAGCCTCAGCACCATGAAGACCGAGAGCTTAAAGCCCTCGCGCGTTATCTTAAGCCCCAGATACGGCACCTTATAAAAAAGTTCGCCCGGTGTGAAAAAAAGGTTTAAAAAAGTTGTCAGAACTATGATAAATATCAAAGGCTTTAAGCCCTTGAAATAATACTTTACCGGAACACCGGATAAAAGTATTATAAGAGCCGTCAGCACACCCGCTGCGGCAACGCCGGCGGCGCTGTGAAGCGTAAATATCAGTATCATAAATCCCAAAGTGAACAAAAGCTTTGTCCTGGGGTCCATTTTGTGAATAAAGGAGCTGCCCGGAAAATACTGTCCTATCGTTATATCCGTCATTTTCCTTCACCTCCGAAAAGTGCTTTAAGCTCTCTTACCGCGTCCTCAGTCTTAAAAATATCGCACCTTATGGGAAGATGAGCTTTTTTAAGCGCAAGCATTATCCTTGTAACGCCCGGAACCGAAAGCCCGATTTTTTCAAGCTCCCCGCCGTGGGAAAACACGTCCGAAACCGAGCCGGAAAGAATCACCTCTCCGCCGGACATGACTATCGCCTTGTCGCAAAGCTCCGCCACGTCCTCCATACTGTGCGAAACCAAAAGGACGGTAAGCCCCATTTTTTCATGCATGGCTTTTATCTGACATGTTATTTCCTTTCTTCCCAAGGGGTCAAGCCCCGCTGCCGGCTCGTCCAAAATCAAAACATCCGGCTTCATGGAAAGGATCCCGGCAATCGCCACTCTCCTTTTCTGACCGCCCGAAAGCTCAAAGGGCGACCTTGAAAAAAGCTCGGGCGAAATATTCGTAATTTCCGCCGCCTCCAAGACTCTTTTTTCCGTTTCCTCTTTGCCAAGCCCCATATTGGTCGGTCCGAACGCAATATCTTTATACACCGTGTCCTCAAAAAGCTGATATTCGGGGTACTGAAACACTATTCCGACCTTGCCCGAAAGCGCCTTCATCGGCGCCTTAAGTTTTGTTATATCGGTTCCGTCCACAAAAACGGCGCCCTCATCGGGCTTTATAAGTCCGCTTATCACGTTCAAAAGCGTGCTTTTGCCGCTTCCCGTGTGCCCGATAATCCCGACAAAATCTCCCTTTTCGATTTTCAGGCTGACGTTTTTTAGTGCCTCAGTTTCATACGGCGAGCCGGCGGAATAGGTGTACGATACGTTTTTAAGCTCAATCATTTTTCCGCCCCGTCCTTTCGTAAAGCTTTACAATGCTCAAAATGACTTCTTCCTCCGTGAGCGCGTCCCCGGGAAGGTCAATCCCCGCCTTTATAAGCTCATGCGCAAGCCCGGCAGCTGCCGGGAGGCACAGTCCGAGCCTTTCTATCTCCTCATCGTCCGAAAATATTTCCTTCGGCGTGCCGTCCTTTACTTTTTTCCCGTTATCCATAACGATGACTCTGTCCGCCAGCACCGCCTCATCCATAAAATGCGTTATCATGATAACGGTGATGTTCTTTTCCCTGTTTAAGCGGATAACGGTGTCTAAAACCTCTTTCCTTCCCGCGGGGTCAAGCATTGCCGTTGCCTCGTCTAACACGATATAGTCAGGCTGCATGGCAATGATTCCCGCAATGGCGACGCGCTGCTTCTGCCCGCCGGACAAAAAGCGCGGCGTCTTAAACCTTTCCTCATACATTCCGACCGCCGAAAGAGCCTCGTCCACCCTTTTTCTTATTTCCTCCCTCGGCACGCCGAGGTTTTCCGGCGCGAACGCCACATCGTCCTCAATAACGGACGAAACCATCTGGTTATCGGGATTCTGAAACACCATGCCGACGTTTTTGCGTATCGCATACGTGTTTTCACTGTCCCTTGTGTCAAGCGAATCTACCGTGACCTTTCCCGACGAGGGAAGCATGATTGCATTAAGGTGCTTGGCAAGCGTGCTTTTACCGCTTCCGTTATGCCCCAATACGGCTACAATTTCGCCCTTTTTAATTTCCAGACTGACATTATCGAGCGCCAGTTCGACGCTGCCCTCCGAATTATATTTAGATGTAAGATCTTCAATTCTGATCATTTTTATGCTCCGTAAATTCTTTTGCCGCCCTTTTAAGAGCAGGTCATATATTCTAATTATATCATTTATAACGTCCTTTTGCAATAGTCAAAGAGCAAAAAAGACACCCCCTTTTAGGAGTGTCTTTTTTACTCTTTAACTTATTCGTACTTTTCTCTTGCGGTATATGTTGTGTGCAAAAGCTCGTGCGCTCTTTCGGAGCACGGCTCGCCCAAATACTCGGAGTAGATAAGCTTTATCGCCGGATTCTCATGCGATTTTCTGATCGGGGCGTTCTTATCCTCATCATAGAGCGCCTTTGCGCGAAGAGCCTTCATGTCGTGATCCATGAGGTACTCGGCATTTCTTATGGGCTGACCGCCGCCGCAAACGCAGCCGCCGGGGCACGCCATCATCTCGATAAAGTCATACTTTGCTTTTCCCGCCTTGATATCTTCAAGAAGCGCTTTTGCGTTCTTTGTTCCGTGGCACACGGCAACGTTTACTTCTTTTCCCGCAATCGTGAGCTTTGCGGTCTTTATTCCCTCTGTTCCTCTTACCGCTTCAAAGTCGATATTGTCAAGGCTCTTGCCCTCCAGTATATCGCTTACGGTGCGGAGAGCCGCCTCCATAACGCCGCCGGTCGCGCCGAAAATAACGCCCGCACCGGACGCGTCGCCGAAAGGTCGGTCAAAATGCTCCTCGGGAAGGTTTGCAAAGTCGATTCCCGCAGACCTTATCATTCTTGCAAGCTCTCTTGTCGTAATGGAAACGTCAACGTCCTTTCCGTGACCGGATGAATTCATCTCGGGGCGCGAAACCTCAAACTTTTTGGAGGTACAAGGCATTACCGCAACGACAAAAATCTTGTCGGGGTCTATCTTACACTTTTCCGCATAATAGGTTTTTAACACCGCTCCGAACATCTCCATCGGAGATTTTGCGCTCGACAAATTGCCGATAAATTCAGGATAGTACGTTTCGCAGTATTTAACCCATCCGGGGCTGCACGATGTGATAAGGGGCAGATTCTCGCCGGAGGTCAAACGGTGAATAAACTCTGTTCCCTCCTCCATTATCGTAAGGTCTGCTCCGGTGTCCGTATCAAACACTTTATCGGCACCCAAAAGGCGGATCGCGCTGACCATTTTACCGGTCCGGGCAACGCCTGCCGGAAGCCCGAACTCCTCGCCTATCGCCGCGCGGACTGCCGGTGCTGTCTGAAATACCACGTGCATATCGGGATCCGCTATCGCGTCCCACACCTTAGCGGTATCGTCTCTCTCACGGAGTGCGCCTGTCGGACAGGCAACGATGCACTGACCGCAGTATATACAGGGGGTTTCGGCAACCGGAAGGTCAAAAGCTCCGCCGATATTGGTGTTAAAGCCTCTCTCCTTCGCCTGAATAACGCTGATCCCCTGATTGTCGCACGCTGCTATACATCTTCTGCAAAGCACGCACTTGTTGTTGTCTCTTACATAAGACGGTGAGCTTTCGTCAAGGATATACTTTGTGTTCTCTTCCTCCGTGCCGAATCTCACGCGGTCGATTCCGAGCTCCTCGGAAAGCTTCTGAAGCTCACAGTTTCCGCTTCTTACGCATGTTAAGCACTTTCTGTTGTGGTTTGAAAGTATAAGTTCCAGCGTGTCCTTTCTCGCCCTTCTCACCTTGGGAGAATTGGTCATAACCTCAAGCCCTTCGCTTACCGGGTAAACGCACGCCGCCTGAAGCGCTCTGGCTCCCTTTATCTCAACAACGCACATTCTGCACGCGCCGATCTGATTTAAATCCTTAAGATAGCAAAGCGTGGGAATGTGGATATTCGCTTCCTTTGCCGCGCGAAGGACCGTGTAGTCCGACGGAACGGTAAGGTCTTTACCGTTTATCTTTATATTAACTGTATTCATTTTAGCCCCTCCTTATTTCTTCACAATAGCCGCAAATCTGCAGGTATTCATACATACTCCGCACTTCACGCACTTTGACTTATCAATCGTGAACGGCTGTTTGATCTCACCCGAAATTGCGCCGACGGGGCACTTTCTTGCGCATGCCGAGCAGCCCTTGCACTTTTCGGGGTCGATAGAATAAGAAACGAGCTTTTTGCACACACCCGCGGGACATGTTTTATCCACAACGTGCGCTATATATTCGTCTCTGAAATATCTTAAGGTGCTTAAGACCGGGTTGGGAGCAGTCTGTCCGAGTCCGCAGAACGCACTTGTCTTTATCGTTTCCGCAAGCTCTGACAGTGTGTCGATATCCTCAAGTGTTCCCTTGCCGGCAGTAATCTTTTCAAGTATCTCAAGCATTCTCTTGGTACCGATACGGCACGGAGCGCACTTACCGCATGACTCGTCAACCGTGAATTCCAGGAAGAACTTCGCGATATCGACCATACAGGTGTCCTCATCCATAACGATAAGACCGCCGGAGCCCATCATGGATCCGATGGCAATTAAGTTGTCATAGTCGATCGGAATATCCAAGTGCTCTGCCGGGATACATCCGCCCGAGGGACCGCCGGTCTGCGCCGCCTTAAACTTCTTACCGTTCGGGATTCCGCCGCCTATCTTATAGATAACCTCGCGGAGGGTGGTTCCCATCGGAATCTCGACAAGACCGGTATTGTGTATCTTTCCGCCGAGAGCGAAAACCTTCGTTCCCTTGCTCTTTTCGGTTCCCATGGAGGCGAACCAGTCGGCGCCGTTTAATATGATCTGTGTTATGTTTGCATACGTCTCAACGTTATTTAAGAGCGTGGGCTTGTCAAAAAGACCCTTTATCGCCGGGAACGGAGGTCTGCACTTAGGCTCTCCTCTGTGACCCTCGATTGAGCGCATGAGCGCCGTCTCCTCACCGCAGACAAACGCGCCCGCGCCGAGTCTTATTTCAAGGTCAAACGAAAAGTCGGTTCCGAAAATGTTTTTGCCCAAAAGCCCGTATTCTTTAGCCTGCCCTATCGCAATGGAAAGGCGCTGAACGGCAATCGGATATTCCGCTCTTACATAGATATAGCCCTGATCCGCGCCCACGGCGTACGCCGCGATTGCCATAGCCTCGATAATACAGTGGGGGTCGCCCTCTAAAACGCTTCTGTCCATGAACGCTCCGGGGTCGCCCTCGTCCGCGTTGCAGGCAACGATCTTTTCCTTTCCGGGCGCGTTGGCGGTAAACTGCCACTTTCTGCCCGTCGGGAAGCCCGCGCCGCCGCGTCCGCGCAAGCCGGAGGCTAAAACGGTGTCAATAACCTCCTGCGGCTTCATCTCGTGAAGCACCTTGCCCAGAGCCTTGTATCCGTCAACCGCTATGTACTCGTCAATATTCTCAGGATCAATAACGCCGCAGTTACGGAGCGCGACTCTCTTCTGGCTTTTGTAAAAGTCAACCTCGTTTAAGCTCTTGATATCGTCGCCGTCAACCGTCTCCTCATATAAAAGCCTCTTTACAACATTGCCGTTTAAAAGATGCTCCCGGACGATTTCCTCGATATCCTCAACGTTGACTCTGCTGTAGAACGCGCCTTCGGGATATATAACCATGATGGGGCCGAGCGCGCAAAGACCGAAGCAGCCCGTCTTTATGACCCTTATCTCCTCGGAAAGCCCGAAAGCTTCAAGCTGCTTATGCATCTCGTCAATTATCGCCGCACTGCCGGACGAGGTGCAGCCCGTACCGCCGCAGCAAAGGACGTATCCTCTTACCTTGCCGGCGCTTTTTACCTCTCCGTCATGCTCTCTTCTCATATCGACACTGTTAAATGTGCCGACTCTTATTTCTTCAATTTCTTTAAGACTCTTCATTTTCTTGCTCCTTTCCTTAGCGGTACTTCGCGATTATGCCCGGAACGTCATCCGCAACCAAACGCCCGTACACATCGTCATTGATTGTCATTACCGGAGCAAGTCCGCATGCGCCTATGCAGCGCGTCGCCTCAATTGAAAAGCTTCTGTCGGATGTGCACTCGCCGACTCCGATCCCTAAGATCTCCTCAGCCTTTGCAAGCACCTGACCCGAGCCCTTTACATAGCACGCCGTGCCAAGACAGACTGCCAGAGCGTTATTCCCCTTCGGGTTTAACGTGAATCTTGCGTAGAAGGTCACTATTCCGTATATATCGGCAAGCGACATGCCAAGTCCGTCCGCAATGATTTTCTGTACCTCAATTGGAAGATAGCCGTAGATTTCCTGTGCCTCGTGAAGCACGGGGATAGCTGCACCCTTCTGTCCCTTGTGCCGTTCAATGACCGCTAAAAGAGCATCCTCCTGCTCTTTGGTGCCGTTGAACATAACACCTTTTTTCTCCATTGTTTAACCCTCCTAAAAAATTAGTAAACATCATGTCTCCATTTTGCCGCTATCTATTCTAACATAATATTTCAAAATATGCAACCTTTTTTTGTGCAATTTTTATTTTATAAATAAAAATGCGGTTAGATTTTGCTAACCGCACTTAATTTATTATTCCGAGACCTTGGTTGTCTTTTCGTCGTCAGTCTCCTTTTTATGCTCCTTTTCGCCGTCCGACTCATCCTCGACGGGATGAACGGTTAATTTGATTTCAGCCGCACGCCTTCCGTCCACCTTAATTACCGTGACGGAAAGATTCTCAAACTCAAACTCATCTCCGACCTGGGGAATCTTGCCTAAATTGTCAAGCACCCAGCCGTTGACCGTGGCGTTTTCGTCAAGCACCTCATCGGAAAATGAGTGAATATCCTCAAGCTCGTTCATGGACGCGCTGCCGTTTATAATATATGTGTCATCGCTTACCTTCTTTATGTTCTCGATGACCTCGTCATGCTCATCCCATATCTCGCCGACAAGACCCTCCAAAACATCCTCCATCGTGACAAGACCGGCAGTTCCGCCGTACTCATCCACAACGATCGCCATATGTGTTTTTGCCGCCTGAAATTCACGCAGAAGCTTTGAAATCTTCATGCCCTCGGTGATGCAGAACACCTCATGTATCGCCGATTCGAAGCTCTTTTTCCCGTCATACATAAGGCGGTTAAAGTCCTTCTCGTGAACAACTCCGACAATATTGTCAATAGTATCGCGGTAAACAGGAAGACGCGAGAATCCGCTCGAACGGAAAAGCTCCGCCACCTCATCCATCGCCATATCAAGCGTTATAGCTATAATATCGACTCTGGGAGTCAATATAGCCTCAACCTCAAGGTCGTTAAATTCAATCGCGCTTTTAATCAAATCGCCCTCGTGCTCGTCAATTCCGCCCTCATTCTGCGCTTCTTCAACCATTGTCATGATCTCGTCTTCAGTGATTGAAAGCGTGGAATCGTTTTTAAATACCTTGGATAAAAGCATTCTCCAAAGTGAGAACAAAGCGGTGAGCGGTGTTAAAACCACCATCAGAAAGCGGACGATGCCGACCGTTCTCATCGTGTAGCTGTCCGCAAAATCCTTGCCTAAAAACTTCGGTGAAATTTCACCGAAAACAAGAATTATAACGGTCATAACCGCAGTCGAAACGGTCGCCGCAAGGCTTTGATTGCCCTTTATGAACGACGCGAAAAGAAGTGTTGAAATGGTTGACGCGGAAATGTTTACGATATTGTTTCCGACAAGCATGGTCGACAAAAACTTCTCGTAGCGCTCCTCGACCTCCATCACGGCTTTCGCCTTCTTATTGCCGTCCTGGGCAAGTGTTTTCATACGGGTTTTATTAAAACTCGTAAACGCTGTTTCGGTTCCTGAGAAAAAAGCGGATAACAACACCAAAATCACCAGTGCCGTTATCTGCATACTACTGGCAGGATCCATGAATTAACCAACTCCTTGAATATGTTTATTAAACGGACCAATAAAGACCATTTTAACTATTATAACATACCTCCGTGAAAAAAGCAAGCGTTTTTTCACGGAGGTATGGCAGATTATTTACGTTTTACGGGTATCCAGATTTCAGAGTGATAGTTTTCGTCAAGCGTTCCCTTAAGGTACTTGCCGGGGTCCGAAGCTTTTTTAAACAAGCTCCGCGATATCGTATATGAGCTTTTCGCTCTTTTCCCAGCCGAGGCAGGGGTCCGTGATGGACTTTCCGTAAACACATTCGCCTATCTTCTGCGCGCCGTCCTCTATATAGCTTTCTATCATGAGTCCCTTGACGAACTTTCTGATATCGGCATTTTCTTTTCTGCTGTGCATAACGTCCTTTGAAATTCTTATCTGCTCTAAATACTTCTTGCCGGAGTTTGCGTGGTTGGTATCCACTATTACCGCCGGGTTTTCAAGCGAGAACTTTGCGTACTCCTCATAAAGGCGCATAATGTCCTCATAGTGGTAGTTCGGGATGTTTCTGCCGTAGTTATCCATATATCCTCTTAAGATGGTGTGCGCATAGGGGTTGCCCTCGCTTTTTACCTCCCAGCCTCTGTATAAGAAGGTGTGCGAGTGCTGAGCCGCGCTTACCGCGTTTAACATTATCGAAAAATCGCCCTCAGTGGGGTTCTTCATTCCGACCGGAACGGAAAGTCCGCTCGAGGTCAGGCGGTGCTGCTGATTTTCAACCGATCGTGCGCCGATTGCGACGTAGGACAAAAGGTCCGAAAGATATCTGTAATTTTCCGGATAGAGCATCTCGTCCGCCGACGAAAGTCCGTAATCGCGGAGAGCTGTAAGGTGCACGTCTCTTATCGCGATGATTCCCTTTAACATATCGGGCTTGCCTTCGGGATCGGGCTGGTGGAGCATGCCCTTATAGCCGCTCCCGTTCGTTCTGGGCTTGTTCGTATAGATTCTCGGAATGATGATTATCTTGTCCTTTACCTTTTCCTGAACCCTTTTAAGGCGCTCGATATAGTCCATGACAGAATCCTTCTCGTCCGCAGAACAGGGACCGATTATAAGAAGGAACTTGTCCGATTCGCCGCGGAACACCTTTTTTATTTCCGCGTCTCTTGTCTCTTTTACCTCTTCCATTTTCTTTGTGAGCGGATATTCATCCTTTATCTCCATCGGAATAGGCAGTTTTCTTATGAAATTCATACTCATTTTAGTCACCTCATATTTTTATCAAAGCTTATTCGCTTGTTTTTGGCATAACGCATCATTGCCTTCATGTCCTCGGTATTTCCCGTGGTCAGCATATCTTCCATTTTCATTATCTGCAAAATAAACATGTTCATTTCATGCAGGAGCTTATCCTTATTCATCATGAAAAGCTCCGTCCACATGTCCTCGTTTATCTTGGCGATTCTGGTAAGGTCCCGGAACGAGTCGCCCGTGTACTTTCCTATATAGGGATTTTCGCTTGAGCACATCAGCGACACCGCGATACAGTGCGTGAGCTGCGATAAATAAGCTATCATCTCGTCATGCTCGTCCACCGAAAGTTCGCTTATCGAGGCAAAGCCCAGAATTTCGCCGAGATTTTTACACGTTTCGATTGCCTCGGGCGTGTTTTTATCGGTCGGAACAACTATATAGTTTGCTCCATCAAATATCCGCTCGTCCGCGTTTTCGACGCCGCTTACCTCGCGCCCCGCCATCGGGTGCGCAGCGATAAATTCAACGCCCTCGGGGAGCATGTGCTGAATCTTTTTAACGACCTTGCCTTTAACGCCGGTAACGTCCGTTACAAGTGTGCCGGGAGCTATAAGATTTCCGTGCTCCTTTATCCAGCTTATAAATATCTTGGGATAGAGCGCGAAAATTATAAGGTCGCTCTTTTTAATAAGCTCCTCGGACACCTCGGTCGTTCCCGACAAGATGAGCCCGTTTGAAAGCGCAAAGTCAATATCCTTCTGCTCCTTCGTGACGGCGGACACCTTATAGCCCTTTTTTGAAAGCGCCTTTGCGTACGTTCCGCCCAAAAGCCCCAGTCCTATTATAAGTATCCGGGTTTCTTTATCAAGTTTCATCAAAAATTACCTCCGCCCCGAGTTTTATTATTCTTTCGTAAAAGTCCGGCATGCTTTTTTTAACCGCCTCGGCGCCCGTGATAACTCCGCCGGTCTCTGTAAGCGCGACCGAGAGCGCCATCGCGATTCTGTGGTCATTATGGGAATAAAGCGGTTCTATTGGCGCCTTTAATCCCTCCCCGACCGTGACGCTGTTTTCATTTAACTTAACCGAAACGCCCATCTTGGAAAGCTCCTTTGCCATTGCTCCGGCTCTGTCGCTTTCTTTTATTTTAAGGCGCCTCGTGTCAAAAAACTCCGCCCCGGAGCACCTTGCCGCCGCGACAAAGAGTATCGGCGCAAGGTCCGGACAGTCGGCAAGCGAAATTTCCGGTCTGCCGTTTTTTATTCTTTCAAAAAGCTCATCGCACACCTTATCGCCCTGCTTTGAATCGTCCGAAAGCCCGGTCACGGCAACGTGCGAGCCGAAAAGGTTAAGCGCCTTGAAAAACGCGGCGTTTGACCAGTCCCCCTCGACCGTGACGTTATTTTTCTTATAGCGCATCGAGCCGGGAATTATAAATTCGTTTTCCGAACATTTTATGTCGATTCCGAAGGCGGAAAGCGCGCGAAGCGTCATATTAACATACGGGCGGCTTTCAAACTTCCCGGTGACCCTGATTTTGCTCCCGCCCTCACACTCGGGAAGGGCGAACAAAAGCCCCGTGATAAACTGGCTGCTGATGCCGCCGGGAATCTCGTATTCCCCTGAAGTAAGGTGCCCCTTTACGGTAAAAGAGTCCTCCGTCTTTTTATAATAAATTCCGAGCCTTTTAAAAATGTCCTCATAGACTGTGAGCGGGCGCTCAAAAAGCCTTTTCGCGCCGGTTATTTTGTGCTCCTCACCGTCCAAGCACAAGGGAAGGATAAACCTTAACGTGCTCCCGCTCTCATTTGCATATAACAAGGGGGCGTGCTTTTTTATTCCGCCGGTTATGACGGCAGAGTCGCCCGAGAGCCTCACATCGGCACAGAGCCTTCCCACCGAGTCCGCCGTCGCCAAAATATCGTCCGACCTTGCGATGTTTTTAATGACCGATTCGCCCGGGGCTCTTGACGCGGCGATAATCATTCTGTGCGCCGCGCTTTTTGATGGCGGAGCCTGTATCGTGCCGGACAGGCTGTGTTTTTTAATCGTTACATTCATTTTGCGTTCTCCGAAAGAAAGTCCATCGCCTCAAGATAGCCCGAAAAGCCCTTGCCCATGACCGTCTTTACCGCGACAAGCCTCACATAGCTTATCTGCCTGAAATCCTCTCTTTTCGAAACGTCCGAAATGTGCACCTCAACGGTCGGAATCTTCACCGCAGAAAGCGCGTCCAAAATCGCGACGCTGGTGTGGGTGTATGCCGCGGGGTTTATCACTATTCCGTCAAAAACCTTATAGGCTTTTTGTATCTCGTCCACAATATCGCCCTCGTGGTTTGACTGAAAAAGCTTTACCTCGGCGCCGATTTTCTCCGCGTGCTTTTTTATCATGGCGCAAAGGTCGTCATAGCTTTCGCTGCCGTAAATTTCCTTTTCCCTTATTCCGAGCATGTTAATATTCGGTCCGTTAATTACAAGTATCTTCACCCGAAACACTCCTTATTATTTTTTCGGCGTTTTCCTCTCTGTTTTTCCCGGGGATAATTATTTTGTCCGCCGCGGCAGAGTAGACCGGATACCGCTCCTTATAGCGCGCCTTAAGCTTTTCGCTGTCGCTTGAAAGCGGGCGGTCCGCCGTCGGCGTGATAAATTCTATCGGTCGGTCGATAAAGACAATTTTGCCGCTGCGGCTAAGTGCCCGTACGTTTTCCTCTTTTAACACCGCGCCCCCGCCGGTCGCTATCACCGCGCCGGTGCGGTCCGAAAGCTCCTTTATTGCCTTCATTTCCTTTTCTCTGAAAGCCTCCTCGCCCTCGGAGCTAATAATCTTTCCGGGCGATGAGGAAAACATTTTTTTAATCTCGTCGTCGGAGTCAAAAAACGCCTTTCCCGTTTTTTCGGCAATTATTTTCCCGAGCGTCGTTTTCCCCGAGCCCGGCATGCCGATAAGCACAATGTTTTCCTTTTCGGACAGTATCTTTTTATATATCTTATCTATCATGCTCTCGTCGCCCCCGTCGCCGGTAAAGTAACGGTACGCGTAAAACGCCTGGGCAACAAGCATATAAAGCCCGCCCGACGCTTTAATTCCCCGCTTTTTCGCATTTAACACGAGGTTTGTGCGAAGGGGGTTATACACCGCGTCGATAACGCCAGTAAGGCGGTCAAAACGGTTTACGTCTATCGGAGTGCCCTCGGTTTCCGGAAACATTCCCGACGGGGTCGTGTTAACGATTATTCCGGCGTCATTATGTTCCTTATACGCCCTTTCGTAGCTTACCGCCCCGTCCTTTTCCGTGCGCGAGACCTTTATTATCTTTTTCGCGCCGAGGTCTTTTAACACCGCGTCCGCCGTTCTGCTCGTTCCGCCTGTGCCCAATATGAGCGCCTTTTTGCCGGAGGGGTCAATCCCCGTTTTTATAAAAAGGCTCCTCATTCCCGCAAAGTCGGTGTTGTATCCGAAAAGCCGCCCGTCCTTTTTTACGATGGTGTTGACAGCGCCGATTGCCTTAGCCTCCGGGCTTATTTCATAAAGAAACGGAATCACCTTTTCCTTATAAGGAATAGTCACGTTTATCGCCTTAAAGTCCGCCTTTTCCATGAAAGCGGAAAGCCCGTCTTCCGGAATTTCGCAAAGCTCGTATTTATAGTCCGCCAAGAGGGAATGAATATCCTTCGAAAAGCTGTGCCCCAGCTTTTTGCCGATGCATCCGTATTCCATCTGCTCCTCCCCCTTAAAGCGCAAGATAGTCCGTGCCGAAGCGTCCGGTCAGTATGTCCGCTATGACGAACGCGGTCAGGCACTCCGAAACGACCGCGACCCTGTGGCAGATGCAGGGGTCGTGCCTTCCCTTAATTTCTATCTTTTGATTTTCGCCGGTGACAAAGTCAACCGTGTCCTGCACCCTCGCAACGGAGGGCGTGGGCTTTACCGCGATGCGGAAGATAACGGGCATGCCGTTTGTTATTCCGCCGTTTATTCCGCCGTTATTGTTTGTTTTTGTAAAGATTTTGCCGTTTTCCGAATAAACGGGGTCGTTCGCCTCGCTGCCCGCCATATCGGCTATTGCAAAGCCCTTGCCGAACTCGATTCCCTTAACTCCGCCGAGCGAAAACAAGGCGTGCGAAAGGCGGCTTTCCACACTGTCAAAGTACGGCTCGCCGAGTCCCGGCATGAGCCCCGTGATTACGGTTTCCGCAACGCCGCCGACAGAGTCTGAATTATTCTTCGCCTCGGCTATTTTTTCCTTCATTTTCTCCCCCGCCTCGTCCGAGAGCACGGGGAAATTCATGGGTCTTAGCTTTTCAATGTCCTTATCATAATCTGAAAACTCACGGTCCGATATTCCGGCGCATTTTAAAACGTGAGTTCCGATTTTTATGCCCTTTTTGTTAAGCGCCGGCATAAAAAGCGCGCCCGCGGCAACGATCGCGGCGGTGACTCTTCCGCTGAAGTGCCCTCCGCCCCTTCTGTCCTCAAAGCCGTGGTATTTTAAGTACGCCGCCGCGTCCGCGTGCGACGGGCGGGCAAGCGTCGATATCTCCTTATAGTCGCCGCTTCTTTTATCCTCATTCGGAATCTCTATCATGACGGGCGTTCCGGTCGTTTTGCCGTTATAAACGCCGCTCAGGATTCTAAATTCGTCCTTTTCCCTCCGCGCGGTGGATATCTGCCCCGACGGGCGGCGCTTTGTCAAGTAAAACGCTATTTCCTCGCCGGAGACCGTAAGTCCCGGAGGCGGAGAATCAATGAGCGCGCCGATTGCCGCGCCGTGGCTTTCGCCGAATACGGAAAGCGTTATATTGTCACCGAACGAATTTCTCATACGGCATTCTCCTTTTCAATTATCTCTTTTATCTCGTCAAACGTTTTGTCCTCTATTCTGTATGTGCCTATCTTATCGCAGAACACCATGCTCACCTTATCGCCGTGCGACTTTTTGTCGTGCTTTACGGCGGAGAGCACCTTGTCCTTTGATATTTTATACCGCGTTCTTAATTCAAGGTTTAAAAGCACGTTTCTTATGCGCTCCTTCGCCTCGCCGGACGAGGTGTACATCATGCCCAGCGCGACACATCCGCCGTGCGTTAAGGTGCCGAGCCCAGAGGTAGTCTCAATCGCGTGACCTATTGTGTGCCCGAAATTTAACACCTTTCTTATGCCGTTTTCCTTCGTATCCTCTTCAACGACCTTTTTCTTTATCATGAGCGAGCGGGTGACGATCTCCTCGTAGCGGTCCATCGGCTCCTCCTCGGTCTCGAAAATCTTAAAGAGCTCCTCATCAAACGTCGCCGCCATTTTCACGCTTTCGGCAAGACCGGACGCGACCTCATCGTCAGGCAGCGTTTCAATCAATACGGGGTCGATTATAACGCCCTTGGGCTGGTAGAACGCGCCGACAACGTTTTTATACTCATTAAAATCAACCGCGGTCTTGCCCCCGATGGAGGAATCCATCTGCGAAAGCACCGTCGTCGGGATATTGTAAAAATCAATTCCGCGCATGTAGACCGCGGCGGCAAACCCCGCCATATCGCCGACCACGCCGCCGCCGACCGCAACTATTGCATCGTCCCGCGTGAATCCGTTTTCCAAAAGGCATCTTATTATAACGCCCATCGTGTCAAAATCCTTATTCTCCTCGCCCGCGGGAAGCACCGTGATGTAAGGCTCCTTACATTCATCGTACACCGTGTCGGCATACTCTTCGGGAACGAGCGAATCCGTCACTATCATAACCTTTCTTTTAAGATTGAAAAGCTCCCCCGCCCTTTTTATCGCGTTTTTTTCGATTGTGATATCGTAGCTGTCTTTCCCGAGCTCTACGGTAAGCTTCATTTTACATCACCGCCGTCCTTTAATTTAACTTCTTTTTCAAAGCTTCCGGCAACCTTTATTTCGTTGCACACCTTTTTAAGCTCCAAAAGCATTTTCTCCCCGTTTCCGCCGATGAGCGAACCCGTTCCTTCCGCATAGAAGTAATAGTCCCAGATGAGCTCCTTAGTCGGGCGGCTCTTTAACGCCTTTAAGTTATAGCCGTATTTTCCGATGGTTCTTATTGCCTCGCCGAGCGCTCCCGCCTCGTTCTTTACCGTGAAGAACATCACGAAGTGCTTGTTTAACTCAGAATCGGAATTGGGCGCCTTGGAGAACACCGCAAACCTTGTTGTGTTGTTGCTGCTCTGGTTGATGTTCGCCTCTATGATATCAAGCGAATATATCTTTGCCGCGGCGGCGCTTGCGATTGCGCCGACCGATTTATCCTCACCCGAGGAGCAGAGCTTTGCGGCAACCGCGGTGTTTTCGCACTCGCGCGTTTTTAGCGAATTTTCATCAATGTATTTTTCGCACTGGGAAAGCGCCTGAGAATGGCTCACCACGGTTTTTATATCCTCTTTTTTCGTGCCGGGCTTTGCCAAAAGGTTATGCGTTATCTCAAGGTCATATATACCGGTTATATGAAGGTCGCCGAAGAACGCAAGATCCATTACCTGCGCCACGTCGCCGGCAAAGCTGTTCTCAATCGGAAGCACCGCACAGTCGCACTCGCCGGACTCGACCGCCTCGTATGCCTTTTTAAAATTGGAAAACGGCTTATAGATCGCCTTTTCGAATATCTCCATCGCCGCCTCATGCGCAAATGCTCCGGGCACTCCGGCATATGCAACGGTTCTTCCGCCGATTAGCCTTCTCTGATAATTTTTGGATATTCTCATCGTGTTTTCGATAAAGTCCGTGTAATAGCTTTTTAAGGCGTCATCCTTTATGTATTTTAAGTTCTTTTCGATAACGAACGCTTCTCTCGACGCGTCAAACACCTGAAGCCCGTTCTCTATCTTATATGCGGCAACGTCAGATACCGCCTTCATTCTGCGCTCGAAAAGCTCTGCCATTTTTTCGTCAACGCCATTTATTTCATTTCTTGCATCATCAAGCTTTGTCAATTTAACCGCCCCTTTAATTTTGTTTTTCGTTTTTAATTTTTTTGTATACGCAGGTGTAGAGGACATTTATCGCGGTTATCTGCCCCTGGATAAGCGGGATGTCGACCTCGTAATTGTTTTTCCCCTCCGCGCCGGAATCAATCACGATATCCGAAACGTCCGAAAGCGGGGAATTTTTATCGTCCGTCAGGCTTATAACCGCCGCGCCGGAGCTTCTTGCGATCTTTGCCGCCTCGGTCACCGGCTTTGTTTTGCCCGACGAGGAAACGGCGAAAAGCACGTCCCCCTTATTAAGCAGCGAAGCCTTCATTTTCGCCATTATCATATCGTTGCTGAAAAAGCACTGCGGAAGTATGCCCAAAAAACCGATATATGCGTACCGCGCCGCCACTGCGGACGCGCCGAGCCCTGTAAACATCACCGTTCCCGCGCCGGAGAGCGCCTCCACCGCCTTGTCAAGAACTCCGTTTTTAAGGCTCTTTTTACAGTTTGCGACCATTTTTTCAGAGTCCGAGCAGACCTTGTCGCATATCGCGGCATTGTCGCACGATGAGCCGGTTTTCTTTTCTTCCTTTTCGGGCGCGGAGGATAAAACCTTTTTAAACTCCTTAAAGCCGGACACGCCGATTTTTTCAAGCATACGGCAGACCGTCGCATAGCTGACATCCGCCTCAGCCGCGAGCGAGCTTATCGTGCAGCTTTCTATGTCGGACACATGGCAAAGCACCGTGTCGATAAGCCTTGCCTCAGCCTTTTTTGCGGTTTTTTTCATACTCTTCATTCTTGCGATGCATAGGGTATCTTCCATATAACCGCCTCCTTAAACTTGAGTATAGCATTTATGATATAAATTGTCAACGATATATCATTTTTATTTGCTATAAATTAATTCAAAATAGCTTTTTCACCAATCGAATTTAAAATGAAGGCAACTTTTTGATGTATTTTTATCGTATGCGTCCTATTCTGCCGCTTCGGCAAGCTAAATTTCTTGACAAAAGGGGCTCAAAATGCTATCATACAAGTATTAACATTTAAACGGAGTGTTTTATATGATAGAAATCAAGGATCTTCAAAAAACATTCAAGGTTAACGGCGAGGATTTTGACGCACTGTCGGACGTTAACCTGACTGTCAACGACGGCGACATTTACGGCATTATCGGCATGAGCGGTGCCGGAAAGAGCACGCTTGTGCGGTGCATAAATATGCTTGAACGCCCGACAAAGGGAACCGTTTTGATAAACGGCGAGGACATGTGCGCCCTTACTCAGCCCGAGCTTCGCAGAGTAAGAAGAAAGGTCACGATGATTTTCCAGTCCTTTAACCTTCTTATGCAGAGGACATGCCTTAAAAACATCTGCTTTCCTTTGGAGCTTGCCGGCGTTAAAAAGTCGGAGGCTAAAAAAAGAGCGTTGGAGCTATTAGAGATCGTCGGACTTCCGGACAAGGCGAACGCATATCCGGCTCAGCTTTCCGGCGGTCAGCAGCAGAGAATCGCCATTGCCCGCGCTCTTGCGACGGATCCTGAGGTGCTCCTCTGCGACGAGGCGACAAGCGCGCTTGACCCGCAGACGACACATTCTATTCTGGAGCTTATAAAAGACATCAACAAAAAAATGGGCATAACTGTCATCATTATAACGCATCAGATGAGCGTTGTCGAAGAAATCTGCACCCACGTTGCTATTTTGGACGGCGGTCACGTCGTTGAGGAGGGGCTGGTGAGCGATGTTTTCTCCGCTCCCAAGTCCGCCGCGGCAAAGCGGTTAGTGTTCCCCGACGGGTCGAACAATCCCGTTAAAAACCCCGGCGAGCGCAGAATAAGAATTGTATTTAACGGCGCATATGCCGCGGGAAAGCCCTTAATCACCCAGATGGCGATAGATAAGGGCATTGCGGCAAACATTCTCGCCGCGTCAACAAAGATTATCGGCGACAAGGTGTACGGTAACATGCTTTTGGGGCTCCCGGATTCTGACGAAACGTTTTATGCCGCAAAGGAATATTTAACAAAAATTACCGATGTTATTGCAGAGGAGGTCACGGACGATGATTATGACGTTGCTGAATAATTTTTTCTCGCCCAATGAGGTTGAAAAGTTCGTTTCCGTGTTCAAGTCCGAGTTTCTCATCGCGACCTGGGAAACGATATACGTAACGCTTTTATCAACGCTTTTCGCGGTCATCATCGGGCTTCCCTTGGGAATACTGCTCGTCGCCGGCGAAAAAGGCGGCGTGCGCCCGCTCCCCTCGTGGCTTTTATGGATAATCGGCACAGTAATCAACCTTTTAAGAAGCGTGCCATTCCTTATCTTAATGATAATGGTAATTCCCTTAACCCGCGCGATAGTCGGCACATCGGTCGGCACGGTCGCTTCCATGGTTCCCCTTGTTATCGCGTCATTCCCATTTGTGGCAAGGCTTGCCGAAAGCAGCCTCCGCGAAGTCAACCCCAATATTATCGAGGCTGCGCAGAGCATGGGCGCAACGCCGATGCAGATAATAACAAAGGTTATCATCCCGGAGTCCATGCCCTCGCTCATTTCAAACCTCACCATCGCGGTGACGACTATTTTGGGCTACTCCGCGATGAGCGGTATCATCGGCGGCGGCGGACTGGGCAAGATTGCGATAAACTACGGCTACTACAGATATCAGTATCTTATAATGCTGACCGCCGTTATCCTTTTAATCGTCATCGTTCAGCTTTTGCAGTATTTCGGAACGAACGCGGCGAAAAAGAGCGACAAGCGCTTAAAAAGCTAAAAATGCCTTACTGGGGCGCACTTCCTTTCGGAGTGCGCCCCAGTTGTATTCGCCTGACGGCGAGTGATATTGCTTCGCAGTTATATTATGCTTTGCATAGTGATATTGCCCGCGAGGCAGTTTAATTGGACGAATACAATATCACAAAAGCCGAACGGCTTTTCTATCACTTTCCGAAAGGAAAATATCACTCCGAGCAAATGCTCGGAATATCACTTTAGTCAATAGGTACGGCGAGCATCGGATTTTGGTGACAAAGTCCCTTATAGATCTGTTTTCAGGTAGTACAAAAAGAAGGCAGCGTAAATTTTGCGCTGCCTTCTTTTTTATGAAGCCCCTTATTTGCTCTTATAATATAGCATGCAGTGGCAGTAGCCCTCAAAATCCGGGTCTGCTATCTGGTCGCGGAACTCCTTGCACATGCATTTGTTATCGGGCGTCATTTCAAGCTTGCACGGGCAGTATCCGTTTTTCTTTTTGAGCCCCTCTTTTATTTTTGCGACAAGCTCCTTATTATCGTTAAAACGTACGGGCATTTTATCTTTCTCCTTTACTTTCACAGTATATACACCTGTATGTAGCGCTCTTTCTGTCCGTAAGCTTGAATATGTCGGGAAGCTCCTGCTCGGTCGAGGTGATGCACCTGGGGTTTTTGCACTTTATGACACCGACCAGTTTTTCGGGAAGCGCAAGCGTTTTTTTCTCCACGATGACCGAGTCCTTTATGATATTTACCGTCGCGCCGGGATCAACAAAGCCCAGAATGTCCGTATCGGGATAAAATTCGCCGTCCACCTTTATAATGTCCTTTTTGCCGGACTTCTTGCTTGCCGCATTCTTTATAAGGGCGACCGTTGTGCCGAGCTTGTCAAGTCCCAAAAGCGAATAAATCTCGAATGACTTTCCGGCGGTGATGTGGTCTATCACGATGCCGTTTTTAATTGAATCAATGTTCATCACTTAACCTCCAGAAGCTTTAATATCAGCGCCATGCGCATGTATTTTCCGTTAAGCACCTGCTTAAAATAGCACGCTCTCGGATCAGAATCCACCGCCACGCTTATTTCGTTCACCCTCGGAAGCGGGTGCATTATTATCATATCTCTTCTTGCGCCCGAAAGCTTTTCGGGAGTTAATATGTAGCTGTCCTTAAGCCTTAAATAGTCCTCCTCGTTGAAAAAGCGCTCCTTCTGAACGCGCGTCATATAAAGCACGTCCAGCTCGCCCATAACGCTCGCTAAGTCCGCCGTCTGAACATAGGAGAGGTTTTTTTCTTTTATCACGTTTTTGACGTAGCTCGGAAGCTTAAGCTCCTCGGGCGAAATCAAAATGAATTTAACGTTTTCGTACCGCGAAAGCGCGTTGATGAGCGAGTGCACCGTTCTTCCGAACTTAAGGTCGCCGCAAAAGCCGACGGTAAGCCCCGAAAATGCGCCCTTCTCGCGCTTTATTGTAAGAAGGTCCGCCAGCGTCTGCGTCGGGTGATTGTGTCCGCCGTCGCCCGCGTTTATCACGGGGATGGAGGCGTTCATCGCCGCCACGAACGGCGCGCCCTCCTTGGGGTGGCGCATTGCGATTATGTCGGCATAGCAAGAGATGACCTTTGCCGTGTCCGCCACGCTCTCGCCCTTGGAGGCTGAGGTGTTCGCCGCGGATGAAAAGCCCAAAACGTTCCCGCCGAGCTCATACATCGCCGCCTCAAAGCTTAATCTCGTTCTTGTGGAGGGCTCAAAAAATAACGTCGCAAGTTTTTTGCCCCTGCACTTTTCCGAGTATTTTGCCGGGTTATTTATTATATCTTCCGCGGTCAAGATAAGCTCATCTATTTCCTCTTTTGAAAGGTCTAAAATGTCGATCACGCTTCTCATAACGACCCTCCTATCCACGATTCGTCGGACGGGTTGTCGCGAAACGCCAAAAGCCTTGCCTCATCGGCGGGCTTTATGTAGCCGTCAAGCGCCGCCACGCGGGCAACCGTGTCAAAGTCCGTTAAGCTCACGTTTTTAACGTTTGCTTCAGAAAGCCTTTTTACTCCGCGCTCCATGCCGTAGGTGAATATAGAGACAATGCCCAAAACCTCCGCTCCCGCTTCTCTGAGCGCGTCCACAACGTCAATAACGCTTCCGCCGGTTGAGATTAAGTCCTCTATTACGACGACCTTTTCGCCTTTTTCAAGCCTGCCCTCGATTCTGTTCTGCCTTCCGTGGTCCTTCGCGGACCCTCTGACATACCCCATCGGGATGCCGAGTATGTGCGCCGCTATCGCCGCGTGTGCGATTCCCGCGGTTGACGTTCCCATGAGCGCCTCAGCTTCGGGATAGTTTTCCTTCACCGTCTGTGCGATTGCGGACTCGACCTTGCCGCGCGCTGAAGGGTCTGTAAGTATCAGTCTGTTGTCGCAGTACACCGGGCTTTTGATTCCGCTTGCCCAGATAAAAGGCTCCTCCGGGCGGAAAAACACCGCGCGTATCCTCAATAATTCCTTTGCAATAAGCTCCTTCATTATATACTCCTTTCTTTAGTCAACAAATTCCGAAACACATCTTTCATATGCCGCTAAAGGATCCTCTGCCCTTGTTATCGGGCGCCCGACGACGATATAGTCGCTTCCCGCCTTCTTCGCGTCAGACGGCGTCATGACCCTTTTCTGATCGCCCTTCTCCCCGTCTGCAAAGCGGATTCCGGGCGTTACGGTCAAAAACTTTTCCCCGCAGACCGCGTGCACCCTTTTTGCCTCAAGGGGCGAGCACACCACCCCGTCAAGAGATGAGTTTTTCGCGTTAAGCGCGTATTTTAACACCGTTTCCTCCATCGGAGTGTCGATTAAAAGCTCCTCCTTAAGCGCTCTTTCGTCCGTCGACGTGAGCTGGGTGACCGCAATTAAAAGCGGAGGATTGTTAAGAGCCGAGAACGCTTCCTTTGCCGCCTTCATCATTTCCGAGGCGCCGGAGGCGTGAACATTTACCATGTCCGCCCCCAGCGAGGAAAGCACCTTCATCGCGCTTTTAACGGTGTTCGGAATATCGTGAAGCTTAAGGTCCAAAAACACCTTATGTCCGCGGTCCTTTATTTCGCGGACGATTGCGGGACCCTCCGCATAAAAAAGCTCCATTCCGATTTTAAGATACGGCTTTTTGCCGGTGAAATTATCCAAAAATGCGAGCGTGTCCTCTTTATTCTTAAAGTCGCACGCTATAATAACGTCCTTACCCATTATGCGCTCCTCCTATGATATCCGTAAGTTTTTCGATTCCGAGCTCCTCCATAAGAGACGGAAGATTATCAATGATTTCCGGGCAGACGTAAGGATTTATAAGGTTCGCCGCGCCGACGCCGACCGCGGTAGCTCCCGCCATCATCATCTCCAGAACGTCCTCTGCCCTCGTAACGCCGCCGATGCCGATTATCGGAATCTTAACCGCCTCGTAGACCTGATAGACCATTCTAAGTGCCACCGGGAAAACGGCTGGTCCCGAAAATCCGCCCATTTTGTTTGCGATTACGGGCTTTCTTCTTTTAATGTCTATCCTCATTCCCAAAAGGGTGTTTATCATGCTGATTCCGTCCGCCCCCGCGTCCTCGCACGCCTTGGCAATCTCCGAAATGTCGGTCACGTTCGGCGAAAGCTTTGCAATTACCGGCTTTTTCGTGATTTTTCTGACCGCGCCGATAACCTCTGCCGCAGTGTCCGGCTTTAAGCCCGGGCTTTTTCCGCCCGCTTTTATATTGGGGCAGGAAATATTCACCTCAAGCCAGCCGACGATATCCTCTTTTTCCAGTTTTTCGGTGTTGGAGGCGTACTCCTCCGTCGAAAATCCGCCGACGTTGGCGATGACCTTTTTGTGAAAGCATTCTCTAAGCTTGGGAAGTTCCTCGGCTATCACCTTTTCCACACCGGGATTCTGAAGCCCGACCGCGTTTATAACGCCCGCGGTGCACTCCGCCGTTCTCGGTGTGGGATTGCCGAACCGCTCCTCCGCCGTCGTCCCCTTAAAAGAGAATGTGCCGAGCACGTTGATGTCATATATCTTTGCGAACTCGTGCCCGTAGCCGAACGTTCCGCTCGCCGGGATTATGGGGTTATCAATCCATGTCCCGCAAAGGTTAACCTTAGTGTCTACCATACGATTTCCTCCTTTTCAAGAACGGGACCGTCCTTGCATATCCTTTTTGCTCCGTATTTTGTTTTGCAGCTGCACCCCATGCATGCGCCGAAGCCGCAGCCCATTCTTTCCTCAAAGCTGAACTGACCGCCCGTTTTCGACTTGTCATACACCGCGCGAAGCATTGCATGAGGTCCGCAGGTGTAGATGTAATCATAATCAAGTGACTCCATAGCGTCCGTCACGAAGCCCTTTTGCCCCGCGCTCCCGTCCGCCGTGGTGAGGTATACCTTTGCTGTTTTTTCGAATTCTTCTTTTAAGAACACCTCATCGGACGAATTAAAGCCCAAAATCACGGTAACGTCCTTCCCCTCCGATTTAAGCTTTTTCGCGAGGTTATAAAGCGGGGGAACGCCGACACCGCCGCCGATTAAAAGCGGATTTTTGCCCGATTTTTCCGTATCAAACCCGTTGCCGAGCCCTGTCAGAACATCAAGGGCGGCGCCATTTTTAATTTCGGACATTATTTTTGTTCCCTCGCCCACGACCTTGTAAATAACCGTGACGGTATCGCCATCATAATCGCACACGGAGATGGGGCGGCGAAGGTACTTATCCGGCACTTTGATATTTATAAACTGCCCGGGGCGCACTATGCCCGAGGTGTCCCCCGAAAGCACCATTTTATAAACGTTCTTTGCCAGTTTTTCATTTGCTTCTACCTTGTAATAAGACTTTATCATAAACTACTCCTTATCGATAGTGGAAACGGTTATCGTCATTTCCTCCAGAACATCCAAAAGCACCCTCACTGTGTCAAGCGCGGTGAACATCGTAACGTTGTTTTCGACCGCACAGCGCCTTATCTTATAGCCGTCCGTCTCCTCGCTTAACGAGTTTAACCCGCGCGTGTTGATGACATAGTTGACATAGCCTTTTCTGATGGAGTTTAATATTTCCTCGTTTCCATCGCTTATTTTTGCCAGCGTGTGAGTTTTTATTCCGTGCTCTTTCAAAAATGCGGCGGTTCCGCTCGTTGCGGTGATGTTAAAGCCGAGACGGTAAAATCTTTTAATTAAGGCAAGCGCCTCGTTTTTGTCCTTGTCCGCGACGGTCACAAATATGGTTCCGTAGTTTACCACGTTCATGCCGGACGCTTTTAACGATTTATATAGCGCGCGGGTCAGCTTGTCGTCATAGCCTATCGCCTCACCGGTTGATTTCATTTCGGGCGAAAGGTACGCGTCAAGCCCTCTTATCTTTGAGAAGGAGAACGCCGGAGTCTTTACGTACCAGCGCTTTTTCTCGCGCGGGTAAACCTCGTTTATTCCCTGCTCCTTTAAGCTGTGACCGAGCATTGCAAGCGTCGCAATATCCGCTATCTGCCAGCCTGTCGCCTTCGACAAAAAGGGCACGGTTCTGGACGAACGGGGATTGACTTCGATTATGTAAACGTTTTCGTCCTTATCGACAATGAACTGAATGTTATAAAGCCCCACGATGCCGATGCCGAGACCTAATTTTTTCGTGTAGTCAAGCATTGTCGCTTTCGCCTTTTCGGACACGCTGAAGGTCGGATACACGCTTATCGAGTCGCCCGAGTGGATACCCGTGCGCTCAACATGCTCCATGATTCCGGGAACGAAAACGTCCTTCCCGTCACACACGGCGTCAACCTCAAGCTCTTTTCCGACGATGTATTTATCAACCAGGACAGGTCTGTCCTCATCCACCTCAACCGCGGTCTTAAGGTAATGGCGGAGCCCCTCCTCGTCCGCGACTATCTGCATCGCCCTGCCGCCCAAAACATAGCTCGGGCGGACAAGCACGGGATAGCCTATTTTTTCCGCCGCTGCTACTCCGTCCTCAATATTTGTCACCGCCTCGCCGACCGGGTGCGGGATGCCGAGCTTTATGATTATTTTTTCAAAAGCGTCACGGTTTTCCGCGTTGTCTATCGCCTCGCAGTCGGTACCGATAAGCTTAACACCGCGCTTTGCCAGGGGCTCGGCTAAGTTAATCGCCGTCTGCCCGCCGAGGGTCGCGATAACGCCCTCGGGCTTTTCAAGCTCGATGATATTCATAACGTCCTCTGCCGTCAGCGGTTCAAAATAAAGCTTGTCGCTCGTGGTATAGTCCGTCGAAACGGTCTCGGGGTTGTTATTTATTATTATTGCCTCATAGCCCGCGTTTTTAATCGTTTTTACCGCATGAACCGTCGAATAGTCAAACTCAACGCCCTGACCGATTCTGATGGGACCCGAGCCCAAAACGACTATTTTTTTCTTATCGCTTACTATGGATTCGTTTTCTTCTTCGTATGTTGAGTAAAAATACGGGATATAGCTTTCAAATTCGCTCGCGCAGGTGTCAATCATTTTATAGACCGGGAAGATGTTATTCTCGCGGCGGATATTATAAATTTCCTCCTCCGTCATCTTCCAGAGCACACCCAGATACTTATCGCAAAAGCCCATTTTCTTTGCTTTTTTTAAAATCTCCACGTCGCCGACGTTTGCCTCCAGCACCTTTTCAAAGTCAACTATCTTTTTTATTTTATCCAAAAAGAACATGTCTATCTGCGTGATGTTGCAGATTCTGGAGTGGTCAACGCCGAGCCACATCAGCTGGGCGATTGCGTATATCCTATCGTCCGTGCCCTCCTTTATGTAGTCAAAGAGGTCGTCGACGGTCATTTTGTCCTTGTCAAACTTGGATTTATATAAGTGGCACACGCCGATTTCAAGCGAGCGTATCGCCTTTAACAGGCTCTCCTCAAGCGTTCTTCCGACTGCCATGACCTCGCCCGTCGCCTTCATCTGCGTCGAAAGCTTGTTTGACGCGGAGGTGAACTTGTCAAACGGGAAGCGCGGCATTTTCGTTACCACGTAGTCAAGCGTCGGCTCAAATGACGCCGGTGTGTTGGCGATTTTTATCTCGTCCAACGTCATGCCGACCGAAACCTTTGCCGAAACGCGCGCTATCGGGTATCCGCTCGCCTTGGACGCGAGAGCCGAGGAGCGCGAAACTCTGGGGTTAACCTCAATCACATAGTAGGAGAAGGACTGCGGGTCAAGCGCGAACTGCACATTGCACCCGCCCTCTATTTTAAGCGCGCGGATTATCTTTAACGCGCTGCTTCTGAGCATCTGGTATTCCTTATTGGTAAGCGTCTGGCTCGGGCAGACAACGATAGAGTCGCCCGTGTGAATTCCGACAGGGTCAAGGTTTTCCATGTTGCAGACGGTTATCGCCGTGTCATTTTTATCGCGCATTACCTCATATTCAATCTCCTTATAGCCCCTGATGCTCTTTTCAACGAGCACCTGACCGACCGGAGAAAGCGCGAGCGCGTTTTTCATTATACCCCGGAGCTCCTCCTCATCGTCCGCAAAGCCGCCGCCCGTTCCGCCGAGTGTGAACGCCGGACGGAGCACGACGGGATAGCCTATCTCCTCAGCCGCCGAAACGCCCTCTTCAATCGAGTGCGTTATCTTTGACGGGAGGACCGGCTCGCCTATCTCCTCGCAAAGCTCCTTAAAAAGCTCCCTGTCCTCCGCTCTTTCAATGCTTTCCGAGCTTGTTCCCAAAAGCTCGACTCCGCACTCGTGCAGAACGCCTTTTTTCGAAAGCTGCATTGCAAGGTTCAAGCCCGTCTGCCCGCCGATTCCTGGAAGCACCGCGTCCGGGCGCTCATAGCGCAGTATTTTCGCAACATATTCAAGGTTTAAGGGCTCCATATAGACCTTATCCGCGATGGATGTGTCCGTCATTATAGTTGCGGGATTGGAGTTTACCAAAACGACCTCGTAGCCTTCTTCCTTGAGCGCGAGGCAAGCCTGGGTCCCGGCATAGTCAAACTCCGCCGCCTGACCTATAACGATGGGACCTGAGCCTATCACCATTATTTTTTTGATGTCCTCTCTTTTAGGCATTTTCTCCCGCCTCCTTCATCATGTCAATAAACTTATCGAAAAGATATCCGCTGTCCTCGGGACCGGGCGCGCTCTCGGGGTGATACTGCACGGAAAAGACTCTCTTTTCCTTATTTTCCGCACCCTCGACGGTGCCGTCCAAAAGATTTATATGCGTTACGGAAAGGGGTGTGCCCGAAAGCGACTCCTCATCCACCGCGTAGCTGTGGTTCTGGCTCGTTATCTCAATCTTCCCCGTTTCAAGGTTTTTAACCGGGTGGTTTCCGCCCCTGTGCCCGAATTTAAGCTTATAGGTCTTTGCCCCAGAGGCGAGCGAGATTATCTGGTGCCCCAGGCATATCCCGAATATCGGAATGGCGCCGATAAGCGAGCGCACCGTTTCGATAAGCTCGGGCACATCAATAGGGTCGCCCGGACCGTTCGATAAGAAAAGCCCGTCCGGCTTCATGAATTTTATCTCCTCCGCCGTGGTGTTATAAGGCACTATCGTCACGTTGCAGCCGCGGCGGTTTAAGCTTCTTATGATGTTTAGCTTAATTCCGCAGTCGATTGCGACAACGTTGAACTTGTGGTTTGACGTTCTTGAATACCACTTTTTCTTTGAGCTGACCTTTTTTACCGCGTCATGCGGTATCTCGGTGCTCTTTATGAGCGAAAGCACGTATTCGTCGCTCGCGGCAGCGTCCGTTATTATCGCTCTCCTACTTCCCAAGTCGCGTATGCTTCTTGTGAGCTTTCTCGTATCGACCCCGTAAATGCCCGGGATATTGTTTTCCGCCATGAGCTCCGAGAGCGTTTTTGTGTATCTGAAATTGCTCGGCATGTCGTTATAGTCCCTCACGACAAGCGCGCCGACAGTCGGCAGCTTCGTTTCAAAATCGTCGTCCGTTATGCCGTAGTTTCCGATCAAAGGATAGGTCATAACGACCATCTGATACGTATACGAAGGGTCCGACACTATCTCCTGATAGCCCGCCATAGACGTGTTAAAGACTATCTCGCATATCCTGTCCTCGCTGCTTCCGAAGCCGTAGCCGTAATAAACGCTCCCGTCCTCCAAAACTATCTTCCTGTCAAATTCTCTGTCCATACCGCTTCCCCCTTGTTTACTGTTAAAATGCATTTTCCGGAAACCGACATTCCCGAAAAAGGCGTGCTTTTTCCTTTTGATATGAATTTTTCGGGCTCTATTTTATATTCCTCGTTTAAGTCAAACACCGTGAAGGCGCCGCCCGCATGAATTCCGAACCGCCGCCTTGGGCTTATCGCCATAAGGTCAATAAGCTTTTCGGCGGAAATTATTTTTTCCTTTACAAGATATGTATATAAAAGCGGGAATGCCGTTTCGATTCCCGATATCCCGAAGGCGCTTTCTTTCAGCCCCTTTGACTTTTCCTCCGCGCTGTGGGGCGCATGGTCGGTCGCTATCATGTCAATTGTTCCGTCTGAAAGCGCCCCGATAAGCGCGTCCTTATCGCGCGGGGAGCGAAGCGGCGGATTCATTTTCCACGCCCCGTCCTCCTTTATCAAGGAATCGTCCAGCAAAAGGTAGTGAGGCGCCGTCTCGCACGTTACGCTGACTCCTCTTTTTTTTGCGCGGCGTATAAGCTCCGCGCTCTCGGCGGTCGATATATGGCAGATGTGAAGCGCCGCGCCCGTTTTTTCCGCCAAGAATATGTCCCTCTCAACCTCCGCCCACTCGCTTTCGGACGGTATGCCCTTATGGTTATGCGCCCTAGCATATTCACCGTCATGAATATATCCGCCGTTTAAGAGCGAATTTACCTCGCAGTGCGCCGCGATTATCTTTTTTAATGAGGCTGCCTTTTTCATCGCCTCCTTCATTAATGGCTCGGACTGCACTCCGCGCCCGTCATCCGAAAATGCGGTGACAAATGGCGCCATAGCCTCCATGTCGGAAAGCTCTTCTCCCGCCTCGCCCTTTGTAATCGCGCCGTAGGGGTGCACGTTTATCCTGGCGCTCTTTTTTATCATTTCAAGCTCTGAGGAAAGATTTTCAAGGCAGTCCGGCACCGGGTTTACATTCGGCATCGCCGAAATGTCCGAATACCCTCCGCGCGCGGCAGCTAAGGTTCCGGACTCTATAGTTTCCTTATACGAAAAGCCCGGCTCCCTCAGATGCACATGAACATCCGCGAAAGCCGGGAAAATGAAGCAATCGGAAATAACGGCGGACTCATCCGCCGGTGAAAAAACATCCGCTCCGCCCGAAAACGGGACGAAAGCACCGTTTAAATATTTCATGCAATTTTTGAATGTTATCTTCACTTTTTCATCCCCCTAACAAAAAAGCCTTACCGTAAAGGCAAGGTTTGACCATGGCGAAACAAGCGGAAAAAGGGCTTTCCCCCTCATCCGTCTTAACGTGTTTATCAAATCTTGCCGACGTCACTGCATCTGACTTAAAGATTTTTTTCTTAAGTATAACATAATAATCCCGCGGTGTCAATAATTATTAATAAAATTCATCAAAAAAGCATAAATATTTATTTTTCATTTTATTTTCCGCATAATTATGCACCATTATAGCCGCTTTTTATTATGCATTTTTATAAAAGGGATTGCGCATTTTAAGATTTTATATTATAATCATATCCGAGGTGAATTTTTATGAAAAACGAATTTTTCCCCGACGGGACTAAAATTGACCCGTGGTTTTATGATGCTGACCTTCCCGCACTCTCCTCCCTCGGCAAAAGGTATGTGCTAAAGGCGGAAAGCGGCAGCGACTGCACAGAAAAAATACAGAATATGATAAATGAGGCTCACGAAAATGGCGGCGGCGTTATCGTGATTCCCGAGGGAACGTATTTTTCGGGCGCGCTCTTTTTTAAAGACGGCGTGAACCTTTACATAGAAAAGGGCGGCGTGCTTAAGGGCAGCGCCAAAATCTCGGACTATCCGCTCATCGAAACGAGAATCGAGGGCGAAACGTGCACCTACTTTTCCGCGCTCATCAACGCGTCCCGCGTTCACGGGTTCGTGATAGGCGGCGAGGGCACTATCGACGGGAACGGCGAGGAAGCCTGGCGCGCGTTCTGGCTCAGGAAAAAATGGAACCCCGGCTGCACGAACAAGGATGAGCAGCGCCCGAGGCTTATATACATTGACAATTCAGAGGACGTCACGGTATTCGGCGTCACGCTTCAGAACTCGCATTTCTGGACGAATCACTTATATAAGTGCCGCCGCGTCAAGTATTTGGGGTGCCGCATCTTATCGCCCGCCTCCCCCGTTCCCGCGCCGAGCACGGACGCGATCGATTTAGACGTCTGCTCCGACGTTTTGATAAAGAACTGCTACATGGCGGTGAATGACGATTCGGTCGTTTTAAAGGGCGGAAAGGGACCATATGCCGACACCGACCCCGACAACGGAATAAACGAGCGCATTATAGTTGAGGACTGCGAGTACGGCTTCTGCCACGGGTGCCTCACCTGCGGGTCGGAGTCCGTGCACTCGAAAAACATCGTCGTCCGCCGCTTAAAGGTCTCGTCCGCGGTCAACCTCTTATGGTTAAAGATGCGCCCGGACACTCCGCAGAGGTACGAATACATCTCGGTGTCGGACGTTTCGGGCAAAGTCACAGATTTTATCAATATCAACCCCTGGCGCCAGTTTTTTGACCTTAAGGGGCGAAGCGATATCCCGCTTTCGTACGGCGAGCACATCACGATGGAAAACTGCCGTGTGGAGTGCAATAAATTTTTTGACGTTCTGCCCGACTCGAAGCAGTATATCCTTTCGGACTTTACATTTAAGAATCTTGACATTGCCGCGCGCGACACGTCGTTTGATACCGCGGCGGTTAAAGGCTTCAAAGCGGAAAACATAACCCTCAGGACTTTATAGTCCTGAGGGTTTTTATAACTTACATACGGTGTGTGCGTCGAAAAATCCCTCCGAGTTTTGCTTTGCAAAACTCAGCTCCCTTTAGCTCTTGGAGCCTCTATGCCCTCAAGAGCTAAAGGAGGGTGGCATTTGCGGAGCAAATGACGGGAGGATTTTTGGGTGCACCCGTTTAAGCTAACGGTTGACTTTTTCGCAGTCATTAAATTTTCTTACATGGAAGCTTTTAAGACCTTTTCGATATCGTCCGCGGTCATTTTCTTATATCCGCCGCCGGGAACGGTTGACTTGGCAATTTCGGGAATCATTTCCTCCGTCACGCCGAGCTCCTTTATATTTAAAGGAAGTCCGAGCATCTTGATAAAGCCGGAGAGCGAGGAAATTCCCGCCTCTGCCGCCTCATCGTCCGTCATCTCCTTCGTGTCGATATCCCAGACATTTTCGGCAAAACGGCGGAATTTCTCTTTCCCGAATTTATAAATATACTCATAATACGCCGGAGAAACCGCCGCAAGCCCCGCGCCGTGCGCACAGTCGGTGTACGCGCCGATCTGGTGCTCTATCATGTGAACCTCCCAATCGGTCTCCTTGGAAAGCCCGCAAAGCGTGTTGAGCGCTACCGTCGCGCACCACATAATGTTGCTGCGCGCCTCATAGTCCTCTTTATTTGCCATCGCCTTTTTCGCGCTCGCGATGAGTGAACGCAAAAGACCCTCTATGATATAGTCGGTCACATTGTCGTCATCGCCCGAGAAATACTGCTCGCAAAGGTGCGAGAAAGTATCGAAAATCCCGCTCGCCATCTGGTACACGGGAACGGTGAAGGTGTACTCGGGGTCAAGAATCGAGAATTTGGGATAGACCTCGGGTCCAAACACTCTGCCGTTTTTGAGCATTTTCTCCTCGTTGGTGATAACCGAGCCGCCGTTCATCTCCGAGCCCGTTCCCGCCATGGTAAGGATTGAGGCAACGGGAACGACCTTATTTTTAACTTCCTCAAAGTTTATCCAGTATTTCTCCCACGGGTCGCCCTCTGCGTACGCCGAAACGGAAATGCCCTTCGCGCAGTCGATGACGGAGCCGCCGCCGACCGCCAGAATAAGGTCAATACCGTTTTCGCGGACGAGCGCGGCGCCCTCTTTAAGCTGGTCATATGTCGGGTTCGACTTGATTCCGGGAAGCTCCGTCACGCACTTTTCAGCGTCGGTCAAAATCTTTATGACCCTGTCATAAAGCCCGCTCTTTTTAACCGAGCCCTTGCCGTACATCAGCAATACGTTTTTGCCGTAGTTTTCAAGCTCGCCCGAAAGGTTTGAAAGCGAGTCTTTTCCGAAGTAAATTTTTGTAGGATTGTAATAGGTAAAATCAAATTTCATATATAACGACCTCCTCTTGTAATTATTCCCCGTCCGGGTACTCTTCATCCGTCACGGGCGAAAGCCATTCGTTTGACGTGTCCCTGCCGGGGCACTCAACGGCGATGTGCGAAAACCAGCACGACTTTTTCGCACCGTGCCAGTGAACGACTCCGGGCGCGATATAGACCGTGTCGCCCGGCTTTAAGCTTCCGGGCTCCTTGCCCTTCTCGCCGTACCACCCTTCCCCGTCGGTGCACAAAAGTATCTGCCCGCCGCCGGAGGACGCGTGATGGACGTGCCAGTTGTTCCTCGCGCCGGGCTCAAAGGTCACGTTCGCCATAAACACAGTCTTTTCGGGGTCGATCAGGGGATTTAGATAGCTTTTCCCGGTAAAATATTTCGCATACGCGTCATTCGGCGCGCCGAGTCCGAAGGTCGGGACAAAGCCGTCCCCATCATTATACAGGTCCTTAACGGCTCTGAACGCCGCCCATGCGTTCGGCCAGCCGGCGTAAAAGGCAAGGTGCGTTAAAATCTCCGCCATCTCCCTTTTCGTCACGCCGTTTTCCTTGGCGGTCTTGGCGTGGTAGGCAAAGGACGAATCGACCATTCCCTTGCTCACCAATGCGCTTAAGGTTAAAATGGAGCGCATTTTGGGCGACAGCACATCCTCCCTCGCCCACGATTCTCCGAAAAGAACGTCGTCATTCAAGTGAGCGAAGAACGGTGCGAATTCGCCTAAGCTATCGCGCCCCGCGGTCTGTTTTTTCGAGCACATAAAAATACCTCCATTGACTTTTTTATTTAACTCTGTTATAATGAGTTCAACATTATTGTACTACTTAAAGTGCACTTTAAGTCAAGAGTTTTTTTAATTTTTTTAAGGATTTTTTTATTGTCCGCACCGGTGGTGCGGGTGCGTAGGTGCACTGAAAAATCCCTCAGAGTTTTCCTTTGGAAAACTCAGCTCCCTTTAGCTCTTGGAGCCTTTATGCCCTCAAGAGCTAAAGGAGGGAAGAATTTTCGATTAGAAAATTCAGGGAGGATTTTTCGGGAGTCTCACGGTAAACATGTGCAACCCCCCGGCGGTCGATTCTGAGAATCGACCCTACAGTGCACGGGCGCGAAGCGGGAAATCAACTTAACGAAGGAGGAACCGTTATGTTATACACAGTCGGTGAAATGGCGAAAAAATTTGACATGGCGCCGTCAACGCTGAGATATTACGACAAGGAGGGGCTGCTCCCCTTCGTGGAGAGAAGCGGCGGCGGAATCAGAATGTTTAAGGAGGCGGACTCGGAGTGGATCGCGGTTATCGAATGTCTTAAAAAAACGGGCATGACGATTCGCGAAATACGCCGGTTTATTGACTGGTGCATTGAGGGAGACGCAACGATTGAAAAGCGGCTTGAGCTTATCGACAGCCGCCGGTGCGCAGTTTTGAAAGAGATTGAAAAGCTTAACGAAACGCTCGGAATGCTCGATTACAAGCACTGGTATTACGAAACCGCAAAAGAGGCGGGAACGACCGAGGTTCACAAAACGCTTGACGACGGCGCGGTTCCCGAAAAATTCAAAAAATACAGGCATTAAAAGAAAAACATCAGTTTAAAAACTGATGTTTTTTTGTTTAAAAAGGTGCCCGGACTGCTGATAGCGCTTTACAGCCCGGGCGGAAGGAACATATAATAAGGCTTTCGCCCTATTACCGATTGTAAGTGTGCGGATATTTTCCGCGATGCTTTCTTTGTATCCGGAAAGCATTTTTCATTCAGCGGTGCGCTTGCCCGAGGTGAGTGCAAACCCCGCGGAGCGATGAAGGCAAGAGCCCCCTGTGCGGCATGCTCACCCTCCGGCAAAAGCCCTTACTGAATGTCTAAGTAAACCTTTTTGGATTCTATCGTCTTTCCGAAAAAGTCTGCCTTGGTCAATGTGGCACTTGCCATTATAACGTCTTTTGTTTCGATTTTTACAATGCTCACTAAAGGAGCGTTGTATGTCTTCTTAGTTTTCATTTTTACTGCTCCTTTACTAATTTATTTTCACTGTTAACTGTCGCGTCCGTAATCACGCCGCTTATGATAAGGTTGTTATAGCCCTCTATCTTAACAAAGCTTATCGCGTAAACCTTATCGGTGAAATTAGCTTCATCAATTCCCGTAATGTCCGCCGAAAAGCTTTCGCCCGTGACAGGCTGCCTCTGGGGGTCATACTCGCCCAAGCCGTTTACGGTATATACCGCGCAGTTCTCGTTTACAGTACTGTTCTCGCCGAAGGCAGCGCCTCCGTCCTTAATAGCGTATGTTCCGAAGGATGAGATCTCGGCATTTTCCGATATCTCATCAAAGCTTGTGATGAAGCGGATTATACCTTTATTATCGTCCTCATAAACGCCGCTTTGATATGTCGGAGTGCCGAGAACAACAGAGGATCTCAAAAGCTCTGTAACCGACGAGGTTGTCTTAGATGTATCTTTCAGGAGGCGTATCTCCTCAGCGCCCCAGTGGCGGTTATTTCCCGCAAGGCGGTTGATTTTAATAACGATCGTCTTAACGTCTCCGTAGGTCTTTGCAAAGTAGTAATCGCAGAACACATAGTCAGCGTCGGTATTTGCCTGCGTTACGGAGGTGTGTCCGTAGCCCGTTTCCGTGATTGCCATAACCGCCTCTGTGCCGCTCTTATAACAATTTCCGTCAGCGTCATAAGCCTCAACGTCCATGCTTGTTGCGATATTTCCGGGGTTAATAGAGGTTACGCCTGCATTCTTTCTTGAGTAAATGCGCACGCCCGCAAAGTCATCCGCATTGTCAAGCGTAAGCGTTATCTTAAGGCAGTAGTCACTGTCATATGCGGTTTCGCCCAGTGCATAGTCGGCAGAGGTAAAGTTGCCGTTCTGAGAACCCTTTGTGTCCTTTTCGGTGACGCTGCCGTCAATCAAAAGGTTCTTGCTGGCGATACCGTTAATATCCTTTACCTTGCTTCCGTCGCTCTTTTTGTATGTCGCCGCGTCCGTAACCGTTGCTTTTCCGGCAAGGGAGACCTCTGTTAAAGCGCCGTCATTCGTCGCCTGAGCATAGTTTGCCTTGTATTCATTATACTTAGTCATTGAAGCTTCGGGAATCAATGCCTTCTGCTCGTCGGTAAGCTTTCCAAGCTCGGCGTCCGCCTTAGCGATAAGATTTCCTCTCTCGATACCGCCCCAGACAGCGTAATTGCCTATCGCATTTATCGCGTTAACCGCGTTTTCAGTCGCAAGACTGTCGATGGAGTATTCCGTCTTGGTCGAATCGTCCAGAAGGCGGATCTCCTCCGCGCCCCAGTGGGGATTCTGATCGTTAACGTTATCCGTAAACTTAATAACGATCTTATCAGCATCCGTTAACCTTTTATCGAACACGATGTCATAGTAAGCATAGTCACTTTCTGTGTATTTCACGGCTGTTAATCCGAATGTATATCCGTTGGAAGCAAGAACCGGCTTAATCTTTCCCGTACTGTAAGACGCGCTGCCTTTGTATGCCTCAATCTCGGCTCCGGTTGAAATCGCGCCCGCAACATATGCAGTTGTATTGTCGCCTTTTCTGTTGTAAACGCGGATTCCCGAAAATGTCTTTGCCGCCGTAAGGTCAAGCGTTATCTTAAGGTAATAGTCGCTGTTCTTTACACCGTTCGTCCCCATCGCGTTATCGCCGCGGGCAAAGGTGTCTGCGCCGTTATCTTTACCTTTTGTATTTATATCGGTTACAACACCGTCCGCAATTTTATCCTTGTTGCCGCTGAGGTTTTTAACAAGCTGCCCGGTACTGTAGCTATATGTCGCCGCCTCGGTAACAGTCGCGCTGCCGGCAAGCGAAACCTCGGTCAAGGTACCGTTACTTGTTGCACTGTTATAGTTTGCCTTGTATGTTTCAAGTGCAGTGATTTTGTCGGAAATTCCATCCTTCTGCGAATCGGAAAGCTTATCTACCTCAGCCTGTGCCTTGTCGATAAGATTCTTTCTTTCAAGTCCGCCCCAGACAGTGTAGTTGCCTATTGCGTCAATCGCAGAAGCCGCGGTCTGTGTTGTGAGGGAAACAATAGAATAGGAAGTTTTAGCTTCGTCTTTTAAAAGTCTTATCTCCTCCGCGCCCCAGTGAATGTTATTTCCTGCCAGTGCATTGACCTTCACGACTACCGTCTTGGCTCCCGTAATCGTTTTATCGAGCACAAAATCGCAATACGCATAGTCTGTATCCGTATTTGCCTGCTGTGTCTTAGTAAATGCATACTGATCGACAACTGCCATAATCGCGGTGGTGGTGCTTGAATAGCCGTTTTCATTTTCATCATATACTTCTATATCAGCGCTGACTGCAGCACTTCCCGGGGGATATGATGTGGCACCGTCACCCTTTCTTGCGTAAACACGCACGCCCGAAAGTTCCTCTGCGTTCGTTAAGTCAAGCTTTATTCTGATATAGTAATCACTGTTATATTTTCCATCGGTCTTGTCTCCCAGTGCCCAGTTTGCCGGAGCATAATTGCCGTTTGAAATTCCATTGGTGTTTTTATCGGTAACGGCGCCGTCCACGAGCTTTTCTTTAGACCCAATATCACTGCTTTCCTTCTTTGTTCCGTCGCTCTTTTTATATGTCGCAGCCTCGGTAACAGTCGCGTTGCCGGCAAGCGAAACCTCGGTCAAGGTACCGTTATTTGTCGCCGAATTATAGTTTGTCACATAAGTATCAAGGGTCGCCTTCGCCGCAGTAACGTCATCTGCCGCCTTTTCGCCGTCCGTAAGCGCGGCGTAAAGTTCATTTGCCGTGTCAATAAGACCCTTTCTTTCAAGACCGCCCCAGACAACGTAATTGCCGACATTGGAAACAGCGGCAATGAAATCGGAGCTGCCGTCCGCGCTTACCGCTACGGTCAATGACAAAAGCATCATTAAAGCCATAGAAAGCGCAATGATTTTTTTCATTTAGTATCCTTCCTTTCTTATCATCCTATATACCCTTTAAGCTCCGCTTTCGGCGGAGCGTTAAAGCAATGTGTTTGCCCGGCATGCGGGCGGTGCGGGTGCAAATCCCGCGAAGTGGGTGCGCCGAAAAATCCCTTAAGTCACGGCTGCGCCGTGCCAGCTTAAAACCGCCTTTGCGGTTTTAAGTGCGTGCGACAAAACCTTGAACGGTTTTTCGCACCTAACGGAAAAAGACTTTTATTGTCTTTTTCCGCCACGCCTTTAGCTCTTGGAGCCTTTTTGCGCAATATTATTTTGTGATGGTTACGGTCTGAGTCGCGCCGTCCCACTCGACGTCATAGCCGAGCTGCTCGGACACGAAGCGGATCGGGATAAACGTTCTCGAATCCGTGATTCTCGGAGCCGCCAGAAGCGTGTAGCGGACCGTGCCGTACTTGGGAGTCGTTACATCAACAAGATAATTTCTTATCTGAAGGTAAATGTCCGTCGTATCCTTCTTGACCGTGATGCTCTGATTTTCATCCTTCCACTCGATGGACGCGCCCATGAGCTCCAAAAGTCCGCGCAGGGGAATGAATGTCGTTCCGTTCTCGATATAAGGCGCGGTGTCAAGCGTTGCCGTGCCGCCCTTATGAGTTATCTCGTTTTTGCCGATAACGAGCTTATATTCCTCGCGCTCTGTCTCCGTGCGCTTTATATAATTCTCGTAGTTCTCGTAAAAATCCAGCTCAGCGCAGGAAACAAGGTTTCCGCTGCCCTTTGAAATTTCAAATCTGAAATATCTCGCCTTTACGGGAGTTTCAAAATACGTGAACTGTCTTGAATAGTCAACCTCGGGTCTTTCCTCGCTTCCGACCTCGGTGTAGTTTGTCCCGTCCGTGCCCGCAAGTATCTTATAAGTGTGCCAGAAGCCGTCATCATCGGTCTGCCTCGGGAAGTAGCTGAATGCCGAGAGGGTGTATTCTCTGCCGAGGTCAACGTCGATAACGAAGGTAAAGGGATATTTTGCGGTGCCCGCCTGGAAGAAGGTGGAATCGTTCCCGTCAACCGTTCTTGAAATAACGTTGAGGCTCCAGTGGTCGCCGTCAAACGTCGCGACGGTGTCCTTCTTGTCAATCTTATAGAGCCTATTTGCGTTCTCGTTTTCTATGAACGCGTCATACGCAAGGGTCTTATAGTCCTTATTTGCCGGGAGAAGGTCAATCTCGGCAAGAGTGCCGTAGCCCGCGTTACCGTCAATTATTCTGACGCGCAGTCCCGTGATTTCAAGGTTTGCCTTGAAGCTCTCGGTCTTTCTTCCCTTACCCAAGGGATAATCATATGTTCCGAGGTCCTTATACTCCCCGTCGATAAGCGCGAAATACTGAACCTTTGTGGGAATGCCGCTTCCGTTAGTGTCCTGTCTGGGCAGTATCGAAATGCCCGAAACCGCGGTTTTTGCGGAAAGCGTCACATCAAGGTCAAAGGGCGCGTCGTCCTTTGACACTATCTTGCCGTCCTCCACCTCATAGTTTGAGTGCCAGAAGGTAGACTGGTTATTGTCAATCACAGCGTCAGCTCCGGACCCTCCCGGTCTTGCCGAGTTTGCGGTAACTGTCCAGCCGGTCTTATCGACATACTTAGCATCTGCCGAAACGCTTGCGTTTTTCGGAGGCTCGAACCCGAGCGTCTTAAGCTCGGCAACCGTCTTTTTCTCGCCGCTCTTTAAATTGGTAAGCTTTATTTCCTCAGAGCCCCAGTGCTTGTTCTGACCGAAAAGCTGAGTGATGTTTATTACAATCTTCGTCGCGTCGGTCACGGAATATATCTTGCTTCCGGACGCTATCGCAAAGTCAACATACTGTGTGCCCTCAATGCCTCCGCCGGGCTCTACCGCATTACCGGTAAGCTCCGCGGTCTGCACGCTGTTTCCCTTGGCGTCGTAGAACTCAACCGTAGCCTTCTCCACTGCGTAGGCCTTCTTGTAGCCCTTTACCTCGTCGCCCTTTCTTACGTAGATACGGATGCCCGAAAATTCAACCGGTTTTTTAACGTTGAGAACGACCTTTACGTACGTTCCCGCCTCGGTATCAATGCACCAGTCGCCGCGGGCGAAGGTGTCTCTCCCGCCCTCCTGACCGATTGCGTTGATGTCTGAGATTTCGCCGTCGGTAAGCTTTGCTATGCTTGCTACCTCTTTATTCACCGAGCCGTCCGCCTTAATGGACTTTGCGGACTCGACCACCATGTTGCCGGTAGTATCAATCTCGCCGTCGGCGCCCGTACCGGTGTTTCCGGTGTTTGCGCTGCCGTCAGCCGACTTAAAGCCGAGAGCGGCAAGCTCCGCCACGGTCTTTTTCTGCGCGCCCGCTGCGCCGGAGGTAAGCTTTATCTCCTCGCAGCCCCAGTGCTTATTCTCACCGAAAAGCTGAGTGATGTTTATTACAATTTTCTTTACGCCGGAAACCGTGAACTTGCTGTTTCCCGACGTTATCGCAAAATCGGTGTACTGCGTGCCCTCGATTCCGTTGCCGGGCGCAACGCCCGTTCCCTTTATCTCGGCGGTCTTAACGTTCTTTCCCGCCGCGTCGTAAAACTCAAAGGACGCAATCTCGGCAAGGCAGCCCTTCGCGTAGCCTGCCACCTCGTCACCTCTTCTTCCGTAGATACGGATTCCCGAAAAGTCAACAGGATTCTTTATTGTGAGAACGACCTTGACGTACATTCCGTTCGGAGTGTCGATGCACCAGTCGCCGCGGGCAAAGGTGTCCGCTCCGCCGCTCTGACCCGTCACATTCGGTGCGGGAACCGAGCCGTCGGTAAGCTTTGCTATTCCGCCGACTTCTCTATTCACCGAGCCGTCCGCCTTAATGGACTGCGCGGACTGGACTACCATGTTGCCGACCGTATCTATCTCGCCCGCCTTATTCGTTGTTGTGCCGGTGTTGGTGTTTGTATTTGTGTTTGTTGCTGCCTTCGTGTCGGGAGCCTTGAAGCCGAGCTTTTTAAGCTCCGCCACGGTCTTTTTCTGCGTGCCGGACGCGCCGGTGGTAAGCTTTATCTCCTCGCAGCCCCAGTGCTTGTTCACGCCGAAAAGCTGGGTGATGTTTATTACTATCTTTGTCGCGCCGGAAACGGTGTATGAGGTGCTTTCCGACATTATCGCAAAGTCTGCGTACTGTGCGTTCGAAACGCTTACGCCCTTAATCTCTGCGGTCTTAACGCTGTTTCCCGCCGCGTCGTAAAACTCAAATGATGCGATCTCCGAAAGACAGCCCTTCGCGTACGCCGTCACATCGTCTCCCTTACGTCCGTAAATGCGGATTCCGGAAAAGTCGACCGGCTTTTTGATCTCTAACGTAACCTTAACGTACTGTCCCGCCTCGGTGTCAATGCACCAGTCGGCGCGGGAGAAGGTGTCCCCTCCGCTGCCCTGTCCGTTCTCCGTCTCGCCGGAGATTGCGCCGTCCGTCAGCTTACCTATGTTTCTTACTTCCTTTTCGCCCTTGGATCCGTCAGCCTTTAAGGAGTCTGCCGATACCGCTGTCATATTGCCCGTTGTGTCAATCTCTTTTAAGTTTGCCGCCGAAACTGCCGAAACGAGCGACAGGACCATAAATGAGCAAAGGAGCAATGCCAATACTTTTTTCATGTTTTTCCCTCCTCAAAATCAATCAAGATAGCCCAGTACCGATGCTCCGGAGCCCGAACCTATCTGATATGCGCCGTTGCCGAGTGCCGTTACGGGAACGCCCATCGCCTCGGAGAATATGCTAACGGGAACGTAGATATCCCCTTGGAGCGCAAGCACGGGTGCGGATATTCCCTTTAAGTAACCGTCCTGTCTCGCCTCATAGGAGCCCAAAACGGTGTAATACCAGTGCTGCTCGCTGACCTCGGTAAGCTCATCGTTTAACTTGAACTGATAGAAGTAGAAAATGTTTGAAACCGCGTCGTAGGACATCTTGCTCTCGCCGTTTCCGAGAATCTCAGAAAACGCTTCCTTCGGGATATAGAGCGTGCCGTTCATTTCAAACGGAGCCTTTGTTATATCCGCCTCGTTAACGGTCTGAACCGTGCCTCTTACAACCATCTTATTCTTGCCCGCCATGAGCACCGCCGCGTCGGAAACCGCGTTCTTTTCGGCAGATGAGAGCGCCTTCTGGGCAATTTCGGTGTAAAGGTAATTAAATCTTCCTATGGGAGCTGTGTTCTGGCTCTCGTAAAGCTCGATAATATCCGTAAACGTTCCGGCAACGAACTTAAATTCAAAGTCAAGTGTTCCGGTAAGTCCTACCAGCGCTCTGGGAACGCTTACTTCCATCGTATTTGCGTTTCTCACGATTAGAGCGTCTCCCAGAGGAGCGTACGTTCCGTCCGGATTGATGCGTTCAACCTTTGACGTGCCGTCTCTTCCTATTATGCAGTCATAGCCTTCAAGCCCCGTCGCCTTATTCCTGTCAGCGTTTATGTATATCGCGGTCGCCGCAAGAGACGATGAGTCCTTGCCCTGCGCCATGAAGTAGATATTATCGTTATCGCGCGACACCTTGGCAAAGGTTACTCTGTCGCCGGAATTTGTCTTATACTCAACGGTCGTTCCGAGTCCTCTTATCGTGCAGCCGGAAACGGAATTTCTGTTATCCGCCGAATAGTTATAGTAGCCGGGCGTTACATCGTCCCAGTCGGTAAGCGCTCCGTCAACCGCTATTGTCTTTGCCGCGCCGGCAACCGGTGCCTGACGCACGCCCTTGTATTTTCTTATAAAGTCCGTAAGGAGCATGTAATAATCGTCCTTAAGCTCGCCCTTGACAGGTTCAAAGTCACGGCTGTTTCTGGAATCGAACGTATCCATGAACGCCGGACCGGGAAGCTGAATTGCCGTAAATTCGTTCCACCCGTCAACATAAACCATGTGCGGATCGCCCTTTAATACGACGTTTGCCTCTTCCTTAAAGTACTGAGCATTCTTTGCTCCGTCGGAGGCGTAATTCTCGCCGAACACGTTGGAGTACGCTCTGTTCTTTGTATAGGGCTTGCTTGCGTACCACGCCTGGTCGTTGCCCAGGACATAGGACTTATGATACATTGTGCCAAGTGCCATATACTCGGGTCTTCCGTCGTCCGTCTCGATACCGCGCTGCGCCTGCGGGAATCCCTCGATCCAGGTCCAGCCTGTCTTATTCTTATCCGAATCAACGTTTTCGCGCCATGTGAAGTGCTCGGAAATCACTCTTACAAGCTTCTGTGCCTCCTCATCGCCGGAGCCCGCCTGAGTCGCGAGCTTATCGCCCGATGCAAGCGAGAAAAAGAGCGGCTTGCCGTCATAGTAATACCAGATATCCGACCAGTCATTCTCGATAAAGCCGGTGTTATAAAGCGCCAGCGCAATATCGTACGCAGTTTTGGCGGAAGCCCAGTTAAATAAGCTCAGCCTCGGAATGTCAACGCCCGCCGCCTTGGTGTCACGCATCGCCTTCACAAGAACCTTAAGCGCCGGCATATATACGGCTCCGCCGTTGGAATAGTCAAGAAACAGTACGTCAACCCCCGCCGCGGAAAGCATTTCAAGATGGCGGCAGTATACAAAGTAGTCGTAGCTGTTGTAAAAGCCGAGCGCCGGCTCATCCCAGTAATATACAGCGGTTCCGCCCCACACCTTGCTTGAAGCGTCATTCATAGCGTTCGGGTCTTCCTTTATAAGCTCGGATATTATTCTCGCCTCGTTGTTGCCGGTGCCCGAGAACCAGTTCCAGTACATCATTCCGACCTCGTGAGTGCCCTCCTTGGGAGCGCCCGCCTCGGAATAATCCGCAACCTTTCTTCCCATGGAGTCGGTCGCCTGCCAGGTATCCGCATAAAAATCCTTTATCGCAGAATCGGGAACCTGCTCGGAAAATGCGGTGTCGTTATATGCCTCGTCCTTAAACTCGAAGCTTAAAATGCGCACATATGAAGTGTCGGTGGGTGCGTAATAACCGACAAAGTAAATGTCATGCGTTCCGGTTGTCGGCTCTATATAGCAGGAATAAGTATCCTTTTCCTCGGAAATAACTATCGTTCCGATCTGGCGCCCCTTCATGTAGTTATCAATCATAACGCGAATAGCAGAGCCGTTCGTGTTTCCCAGAAGTCTCACCTCAGCCTTGACCTCAAGGGAGTTCTTTCCCGTAAGGTCAACTCCGGAAAAACCAATGTAATTTCCCCTTTTAAAGTCTGACGCTTTGTCTCCGCCCGACACGCCGACTCTTTCGGATGCGTCCTTAGGGTAGAGCGTAACGCTTTGGGCAAACGATGTCACAACCGATGCCGAAAGCGTGAGCGCCAAAAGCAATGCTAATACCTTTTTCATGTTTTTCCATCCTTTCATGCAAATTTTATTTGCCTCTTGACTTTATTATACAATTGATTTATACTAATAACAATGGTAAATTTTAATATATTTTAGGGGTAGATTTAATGTTTAGGGGTGATTTTAATGTCAAAAAAAGATCCGGGCTTGTCTGACGGAAATTTCAGTATTTTCCCGCATCAGCAAACCAGCTGCGCGTTCCACACGCATTACAGATTTTTCGAGCTTGTCTACATAATAGAGGGAAAAGCGGAGCACTATCTTAAGGGAATCGGCGAGCAGACCGTAAAACCCGGCGACTACTTTATTATAGATATGGACACCTCGCATAAGTACGAGGCGGACCCGAATTTCAGGTTCAAAATAATAAACTGCATTTTCAGACCTGTTTTTATCGACCCTACGCTTAAAGAATGTCTTCATTTTTCAGAGCTTTTAAATAACTATTTCATAAGGTTCGGCGGCATGGTCTACACCGAGAGTCCGACAAATCACGTTTTTCATGACAGGACGGGCTCCGTCAAAAGGGTTTTGGACGATATGTTAAAGGAATACAATTCCGAAGCTCCGGGATATACCGAGGTTATCCGCTGCCGCCTTATCGAGCTTTTGATTGTCACCATGCGAAACATCATAAACTCTTCCAAGGTAATAAACGACAAGGCGATTTCTTCCGTCATGAAATACGCGGAGGACAATTTTGCCATGCCGATAAGCTTAGCCTCGGCGGCGGAGTCGGCGCGGATGACGCCGCAGTACGTATCGCTGCGCTTTAAGCAGATGACAGGCTTCACCTTTACCGAATACTTAAAAAAGCTCAGGATAAGCTACAGCTGCCGGCTTTTGCTCTCAACCGACAAGCCGGTAACCGAGATCGCCAACCTTTCGGGCTATACCGATATAAAGTCGTTCAACGCGGTGTTCAAGCAGATAATGCACATGACGCCGAGGGATTTAAGAAAGAACATCAAAAAGATTTAAGGGGGAATTTTTATGCAGAAAATCACGAGCTTTACCGTTAACCACGATTATATTGAGCCCGGCATATATGTTTCAAGGATTGATTCGGACATTACGACCTATGACCTTAGGACCAAAAAGCCGAACGCAGGGGACTATATGTCAGACCTTACAATGCACTCTGTCGAGCACATGCTGGCGACGTTTTTGAGAAATTCCGAGATAAAGGATTCCGTCATATATTTCGGACCGATGGGCTGCCAGACGGGGTTTTACCTTCTCATACGAAACGCCGACAACAAAAAGGTCCTCTCAGTTTTAAAAAAGTGCCTTGAGGACACTTTATCCCACGAAGGCGAAGTATTCGGCGCGAAAAGAGAGGAATGCGGAAACTATAAAAATCTTTCGCTTTCCGCGGCGAAAAAGCTTTGCTCGGACTATCTTAAAGTATTAAATTCACGCGATTGGAGTTTTGAATATGACAGATTTTAAGGCTGAATTAGGCATCATCTGCGCTCTTGACGTTGAGCTTGCCGGAATTAAAAATATGATGACGGATAAAAACGAGGAGACCTTAAGCGGCATTACGTTTATCACGGGCATGCTTGAGGGCAAAAGAACCGTCGCCGCCGAGTGCGGGGTCGGCAAGGTTTTCGCCGCGATATGCGCCGAGGCGATGATAATTAAATACCGCCCCGAAATAATCGTAAATTCCGGCGTTGCGGGCGGGCTTTCGGACACGCTTTCGATATGCGACGCGGCAATTGCAGAGTCTGCGGTTCAGCATGACATGGATTCAAGCGCATTGGGCGACCCGGTCGGCATGTTATCGGGAATCAACATAATCTATCTTCCGTGCGATCCATTAGCGTCAAAGCTTCTTTTGTCCGCCGCGGAGTCTCTCGGCATCCACTCAGAATCCGGCGTCATCGCCTCGGGCGACAAATTTATCGCGTCAGACTCCGACAGGGAGCGCATTAAAGAAACGTTCGGCGCCATCGCCTGCGAGATGGAGGGCGCCGCAATCGCCCACGTCTGCTATGTAAATAAAACCCGCTGCGCGATCCTGCGCACGATATCGGACGGCGGAGATTCCGGCGCGGACATGGACTTTCCCGCCTTCTGCGAAAAGGCGGCTCGTCAGAGCTATAAAATAATAAGAAGATTTGCGAGGGAATTTAAATGACGGACGAAAAGATAAAAAGAATCAATTTTCTTGCCAAAAAGGCAAAGGAAGGCGCTTTGACGGACGATGAAAAAGCGGAGCAGACCGCCCTTCGCGACGAGTATATAAGAGCCATGCGCTCGTCGTTAAAAAACCAGCTTGACAATGCGTACATCAAAAATCCTGACGGCAGCGTCACCCCGTTAAAAAAGCATTGACAACCGTCAATATATGTTATATAATTAAAAAGGGTGATGTATATGAATTATGCTGAAATTTTCCGCGCGCTGGCGGATGAAAACAGAATTGCTGTTTTAGAGGCTTTGTCGGGCGGCGAAATGTGCGCTTCGGAGCTTTTGTCGGGGCTTAATATCTCTCAGCCCACGCTCTCGCACCACATGAAGATACTGACGGAGTCCGGAATCGTTTTAAAGAAAAAGCACGGGCAAAAGACCTTTTATGTCGTTTCGAAGGACGCTATATCAAGTCTCACGGAGTATTTTTCATCTTTCGCAAAGTCGGACGTGCATTTTTCCGATGCGCCTTCCGAAAAGAAAAAAGCGCCCGTAAAAAAGCGTGAAAAAAAAGAGCCCGCTCCCAAAAAGGAGGAGCCGAGGCAGACGGATATCTGGTTATTTTAAAAGCGAACGGCTCCCAAAAAGGGAGCCGTTTTTTATTTGCCGGAAAAAATCAGCCCTTAGCTAAAACAGGCGCGCCGAAAAATCCCTCAGTCATTTTCAAGGAAAATGACAGCTTAAAACCGCCTTTGCGGTTTTAAGAGCGTGCGACAAAACCTTGAACGGTTTTTCGCACCTAAAGGAAAAAGACTTTGTTGTCTTTTTCCGTCACGCCGTTTAGCAAGGGAGCCTTTAAAAGCCCTCCTTGCTAAAGGAGGGTGGCATTTGCGAAGCAAATGACGGGAGGATTTTTAGAAATGCCCGGTATATTTTAAGCGTTCAAGCTCTTCATTCCGGAAGCAAAAACGGTTTTTTGATATGCGAACGGCTCCCAATATGGGAGCCGTTTTTTTATTTGCCGGAAAATCACTCAGTTTTCCGCAATCACTTTATTTAAGTATCTGTATGCCGCAGCGATGTCCTCCTCGGGTCTGTCTCCCGCCTCGCGCTCAATAGTCAAAAAACCTTTATAGCCGACTTCGTCAAGCGCTTTTAAGTAATTCGGAAAATCAACGCTCCCCGTTCCGAGCGGAACTTCTTCAAAATATTTTATGTCGTTAAAGTTTTGCGGGACGGGATGAACCGCCCTGTAAATATACTCGGGATCTCCGATGTTAAGGCGGTTTCCGTCCTTCGCGTGAGTGTGAACAATATAATCTTTCAAAATACGGACCGCGTCGACGGGGTCAAAGCCGGTTACCATTTTAAAATTAGCCGGGTCTAAGTTTACCGCAACGCCCGAGGAACCCAAAGAATCCAAAAACTCTTTCAGCACGTCCGCCGGTTCCGGTCCCGTTTCAACAGCAAAGCGCGCCTCCATACTCTCGGCAAAACGTGCCAGTTCAAAGCATGCCTCCTGCATGATTTTGTATCTGTCACACTCCCTGTCAGCCGGGACAACGCCTATATGCGTGGTAACAATGTCCGTTCCCAGCTCCTTTGCCAGCCCGATAATTCTTTTTGACTTTTCGATAAGCATCGGATTTTTTTCGCGGTCTCCGAAGCCCATGCCGAGGTCGCCGCACAGCGCGGAAAAAACGAGTCCGGACGATGCGACCTCGTCTTTAAGCTCCGCCCTTTTCTTTCCGGAAAGGTTTTCCGGGGAATTTTCGCCCTCCGTTGCATACATCTGAATTCCCTTTGCGCCGATTTCCGCTGCCTTTTTTATTGCCTCGCGGCGCGGCAATTTCAGCGATTCCAAAATGATTCCGATAGGAAATTTATACATTTCAAGGTCCCTCCGCCATAATTTATTACGCTTTATTTTACAGCGGTAAAAGAGCATTGTAAATGCATATTTTTTTGCAAAAAAATATCCGTTTTTTTCATGAATCCGATATTCGGAAAAAAAGATATGTTTTCCGCAAAGAAATGATATTTACAACCAAATATTTTTGAATTAGAATAAATACGGCGTTTAAGTCCGGTCGGCTCTGATATAGTTTTTCGGCGAGATTCCGTATTTTTTCTTGAACGCCTTTGAAAATGCAAAAAGCGACGAATAGCCTAACCTCTCGGCTATATTGATAATTTTAAGGTCGCCCGAGTTTATCAAAAGCTTTGCGGTCTCCAGCCGGCGGTTCTGATAATAATCCGCTATTGTCGTGCCGGTTTTTTTCCTGAAAAAGTTCGACAGGTAGCTGTAATTGTATGAAAATTTTTCGGACAGTGAGGCAAGGTTTTTTATCGAATATATGTTGGTATCTATATAGTGCATTATCTGAAAGCAAAGTTCGTTTGCCGAAATGCGGCTGTTGTCGCTTCTGACAGCCCCGCAGTCAAAGCTCCGAACGATATTATAGATGATCTCCTCAAATATCAGCGAAAGAAGCTCCGACGAATATTTCTTCTTTGACGAAAGCTCACAAATGGCGTACGACACGGCGTAATTTACCGCATTGCTGCGAAAAATGCGTTCTTCGCACGTGTGCGAATTCATAATATCTTTAAGCTCTTCTTTAAGTACGGCGTTTTTTGTAGCGAACGCAAAAAAATCATATTTCAGCGGCTTTTCTTCCGACGATATAATCTCGTGAAAATCTCCGGGATATGAAAGGTAAATATCTCCCTTTTGCACGGGCGATGCAACTCCGTTGGTTATGACTTTTCCTTCCCCGTCGGATATGACCGTGAGTTCAAACCAATCAAGGTGCGCATGCTTTTCGATAACGGTTCCGGCAAAACAATACAGTCTTCCTATCTGAAAGAGCAGAATATCTTTATAGCAAACAGGCTCTTCTATATGCAAGAAATCCAGATGGTATTTATACATTACTTGTCACCTCATTGTGAGTGTATCAAAAAAGCAAAAAATATACAAGCTTTTTTTCATAAATTGCAGTGCATTTTATGAAAAGACAAAAATATGACAACTTTTACAAAAAGAAGGGAGATGTATTATGAACAAGGTGCTTGCCGTTATAGGCTGCGGAAGGATTGCAAACAATGCGCATTTTCCGTCATTGTCAAAGATAAGAAACATAAGGGTAAAATATGCCTGCGACATCATCGGTGAAAAGGCGGAAAAAGCTAAGGAGGATTATCCTTTTATCGAAAATGCGGTCACGGATTATAAGGTCGTGCTGAGCGACCCGGAGGTCGACGCCGTGTTTGTTTTAACACCGAACTTTTCGCACTATGAAATCACGATGGACGCATTAAAATCCGGCAAGCACGTGATGTGCGAAAAGCCTATCACCGTAAGCTATGCGCTTTCGTGCGAGATGGCAAAGGAGGCTGAAAAACAGGGGAAAATATTAAACATCGGCGTGTGCAACAGATATCACAAATCGGTTGAAATGCTGGAAGCTCTCAACCGCGAAGGGCGATTCGGAAATATCTATCACATATATTGCTCGTTTCGAAGCCACAGGAATATTCCGGGACTCGGCGGTGCGTTTACAACAAAGGCGGAATCGGGCGGCGGCGTTCTGATTGACTGGGGAATACATTTTATGGACCTTATCTTATATATCCTCGGCAATGCCAAAATCAAAAGCGCAACCTGTGATGTGTACAGCGAAATAGCAAAGGACATGAAATCATACAGGTATAAAAGCATGTGGGCAGAGGACACATCCGACACCGAGAACGGCACAAACGACGTTGAAGATTTTGTTACCGGTTATGTGAGAACGGACAAGGCAAGCATTTCGTTTAACGGCGCATGGGCGCAAAATATTGCAAGAGAAGATATGTCGATAGAATTTCTCGGCGACAGGGCAGGTGCACGGCTGTCCTACGGCGGAAAGTTTGAGATATATGACGGGGAAACCCTTGAGACAATTGCTCCCGAATATGAGATTCCCGATATGTATTTACGCGAAGATACTGCCTTTATAGAATCCTTTTCGACCGGAAGAAAGAACAGGAACAATATTTTAAATATTATGGAGAGTATGAAACTGCTTGACAGGCTGTACGCCTCGGCAGAGCAGGGAAAGGAAATCAAACTTAAATGAAAACCATCGGCTTTATTGATTATTATATTGACGAATGGCACGCAAACAATTACCCCCGCCTGATAAAAGAAGTTTGCAAAGATACGGGTATGGATTTTTGCGTAAAATATGTATGGGCAGAGGAAAACCTTCCGCCTCACGGCGGAAAAAGCACCGATGAATGGTGCATTGAACGCAGCTGTGAAAAATGTGAAACCATCGAGGACCTTTGCGAAAAAAGCGACTTTATCCTGATACTTTCGCCGTCGAACCCCGAAAAGCACTTTGAATATGCGAAAAGAGCCTTAAAGTACAAAAAGAACACCTATATTGACAAAACCTTTGCTCCGGACTATGCCGAGGCTGAGAAAATATTTGATATTGCCGGAAAATACAAAACGAGGATCTTCTCATCGTCGGCACTAAGATATGCCGATGAGTTTGACGGGTTTGCCGGTGTTAAAAGCATCATAACGACCGGAGGCGGCGGAAACCTCCCCGAATACATAATCCACCAGATAGAAATGGCGCAAAAGGTGCTTGCCGCAAAGCCGCTCGCCGTAAAGGTCGAAAAGCAGGGAATACAGTATATTTGCAGTGCCGTTTTCAAAAACAAAAAGAGAGCGTGCATGATCTATTCCCCTTCCATGCCGTTTACGGCATGCGGCGAAACCGCGGACGGGCGCGATATATTCAAGACGATAGATTCTAATTATTTCAAAAACCTTATATCCGATATTTTGCGTTTTTACGAGACGGGCGAACCATCATTCGACGCGGTGCAGACGCTTGATGTTATGAGGCTGCGCACGGGAGTCATAAACGCTCTTGACAACCCCGGCGAATATGTAACACTTTGAAAACGGAGGGAAAAACAATGAAACACGTATTATACGGCGACGGAATACACGATGATCTTCCGGCAATTCAGGAAATGCTTGATAACCGGTCCTACGTTTATCTTCCGCCGCCCGAAAAGAATTATCTGATCGGAAAAGCAATCGGTTTAAGTTCCGGTCAGGAGCTTAAGCTTGACAGATTCTCTAAGATTATGCTCGCAGATCACTCAGACTGCTGTATGCTTGAAAACAAAAATCCGGAAACGGGAGACAAGAACATCAAGGTCTCGGGCGGAATCTGGGATATGAACCACAAAAATCAACGCCCGAACCCCGCTCATTTTGCCGATAAGGAAAAGGATGAGCTTCTGCATCGCGAATGGATAAACGAACAGGCAAAATCCGGCTCTTGCTGCAAAATACCGATATACTCAGGCTTCTGTATGATATTTTTTAATGTTACAGGTCTTACCTTATCGGATATTACGATAGAAAACCCCGTCACTTACGGAATTGATGCGGCATTTTGCGAAAACTTCACAATTGAAAATATATGCTTTGACTATTTTGAAGGCAGTCCCAAGCTCTGGAACATGGACGGAATTCATATCGAGGGCGGCTGCAAAAACGGCTATATCCACAATCTTTCCGGCACGTGCCACGACGACACCGTTGCATTAACTACCGAGGATCTTTATTCGGGAGATATTGAAAACATAACTGTCGACGGCATTTACAGCCGAAATTCGCACAGCGCCGTAAGACTGCTTTCAAGAGCGCATAAGCTCAGAAACGTTCACATCACCAACATATACGGCACATATTATGTTGCGGGAATCATAATAAGCAAATACTCAGAGGAGAAAAAATACCGTTCCGTCATTTCAAATATCACGATAGATAACGTTTACGCTTCATTTTGCAATGGCACGAAGGATGTGACATGGACGGAAGGCGGTCTTATAAGCTTCGGCAGCGACATTGATGTGCAAAACGCGGTCATCGAAAAGCTTTTCAGGGACGAGGAATGTAAAAATCTTCCCGCTATACACATAGGCAGCGGCAGTAATATCGGCTCTCTTTCCGTTTCCGATTGCCGGCAGATGAATTTTTCCGGTGAGCCGGCGGCATTTATCCGAAATAACGGCAAAATCAAAAAGCTCTATCTTAAAAACATTGAACAGAGCGAAGAACTTATATCCGGTGAAGGAATCGTTGAAGCATCATATGACTGCGATGCGGCAGACCTTGATTAAAAAAAGCTGTTCTCCTTAAAGGAGAACAGCTTTTTCATTTTAGTTAAAGTTATAGAACGCACTGTAGGCGCGGAAGGTCTCGTAAAGGTCAATCTTTGAAACGACCTCAAACGGCGAGTGCATCGAAAGCACCGGAACGCCCGCGTCAATCGTGTCCATATTAAGGTTTGCGGTGAACTGTGCGATAGTGCCGCCGCCTCCCGCGTCCACCTTTCCGAGCTCGCCCGTCTGCCACGAAATGCCGTTTTCGTTCATTATCCGCGCAACGGAGGAGAAAAGCTCCGCCGACGCGTCCGACGAGCCGGACTTTCCGCGCGCACCGGTATACTTGATAAGCGCGATACCGCCGCCGGCAACGGGCGTGTTCTGCTTGTCAAACGGCGCGGGATAATTGGGATCGAACGCGGCGCAGACGTCCGCCGAAAGACAGGTCGAATTCGAAAGCGCGTGGCGCACCGAAAGGTCTGAGTATTCGTCCGACATATCTATCATATCGGCGATAACGTTTTCAAAGAAGCGCGACTCCATTCCCGTAACGCCCATGGAGCCTATCTCCTCTTTATCGACCAAAAGGCACACCGCCGTCTTTTTGGGTTCCTCAACCGAGAGCACCGCCTGGAGCGCAGAGTACGCGCAGACCCTGTCGTCCTGTGCGTAAGCGCCGACAAAGCTTCTGTCAAGCCCGACGTCCTTCGCCGGGAAAGCCGGAGCGAACTCAAGCTCCGAGGTTAAAAGCTCCTCCTCTTCAATGCCGTATTTTTCACGCAAAAGGAGTAAGATCGCCTTTTTAACGCTCTCCTCGTTCTCTTCAAAATGCGGTATTCCGCCGGCTAAAACGTTAAGCGCCTCGCCCGCAACGCCCTCGGACATTGACTTTTTCATCTGCTCGGACGCAAGATGAATCAAAATATCGGTTATGGTGAAGCAAAAATCATCATTTTCGCCGCCTAACGAAACGTCAATCTTCGTCCCGTCCTTCTTTATCACAACTCCGGAGAGCGTGAGCGGGATTGCCGTCCACTGATACTTTTTGATTCCGCCGTAATAGTGCGTTTTAATCATCGCCATGGAGCCGTCCTCCGATACCGGATTGGGCTTTGCGTCCAGCCTCGGCGAATCGACGTGCGCGCCGACTAAGTTAAAGCCTTTTTTTATGGGTTCGCGTCCGATAACGGCAAGCATGATACCCTTGCCGCGGTTTATTTTATACACCTTGTCCCCGGGAATGAGCGAATGCTTCTGCTCCAGCGGAACGAATCCCTCGTTCTCCGCAATGCTCTTAACCTTCTTTATTATCTCGCGCTCGCTTTTCCCGGAATTTAAAAATTCCTTATATCCTTCGGCAAAGTCAAAGACCGCATCACGGTCCGCGTCCTTCCATGCCGATGTGTTTTTATATCCTATTTCCATGGTCTTACCTCCTTTTTATCTATTATATTCCAATCCTTCTTTTTTATCAAGTCCAAATTAATAAAAAGAAGAAAAATCCGCTCTTGGCAAACGAAAAAAAATATGCTATACTTATATATGGAGTGATAAAAATGAAATGTGCCAAGGCAGTTATCGAAAAATTAAAAGAGCACGGCGTTACATGCGTGTTCGGCTATCCGGGCGCGAACATCGCGCCGTTATATGACGAGCTCGGCAAAAGCCCGATACGCCATATCATGAGCGGGAACGAACAGTTTTCCGCAATGGAGGCGGCAGGCTTTTCTTCGGTTTCCGGGAAAACGGGAGTCTGCTTTGTCACAAGCGGACCGGGAGCGGTGAACATGATAAGCGGAATCGCGAACGCGTGGGCGGATTCGGTGCCCCTCGTGGTTTTCTCCGGTCAGGTCCCCTCGTACATGATAGGGACGGACGCGTTTCAGGAGGCGGACATCACCGGTGCCGCGGCGCCGTTTTTAAAATACAGCTATCTTGTAAAGGAGCCCGAATCCGTCGGGCAGTGCATTGACGAGGCGTTTTTCTTAGCCTCCACCGGGCGCTGCGGTCCGGTTCTTATTGACCTTCCTTTAGACATTCAAAATGCCGACATTTCATTCCCCGGCGGCGGAATAAAGCTTCCCGGCTACAGGTGCGATTTTGCGCCCGATAAAGAAAGGATAGCCGGGGCGGCAGAGATGATAAATGCAGCTCATCGCCCGGTTATTTTAGCCGGCGGCGGAGTGAAAAATTCTATTGACCGAATAATAAAGCTCGGCGGGGCGGGCTATCCCGTCGCGCTCACGATGAATTCATCCGGGCTTATTCCGCCCGATGAATTTAACCTCGGCATGGCGGGAATTTACGGCACCGCCGAGGCGAACAGTGCGTTAAAAGACAGCGACCTTGTAGTTATCATCGGCGCGAGGACGACGGAACGCACGCTGACATCAAAAATAAAGAAAGCCATCCACATTGATATCGACAAGGCGGAGCTTTCAAAAAACATTGAGTCTTATGACATTTTGTCCGATGCCGGAAAGGCATTAGATATCCTTATCCCGCTCATTAAAAAGCGCAGCCTTTTTGCTCATCGCGGCGAGGAAAAAAGAAAGAACCTTTTTTCCCATCTTGCCGAGGGCGTTTCCCGGCTTGACATTCCCGTGACACTGGACGTCGGGCAGAACATGATATTTGCCCTTCGCTCTCTTTCCGGCAAAAAGGCGGTTTTCTCCTCCGGTCTCGGGTCAATGGGCTTTTCCGTGCCCGCCGCAATCGGCGCCGCCGCCCATTCGGGCTCTGCCTTCGCCTTCACGGGCGACGGGGGCTTTAACATGGCGCTTTCCGAGCTTTACGTGATCGCGCAAAACCGCCTCAACGTGAAAATCGCCGTATTAAATAACTCGGGGCTCGGCATGATATATGAGCTTCAGGAACGATTGTATAATAAAAACCACGTCTCCGTCTCCTTATCCGGCATGCCGGATTTAAATGCGCTTGCCGCATCGTACGGGTTCGGTTATGCTTATCTTTCGTCCGAAAAGGACGTTTCGCGCGTTATTAAAGAGGCTTTTGATTTTGACGGGGGCTTTATCGTCGACGTGCGCTCGGACATTTCAGAGAGCGCATTTTAAGGGGGATAAAAATGAACAGGCACATTTTAGCGGTGCTCGTTTTAAATAAAACGGGTGTGCTTAACAAAATAACGGGGCTCTACGCGCGCCGCGGCTTTAACATAGAGTCGCTCAGCGTGGGCACCACGGAGCGCGAAGGCGTTTCGCGCATTACCATCACGTTAAACGGCGATGAACACACGGTCTGCCAGATAACGAGCCAGCTTGAAAAGCTTGTGGACGTGCTCTCGGTAAAGGAGCTTTCGCCAGAGTCCACCGTCGGGCGCGAGCTTTGCTTTATAAAGCTTTCCGCCTCCGGTGCCGACAGGGCAAAGTTACTTGAGCTTTCCGAAATTTTCCGCGCCTCGGTGATTGACGCAAGGCGCGACGCTCTCACTATTCTTATCGCGGGGACGACGGAGAAGACCGACGCATTTTTGTCCTTAGCCGAGCCTTTCGGCATCATCGAGGTGGTAAGAAGCGGGCTTATGGCAATCGAGCGCGGAGATTTAAGTCTGGAGGACAATTAATGGACATAGTTAAAAATGACGAATTCACATGCCCCGTTTTATCGTACACGTCCGAGGGTGCGGGAGTCGCAAAAATCGGGCACTATCCGGTTTTCATTCCCGAGACCGTGCGCGGCGATATCGTAAGGATCAAAATATTAAAGGCAGGAAAAACCTTCGGTTACGGTAAATGCATTGATGTTTTAACCCCCTCTCCCGAAAGGATTGAGCCCGTCTGCCCCCATTTTCACTCATGCGGCGGGTGCGCCATTATGCACATGAGCGAAAAGGAGCGCGCGTATTTTAAAAGGCAGAAGGTTAAAGACGCTCTTTCCCGCATAGCCGGAATCGACTTTCCGGTCGCGGAAACCGAGGGCGCGCAGGACCTTTATTACAGAAACAAAATGCAGATGCCGGTATATCCCGACTACACCCCCGCGATGTACAAGCCGCGCTCTAACGACAAGGTGAGCGTTCCCGGCTGCGTTCTCGGAAGTCCCGAGGCAAAAGAGGTCACAAACGCGATACTTTCCTATCTTAAGAGCATCGGAGCAGAGCCTTACGACCCGGTAACGAAAACCGGCGTTATCCGCCATATATACACAAGGCTCTCCGCCCATACCGGCGGGATTTTGGCGACGGTTATCGCCGCAAAAAAGGTAAACCTTAAGCCCTTAAAGGAGCAGCTTTCCTGCTGCGGCGTTACGGGGCTTATCTTAAACATAAACGGGAGCGGAACAAATAAGATTTTGGGCGATGAGTCCTTTATCGTTTTCGGGAGCGACCATATCACCGACCGCCTCTGCGGCACGGATTTTGACATTTATCCCGACTCGTTTTTCCAGGTCAACAGATTTTTAACCGAGCGGCTTTATAACAAGGCGGTGAAGCTTGCCGCCTTAAAGGGCGGCGAAACGGTGTTTGACCTTTACTGCGGAGCCGGCACGCTTACCGCGGCGCTTTCAAAGCATGCCGGGCGCGTCATCGGCGTCGAGATAGTTCCCTCCGCCGTGAAAAGCGCAAAAGAAAGCCTTCGCCGCGCCGGAATCACCAACGCCGAAATCATTTTGGGCGAGGCGGAAAAGGAGGCCCCGCGCCTTGTAAAGGAGGGCGTTATCCCCTCCTCGGTCGTTCTCGACCCGCCGAGAAAGGGCTGCGGGGACGGGCTTATTAAAATGCTCTCATCCATCAAGCCAGAAAAAATAGTCTATGTTTCGTGCGACCCGGCGACACTGGCGCGCGACGTTAAAAAGCTATCGGGCGAATATTCGCTCTCCAAGGTCTTCCCCTTTGACATGTTCCCCTTCACGCACCATGTGGAGACTATTGCGCTTTTGGAAAGATAAAAAAAGCACCTTGCGCCCCGTGATAAGAAAGTATCGGTTTTGCGAAAAAAGCACTGTAACCTTAAGGTTACAGTGCTTTTATATTTTATTTGCGAAAAGTAATGCGCAAAACTGCCACATGCATTATAAAAGCAAGATTTTTTGATGAAGTGCAAGAAAAAAAGCGAAGAATTAATAAATATGTCGACCGAGCTTTTGAGAAATAATAGTTACACCATCCTTGACATATCCATGAAATGCGGTTTTGAAAACGTCGGCTATTTTATAAAGCTTTTCAAAAAAGAATTCGGAATCACTCCGCTGAAATACAGAAAACAAAACGAATATTCCGGCACCGGTCATATTCCCGAAGCATTTTAGCGAGCCCGGTTTTCGCACCGCCTTCGCCGCTCTCAAGCATTTTCGCAGTTACAATTTCGCCTGCAGGGTCAATATAAGAATAAATCCGGCAGAGCTCAAGGCTCTGCCGGATACTTTTTTACTTATTGTAATAATTATAGATCATCATTGCCGCGGAGGCACGGGTCAAGTGTGCGTTCGGGCTGAAGGTGTTATCGCCGGTTCCGTTAAGAACGCCGAGACCGGACAAGATCGCGACCGCGCCGATATTTTCCGTCACATCTGAAAACGGTGTCACAAATATCCGGTAAAGCTCCGCAATGTCGCCGTAGCCCATTGCGCGTGCGAACCAGAGAGCCGCTTTGGAACGCGTTACGGCGTTATCGGTCGCCTCCTCGCCTTTTTTAAGTATTCCGCGCGAGACGGGCACATGATTGCTGAAATTATCGATCACGGACTTTGTGATGCAGATGGGCGAATTGTCCGATACCGCGCTCATGATAAGTGTGATAAATTCCTTTTCGGTGATCTCGGCATCCGGCTTAAACTCGCTTTCCGAAAAGCCGATGCCGAAGCGCGCCAGAGTCTTTATCGCGTTTTCCGCCCAGTGACCCGAAATGTCCGAATACTCGCCGACCGTTTCGCGCTCGTAGGTGTTGACCGGTGCGCCGGTTGCCGCGTCAATCTCCGTCTTGTTTCCGTTTACCGAGTAAACCAGAACCGACGTGTCGGGGCTCATTAAGCCCTCCTTGGAGATTACGGGAATGTACAAAAGCTCGTAGGAGTTATTTTCAAACATCTTCTCAGCTGCCGCAGATGCGCCTATCACGCCGTCAGCCGGCGGGAACGCGATATCGTCCTCCGAGATGTAATAATAGCTGAGCTTGCCGGTTACCTCGTCCAAGCCGAGCGAAACCGAGTTAAATTCAACCGGGATGTCATTTACGTATCTTACATAGTTAAAGTCGGACGCGCTCTCGTTTTCCTCGGGACGGAAAGCTTTTCCATCGCCCGTCTTTCCGGGGCAGAGAGTTTCAAGCATTGTGCCCGCAAGCTTTGAAAGCTCGTCTTTCGAAAGCTTCTTTTCGTCCTTCGAGTGCGCCTCAGAGTTTGCGTATAACGAGATTATAGTGCCGTCCTTCGCGTCCACCGCCGCGGAAGCCCAGAAATCCTTACCGCTATAGTACAGCCTGTAGCAATACTTATCCGTGTAGTAATAGTCCTTTTCAAGAGTGATGTTCGTTACCGCGTCGGAAGGAATTTCGATAAGCTTTGTCTTATCGACCGCGGCGCGTGCCTCCTCTTTTGTTATGAGGTTTGAAAGATTGCCAAGTTCCTCCTTTTCTGCCTCGGAAAAACTTTTCTTTGCGCCGCTTTCCAAATCATACGCTGCCGCATTTTCAGTCGCGCCGCCCATACCTTTGAACCGGTCGGAGTAGATGTTGGGCTTTATTGCCTCGCCGGTTACCGCGTCGATATAATACTCCGGCTTATCGGGCATGTATGAAAGGTACGCGGTCTTTTTCCTGTCTTCATACTTCACTTTATAGGAAAGCTTCATGCCGATCTTCTCTGAAAACGCCTTCTTTGCGTCATCGGGAGTTATTGCGCCGCTTGCTGCGGGATATGTAAGTCCCTCGGTGTAGCTTATGTCATAGCTTAAGATCTCGGTCGCGTCGGAATTCAGTCTTACAAAACCGGTATCGCCCGACACGTTTATGCCGTTTTCCTTATGGCGGAGTCTGTAGGAATAACCGTAATCGTAGATATAGTCATGCCCCTGTCTCTTCTCGGCAACGATCGTGCCGAGCGAGGGATTGAGTGCGTCAACCAGTGCCTGCGCCCTGGGAAGCATCTCCTCCGACGAGGGGCGGTTTAACGTGGGCTTTCTCTCCTCCGAGTCATTTTCCGAATCATACACATAGTAGGAGGTGATGACCCCGTCACCCGTTACGGTGACATCAATGTTTCTGCCGCCCGCCTTATTATACCATGAAAAATGATAGAGCGTTCTGCCGTCATATTCTCTTTCGGAGTTGTTATCAAACGTGTCAAAACTGTCCGTTCCCGGGATCCTCTCCTTGACCGACGCCAAAACTTCTTCCGTCTTATCCGTTCCCATTGCGAAGGAAGCGAATGAGAACAAAACAGTGATTGCCAGTGCCAGTGCAAAAATCCTTTTCATATTTACTCCTCCTTCATAATTTTATCCATGTAGTCCGAAACCGTCTCCTCTGTTACATTGAGCGCCGAAACATATGCGCTTACCTTGCCGTTATCGGCATATGCGCTCACGATGCCGTCCGTTACCGTGACCGTCTTTTCAATCGCCTCGCTCCCCTTTGATAAGGTGACTGAAATGTGCGAGTCCCCCGCTGTAAGATAAAACTCCGCGCTCCCGGAAAACGCCGCGCCTTCCCCGTCAAAAATCACACTTGCCTCATCGGGCATTTTTAACTCATAGCCCGAAAGCGAAAGTCTTTCCTTATTAAAGCCCAGAAGGGTGAAAAATTCGTCAACGGGGACTTTTACCTCCTCAAGGAAGCTGTTTGCCGCTCCCCCGCCGCCTCTTGCTGATGATCCGGATGCGGTCTTTTCCTTGGGTTCTTCCTCTTTTTCGGCGTCCGCCGCAAAGGTCGTTATATTTTTCTCTTTTACAGCGTCCGCCGCAAAAGTTGATATATTTTCCTCTTTGACCTTTATTTCTTTTTTTTCAGTCTCGGGTGCGAGTGATGAAGCGATCATGGGGTTGCTCTCTACCGCGTTTTCATCGGGAGTCTTTGTGTTTTCCTTCACTTCGGGCACAATGGGTGCTATAGCGTCATTTTTCACCTCGGGAGCATTATCCTCATTTACCGGAGGCGCCGTTTTCTCAGCCTTTCGCCCGTTTTCAGGCTCTGCGTCGGCGGTTGGGTTATCGCTTTTATCCCCTCCGTCATCGGCGCTTCCAAACATCACTTCGTCGCTTTCCTTTACCGTGTCGGAATCTGCCGATTTAGCCGTCACGGCAGACGGCGCCGCCTCGTCCGGCGTATTTTTAATGTCCGGCATATATGTAACCGTAACCAAAAGCACTGCCGCCGCGGCAATAGAGCCGAACGCGTAAACAATTTTTGCCGGGCTCTTTTTCTTTTTCGGAGTAAAAGACCCGTCAAGAATGCTCTTTAATATTTCCCTGTCGCCCTTTATATCGTCATTCGCGGCTTTATATACATCCTTAAAATTCATAGACGTTTCCTCCTTTCAGCGCTTTTTTAAGCATATCCCTGCCCCGCTTCAACTGACTTTTTACAGTTGTTTCCTTTTGATTTGTCGCCTGTGCGATGTCCGAAATGCTCATATCCTCATAATAGAACAAATGGATCGCCGTGCGGTACTTTAAAGGAAGGCGGGCAACGGCATAGTACACGTCGCTCTTTTCCTCCGTCTCGAACTTAATGTCCTCGGTCAAAGGCGCGGTATTTTTATACCACGACGATGTGAAGAGACTGTTTGAACAGTTTATCGTAACTCTTATGAGCCACGCCTTTATATGCTCTTCCGATTCGAAATCCTTGTCGGACTTTATGTATTTTAAGAACACGTCCTGCGTCACATCAGATGCGTGCTCTGTGTCCTTCGTCCTTGAAAGCGCGAGCCTATATACCGTGTCGAAATATTTTTCTGTCATTTTATGCTTAAAAACGTCGGCGCCGACAGTTTTCTGCATAGGAATTTCCTCCCTTCATATATAATACTTAAAAAGCTGCCGAAAGGTTGCAATTTTTTTTATAAAGTATATTTTTTCTTGTACATGTCGTACTGCTCGTAAAATTCGTTTTCGCCCTCGGACTTTACGTGGTTTAAATATTCGTGGGGCTCAAACGTTCCGTTCGCCGTTTCGAGGATGCAGACCGCGATGTTGGAGCAGTGGTCGGCTATGCGCTCGTAATTTGTTAAAAGGTCCGATAAAATGAAGCCGAGCTCGACCGTGCAGCCGCCGTCCTGAAGGCGCTTTATGTGGTTATTCTTAATCTTTCTTTTAAGGCGGTCGATTACCTGCTCTAAAGGCTCAACCTCCTTGGCAACGGAAAGGTCCTCCCCGCAAAGAGCGCTGACGGCAAGATTCAATACCTCGCGTGTCGCGTCCGATATTACCGTGATATCATGAATCGCATCATTCGAAAACTCTATATTCTTATCGTGAATTTCCGTTATCGCCTCGCAGATATTTACCGCGTGGTCGGATATTCTTTCGATATCGCCGATGCAGTGAAGTAGCTCCGAAACCTCGCGCGAGTCCCTGTCCGAAAGGTTCTGCGCCGAGACCTTGACAAGGTAGGTGCTTATCTTGTCCTCGTAGCGGTCAATCTCTTTTTCTGATTCGGACACCTTCGCGATAACGTCCTCGTCATAGTCGGTCAAAAGCCCGGTTGCCTTCTCGTATGCGTCGCGCGCAATATTCGCCATATTGTCGACAAGCTCGCGGCACTTCTCAACCGCGAACGCCGGAACGTCAATAAATCTGTCGTCCAAGGTATCCAAAACGTCAATCTTCGTTTTCTTTCCGCGCACGATCTTTTTAACCGTGTTTTCGATAACCTTGGTGAACGGAATCAAAATAACCGTCGTTATAATGTTAAAGAGCGTGTGCACGACCGCGATGTTTAAGGGCGTGACATAACAGTCTGACGCCATGAACGCAAAGCCTATAAAGCTATTTAAAAGGTAGAATACCGGCGTGACGATTATGACGCCGAGCATTTTTATGAAAAGGCACGCGAAAGCGACGCGTTTTGCCTCCCTGTTTCCGCTTATTGCCGATAAAATGGGCGTTATCGTGGTTCCGATGTTCTGACCCAGAATTATAGGTATCGCCGTGGCATAGGGAATCTGCGCGGAGATTGCAAGCGCCTGAAGTATGCCGACGGACGCGGAGGACGACTGAATTATCACCGTTAAAACAGTTCCCATTAAAATACCCATAACGGGGTTCTGAAACATGACAAGAAGGTGCGCAAAGCCCGGGTCGTCCTTAAGTCCCGACACTGAAGAGCTCATCGTCTCCATTCCGAACATCAAAACGGCAAAGCCCACCAAAATCATGCCCATGTCTCTTCTTTTATCCTTTTTGGAAAACATCATGATTGCGACGCCGATTACCGCAAGCACAGGCGTGAAGCTTGACGGCTTTAAGAGCTTTAACAAAAATACCTCGCCCCCGTCAATTCCCGATAAGCTCAAAATCCACGCCGTCACGGTCGTGCCGACGTTGGCGCCCATGATTATCGAAATCGTCTGCGAAAGCTTCATAATGCCTGAGTTTACGAAGCCGACTAACATTACCGTCGTCGCGGAGGACGACTGAATTATCGCCGTGACGCAAAGACCCAGCAAAAAGCCGTTGAAACGGTTTTTCGTAAGTCTCGCGAGTATCGACTCAAGCTTTCCGCCGGCGAGCTTTTTAAGCCCGTCCCCCATCATGTCCATTCCGTAAAGAAAGAGAGCCAATCCTCCGAGCAGGGTCAAAAAACTAAAAAAATCCACTTAACATTTCTCCTCTCAAAATGTCTTTATCTTATTCTTCTCATAATCCAACATTTTATATTATACACTAAGTGGCTCAATCGGTCAATACAAAAAAACGCATCTTTCAAAGATGCGTTTTTATGAATTATTTAAGAAGGAAAAACCTTTGTCCGACTGCGTACGTCTTATTTTTATAAATTCCGACTTTTTATTTGGTTATGGTTATCTCCTCCGTCTCACCGTTCCACGAAACGTTATAGCCAAGCTGCTCGGAGATGAACCTTAAGGGAACAAACGTCCTTGAATCCTTTATTTTAGGAACGGCGGATAAAGTATAGCGCACCGTGCCGTAGACCGGGTGCTCAGCATAAACCAAATTATTTTGAATCTGCATTTTGATTTTGCCGGAGCCTGAATCTATTGTGATGCTTTCGGTCTCCCCGTCCCACGAAACGGCAGCCCCCATCTCTTCCAAAAGTCCGCGGAGGGGAATTAAGGTCGAGGAGGAGGCTATATCAATATAGGGTGCCACATCAACCGTGACCTTGCCGTTTTTAGTCACTATCTCGTTTGAACCTATTTTAAGAACGTATTTTTCGAACGATTCCGCCGCGTTTTTATCGTGATCTTCTTTTGACTGATAGAACGATATATCGGCTGCAGCCGCTCTGTTCGCAAAGCCCTTTGTGATGACGAACCTTATATACCTCGCCGTCACGGGCTCGGGAAACGCTGCCTTTTTCTCATCCGCGCCCTCTTTCCAGCCGGTTACGGAGAGGACTTTTTCATAGTCCGTTCCGTTGTCTGACGCTTCAACGCTGAAAGCGAGCCACGAGCCGTGAAAATCCTCCGTCGGGCGCGGGGTGTAAGTAAACTCGCGCACGGTGTAGGTCTTTTTCATGTCTATCGTGAGCGTAAAGGGCGCTTCCTCCCCGCTCTCGGTCTGCCAGAAGGTGGTTTTTGACGAGTCCGTCACGTTGCTCTCGACATAGCCGAGCCAGTGCTTTTTGTCGGACGTTACGGTGAAGGCGGAGCTGTCTATCTTATAAAGCCTTGTCGCCTCCTCGTGTGCGGCAAAATCTTCCGCCTTAATGGTTTCATAAGAATCCTTTCCTTTTATAAAGCCGAACTGGGCCGCGGTCGCGACTCCGCCCGCCTTCGTGATTTTTATCTCTATGCGGCGGACCGAAATATTCACGCCGAAATCGGTTTTTTTCTCGCCCGCGTCCGTTCCGTACTCAAAGGTTTTAAGAAGTTTAAGCTCGCCCGACTCCGAGTCGGATACATAAAGCTCCGCCCCGGTGAATCTGCCGGAGGTGGCGTCCTGCCTCGGAAGGTAGGTAAAGCCCGAGATGAGCGTTTGCTGCGGGAACGCGACGTCAATCATATAGGGCGCGGGGTCCATGCCTGTCACAACGCCGTTTTCGTCGGTGTAGTTTGAGTGCCAGTAGGTCGTCTTATCCGAGTCAAACGCGCGCTTGACCGATTCGCCCCTCTGGCTTGACGCGGTAATGACCGCGCCCGCGGTTGAAACAAGCTCCGAACCCTCATTTTTTTTCTCATCCTTTTTCGTCTCTCCGGCATTTCCGCTCCCCGAAGAAACCTCAAGCGAGCCGGATTTAACGCTTTCGGGGACTATCACTTCCGACCCCGAAAGAAACTTTATCTCCGCGGCCGAGCCGAAGTCGCCCTTCGCCGCCTTAATGGTTATCTTTATCGATTTGTAGCTGCCCTTTGAGACTGCCGCGTCCTCCGATAATCGCGTCTCGCTAAGGTCGGAATAGGTCTTCTCGCCTATTTTCTTATAGCTCTTTCCGTCCGCCGAGCCGTAAAACTCCGCTTTCTGCCATGTGCCGACGTTCGAATTGTCGTCTCCCGAGATCTGCCTCGGAAGATAGCGCACACCGGAAACGGATAGCGCCTTGTCGAAGGTGACGACAATATCGTAAGGCGGTTTGTCCTGACTTACAATCTCGCCGCCCTCCGCCTTGTAGGCCGAGTGCCAGATGGTCGTCTCATCCGAGTCGAACGCATTTATTATGTCGCGCTTGGGCGAAGGATAGGCGCTTGACACGCTGACCGTCCATGTTCCGGCCGGCGTCGTATCAGACCCCTTCGGTGTATCCGTCTTTGTGCCCGGAGTCTCCTTTACATCGCCCGATAAGAACTTTATCTCCGCGGCCGAGCCGAAGTCGCCCTTTGCCGCCTTAACGATGATGCGAATAGCCTTATATGTTCCTTCCGCCACTTTGGTATCGACCGTCTCGCGGCTCACCGCAACCTCGTCGCTGTAGCTTCCCTCGCCGATCTTTTTAAATGAAGATCCGTCCGCCGAGCCGTAAAACTCCGCCTTCTGCCAGATGCCGACGCTTGAATTGTCGTCGCCGGAGATCTGCCTCGGCACATAGCGCACGCCGGTAACGGATAACGCCTTATCGAAGGTGACGGTTATCGTGTAGGGCGGTTTGTCCTGACTTACAATCTCGCTGCCCTCCGCCTTATATGCCGAGTGCCATATGGTGCTCTCGTCCGAGTCGAACGCCTTTAAGATTCCGCGGCTCTCGGATATCTGGCTTGAGCATTCTATCTTCCAGTTTGAAGTATCGGAATATACGTCCTCCTCCGCAATCGCCGTGATGACGGAAAGCGAAAGAAGAGCCGATAAAATTAAAGCAAGTAATTTTTTCATATTTTCCTCCCTCATTTAATAAAGCCGATCGCTTCATTTGCCGCCGTTTTGTCCGTTTCCCTGCCGCGCGCGAGGATATATGCGCCGTTCTCGGCAGTTAAAGTCCAACCGAAGCAGTCCGATAAATACGTCACGGGGATATAGATGATCCCGTTTGCCGCCGCGGCCGGTGCGGTCAATCCCGTGAGCCTTCCGTTTATTCTCACCTCGCGGCTGCCCAAAACCGTGTACGTCCACGTATAGTCCGTGATCTCGCGGTTTTCAAGGCGGAACGCCTTGACTCTTAAGATGTTGTCGCCCGCGTCATACTCGATCTTTGACTCGCCGTACATTGCTTCCTCAAAAACGTCCTTGGGCACATAGAGCGTCCCGTTCATCTCAAACGGGGTGACTCTTATGTCCTTCTCATAAACGTACTGCAAGCTGCCGTCCGTGACCATTTTGTTCCTGCCGGGCATTAAAATCAGCGTGTCAGAAAGCGCCTTTTTGGTCTCGCCCGTTATCGCGCGCTCAGGTGCGTCGGTATAAAGGTAGTTAAACCGTCCCATCGGCGCTGCCGAGCCCGTCTTATAAACGTCCAAAATGTTTCCGCTTGCGATCTCGCCGGATGAGTCGACCCATTTAAACTCAAAGTCCGCTCCGCGGCCGATCGCGCTTCTTTCGATCTCGAGCGTCATCGCGTTTCCCGAAATGTGCGTTCTCACACTTCCGAGGGTGACCCAAGCGCCGTTCTCCCAGCGCTCAAGCACGCCTTTTTTCCTTCCGGCCGCAATGTCATAGCCGTTCCAGCCGGTCGCAAAGTTCCTGTCCGAATTAATATAAAGATGCAAAAATTCGGCCGTGTTTTCATTTACCGCGTTTTTGGTCTTCACCAGAAAATAAACCTTTTCGCTGTCGCGTGCGACCTTCGCGCTCACGATGGAATTTACCGCTCCCCCCGTTGCCTTTTCACCGCCGACAAGCTCTGCGCTGCGCGCATAGTCGTCATCGTCGTTCAAAAATTCGGGGAGCACGCCGTCCCACTGTGAAATGCCGCCCGTAATGTCGATGGTCTTCTCTTCGCTTGCTAAAGGCGCGGGGCGAACGCCCTTGTATTTTCTTATAAAGTCGCACAGGAGAAGATAGTAATCGTCCCCGAGCGCGCCGGACGAGGGCTCAAAGTCGCGGCTGTTCTCGTCGTTATAGGTGTCGACAAAGCTGTTCTTAAAGCCGCTAAATTCCCTGTTACGGATAGCGGTGTACTCGTTCCACCCGTCGATATAGATAAACGCCGGGTCGGTATCGAGCGCCTGAGATGCCTGCTCGCGGAAGAACGCCGCGCTCCTCGCGTTATTTTCGGTGTAGTCCTCGCCGAACGCCTCGGAGTACCCTCGTCCCTTTGTGTATGGGTCGCTCGCCAAGCCGACCGCCGAGTAGCCGTATACATAGGAGTGATTGATCGACGCGCCGACCGCCATCTCTTCGACTCTGCCGTCCGAACGCGCTTTTCCCCAGTTATGGAGCGGGTAGTTTTCAAGCCACTGCCATTCCGGCGTATTTGTGCTGTCCACGTCGGGGCCCTTTTCCCTGCTTCCGTTCGTTCTGAAATTAACGCTTTCGCATATTTCTTTAATGAGGCGCACCTCTTCGGGGTCGTTTTTGTTTATGTACTGCTCCATCTCGTCATATGCCCAGCCGCAGACTAAGTGCTTGCCCTCCCATTTAAACACGAGGTCGGAATATTCCGGGTCGTTTAACAAGTTAAACCAGAGCGATTTCAGCTCAACGACCTGGTTTTTCGGGTTGAAGAAATACGCGCTGATCTTCGGCACATCAACGCCCGATTCTCTCGCGTCGTGCCAGGCCCGCATCATCGTGCGCTGTGCCTTGACATAGGTTCTTTCAAGGTTTGTGTAGTCGTAAAAGATAACGTCTATTCCGGCGTTTTTGAGCCAGACGGCGTGCTTTCTGTAAACAAAATAGTCAAAGCTTGTGTAAAAACCCAGCAAAGGCTCCGACCAGTAGTAAACGCCCGATTTGTCCCACGAGGGCGCGTCGTAATCTTCCCTGTCGCCGGGATTTTCAGCGATAACGTCCTTAATTACATATGGCTTTGATGAAGCGTATGTGTGCCAGTCCCAGTACATTATGCCGGCGTAGCGGTCGCCCTCTTTGACTGGTCCTGCCTCTGCAAAGTCCGCCACGCGGCGGCCGAGTGAATCCGCCGCCTGCCAGGTATCTTGATAAACGTCCTTTATCTTACCGTCCGAAACGGGGGCATTATAGACCCTTGCCGTTTCGTTAAGCTTCACGCTCTTAATGACGATGTAGTTTTCCTCGGCATAAGTCGAGCAAAGGTAGAGCGTGTGAACGCCGCTTGACTCTTTTATGTTACCGGTGAAGCTTTTTTCTTCCTCGCTGTTTATCACGATGTAGCCGATCGCCTCCGATACCGGACTGTCAAGCCTTACCGAGAGCGCGTCTCCGTTCTCGCCGTAGGGCATCAGGCAGTCGGCCGTGACGGTGACGGATCTTATCCCGGTTAAGTCAACGTCCTTAAACCCAAGGTAAGCGCCCTTTTTCATGATCGCCTTATCGCCTTCGAGCCTCACCGCCCCGCTCTTAATGTCGGCCTTCGCCGCGTAATATTCCTCCGTTTTCGCAAACGATGTGAAAAACGAGGCGGCCATTAAAACGGTGAGCAAAATGCAAGCTGGTCTTTTCATAATTTTCATAAAATTCCTTCCTCCTTTTTTATTAACTATACCTTATTTGTGTAAATATGTCAACAAAAAGATGCGCAAAGTTTTATAATTAATTATACCACCTTCATTTTCCGCCTGTCTATGGAAATTTCCGTTTATAATTTATACTTTTCGAAACTTATTTTCCGTTGACAAAATTAAATTTTCCGCTATAATAACCTCATAGGGAGCTACGCTCAAAGTCGTATTCTACGACTTGCAAAATTGAAATTTTGCCTATGAGAACATTGACGGCTGCGTAAAAATGCCCTTGCAAGCAAGCATTTTTACTTATGGTATAATACATACAAGAAAGCTTGCTGCGCAAGCTTTTGCGGCTGCTGCCGCCCCGTACTGCGTACGGCTTGCATTATTGACGGCTGCGCAAAAATGTCCTTGCTAGCAAACATTTTTGCTTATGGTATAATAAAAAGCATATCAAGGGAGTGATAAGTATGTTTTTCGGGGAGAACGCTTTTTCATCGGAAATCCTGTCGGTTTTTTTCATTGACCGCCACCACCAGCACCACTATGAGCACGCGCGCCCGTTTTACGCGCTTTCCTACCGCCTTACGGGCAACGCCTCATTTAACCGCGGAACGGAGGATGAATTGTCCGCGAAGGACGGGTGCATCGCGCTCGTGCCTTCAAACCTTTCTTATAATATCGACGCGTCGGGCGAAAAGCTCATCTGCATCCACTTTTCCCCCTCGGTGCCGCTTTCGGATAAAATTCGCTGCTTTCACACCGAAAACCGAAAGTATTTCGACCGCAAGTTTTCCGAAATACTGGACGTGTGGCAAAAAAAGCCCATCGCCGGGCGGCACGAGTGCATGTCCCTTTTTTACCGCCTCATATATATGATTGAGCGCGAGTACATGGCTGAAAAGCCGGACAGTCCCGCCGCACGCATCATCGCCGCCGCGGAGTATATAAACGAGCACCTGACGGAGGATATCAGCGTCCGCGCCTTAGCCGATTCCGCGGCGATGAGCGAAACGTACTTCCGCCGCCTTTTTTCAGAAAAGTTCGGGCTTTCCCCGATTAAATACATAAATAAAATGCGCGCGGACTACGCAAAGGAGCTGCTCGGCACAGGCTATTATTCCGTTTCGGAAATTTCAAGGAAATGCGGCTTTAACGACGTCAACTATTTTTCGCTCTTTATGAAAAAGCAGACGGGGCTTCCCCCGTCCAGGCTTTTTTAGTTAAGTATCCTGATTCCGTTTTCCTTATATATCGCCTTGACCTTGTCGGAAAGCGAGGAATCCGTTATGTAGGTGTATTCCGCCTTCGTGTCCGAAAGCTTGTAAAGCGCGGTCTTTTCAAACTTCTCGCTGTCTGCGATGATAAAGACCTCGTTTGACGATTCAATCACCTTCTGCTGAAGGAGCATAAATTCGTGCCCGCAGTCGAATATCCCGCTTTTTAGAGATATCGCGGCGGGCGCGATAAACGCCTTGTTAAGGTGCACCTTGGAAAGCGATGAAAGCGCGATTGCGCCGGCGAATGCGTTCTCCTCCGGGCGGAACAGTCCGCCGGTCAATATAATTTCAAACCTTCCGGCTCTGTTTAATATGTTAAAAACGTCCATACTGTTGGTGACCACGGTCAGATGCTCCATCTTCTCGGCAATCGCCTCGGCTAAGCATATCACCGTGCTTCCGCAGTCAATGAACACCGCCTCGCCGTTCTTAAGGGTGGATATCGCCGTTTTCGAAAGCTCCTTTTTTTCCTTATAGTTACTGTGCGTTCTGTAGTCAAGATCAGTCTGCTTCATCATCTCGGGGAGCAAAAGCGCTCCGCCGTGAACTCTGGTGAGCAGTCTTTTTTTCTCCATTTCGGAAAGGTCGCGCCTCACAGTCTCCGACGAGGTTCCAAACCTTTTCATGAGCTCGGACGCGCTGACCGCTCCGTTCTCCTTAAGCATTTTCAATATCTCTCTTTGTCTTTCCTCGGCAAACATATCATTTCTCCCTTCATATCCTAAAAAGGCGTATCTTGTTTCTGTCGTAGTCGATAAGTCCCTCTTTTTTCATTTTGCTCATCTCGGCGGAAAGCGCGCTCCTGTCAACCGCAAGGTAGTCCGCCAGCCGGCGGCGGTTAAACGGGAGCATAAATTCATCGCTTTTCGCCTTCCGCGATTCGGCGGAAAAATACGAGATGAGCTTTGACCTTATCGTCCGCTTCGACATGTGCGAAAGCTTTTCGTTTATTCGGGCGTTTTTTTCCGACAGCGCGCGGATAAGGTTTAGCATAAATGCGGCGGGGAGGCTTTCGGAATAAATCTTTTCGGCGGAAAAGAAGAGTATCACAGAGTCCGTTCCCGCGGTCACGTCCGTCCCCATAACTCCGGAGGAAAGCGCGTACGCCTCGGCAAAGACCCCTCCCTCAGAAACTATTGCGGTGACGTTTGAGTTTCCCCAGTAGTCTACGGATTCTATAGTCACCTCGCCCGAGAGCACGATTCCGAAAAGCTGCGCCTTCTCGCCGTTTCTCAAAACGTATTCGCCCTTTTTAAGGCTTTTCTTCCCGGCGGAAAGCTTTTTTATCACCTCATCCGTCTCCTCCGGCGTCAGATTTTTAAAAAGATTCGACTTTTTTATCGCGTTTTCCATAAATTTCTCCGCTTTCTGTTGTAATTACAACAGACTTTTTTATTTTATTATAGTATATTTAAATCACAAAATCAAGTAAAGGATTGATATTATGATAAGAAAAATCGTTTTTATTGATGAGGAAAAGTGCACGGGCTGCGGCGCATGCGCGTCCGCGTGCCACGAGGGCGCAATCGAAATGGTAAATGGCAAGGCGCGCTTAATGCGCGACGATTACTGCGACGGGCTGGGCGACTGTCTTCCCTCCTGTCCGGCGGACGCTATCAGCATCCGCGAGCGCGAGGCGGTCCCCTACGACGAGGAGGCGGTTAAAAAGCATCAGGAGGCGAAAAACAAGCCCCTTCCCTGCGGATGCTCCGGAACACACGTTAAAACCATGCACCGCGATGAGCACTCTTCGTGCTGCCGCGGCGAAAAGGCGGAGAGCTTTCTTTCCCAGTGGCCCGTTCAGATAAGGCTCGTTCCGGTGAACGCGCCGTACTTTAACGGGGCGGACCTTTTGATAGCGGCGGACTGCACGGCATATGCCTACGGCAATTTCCACGCCGATTTCATCAAGGGGCGCATCACGCTTGTCGGCTGTCCCAAGTTGGACAAAGCGGACTACAAGGAAAAGCTTTCGGAAATTTTCAAAGCCAACGATATAAAAAGCGTCACCGTTGTGCGCATGGAGGTTCCGTGCTGCGCAGGGATCGCCTCGGCGGCTCTTGACGCGGCAAAGGAAAGCGGAAAAAACATCGGCGTAAGCGTTGTCACGGTTTCAACGGACGGCGAAATACTGTCCCGCCGGTAAAATATAAAAAGGTCTTTCCCGCGCGGGAAAGACCTTTTTATTTTTTCCTGTTTTTATAAAATAATCCTTGACAAGCACCCCCTTTTTATAGTATAATAGATTTCGTGATTTATCGGGGTGTGGCTCAGTTTGGTAGAGCGCCGCGTTCGGGACGCGGAGGCCACAGGTTCGAATCCTGCCACTCCGACCAAGAAATACGGTACGCCGTTTACGGTGTGCCGTATTTTTTCGTTCGGCGGGATTCTCCCCCTTGGCAAGGCGATAGTTAGGGGTGCACCTTAAGGTGCACCCTTCGAAGAGAGCCTCTTAAGACCACGTCGGAGCAAGTTAAGCGCTTGCTCCGATTTTTTTTGCAAAAAATCTTCCGCACGCTTAGTACGCAAAAAGGCACGCTCACGCTACCGCCTTTTTCGTTTTTTACGGACGAATATACCATGCTTGGCTGCAGTCCGATAATTCTGATAATAAACGACAGAAAAATTCATTTATTTTTTCACTTTATCGCTTTACTTCTGCATAATACGAAAATTCTCTCAAATCCTTTTTACAGCGGATAAATCATACGACAGTCCTCCTTATTTTTTATACTTATATTATAAGCCCGACAAAAAGCAACGAATTTCATCGGTCCGGCAATAAAATGAGATCCTCCGCAGACATTTTACCATTTTGTCCGAAAAATTCAATCGACATTGCCTCCAAATAACAGGCAGTTTTTTGTGAGATATGCAAGTTAATTAAAAAAGGGCAGCCGGAGGGCTGCCCTTCGAAAGATATGCGAAGGCATTGTCAATTGCAGCGCGACGCCTTCGCATCGTTTTGCGGTGGCGGGCTATACGTTAAGAATATACCCAATGTTACGGACGGCCTTTTTATTCCAGGTTTTCAAGCATACGGGTGAACACGGCAGCCGCCTGTGCTCTTGTCGTGTTTTCATTCGGCGAAAAGCTGCCGTCGGCATTGCCTTTCATAAGCAGGTTTGCGGCCGCCCAGCTTACAGCGTTCCTCGCATAGCCGGAAATGGAACTGCTGTCATTATAGGCCGTATTCCCGTTTGATTCCGTGTCATATCCCTTGTAATTTGCGTAGCGGTAAAGAATCGTTGCCATCTGCTCGCGGGTAATCGGATCGTTCGGTGCAAAGCGGTCCTTCGAAACACCGGAAACAATACCGTTTGCATTTGCCCAGGCAACCGCCTTACCGTAATAACCGTTGACTTCGACATCCATAAACACCGAATCTCCGGCTTGCGGCTCTTTTTCCATACGATAGATAATCATGACAAACATTGCTCTGGTCACATAAGAGTCCGGCGAAAATTCCATTTCGGCAGTGCCCTTCATCAAGCCAAAATCATATGCGAATTTAACCGAAAAGTAAAACCAATCTCTTTTCTTAACATCCCGGAACGGATTTTCCCACTCAATGTCGGGTTTTACGGCGATGTCCTTTTGTTTCCTTTTGAGTATGCTGCCCGTCACCGCATTAATCCGGTATGTCCACTGTGTTTTTTTGTCGGCAAAGACGAGATGATAATATGGCGTTTTTATGCCGCCGTCTACCAATTCTTCCTCCGAAAAAGTGACTCTTTCGGTGCAGCCGGCGTCATCAACGGCGATCCCTTTTGCGTCGGCAAGAAGGATATATCTTCTGCCGTAGATAATGTCGCCCGTCTTTGCGTCAATCTGATAGTAATACTGATTTTTACCGGTATAAAACTCCAATAAATAGCAGTCCCTGCCATGATAACGATTGAGCTCTGCTTTGGTGAACACGATTTTTTGCGCGTATTTGTCAAGCCCTGCGTCCTTTAATGCAATCTTTTTCGCTTCCCCCAATGAGATATGATCCGCTTCCCCGATATTCTCCTTGTTCTTTCCGAGTATATCGCCCGTCACCGCATTGATCCGGTATGTCCACCGTGTCTTATTGTCGGCAAAGACGAGATGATAATATGGCGTTTTTATGCCGCCGTCCACCAGCGTTTCTTCCGTATAGGTGACTCTTTCGGTGCAGCCGGCGTCATCAACGGCGATCCTTTTTGCGTCGGCAAGAAGGATATATCTTCTGCCGTAGATTATTTTGCCCGTCTTTGCGTCAATCTCATAATGATACTGATTTTTGCCGGTATAAAACTCCAAAATGTAGCAGGGCTCGCCCTGATTGCGGTTAAGCTCGGTTTTGGTGAACACGATTTTTTGTGCGGTGTCATCAAGCCCTGCGTCCTTTAATGCAATTTTCTTTGCTTCCTCCGGGGGGATGAATTCTGTCTCGCCGATGTTCTCCTCCTGCCTTTTGAGTATGGTGCCCGTCACCGCATTGATACGGTATGTCCACTGTGTTTTTTTGTCGGCAAAGACGAGATGATAATATGGCGTTTTTATGCCGCCGTCTATCAATTCTTCCTCCGAAAAGGTGACTCTTTCGGCGCATTCCGCATCATCAACGGCAATCCTTTTTGCGTCGGCAAGAAGGATATATCTTCTGCCGTAGATAATGTCGCCTGTTTTTGCGTCAATCTCATAGTGATACTGATATTTGACGGTGTAAAACTCCAAAAGGTAGCAGGGCTTGCCCTGATTGCGGTTCAGCTCCTCCTTGGTGAACACAATCTTTTCTGCATTTTCGGCAATCCCGGCATCTTTAAGCGCGATTGACTTTGCTTTTTCCAAGGAGATTAAATCCGTCTCGCCGATATTCTCCTCTTTCTTCTCGAGTATATCGCCCGACACCGCATTGATCCGGTAAATCCACCGTATTTTCGTATCGGAAAACACGAGGCGGTAGTAAGGCGTTTTTATGCCGCCGTCTACCAATTCATCTTCGGTAAAGGCAACCTTTTCGGTGCAGCCGGCGTCATCAACGGCGATCTTTTTCGCTTCGGTAAGCAGGATATATTTTCTGCCGTAGATAACTTCCCCCGTCTTATAGTCGATCTCATAGTGATACTGATTTTCCCCCGTATAAAACTCCAAAATGTAGCAGGGTCTGCCTTTATTGCGGCTCAGTTCCTCCTTGGTGAAGGTTATTTTTTGTTTGTTTCTGTCAAGCCCGGCGTCTTTTAATGCAATTTCTTTTGCCTCATCCAAAGAGATAAACTTTGCCGTATCCGTAACAGGGTCTGCGGACTTTGATTCGTCCGCAAACGCCGTCATAGATATAAGCGGGAGCAGCATTGCGATACAGAGCAAAATCGAAATCGGTTTGATTTTTTTGCGTTTCATAACTCATGATCCCCCCTTTTCATTTTTCAATGTTTTTCCGAAGCTTTCTGTTTATGCCGGAGCGCGGATATCCGGCGTTTTTTTCTTTCATGGGCTGCACTCTCCTTTCGGGTATGCGGTCTTTTATTATGCTTTCGGCGCAGGAACGAAAAAAGGCGGGCTCGATTTCAAAATGCTTTGAAAACGAACACACCTTAATAAATACCCGCGAACGAATAACGGAAAAAGGCAAATCTGCGCCTGTACCGCGAGTAAATGTATATATTGATTTCACGCCGTCGCTTCATACTTGCCAAATCCTTTCTATAATATATTCCTCTGCAATCATATTGTATCATATTTCCCCGTTTTCGTCAACACTTTTTGTCAATTTTTAATAATTTTGACGTTTTACACTAAGATTTTTTATGCGGAAAAAAGGCGGTCGGCGCTGACATCTTTATAAATTATTATATAAGCCGAAGGCTGCCTGCTTTACTTTTTCTGCGCCCAGGCAAAAATGCATTCTGCTCCCGTCGGCTGCGCTTCCGGCGCTATTGTTAAAACCGGCAAGAGAGCCAAGCTGATTTTTTTCATGCTGTGTATCTCCCCCGCCATTCTCCCTTCTGCCGTCAATATCATACTCCGGTACAGCGGCATATGAATTATCGGACGCGGAAAAATTATCATACGGCAATGTATTTATTCTTTTTACGGGGCGCACTTTTGCGGTGTCATACAATTGTCACGCATTCTCCGTCTTCCGCACGGCTTGCATCAAACGGAAGCTCTGAAAGCAGCTCTTCATATCCCTCAAAGCAAGGCTCATATACATGAGTGAATATCAGCCTTTCGGTATTGATCCCGGCGATTTTATCAAAGTTCTCTTTCAGGCTGCCATGTGATCCGTCACATACGACCAGACTGTAACGGTATGCGCCGCAGACGTCCTCCAGATCTTCATACTCCGGAGCAAGGTCGCCCGTGAACAAAACGTTTTTGCCGCCGGTTTCAAACCGGAATGCATAACACGGTCTGCCGATCGCATCAAGATGCCTTGTCGGGACAGCCTCTACGAGCAGGTCCTCGTCTTTATAAATAACGCCGCTGCCGATGACCCTGAAATTAAGCGTGGATACGATTCTCGAGTCATCCTCATACATGGCTTTCATCCACGCCTTCAAACCGTCGACTCCGTCTTGATCGGGCATAAACACGAGCGCATCCTTATTATAATGAAATCCGAGAAACGAGATCAAAAGCTGCGGCAATGAATTCACATGGTCTGAGTGCATATGTGTAATAAAAACACCCCTGATGTCTTCGATACGCTTATCGGAATTTACAACAAAATAGTCTGCCGGCCCTCCCGCATCAATCACAAAAAGCTTTTTGCCTACTTCCACAAGCGTAACGGGATTAAACCTGTTTTTTTCGGAAAATCCGTGGGAAGTGCCCGAAAATGTTATCCTCATATCCATCAGAGCTCCTTTTTTATATTATATATGACTTGCCGCACTCTTTTTTGCCATGGATAAAACATGCCTTCAAATTTTATATAAAAGTATCTTTCCCTCTCCCGCAGAGACCAAAAAATTGCGGCGCCCGGATGTACGCCTGCTTTAGTTTATTTTCATTATACGGCATTTTATCATTTATGTCAACTGTGTCAAATCATTTTCCGGGGTATCAGAGTGCTCTGCGCGCGGCATTCTCAAGCGGCACGAAGGTCTTGTCCGCACAGCTCTTCCGCCGAAAAAGACCGCCGCTTCACGACGGACGCTTCGGACCGTGATAATCGCTCCGTCTTATTCACCCGAGACCGACGGCGACGATTGCCGAAAGAGCGAGCACGACGCCCGCGATCTGGAGCTTATTTAACCTTTCGCCGAAGAAGATTCTCCCCGTTATGACCGAGAAGACGACCATCGACCCGTTGCTGACCGGGAAAAATATCACGCCCGGGATAACGCCCGAGAGCGATATATTAAGCCTCTGATAGACCGCGCTCATCACGCCGCAAAGAATTATGTATTTCACCGCGCCTCTTTCAACCTTCGGAAGAGGCATATTTTTCGTCCGTCTGCGTAGAATAGGTATTGACAACATTATTGCTTTTATGTATAATGGTGTTGTACCCGAGGTTGTCTAATCGCTCAAGCAATTGGAGCTTGATATCAGAATTCAGCCTCGGGATTATTTTATTTAAAAGTTTTTCGGTTTCGCTCTTGCTTACAAAGATAAACGCGTCATTGTCTAAAATCGCCTCCAGATGATAGCGGAAATTGTCCTTCCCGTATACACTTGTTGCGTAATTGCTCTTTTCGCTTTTCACGGTGTTAAAGCTTACATCGTAATATTTGACGTTGCTTTCGGAGCTTCTTATGGATACTATTATCGGATTTCCGTCCCCGTCAAATTTATTCGTTACAACACAAATGCTATTATTCCGGTTGTCATTTGAAATAGAGTCGTATATCGCAACGGGGTTTTTAAGAAGCTTGGGAAGTTGTTTTATAATGTTTATATCTATGCCGTGATAGTGAGCGTTGTCGTTTGTCTTTTCGTGGACGATATCTCTTAAATGTGCCTGATTTATGAGCATTGGTCTTTGCTCCAGTCCGGCTTTCTCCAAAAGGTTTGGCGTCTTTCCTACAAAAACAGAATATCCCCTCGCCATTTTTCCGGACACTGCGTCATCGACCTGTTTGTTAATTGTGTAATCATCACTCGTCGCGTACTTAACGTTTTCGGTTGACTGTGTGCTCTCTGTCCGCCCATCTTTGATTCGCTGCGCTCTTTCATTGTCAATACTGTTTATCGCCTCTATGATAGCTTCGCGGGCTTCTTTATAGCCTTCGCGGAGCTCTTTATCTTTTCTGAAGATGTCTATAAGCTTATTGACAAGGTCAAGCAGCACCTCGGCAACGTTTCTTCTGTCGCCGATGATTTTGTGAAGGGTTTTTCTATCAGCCTTTGCCAGCGCTTCGCCGACGTATTCCGCGACAATTTTCTCTTTTGCAGCTTCGGCATCTATCTCGATGTTGCTTTCTGCGTATTCGGCTATTTTTGCGGCAATGTTCTCATCGGAGAAAAGCTCCGGGCTGATCTTTTTGATTCTTTCGGCAAGGGTGTTATATGCCTTCGGGTCGGTCTTTGCCGTTACGTGGACGGACTCATGAGTCGCAAAATATCTTATGCGTGCCGCTCCCTTAAGCTTTTTATGGTTTGCCGAGGCGGAGATGATGACTAACCTTCCCCCGTCCTTCGTCACACCGCCTCGTGTGCCGATTTATTCACCAACAATAATAAAACGGGTGCCGGGAGGTAAGAATTTTTTCTTTAGACGGCAACGGCTTTAATGATATTCCTACGCCCCGGACATTGAAGATTCATCAACCCTATGATTTACTTTAGTGTCGTACCTTTATGGTGCTGTTTCTTTTTTGGATGTTATGATAATGTGATTAATGCGGCGGCACGAAGAATTCTTTTTTAATTGGCGTCCGAGTCAAACGATGAACATGTCTCGATCCTTACCATATACTCGTCCATGAGAATTTTTGCGGTAAACGCCGCCTTCCATCCGACCATCAAACTCCGGTCAAGCGGATCTGCCGCACCGGCGGAGTCCGACTGCTTAATGACCATACAAAGATTGTTTTTGATTTCGGTCGTGCCGTATGCGTTGGCGCCGAGAATGAGCGTACCGTAAACAGCTCTGCCACCCTTTCCGCCGTCGGTCGTACCTTTCCAGATCTTTGCCTCGGTTGACTCGACGAACCTTACACCGGCAACACAACCGATCTCGCCCTTATAAAGCTTCCCGACATTTCCGGAGGTGTAGTTATTCATCTCTTTCCACTCCGGGTCATTCATAAGGTCGTACGCCGTATCGGGGTGTACGATCGCGATGTAATAGCCGTTGATCGGCTTAGCGTTCTGTTTACGAAGCGCACGGACTGCCTTTTTTACCGCGTCCACAGTGAGATAATTGTTTCCCGAAGCCGCTCCGCCGGTGAGCGCTGCACGCGAAGCGACGCTTCCGTCGCCGTACTGCACATTTGTCCCCTCCATTACAATGTCACGGACGATCCTGTCTAATTTGTACCCTGCCTGTTCACCAATGTTATCGACCGTTTCAATCATGTCGGGATTGACCGACGTGAGATCCGGAATGCCTGTAAATCTAACAAATCCGTCGTACTGACTCAAGCTTGCCGTAAGAGATGTGGTTTCAAGCGCCGGACCGTTTGGAGTCACGCCTCCGGTTAAAGCCGTTGTTGCCTTGGCAAGAGGCTCGAATTTTCTGAATTCAACTGTCTTGCCGCCGTTTTTCGGAATGGATCTTTTCTGTGCGAACTGCGAATAAACAAGGTTATGCTCGGCAGCCCCGATGAGTTTATTTGCGTAAAACGCCTCGTTTCCGGCAGAAAGGTTATTTCCCGTCGATGCCGATACCTCCCTACCGGTTACTTCGCCAAAAAGCCGCAAATTGATTTTTTCCATAAATTCTTCCTCCTTTTTCTCCCCGTCTTTCCGGGGCGCCATATACCGTTTTCCCGCCTTGCAGCCTAATTTTATCACATATGGTTTTAAAAAAGAAGGTACGTATACGTCGTTTTTAAAAAATTTTTTTGTTAACCATTTAAAGCATATAACAGTCACACCGAAAAGCCCTTCATTTTGGAAACAAAAAAGTTTTCAGTGCGCGCAAAAACGGCGCGGAAGAAATTCCGCGCCGTTTTATTCTTGCTTTTTTACTCCCGGTGACCGCCGGCGAAGCCCTGATACTCTGATAAAAAGTCCTCCGCGTGCTTTATCATGCGCATACCGCAGACGTCGTCTTTAAACCCTATCGTTATCCCGAGGTTTCCGAAATACCTATCAATAATCTGAACGTAGATGTGGAGCTTTTTCTCCTCCACCCACGCGCCGGACGCGGCGCACCTGTAGTGATTTCCCTTTGCCGTGACGCCGCCGATTTCCGATGAGTAGCCGTCCTGCGGAAATTCGGAAATCACGTTTTTCCCCATTCCGAACCGAACCGTCTTTTCGCCCTGAGCGTTTTTATAGATAAATTTCCCCTCGCCGTTTTCGATTTCGACCTTAAACCGTTCGATGCCCATGGGATTTGCCCCGAGCGTATAGACTCTGCCGGTAAATTCTTTCTCAAATCTGCTTGCGACATTGCCCCGCGTAACCGCAAGCTTTAAGCCCGAGGTCGCCTCCCGGAGCGATTTTTCCGCCTCGGGATTCTTTGCCAAAGGCTCATCCGACGCATTTTGCGCTATACCTTTTATAAAATCCTCGATAATAGAGTTTGTAACGTTTTCCTTGCCCTGGTTATCCGCGTTATATATTAATATCATGTCCTTATCCGGCACGCAGACGGCATACTGACAGCCCATGCCGTTAAAGAAAAAGGAATTGCCGTACGTTCTCCATATCTGCCAGCCGTAGCCTAAAGTATCCGCCGCGCACGCGTCTGTCTGATTGTTATAGGTCTTAAAGCTTACCGCATTTTTTATATATTCGCGGTCCAGCAGCTGCTCGCCGTTCCAGCTTCCGCCGTTTAGTATGAATCTTGCTATTTTCAGTAAATCGACCGGTCTTAAAAGCATTCCCGAATCGCCCCAGGAGTGACCGCCCGGGCATTTTAAGCAGCTTGTTTTTTCGGACACGCCGATTTTTTTAAATAGCTTTTCGTTTAAGTATTCGGTAAGCGTTTTGCCCGTGAGATTTTCGACCAGCGCGCCCAGGATAAACGACCCTTCAGAGTCGTAGTAATAGACCGTTCCCGCGGGGCGCGTTTCGATCCTGTTGTTCTCAAAATAGAACCGCACTCTGTCCTCCGGTCTATGGTCAAACCACACTCTGTTCGGCTTGGCGGTGCACATCATGAGCATGTCGCGGATGGTCTGCTTTTTTATATTTTCGTCCGTCTGATTTTTAAGCTCGTCCCCGAAGAATTTTTCCATCGGGTCGTCAATATCCGCCAGATTATCCCCGAGCATAAAGCCCACCGCAATCGAAACGATGCTTTTGCTGACCGAGTACATTCTGTGGAAAAATTCCCGGTCAAACGGTTCGTAGTATTTTTCGAAAAATATATTATCGCCGCGCGCCATGATGATATCGTGCGTCGCAAGGTTTTTCTCCTCCAGCCCTTTTACGTACCTTTCGATGTCCTCCGAGCGGACGCCGACCGCCTCCGGTGATGCGTAATTCATAAAAGCCCCTCCTTAACTTTTAAAATTTCTCATTATTCTTCCGAGTATTACGGCGCTTTCGGCGCGCGTGGTATTGCTATCAGGTTCAAAGGTATTATCCGGTCTTCCCAGGACTATGCCGAGCTCTCTCGCCTTTTTAACCGCGTCCTTCGCCCAGCCGGATATCTCGCTTTCGTCCGAAAACTTTACCGAGTCATTTTCGCTTGCGCCGTCCGAAAGATTTAAATACCTCATGAGCATTGTGACCATCTGCTCGCGCGTTATCTTGGAGTCGGGCGAAAAATCCCCGCCGTCAGTCCCTTCCGTTATGCCGGCGCTTTTTGCCCATGCGACCGCAGTATAGAACCAGTCGCTTTCCGAAATGTCCGAAAATCCCGCGCCGGTCAGCGCTTCCCCGCCCGAAATGTTATAAAGCATTTGGATAAACTCCGCCCTCGTAACATATCCGTCCGGGCTGAACGCGCCGTTTCCGGTGCCCTTTACCTTTCCGCTGCCGTAAAGAAACATTATGTCGCCGTACGCCCAGTGACCCGCTATGTCGGAAAAGGGCTCGCTGCTCTCAAGCTTTTCATACTTCGGATAGAGCATGAGCGTTTCTTTAATCCCGGTGTTACTGTAAGGAACCGTCAGCGCCTCATCCAAGTACCAGCCTTCAAACCTGTATCCGGCAATTTCACGGGGAGGCGGAACCTTTTCTCCGCTCTTTAACGTCACATATCCCGTTCCTGAAAGGTAGATCTTAAATGTCTCCTCCTTTTCGGGCACATAGCCCGTCGGCGCACCGGAGGAGGATGAGGACTTTCCGGACGGCTTCGCGGACGGTTTTCCTGCCGCGCCGCTCTCGTCCTTCTTCCCCTTATCCGCCTTCCATGAGGCATAAAAGACCATGTCCCCGTCCCGCATGGTGACAGTGTCGCCCGCGTTATAATGCTCACCGTCTTCAGTCCACCCGTCAAAGACGTATCCGACAAGCTTTAGCCCCTTGCCCGACGGCAAAGTGAACTTTTCGCCCTCTTTTACCTCTGCATCTTCCGGCAGGGCGCCGACCGCGCCGAATTTATCCTTATAGCTTACCTTGTGGCTCGGCAGAACCTGAACGCCCGATGCGCATATTTTTATTCTTCTGCCGTCGGGATTTTTCACCGTGAGCTTTGCTTTTCCGCCGTCCGTAACAAAAGTGTAGTCCGCGTCGGGCGAAAGGAGGCTCTCCCCGGCATATACTGTCGGTTCGGAAAGCCTGTAGCCTTCCTCCGCCTTAAAGCTTACAAAAAGGTCCTTTCCGTTTTCCGCGTTTTCCGGCGCGGTCACATAAGTTACGTGCGAAAATTCATATTCTACAGGGGTTATCCCCTCATCTGTTTTTTCAAACTCGGCAGTAAATTCAAGGTCGGCAAAAAGGTCATTGACCGAAAACTCCGATCTCTTTGTGCCGTTTGAGACCGAGGTTATTTCCGCGCTCTTTTTCTTCGCGCCGACCACGTTGAGCTCTGCAATCTGGGCGTACGTTCCGCCCGAGGTCTGAATTATTTTAAGCCTTACCGCCTTTACCGAATCGACGGGCGAGGAAAAATCAATGCTCTGCTCCTCGGGCGAATTTATAAGCGTGCCGGAGGCAGCCTCTTTTTCGAAATTCTCCCCGTCGTGCGAAATGTAGACTTTGTAGGAGATTATCCTTCCGCCGTCGTTATCCTGGCGGGGAACATATCTTATCCCCTTAACGCCGTCCGTTATTTCTTTAAAGCTTACCGTTATGTCAAACGGCGGCTTGTCGGACGATACTATTGTTCCGCCCGAGACCTCATAGCCGGAGTGCCAGTAGGTTGAACTGTCAGAGTCCGTCATCATGCTTTCGGGGCATGACGGGAAAACGCTTGACGCCGTAACAGTATATTTATCCCTCGCTATATCAAAATAATCGTACGCGTCATTTATAGCCGTGACCGAGGCACTTTTAAGGCGGTATCCGTCAGAGGCGACCGCCGCGGCAATTACAGAGTCCTTTCTTCTTACCTCATCGCCGCTTGAGATCTCCTTGCCGCCGGCTATAGCGTAAACTTTTCCGCCCCCGACTGACCGGAAGAAAAACTTATGCCTTTCCGCTCCGCCGACCTTTACGGTGTAATAAATGTCATCACCCCTGAAAAAGCTTAAGTTAAAGCCGATATCCGCCGCGCTCATGTCGGGCAGGCAGTCCGTAAAGAAATATTTGCTTAAGACGATGCCGTCATCCTCCACGGTGTAGTAATCTTTATTTACCGCCTCACCGCCTGTGTAAAAGCCCTTTAAAAAGCCCGCGTCGTTAAGGTCATAGGCTATTTTCACGTTTTCGGTGCTCTCCCAGTCGTCAAACTCGAACACGGAAAAAGCCTCTTTCGTTTTTGCGTTTTCGGGCTTTCTTGCCGCATCCTCCGAAAGGAACCTGATCTCGCCGCCGGTCGCGTAGGAATAGTTTGCGTCCGTCACGGTGATTTTCAGCTTTCTCACCTTCGTGTTAAAGTCAAAATGCGTCGTCTGAACGGCGAAATAACCGTTATAGGTGTACCTGTCCGCCGCAACGGGATACCACCGGACATCGGGAGATGAGTCAACCGCGGCGTCAACCTTTATCGCCTTGAAATATCCCGCGGTGTCGGCATCGGTATCCCGCCTCATGGGATAGTAATTAAAGCCCGAAAGCGTGATTTCTTTCCCGAAATCGAAAACTATTTCGATGGGCGGCGTGTCCTTTTCGCCCTTGGCGTTATCGTAATAGGAGTGCCATATGCTGTGAATGTCGCCGTCAATCAAGTTTTTCGCGGGCGATGAGGCATTCTCGCTCCCCGCCGTAACGGTCCAGAGCGCGGTATCTCTTATCTCTTTGTCAATTTCGGTCTTATTGTAATTAAAGCACTCGGAGATAAGGCTTACCTCCGTTATTTCAGCCGTTTCTTCCCCTTTTACCGAAATTTTCACCGCGCGGAGGGTGATATTTGCTCTGAAAAGGTATTCCCCGCCCGAAAGTGAATGTTCGGCGTAGTCTATAAAATTCTTCCCGTCAGCCGAAAGGCTGATTTTCGCCGCGGCAACGGGCTTTCCCTCCCGCGTTTTTATCCTTATGCCGGAGGCTGTGACGGAGCTTTTAGAGCGCAGAGTCAAAACATCGCCCTCACCCGCGCTTACATAGCTTCCCAACCTGCCGTCCGTAAGGCAGTCATTTTCTTCACCGTTTATGTCCGCCGTGAGCTTACCTTTTACAGAGGGCGTCATCTCGTCCGGCATATCGGAAACGGAGTATGACATGTCCGCTTTTTTAAATTCAAGCTCCGCGCATGTGGAATATGTATTTCCCTCTGTCGCAACGGACACCATTTTGACCGCTTTTACCAAAATATTTTCCCCGAAATCCACCGTTTTTTCATCAGGTGAAGCATAGTTAAATGCTCCGCGCCCCGCCTTGTAGAAATTTTTCCCGTCGCCCGAAACATAAATATCGGCAGCGGTTATGCGGCTTCCTCCGTTTCTCGGGGTCAGCTTTACGCCCGAAATCACCTTGTCCTCATTGAAATTAACGGTGACAGAGTGGGGCAGCTTCTTTTTGCTTTCGACCGTTTCATCGTCATAGTCGGAGTGCCAGAATGTGTCCTTCTTTCCGTCAAACATATTTTTTGCCGGAGAGAGGCGATGCTCGGTATCTGCCGACACGGTCCACTTATCCGGCTCGTTTTTATAATAGAGCCCGCCGCCATAAGGCATGTCGACCGTTTCATAGTTCTCATTTTCCTTTATCACGTGAAGCTCCGATATTTTAAGGCTTCCCGCTCCTTCAGTCACGACCGAGATGCTTTTTACCTTTACGTTAAAGCCGAAATCGGTCAAAAAGACCTTTTCGCCGTTTAAGTTGAGCCTTCCCAAAAGGAAGAAGCTTTCGCCGTCCTCCGAGCCGTAGATGCTGCCCGCCTTTACCGAGTCCGTACCGTCCCAGAGCTTTAACCCGCTCACCGCCGTTTCAGCCAAAAACGAAAGCTTCACCGTGCGAAGGGCTTTTTCCTTAAGCTCTTTTTTAAAATCGTATAGATAAGCCGCGTCCTCATCGCCGTCCGAAGGACCTATCCCGTCCCCCAGGGCAATATATTCTATATCGGAAAGCGGGACCGTTTTTTTTATTTCGTCATCGGATAAATAGATCCCGTCCGGGTCCTTAAATTCCATTTTGCCTATAACGTCCGACGCCTTAAGGCTTTCCGCAAAAGCGGGCAAAAGCGGGCACATAAGGCACAGGGAAAGCAAAACGGATATGCTTTTTTTCATAAATTATACCTCCTGTATACTGTTGGTTGCATCGGGCGGATAATAGCCGCCCGATGCAACAGGAAGGAAACCAAAAAACACATTGGTGTTTTTTGCAGAAAATCATCTGCGGTCAGCCGTTATCAATCACCCTGTCCGCATCCAGCCTTACTCCCGAAAGCGTTTTGTAAACCACCGTTTCGCCGATTTTCACATAGCTTACCGCGACAAAAGCGGTGTCAAAATACTCCTCGGGAATCTTAACGTAATCGACCGCGAAGCTGTAGCCCGATGACGGTTCGCGCCACCCGGCATCATCCTTTGTTCTGCCCAGAAAATAAGCGGGCAGCACCTCTCCGCCTTTATTATATATTTCTTCTTCGTTCTCATTAAACATTTCCGGGGTGAGGACATACGTTCCGTAAGAAACTATCGGAGCATCCTCTGCCGTGTCAAAATTTGTGATGAAGCGGATAATGCCGTATTTTTTCCCGCCGTCATCAATAACGCCGGAGTCATATTCTGCCTCAAGCTTCACTCTGCCCCGAACCCAGAGCATTTTCCCGTCGGAGAGAAAGCCGGAAAGAGCGCTGTCGGAATCGGAAAAGATATTGTATTCCCCGTCCGCACCGTCCGCCAAGCCGAAGGGAACTCCCTCCGAGCCGAACGAAACGCCGGCTCTGCCCGTGAACGTGCCATTTAAAACCACGGTGTTTTTATCCTCCGGGCAGATGTTGCTTTCTTCTCCCCTGCCGTTTTTATTGCCGGAGATGACGGCGCCGTTTCCGATGTACACCCCGGTGCCGGATGCCGCCTTTATCCCGCCGGCTTGCGGAGCAGTGTTTTCCTCAATGCTTCCGCCGAGGATGTGCGCCTCGCCCTGATTTGTTATGTAAATTGCTCCGCCCGTATTTTTAGCCTCGCAATTTTCAATTCGCGCGTCATCCTCCATTTTAAGCGTGCCGCGCCGCACCCAGACGGCGCCGCCGTTTAGGGCTTTTCCCCCGCGCAGAACGGTCCTCCCCTTAAGGGTGAGGGAACAGGAAGCCTCCTCCACAATGACCGTGCCGCCGTAATCTTTATGCATTCCGCCCTCTAAGATGACGTTTTCAAGCGTCAGATGTCCGTTCCTTATCAAAAAGAGCCTTTTGGACGCCGTTTCCAATTTTTCGTCCCCGTTTAATTTAATGCTGATTTTTTTCATTTCGCCGTCGGAAGCTATTGTGACCGACGCGCCGATTCTGTCTAAGGTCACGGTCGATGAAAGCTCCACGTCATTTATAAGATATACCGTGCTTCCGCTCGGGGCTTTTGCGACCGCTTCGGGAAGGCTGACTCTTTCGTACATATTATCGCCGATGTAGCAGTCGCCCTCCGTCGCCCAGATTAAATAACCGTCCTCCGCTATACACAAAGCGTCCGGCTTTCCCATGCATTTTAGGTTTTCAAACCCTTGGGCTCCTTCTTCATATGTTCCGAATGGCTTGCCGAGCTCGGACGAATTTAAGGTAATGTCGCCCGTGAAGGCGCCGGCTAAAGTGAACTGCTCCCCGTTTTTTAAGCTTATCTCGTGCCTTGCCCCGTCATATCCCGAAACTACGGAGGCGCCGCCGCTTACTCTGATTTTTGACGCCGAACCGTTCAGCACCACCGCGGGAACGCTGCTGCTTGCGCTCTCTATCACCCCGCCGCGGAAAATAAAGCTTCCCGCGCCGTGAATGTAGACCGCGCTTGCAACCTGAGAGCTTTTTCCGCAGTCCTTTATTTCGCTTCCTTCGTCCATTTTAAATGTGCTCTCTGAGTTGCCCTCTATGCTGATGCAGCCGGAAACGGCGTTATTGCCGTTTATAATGCGCGCGCCCTCGCCAAGCTCAAGACAGCCCGATTCCCTCACCGTAAAGCGGTAACCGGATAAGTCCACCGTTATGTTTTTAAGTATCACTTTTGAGCCGATGCCGACCCCTAAGTTCTGCATGACGGTGACGGTGTGCCCGCCCCCGTCAATCGTGAAATATCCGTTCTGAATACCGGTGTAATGGTTCACATCAGTAACCCACTTCGCGTCTCCGGTTAAGAATATGTCCTGATTTTTTCTGTTGTTCGGCTTTAAAATCTCGTCGGTCAAGTCCAAAAACCTGTTTTCCTCCGTGTCCTCGCCGATATAAAGGTTAGATTCCGTGTCCGCCGCAAGCGAAAAAGCGGGAAGCATTGCCAGTGACAGAATTATTAAAAGCGCGAGAATAATTTTTCTTTTCATGTTTTGCCCTCCCGAAGGTCTTACTCGATATCCAAAATCTTTCCCATGGACAGTAATTTTTCGCTTGAAAATGTGCTTAAGGTTCCGCTTGCTAAAATAACGTCTTTCGTTGCGATTACGGTGACCTCCGCTTTCGGCGCCTCATATTTTTTCTTTTTCATATAAACGTGCACCTCTTTTTTAATTTTCATAGAATGACTCGTAGCCTTTTACGGTCTCATCGCTCAGCTCTTTTACATTTTCTCCGCTGTTTACTGCGGGCGCGGTCTTGATCATGTAAACCGGCGCATCAATATTTTTTATAAAGCAGAACGCCGCGACAGGATAAGCCCTTTCGAGATTTTTTGTATGAATGTCAACGATATAGCCCTTGCCGGACGCCAAAACCTCCTGATTTTCCTTTACGAATTTGCTTTCGGACTTTTTCATCTCGTCCCCATCAAAGTCCTCCCCGCTTATGATGTACGCGCCGTACGAGGTGATATAAGCGTCCCCCGGCGCCTCGTAAAAGCTTATCAAAAACCGCACTATTGCCTTCGTCCCGTTCTCATACGTTCCGCAGTCTGTCTCCGCGCTCAGCTGAGGGGCTTTCTGCCAGATGAGGGAGCCGCCGTTTATCCAGCCGAAGAGCGCGGAATTTCCATCGTTTACCACCGTGCCGATATCGGGAAGCGAAGTGAGATTTTCGCCCGCCAGAGCAAAGGCTTCGCCTTCGCCCGAACATGTTATGCCCGCTTTTCCCGAAAATCCCGCTTCAAAGGTGATCTGGGAGCCGTTTAAAGGCACTATGTTATATTCACTTTCAGAGTCCATGCCGAAATTATCAAAAATCACCGCCGAGTCCTTAAGGGTGAGCGAGCCCGCCTGGGAGTCAAGTTTAATAGCGCCGTACGATGAGTTATTTCCCGTTATCTCGCCTGAAATTACGGCTTTTCCGCCGTGCCACACTCTGACGATTGCGGAAACATCTGTTTTGCAGTCTGTTATAAGGCTGCCTTTTAGCATAGTAAACGTTCCGCCGTCCGAGCCGTTTCTTTTTTCAATGCTTATGGGGGTGCTTCCCGCCGCGTTTTTTACCGTTGCGCCGCTGCCCAAGGTGAGCGACCCGTTGCACCCTATCAGTATTCTGTTGTCTTTTAAGTCAACGTCAATGTTTTCCAAGGTGAAACAAGAGTCAAGCCCGACGTAAAACTCATCGGTCAGCTTAAGCGTGTGCCCGTTGCCCGCTACAGTGAGCGTTTTATGGTGCATTCCGTATCCGCCCGTGTCGCTTAAGTCATAGCCCTTCCATACCGCGTCGCACGAAAGCCCGATTGTTCCCTTACTGTTCTTTTTAACGGCGTCGGTCAATTTTTCATATCTGTTTGCCGCCTCGTCCGTCCCTAAATACGCCTCGTAGTACCAGTAAAGCTTACCGTCCTTTACCGTTGCCTGAGAGCCCTTTTCCGCATGGGTGATAATGCCCGAAAGTACCGCCCCGTCATTTACTGTGCCGAAATAATCGCCGAGCGCGCCGTACTTAACCGAGATATCGCCCGTAAAGTCGCCCGCTAAAACGAGCGTATCGGCTGCGGTGAGCCCGATCGCGTTATTCGCGCCGGTTCCCTTGTCGATTGACGTGTTCCCGCTTATGTTTATTTTGGCGTTCGCCGTCATGGCGTATATGGGGCAGTGCCCGGACGAGGAGTCCTTATTTATTATTTTGCCCCCGGTCATATTGATTGTTCCGGTCGTGCAGTTTGAGTGTACCGTTATAACGGAGCCGTGACCCGCCGCGCCATACTTTGACTTTCCAGAGATTTCGCTTTCCCCCGAAATATTAAGTATTCCGGCTCTTGTCCAGTCGCCTATCGCAACAGTTCCCCAGTCGCCATTACCGTTTAGCACCTTCGCGCTGTTTAAGTCCATTATGCCGCCTTCCAAGCCGATATATGTATTATCCTTTAAGTCAAACGTAATGTTATTTAATATCAATCTTGCGTCATCTGTCACTATTATTCTGTTTGACTGCGTAACGGTCGGGCTTCCGATACCGGTGACGGTGTATTTCCCGCCCGATAATGTTGTCGCCGACGTGCAGACAGAAGTGTCCGCGGTGACAAATATTTCCTTGCCCTTGCCGGATGCTATCGCACCGTCAAGCGAGCTATAGTATGTTTTCGCGCCGTCAGATTCCGCGATATAGCAAGGTCCCTCCTCCGCAAAGGCGGAAAAGCACATTAAACCTGAGAAAACAAGCAGTAACGCTAATTTTAAGCATGCTTTTTTCAAAATGAATCACTCCTTAATTTTTAATATTAATTTCGCCGGTCTCAGCATTCCATTCGACCGTATAGCCCAGCATTTCCGATACAAAGCGGAGCGGGATATACGTGAGCGAGTCCGTTATCCTCGGGGCGGAGGCTAATGTATAGCGCTCCTTTCCGCTCTTCACGCTCGTCACGTAAACGTTTTTGTTCCTTATCTGAAGATAGATTTCCGTGTTGCCCTTTTTGATACTTACGGACCTGTCATAATCATTCCATTCGACCGAGGCGCCCATCTCCTCCAAAAGCCCGCGAAGGGGAATGAAAGTCGTCCCGTTCTCGATATAGGGCGCGCCGGAAAGCTCCTTTTTCCCGTCCTTTAAGATCATCTCTTTGCTTCCCGCCTTTAAGGTGTAATACTGCTCCTCCTCTTTCCGCCTTTTTATGTAGGAGTCAAAGTCCTCCAAAAACTCAATCTCGGCTAAGCTTGCAAGATTGCCCGTCCCCGCGAGGATCTCGAACTTAAAAAACCGCGTTGTCACCTCGCTGCCGAACAGACGGTCCTGCGTTGCGAGCGTTCTGGGAAGGAAGGTTTCGTTTTCTTTGAGCAGTGTATAGTCCTTTCCGTTATCGCTTATCCAGATGTTGAATTTCTCCCAGTATCCGTCAAACCACTTTGTCTGCCTCGTGGTGTAGCGAAAGCCGTTGACGGTGTAAACATCGCCCATATCTATCACCAGGTTATAGGGCGGATTTTCCGAGGGGTCCGCCTGCCACGAGGTTGAGATGGACCCGTCAAGCACATTGCCCGGCACCGTTCTTGACCAGTTTAACCCGTCATAGCTTGCCGTCGCCCCGCTCATGGGAATGGGATAAAACTCGTTTTTGCCCATGGTCGCCAAAAATTCGTCAAAGGGCTCTGCTTTCATGCCTTCCTCCGGCTTCATGATCTCAAGCTCCGCAAGTGTTCCGTGCCCGTCAAGCGCGTCGATATACAAAAGTCTCACGCCCTCTGCCCTTACCGCGGCGTTAAATTTATTCTCGACAGTCTGGCTGTAGCTTTCGGAGGTGATGTTATACTTATACTCCTTCACGAGCTTGTACTCCCCGTCTATCTTAACGAAAAACTGCATCTTCGTGGGCTGCCCCGCGGGAGCGGTCGGATTCGTGATGAGCGTAAAGCCCGAAATATCCAAAGGCTCCTTAAAGTCAATGTCAAGATTGTGCGGAAGCGGGGTCTTCCAGGTAACCATATTATCCTCCCAGCCGTACTCTGTGTGCCAGTAGGTTGAGTAGTTTCCGTCAATCGCCTTTGAAGCCTCTCTCCCCGGTGCAGCGGTGTTCGCGCTCGCCGTCCACCCGGATTTATCGGTGTAATAAATGCTTTCGGTATTTTCTTCTTTTTCCTTTTCCTCGGTGATGCTGCTCTTGTCGGACACTTTGCTCTGACCCGATTTTCCGAGCACGAGTCCGCCTTTGCCGTCCGTCGTTACCACAAGGTCTGTCCCTATCGCATATATCTTTTCCGTGCCCTTCGCTCCGCCGGTCTCCGTGCCTACTTTTGAGCCCGCCGCGCCGGGAATCTTTATGCCCGCGCTTCCCGTAAATTCTCCCGTAACGGTGAGCGCGCCCGAATCCGCGATCTCGATTCCGCCCTCGGCTCCGCCGGACTTATTGTTCTTAAGCGTAAAGTCCCCGCCTATTGTCACCTTGGAGCCGGACGCGATATAGACCGCGCCGCCGGAGTCCGCCGTGCCGTTTTCGATTACTCCGCCCAAAAGCTCGATATTTGCGCCCGTAAGCGTTGCTATTCCCGCGCCGATCTTGCCCTTCGCCCCGGTAATAATAGAGCCCGGCTTCATTGTAACGGTGCAGCCGTTTCCCTCGGCGCTCAGTGCGCCCGCAAAGTCCGCTCCTCCGTTTTTTAACACCGCGCCTTTACCGAGCGTGATGTGCCCTGTGCCCATTGCCTTAAAGCACTTGCCCCCAAGGTCCACAGTAACGTTTGAAAGCGTTAAACTGCTGCCTTGGTTAATATAGATAACTCCCGGGAGCTTTAACTCAAAACCGTTTCCGTCAATATTTAAGGTGCTCTGATAAAAGTCCTTCACCGCACCGTTCCACTCAGAGTCGGCAATTAAGTATACCGTCTTTCCCCCGGCATCATTTATCGCGCTTCCCAAGTCGTCATACGTTTTGCTGCCGACCTTGAACGCCTTGCCTCCCGACGCGGCTTTTTCATCGTCCGCCGTCAGGTTCTTCGTCTGCTCATAAAGCTTTTCGTCAGCCGGCGCGCTTTCGCTATTTTTCCCGGTGTCCGAAGCATTGGCTTTTGCCGTGTCGCCCCACACCAGGCTCCCGTCCCTCGCGATGACCGCGGTCAGAGTCTTGTCCTGATCTGAAAAAAGCCTGTTTCCCGCCGTTTCGCCGTCAAGCTGCCCGAACCTTTTTGTCTCCTCGTTCCCTCCGGACAGTGTGATTCCCGCGCTGCCCTTGTAATCCTCACGGACCCTTAAAATGTCTGCGTCGGTTATAACTATGTTTGATTCCTTGCCCGCAGAAAGGTTGCCCGTAACGCTTGCCCTTCCGCCGAGCACCACGCATGAGCCCTTTATCGCGCGGATTGCTCCGCCCGCCTCGTCGGTCGATGTGTTGCCCGTCACCGTTCCGCCGAGGAGCTTTAGCAAGGCGCCCTTGCCGACCGCAACGGCAGCTGCGGTCTTCGCCTTCGAGCCGGTTATTCCGCTTCCCTCCTGCATCGTTAAGGAAGCGCCGTCCCCGCCGAGTGAGAACGCTCCGCCGTGACTGCCCGCGCCGCCTGAAACCTTCGCGCCGCTGCCGAGCGTGACATTGCCGCCCGCGCCGACAGTGATAAAGTGCTTTCCGCCAAGGTCTAACAAAACATTTTTAAATACAATATTGCACCCTGCGTTTATGCTTATGTCGGACTCTATTTTTAAGGTTCCTCCGCCGCCGTCTAACGAAAATACCGCCGCGTAAAAATCCTTAATGCCGCTTTTCCATGTAACGTCGCCGACCATGCGGATTTCTTTTCTTTTGGCAATCGTCACCGCGTCGTCCATATTAGTAAATGCCGAGCTTTCGACATAAAGCGTTCCCTCATAGCCGTGCACGGTAAAAAGCGACAGTAAAATTAAAAGCGCCAGCGCAAGTGATATATATTTTTTCATGCCCTTCTCCCTCCTTATCCGGCAATGTAATGATAGAGCTTTTCAGCAAAAGGCGCATCCGTCCCTCCGATAAGATAGCCGCCCGCGCCTAATGGCGTTACGCTTCTTCCCATGAGGGAGGAAAATGCCGACACGGGAATCCATATCTCGCCGCCCGAGGCGATGACCGGCGCGGAAAGGTACGCCGCTCTGCCGTTTATATAGGCTTCGTTTGAGCCGACAACGGTGTAGTACCAGTTGTTCTCCTCGTATTCAGCCGAGTCTTTCTTAAGTCTGTAGTTATAGATATATAAGATGTTGCCCTCTGCGTCATACTCGGTCTTGGACTTTCCCCATCCCGCAATCTCGTTAAACGCACTTTCGGGAACGTAAAGCGTTCCGTTCATCTCAAACGGGGCAGCGCCTGTATCCGCCTCGTTTACATATACTATGCCGCCGTTTGCAATCATTTTGTTTTTGCCCGCGTAAACGGCGCTTTTGTCCTTCATAAATTCCCTCTCGTCACTTGTAAGCGCCGCCTGTTTTATATCGGTGAACACATAGTTAAACCGTCCTATCGGCGCCGTGTTAAGAGAGGAGTAAAAATCCAAAACGTCATGAAATTCGCCGGACACCCATTTTATCTCCATGTCAAAGCTTTCAGTATTTTCAATGAGCGCCCTGTTAAGCCTTATGCCGAGCGTGTCGCCGTCCGCAAAATACTTATAGCTTCCGATATCCTCATAGGAAAATCCGTCCCCGGTTTTTATGATTTTTTCGACCCTGCCTTCTTTTCTTCCGAGAATGTAGTCATATCCGTTCTCGCCGGTTTTCGGGTTTTTGTCCGAGTTTATCAAAAGAGAAAGCGCTCCGTCCCCGCCTTCATAATCCTTGTCGGTCTGTGCCATGAAGTAAAAATATTCTTTGTCGTGCGCCGCTTTGGAGGTTAAAACGCGGTTTTTGACCGTTTCGCTGTATTCTTTAAGCGCGCCCGTTCTGTCGCTTATGTAACCGTCCGTTCCCCTTCTGTCCTCGCCTTTATAGTTACAGTATTTTAATTTAACAGACTCCCACGCCGCTTTTCCCGCTTCAATATCAACGGTCATTTCCTCCGAGACCGGTGCAGGGCGCACGCCCTTGTATTTTCTTATAAAGTCCGTGAGCATCATGTAAGAGTCGTCCTTCAAAAGCCCCCTCACGGGCTCAAAATCACGGCTGTTGTCCGAATCGAACGTATCGGGAAACGCAAGGTCGTATCCGCCGTAGTTTCTGTATAAGTCGCTTTTTAACTCGTTCCACCCGTCAAACAGGATAAATTCGGGGTCATAGTCAAGCGCGAGTGCCGCCTCCTCCTTAAAGTAATACTGTTCCTTTATCGCTCTTTCTGTGTAATCGTCCCCGAACGCGCCGGAGTAGGACCTTCCCATCGCGTACTTATCATTCGCGCAGGAGCCGACGCCGACATAGCCTGAGTTTTTCGAAACGCCGACTGCGACAAACTCGGGTCTTCCCTCCTCATTTTTCTTTCCTCTTGCCAGCTGGGGGAAGGTCTCTATCCACGTCCAGCTCTCCGGCTCGCTTTTCCCGCTCTCGTTCTTCCTCCACGTGAAGAAATTTTCGATAACCGCAGAAAGATCGGTAAGCGAACTGTCGCCCCTTGCGGCTGTCTTCATTCTGTCGTTGTTGCCCTCGCCGAATATCAAGGGCTTACCGTCCCAGTAAAACCAGATGTCCGAATAATCCTCAAGCTGGAAGCATGAGTAATATATCGCGCTCATAAGCCTTAACATGCCTTCCTCGTTCGTCCAGTTCGCGGTAAAGATTGAAAGCTTGGGCGCGTTTATTCCGTCCTTTACCGCGTCCCTCGTCGCCTGTGCCATAACGTTAAGCGCTTTTATGCGTAAGCTTCCGCCGTTCGAGCAGTCCGGGAGCACGGCGTCGACCCCAGCCGCAGCCAAAAGCTCAATATGCCTTCTGTACACCCAGTAGTCAAAGGAGTTATAGTATCCGTAGACCGGCTCGTCCCAGACGGTCATTCCCGCGCTGCTCCACGCCGCCGCTCCGGCTGCGCTCATCGCGTCCGGGTGCTTTTCTGTTACGTCGGATATCACCGTCGCGTTCGTCGTGCCGTTGCCGTTAAACCAGTGCCAGTAAAGCATGCCGACCTTTCTTTGCCCGCTCTTTACATCTCCCGTCTCGGAGTAGTCGGCAACCCTTCTTCCAAAGCTGTCCGTCGCCGCCCATGTGTCCGCATAATAGTCCTTTATTAAATCATCCGAAACCTTTTTTGAAAACGCCCTGTCCTCATAAGGCTCTTTTAAGAGCGAAAAGCTTTTTACCTTTAAGTAACCGGATTTTTCACTCCAGTAGGAGCCGACAAAATAAAGGTCGTGAACTCCGCCTGCTCCGCCGACAAAGCCGTAATACTCGCTCTTTTCCTCCGATACCGTGACGGTGCCTATCTCCTCGCCCGTTTTCGGGTCGTCAATGATAAGCCTTATCGTCTCGCCGTTATTCGTGAATTTAACGTCCGCTTCTATCATGACCTGGTTTATCCCCGTAAGGTCGACCTTTGAAAAGCCGATGTATTTTCCCTTCGCGAAGCCCTCGGCATATTCTTCGCCCGTCACAGTGTCATAGTAATCGGCGTTTTGGGGCAAAAGTACAATTTTCTCAGACGCCCGAACCGTGAAAAACGGAAAAACAAGCGCCACGGTCAAAAGCACACACAAAAACCGTTTCATAATAATTCTCCCTCCGTAAAAACTTACTAAAATCAATATCCCTTATACTATATTTTTATCACTTTTTACTCGTTTTTTCTATTGCCAAATGTCGCCATGATATGTTAAAATAGAACTATATCATATGAGGGGGAAAAATTACCATGCCAATTGATGACAAAAAGCGTTTTCACGGCAATATTTTCTCATATCCGGACACGCTCTACAGGCTTTATGACTTTGTTCCCATGGAGTACGGGTTCAGCCGCCGCATCGGGCGCCATACGCTTGAATATGCAAACTATCCCTCCCGTTTCATGCTCATAATCATAAAGAGCGGGAAGGGCATTATAGAAATTGTGAATAAGCCCTCTCCCGACAGGTACGGATTCGGTCCCGGGACGTGCTACATCATTTTCCCGACCGAGAGAGTCATCATCACTCCGGACCCGGATGACCCGCCGTTTTACACGTTTTTGAGCTTTACGGGGAAGTACGCCTATCTTTTTTCGCAAAAAGAACGCACCCTCGTATATGACGAGAGTGCGTTTAACGATATTCTGTCCGTCTGTGCCGATGAAAGTCCGCTCATGATCTTCCGCCTTTCCTCGGTGATACAGAAAATGTGCTCCCTTTCCCCCGCTCCCTTGGAAAGCTTTGATATGGACGTGCTCCATGTGAACGCCGCGTGCCTTTACATCGACAATCATTTTTCAAAGCAAATGTCCTGCAAGTCTGTCGCAAAGTTCATGAAGCTCAGCGAAAAGTATCTTTCGCGCTGCTTTAAGTCGGTCACCGGCATGACGTGTCAGGAATATCTGATGCGGAAAAAAATGTCCGTCGCGCTGGCGCTTATCCGCCATAAAAGAACAATTGCATTCACGGCGGAGGCGGTGGGCTATGAGGATTATTCCGCCTTTTCCAAGGCGTTTAAAAAATATTACGGGTGCACCCCGGGAGAGGCAAAGCGCCTGCCCGAGGATAAGCTCATAAATTAAGCGCGCATGCGGCGTGTGGCGACCCGCAATAAGTGAGTGCGTAAAATATGCGGGTGCACCGAAAAATCCTCCCGGTTTTTATTGCATAAAAACCACCCTCCTTTAGCAAGGAGGGCTTTAAAAAGGCTCCCTTGCTAAAGGGAGCTGTCATTTTCTTTGAAAATGACTGAGGGATTTTTCGGGAGGGTCATGGAAAACAGGCGAATAGCCCGACGGGCAATTCGTGAATTGCCCCTACATGTGTATGGGCGAAAATGCATGCGAAACCAACGGGATGTCGGGGACGCCATCCCCTACGGGTGCGCACCAACGCAATAGGTGTAACTGTAGGGGTCGCCATCCTTGGCGACCTGTAAAAATATATACACCGAAAAAATGAACCGCATACAAAAAATCTTGCTTTTATGATGCCAATGGCGGTTTTACGCATTACTTTGCATAGACAGAATACAAAAAAGGCACTGTAACCATAAGGTTACGGTGCCTTTTTTATTACGGGCAGCTTTGACCTCGCTTTAAGGCGCTTATCCCTTTATGTTTTCCATGACCTTTGCCCAGCGCCCGGAGTGGCTTTCGTGGGTGTATATCGGCTCAAAACCGAGCGAGAGGTAAAGCTTTATCGCCGGAAGTCTGAAATCGTCCGTCGAGAGCACCGCGGTCTTATATCCCCTCGCGGCGAGGGAGTGGAGAGCCGCGAGACACACGAGCCTTCCCGCGCCGTGACCGCGCGCCTCGGGACGGGTCGCGATCATGCGGAACCACCCTTCGCCGGGAAAGTCCTCCTTTTCGACCGCCGTCGCCGTCGCTATCGGGACGGAATTTTTCGCGATGTACAAAACGTACTCCGGGCGGTAACCGCCGCCGTTTCTGATCGACTCATCAAACGAAAAGTGAGTGCCGAACGCCTTTTCGATTATTTCCTCCCACACCGGCTCCATGCCCTCCGAGTGATTTAAGAGCGAGAGCCCATGGGGAAGGAAGAACGGCGGAAGGTGCTCCAAATCGTTATGCCGCATAAAAAGCTGAGGTGTCATCTGTAGTCCTCCTCGTTAAATTCTCTGTCGGGCGATAAAACTTCGAGCCCCTCCGGAATATCCCCGATATCGGGGATATCCATCGTCACGCCGCCCGCAATAGCGCTTTCGTGCGCGATGAGCCCGGGAAGGTTATAGCGCGCCGCCTGCCATGCGTTTGTGGGCGAGAGCTTGCCCGTCGCGTACGCCTGGCAAAAATCGTCCACCATGAACTTATGAGTCCCGGCGTGACCGGTGCCGAGCCCGTCAAACTCCTTAGGGAGGCGGGTCACCGCCTGGATGGGAGCTTCGGTGCTGCACCAGGTGCCGTTCGCCGTTTTCGCGGCAAAGTCGGGATCCGCCTTATGCGCCGTCGCCTCGGACGGGTTTAATAAATCGCTCACGTCCTCATAGGAAACGGAGCCCTTTTCGTTCATGGCGACGAAGGAGTGGTGCATCAATGAGCACTCGTATGAGCCCTTGGTTCCGTGGAAGTTTGAAATGTACGTTTCCGGGAAGTGCCATGCTATCCTTCTGTTTTCGCTGATTCTTGCGATACCGCCGTTTGAGAGCTTTAAGAGCATGGAGGAGTTGGAAAACGGATTGTTCCAGTAGTTTGACCCCTTGCCGAAAATATCGGGATCCGTCTTATCCTCATAGCCGAACGCCGCAACCTTGACGGCGTGCGCGCCGCAGGCGGAGAGCACCATCGAGGTCGAGTGCGTGGGATAGTAAAGAGGCGGGAGCCCCGCCATCAGCTTCCACTTGTCGCCCTCAGTGTAGCGGAACACGTCATAGAGCCTTTTCATGTCGTGGTTGTACTGCGCCTCGGCATAGACAAAATCGCCCATGGCGCCGGAGGCGAACTTTTTGCGGCAGTAGATTGCCGCCGGGCGGTAGATTCCGGTTTCGCCCATCATATATGTAAGGTGAGTTTCTTTAACAAGGCGCACGATTTCTAAAATTTCTTCCTTCTTAAGCGACATCGGAACCGCGGAGTAGACGTTCTTTCCCGCCTTGAGCGCGGCAATCGCCATTTCGCCGTGAATGTCCCTCTGCGTGAAGATTGCGACGGTGTTTATTTCGTCGGACGCCAAAACGTCGTCAAACGAACCGAAAATTCTGTCCGCCCCGAAGCGCTCCTTAAAGGTCTTTGCCCTTTCGGGGAACTTGTCGCACACCGCGACGGACGATACCGCGGGGTGAGCCTTGAAAAGCGGAACGAAGTGCTGGCAGAACTGACCGCAGCCGATGAATGCGATTTTAATTTTCTCTTTTTTCATTCTTTATCACTCCTTTGCCTTTATTTTAATGCCGGAAGGAGAAAAAAGCATTATATATTTGTTGAAAGTTTATTGTACATTTGTTGCAAACATGATTTTTTATATTGCAAAAAAGTTTTGCAAATGCTATATTTAAGATAAGAGGAAATGTGTTTTTGAGAGAGGGGCGGTTTTATGAGCTATTCGGGCGAGCGTTTCAGCGTTCCCCACATAAAGAACGTGGGGCTTTCGGTGTCGGAGTGCGGAATCACCGAAAATTCGCCGGGTCATTCCTGCGGTCCGCGCATATACGGGCAGTATTCGGCGCATTTCGTTCTCTCGGGCAGAGGGGTTCTTGTTTCCGACGGGAGGAGCTTTTCGCTCGGCGCGGGCGAGGGATTCATGATAATGCCGGACGCGGTGGTGGACTACCGCGCGGACGATAATGAGCCATGGACTTATATGTACGCCAATTTTTACGGGACGGACAGCGCTCACCTTGTGCACAGAGCCGGGCTTTCGGAAGGCGACGTTACCTTTTCGTTTGACACGGAGAGCGGGATAAAAGAGGACTTATACAGAATGCACTCCCTTTCGCGCGACCCGTCCGGAGGCGGGTATGACGTGACGGGCGCATTTTTGATCGTGATGAGCCGCCTCGTGAAGGAGAACGCGAAAAAAAACGGCGGCGCGGTACTCTCCGAGCAGTACACCCGCCGCGCGGTGTCGTTCATCGAGAACAACTACGAAAAGGGCATCGGAGTATCCGATATTGCGAAATATATCGGGGTCGACAGAACGTGCCTATACAGGACCTTTAAAAAGGACACAGGTGTATCGCCGGTGGAATTTTTGATTAACTACAGGTTAGAGCGCGCCGTCATTTTAATGGAGCGGTGCTCACTGACGGCAGCCTCCGCAGCCTCGGCGGTCGGCTTTTGCGACGCGTCGCACTTTTGCCGCGCGTTCAAGAAAAAGTTCGGCGCCGCCCCGGGAAGATACATAAAGGAGAGAACATAATATGGAATATATTTTAATGGCTTTATCCATCGCGTTTTCGGTCGCGTCAAGCTGCTTTCTGCGCGATTTCGGAAATAAAGAGCTTACCGATAAGGACGGCGGAGTCTTTTTGTTCAACGCGTGCATAAGCGTTGTCTGGGCGGTGATTCTGGGAGCAAAGTGGGCGCTGTCCGGGGCGAAAATATCCGCCGGCGCTTTTTCGTACGGCGCGGTCTACGGCGTTATTTTATTGCTCTTTTTGCTCACCAAGACAAAGGCTCTTTCAATGGGTCCGGTGTCGCTGACGACTTTAATAGGAAGCTCGGCGTTCGTCCCGACCGTTATTTTCGGCGTCATCTGGGCGCGGGACGAAATAAACACTGTAAAGATTATCGGCATGGCGCTTCTTTTGGTTTCGCTATTTCTTTGCATAAACCCGAAAAAGAGCGGCGAAAAGCTCACTCCCGCATGGTTTTTTCAGGCGTTTTTGTTCTTTCTTTCCGGCGGCGCGGTCGGCATTTTTTACAGGGTTTTCTCTTTTTCGGATTTTAACGGGGAGACGGACGCGGTGATGATGACCGCGTCAGTAGTCTCGGCGGTGCTTTTCGCCCTCACCGCGTTTATAATTAACTGGGCGAAAAATATGCCTCTTCCGAAGGTTGAAAGAGGCGCGGTGAAATACATAATTCTTTGCGGCGTGATGAGCGCGGTCTATCAGAGGCTTAATATATCGCTCTCGGGCGTTATCCCGGGCGTGATATTTTTCCCGGTCAGCAACGGGTCGATGGTCGTCTTCTCGGTCATAACGGGGAGAATCTTCTTCGGCGAAAGGTTAAATAAGCTCCAGATCGCGGGCGTCGTGCTCGCTCTTTCGGCAATCGTCGCCGTCGGTCTCGGGTGAAAGGGTGCGCTAAAGGCGCACTCCGTAGGGGAGGATGCCCACATCCTCCCGCCTTTACGCACCCATTACGCCACTGCGCCCGTAGGGGCAATCCACGAATTGCCCATTTAAGGAATAGTGAATAGGTAATAAGTGTGCCGAAAGGCACCCCGTAGGGTCGATTCATGAATCGACCGCCAACTATTCGCATGCTTTTCATGACCCTTCCAAAAAATCCTCCCTTCGCCTTCGGCTCTTCCGTCTCGCTGCGGCTCGGTCACGCCTCGGTTCTGGCAGTCCACCGGACTGCCATTCATTGCCTCGGCGCCGCTTGAGCTACCTTTAGCAAGGAGGGCTTTAAGGGCTCCCTTGCTAAAGGCGTGGCGGAAAAAGACAACAAAGTCTTTTTCCGTTAGGTGCGAAAAACCGTTCAAGGTTTTGTCGCACGCTCTTAAAACCGCAAAAGCGGTTTTAAGCTGGGCACGGCGTAGCCGGGACTCTGAGGGATTTTTCAGCGCACCCGCGTATTTTATTCACCCACTTAAAGGGTCGCCAAGGATGGCGACCCCTACGGATTTTCCGCGCATAGGGTTGGTACTCACCCTTGCGGGTTGATGTAGGCATCAACCCCTACGTTTACACCTATTACGTTGGTGCACCCGTAGGGGATGGCGTCCCCCGACATCCCGTTGGTTTTCCCTCACGCTACGGTTAATGCACCTGCGGAAGAGGTCATTGCCCGACCGTTTAAGGAATAGTGAATAGTGAAAAGGTAATAAGTGTGCCTTCCGGCACACTTATCACGGGTTACAGATGCCGCAGGGCGTATAGCCCATGCTCTCCAGCTCTGATGTATCGTATATGCCCTCCGCCCTGTTTTCCGCCTTGATTTTTCCCGCCGCGGAGCACGAGGGACTGTGATACTTTTTGCTCCTTGTGTTAAGCACGAGGCTCTCCTTATGCGTTGCCTCTTCATGCGTTTTTTCCGCGCTTCCTTCGGCGAGGCGGGACTCTCCCGTATTATAGTCAATCACGATTCCCGGCTGAACGTTATAGCAGAACACCGAAAACTTAACTCCCGCACCGCCGTCCTCAACCGAGAGCGCCTCTAAATACACCCCGTCGGCAAGGAGGTTATCGCCGTAGAACACCGGAGTCGCGCGGTACATCACATGGTTACCCGTTCTCTTCACGTACTCCGCCGTCTCGTTCTCGTAAGGCAGCATGCCGGTAACGTTTAAATACCTCGTGCCGGTGATTAAGTTCCTCTCGTTCGCGTTCTCCCCGGTGAGCTGATAGCCTATAAGGTGGCAGCGGTTATATAAATACTTCCCGTCCACAATGTCGTATTTTACAAGATGCCAGCCCGTCGGGCGGACGGAGCCTATCTCCCCGCGCGCGGTCACGGGCATTATATCCTGTCCGACCGAGGAGACGCACACCCCGGCGCGCGAAAGCGAATCAAGAGGCGAATAGCGCTCAAAGGATTTTTCTGTTATCTCTCCCTCCTTAAAAAACGGCTCGCCGGAATTAATCTGTGCCACCGGTCCTCCCGAAAAAGGAGGCACGAGCAAAAAGTCAAACCCGACCTTGGCACCGTCCTCATACACCGTGACCGCGCCGGACGGCGCGTCATACGAAACGTTTAACGAAAGCCTTTCTGAGATAAATCGCAAAGGCAGCATTGTGCGCGAATTGATGATGACGGGCGGCGAGTCGAGCGCGTATATCTCCCCGTCAAAAACCGCCTCCATGCTCCCTATTGTGAGCCTGAATTCGTGCCCGGAGCATTTTAAAAGCACCATGGAGGACGATGAGTCAAACTCCGCCGAGCCGCCGAGGTTTTCCGTTACCGCGCGGACGGGGCAAAGCGTTCTTCCCGATATCACGACCGGGGGCGAGTCAAGCGTTATGACCCTCCCGTCCGCGGTCATCATGCGCTCGTCCGCCCTAAAGCGCAGTACCGTGCCCTTTGCAAAGCTTACCGAGAACAAAAGCGAGAGCGAAAGAACCGCCGATACTATTTTCTTTTTCATCTTTTTATCCCCAAAAGCTTTTCCGCATTTTCATGGTAAAGCTTTTCCTTATCTTCCATAGAAAGCCCGAGCGTTTCTATGAACCTTTTCTCAAGCTCCGGCGTGTGCCAGGGCGAGTCCGTCGCGAAAAGCATTTTGCCGATTCCGTGCTTTTCGATGATTTTTATTGCCGACGCCCTCGGAAGCTGGGCATAGCCGAACGACGTGTCTATGTATAAATTCTCCCGCCCGGCAAGGTGAGCCAAAACCTCGTCCCACATAGAGAGAGCGCCCCAGTGAGCCGCGACGACCGGAGCGGAAAAATGGCAAAGCGCCTTCGAAAGCGCCTCGGGCGTGCAGTGGCAGACCCCGCCGTAGCCGTAGTCTGCGCCCATGTGAAACACGGTTATAAGCCCGAGGGACGATATTTTTTCGTATATCGGAATCATTTTCTCATCGTCAATGAAAAACTCCTGATACTCCGGGTGGAATTTAACGCCCGAAAGCCCCATTTCCCTGATTCGGTCAAGCTCCGAAAGAGCGTCCGGAGCGTCCGGATGGACCGAGCCGAAGGCAAAGAGCGTTTTTTTATCGTTTATGCCTGCGGCAAAATCGTTGACGCTTTTCATCTGGTGCGGGTTCGTGGCAATGTTTAAGACAACGGAGGTGCTGACGCCTGATTTCTTCATCGCCTTTTTGAGCGAGGAAGCCGTTCCGTCGGTATAGTTTATGAGCCCGCCCGAGGCGAACGAAAGCTTTTCTATCGCCCGGCAGGCGATTTTTTCGGGGAAGCAGTGAGTGTGAAAATCAATAAGCAAAAAATCATCTTCCTTCTTTTTTATAGTCTCTCGGCGTTTTGCCAAAGCTTTTTTTAAAGAGTCTCGTGAAGTAGTTGGGGTCGTCAAACCCGCATTTTTCCGCCGTTTCCGTGATATTCATGCCGGTCGATACCAAAAGCTCGGCGGCTTTTTTAAGGCGGAGATTATTAACGTATTCGGTCGGCTTAAGCCCGGTCTCCGATTTAAATATCCGGCTTAAATATCCTTTTGAAAGGTGCGACTGGGCGGCGATATCGGAAAGCGTTATCCTCTCGCGGTAGTGGCACTTGATAAATTCCAGCGCCGCGGAAATATTCTCGCGCTCTGTCTGCTCCTCCTCTTTTTTGTGCCCTTTTATGAGCGCGGATAAGATAAGGCACGCATAGCCGCGGACGGCGTGAACGTAGCCCGCGGGCTTTTCCTCGGTGAGGCGGTAAAGTTCCTCAAAGAGCGCGGCGATGTTTTCATCCTTTATCTTTGTCTGAAACTTCACGCCTGCGCAGTCGGAAAACGAGGGCGGCAGAATAATGCAGCCCCACGACCCGTAGCCGGACACGCACTCGTGAAGCACGCCCGAATTTATCACCGCGATGTCGCCCTCAGCAAGCTCAAAGGTCCCGTCCTCGGTCTTAAGGCGCCCTTTGCCCGTGAAAAAGTACTGTATCTCGATATGCTCGTGCCAGTGCGCCATATAGTGATAATTGCCCGCTTCCCTTGTGTTCACCCTTATGGGAAACCCGTCCGCCGGGATGTTTTCGTAAAGTGTAAGGTCGTTCATTTTCGTTTTCTCCTGCTTTTGTGCGGATTTGTGCTATCTTTTCGCTATTTTAAATAGTATACTATAATCAAATTTTTGTCAAGGAGTGATTTTTGATGTTTAAAAGAAAAGGCATTATGATTGACTGCTCACGAAACGCGGTCAGAACTCCCGAAACCGTGATGCGGTTCGCGGATATGATGAAAAAGCTCGGCTACAACACCCTCATGCTCTATACCGAGGATACATACGAGATTGAGTCGGAGCCCTATTTCGGATATCTGCGCGGCAGATACACCAAGGAGGAAATAAAAAGGATTGACTCTTACTGCGCCTCGCTCGGAATTGAGCTCATCCCCTGTATCCAGACCCTGGCGCACCTTAACGCGACGATGCAGTGGGGGCGCTTTCAGCGTTTAAGAGATACGGACGATATCTTAACGGTCGGGCTCGATGAGACGTATGAGCTTATTGACAAAATGCTTAAAACCGTGTCCGAGAATTTTAAGAGCCGCACCGTGCACATCGGCATGGACGAGGCGTTCATGCTCGGCAGAGGCAGATATTTAAACGAAAACGGCTACCGCGACCGCGCCGAGATAATGCGCGAGCACCTTAAAAAAGTGGCGGACATTGCCGAAAAATACTCGCTTAAGCCCATCATGTGGGGCGACATGTTCAATCCCGAGATAGAAAGCGGCAAAAAAGGGAGCGACTATCTTCCCTCCAACGTGACCCCGGTTTACTGGGACTATTACTCGCTTGACAAGGAGCACTACGACAAAAAGATGGCGGACTATAAAGCGTTCGCGCCGGACTTCTGGTTCGCCGGCGGCTTCTGGTCGTGGGTGGGCTTCGCTCCGCACAACCACTATGCGATAGAGGCGACAAAACAGGCGCTTCTCTCCGCAAAAGAGTACGGCACGGAGAACGTCTTTTTCACGGTCTGGGGCGATAACGGCGCCGAAGTTCCGCTTTTCTCCATTCTCCCGGCGATGTATTACACCGCGCGGCTTTTGGACGGCGAGACGGATGAGGAAAAGATTAAGGCGGGCTTTTTTGACCTTACCGGCATAAGCTTTGACGACTTTATGCTTCTTGACCTTCCGGACACCAATTTTGCGGGTCCCAACATAATAAATCCCGAAAAATACATGCTCTATAACGACCCCTTTTCCGGCATGTTCGACACGACCGCCGTTCCCGGAAGGAGCAAGGTCTATAAGTCCATGGCGGAGAAGCTTTCAAAGTTTTCGGATAACCCGGAGTACGGATATATGTTCTCGTCCATGAGCGCGCTCTGCTCCGTTCTCGAGCTTAAGTATGACCTCGGAATCCGCACGAGAGAAGCGTATAAGGACGGCGATAAAGAGGCTCTTAAAAGCCTTGCGGACGTGTACGGCGAGGTGATAGTCCGCCTCCGCGATTTTTACGAAAAGTTCCGCGCCCAGTGGCACTATGATAACAAGCCCTTCGGGTTTGAGGTTCAGACCGCACGCATAGGCGGACTTATTTTAAGACTTACGGACTGTCAGAACGACCTGTTGATGAAGCACGCATACTCGTCGTCCTCCCTTTCGGAGCTGAACGAGAAGTTGCTCGACCCCTTCTGCCGTCCGGGAGAGCCCTCCGCAGACGTCGGCTTCAACTCGTACTCGCGGACGTTCCCCTCGGTGCTTTGATGCTCCGCTCCGTAATATGTGCCCGCGGTCGTGTAGGAGTTATAGAGCATTGAAAGCGTGTACCCGCGGATGTTTTTAACGCCGGAAACAGATTTTAATCGCTCTATGACATAACCTATATGCTCGGCACCTAACTTTAAGAGCCTTGAGGAAACCGCCCCGTAAGGAAGCGATATGCCGTTTATCACGGCGTTTCCCGTTTTTGTCATTACGGTCTCGGTCATCAGCTCCACTATTCTGTCAACGGCTTCCCTGCCGTTTTCGGAAACCAAAGAATTATAATCAATATTTTCTTTTATGATTTCGCGCATCAACCCTTCCTCCCTCTTAAAAGAGGATAGTGTTGTTATATCAGTATCGTTATTATTATTTTTATTTATATTTTTATTATTAGGCTCTTCGTTTAAGGCTTCCGGACTTCGCATTTTCGCCACGTCCTGACTTCCGGTTTTAAGGCTGTCCGAATCGGTGTTCTGCGAAGGGCAGATATCGGCAATATAGATTAAAGCAGGCTTTCCCAAGCCCTGCTTTTTTCTTTTGATGAGCCCGGCGCCCGTAAGCTCGGCAAACACGCGCACGCATTTGTCCTTGCCAATATTAAGCAGCTCCATTGCCTCTGTGTTGGTAAAATAAAGATATGTCGCGCCGTTTTTATCCACCCATCCGTTTTTCTCCGAGAGCGCGGACCTGTCAAGCAGCACGGCGTAGAGAATTTTTGAGTCGCCCGACATATTTTTATACCGTTCATCGGTAAAAAGCATTTTCGGAAGACGGCAAAATGCGTTGTTTTTCATAATAAGACCCCCTTACGCGATTAATTCTATCACGCGCGGGGACTTAAAAGTAAGTCCGTATACGTAAGATGTGTGACGCGCACGCACCCGCTCATCGGGTTGCCAAGGACGGCAACCCCTACGATTTTCCCGCCTTATGTTTCGCACCCGTTACGTTAATGCTCCGTAGGGTCGATTCATGAATCGACCGCCGTGGTGTGCGCATGTTTTTTCATGATACTCCCGAAAAATCCTCCCTTCGCCTTCGGCTCTTCCGTCTCGCTGCGGCTCTCCTCACGCCTCGGTTCTTGATGAGTCCACCGGACTGTCATTCATTGCCTCGGCGCCGCTTCCCTCCTTTAGCTCTTGAGGGCTTTTAAAGGCTCCAAGAGCTAAAGGAGGGGCGCCTACAGGCAAAAAACAACCCCTGCGGCGCAGCGCAGGGGCAAAAATTATTTTCTTCTTTTTCTCAGGCGCTCTTTTCTGCGCTTTTCGTACTCAACCTGGCGTATGATTATGAGAACGACTATCGCCCCGGCAATTATCGCCAAAACGATGCCGATTATCCTGCCGACGCTTGCCGTAAACGCCGCCCACCACGAATACTCATAGTCGCGGTCAACCGTCAGAGCGACCTCGCCCTTCTCCTCGCCGTTCACCTTTATTTTGATAACGCCGACCTCATCCCCCTCCTTAAGCGGTGCCCTCAGCGGAGACTCCAGAACGATCTCCTTTTCGATAACGGGCTCCTCATCCTTGCCGGAGAGTATGTAAAAACTGTCCTTCGCGGAAAGTATCGCGGTCCTAACGCCCTTGGCGTACTTGATGTTGCGCTCGTCCTCGACCTCTCCCGCTCCGATGACGGCGGTGTTTTTAAAATTGTCAAATCCCCACTCCAAAATCGCCTTCGTGTCGGGATAGGACATGTTCACCCCGTTTATATTGCTCGCGCCGAGAACCACCGAGATAAGGCGCACATTGTCCTTTTCAGCCGAGGCAACGAGGCAGTGAAGCGCCGCGTCGGTATAGCCCGTCTTGATTCCGGTCGCCGGGGAGTAATAATAATCCGCCGTTCTTTCCTTCGTCAGAAGGTTATTGGTGTTGATAAAATAGCGCCTGTCCGAGCACTTGTCCGTCGCGGGAAGCTCAAAGCTCTTTAAGGAAACTATGCTTCTGAATGTCTCATTTTTCATCGCGTAGTAAGCGATTTTTGCCATGTCGGAAACCGTGGTGTAGTGGTTCTCGTCCGTCAGCCCGTGCGCGTTGGAAAAATGCGTGCCGGTGCAGCCGAGCTCCGACGCTTTTTTGTTCATCAGCTCGATAAAGGCTTCCACACTGCCGGAGACCGCCTCCGCTAAAACGTTCGCCGCGTCATTGCCGGACGCGACCATCATTCCCGCGACAAGGTCGTAATTTGAAAACGTTTCGCCCTCGTAGAGCCCGAGCTTGCTCGAATCCCACGAAATGCTCATAACGGCGTTGTTTGAAACCGTGCTCTGAGCCTGCATGTCAAGATTTTCTATCGCGAGTATCGCGGTCATAATCTTCGTTGTGCTCGCCGGGTACTTTTTCTCGTCCGCCCCGTTTGAGGCTAAAACGCGCCCGTCGTCCTCATTTATCAGAATCCAGTTCGCCGAGGAAACGGACAAAGCCCCGCCCTCTGCCGGAGTCTGCTCCTCGGGAGCCGCTAATGCTATGCCCGAAAGCATTACAAAAAAGCACAGAATAAGTGCCAAAAGTCTTTTCTCTTTCATAAATTCCCTTCTTTACCAAGTCGTTATAAATAGATTATACAACATATTCCGCCTTTTTTCAAGCCTTTTTGCATAAAAAAAGGAGAGCGGTCTCTCCTTTTCCGATAGATTTTTTGTTTGCGCTCCTTGCGGGTCGATGTGGGCAAGAGCCTCTGCGGTTTTCCGCCAACTTTCGCTAATGCACCCGTAGGGGAGGATGAGGGCATCCTCCCGATTTGTTTGCACCCATTGCGATAGTGCACACCTTTGCGGGTCGCCAAGGATGGCGACCCCTACGGTTTTCCGCGCATAGGGTCGATTATCGAACGCTCGGTTAAGGAACAGTGAATAGTGAAAAGGTAATAGGTGTGCCTTCGGCACGCCGTAGGGTCGATTCATGAATCGACCGCCGGGCTTCGCGCATACTTTTCATGACCCTCTCGAAATATCCTCCCTGAATTTTCTGACCGAAAATTCTTCCCTCCTTTAGCAAGGAGGGCTTTAAATTACCTCGGCGCCGCTTCGTTACCTTTAGCTCTTGAGGGCTTTAAATTACCTCGGCGCCGCCAGAGCTTCCTTAAGCGAAAGGTCACTTTTCCATTATTTCGACCGCGTGCATGATTCCGATCTTTGCCGCCTCGTAGGTGAGCGCGCCCTGCATGTACGCTATATACGGCGCTCTTAAAGGACCGTCCGCCGAGAACTCGATGGACGCGCCCTGAATGAACGAGCCCGCCGCCATTATGACCTTATCGGCATAGCCCGGCATGTCGCACGGCTCCGGAACCGCGAACGCGTCAATCGGCGCGCCCTTCTGCACGCCGCGGCAGAACGCAATCATCTTATCGGGGTCGTTAAACTTTATCGCCTGGACGATATCCGTCCTCTCCTCTCCGGGATTCGGGCTTGTTTCATACCCGAGCTTCGCCATAACAAACCCTGTGAGCGCCGCGGCTTTTTTTGCCTGCGCCACAACGTGAGGCGCCAGGAAAAAGCCCTGGTACATGTCCTTATTTTCATTAAGGCTCGCGCCCGCCTCGCGCCCTGTCGCCGGCGTGGTCATCCTGTAGCCGGAAAGCTCCACAAGGTCGTGCCTTCCTGCAACGTAACCGCCCATTTTCGCAAGTCCGCCTCCGGGATTTTTGATGAGCGAGCCCGCCATAAGGTCCGCCCCGTAATAGGTCGGCTCGTGCTCCGACACAAATTCGCCGTAGCAGTTATCGACAAAGCAGATTGTCTCGGGGCTTATTCTCTTTGCCGCCTTTATAATCTTTTCAATTTCGGACAGCGTGATATTGTGGCACCACTCGTACCCGCGCGAGCGCTGAATATGGATAAGCTTCACCTTTTCGCGCGAAAGATAGCTCTCTATCGCCTCAATATTCGCCCGTCCGTCCTCCTTTAACGCGATCTCGTCATAGGTCACCCCGAAGTCCATTAGCGACCCGTTGTGCGACCCGTCAAGCCCGATAACGCCGTCAAACGTGTCATAGGGCTTGCCCGTCACCGCAAGCATTTTGTCGCCCGGGCGGAGAACCGCGAAAAGCGCCGTCGTTATTGCCTGAGTGCCGGAGGTCAGATTCATCCTCACTATGGCATCCTCTGCCTCAAACGCCGCGGCGTAGACCTTATCGAGCGCGTCGCGCCCCAAATCGTCATACCCGTACCCGGTCGTTCCGACAAGGTGCGCTGCGCTTATCCTGTTTTCGCAGAACGCGGAAAGCACCTTTGCCTGGTTAAAAAGCGCAACCTCGTCAATCCTTAAAAATTCCTCTTTTGCAGCCGCCTCGGCGTCCGCAATTATCTTTTTTGTTTTCTCACTAAAATCAGTCATGTTCATATCCCGCTTCAAATGCCTTTAAGTTAATGTCCAAAAATTTCTCGGGAACGGTCTTTTTAATAACCTCTTCCCATACCTCTTTTTTAATATCAGTGTTCTTTGCCAGAAGCCCGATTAAAACGACGTTTACCGCCTTGGAGCTTCCCGCCTTCTCGGCTAAGGAAAGCGCGTCAACCGCGGTGAGGCGGACGCCCTTTTCCTTTATCTTTTCAATGATGCCATCGGGATATTTTTCCTTTCCCATTATAACGGGCATCGGGTCGATACACTGAGAATTCACTAAAAGAACGCCGCCCTTTTTAAGGTACGGAAGGCTTCTATACGCTTCAAGCTCCTCAAAAGCCATGATGATGTCCGCTTCCCCCTCGCCGATGACGGGGGAATAAACCTTTTCATCGCCGTAGCGCACATAGGTCACGACCGAGCCGCCTCTCTGGCTCATTCCGTGCACCTCGCTCACCTTAACGTCAAACCCCGAGCTTATCGCGACGTTGCCGAGTATTCTGCTTGCCAAAAGTGTTCCCTGACCGCCGACGCCGACTATCATTATAGATGTATTCATCATTCTTCCTCCTTTTTAAGAGCGTGCTTTTTGCAGATCTGCGAACAGTATCCGCAGCCGTTGCACTGCGTGCGGTCGATATTTATCTTTCCGCCGTCAAAGCTTATCGCCGGGCAGCCTATCTTTAAGCACATTTTGCACTTGACGCATTCGTCCGTCACTCTCATCTTGCCCGTGTAATGAACGCTCTTTAAAAGCGCGCACGGGCGCTGAGCGATGATGACGGAGGGCTCGTCCCTTGCGACCTCCTCGGAAACGGTCTTTTTCATCGCTTCAAGGTCGAACGGGTCAACCACCCTGATGTTCGGAACGCCTATCGCCTCGCAGAGCTTTATAAGGTCAACCTGCCTTGTCGCCTCGCCCCTTATCGTCTTCCCGGTTAAGGGATTGTCCTGGTGCCCGGTCATTCCGGTAATGGAGTTATCTAAAATGATGACCGTGGAGTTACCCTTATTGTAAACTATGTTGATAAGACCCGTGATTCCGGAGTGAATGAACGTGGAGTCGCCCAGCACCGCAACGGTCTTTTTATGGCTCTCGGGGTCCGCCTTATCCATGCCGTGGGCAAGACCTATAGACGCGCCCATGCAGACGCATGCGTCAATCGAGGCGAGCGGCTCAAGCGTTCCCAACGTGTAGCAGCCGATATCGCCCGTCACCCTTAAGCCGAGCGACTTTAGAGCATAGAACGTTCCTCTGTGCGGGCAGCCCGCGCAAAGAACGGGCGGGCGCATCGGAACAGGCTCGCCGGGAGAAATTACCTCATCCTCAGAAATTCCGAGAACGGCTTTTTTAATCATCGCGGCACTGTATTCGCCGATAAGGGTGAACGCCTCCTTGCCGATAACGTCGATTCCCATCGCCTTTATGTGCTCCTCCAAAAACGGGTCAAGCTCCTCAATCACGTAAAGCTTATCCACGTTTTCGGAAAATTCCTTTATGAGCCTGTCGGGAACCGGGTAAACCGTGCCGAGCTTTAAGTAAGACACCTTGTCGCCCAGCGCCTCCTTTGCGTACTCATAGGAAATTCCGCTTGTGATAACGCCGATCTTTTTGTCGTTATATTCCACCTTGTTAAGGAAAGACGCCGACGCGAACTCCGAAAAGCTTTTAAGCGTTTCCTCAAGCACCGGGTGGCGGCGCTTTGCCATTGCCGGCATCATAACGTTCTTGACCGGGTTCTTAACGTATTCCTTTGTGACCTCGACCCTCTCGCCCGTTTCGACCAGGCTCTGGGAGTGGGACACTCTTGTCGAAAGCCTTAAGATAACGGGAAGGTCAAACCTCTCGCTTATGTCAAACGCAGCTTTGGTAAATAAGTAGCACTCCTCCGAGTCCGAGGGCTCTAACATAATGACCTTCGCCGCCTTGGCGTAGTTTCTTGAATCCTGCTCGTTCTGCGAGCTGTGCATGCCGGGATCGTCCGCCACGCATATCACAAGCCCCGCGTTCACTCCGGTGTACGCCGCTGTGAAAAGCGGGTCCGCCGCGACGTTTAAGCCGACGTGCTTCATGGCGCAGATTGCCCTTCCGCCGCCCATTGACGAGCCGATAGCCGTTTCCAGAGCGACCTTTTCATTGGGCGCCCACTCAACATGCGGACAGGCAGTTTTTGCCATACACTCCATAATCTCCGTTGACGGGGTTCCGGGATATGCGCTTGCGACCTTCACTCCCGCTTCGTATGCGCCTTGGGCAACCGCCCCGTTTCCAAGCATTAATTTTTTCATGCGTCATTTCTCCTTTTTGCCGTTATTTTATATTAAAATCAATATTGTCAAAGTCAAACCCGAGCGATGAAAGAGCGGACAAAAACGCTCCCGCCGCCGCACGGCTTATATATCCCGCGCTCTTTTTTCCGATTGAGCCCGAATAGTAATAATCGTAGTAGCGCTCCAAAATCTTGTCCGAGCGCCTTAAGATAACCTTAGGGTCGCCCCGCATTTTCGCCCTTATCATGTCCGCCTCCAAAAGCGCGGCGCTCCGGAGCATTTTTTTCGCCCCTTCGTTTAATAAAACCTCGTCCCCCGCCTGACCTTTGGAAAACATAAAACCCGTAAAGAGCTTTAAAAGGCTTTCGTTATCCTCATTAAAAAGCGCGTCATAATAAGGAAAATTTATGAGGCGCTCCGCCTCGGAAAAATACCATCCGTCATAGGGGTAAAGCTCCGTAAAGCGCCCGCTTTTTTTCGCCTTAAGAAAATCCCCGTCCGCCACGGAGATATCCGAAGCGGTGTAAAATCCCCCGTCGGACTCTTTAAATATCAAGGGCAGATACCCCGCCCTTTCGGCGAGAAGGTATAATGAGCCCCTCATACCTCGCGCACGTAAACGGAAAGCTCATTTTCCGACTGCGGAACGTTATTTATATCAATGAAATAGTTGACCCTTATGGAGCCTTCTTTTTCGCCCATGTCGATATTTAAACTGTCCGTCGTCGTGCTGACGGTAAAGCTCCCGTACGGTGTTTCATAGTGCCCGAGATGTGTCTTTCCGCTCTCGAACACCATATTGGTACCGCTCTTGTCATTCCTTGACATGGTGAGAGTACCGTGGTCTATCTTAAGCGTCGTCTTCGTGCCGCTCGCAAACCCGGTAAGCTCGCTTTCTTCATATATGATATACTGCTTTCCGTTCTTTTCGAAAAACCTTCCGGGGGTGACAACCTCCAAAAGCCCGTCCGAGTCATCGTCCGACGAGCCCACAACCGTAACCAAAACGTCTTTTTTCAATTCTTATCATCCTCTTGTGATATACACCGGAAGCCCGCCCGAAAACTCGGGGTGATACTCGCCCTCGATAAGCGGTGCGGCGTACTTTATAAATTCGTCTGTAACATCGTTCCCTTCGGGAGTTATCCACTCCTTGGGAATCACCTTTTCGGCGTTAGCCGCGTTCTTAATATCTTCAGGCACGCTTTTAACGCTGTACGGTGTGTCCGACACTCTCACATAGCCCATCATCATTCCCGTAACTCCGGAAAGCGCCGCTGAAAATGCGTCCTCCCCGTTTTTAAGAGTTTCCGAAACATCGCACCCGCTCTTTAAGTGACCGGCGCAGCGCTGAAGCACGTTAAGCTCCACCGCGCGCGCTTTAACGCCGAGCCTTTCTCTTACCATGTTTTCAAGCACCTTGCCCGCGCCCGATAAATATTTGTGACCGAAATTATCTATAGCGCCTGAGGAAAGCGAATCGCAGATATACTTCCCGTCCGCTCCCTTTATCCCTTCCGATACTGCGGCGATAACGGTGTTTTTCTCCTTTAGCTTTTCGCCTATGTCTGATAAAAAGCGCTCCGGGTTAAATTCGGTCTCCGGAAGATAGATAAGGTCGGGCGCCGTAATCCCCTCGGTTCTCGCAAGAACGGAGGACGCCGTGAGCCAGCCTGCGTTTCTTCCCATGATTTCGACAATCAAAACGCTCTTTAAATCATACACCGAGGTATCTATCGCCATTTCGCGGATTGACGAGGCGATGAATTTTGCCGCGCTGCCGTAGCCGGGGCAGTGGTCCGTCCCCGCAAGGTCATTGTCAATGCTCTTGGGCACGCCGACAATGCTTATTTCATAGTCCTTCCCCTTGAAATACTCGCTTAAACGGTACACCGTATCCATAGAATCGTTCCCGCCGATGTATAAAAAGTACCTGATATCATGCTTTTTAATGATTTCATAAACCTTTTCGTATAAAGATAAGTCCGCCTCCGGAGCCGGCATCTTAAACCGGCACGAGCCAAGGTATGCCGACGGCGTGTTGATAAGCGCCTCTCTTTTCAAAGGATCGGAAAACCTCTCCTTCAAGTCGATGAAATTTTCTTTTAAGAGACCCTCGATTCCGTTAACCATCCCGAGTATCTCCCCGTCAAAGCCCTGTTTCAAGGCACCCGAAATAATGCCCGCGACCGACGCGTTGATGACCGCGGTCGGACCTCCGGACTGCCCGATAATGAGATTTCCCTTCATTTTCTTCATCCTTTCTTATCTCATTATATCAGAAAATAAAATAATTTCAAGGTTTTTGCCTAAATTTCTCCCCGATTTGCCTTGCGAAGTTTCAAAAACCGTGGTATACTGTTAATGTAAAGGAGAGAAAAATTATGAAAGAATATCTTAAAGTTATCTTCGAGACCGAGGAAAAGGACTATTTTACCATATGGCAGACGGATATCAATTCCGGTTTTTTTAAGGACGGCGACCATGTTGCCTGCTTCCGCGACGAGGGCGTGTTTGACGCGTACGCCGCGGCGAAAGGCATCCGCTTAAAAGAGACTTTAACATTCGACCTTGCTCTTTTGATGAGCTTTGCCGGCGGGCTGACGGATGAATTTGACCCCGCTCTTTTATTAAATTTCTGGAACGTCTCGTCGGACCTTGCGTTCACGCTCGGCGTTTCGTTCTTGGGGGACGATGACAATGAGTCGCTCTCCGAGATATACGACACGCTCTTTTTCTTAACCGGCACCGAAGAAAAAGAGGGCGAAATGCCCGCCCTTTCGGAGGACGATATCGCGGACCTGCGCTCCGTAATTGCGGACGGGTGCAAGTTAATCGTCACGAATCTTCAAGCGGTGTGAAAAATGAAAATAAAAATCATCACGGTCGGGCGGCTTAAAGAGGATTTTTACAAAAAAGCCGCTGCGGAATATGAAAAAAGGCTCTCGCGCTTTCACAAAATAACGGTCACCGAGCTTTCGGAGGAGTCAAAGTCCGACTCGCCTTCCGAAGCGGAGATAGAAAAAGCGCTCTTAAAAGAGGGCAAAAACATCTTAAAGAGCGTTTCGAACGGGGCGTACGTCATCGCCCTTGCAATTTGCGGCGAGGCGATTTCGAGCGAGGCTCTGGCGGAAAAGATAAAAAAAATTGCCGACGGCGGCACCGGCGAGATCGACTTTATCATAGGCGGAAGCCACGGGCTCTCGGATGAGGTTTTGTCCCGCGCGGACTTTTTACTAAGCTTTTCGCCGATGACCTTTACCTATCAGCTTTCGCGCGTTATCCTGACCGAGCAGCTCTACCGCGCGTCCAAGATAAATTCGGGAGAGGTCTACCACAAATAAGGAGAAGGAAAATGGATCTTGCAGTAAAAATATCGTACCAGGTCGCCATAATTTTCATTTACATGGCGGTCGGGTTCACGCTTTCAAAGCTTAAAAAGATTTCGGAAAAGGGAGTGTCGGACATTACGGCGCTTTTGCTCGCGCTCGTCACCCCCTGCGTTTTAATAAGCTCGTATCAGAAAAAGATTCCGGAGTACAGTCCGAAGCTTTTGTCCGGGCTTTCCATAGCGGCGCTTTTCACGGTTTTGATTCACATTATCGCGATTGTGCTGGTCACGCTGATATTTAAAAAGGAGGACACCGGGCGCTATAAGGTGAACATCTTCACGTCAATATATTCAAACTGCGGGTTCATGGCAATTCCCATTCTCTCCTCCGTTTTAGGGGCGGACGGGGTGTTTTTCGGCTCGGCGTACCTTGCGTTTTTCACGTTTTTTTACTGGACTCACGGAGTCATAGTGTATTCGGGCAGTATCAAAAGCGTGTCGGCTAAGGAGCTTTTCTTAAATCCCGGCGTCATCGGCACGCTCATCGCGCTTTTGCTCTTTTTGTTTAAGATAGAGCTTCCCGTGATTGTGAATGACACGGTGGACGGTATCGCCGCGCTCAACACGCCCTTATCCATGATAGTTCTGGGCACGTTCCTCGCCAAGGTCAACTGGAGGACGACGTTTTTTAACCCCGCCCTCTACCTTGTCTCGCTTTTAAGGCTCGTGCTCATTCCGCTGATATCGGTATTTCTCGTTGCGGGAATGAGGCTTTTATTCCCCGTTGACACTTTGATTGCACGCTCCGTGCTTATTCCGGCGGCGTGCCCCGCGGCAACGGTCGCCGCGCTCTTCGCGGCAAAATACGGGTCGGACGCGGCGTACGCCTCGGAGCTCGTGGCGATTTCGACTCTCTTTTCCGTTCTGACCTTGCCCCTTATAATGGCGGTATCAACCTATTTTATAGGATGATATAAATAAATGCGCTGTATCGGTTTTAGAACAGCAGCTTGGAGGTATTTTTATGGAAAACAAAACTGTTAACACAAAGGCATTGGTGCTCACCGCGCTCCTTTCGGCTCTGGTTGTAATTTTGCAGCTGGTGAGCTTAGCGTCGCGCTCTGTGCTCCCATTCTCGATTTCGCTCGCGCTTGTCCCGATCGTGGTCGGCGCCTCGGTGTCCGGTCCCAAAACCGGCGCGTGGCTGGGATTTATCTGCGCGCTCGTCATTTTGATTACGGATTCGGCGGCGTTCATGGCGGTAAACCCCGGCGGTACGGTCGCGACGGTCATCGTAAAGGGCGTCCTCGCGGGATACTTATCGGGCGCATGCTACCGCGCGCTTTCAAAGCACGGCAAAACTTTAGCGGCGCTTTCTGCGGCGGCTCTTTGCCCCATCGTCAACACAGGAATATTCCTTTTGGGGTGCAAAATATTTTTCATGGATCAGATCACGTCGTGGGCTGACGCTGCGGGATTTTCCGGTAACACCGCGGGCTATATGGTGACCGCGTTTGTCGGCATCAATTTTGTTATCGAATTCGTGGCAAACCTCATTTTATGCCCCGTCATAGTGCGCCTTATAGAAATCAACGAATCAAGCAATTATTAAAATGGAGCAGAAAAAATCAGCAGTGAATTTCACTGCTGATTTTTTTTTCAGACTGCCTTTGAGCCGGTCTTTTGTTTGGGTGTGTGCGCCGAAATTCTGTACCCCCTACGCCTATGCACCGCAGGGGATGGCGTCCCCGACATCCCGTTTACATTCGCATCCCACTACGCCTATGCACCGTAGGGTCGATTCATGAATCGACCGCACCCGTTTAATCCGGCACCCGCCATATCTTAATCTTTCAATCATTCCGATGCGGACGCAGAAAAGGTCTAAAGACCCTTTTTAATATTTAAGCTTTAAGGTGTCGACCTTTTCTCTCGGGTCGGTCTCCATATAGTCAAAAAGCTCCTCTAAACTGTCCGACACCTTATAGATATCCTTCGTGTACTCCGGCACGAATTTTTTTATAACTGTCTGATCCATCATGTCGGAAAGCGAATCGTAATACCCTTCCGAGTTGAACACCGCGATCGGCTTTTCGTGGCGCCCCAGCTGCTTTAACGTGAGTATCTCGAAAAACTCCTCGAACGTGCCGATTCCTCCCGGCAGAACCAAAAACGCATCCGCCCGTTCCTCCATTTCCGCCTTCCTCTCGCGCATTGTTTCAGTGTATTTAAGCTCCGAGCAGTCGGAGAAAACAATCTCCGTTCCGATATCGTTGAAAAATGACGGGATAACTCCGTAAACATAGCCGCCGTGCGCCCTTGCCCCGCGCGCCGCGGCTCCCATGAGCCCGGTACTGCCCGCACCGTAAACGAGCGAATGACCGCGCAGCGCGATCAATTCCCCCGCGAGGAACGCCGAGTCAATATATGCTTTGTCAATTCTGTCGGAGGCTGCTCCGAATACGCAGATGTTCATAGTTAATAAGCTCCTTTATGTAAGTATATGCGCCTTTTCTTACAGTATACTAAAATAAAGACTCCGTGTCAAAGGAAATCGGAAAAATTTAAAAAAAATTAACGCCGAAGGCGTTATTTAAAGATTGCTTTTAATCCGGTCTTTTGTTTTCGGTGCATGCGGTTTGTCAAGGATGCCAAACCCTGCGTTTTTCCGCGCATACGGTTAGTGCACCGTAGGGGAGGATGTCCTCATCCTCCCGTTTACATTCACACCCACTACGCCACTGTACCCCGCAGGGTCGATCCTCAAGAATTGCCCGTTTAAGAAACGGCGAACAGCTAAAGGTGTGCCTTTCGGCACACCTTGGAAAAGACCGCCTCACCCCTGTCATTTTATCGGATAGCAGTAGAACAAAATGAAGAAATAGTGCATTATGCTTCCGCCGAGCACGAAAATGTGCCAGATGAAATGCATGTATTTAACTTTTTTCATCTTGTAGAAAATGACTCCGAGCGTGTACAAAACGCCGCCGAGCACCAAAAAGACGAGACCGGAGACGCCCGACACCTCAAAAACATACTTAATGCTGAAAATGATGAGCCAGCCCATTAAGATGTTTAATATAAGCGCAATCTTTTTGTACTTGTTTAAGTCAAGCGAATTTAAAAGCACGCCCAGAACCATGCAGAACGCGTTGATTCCGAAAATCGTCCACCCGAGCGCGGGCTTTTGGCACATCTGCCCTATCATGACAAGGCTTATCGGAATATAGCTCCCGACGATGAGAAGGTAGATTGAGCAATGGTCAAATATCTGCAGAACGCGCTTTGCCTTTTCCGCGGTTATTGCATGGTAAAGCGTTGAAAAACAGTAAAGCAGTATAAGACTTGCGCCGTAAAGCGACGCGCTCACCACCCCTACCGGCGTACTATGCATCGCGGCGCGCACGACCAAAACGGCAGTGCCCGCAATCGCCAAAAGAGCGCCGACGCAGTGCGAAACACCGTTGGCAATCTCCTCACCCAGGGACTGTCCGTTGAAGCTTTTAACAAACGGCATATTGCCACCTCCTAAAAAGATAACATAGTATTTAATACTATGTTATCACATGCCGATGTGTTTGTCAACCGTTTTTAATAATTTATTTTTAATTCTTTTCTCGGATGTTCTGATATCGATATTTTCTCCGTCCGTTAAAAGCTCTATATTGCCGTCCTTGCCGGTCATGAGCATCTTTATCCCGCGGCGCGAAAGCCGCGCGACGGTTCTTTCCGAGGGCAGATCCGCCGCGGGTGAATCCTCTGCCGAAATGACCGCGATTTCGGGAGATGCCGCGTCCAAAAACTCCTCGGACGACGATGTTGCACTCCCGTGGTGCGCAACCTTTAAGACAGTGCACGAAAGCTCATCGCCGTGTTTTTCCAAAAGCTCATTTTCTATTTTCTCGTCCGCATCGCCCATTAAAAGGTACGACACGCTGCCGTAATCGATCTTCAAAACGATACTGTACTCGTTTTCATCATCATACTCCCCGTCACCCGGAGAAAGGACTGCCGCGGTATAGTCCTCCCCGTAAAACCAGTCCCCGTCGGAAAGATACTCGGTCGGTATCCCTTTATTTTCTACCGCCCGCATCACCCTTTTATATATGTAGGTATCACATTCACATTCCGGCATGTACAAAATGTCCGCGTCAAACCTATCCAGCACCCTGATAAGCCCGCCGATATGGTCGCTGTGCGGATGGGTCAGTATCACCGCGTCGATTTTCCCGACGCCGAGGCTCTCCAAAACCCCGGCGACCCTCACGCCGGAGTCCTCCTCTCCCGAGTCGATGAGGAGGTTTCTCCCGTCCGGAAATATGAAAAACGTTGAATCCGCCTGCCCGACGTCAATCGAATACATCGCCGCCTCGCCTTCGCCCGGCGGAATTATTTCTCCCTTTCCGTAGAAAAAGAGCGCATAGATTAAAAGACCGAACCACGCGATGACCTTTATTTGGTTTGGCTTTCTTACACTGCGCTCATTATTGTCATTTTCCGTCAGTCTGCCCCGTTGCTCATCTTTGCAAGACCGATAGGAATCGGTGCTGCGTTTCATCTTTCTTTGCCTACTCCGTATTTCTGATATACAAGTCTCTGACTTTCGTAAAGCCCGAATCTGCCCGACATGATGAATCCGACTGCAACGGTAAGAGTGTAAAATATCATGCCGTCAGAGGAGAAAAGCTCGCACCCCAAAATTATGGAAGCCATGGGGCAGTTAGTTATCCCCGAAAACATTCCGACCATTCCGAGCGCCGCCGAAGCCGACGGGTCTATTCCCGTTATAAGCCCCAAAAGCGCGCCGAGCGTTGTTCCCACGAAGAACGCGGGCACTATCTCTCCGCCCTTGAAGCCGGACCCGACGGTAAGCGCCGTCATGACCGTTTTTATTAAAAACGACAGTGCAAAAAATCCCGAAAGAACCGCGGCAACCTTTGCCTTATCGCCCGAGAGCATGACACTGATTGTGTCCATGCCCGCGCCGTTAAACATCCTTGTTCCCAGTAAAAGAGTCAGCAAAACGACCGAAAGACCGCCGGCAAATGCTCTTAAATACGCGTTCGGAATTTTCCCGGTCATGAATTTTTCCGTTTTATGAAGCGCCACGCAAAAAAGCGAGCTCATTAAAGACACCGCGATCGCGATTACGAACACCTTCAAAAGGGGAAGCGCCTCCGCCTCCGGGAAAGCGACCGAGCCGTAATAAAGCCTTTCGTTTCCCATAAGGCGCGTTATGCCGTACGCCGTTATGCTTGATATGATAGAGGGCATCAGCTGAAAATAGCGCATGTGTCCGACCGTGACGACCTCAATCGCGAATACCGCCGCCGTCACCGGAGTTGTGAATATCGCCGAGAAAGCGCCAGCCATTCCCGCGACGGTCAAAACCCCCGTCATCTCGGGCGACGCTTTGATGAGCTTTCCGAGCGACGCGCCCATGCCGCCGCCTATCTGAAGCGCCGCGCCTTCGCGCCCGGCAGAGCCGCCGGTAAGATGCGTCAGCGCCGTGCCGATAAAGATAAAGGGAACCATTAAGGGCGAAACCGCCTTTCCCTCCCTTATCGACGCGATGACCGCGTTTGTCGTTAATTTATCGTGCGAGAGCGAATAAAGCGCCGTAATAATTATGCCCGCGGGCGGAAGAAAATATAATAAAAACTCATTTTTCTCCCTCAGCGCGGTAACATACGCTATTGTCTTATGAAAAACGGCGCCGACAACCCCGGTCGCCGCGCCCAGAACAAGCGCCAGCAAAACCCACAGAAAGAAAGGTTTTATGTATTTATAAGCGCCCTTCATTTTTTCACCTTCCGAGAATATATTTTTCGATAGCAAGAGCGGCGCCGTCCTTTTTCACCGTCTCCGTTATGTATTTCGCCTTTTTCTTAAGGCTTATATCCGAGTTGCCCATTGCAACGCCAAGCCCGGCATATTCTATCATGTCAAAGTCGTTCATGCTGTCGCCGATCGCCATCATATGATCGCGGCCGACGCCCAAAAAGTTTCCGGCGATTTCCATTCCCTTTGCCTTGGAATAGCCTTTTTTCACGCCCTCGGAGTAGTTTTCGTATTTAAAAACCGTGAAATTTTGCTCCAAAAACTTTATATCGTCATCATCCAACTCGTCAAACACCGTGAATTTGGAGATTCTCACATCCGAAAACCTCCCGTCAAGCTCGTCAGGCTCTTTTAAGTCTCTTTCCGAATCCTCATTCATAAAGACCGACCCGTCCTCGCACTCAAAGCAGGAACGGAGCTTTCTTTCAAGTAAATAGGAAGCCAGCTCTTTCGCCCTCTCCTTTTCCATCGTACAGCTTCTTATGACCTTGCCATCATACATCACCGCGGTGCCGAGCCCTGTCACAAACCCGTCAACCTCAACCGACTTTATGTCATCGGGTATATTTCCGTACGACCTGCCGGTGTTGATGAAGACCTTGTGCCCTTTTTTTCTTGCGTCCCCGATAGCCTTCTTTACTCTGTCGCTTACCTGCCGTCCGTCAAAAATTGTTCCGTCAATATCAAGAAAAATCAAAAATCTGTCCATTCATTATTCCTCCATATTCCGATATTTTACCACAAAATGCAACAAAAGTAAAGACTAAAAAAGCATAAAAAAGGGCTTTCACCGAGCCCTTTTTATATAATCTATTTCATCTTCGGATAATTTTAAATCCGCCGCCTTTACCGTGTCCTCAAGCTGAGATGTATTTTTGCAGCCTACTATCGGAATAACCTCAAAATCCGGGTTTAAGATGAGCGAGGCAAGCGCCGCCTCGCCCGCGGACACGCCGTGCATAGCTGCGACCTCGGACACTCTTAAAAACCTTGCGCGGTTATCGTCCGATAAATAGCGCGCCCTCGCTTTTTCAGAAAGCGCCGCCTCGCCTCCAGCCTCCATTTTCTGAAAGAAGCCCTTTGCCTGCGCCGCGAAGGCGAACACGGGCATTTTCGTTTCTTTATAAAAGGCGTACTCTGTTTCGTCCATCAAAACAAGCGTGGGGTCGTTATTCTCCTTCACCGCTGCTGCGGCGCTGTACTGTATCTGGCTTGATACGACCTTTTCAAGCGAGTGCTCTATGGCATAGCCGTTAAACGCCTTTATCCTTTCCGCCGTCCAGTTGGAAAGCCCGATATAACGGGTCTTCCCCTCGCGCACAAGCTCCGAAAGCGTTTCGGCAATCTCGGGGATATCCGCCGTCTTATGGTCGCGGTGTAGCCAGTAAATGTCCACGTAATCGACGCCCAGATGAGTAAGGCTTGCCTCCATGTCGGAGCGGATGTCGGATTTTGAGAGCCTCGGCTCGTCCATATGCCCGACCTCGGGATGTGCGCCCTTGGTCGATATCACAAGCCCATGCCGGTTGCCCCGCGCCTTAAGATAGCGCCCGATGAGCTTTTCGCTCCTTGACCTTTCGCCCGGTGCCCAGTCAGAGTACATTTTCGCGGTATCTATTACGTTTCCGCCGAGCGCAATATATTCGTCCATCATGGCGAATGACTCGCTCTCCGAAAGGTCAAGCCCGTACACGTCGGTCCCGAGCGCAATATCGGAAACATAAATGTCGGTGCCCGAAAGTAGCTTTTTTTTCATCACGAGAACCTCTTTAATATTTCCTCGGCATCGTCGCCGTTGGACGCGGTCACGATAACGGATATCATATAACCCTGTTCCTTTCTCACGAGCGAATACTGGTTGACAGTCATGCCTCCGCCCTCGCCGTAAGCGCTGATATATGTGTAGGTGTGGTCCCCTAACTCCATTTCGTCCGGGTCGGAAACGGAGAATCCCATGTTGTAAAGATTATCCGCCACGCTCTTTGCGTACTCCTCCTCGGTTATCCTGGCGGTCGCCGATGTCTTTAAAAGCTCCTCATAGAGCACGGTAACGACCGAGCCTGTCGAGCTTTTCTGGCACATCATGTCGTAGGTGATGCCCTCGGGCTCGCCGGAAACTTCCTTTATCTCGTCATCGGTGAGTATCTCCCACCCGTCGGGAAGGGCAAACGAAATGTCCGTAAATCCGCCCTTATAGGTGTTACCGTCCCACGCTCCGCGCTCGGTTTCTATAACCTCGGGCTCTTTAGCGTAGTTAACCTCTTTTTTTCCGCAGCCCGAAAGCGAAACGGCTAAAACAGCGGAAAGCAAAAGTGCAAATACTTTTTTCATAAGCCCACCTCTCAATCCAGCGAAAAGACCTTTTTAAGAAGCGGCTGCGCGCCGGTCTCGGGGTCCGGCTCCATTATTAAAATATCCTTCATGTATTCGTTCCATTTGTCCACCACGGGGCTTTCGGATTGCACCTTTGCGGCATAATCGACCCCTTTTTCGCACTCATAGTAGCCGAAAAGCTCACACCCAGTGTTCCAGATGGTGTAATTTTTTATTCCGGCGTCCTTTAACACCTTCACCATTTCGGGCCATATCTCGTTGTGACGGCGGACGTACTCATCAATCATGCCCTCTTTTATCATGCCCTTCCAAGCGTATTTTTCCATAATTTTATTCCTCCTTTAACCTTTCTGCGCCGATAACGGTTATCCTTCCGTTATCCGACTTGAATTTTATTCTTAATGACGCGTACTCAAAACTGTAGACCCTGCCGTCCTTATGATATGACGGGCGGGGATCTGCCTCCAGCACACGGCGAAGCGCCTCTTTTTCCTCCCCGATGGCAGATAGCGTGCTCTCCTCAAAGTCAACCGCTGCCTTAAAGTCTGCGAACGTGTCGGCAAAGGAGCATTTCGCGTCCGGATGGGAGTCTGTGTACGCGATATAGGGCTTAATGTCAAATATCGGCGTGTTATCCGCCATGTCCGCTCCGGAAACAACCAAATATGTGCCGAGCTTTTCCGATTTTTCCACCCTTAAGAGGCGGACGGAGGAAAGCCCGAGCGAATTCGGGCGGAAGCTTGACCTTGTCGCGAAAACGCCGACGCGCCTGTTCCCGCCGAGCCTCGGCGGTCTCACCGTCGGCGAAAAGCCCTCTTTCTTATTTTGTGAAAACTCCCAGATGAGCCAAAGGTGCGAGTACTCCCCGATTCCGGAAAGCGCCGCGTCCACCCTGTACTTTTTCTCGAAAACGACAAGCGCCTCATCGTCCGTCATTCCGCTCTGGCGCGGAACGCCGAATTTCCCGGGGAACCTCGTTCTTATTCTTGCTATTATCTCCATGCTATTCGTCCTTTACCATGTTGACCATCCACATGTCGCTCTTGACAAAGAAATAGCCGATAAGCGCCTTAAACGCCATCTGAAGCTGGCAGAAAAAGTAAAGCTTCACCGGAGGCAGCGACGTAAACCTTGAAAGGATGAAAGCTATAGGCACCGCTATGGCCCAGACATAGCCGCTGTCAAAAATGAAGGTGATGCCGGTTTTTCCTCCGCTTCGGAGCGTGAAATACGCAGCGTTCATGAACGCGTCAAACGGCATTAAAAGTGAGCCTATCAGTATAAAGTCCCTCGCCAGGAGCTTTACCTCCTCTGTGGTATTGTATATCCTCGGGAAAAAGGGCGAGGTCGCCGCCATCAAAAGCGCGACAGCGACTGACGCCGCAACCGAAAAGGCGATGAGCTTATTGTCCGTGTCCTTCGCCTCGGAAAGCTTGCCCGCGCCGAGCTTTTGCCCGACTATGATTGAAATGCTCGTCCCGAGCGAGATGAAAACAATGTTAAACAAATTCACGACCGTGTTCGTAATGCTGACCGCGCCGACCGTTGCCAGCCCCCTTACCGAGTAGCACTGGGCAAGCATCGTCATCCCTCCTGACCAGAGCATTTCGTTCACCATTAAGGGAAGCGCTGTCAAAAACGTGTCCCTTATAAGCCTTGCCGGAATATGAAAACGGTAAAACACGCCGTGAGCAAAAGCGTTTTTCTCTTTTTTAACATTAACATAGATAAATGTAAATATGCACTCGGCAAAGCGCGAAATGACCGTTGCGATCGCCGCTCCGATGACGCCGAGCGCCGGAAAGCCCAATAGCCCGTATATCAGAACCGCGTTGAGCGAAAGATTCACGCATACCGCCAAAACGCCCGCATACATCGGCGGAAGCGTTTCGCTTATCTCCCTCATCGTGCTGGTATAACACTGGTTCACGGTGAAGGGCAAAAGCCCGATGAGCATTATTTTAATGTATCCTTCGGCAAAGGCAAAGGTCCTGTCAATATCTCCCGTAACGCCGCCCGAGTGAAGGAAGGACATTATCAAAGGTCCCCTGAAAAAATAAAGTATCGCCGTTCCGATTATAAATATCGCGGCTGAGATAAATATTTTTATTCTGAAAACGTTTTTAACGCCGTCCGAATCGTTCTTCCCGAAAAACTGCGACGTGAAAATCCCCGCGCCGGAGAGCCCTCCGAACACGGAAAGATTGTATATCAAAAGAAGCTGGTTGACTATCGCGACGCCGTTCATCTCGTCCGTCCCGACCCGTCCGACCATTACGTTATCCACCATGTTTACAAGGTTTGTAAAGCCGTTCTGTATCATGATGGGCACGGCGATAAGCAGCACAGTTTTGTAAAAATCCCTTGTTCCTATGTATTTTTTAAGCATTTTTATATCCTTTTAAGCTTGTCAATAACGTCCGCTGTGCAGGATGCCGAGCGCGTTATCATGAGTATCGTGTCGTCCCCGGCGATCGTGCCCACGATATCGCCCCAATGCATCGCGTCAATCGCGGCGGCTGCTGCCTGTGCAACACCCGGGAGGGTTTTTATCACAACGTCATTTTCCGCCGAATCGACGGACACCATGCTGTGCTTTAATATCGAGCGCAGGCGCTGCTCCACGTCGCCCGAATCGGTCTTATTGTCCGCCCGGTAGCACACTGTGCCCTTGTCGTTTTTCACCTTAACTAACCTGAGCTCCTTAATATCGCGGGAAACAGTCGCCTGCGTCACATCGTAGCCCAAGGTGCGCAGTCTCTCGGACAGCTCCTCCTGAGTCTGTATTTCGCTCTCCGCGACAAGCTTTAATATCGCGTTTTGTCTTATAGCTCTCATTTTTTATTCTCCTTTGTTATTCGCCAGCCGCGCCGGACAGTTTGTACCTTAATATATCGTAAAAATTTTTCTTTTCAAGGCAAATGAGCTTTGCGCTTCTTTCTGACTTTTCAAAAATTACCTCGTCGCCCGGCAAAAGATGCGCATTTTTCTGCCCGTCAACAATCAAAAGTCCGGTGTTTCCCGCAGTGTTATTCACGCACAGTCTTATCACGGCGTTATCCGGCGCGATAAGCGGGCGGATCTGTATCGAATGGGGGCACACCGGCGTCGATAAAATCACATTCATATCTGGAGGCGCAACCGGTCCCCCCGCCGAGAGGGAATACGCCGTCGACCCCGTCGGCGTTGCGATTATCACCCCGTCGCCGGTGAAGGAATAGACCTTTTCGCCGCCGAAATATTCAGAGAGCGATATCACCCTTTCGCTGCGCGACAAAACGCCGTCGTTTAACGCGTTCCACTCGGCTATCACACAGGAATCTCTTAAAAGGCGGACCGAGAGCATCATGCGCTCCTCAACCGAATAGTCTTTATCTATGACCCTTTTGACCGAAGAAAGCGCGTCGTCCTTTTCCACCGCCGTCATATACCCTATCGTGCCGAAATTGATTCCCAGAAGCGGCACGTCCGGAAAACGGCGCACCGCCGATAAAATCGTCCCGTCGCCGCCCAAAATGACCGCCGCGTCCGCCCTCTCGTTTCCGGAGGCGATAAAGCAGTTTTCGGGAAATTCGGAAACTATTTTTTCAGCCAGTATGTCCGCTCCCTCTTTTTCTTTGTTTGCGGCAACCGCAATCCTTACCATATCCTCACGCCTTATCTTTGGTATCTTCTTTTTCCGCGCTCTCGGTCTTTTTCTCCGGAGCAGTCTTTATTCCCGCGACCTTAACGTCAACCTTTTCCACGGTGAAGCCGGTCATCTCCTCAACGGCGTTCTTAACGTTCTCCTGAACGGATGATGCAACGTCCGTTATTCTCACGCCGTATTTAACCACGAGCTGAATCTCGATTGAAACCGTGCCCTCGCCCATAACGACTTTTATTCCCTTGGCGTTGTTTTTCTTGCCGCCGAGGAGCTCCGTCCAGCCGGACGCAAAGCTTCCCGTGCCGACGGAAAAAACGCCCTCCGTTTCGCTTGCCGCAACGCCTGTTATAACGGCAATAACCTCGTCCGATATCTTAAGAGAGTCCTTATTTTCCGTAAGTATTTCTTTTTCTTCCATAATATTATCCTCCTGTATTGGCTTTATAAGTATAATTATAAATCATTTTGCATAAAAAATCAAGTATTAATCAATCAAAGAATAAAAACATCTTTCCTTTTTGTCCGCGCCGACGGTCCAGAACCCGTTTATGTAGCGCGCGCACTCGGCAATATGGGCAAAGGGATTGCTCTTTTTCCCGGGCGAGGGAATCGCCACGGCGCTTTTTTCGCCGTTTCTTCCGTAATAATAGTATCCCGCCTCGTTTATCCTTCCGATAACGCCGATGTTTAAAAATATGTGCCTTATCATCGGGCAGTTTTCGGCAAAGCGTCCGTCCTCGATTTTGAGCCAGGAAAACCCGTCGTCATACCCTAAGGGCGAAAGCTTTTTATCCTTCTTTTCATCACTCTTTTTCTTTATTTTTCCGCCCGTATCCGGTCCGAACGGCAAAACGGAGCCGAATAAGACCGGTTCGCCGTTTTTTTCAAGTATTACCGTGTCGATCCTTTTTAAGTCCTCCTCCCTCATTTCAAAGCTTTTTGCATAGCCCCCGCGGATTCTCCCCGCGTCTATCCTCTCCCCGGACGCGCCGCCCGAGAGAAAGTAAAGCTCCATCTCGTCGTCGGTTCCCGTTATGCTCACCGTGACCTCAGAGTCCGACACTGAGGCGACCCCGCGCCCGCCCGACTGTGACAAAGCGCCCAGTATTATATATCTTTTTGACATATTAACACACCCTTTCGTAATATACTATTTCCGTGCGGCACCCGCTATGTCAAAACAAAAGAAAATAATAGTAAAAAGGAGCATTTTGAAGATAGAAAGAGATAATTTGATTTATTTTCCGTTTTTCGTCCTATGCAGCATTTGCCTAATTTCCCCTTTTTGAGTAATATATATCCTGTTAGCACTCAAAGTGCACGAGTGCTAAGTTAATTAATTTGGAGGTAGTCAGTATGAATATCAAACCATTGGCAGACAGAATAGTTGTAAAAATGACTGAAGCGGAAGAGACCACCAAAAGCGGCATTATTCTCACCGCGGGCGCAAAAGAGAAGCCCCAGGTTGCCGAAGTTATCGCAGTCGGACCCGGCGCAGTCGAGAACGGTCACCGCGTCGAGATGGAAGTTAAGGTCGGCGACAAGATCATCGTGAGCAAATATTCCGGAACGGAAGTTAAATTTGACGGCGTAGAGTACACTATCTTAAAGCAGAGCGAAGTTCTCGCCGTAGTTGAATAATTAAGGAGGAATTTTTAATGGCTAAACAGATTAAATACGGCGAAGATGCCAGAAAAGCCCTTGAAAAAGGTATCAATACCCTTGCGGACACCGTAAAGATCACGCTCGGTCCCAAGGGAAGAAACGTTGTTTTGGATAAGAAGTTCGGCGCACCCTTAATCACCAATGACGGTGTGACGATTGCAAAGGAGATCGAGCTTGAATCTCCGTTTGAGAACATGGGTGCTCAGCTTGTTAAAGAGGTTGCCACAAAGACAAATGACGTTGCCGGCGACGGCACGACCACCGCAACTCTTTTGGCTCAGGCTCTTGTAAGAGAGGGGCTTCGCAACATCGCTGCGGGCGCTAACCCCATGATCGTTAAGTCCGGTATCGCAAAGGCGGTTGACGCGGCGGTTAAATCCATCAAGGCGTCAAGCGTTAAGGTATCCGGCAAGGAGGACATCTCAAGAGTTGCGGCTAACTCCGCAGCCAACGAGTCTGTCGGCGAGCTCATCGCGGACGCTATGGAGAAGGTTTCCTCCGACGGCGTTATAACGCTTGAGGAGTCCAAGACTGCCGAGACCTACAGCGAAGTCGTTGAAGGTATGCAGTTCGACAGAGGATACATCTCCCCCTACATGGTAACCGATACCGAGAAAATGGAAGTCGTTTATGACGATCCCATGATCTTGATTACCGATAAGAAGATTACAAACATCCAGGAGGTTCTTCCCCTTTTGGAGCAGATCGTTCAGGGCGGCAAGAGCCTTGTTATCATCGCTGAGGACATCGAGGGCGAAGCTCTCGCAACCATCCTTGTCAACAAGATAAGAGGAACCTTCCGCTGCGCAGGCGTTAAGGCTCCCGGCTTCGGCGACAGAAGAAAGGAAATGCTTCAGGATATCGCAATCCTCACCGGCGGTCAGGTCGTAAGCGAGGAGCTCGGTCTTGAGCTTAAGGAAGCGACCGTTGAAATGCTCGGCCGTGCTAAGCAGGTCAAGATTACAAAGGAGAACACCATAATCGTTGACGGCTTCGGCGACAAGAGCGCTATCGCTGACAGAATCAATCAGATAAAGGCTCAGATTGAGACCACAACGAGCGAATTCGATAAGGAGAAGCTCCAGGAGCGTCTTGCCAAGCTTTCCGGCGGTGTTGCCGTTATCAAGGTCGGCGCTGCAACCGAGACAGAGATGAAGGAGAGCAAGCTTCGTATCGAGGACGCTTTGGCGGCTACCAAGGCGGCGGTTGAAGAGGGCATCGTGCCCGGCGGCGGAACGGCATATATCATGGCTTCCAAGGCGGTAAGCGAGCTTGTAAATACTCTCTCGGGCGACGAGAAGACCGGTGCTCAGATTGTTCTTTCCGCACTTTCCGAGCCTCTTAAGCAGATCGCGAAAAACGCGGGTCTTGAGGGCGCGGTTATAGCGAACGAGGTTGAGTCCAGAGAGCCCGGCATCGGCTATAACGCTCTTACAGGCGAGTATGTAAACATGATCAACGCGGGTATCGTTGACCCGGCAAAGGTTACAAGAAGCGCGCTTCAGAACGCGGCTTCCATCGCGGCAATGGTTCTTACGACCGAGAGCCTCGTGACCGATATTCCGGAGCCTCCGGCACCGGCAGCTCCCGCTTCACCCGACATGGGCGGCATGGGAATGTATTAATAAAGAAAAAAGGCGTATCGCATAGCCCAACTTCCCATAAGGAAGTTGGGCAGTTTTATTCGCCTGCGGCGAGTTCTATTGCTTTGCAGTGATATTCAGCTTGTGCTGAGTTTTATTCGCTGTGCGAGTTTCAGAGGCGAATAAAATATCACTAAAGCAGTAAGCTTTAATATCACTGTCGCGTAAGCGATAATATCACTCCGACGAAGTCGGAATACAAATTGACAAACAGTCAGTTTTGTTATATAATATTGGCAGAGGTTATATTATGTCAAACAGCATTTTAAGGGATAAAGCAAAGGATTTTGCAAAAAATATTGTTTTCCTCTGCCGTAATATGAAGGCAGAACACAGAGAAACGGTGATAATAAATCAGCTGCTCCGTTCCGGTACTTCCGTTGGTGCGAACATTCACGAAGCGCAATATGCACAAGGTACAAAAGATTTTATATCTAAACTTGAAATTGCAGAGAAAGAATGCTACGAAACAGAGTATTGGCTTGAGCTTTTATTTGAAACGGGTTGTATTGAAGAAACAACATACAAATCTATTCAAAATGATTGCGGTGCAATACGCAGGATGTTAATATCCTCCTTGAAAACGATAAAAGCAAAGCAGGAATAAGGATAAAGGAGTGATGTTAATGGCAAAAATCATTTTATCATCATGCGACTTTAGAAGCATTGATTCCGCCAAATGTATATAAGACCCTCCGACAGATTTTCAAAAATCTGTCGGAGGGTCAATTTGTGTATAGCAGATGCAATCCGACCTTATAAGGAAACATCCTTATAGGAATCTGGGATATGCGATACGCTTTTTTTGTATTTTAAAATGGGCAATTCACGAATTGCCCGCCGTACATTTTGGGTCGCCAAGGATGGCAACCCCTACGGATTTCCGCACCCATTTTCGTCAATGCACCGTAGGGTCGATTCATGAATCGACCGCCCGGGGTTGCACACGTTTTTCGTGACCCTCCCGAAAAATCCTCCCGGCTCTTCGATCCACCCTCCTTTAGCAAGGAGGGCTTTAAAGGCTCCCTTGCTAAAGGGAGCTGTCATTTTCCTTG
>CAKSNL010000002.1 GCA_934476235.1 uncultured Clostridia bacterium | reverse complement strand
GAACAACTAAAATGGCATAAAAACAAAAAATCGAGTGTTCATAACTTCATACACGTTATGAACACTCGATATGGTGCCGGTGGCGGGACTTGAACCCGCACGGTATTGCTACCAATGGATTTTGAGTCCACCTCGTCTGCCAATTCCAACACACCGGCGTAAAACTTATTATACACCATAATTCATGAAAATGCAAGCATTTTTTATTATTTTTTTGTTTTATCAATTCTTTTTATCATCGTAAGCGAGATTGCGCCTGTAAGCGCACCCATAAGAACGCCGGAAAGCCCTAGAACGCTCATGTAATAAATAACCGAAAAGCTTCCGGTGAAAAGATATAACGCCGCAAGCTGACCGTAATTGTGAAACACCGCTCCCAAAGCGCTCACGCCGACAGGCGAAAACACTCCCGGCTTTCTTAAGGCAATCATAACAGCAAATGAAAGCATCGTCCCGAAAAGAGCATAAACCGCTCCCTGCATGCCCCAGAAAAGAGTGCCGCAGACCAAAGCCTTTATAAGCGCAACAAAAAAAGCCGCCGGCGCGCCCAGCATATAAAGCGCCGTTATTATACATATATTCGAAAGCCCGATCCTGACCCCCGGAATATTCACGGGAAGCGGTATCATGTTTTCAAGATATCCCAAAACGACCGCAAGCGCAGAGAATACCCCTATATATGCAGTTTTTCGCATAAAACGCCCTCACTTAATCTTTATCACCAATTTATTCGGAAGGCAGACTATCTCCTCCCCCTTGTTTTTTATCTTTCCTGTCTTAACGCATATCTTATCCGGGCAAAGCGCCGACTCCATATAGACCCCGCCGTCTTTTACCGTGACCTTGTTTTTTCCCGAAATGTCAATGCTTTTATCCTCGGAAAGCGGATACGAGCCCAGAAGAGCGCCGTCTGAATAAATTTCTGCCCGCGTTCCTTCTTTTTTTAATGCCGTGCTTAAAATAAATGCAAGCAAGAACACAAATATAAGTAAAAAAATCAAAGCCGCATCTTTTTTATTCAAAAGTCCGCCCTCCTTTCTTGCTTTTTTCTCTTTTCTGTGTTAAAATATAAAAAAACGACAGGAGAAAACAGCCATGAAACATACATTCTCGATTCTTGTAAAAAACGATCCCGGAGTGCTCTCCGACGTCATTTCTGTGCTCGGCGAAAAAGGGTGCAATATTGACTCTCTCGCCGTCGGTGTGACAGAATCCGAGCAGTATTCAAGAATCACCATAGTTTCCGACTCCGAATATACCGATGAGATTGCTCTTTCAATAAGCCGTAATCCCAATGTTATAAGGGCAAAGCTTCTCAATCCCGGCACATTTATAGAGCGCAGCCACGTCCTTATAAAGGTAAAAGCCGACTCCGAGACGCGCAGCCAGGTGATTCAGGTTTCCGATATTTTCCGTGCAAAGGCGGTTGACGTGTCGAAAAACACGATAACGCTCGAAATAACCGGCGACGAAAACAAGATTGCCGCACTCACCGAAATGCTTAAGGACTTCGGAATCGAAGAAATCGTCCGCTCCGGAGTTGTCGCCGTTCAGCGCGGAGAAGAAAAGCTTTAAATATACTCCGCTCTCGGTCCGCCTATATATTTAAGCCTTGTTCTCGCGCAGTTGACCTTTGCCTTGCCGATTTTATCGGTCTTTGTTCTGTAGGGCACCGCAACATGCTTTAGATGCATTCCGATGAGCGTGAGCCCAATATCCATCCCGAAATCCGCCCTGATAAATTCAACCGCGCAGGGCGAAGAAAATTTTTCATAGCAGACCGTTGCAAAGGATCCTCCGGCTTTTTTCACCGGGCGGACGTTGACTTTTTCAAGGCGTTCCCTTTTTGCGAGCTCCTCTTCCACTATCAATGCCCTGTTTAAATGCTCGCAGCACTGTGCGGCGATGAAAACATGCTTTTCATCAGCCGCTTTTTTTATGCCGTTATATATTTCTTCCGCCGCCGATATGTCGGACGCGGTGCCTATCTTCTCGCCCTCGACCTCGCTCGTGGAGCAGCCGACAATGAGTATCTCCCCGCCCTTTGCCGTTTCCATAAGCTCCGCTGCTATTTGGTATGCGCTTTTTTCAATACCGTCCATTTTTACACCTCACCATTGATTTTTTTAACTATTTTTTCGGCACATCTTATGCCGTCCGCCGCGGCGGACATGATTCCTCCGGCATAGCCCGCGCCCTCGCCGCACGGGTAAAGCCCGCGGACGGTTATAGATTCCAGGCTTTCCTTATCTCTTACTATTCTGACCGGGGACGAGCTTCTTGTTTCCGGAGCGGTAATAACCGCGTCCGGATCAAAAAATCCCTGCATTTTTTCGTTCACACTTTTAAGCCCGGATAAAATATTTTCAGATATCCTCTCCGGAAGAATTTTTCTTATGTTTTCCTTTTCCGTGCCGGGTCTGTATGTCGGCAAAACACTGCCGAACGCCGTTGTTTTCACGTTCCGGGAAAAATCCGAAAGCTTCTGGCACGGTGCGGCAAACGAGCCCGTCAGGTTATATGCCGCGCGCTCCAATTTTTCCTGATACCTTACGCCGTCAAAAACTCCGTCTCCGAAATCCCTCCCGTCCACATTTACCAAAAGAGCACTGTTTGCGTTTATTCCGTCTCTTTTAAAATAGCTCATTCCGTTTGTCACTATTGAGTTATTTTCGCTTTGAGAGGCGACGACGTACCCTCCCGGGCACATGCAGAAGCTATAGCAGTCCCCGCCGAATTTATAGTCCGCCGGAGGGAGATTGACGTGCCCTGAAAAACGCCCGTACTGTATTGAATTTATCTTCTCCTGAAGATGCTCTATTCTCACGCCGACCGAGAAGGGCTTTTGTATTATGGCGACATTTCTTCCGCAGAGCATGCCGAACGTATCTCTCGCACTGTGACCGAGCGCCAGAATAACAGTGTCGGTCTCAATCCTTTCGTTCGCCAAAACCGCCCTGATGCTCCCGTTTTCGGTTACAATATCGCGGAGCGCGTCGGAAAAGCGGTATTCCCCGCCGAGGCGCTCCACCTCCGCCCGTATGTTCTTTGCAATTTTTAATAAAACGTCCGTCCCGATATGCGGCTTTGCCTCATACAGAATCTGCTCCGGCGCGCCGAAGCGGACATATTCCGCCAGAATCTTTCTTAAATACGCAGAGCCCGTACCGGTGTTAAGCTTCCCGTCCGAAAAGGTTCCGGCACCGCCCTCGCCGAACTGAACGTTTGAGTTTTCCGAAAGCGCGCCGCCCGAAAAGAACCTGTCAGCGTCCTCTTTCCTTTCGTCAACGCTTTTTCCGCGCTCTAAGATAATCGGTCTTGCCCCTGCGTTAGCCAGTAAAAGCGCCGCAAACGTGCCCGCGGGACCGCTCCCGACTATCACAGGGCGTTTTTGCATACTCTTTTTAAGCTGAGGATAACTATAGAGCTCATCTGAAAAAACTTGCGCGTTTTTTATTCTTTCCGCCGCTTTTTTCTCGTTTTCCATAGATACCGCCACGGAATAAACGAAATGCACATCGCTTTTCCGTCTTGCGTCAACCGCCTTTTTGTATATATAGAACTTATCGGGGCGCCGCCCCAAAAGCTTCACCGTTTTTTCGTAAACGTCACCCTCATCAGAGTCAAGACTCATGTTGATTCGGTCGATTCTTATCATCGCTCACCCTTCTTTACAATCGACTCAGCCGCGATATATGCCGAAGAAAACGCCCACTGAAGGTTAAATCCTCCGCAGTCGCCGTCAACGTCAAGCACCTCTCCCGCAGCGTAGAGCCCCTTTATGAGCTTTGACTCCATCGTGCCGGGGTCAAAATCGGCAGGGTCGATTCCTCCCGCCGTTACCTGCGCGTTTTCAAACCCCATTGTATCGGTTATCTTAAACTCAAAATTCTTAACGCATGAGGCAAGCGCCTTGATATCGCGCTCCGAAAGGCTTCCCGCCTTGTCCTGAGATTTTTTATCCGTTGTGCGCTTTAATATGGCGCCGCCGACTTTTTTGTTGATAAATCCCGTGAAAATATTGCCGACTGTCATATAGGAAATTGCTCTTTTCCTTTTAAGATAGTCGCAGATTTCCGAAAAGCTCATATCCGGAGCGAGGTCCAGGCTTAGGACCTTGCCCTTCGCCCCGCGCGATAACTGCATCACCGGAGGGCCCGACAAGCCGTACGAGGTGAAAAGCACCTCCCCCGAATCGCGCATTTCCCCAATCTTCACATCCGCCCGGACCTTTATGCCTTCAAGCGCGCGCGTCCCGTCGCACTTTAGCTGAACGATGGAAGGAAAAAGCTCCGTCACTCTATGCCCGAGCGCGGTCAAAAGCTCATACGACCCGCCGCCCGAAAGCTTCGGCGCCGCCTTTCCTCCCGTCGCAACCAAGACATTATCAAACATTTCTTCTTTATCATTATAAACGACCATAAGCCCCTTTTTATGCGGGATTATTTTTGTAACTTTCGCCCCGCAGACCTCACTCTCGCCCTCCGAGAGCCTTAAAAGGTCCAAAACCTCGGACGCACGCAGACTGTGCGGATACACCCTGTCGCCCTCTGTCATCAGCAAAAGCCCGATATCTTCAAAAAACTCAAAAAGCCTGCCGGACGAAACATTGTCAAGCACCGCCTTTGCAAAATCTGTATTCCCGTGATAGCGCGAAATATCGACGCACGTATTCGTTATGTTGCACCTGCCGTTCCCGGTCGCAAGTATCTTTTTGCCGGCGCGCTGAGACGCTTCAAACAATTTAAAATCGCAGCCCGCTTTTTTCATTACCGATGAAGCGACCAGCCCCGAAAACCCGGCGCCTATAATTGCAGTCCTCATAATCTGTTCCTCCGGAATTTAATAATACCATTATAATCTATTTTTTCATTCTTTTCAAGGCTCCGGCAAAAATTTTGTCATAGAAATCCTTCTTTTCAAATATAAATTAGTATACCTTATGTGAAAGGAAGAATTATATGGAAGCAGAAATAAATAAAAAAATATTATCCACCGCCTATCCTTCCGCCGATTTCACGGCAGAGGTTCTTTCAGAAGGCGACGCCATTGTCCCCGATGCAAAACCCGATATCGCCGAAATACTTTTATGCGAGGGACGCTGCAGTGCGGACAAGGTCGAGATTCAGAAAGGCAGAGTCATTTTCACCGGCACCGCCTCCTTCACTGTTTTGTATAAGCCCGAAAACGGCGAAGGTGTGCACTCCGTTACGGCGAAATTCCCGTTTAACCACATTGCGCCGTCCGAATCCGTGATGCCCGACGACAAAGCTTTCTTTAATTTTAACGTTGCGGACGCAAAATGCTCGCTCATAAATTCCAGAAAGCTTTCGTTAAAAGCCGTTATTTTGATTTCGTTCACATCATATTCAGAGCTCTCCGTTCCTCTCTGCTCCGACATTTTGGTGCCCGACGCCGAGATGAAAAGGGAAACCGTATGCTCAAGCTCCATAGGCGCCCATACAAGGGAGAGCTTCACGGTATCGGACGTTTTGGAAATTCCCGAATCCAAAGCCTCGCCCGCCGAAATTCTTTTGTGCCGCGCCGAGATATCCGACTCCACCGTTAAGCTCGTGACCGGCAAAGCAGTCATTAAGGGGAATTTATCGGTATTTCATTTATACAAGACCGAGGACGGAGACATCGAATATATAGAGCATGAGGTTCCGTTTACCGAGATTGCCGATGTTGCGGGGCTTACCGAGGATATGGACTGCGAGGTCTCGCTTTCGCTCGGCGACTATTCTTCTTTTTCAGAGCCGACCTCTGACGACAGGCGCGCCTTTTCCTTCACCTCGGAATTATCGGTATCGCTCATCGCATTCTTAACGACCGCCGAAAGCGCGGTGACGGACGCATATATCCCGGGCACCGATTCAAAGCTCATTATGGCACCTGTCAAAAAGTCAGAAATCACTCAGAGGAAAAGTACGTCGGTTACGCTCAAGGACTCTGCCGAGCTTCCGCTCGACATGCCTCCCATGGAAAAAATGTGCCCCGTCTATGCCTATGTTTCATCCAAAAACACGGTATGCTCCGACGGGAAAATAACCGTGAGCGGAACTGTAACGGCAGTAATAAGCTATATTTCAGGCGGCTCTATCTGCTCGTTTAAGAAGGACATGGATTTTTCATCGGATTTTGACTGCCCGAGCGGAACGTTTTTCGTAACCTCCTCGGCAAGAGTTTCGCATACCGACTACAATTTCATAAATCAGGCGAAGGCTGATATCCGTGCCATTGTCGAAATCGCGCTCACCGTCCGCCGGAATACGGAGGCATTTCCTTCCATAACCTCCATGGAGATATCCGGCTCCGCGGAAAACGACCGCCCGTCCGTTATAATTTATTTTGTAAAAAGCGGCGACACTCTCTGGAACATCGCGAAACGGTATAAAACAACCGTTGACAAGATACTTTTCGCTAACAATATGGACGGTTCCGAAATATTAAATTCCGGCATGAGGCTTATAATTCCGGCATAAAAAACAAAAAAAGAACGGCAAGAGGAAAATTTCCTCTTGCTTTTTTTTATATTCTGTTTTATAATAAGAAAGAATATAAGTCAGCTATGCTCGAAAAGGAGTAAAAAAGTGAGGATTATTTCAGGCAGTGCACGGGGGCTTAAGCTTTTGACCCCGGACGGGCTTGACACCCGCCCTACAGCCGACAGGGTGAAGGAGGCTCTTTTTTCATCTTTGTCAGACAAAATACCATCCTCTTTAGTACTTGACGCTTTTTCGGGAAGCGGCGCATTGGGCATTGAGGCATTAAGCCGCGGTGCCGCCCGTGCCGTTATGACGGAATCTGACCCGAAGGCTTTTTCGCTTTGCCGCGAAAACCTCTTAAAGTCCCGACTTTCAGACCGCGGAGAGGTTATTTTGACCGACGCTTTATCGTACATAGATAAAACCGAGGACATTTTTGACATAATTTTTTTAGACCCTCCCTATGCTTCGGGGCTTTACGAACCGTTCCTGAGAAAAGCCGAACGGCACCTTGCGCCCGGCGGAATAATAATCGCGGAATATGAGGAAAAAAATCTTCCCGTCATTCCCGGCTGTTACCGCGTAATTAAGGAAAAAAAGTACGGGCGCGTGCACCTATCCTATCTTACGGGAGTTGAACAATATTGAAAACAGCCATTGTTCCCGGCAGCTTTGATCCGGTAACTTTAGGACACTTAGACATTATAAAAAGGTCGTCGGAGATTTTTGATCTTGTATACGTAAGTATTCTTGCAAACAGCGGGAAGCAGCAACCCTTATTCTCCGTTCCGGAGCGTGTGGAGCTTATCCGCCGCGTTACCAAGGATTTTAATAACGTCCGTGTGGACAGCTTCAGCGGACTTTTGGTGGATTATGCAAGGGAGAAAAAGGCATCAGCCATTGTAAAAGGATTAAGAGCCGTCACGGATTTCGAATATGAATTCCAGATGGCTTTGATCAACAAAAAGCTGGCACCCGACATTGAAACGCTTTTTATGATGACCAACGGCAAATATTCTTACTTGAGCTCAAGCATCGTCAAGGAGGTCGCAAGTTACGGTGCGCCTTTGAGCGAGCTTGTTCCGGAAGAGATAGCGCCTGACATATATAAAAAATTAAATGTAAAATAATTTAAGGAGGAGTATAAAAAATGGAGATACTTGAAATCATAGATAAGCTGGAAGAGAAAATCGATAAGGCGATGAACATTCCCTTCATCAACCGCAGCCTTATGGATAAAGAGGACCTTCTTGCCGACATCGAGGATATAAGACTTCAGCTTCCCGAAGAGCTCAAGCAGGCTCGCTGGATGAAGGAGGAGCGCAAGAAGATCATTTCCGAAGCTCAGCAGGAGGCGGAGAGCATCATAAAGGCAGCGGAAGAGAAGACCATTCAGATGGTTCAGGAGCATGAGATCACCAAGAAGGCTTATGAGCGCGCAACCAATATGATCGACTCTGCTAAGGCAAACGCACAGGAAACGCGCAATCAGACCGTGGAATACTGTGACGAGATGCTCTACAGCATGCAGCAGAAGTTTGAGTCTTTGGCGGAAACGTTAAAAGAGTCAAGAAGCAACCTTAAGTAATATAACAAGGCAAAGCGGACATATAATATACTACCTTTAATTTTTAAGGAGTGTATTATATGTCCGCTTTTAAAGTTTTAAATTTAAGAACGATATCGTCGCGCGTGATACTTATGCTCGCATTTTTATCCCTTGGGCTCATTTCGCTTGTCTTTTCGGGCGGAAGCGCCCCTCCCCTTTTTGAGCTTGCTCTTATTATCTCATATCTTGCGTTCGGCGACTTTTTTCTTTCGGCGTATTTATTAAAATCCAAAGGGCATAGTCTTATTATGATTCTTTGCGCCGTTCTTTTTTCCCTGGAGCTTTTGTTTAACTTCGTCTTTTTCCTTTTCGGGGCAAAAACACTGTCGGTCATTGTAATATCGGCATACATAATATCCGGCGCCATTTTATCCCGCATTATAATAAAAAAATCAAAAGGCACGGCATTTAAGCTTCTGCCGCACCTTTTACTGTTCCTTTACGCGCTCTTTTTCATTGTTTTATAGCATCGACCAGGCTTCCTATCGCCTCTTCAAAGTTCACGCCGTACCAGTTGGAAGCGGGGTCTTTCACCGTGCACCTAATGCTTTCGACAGTGAAGTCCGCCGCAATCTTTGCCGCGCCCTTTAAATCCTTTCCCCGCACGAGCGCGCCGAGGCAGGCGCTGGCAAAAACGTCGCCCGTGCCGTGGTACATTCTGTCGATTCTCTCGGTGTAATAGCTTTCGTATTTCCCGGTTTCGGAGTCCTTCATCATTACTCCGAGCTTGCCGGGCTCCAAGCTCACTCCCGTTATCATCGCTTTTTTCGCTCCGAGGGCGGTGAGCTTGTCAAGCAGATTCTTTACGTACGCCTCGTCATATCCCTCGCCCTTATACTCCTCGCCGAGCATGAACGCCGCCTCGGTGATATTGGGAACGATAACGTCCGCCATCGCGCATAAAGATGCCATTTCCTTTGCAAACTCCTCTGTAAATCCCGGATAGAGCTTTCCGTTATCGCCCATCGCCGGGTCAACGAATTTCATTGCTGACTTGTTGTCCGAGAAAAACTTTTTCATAAGCTCGATCTGGCGAAACGATCCCAGATAGCCTGTATACACCGCGTCAAAATCAATTTTCTCCTTCTGCCAGTGCGCTGAAATTTTATCTATCTCGTCCGTCAGGTCGCAGAATGTAAATCCCGAAAACGCCGTATGGGTCGAGAGCACCGCCGTAGGAATCACCGCGCACTCAACGCCGAGAGCGGAAATAATCGGAAGCGCAACGGTAAGAGAGCACTTCCCGACGCATGATATATCCTGAACTGTCACTATTCTTTTCATTTTTTCACCTTCAAAATTATTTTTATATATTGTAGCACAGTCACTTTCCCGTGTCAAGCCGATGCAAAACATTGTATTTTGTTTGTTTTTCACATTGCAAAATTTGTTTTATTATGTTATAATTGAGTAAACGCACAAAGTGTCTGCCGCACCGGGCAAGGTCCGGCAGGTGAAAAGGGAACACGGTGAGAATCCGTGACGGTACCAGCCGCTGTATGCGCCGAAGAGTTTTTATGCGTTGACGAAAGTCAGTCATTGGGGAAACCCCGGAGAAGGCAGTGTAAAAACACGTTAGCTTATGCTTATACGGTGCGAGTCAAAAGACCTGCTTTGATGCCGCCTTGCAAAACGCATGATGCGAAGAGGCGGCTTTTTACGGGAACGCTGCGAAAAGCGAAAAATCGCAGGGTCTTTTTTAGCGTGCCCGTATTTGCGATGAGCGCGGGAAAAATCTGCCGCGGCAGCCAAAAGGTTGCCGCGGTTTTTTATATACATATGATTTAAGACAGTTTAAAGAAAGGAAAGGTTACAAATGAAAAAACACACATCAAGACTTTTGTCGCTTCTCTTGGTGCTTGCTCTTTTGTGCTCCGTTTTCACCGTTTCGGCGGAGGAGTTAAAAGACGTTTCTGCACTCGAAGAGTATACTCTCGGTGCGGACACTTCGGCAGTTAATGAATTTAAGATAAGCTCTGCCGATGCGCTTTCGGCACTTTCTTCCGATTCCAAATCTTCAAACATGGCGGGCGTCACGTTTTATCTCGCAAATGACATTGAGCTTTCCGGCTCCTTCACGCCCATATCGGACGTTAAATATCCGGCAGACGCTTTTGCCGGCACATTTGACGGTAACGGTCACTCAATCACCGGGCTTTCGATAAATTCATCTTCGGCAAACGGAATCGGTCTTTTCAGCTATGTCAACGGAGGAACGATTAAAAATCTCAAGGTTGAGGGAACCATTGTTTCCTCGCTTGGCGCAAACGGCAAAGGCAGTCAGTTCGTCGGCGGTATCATAGGAAAAACGCAAGGAACAGTTAAGGTCACAAACTGCTCATTTTCCGGAAGCATAACCACCGCCCAGAGCGGTTCAAATGCAGCTGCCGGAGGCATCATAGGCCGCGTTAATTCCGGATCGCCCGAAATCAACAGCTGCGCAAACCTTTCGGACATCACTGCAACAAACGGCATTGCCGGAGGAATTGCCGGCTACACCACAAATAAGATAACGATCCAAAACTGCTATAACAGCGGAAATATCAAGGCTCTCTGGAACGCGTCCGGTATCATTGCATGGCTGACCGGCGGCAAATCTTCGTCAAGCGTCATCGAAAACTGTTACAGCATCGGCAAAATTTCGGTTACAAATGCCGCAAATCCCTATGCCGGAATTTCGGCAAACTGCGTTGCAAGCACAACGAATTGCTATTCTCTCTATCCCGAGGAAGATTCATTCGGTTCCAATAAAAAGGGTACAAGCGAAAAGATCACCTCGCCCGACGGGTTATTGGAAAAACTCGGCAGCGCCTTTATAGCTGACACCTACTCTGTCAACTCGGGATATCCCATTTTCCCGTGGCAGGAAGGCAAAAAAGCAGAGCCCGAGACTCCGTCCGTTAAAATTCAGGGCGCCGCTTCCATTCATATGAGAAATTCGGGCGAACAGCCCACGTTAACGCTCACGGCAAAGCTCACCGCGCTCGATTCCGGAACGGAAGTTTTCTGGTCGCTTGTTGACGGTGCGGATTTTGCCGAGCTTGTTCAGAGCGAAAATAACGCCGTTATAACACCTGTTGCTCCCGGCAAGATCACTGTCAAAGCTGAAACGGCGGATGGCGAATATTCAGACGCTGCGGAAATTTTCATTATCCCCCATATCAATTTTATCAAAATCGGCGGCACGGTCGCAGTCGGCGAGACCGTAAGGGCTATAGTTTATACTTTCCCCGACGGCGACGAATATGACGATGAAGTTTTCCCGCCCCTCTCCTACACATGGAAGAGACTTTCAAAGGAAAACTATGATTCAGCAAACACAGGCTTTAACTCCTATGAAACTATTCCCGGGGCGACCGTAAAAACCTTTACCATTCCGGAAGAATATGCCGGCGACTATCTCGCGTTTGACATTTTCTATGACGGACATGAGATGAAATACGGCTCACCCGAAAAGATTCTTTCAAACGACGAGTTAAAAGCCCGCCTTGACGCGTCACTTATCACGATTGATGAATCCCCCGTTAAGGAAGAAAATACCTTCAATCTCGTAAAAACCGGCGAAAACGGCTCTTTTATTACCTGGGAAAGCAGCGACGAGTCTGTAATAAGCTCCGAGACCGGAAAGGTCACCCTTCCCGCGACCGGCGAAATAAGAACGGTTACTCTTACGGCAAGGGCGACATATAAAGACGCTTATGCAAACAGAAAATTTGAAATCAATGTCTACTCAATTGAGGCGATCGAAAAGGAAAAGGCTGACAAGCTCCGCCCGGTTACCGAGGCGCTTGAAAAGTTAGGTCTTTCCGTCCTCTCTCCCGTCTACGGTAAGGACGAAAATGTTCTTACAATGTTTAAGGACAAGCTTTATTCGGTAACGGACGAGAACATCTCTGTATATTTAAGGTCGACCGAAATCATCTATGACGGCGGTTCGATAGCTCCGGACGGAAAGATTACCTTCTTCTATAAAGACCCGGCAACCGCTCCCGCTATCCATAACGCAAGCGTTAACGCAACATTCACCCTCTCCGTAAACGGCGAATCGACCGACTTTACCGTTCCCGTAGTTATTCCCTGGGACGAGGCGCGCGTCAAAGCCGAGATGGAGGATAAAATCACCTCAAAAATAGCTCTTCCCGACACTGACGTGACGGAGGACCTCTCGCTTTCAAAGGTGATCGGCGATAACAAGTGGGCGCTCATTTCCTGGACGAGCACAAACACAAAGGCAATTTCAATCAGCAATAAAAACCAGAGCACGGCGGACACACTGTTTGACCCCTATGTCGGCGTTGTCCGCCGCGGTGCAAATGACGAAGCAGTCACCTTAACGGCAAAGTGCACCTTCGGCTTCAGCGATAAAGAGATCGCGGTATTTAAGACCTTTAACTTAAACGTCAGGGCCCTTGACAAAGAGGCTGCGGACAAGATAAGCGCATACCTTGATGCAAGAATGGACGATGGCTTTAAGAAAGCCGGACTTACCGACGCAGTAACCGGCGAAAAATTAAAAGAGTCCGACGGGAAATACACAGTTATAAACGATGTGCTCTTCCCCACCACGCGCGACTTTAAGATTGACGGAAAATTCTATCCCGTAACGATGGAATCCTCCGACCCCGACGTTATTTTCACCTATGATACCGCCAACGCTGCACGCGTTACGGTTTACCGTCCGGCTCCCGGCGAGAGTAAAAAGGAAGCGTCCGTCATCATAACCATTACGGATAAGGACGCAAACATTTCTGTTTCAAGAACATACAACTTTGTCGTTCTCCCCATCACTGAAGATGAGATCGCGTCCGAGCTCGCCTTAATGAAGAAGGTCAAGGATTCTTATTTTGACGGAATCAGGAGCGGCAATTCCGATCCCGGATATATCAGCTACAGCTTAAATCCGTTTGTTGAGGTTTATGAAGAGAACGGCTCTCTTGTCTGGGTCAGAAACGTAAATCATATGACCAATTCCGGCATCGTTCCCACTCCTTTGGACGGATGGGAGGAGCTCGAGGCATACAGGCTCTTTAAGTCGAGCAATCCCGCCTCGATCGCACATGAAACATTAATCGTTTCCGTTCAGGCAAATCCCAAGGCGGTTACGGTCGAATCGTCACTCTCAAGCGAAACCCTCGGAAGATACGGCGAGCTTTATAAATCAGACCCCGAAAAGTATGCCGCCTACGCACCGCTTGCTCCGCTTTATGCTCAGAGCGTAAGCGCTGACCTTATCGTCCGCGGCAAAACCTCAAAAAAGGGCGCCGCGCTCAATCCCGTAACCGAGACTGTTTCCGCAAGCTTCTCAATGCAGGGACCCGACGGAATACTCATAAAGGAAACAAAGCGCGAAAACCTTAAAGAGGGCACCACGGCGTTTGACTTATTTAAATCAGTTCTTGAAGAAAACAAGTTCACATACGAAGCAAAGGGCTCATACGTAAGCTCTGTCACCACTCCGGACGGCGAAAAAATCGGGGAATTTGACTACGGAGACTATTCCGGCTGGCTCTACAAGGTCAACGGCAAGCTTCCCAATGTCGTGATGAGCGCATACGGTCTTTCTGACGGCGACGAAGTACTTTTCTACTATACGAAGGATTACAACAAGGATTATAAGTCAACCTCCTCAAAGGCCGAAAACACAAAGAAGGACGACGGCACAAAAGGCAGCACTATCGACAAGACCGATGATACAAAGGACGACACTGCAAAGACCGATGACACCAAAAAGGAGCTGACCTTTAAGGACGTTAAAAAGGACGACTGGTTCTACGGCTCCGTGAACTACATGTGTGAAAACGGCATTATGAAGGGATTGTCGGACAACGAATTTGCGCCCGGAAACACCCTTACCCGCGCGATGTTCGTAACGCTTTTGTACCGTCTTGAAAAAGAACCCGAAGCTAAAGGCGCGGCGTTTACCGATGTTAAAGATACAGACTGGTTCTCAAAGGCGGTCGCATGGGCATATAAAAACGGCATAGTATCGGGCGTTTCCGAAGCCGAATTCAACCCCGAAGGCGCGCTTTCACGCCAGGATGCGGCAGCAATCCTTTACCGCTATGCAAAGCTTAAGGGCTTTGACGTTTCGGTCGGTGAGAACACCAATATTCTCTCCTATGAGGATTTCGAAAAGATCGGCGAATACGCCATCCCCGCTCTTTCCTTTACCGCAGGAAGCGGCATTATGAAGGGCAGAACCGAAAAGACAATCGATCCCGACGGCACGGCAACACGCGCCGAATCCGCAGAGGTCTTAATGCGCTTCATAAACTATTTTAATAAATAATCGAAAAGCGGTTGTAAAAAAATTTTTACAACCGCTTTTTTTGTCGCAATAAAGGGCGCGCTTTCCTATTGCTTTTTATAATAAAATGTAGTATAATACCTTCATAGCAAAACAATTTCTATGGGGGTATACTTTTGAGAAAGAAAAGAACTGCATTAATACTTGCCGCTTCACTTTTTGTATTTCTGGGCGGCTGCAACAATAATAAAACCGCTGATACACTGTCGGCTGAGGATGCGAAAAAAGCAATTTCCGATTACAGTCCCGGCGCAATCATAACCGAATGTGACTATAACGAGGACAAATCAGTCTATGAGATTAAGTTTGAGACCGATTACGGAGAATATAACGCAACCGTAGACTCTAAAAGCGGCAAGGTCCTTTCCGTCACGCTGATTGAGCCCGACCCCGTGGTTCCCGATGACCCGGTTGACGGAGACGGCTCAAAGCAAATACTGACGCCGGATGACGCTCTGACCGTCGCCATTATGGACGCGGATGTTTCAGGCTCGGTCATGACAGTGAAAAATGACTATGACAGGGATGAAAACGCATATTTCCTTATTTTCCGCTCCGGCAACAAGGAATTCACTTATAAGATTGACGCGGAAACAGGCGATATTTTGGATTCAAGTGTCGATATGGACTCATAAAAAAATCTCTTCGCTTTTCGCGAAGAGATTTTTTTAAAGCTTTACGGTCTTGCCGGTTGAAATGGACTCATACACCGCGTTCATTGCCTCGATGGTTTTTTTGTGCCACCTTAAATTTATAAGCGGAGTCTTATGCTCCCTTATGTTGTCATAAAACTCATCGATAAGTCCGACCCACTCGTCAAAATAAGTGTACCTGATCGTGTATCGGTCGTTCGGAAGTCCGTTGTGATATACGTTCGGTCCGAAGCAGTCGCTCATAACCGTTCCCTTTTCGCCGTTTATCGTTATGTTGACCTCCATGCGCTTGGGGAAAAGCTCCCATCCGGGACCGGGAACCTTGAGCCTCTCCTCCATTTTTGACCATGACGGGTCAAGCGAAAAGACAGTGCCGTCCTTCATTTTTCCGATTACCGCAAGCATATCCTCTTCCTCGATATCGGGGCGGATGTTCGGCGCTGCCTCGGCGTAAATTGACTCAAACTCGCTTCCGGTTATGTGCCTTATCATGTCGAAAATATGCGGATGGTCCGAAAGCGCACCGCCGCGGAAGCGGGAATCGCCCTCCTTTAACGGCACTCTTTTGCCGTAGCTTTTCTCGGGTACGCCCTGCCACGGGAAAGCCCAGACAGGAGAAAGCGTTACATTCGTTGCGTTAAACGACTTGATTTTTCCGACCGCACCGCTTTTCATAATTTCCTTAAGGCGCGCTATAACAGGGTTATAGTGCATTTCAAGCTCTATCTGGCAAACAATATTGTTTTCCTCTGTCAGGCGGATCATCTCGTCATACTCTGCCATATCAAATGTCGGGATCTTCATCGAAAGAATGTGTATTCCGCGCTCGATGCAAAGCTTCATCTGGCGAAGGTGCTCACTGTTCTCGCTTGCCAGAACGACCGCCTCGATTTCGGGATGCGCGTCAAGCATTTCAATCTCGCTGTCATAGCACGGGATGGAATCAACGCTATTTAAGAACACCTTTTTAACTTCATCGTTTGCGGTTGAAACGGCAACCCAGTCAAGCTTCGGATTGTCCTTTAACACCTGATAGTACTTTCTCGTGTGTCCGTGAGTCATGCTCATCATTGCTATTTTTAAGGGTTTCATTATCAAAGCGCCTCTCTTTCGCCGGTCGTTACGGATTTTTTCGCAAGCTCGGAAATTTTTACCGCGTCATTATACGATTTTGTATTTTCCTCAAAACCGTTGCTTTTTGCAAGGTTAAATGCCGCTCTCACCGTTGCCGCTTCGGACTCGGAAAGCCCGTAAAGCTCAAAATCAACATCGGTGTATTTTTCGTTCTCATCCGCGAAAACATAAACCGAATCCTGGTGAAGCTGAGCGTCAACCAAAATGTCGCTCGCGGTTCCGCGCCTTGACGTTATCTCGTGCTTGCATTTTGCCTCTTCGCCCTTTTTCATTGACGCGGCAATTTCAAATATGATCACAACGCCGTCCGAGGTCTTCGCGATCGCGTTTAATACGTTCTCATTCTGCACCGCGGCGATGGATATAATCTTTCTTCCGAGCACGAAGGAGGCGATGTCCGCCTCGCGGCAAAGGATATCGAAAACATCCTCTCCGCGCTCTGCGATGCACTCCGATTTCATCATGCTGACTCCTTCGAGAGTCCCGCCTGTCACAATGTTTTTAAGCTCAGAGTATCTCCTTTTTGCCCTGTGCGAAAGAAGCGGAATTTTTTCACCGTCAATAACGGCGGTTTCGCCGTCTTTCAGCGTTACTTTCCTATCCACAGAATATTTATTTAAAAGAAAATCCAGTTTTTCCTGTAAGCGTTCCATGTATAATCCCCCTTAAAGCATTTTAATTCTCGGCTTGTACTTTTCAAGATAGCCTGCGTTCTTTTCGTCGCCGCCGGGTGTGTTCGCGCTTGACCATACAGGCGGGGTGACGCCTTTTTCTATGCACTGTCTCACCGTTTCTATCTCCAGCAAATGCGCTATGTAAAAGTCGATTATATTTGACACGGGTGCTATCTGAGTGTCAAGTCCCGGAACGGTCACAACCGCGTCGCCGACAGGGTTAAAGTCCTCAATGCACACGTCGGCATAGTCAAAAAGATTGGTCTTGTTGGGGTGCCTTATGAAGTGATCTATCGGCATCTTCTCCTGCCATTCGGAGCTTGAAACGGCAATTATCTTCACGCCGTTTTTCTTTGCCTCCATTGCCGCGTCAATCGTCGCGGGATTTATGCCGATGTTGTGGAAAATAATCAGAACATCGTCCTTCTTAAGGTCGTAATACTTCATTATCGCGCTTCCGTAGTTTACCGTTCTTTCAAGCTCCAGATATTTAAGTGCCTGATTGAACACCGAAAGCCCGGTTTCCATAATGGGATTAATGTTGCAAAGACCGCCGGCTCTGAAAAACATCTCGCCCATGCAAAGCGTCGTGTGTCCTCCGCCGCCGTAAACGCTGATGAGCCTGTCCTCCTCTATCGCCCTGCACATTAAAGCCGCCGCTTTTTTGATATTTTCGCCCTGTGTTTCATTGACCTTTTTGAAATTTTCCTGTATTTTTTCAAAATATCCGAAATCGTTCATTTTACTTATCTCCTTTCATGACCCTTAAATAGTTTCTGCCGATATTGTCCCAGAGCTCAATGGGATCCTTCGCCGCAACCGAGGTGCCGTAGCCCCCGCGGTACGTCCATGTCGCCAGACGGTCTACGCCCAGTTTTTCATACATGTCAACGACCCTGTCGATCTGGGACCAGTCCTCCGGGCGCTTATTATAGCCCATCAGCCAGCGTTCGGACTCCTTGCCGTACTTTTTCGCCATTGCGACGGTGCGCTCGGTGATTTCGGCAAAAAAGCTCTCGGGAAGGCTCCAGTTGATTATGGTTGTGGAGAACACGTCAAAATACGGGCATGCGGCAACCATTTCCCAGTTGTCGTAGCCGCGAAGCTCCGTCACATAGTATGAATTAAGCGTTGCATGAACGCAGCACGTGATCTCAAGCTTGGGGTTTACCTCTTTTATCGCCTTTGACGTGTCGGAAAGTGTAAAGAGCGCCTCTCTCCATCTGAAATTCTTAACGTCGTCGTTCATGAATTTCGGCATTTCATAGCCGTAATAGTCAAAAAACTTCTTCATACATTCGGGGCATCTGCACGCCCAGTCGTCACCCGCTCCGCCGGTAATGGAGGCGTACGACTTCGGATAGGCATAGTGCGGCTCATCCCAGAAAAATCCGTCAACCTCCGTGTTTCTTGCAAGCTTTAAGCAGATGTTCTTAAAGTAGTCCCTGAACGAATTTGTGTTAAAGCACGCCGCCGGGAGCACCTCTCCCGTGTATGCGGAGACCTGCCTGTGGTGAATGTTGTTCTGGAGAAAAAGACTCACCTGCTCGCCGCCGAAATATTTGCCTATTCCCCATGTGTCGGCAAGCACTCTAAGCCCGACCCTGTGCGCGGTCTTAACGATCTCGTTGATATTCGGGAACCAGAAGTCCATATCGAATTCCGTGATCGCGAGTATCACCGTGTCGCATCCGTGCTCCTTCATTTCGATAAAATCCTTTTCGGCATGCTCGGTATAGTTAAATCCGTAATAGCTTACCGCCGTATGTTTGATTGCCATAAATATCCCGCCTTCCTTTAAGTCCTTGTTCCTATTTCGCACCTCGCCCAGCCGGACTTTTCATAGTCCTTTGCGCGGTATGCTTTTCTCAATATGTCCGCCGTCCGGACGTTATACATTATCCAGCTTATGTCACCGCATTCTCTCCACGAAATATCAGCAATCCTTCCGATATAGCCCGTGCTGGACGAAAGCGTGTGCCATGTGGTGTGCATTATTCCCGAAAGGTCTCCGCTTTTAACCGTTTCTGCCGCGGCACGGCTGGTGCGTGCTCCGCCCTCGTCATACGGGCACTCCAAAACGGTAAATCCCGCGTTCTTAAGTGTCAGCGCCGTTTCTATCGGAGCTTCGAAAGCGTTGTACTGCCAGTCCGCCATGATTATATCGCGGCTCACATTTTTCAGCATATATTCCTCGTCCGAAACCGTCAGCGCGGTGGTGTTGTATCTGTTGTTTTTGTTATAGTCCTCATGGCGCGAAATAAGCATATCCGCCCACATGATCGGCTTTCTGCCGGTCTTTTTTAACTCTTCTGCGGTGTAATTTAAAAAGCCCGTGAATTTATCCATCTCTTCTTTTGTAAACGTAAATCCGTATGCCTCGTCGCAGCCGATGTGGAAATATTCTCCCTCTCCGCAAAGCTCCGTAAGCTCTTCGCGAATCTTAGCCTGCAGCGCCCTTACCTCGCCGCTCTCAATTTTCCAGCACCACCCGTCATAATCAAAGAGCCGGGCGAGCGAGATATTCTGATCCAGGACAACGTGCTTGCCGTGCATGAGACGGCTTGCCGACGCGTGCCCCCAATGGTTGAACATCGGGATGACCTCCATGCCGAGGTCGTTTGCCTCCTTAATGAGCGGGCGTATCTCGTCCTTCGAAAAGGCGTGAGCCCACGAAAGCTCCGAAAGGCAGTCAAAGCGGAGCATGCCCCAGAATTCCAATACAATATGCGAATATTTGAGCGCCCCCGAAAGCCTTATGAATTTTTTTATTTCCCAGAGCTCGGTGTCCGGGAAAACGCAGAAATGAATCATTCTGTTCCTTATAAGCGGGCTTTCCTCAAGCGTCAACGTGTCCGCATATGCGCCGCCGTCCTCATCCGGGGAAAACATATCCATAAGGGTGATAAATCCCTCTTTAAGGCTTCTTTCATCCTTTGCGCTTAAAAATATTCCTGTTTCTTCGATGCTTATTGCATAATCCTTTCCGTTCGGGAAAACCTTTTTTGCCTCGCCGAGTGAAAAAATAAACTCATCTGTAGTTTTAACCGAAAGCTTTGAGCCCTCAAAAGTGAACCGGTGCCAGAATTCCCTCATTATCGGAGAATCAAGCGCTTTTCCTGCAACCGCTTCCGCATTTTCCGGAATCTTAAATCTTCTGCTGCTCATTCGGGCGTCTGGGTGTGTAAAAAACATATAAACTCCTCCTTTTAAGCTTATTATATTACTAAATTAAAAGCGTTCAACTCATTTTACACTCAAAAAGGTGGACTTTTCGTTCACAATGTGTTATACTGTAACAAGGAGGCGGATGTTATGATTTATAATTTTGACAATCTTACATTTCAGGTGCTTTCAGCCGGGGTCTTTTCCCATAATGACGGAACATTTTCCGTGCCCGGGAGACCGTATGCCGCACTGGGTTACCGCACAAAGGGCGAGGCTGATTTTCTTATCGGAGGCAAGAGCTTTACATCTTACGCCGGCGACATTTCGTTTATTCCCGCATTTTTGGACTACACCGTTTCGTACAAAAAAAGCGAAAGTATCGTTATCCATCTGACCGATGTAAATTATGACTCTGTGGAAAACTTCAGCTTAAATGCCGGCTCGCTTTTTTATGAAAAATTCAAGACCCTTTCCGACAGCTGGGCGGTGTCCCCGCGTATCAACGGTGCAAAATCGCTCATATACGATATATTGCAGACCGCCGCGGACCTTAACTCCGGCGTATCGGACCCGGACTTTAAAAAATGCATCTCCTTCATCTCGGAAAACTATCTTGACCCGTCGCTTTCGGTGAATGCCGTCTGCCGCGCCGGTAACATGAGCGAGGCGAGCTTAAGGCGCAAATTCATGCTTTTTTACTCGTCGTCGCCCAACAAATACATAACGGGGTTAAGATTAAGCCGTGCAGTCGGGCTTTTAATAAGGAGCGACCTTCCCATAAAGCAGATCGCCGCCGAGTGCGGTTTTCCCGATGAAAAATATTTCTCCCGTATCATAAAAAAGCACTACGGTGTCTCCCCCTCTTCGCTCAGAAGCGAAAAGCACTGACGCTTTTTAAGAAAAACATTGATTTTTTCTTGAAAAAGTAGTATAATTAATTAGATAATTTTAAAAATACACGACAGGGGATCAATAATATGGAAAAACTCGTAATTACGGGACCGTCGCGCCTATCGGGCTGTGTCAGCATTTCCGGTGCGAAGAACTCCGTCCTTGCCATACTCTCCGGCACGCTTTTGGTTAACGGCGTATGCAGAATCGAGAATATACCCGACATCAGCGACGTTGATGTTATAATAGATATTATAAAAAGCCTCGGCGCAAAGGTTTCAAGACCGGACCGTCACTCTGTTTTGGTCGACTCCTCGGTTATTACGTCGACCGCGCCCGACTATGAGCTTGTGCGCCGTATAAGAGGGTCATACTACCTTATCGGCTCGCTTTTAAGCCGCTTTCACAAGGCGGAAATTGCAATGCCCGGAGGGTGCAATTTCGGCACGCGTCCGATAGACCAGCACATCAAGGGCTTCAAGGCTCTCGGCGCAGCGATTGACGATTCAAGGGGCGTTATAAAGGCTGAAGCCTCTCACCTTTCCGGTGCAAATGTTTACCTTGACAAGGTAAGCGTCGGCGCAACGATAAATATCATGCTCGCCTCCTGCCTTGCGGACGGCGTCACCGTTATCGAAAATGCGGCGAGAGAGCCCCATATCGTTGATATGGCGAACTTCTTAAACGCTATGGGTGCAAACATCAAGGGCGCCGGCACCAACACGGTCAAGATAAAGGGCGTTAAGGAGATGCGCGGCGGCTCGTACCAGATAATTCCCGACCAGATTGAGGCGGGAACCTTCATGATTGCCGCGGCGGCAACCGGAGGCGACGTTTTGATCAAAAACGTCATCCCCAAGCATATGGAATCGCTTACCGCAAAGCTTATCGAGGTCGGCGCAAAGGTTACCGAGCTTGACGACGCAATAAGAGTGGAAGGACCCGAAACACTTCACGCAACGAATGTTTTAACCATGCCCTATCCCGGTTTTCCGACCGATCTTCAGCCTCAGATGGTTGCACTTTTAACAAAGGCTCAGGGTGTCAGCGTTATGGTTGAGGGTGTGTGGGACAACCGTTTCCAGTATACGGACGAGCTTATAAGAATGGGTGCGAAGATCAATGCCTCAGGTAAAATGGCGACGATTGAGTCCGTCCCCGAGCTTTACGGCGCACCGGTAAAGGCGACCGATTTAAGAGGCGGCGCCGCCGTTGTCATCGCCGGGCTCATGGCGTCCGGCATAACCGAGGTTACAAACACCGTCTTTATCGACAGAGGATATGAGCGCTTTGAAGACAAACTCCGCTCACTCGGCGCAAAAATCGAGCGTGTGGAAGAATGAATATCTCGCTTTACTCCATCGCAAGCTCATCGTCGGGAAACTGCTATGCCGTGTCGGACGGTAAAACGGCGATACTGTCAGACTGCGGAATAAGCCTTAAAAGAATCTTATCCGGGCTTTCATCTCTTGATATTCCGCAAATAAAAGCGCTTTTAATTACACATGCCCACGGAGACCATATAAAGTCCGCCGAGGCGGTCATAAAAAGCTTTAACATTCCCTTATACATAACAAAGGATGCTCTCTCGGAGTCCGGTCTTTCCTTCCCCGGAGAGGTAAACATAATCACGCCCGAAACACCTTTTGCCGTAGGCGGTATTACCGTCACCCCGTTTTCGGTGAGTCATGACGCGTCAGCCGTCGCCTTTACGTTTGAAACGGATTCGGACAAGGCGTCGCTCATTACCGATACCGGTATTATGTCGGAGGCTATGCTTTCGCATCTTAAGGGTTCGTCGGGCGTTATAATAGAAGCCAACCACGATGTTGAGCTCTTAAAGTCAGGCTCTTATCCTTATTTTTTAAAGGCACGGATAAAAGGCGAGCGCGGTCACCTTTCAAATGACGACTGTGCCGAGGCTTGCCTTTATCTTTTAAGCGAAGGCACGAAATCTTTTATGCTCGCACATTTAAGCAGTCAGAACAACACCCCGGAAACGGCGTATGACACCGTTAACGCCCGTTTGTCGCGGTCCGGGAAAACATATACACTCAAAACCGCCCAAAAAAGCGTCCCATGCGCTCTTTAAGGCAATATAAATCGGAGGAATCAGGATGCAGAAGTTAACACTTTTATTTGTATACGGTCAGGACGAGGAGCGCCGTCTCCGCTACCGCGTGACGGACGATATGCCGGTCGGCGTGATGATCGAAAAGCTCATAGGCTTCCAGTTCGTCATCGACTCATCAGACCCCAAGACATTTCACGTGATACATAACGGAACGGAGATAGCCGATCTTTCGCAGACATTTGAGCAGTGCTCCGTTGCGGACGGGGACGAGATTTATCTCATCCCCACGGTCTTTGATCCTATACCTCCGCTCCCCGAGAATGACACTCCGGCAAAAAGACCGCGTCCCGACAGGCGGCAGCCGAAAAAGCGCCCCCACGAGAATGACGAGTCACCCAAAAAGGAGCCGGTGAGAAAGCCGGGAAGCTATCCCAATCAGAGGCGGAGAAGACCGGAGCATGACTCAAAAAAGCCCGCTTCAAAGGAACCTTCGCAGCAGAACACCCAGACCGAGCAGAAAAAGGAGAACGCTCCCGTTCCCTTTAAGCCGAAGAGCAGAAACTACCACAGAAATCACAATAAGAGACCGCAAAATTAGTTTATAAAAGAGACTGCGAGACACAGTCTCTTTTTTGTACTCTTTTCGGTACATACACGGTGCTATACTGAGTTTTAAGGGGGGCAAAGACCATGAACAGTTTAAAATCAGAGATTGTCGGTCTTTTTGAAAGCGATGAAATGAAATCCTGCATAAATTCGGAATTTGACTCGCTCAGCATTTTAACAAAAGCAGATATCATCAAAGGAGCAAGGGCAGACATCCGGAGAAAGCTGATGCTCTTAGAAAGGCTTTATAACTCAAATGATAAAAAGGATGATTTTGAAGGCAAAAAGCTCCGATCCGACATATATGAATTTGAGCGTGCGGTCGGGCACTTTTGCAAAATACACGGCGACGTTTATATTGTCGGCGAGTACGGGTTTGACGATGATATAAATGATGAAAAGCTCTACGGTTATTCCCCGTATACAAGCTTACGCAAGGCTTTGCATTATATCCAAAGCGAATGGGAGGATGCCAAAAAATCGTATTCAGACGTCCCGGAGCCTACATTTTGGTACACCATAGAGAAATATTCTCCCGATGATAACGGCGAAATGCATGAACAAATACGGTGGTTTGTTACTCACGACGGCGCCGTAACAGGCTTTAACGGCGCATGTCACACGGCTGACATCAACGTTCCCCACCCCTTTTGTGAGGGCGACATTGTTCTTATTGATTCAACGCCGAGCTATCACTGGCGAATCGGGCTTATTATCGAAACCCGTCCCGATTCAAACGATTGCTGCTTTCCGCAGGTACTTTGTTTGTCAAAGGACGGTAAATTCATTACGGGAGCCTTAAAACACTCAAGCGTATTTATTAAAGATTTTTCCCATTCCCCGCTCTTTTCGCCCATGTATCGGTTAAAAAGGTATCAGGGTGCGCTTCCCGAAAACATGAAAATACTTAAAAAATTTTCGGATGCGCTAAAGTCCGGTTCTGCTTCCGACACGCGCCCCTCACTCGGAGACATTCTATGGGAGAATATATATAACACTGACAAAACCGGCGATGGAGTCACTGAAAAAGAGCTTGGAGATATTCTTGAAAGGAGTCTTAAAGCATGGTCTTTAAAGGAATATTCTGGATAAAGCCGGATGATGAGCTCATATTATTAAAGGCAAAATGCGATTCTTTGGGAAATCTCGTCGAAGATATTCCCTCCGGTATGCTCTCCAAAAGCGGCGGAAATTTCAACCATAAAAACGCGTGGAGCACCTTGCCCAAGGGCATAACAGGCAACAAAGAATACAATTTTCATCCCCGCGGCAGAGCGGAAGTAAGAAACGGAAAGGCAATTATTTTTACAAACTATATTACCGATGAGTTAAAGCAAAAAATCATTGACGCATTTTTACTGTATCCCGAAAACGGCATCGGGCGCGTAGATTTTAAGATTGACAATTCACCGCATTATAAATACGCAAAAAAATAACACGGACAGGCTAAAATCCGTGTTATTTTTTTACCGTCCATTTTATTTAAGCTTCTTATCCAATTCATCCAATCTGTGGTTTAAGTTCTTAAGCTCTGCTATTGTAGCACCGGTTCCCAAATCCGTATTATTGAGAGCCGCCTCTGTATATTCATTCGTAACATTGCCTGTTCTCTCTTGGTTGATACTGCCCAATACAACAGTTACTGTTATAAATAAACAACATATAAAAGCGTCGCGAACACTGCCCGACACTTTATATGCAATAGCAAATATAACAGCCTCAACAATTATAAGTAAAATTACAGCATTTGAATTCTTTTTCATTTTAATTTACTTCCTTTCCTTAAGTTCTTTAACAGCAGCCAATAAAACCGCACTAAATATACGTCATGATTCATCAACTCCCCCTTAAAAAAATACACCGTATCCGATAATTATATTTTACCGGATACGGTGTACCAAAAAGCGTACATTATTTTACTTTATCGCCTATTATAAGCTGCTCTTTCATCCGAGGCAGCGTCCTTCCGCTAAAAAAGCATAGGGTCTGTGCCACATAAAGCCGGACACCTTCATTTTTAACATATCACATATTCCTTAAGCCTTTCCTTGGCAAGTATATTGAATCTTTCAATGAAGCTTTTGAAAAATCCGCACACTTCATCTTCATTGCCGTCATTTATAAACATTATAAAAATATTATTCTGGTCCGGCATCCGGTTTTTTGAGTTATCTTTAAGTTTAATTTCCACCCCTAATTCATCCGCAACACTTTTGCAAATATCTCTTGTTTCATATGTAATTTCATACCTTTGCTCTGTCAGGAGCCTCTTTTTTTCCCTGCTCCCGTAAAGCGTTTTCTCGTTGCGGTACTGCTGAAAGGCTATAAAATACATGGTTTTTCCGTCATTTTTCCGCCAGCCGGACCTTATCACGTAATTTATCGTGTTCTCGCTTTTTTTGCTTTCATCCCCGATATAGCCGATACTTCTTGCCGCCCACTGCTGGTAGCTCCACTTAAAGCACCCCCTATCGCCGAATATTTTATTAAAATACCTGTTGCACTTTTCTTCAATACAGCCGTTAAGCGCCGATTTTCGCTTTAACAAATGGTCGTAATAATCGGCGAGCAGCAAATCCTTATCCTTGTGTTTTTTAATAAACCCGATCATGTCGTCAATGTAGCAGGTTCTGACCTCCGCATTTATTTTATCCTTCAGACGCTCTACCTCATCTTTCTGCCAGTCGAAAACATAACCGGTTTTGAAGAACACATACCTTGTATTTTTGCTCCACGTTAATTTGTCGCTGTCAAACAGTCCTTTTGTCCACTTTTCGTTATTTTTCCATGAGTTGACCGTTTCCGTATACCTTTTTTCCTGTTCTCCGTGTAAAAAAGTGTCGGTCTTATCCTCAAATATGACCGGGATTATTTCATTTCCGACGCGAATGTTCGCATATACATCCATATGGTAATACTGCGCGTGCGGACTGTTTTTCTCAAGCTCCGTATTGTTCTCGTTTATGCTTTCATCGCCCAAAATAAACCTTATAAAATCAAGCCCGATCGTTTTGTAGGTCCTCTCAGCAGAATGACAGCAATTTAAAAGCCAGCAAACAACCGCGTCCTGCGACAGTTCCTTTTTCGCATAATCAAATATATTAGGTCTCATAATTACTCCTCCGTTTTATATCCTTCCATGACCTTATTAAATTCTTCTCTGTAATGCGCCTTATAATATGCCAGTATGAACGAATTTTTAACATAACCGGCGCTGTGAGCTTTCGGGAACATATAGGCGGCGGCATTGCATGAATCTATAAACCATTTGGGCACGCCCGCTTTTTTAAGCTTAGACATATTTCCATGCACTCCTTTTCCGTATTTCACGCGTTCCGAGATCATGTATGCCGTTTTTCTGTCAATTCCGTATTTCATTAACTCAAGCATTACATCGTCACGCAGCGATACAAGCTCCGAAAAATCAAATCCCTTTTTAAAAAGCTCTTCACCGTTATAGACCCACACACCCGTTCCGTGCAAAAAGCCGGATATTTTTATCAGATCCTCAAATTTCCCGGGCTTTACGGTTTTGATCATTTCCTTCGCGGCTTCTTTTTCAAATTCATCTATTCCGTCCGTGTCGCAGTTATTTATAAGCTCCATGGTCGCCTTATCGTCAAGCCTTATATCGCTTGATTTTTTTCCGGTAATATCTTCAAGATTGTGTATTGCCTGGAGCGTACCGTGATCGAATAAATAGATCCTCAAAAGCAATTTCCAAAATTCCTGATAAGAAAAATGCATTCCTTTCCGCCCGGGAATGTTCGAAAAATGCTGCACGGTCGTATAATCCTCCGCTTCCTTATCCGGCGGCAGAACAAAAATTCCTCCGCCATAGGATATAATTTTTCCATCGCGCTTGCATCCGATCAGTTTTTCGGCATATTCCGCTTCTATAAAACTGCTGAATTTCAGTTTTCTTTTACGCATGTATTCTCCCAATATATCGTACGCCTCTTCGCCGCTCAAAACATGCTCCTCACCGAAGTCTGCCGTTTTGCCTTTTGCGCTGTTTTTAAGCACTTCGCGCGACTCGCCCAATAACTCCTTCGGTACATTAAAATCTATTGTAATATTCCGCTCGGAGTCGCACCCCATGCACACCTCCTGCGGCAGCGTGAACCCGTCCTTCCCAAGCTCCTCTTTGCAGCCCGGGCATATTTTATCCGGCAGATCCGCCCCGCATTTTTCTTCATTGTGAAATTCTATGTACCTGCATTTTTCGCAAAAATAATGCGCATCAAGCGGATTTATATCGGTTATGCCTAAAAGATATGCAACAAACGACGAGCCGATATCTCCCCGGTTGCCGAGGCGAAATCCCTTTGACAATGCGTTATTTGAAATTTCACGGGCAAGAATAAATTCCATGACATTTTTACTGTTGCCACTTAATATGCTTATCTCCGATTCAATTCTTTCTTTTACGGCTTCGGGAAGCGGATCTCCGTATTTTTTATATGCGGCATCGTAAGTCATTTTTATAAGCTTTTCGCTCTCGTTCGGGTAAACCGCCTCATCATAGGGCGGGAATGTATCATCCGCCATATCCGCAATGAGGTTTGAATTTTTTATAACGACCTCGCGCGCCTTTTTCTTCCCGAGGTATTCAAACTCATAAAGCATTTCGTCGGTCGTTCTGAAATAAAGGTTCGGCTGATTTTCACAATCCTTCTCCCCCTTAAATTCAAGCAGCATTTTTCTGCATTCGCCGTCGTCCGAGAACACAAAATGCGCTTCGTCGGACGCTACGGGCAAAACGTTATTTTCTTCGCATAGGGAAATTATCCGCTTGGTTATCTTTTTTGCCACTTCACTGTCGCTGACTTCTCCCTTGGTGTACCACGGGAAATACTCCGCCGGGTTTAAAAGGACATAGTCGAACTTTTTTAAAACGCTTTCCAATTCGTCATCATCCGCTCCGCCGATGATTTTTTTCATCGGCTCGCCCATTATGCTTGTTCCCAAAATCAGGTCCTCGCGGTCAATCTCGCTTAAAGAAACGGTTTCATCTTCATCCGTTTCTTTATCATAAATCTTTGAAATCAGCTTATAAAGCTTTTTAAGTCCCTTTTTGTTTTTTGCAAGAACATAAAAAGGACATCCGTTTTCACATGTAAGCTCGCAGCCGTAGATGAGCTTGATTCCTTTGTATTTATTTATGTTGTTATTATTTACGGTGTTATACGCTTTCGGAAATGCCGCCGCACTTTCTTTATCCGTTATGGCAATCGCCGGCTGCCAATCCAGTAATGCCCTATCTATGTAATCGGAAGCTGTATTTACACTGTCCATCACGCTCATATTTGTGTGCACGCCCAGTTCAACTCTTTTTTTCTTCATCATCCGTTTCCCCCTTTTGATATCGGTACCGGCAGTTAAAAGCCCGCCGTATGCTTTTACTATAAAGCATACGGCGGGTCATTTATGGTACATTCTGCCGATTTTACCGAGGCACCGGGAGTTTTATATATCAAACGTTAAAGCGGAACACAACAACGTCACCGTCCTGCATAACGTATTCCTTTCCCTCGCTTCTTAAAAGTCCCTTTTCCTTTGCCGCCGCCATCGACCCGCACGATAACAGGTCGTTAAATGCGACAACCTCGGCTCGGATAAAGCCGCGCTCAAAATCACTGTGGATCTTTCCGGCAGCCTGGGGAGCCTTTGTCCCCCTCTTTATAGTCCACGCCCTGACCTCCTTGGGACCGGCGGTAAGATAGCTTATAAGCCCTAAAAGCTTATAGCTTTTTTTAACCAGTCTGTCAAGTCCGGACTCTTCAAGATTGAGCGCACTTAAAAACTCCGCCTTTTCATCGGGCTCCAGCTGGCTTATTTCCTCCTCTATTTTTGCGGAAACGGGAAGTACCTCGCTCCCCTCCTTTTCGGCAAGCTCGGTAAGCGCCTTGATATATTTGTTATCCTCCGCTCCGGACGAAAGCTCGTCCTCCGAAACATTCGCCGCGTAAATAACGGGCTTTGCGGTAAGGAGCGACATGTCCGATACAAGCGCCTTCTCGTCATCCGATATATCGGCGCTTCTCGCCGGCTTTCCGGACTCCAGACACGCCTTTATCTTTTTTAAGACATCAATCTCCGCCTGATATTTCTTATCGCCCTTAAGCATTTTCGTTGCCTTGTCGATTCTCTTATCAACAGTCTCAATATCGGCAAATATGAGCTCGTAATTAATCGTTTCAATATCGCGCATGGGATCGACGCTGCCGTCAACGTGCACGACATCTGGATCCTCAAAGCAGCGGACCACATGAATTATCGCGTCAACCTCCCTTATATGCGAAAGGAACTTGTTGCCCAGACCCTCGCCCTTGGAGGCGCCCTTCACAAGCCCGGCAATATCGACAAACTCAACTACCGCCGGAGTGTATTTCTCGGGATTATACATCTCGGCAAGCACATCCATGCGGTGATCCGGAACCGCGACGACGCCGACATTCGGCTCGATCGTGCAGAAAGGATAGTTTGCCGACTCCGCTCCCGCCTTTGTTATTGCATTAAAAAGTGTGCTCTTCCCGACATTGGGAAGTCCCACTATACCCATTTTCATGATCATATTCTCCTTTTTATATGCCGCCCGGCATTTTTCTCATGAGTGTAATTATACCACATTTTTTTCCTTTTTTCAATAGCAAATCGTATTACGGGAGCGTTATTGGCATAAAATATGTAAATTTTTTGTGAAAATAAGAAATTTACAATTTTCTTTTCATTTATTATGTGCTATAATACTACAAAAGAGGTGTTTATAATGAACAAAAACAAAATATTGATAGTTGACGACGACGCAAACATCTGCGAACTCGTCCGTCTCCATCTTGTTAAAGAGGGTTTTGAAACCGCCATTTCTTATGACGGCGAAGACGCGCTCAAAAAATTCAGAACCGAAGAGCCCTGCCTTGTGATTCTCGATCTGATGCTTCCCAAGGTTGACGGCATCCAGGTCTGCCGTGAAATAAGAAAATCAAGCAATGTTCCGATTATCATGCTTACCGCCAAGGGCGATACGTTTGACAAGGTCCTGGGGCTTGAGCTCGGGGCGGACGATTACATTGTAAAGCCGTTTGAGACCAAGGAGCTCATTGCCCGCATCCGCGCGGTATTAAGGCGCAGCAGTGCCGACAGTAAGGAAAACCCTGAAGTGCTCACCTTTCCCGGGCTTGAAATCAACATTGCAAACTACGAGCTTAAGGTGGACGGAAAAGCAATCGATACACCCGCCCGCGAGCTTGAACTTTTGTACTTCCTCGCCTCCAACAAAAACGTTGTGTTCACAAGAGAGCAGCTTCTTGAAAAGGTGTGGGGCTTTGAGTACGGCGGAGAATCAAGAACTATTGACGTTCACGTAAAAAGGCTCCGCGAAAAGCTCGGAAATACTCACGATAAATACTGGATGCTTAAAACCAAGCACTGCGTAGGCTATATTTTCGAGGTATATGGGCAATGAGAAAAAGAAACAGGCGGATAAGCCTTTTTTCGCGGATATTCAGCGTTAACCTTTTAATAACCTTCATTTCGTTTGCACTGATGTCCGTCATATGCTATTCGCGTATGTACTCGTACTTAAAGTCGGAGCACATTTCGAGCATCCTCACGGCGTCATCAAGAATTCTTGACATTACAAGGCAGACCGAGGGACTTTATGAGGAGCTTGAAACTCTCCAGAAAAAGAACGACATTTCATATTACAACTACACAAAAATCAAGGGTCAGATAGATACAAACTACAGAAGCACGATGATCATGATCGCGTCAAGCACGAATTTTTCCGTTATGAAGATCGCGCCGGACAATAAAATACTTTTCAGATATGCGGATATTCAGGCGTTCGAGCCGAATATAATAACAAGAGCGCGCGGCACTGAGTATGACACGGAGTATATCGTCCCGTCGGAATCTCTCTCGTCAATGCTTTCGGGCGAGGTTCCTTCAACCGCCCTTAAAACAAGCTTTAACGGCGAGGACTATTATATTATCTGGGGCACCATGGGCAAAACCTTCACCGATACCACGCTCACCGTATTAAAACCTATCTACTCGGAGTCAAACCTTGACTGCCTGCTCCTTTTATTTATTCCGACTCCGCAGATAAACCTTCTGCTCAACGTTATAACCTCAAATTTCGTTATAGCGGCTCTTGTATCGCTGCTTGTGTCGATAACTCTTTCTTATGCCCTGTCGTATCATATTTCAAAGCCCCTTAAGGCGATGAATAACGCGGCAATGAAGCTTGCCTCCGGCGATTTCACCATGAGGGTCAACTCCGGCAAGGACAATACCGTCGGCGAAATTGACGAGCTAATCGATACCTTTAACGATATGGCGGAATCGCTCCAGAATTCAGAGGAAAACCAACGGTCGTTCACGGCAAGCATCGCGCACGAGTTAAGAACGCCCATGACCTCTATCATAGGGTTTACCGACAGTATACTGGACGGAACGATTCCTCCCGAAAAATCAAGGGAGTATCTTGAAATATGCCTTTCGGAGGAACGCAGACTTTCGCGGCTCGTTACGGAGCTTATGGACGTTTCCCGCATCGAAAGCGGCGTACAGAAGCTTGAATACAGCGATTTTGACATTAATGAGTGCATCCGCCGCCAGATCATAAAATACGAAGAACGGCTCACGGAAAAGAACCTCCATGTTTCGGTCGAATTTGACACAGACTCATGCATATGCCGCTGCGACAAGGACGCTATCACAAGGGTCGTCATTAACCTTTTGGACAACGCGATAAAATTTTCAAATCCTGACGGTGAAATATCGGTTGATGTCAAGCAGCGCTCGGGCAAGGTCTATGTTTCATTTAGAAATTCGGGTACCGGCATTGAAGCGTCGGACATAAAGCATATATTCGACAAATTCTATAAGTCCGACAAATCAAGGGGGCTTGACAAAAAAGGCATCGGTCTCGGGCTTTACCTTGTCAAAAACATCATGGTGCTTCACGGCGAAACGATAGATGTTAAGAGTGAGCCCGGTAAATTCACGGAATTCACCTTTACTCTGACGCCCTCTAAAACACAGCCTAAATAAATAATCGTATTTTTACACTTTGTTCATATTATCTTAAAATCCCGGTGGTATTATAAAGATATAAGAAAGGAGTAATCTTTATGAACAATGATTTTTTCGATGAATTAAATAAAAGAAACGAGGAACGAACTCGGCCGGAGGCTTCGGATGTTTCATATACCGAAACGGAGGAGCCGAAAAGCACAGTATATTCCGAAACCGTCAGAAAGCCCAAAAAAGATCACGGCTCATTTTTCAAAAAGCCTTTGGCGGTGGCAGTCTTAACCGCATTCGTTATGACATTTCTTTTCGGAGGAGGGCTCTATCTTTCGAAGGACGCGCTTAAGGCTTATATCTTAAAGGATGTAAACGTTTCCTCCGAGGTTAAGAATTTTGACATTCCCGGTGCTTCGGTTGCAAAGTCTGACGGGACAGAGCTCACCAACCAGCAAATTGCGGCAACGGTCAGCCCCTCAATTGTCGGTGTTTCAAATATGAGCTATTCTCCGAACAGCTATCTTAACATTAACACCGTACAGTCAACAGGATCCGGTATTATCATAAGCACCGACGGCTACATTGTAACCAACAATCACGTTGTTTCAAATGCCAACAAGCTCAAAGTCAACCTCGCCTCCGGCGATGAGGTTGACGCAAAGCTTATCGGAACCGACGCGACGACCGATATTGCAATTATAAAGATCGACCCCTCAGGGCTTGACTTAAAGGCAGCAACGCTCGGCTATTCCTCCTCCCTCCAGGTCGGAGACGATGTTCTTGCAATCGGCAACCCCTTGGGACTCAAGCTTGCCGGCAGTGTAACTCACGGTATCGTCAGCGCGCTTAACAGGTCGCTTACGGTGGACGGTACAACGTACAACCTCATCCAGACCGATGCGGCGATAAACTCCGGTAACTCCGGCGGCGCGCTTGTTAATAACAAGGGCGAGGTAATCGGAATAAATTCCGTTAAAGTTGCTTCCGACGGTGTTGAAGGACTTGGATTCGCTATCCCGATTGACGATGTTAAGGACGTTATCGAGGACATTATTAAGGACGGCTACGTTCACGGCAGACCCTCAATCGGTGTGAACATTGTTGAGATCACATCGCAGCTTGCATACTACTATAACCTCCCCTCCAACTACGGGCTTTACGTTAACTCGGTTCTTGAGGGCAGCGCGGCAAAGATTTCGGGTATTGAGGTCGGCGACATTATAGTTGCTTTCAACGGCGAAAAGGTCACCTCGGCATCAGACTTTATAGCGAAGAAAAACGAATATAAAGCCGGGGACACCATTGATCTTACAATCAACAGAGAAGGAACCGAGAAGAAAGTAAGCGTTAAGCTTCAGGAAGAAAAGCCCGCAAGCAGCAACTGATAACCTCAAGCCATCTTCAAAGGTTTGCGATAGGAACATGAAAAGGCACTGTAATTCAAATTACAGTGCCTTTCTATATATGCACTTTTCCGGCTGCATTTGCCTTAATTATCACTTAACGGCACCTGCTGTTAAACCGGTATACACCCGATTATCGTCTTACGCTTTTTCCCTTCAATGCAGCCGATATGGCTTTACACCCGAAAAAAACACCCGCATCAGCCGTTTCAAAATAAAAGAAAAGCATCTTTCTGCCCTGCATTTCAGCTTTTATGATGCCCATGGCAGTTTTGCGTATGGCTCTTTTTTAATCCACCCGGGCTTTCTTTATACAAAAAATACGGCTTTCGGAAACCGAAAGCCGTATTTTTATTTTACTTGGATATCTTTATTGTGCGATCCTCGCCGTTCCAGGTAACCTTATATCCAAGGTTCTCGGATATAAATCTGAGCGGAACGAATGTGCGTGAATCCTTGATCTGCGGATAAACCTGAAGGTTATAGCGAACCTTTCCGAGCTTTTTATCCGTTACATAAACTCTGTCGTTGTCGATCTGAAGAACGATGTTGACACCGTCGCAGTCAACCGTTATCTTGCGGTTTTCACCGTTCCACTCGATATCAGCGCCCATCTCCTCGAAAAGTCCGCGGAGAGGAATGAGTGTATAGCTGTTATCAATGAAGGGTGCAACGTCAAGCTTCTTTTCAGTCTTAACGCCGTCCTTAACGGTAATCATTGTGTCAGAGTCTATCCGGAGCATGTAATAATTGTTATTTGCTCTTTCTTCAACGTCTCCCTGTGTCTCGTAGAAGAGAAGGTCCGCCAGGGTTGCCAATTTATTGTCGCCTTCATTTACAACGAATCTGAAATATCTTGCCTTAACGACCTCTACTGAATCAAACACGATGTTCTGAGTTTCAATCTTAACTTCAAGCGATCCGTTTGCAACAACCTTTGTTTCCGGTCCGTCCTCTGTCTCCTTAGCGTATACGTCAAAGTCGGTCCAAATGCCGTTTGTGGTGTATGTGTCGTTTCTCGGAACATAGAGAATATCGTGCACATTGTAAACCGCTCCGAGGTCAACCCAAAGAGTATAGGGGTAATCGCCCTGTACTTCCGCCGATGAATGCCAAACGGTGTTGGGATTATTATCGACAGCGGCGGGAATATCATAAATCTTGTCTTTGTTCTCGGCGCTCCATGCGGTGTTTGTCGTTGCCGATATTCCGTTAACGGGAATCAAAGACGGTGAGCTTCCTTTAATTGCCTTTGCAAGCTCTTCTGCCGTTGCCGCGGTTTCCGCTTTATCGTTTTTCTTGATAAGATTAAACTCTCCGCAGGTTCCGAAATCTCCGTTCGCGCTTTTTGCAGTAATTCTTACTCTCTTCACCTTGATATTTTTGGGGAACTGCTGAGTCATCGAAGCCGTATTGGTGAATTCGCCTGCCTGAACGGTAACCAATTCTCCTGTATCGGAATCCGACACTGCAAACTCATATGCCTGGAACACACCTACAGGGTTGCCGTCTCCGCGCTTCACATACTGGAAGCCCGATATCTCCGTTGCCTCGGGAAGTGTGAATTCAAGCCAGTGAGGCGGCTTTTCCTGTGTAAGGATGTTTGCTCCGTCATCGGTATAGTCAGAGCTCCAGAAGGACGCTGCGCTTCCGTCGATCGCGTTGGTTGCAAAATACCAGGTGTTCTTTTCAGAGGAAGCTTTTACCTTCCAGTCCTTCTTGTTTGTCAGAAACTCTGTCAGCGAATCCTGCATCTGAGCGCCGTTTGCGCCGATGGTGAGTGCCTTTTTCTTCGTGAATTCAGATATTTTCTTTGTCTCAGCCTTCTTATCGGGAGCGATAAGGTTAAATTCCGCGCAGGTACCGTAGTTCCACTTACCTTCTGTAATCTCGAAAATAACGGTTCTTACGTCGATATTGAATCCGAAGCTTACGTTTTTCACTTCCATATCGCCTGCCATCTTGCCGGAGTAGATAAGGTATGCCTTGCCGCTGTCCGAATCTGACGCATAGATGTTATATCCCGTTACGATACCGGACTCATTGTCCGTTCTGGGTGTATAACCGAAGCCGGACACGGTCTTTGTCTTGGGAAGTGTGAAAGTCAGGTAGAAGGGCGGTGTTTCCGTCGGTGCCCCGTTCTCATACGGAGTGTGCCAGATAGAATCCGGGTTATCGTCGATGACCTGTTCGACAGGATATGCGCCGTCCTCAAACTGGCTTGACGCCGTTACCTTCCAGCCCTCGTGCCCGATGTATTCAGCATTCAGGTTCTTGTCAGATTTCTTATTGTCAGATTTTTTATCGTCGGACTTGTTATTGTTGTTTCCCGAGGATGCGTTTACCTCATCCTTTTTGGTCTTAAGGGCGCCGATCTCGGTGGTCTTTGCGGATGCAAAATCTGCCAGCGTCTTTGTCTGAAGCTTGGATTCAGCCTTTAATACGTTAAACTCTGACATTGAACCGTGCTTCCAGACAGAATCTGTTATTTCAAACACGAGTGTTTTTGCCTCAATGTTAAATCCGAAGCTTTTCTCCTGTGTTTCGGTGTTGTTTTCAAACTTTCCGGAAAAGATAAGCTGTGCCTTGCCCTTATCGGCAGCAGATGCGTAAACGTTATACGAGAGCACTCTTCCGTTTTCGTCATACTGCTTGGGAGTGTAGCTTATTCCCGAAAGCTTCTGAGCCTTGGGGAACGTGAATGTCAGCTGATAAATAGGTCCGTCTATCGGAACTGTCATACTGTCATAGTACGAGTGCCAGATAGTATCGTTGCTTCCGTCAAGCACGTTCTCGGGAACCGCATCGTCATTTTGAACGCTGGAAGCGGTTACCTTCCAGCCGCTGCGATCGAGATAATCGACCGCACCGACTGATACTGTCATGGATAAAATCATCAAAGAGGATAATATGAGTGCTAATAATTTCTTCATCAAAACCCCTCCTTACATAAGATGCGAAAGCACGGTCTTTGCTGTCTCAACATTTGCCGTCGTCTTGCTTACCGCATATGCTCCGTTGCCGAGCGGCTGAACGTCTGCTCCCAAACCGTCTGCAAGCATGGTGAGCGGAATGTAAATAACTCCGTCGATTGCCGTTGCCGCAGTCGTATAGGTAAGCTTGCCGTCAACAAAGAGCTCGGACGAACCCAATGTATTGCAGAACCACTGCTCGTTTTTGATTTCCGTCTCAATTCCCGCGGGCTTTTCCTTATCGGCAAGGTCGAAGCACTGAACGTAAATTCTGTTCTTCGCACTGTCATAATAAGCCTTGCTTCTGCCGTATGCAAGAACATCCTCAACTGCCTTAAGCGGTATGTAGAGCGTTCCGTTTGCCTCAAAGGGCGTCACTCTTGTGTCCTTATCGTAAACGTTCATCTTGCCGCCGGAAACGATCATCTTCTTTGTACCTGCCTTAAAGATGCTTGTGCCGGAAAGTTCCATTCTCTCGTCAGCCGTGAGTGCGGTCTGATTGATTATGGTGTAAAGATAGTTGAATCTGCCGACGGGAGCTGCATTGCCCTCTGTATAGAAGAGCATTAAGTCGCCGTTTGTCTTTATATTGTCGGTCCACTTAAACTCGATCTCTGCCGCGTCGCCTATAATGCTCTTGGGAACCTTAACCTGGATAATGTTGCCGGTTACCTTGAATTCAGCCGTTCCCGCGTCGGTAAGAGTATATGCGCCGTCGCTGAAGCGTGAAACCTTGTTTCCGGAAACTAAAAGGTCATAGCCCTCCCAGCCTGTCGCCGGGTTTCTGTCAGAGTTGATATAAAGGTTCATCGAATCGGAATCCTTCATATTTATGTCCTTGCCGCACTCAGCATAGAAGTAATAATTGTCATTGTCACGTGCAACCTTGGACTTTAAGATGTAGTTTATAACCTCTGTCGTGTAGTGATATCTCTCGCCGTTGCCGTTATAGATCATATAGCCGTCAGCGTCGCGCTCATAGCCGCCGAAATCGTTGATGTATTCCGGACCTACTGCCGCCCACTGAGCTGCATCGCCGTTGATGTCGATAGTAACGGGATCGGACGCAACCGGTGCGGGACGTGTGCCCTTATACTTTCTGACAAAATCAACCAGCATGAGATAATAGTCGTCCTTAAGTATTCCTTTGGAGGGCTCCATGTCACGGCTTCTGTTATCGTCCATCATGTCGATCATCGCATTCGGGAACTTACCGTCGAAAAGGTCCTTGCTTCTTGCGGTCGTGTACTCGTTCCAGCCGTCAACCATTACATACCACGGATCCTCGTCAAGCACACGCGAAGCCTGCTCGCGGAAGAAATATCCTTCATGAAGCGCCTCGGGTCTGTAATCGTCGCCGAAGCCCTGAGAATATGTTTTGCCCATTGTAAAAGGATCCGAGAACGCAGTCCAGTCGGCCGAAGAAGTCCAGCCGTCAACATAGGAGAAATTGCACGCCATTCCGAGGCATATCATTTCAGCTCTTCCGTCCTCTCTTGTTTTGCCCCAGGTGGGCTGAGGATAGGGAGTCAGCCAGTGCCAGTAGCCTTCCTTTGTCGTTCCGTTTTTGCTCCAACCTACTCCGTCGCGGCGTGATCCGGTCGATCTGTAGTTGAAATATTCAACCATCTTTGCTGCAAGCGCTTCCTTTTCCTTGTCTCCGTTTGTAACGGACTTGCCGATACCCGAAAGGCCGTTCATGATAACGAAAGGCTTCCCGTCAACATAATAAAGAAGGTCGTCATAATAGCCGTTCTCGCATGCGTTGAAATAATACGCTGCAAGAAGCTCAAAGTTAAGCTGAGGATTTGAGTACATCTGTCCGTAATAGCTTATCTTCGGAACGTCAACGCCGTCCTCTCTTGCATCGTGATAAGCTTTAAGCATTACTGCCAGGCGGTTAGCATACGCGCTAGACCAGTTTGTGTAGTCGCAGAATACCGCGTCAACGCCCGCGTCCGCCATAAGCTCGGCAGACTTTCTGTAGTGCCAGTAATCAAGGTCGTCATAGAATCCGTAAACCGGCTCCGACCACCATATCGGTGAGCTGTGCCAAGCCTCGTGATTGTAATCGTCCTTTGCCTCGGGATATTTTGCAATCGTCTCCGAAAAGATCTGCGCCTCGCTTGTTCCGATGTGCCAGTCGTGATAGAACATCAAAACATCGCGTGTTCCCTCTTTAACGGGTCCGGTCTCTTCAAAATCCGCGACCTTCATTCCGACCTGATTTACGGCGGTCCACGTGTCAGAATATTTGTCGGTTATTTTTTCATCCGGCACGGGGGTAACCTTGTCAGGGTCATTGTACTCGGTTCCGGAAACCGTGATAGACTCAACATGAATCGTGTCAGTCCCCGAGTAATTCTGCTTTATGTAGAGTTTATGTTTTCCCGCAACCTCTTTTTTAAGGTTCACTCCCCATTCTCTGGGCTCCTGGGTCTCGTGATTCATAAGTATATATCCGAGACACTCGCCGGATAACGGATCGTCAATATATACGGCGAAAGCCTCTCCGTTACGGTTCAGGAAATAATGGTCATACGCCATCATCCTTATGGATTTGGCACCGGTAAAATCAACGTCCGAAAACTCGATGTACGCACCCGAAAGCCAGTTCTCTGCGTACCTGCTGTTGATTTTCACAACCTTTGACGACGTAACGTCCGCCATGGTGTATGTCTTGTCAGCGGCGAAACTTGCAGTCGTAAAAAGTGACAGTGCCATTAATAATGTTAGTGTAATACAGGTTAATTTTTTCACTTCAATTCCTTCCCTTCTTGTTATTTTGACTGTATTGCCTATTTTTATATTATCATTTTTGGTCAAAAAATCAATGCATTATCATACCAAAAAACTGCAATATCGTATCAAAATAATTGACTTAAATCTTTACTGATGATATAATCAAAAGTACGGAAGGAGCGTTTTGTATGAAGATTATGTTTGATGTCGCGGGAATAGACCATTTGTTAAACGATTTAAAGAAGATAAGCGGAACCAATTTCACAGTTTTTGACAAGAATATGATTGACGTTGCCTACAGTAAATATGATACACGTTTCTGCAATGCGATAAGGTGCACCAAAGAGGGTGCCGAGCGCTGCATCAGATGCGACCGGATCATTCACGAAAAGTGCATAAAAAAAGGGCAGGCGGTAACGCAGATATGCCATGCCGGGCTTATGGATACCATAGTTCCTATAGTAAACGATACTTCAACGCACGAGATATTAGGCTTCATCACCTTCGGGCAGTATGCTGTGACGGATGATTTCGAGTCCGTGTACGCGCGCGTTTCCGACATTCTGCCCGATAAAGAGCTCATCCGCGGATACTATAACGAGCTTTTGCATCCGGACAATAATTATATTGAGGCGATATTACGAATACTGGACTCCGTAATAAAATACACTCTCATAAAGGACTACATCAATATAAGCGGTGACACGCTTGTTCAGTCTGTCATGGACTATATCGGCGAAAACCTGTCCGATGATATATCTCCCGAGCAGATATGCGAGATATTCCACATTTCGCGCTCCACACTTTACCGCAAATTTTCCGAAAGCCGCGGCTGCTCTTTAAACGAATATATTATCAATCAGAGGATGACGCGTGCCGCAACGCTGCTCCGCACAACGCAGCTTTCGGTTCAGGACATTTCGGAGTCTGTCGGTATTAAAAATTACTATTACTTTTTTAAGCTATTTAAAAAGACCGTCGGAGAAACGCCTCTTGTCTACCGCAAGAGCTACGCAAAAAAATAAAAATACGCCCGCTTTAGGCGGGCGTATTTTTATTTAAACGTATTTTTATTTAAAGGATGCCCGGGGCAAATACTGCCCCGGGCGGAAGGAACATATAATAAAGCTTTCGCCTTATTAATCGTAATTAAGATGCCGTTATTCGGTCAGGTCTATCTCGTATACCTTTCCTGCCTTGATATATGCTCCGCTGAATGTTGTATCGGTAAGCTTTCCGCTTGCCATGATGACATCCTCAGTCTTTATTTCATTTACGCTCATCAAAGGAGCGATATAGGTTTTCTTTTCTTTCATTGTTACCACTCCTCCTTATTTTGAAAGTATATTCGAGCTGTTAACCTTGTCAATAACCTTCACGCCGCTTATTATAAGGTTGTCATAGCCTTTTATCTTAGCAAAGCTTATCGCGATGACCGGGGTGTTCCAATAGTCCTGCGGAATATCCTCTACGTCAACCGAGTAGGTATTGCCCGCTTCGGGAGCGTTCGGCACAATCTCGCTTCCGACAGTATAGGAAGCGCAGTTGCCATTATTCGCCGTCTCGCTGTCCGCGCCGAAATTCTCGCTGCCTTGCTTAATAACATATGTCCCGAATTCGGTTATTTCGGTGCCTTCTTTTATCTCGCCGAACTTTGTAATAAATCTGATGATACCGGTGGACTCTGCTGTCTCCGTCGCCTCATAGATTCCGCTCTCGGCGCCCGTTATCTCAATCTTGACGGAATTTTTCTTTTCCTCATCCGCAAGCTCGGAAGAAAGGGCTGCAACGGTTTTTTCGTTTGTTACGGAAGAATCGTTTAAGAGCCTTATTTCCTCGGCGCCCCAGTGGTTGTTTCCGCCGTTTTCGCCGCCGAAATTCATGAGAACGGTAATCTCGATCTTGGAAACATCCGTAAGCCTTACCGCCTTATCGTTAAACTTAAGGCTTATGTCGGTATACATAATGTCGCTGCCCGATGTTGAGCACTGCTTGCCCTTTGTCGCGGTGAGAACTCCGGATTCAACGCTTTCGGAACCGTCTGCTCCGTAGAGCTTTACAGTTACTTTCTGTGCGCAGTTTCCGAGACCGTAATTAGTGTTGCCGTCTCCTTTTCTTGAGTAGAAGCGGATGCCGGTGAATGAATCGGTCGTCTCAACCGGAACTGTGATGTAAAAATACTGGTTTGCATTCGGGAACACTACATGGTCTCCGCGCACTATATAGTATGCGCCCTTATCCGTCGCCGCGCTTATGAATCCGTCCGTCAGCGGGGTAAGACCGATCGCCGGAGCATATTTATCGCTGCACCCGTCGTTCGCGGTGTGGTCACTCACGCCAGAAGCGGTACCGAATGCCGCAGCGGTGCTCTCAGTCACCGTCGCCGCGTCATAGGCAACCTTTGCGTCGGAAAATGCCGAGCTATAGCTATCGCTCATCTCGGACACAAAGTTTTCTGCCGCCGCAAGTGTTTTTGCCTGCTCAACGCTTCCGGCAACACGCGTATCGACCGCCGCGCCCGCAAAGTCTGCCACTGAAAGCGTTGTAAGCGAGCTGTCCTCATTAACAAGCGCAATTTCCTGTGCGGTGAAATGGTCGCTGCACGTCTTTAATACCTTGATCTTAATGTACTGCGCGGTTACGTTGTAGTTGTTGTCAAAGGTTCTCACCTTCATATCGGTATACATATCCTGAGTTGACGGATAAACCTTGACGTTGTATCCGTTAAGACTCTTCATGTTTGTCGACGTACCTTCCGTGTGAAGATATGCGTCCGCCCAGTTGGTTCCGTCGTTGCTGACGGAAAGGATACCGCTCATTATAGCCTGATTGGGCTGACCGTATCTTCCGACAACGCGGACTGCCGAGAAGGTGTACTGCTTTTTCAAGTCAATCGTCATCGTGACAGTCTCGCCGCTTAATAAGCCCGTAGTGTTGTATCCTTTGTAAATCTCCGTTCTGTTGGGATTGCCGCTTGTTGCTACGGAACGGTCAAAAAGTGCCGCGTTTGTACCCTCTGAATTACCTGACTTTGAAAGCTCAAACGTAACCGAAGGTGTTTCGTCCCACTCGATGGTATTTTCAAAATACTTTTCGTCCGCCGTGTCCGCCTTTATAAGTCTTATCTCGCCTACTCCGCCGTAGTCTCTGTTATTTGCAACCTGTGAGCAGGAATTTAACGCTATCGTCCTCGCCGTGATGTTTCTGCCGAAAAGAATCGTCACGGGCTTCGTATAGTCCTTTTCTCCCGAAGCTGTCGCCGGATAATAATCCTCAAGATTCAGTGTGCTCGAAATGACCTTGCCGAGTCCGGCTTCGGCATAGAAATCATCGTTCGCTTTTCCGGTATAGGTCATGCTCAATTCATCGTTATTCGTTAAGAAGAGCGCAATGTTTTTAATATACTTGTGAAATTCCGTTCCTTGTATGAAGTTTTGACCGTCCTTCGGGGGATAAATTCTGATTCCGGAGAATCTGACCTTCTGCCCCAAATCCATTAACACGGTTCCGTTGGTCGTCGCAACGGTTGAAAGGTCAGAATCCATTCCCTTAAGCGCGCGGGCGGTGTTTAAGTTGTCCCAGCCGTAGCGTCCGTTAACCGCGTTTACGGAGAGCTCGTCGATTTCATTCGCACTTGTAACGGTTGCCGGTGCAGCAGAATATACCGAGCTTCCGTCATTATACGGCTTTAACACAGTCACCCAGCCAACATTAAAGTAAGCGTAATTTCCGAAATCACTGACATTTTTGGAAAGCACTGCAGAATAGCTTTCCGTTACTCTGACTCTGATATCGGTTACCTTGGCATTATAGCCGAACGATGTCGTTATTGTCGACTTTACATTGCACTTGTTTCCGTCGGTGTAAAGGTAGTGCCAGTCATCGCCTGAGCTGAACTTGACCCACACCTCATACGTTTTTATTGTGCCGCTGGTGCCGCTGTCCCGGCGGGGATATACTCTGACGCCGGATATTGTAACCGGTTCGCTGCCAAGGTGAATATCCATATCAATCGGGAATTTGTTTATCGGCAGAGAGCCCTGTTCATCCGAGTGCCAGTATCCTCCGAAATGCGGGATATTACCGTCCCTCTTTTTCAGTATTCCGGAACGGTCCTCAAACTTATAGCCTGTGCCCGTTCCTTCCTTGATGGTGTATCCGCCTTCGTCATTCGCCTCAACAATGTACTTTTTGCCGACCGTATCATACCCTTCGTATCCGTTATCATAAAGGTATTTGATCGCATTAACATTCATACCGGGGTCGAATATTCCGGCGTTAAGTCCACGGCTGTCCTTCACCGTGATGCTGAAGTTTGCAGCGTCATACTCGTCATCAAGATAGTCAGAATATGTAACATCCGCCGCTGACGAAGGCACTGCCGCAAGCGCCGTGCAAAGAGTTATCATCATGCACAGTGCAAGCAAAACTGATAAAAATTTCCTCACAATAATTCCTCCCTTTGTTTTTTATATGTCAAAGCCAATGCTGCATGCTGTTCCTTCTTTTTAGCTTAAAGCCGTTCCTTCCTTTTACCACCTTTCAATGTCATATTGCCGCGAAAATGAGCCGTTTCCGCTAAAATAAGCCGTTTCAGGCTGATTTTTAAACGCAAAAGCACATATGCCCTTATCACCCGACCGGTGAAAACGGCATATGTGCCTTATAACCGCAACGAAAAAAACTACATAATACTATGCATGTATGTATGTATGTATGTATGTATGTATGTATGTATGTATGTATTATACGCTGCGGTCATACAATCTGTCAACTCCTTTTTAGAGGATTTTCACAAAATTTCTTTCTTTAATTATATCACACTGTCAGCAAAATGTCAACAATCGTAAAACAAAAACGGTTATTGCGGCAGGCAAAAGCAAAAGCCCCGCCTGCCGCATTTTTTCTCATTTTTCGACGGTATATGTGTTTTTGTTATAGTCGACCGTGACACTTGTCCCGTCCGAATACGTTGTTTTATAGACGCCCTCCGAAAGCTTTTCGTGGCTTTCCATAAGCTCGTACTGAAGGAATGAAAGCCCTTCATAAATGTCATACGTTTTCTTTGCCGCGCGGACGCCTTCTTCAAGCTCCTCGGGTGTAGTCATTCTGAAATCGGTATCCCCCATCCAGTCCTTACCGTTGGAAACGAATTTTGAATAGTAATAGATTGCCGGTCGCCCTCCGTATTCAATCATCTTAAGCATTGCCGCGGGGTCAGCTGAAAGCGCCGCATTGACGGTTGACGCCTGAGGATTTGAAAGCACGATTCCGTGGAACACGAGCTGTAAAAACGGCACAAACTCGTCCGCAAAATCCGGCTCGTCCGCCTGTCTTTCATTTTTAAGGCATTTTCTGAACGTGTCATAGAGCACATAGTCCAGATACTTATAGTTATGCGTGAACGAGCACTCACTTCCGATGCATCCGAAAAGCCTGCGCGAAAGGATAAAGAGCTTGTCAAACCACTCGACGCCCTCTTTATAGTTGACCTTGTGTTCATCAGAGTAGCAGTTTCTCGGCGGAGTCGCGGTTATAACGTCGATATAATGCGTCCCGGAAAAGCCGAGCTTTGCAAGAGGCGGCAAGGTCTCTTCGCTTATCTCATATCCCCTTTTCGGGCAGACGTTATACATTCTGCCGCCCGACCAGTATTCGCAGTTGACCGATTTTTCGCCGTTCTTCTTCCTTGCAATGTCGGAATCCGAAAGGTTATTTGCAATCGTGTATCCGTCCGTACTGTTCGTGTGGCAGCAAACGGTATAGCCAAGGCTGTGCGCGGTCTTTATAAGCTTTTTAAGCCCCTCTTCGCCGCCGAGGCGCTCCTCAATCGGGAAAATCTGCGGCCAGCGCCCGTCATGTCCGCTTTTATTAAAGCCGACAAGGCAAAACTCCGCCTTATCTATGCCGGCTTTTTTATACTCGCGCATCAAATTTTCAACATCTGAAAAGGTGCAGGCAACGTGCATTTCGGGCTCTGTCTCCTCCGTCTGCTCAAGCACCGTGCAGGGCACGGGCTTCCACCCCATTCTGATTCGGACATACATCGTGTCCGCCGCATAGGAAAGCGCCGGGTGAAGGCGTTCTTTAATCGTTTTATAGCCGTTATTCAAAAGGTATGCTCTGTAGCTTCTTGCCATCGCACTGTACGAAAGGTCACCCGAAAGGGTATGCACGCGAAGCGCAATGTCCTCATAAAGCTCCTCGCTCCTTACCGCAAAGCGCATATAAAAATAATACTTATTGTCCTTAATTTTAATATAATGCCACGCGATCTCCTTCATTCCGGTCGCAAAGGCTATATAAGCTTTATTATTGTGATTGATTCCGAAAACCGTCATCTTGGGGTTTGCAAGCTCAAGCTCCGCATCGGCATGTTCCTTAAAATATCCGATTGCCGAATCCTGAAGTCTGTTATTTCCCGGTACAAGGAAAAAGCCCCCGTCGCCCGCTTTTATCTCTTCCTCATTTAACAAAACGTCTATCGACGCAATTTTTTCATAATCAAGCTCTTTAACGCTGAGCGCTGCCGTTTTCACGCCGTTTTCCTCTTCCGGGCAAAGCTTTGTTTTTTCATTTGTTCCGTCAATATAATTAATTACCGTTTCAAGCATAAAAACACCTTCTTTTGTATTGATTATATCAAAGCGTTGTGTTATAATCAATGTACTAAACAATTTAAAAATATAACAAAACACGCAATCGGAGGTACACATGGATATTTCACAGTTCAACCCATATGTGCGCTATATTGACAAACGGAACGCCGGCACGGAATATAAAGAGGCAGTCGCGGCTTACGACCACAGGCTCTTTTTTGTGTCATCGGGAAAATTAAAGGTCTTCTTAGAACCGGGAATTAAGACGCTTTGTGAAAATCAGTGCGTAATCATCCCGCCCGCCATGGGATATAAAATAGTCTCCGGCGCGGGTGCTGAATACTATGTCTTAAATTTCGACTTTATTTTTGACGGTTCGCTTGTCGGCATAAAGCCCATCCGCCCCGACATACTCCCCGCCTTTTCCGAAGGCAGAATCATTTCGCATAAAACGAGCCCTATGTTTCCCCTGTTTTTATCGTCTCCCGCAGACTCCGGCGAAACCTTTTCCGCAATGTTTGACCGGTTCACGAAAAAGGATTTTTTATACGCAGAAAGCATTTCGTCACTCTTAAAGTCATTCGTTACGGAGTCTCTCATTTTCACGCGGTACGACCGCACGCCGGAAAACATAAAAAAGCTTCTTTCCTATTTAAGCAAGCATTATCTCGAATCCATATCCAATTCGGACATTGCCGAGGCTTTTTCGTTCCACCCCAACCACCTGGGGCGCGTTTTCAAGGAATATACGGGAAAGACCATCCACTCGCATATCATTGAGCTTCGGCTTCAAAAAGCATATAAGCTTCTTTTAACCACGGAGCTTCCCGTCGCCCGGATTGCGGAAATGTGCAGCTTCGAATCGTACGCATACTTCATCAAGTGCTTTAAAAAGCATTTCGGCTTATCGCCCGGCAAATATCGCCGCGACAGCAGCAAAATGCTGTAGCATCATGCGCCGGGCTGCGGATCGGCAATTTTCTGCCATTCCTTTTTAAGGCGCTCCATGTTATATGCCGCGTTTGCCGGCGAGGTTGAAGGAAGGCAGACGGCTTTTCGTCCCGTTGCGGGCAAAATGTATTTCACATAATATTTTTCCGCCGTCCTGCCGTTTACGTAAATATTCTTTATGTCCGCCTTTTCCAGTATCGGGCGGATGTCGTTCGCCTCCACGTCCTTTATCGTACTGTCCGCGCTTCCCGAAATTGTGCAGGAAGCCAAAACGTCCCACAGTGCGATATGATGCCTCAGTGCAAAATCGCGCTTTTCATCAACCGTTTCGGGGCACTTTTCAGAAAAAAGAAGTGCCAAAAGGCGCCAGAACCTGTTTTGCGGGTGCCCATAGAAAAACTTCTGCTCGCGGGACTTGACGGACGGAAAGCTCCCCAAAATAAGGATTTTCGAATTTTCGTCATAAAGCGGCGCTATCGGGTGATATATTTTATCCATAATACTTTTCCTTTCAAAAAATCCGCATACCGGAAGGTATGCGGACTTTATTTTTATGCAAGATAATTAATGTCTTCCATCTCAATGGGATATTCAAGCTCAATGCTCTGGTATATATCGACACCCGTTCCGGCAGGAATGAGTTTACCGATAATAACATTTTCCTTGAGTCCGAGAAGCGGATCGCTCTTGCCCTTGATTGCCGCTTCGGTGAGAACTCTCGTTGTCTCCTGGAAGGAAGCCGCGGACAGGAACGAATCCGTCGCAAGAGCCGCCTTCGTGATACCGAGGAGCACATCCTTGCATACGGGCGGGTTTGTTCCGTTTGCCTCAGCCGCCTCGCAAGCCAGGATATAATCAAGTCTGTCAACCATTGAGCCGACAAGCCAATCTGTATCGCCTGCGTCCTCAACTCTGACTTTCTTCATCATCTGGCGCACGATAACCTCAACGTGCTTATCGGAAATTTCAACACCCTGCTGACGGTATACGCGCTGAACTTCCTGAATCATATAGCGGTGAACCGCGTCCTTGCCCTTGATTCTTAAGATATCGCCGGGGTTGATCGGACCCTTTGTAAGAGCGTCGCCCGCGCTTACATAGTCTCCGTCCTTAACCTTTAACTCAACGCCGTAGCGGATAACATAAGTTTCAGCTTCGCCGGTTTCGTTATTTGTAACGATAGCTTCTCTCTTCTGCTTCGTTTCGTTGATCTTAACAGTACCGTCAATCTCGGTAATCGTAGCAAGTCCCTTGGGCTTTCTTGCTTCGAAAAGCTCTTCGATTCTGGGAAGACCCTGTGTGATATCGTTCGAAGCGACACCGCCTGTGTGGAACGTTCTCATTGTAAGCTGCGTACCGGGCTCACCGATGGACTGTGCCGCGATGATTCCGACAGCTTCGCCGATATTAACGGGAGAGCTTGTCGCAAGGTTCTCGCCGTAGCACTTTGCACAAACGCCGACTCTTGCACGGCATGTGAGTACCGAGCGAACCTTTACTTCCTCCACTCCCGCATCTTCAATTGCAGAAGCTAAATCGTCGCTTATAAGCTCATTTTTCTTTGCCATAACCTCGCCCGTCCCGGGATTTACTATATCCTCAACAGGAACTCTGCCGGCAAGGCGAGATGCAAGCGACTCAATCATTTCGTTACCGTCCTTGATAGCCGAAACGGTGATACCGTCGGTTGCTCCGCAGTCGTCCTCTCTTATGATGACATCCTGGCTGACATCAACAAGTCTTCTTGTAAGGTAACCGGAGTCTGCCGTCTTAAGCGCGGTATCGGTAAGACCTTTTCTCGCGCCGTGAGAGGAAATGAAATACTCAAGAATGTTGAGACCTTCACGGAAGTTGGCTCTGATCGGAATTTCGACCGTGCGGCCCTGTGTATCAGCCATAAGTCCGCGCATTCCGGCAAGCTGTCTTATCTGGTTCTTACTGCCTCGCGCTCCGGAATCCGCCATCATGAACAGCGAGTTATAGGGATCAAGATTATCCATAAGAGCCTTTGTAATCTTCTCGTTCGCGTCCTCCCACGTCTTGATAACGTGTCTGTATCGCTCGTCTTCGGAAAGCTGACCCATCTTAAAGAGCATCTCGATCTTATCGACCTGAGCCTCAGCTTCCTTAAGGTATTCTTTCTTCTTTTCCGGAACGACCATGTCCGCAACGGAAATGGAGATGGATCCGATAGTCGAATAATGGTAACCCATCGCCTTAAGATCGTCAAGCACAACCGCGGTCTGCGTTGCGCCGTGGCGCTTAATGCACTTATTGATGATCTTGCCCAGTCCGCTCTTACCTGTCAGAGTAACGATCTCGTACTTTAACGCGTCCTTTAATATCTCGTCAATCTCAGCCTGAAGAGCCTTCTTGTCGGGATTCTCAAAGTCAACCACGGGAGCTTTTCTCTCCACAAAGCCAAGATCCTGCGGAACCTTGGAGTTAAATATCATTCTTCCGATGGTCGCGTCAGCCAAGCCCTCGGACTCAAAGACTCTCTTCTCGCCCGTGTTCTTGTCCGTTATCGTAACTTCAATATTTCTCTTAACCTTAATGGGAGCGTGAATTCCGACATCGTCGCTCTCATATGCGAGCATTGCCTCAGTCGTGCCGGCAAATACCTTGCCCGCACCCTTCTCGTCCGGGCGCTCCATAGTAAGGTAATATGAACCTAAGACCATGTCCTGTGTGGGAACGGTAACCGGCTTTCCGTCCTGCGGCTTTAAGAGGTTGTTTGCGGAAAGCATTAAGAATCTTGCCTCCGCCTGAGCCTCGGGTGAAAGCGGAACGTGAACCGCCATCTGGTCACCGTCAAAGTCCGCGTTGAACGCCGTGCAGGCAAGCGGGTGAAGCTTTATCGCTCTGCCCTCTACCAAAATGGGCTCAAACGCCTGAATACCGAGTCTGTGAAGCGTGGGAGCACGGTTAAGAAGCACGGGGTGCTCTTTTATAACGCTCTCCAAAACGTCCCAAACCTCAGGCTTAACGCGCTCAACCATTCTCTTTGCGCTCTTGATATTATGGGCAATGCCCTCCTCAACAAGCTTCTTCATTACGAAGGGCTTGAAGAGCTCTATCGCCATCTCCTTGGGAAGACCGCACTGATATATCTTAAGCTCGGGACCTACGACGATAACCGAACGTCCCGAATAGTCAACACGCTTACCTAAAAGGTTCTGTCTGAACCTGCCCTGTTTACCCTTTAACATATCGGAAAGAGACTTAAGCGGTCTGTTTCCGGGTCCTGTAACGGGTCTTCCTCTTCTGCCGTTGTCGATAAGTGCATCAACTGCTTCCTGAAGCATTCTCTTTTCGTTTCTTACGATAATTTCGGGAGCTCTCAATTCAAGCAATCTTTTAAGACGGTTGTTTCTGTTGATAACACGTCTGTAAAGGTCGTTCAAATCGCTCGTCGCAAATCTTCCGCCGTCCAACTGAATCATAGGTCTGATCTCGGGCGGGATAACGGGAAGCACGGTCATAATCATCCACGAAGGAGAATTGATATAAACCGTTGCCTCATTAACGCCGTGCGAAGAAAGCTCGTTTATCTCATCGTTTGTAAGAACATGGTTATAAGCATATTCCTTGCCGGAAACGGGATCTGCCAAAGGCTCCGACAACGGTCTTCCTCCGATGGAGGTGCCGGGAATAAGCTTTGCGGTCTCTGTCTGGCGGAACGCCTCAATAACCTCAAGCCTCTTTATAATACGAGCCTTTTTCTGACCCTGAGCGCCTTCAAGCTCTTCATGAAGCTGAGCGGAAAGCTCTTCGATATCAATGTCCTCCAAAAGCTTCTTGATCGTCTCGGCGCCCATTCCGGCTTCAAACGCGCTTCCGTACTTTTCTTTATTCTCGTGATATTCCTTTTCGCTTAAGCACTGGTACTTTTCAAGCTCGGTCCTTCCGGGATTGGTTACCATATATGCCGCGAAATAGAGCACCTTTTCAAGAATTCTCGGCGATATGTCAAGAAACAGTCCGATTCTTGAAGGAATGCCCTTAAAGTACCAGATGTGAGATACGGGAGCCGCAAGCTCAATATGACCCATACGTTCTCTTCTTACCTTGGACTTTGTTACCTCAACGCCGCATCGGTCGCAGACAATGCCCTTATAGCGCACTCTTTTATACTTACCGCACGCGCACTCCCAGTCCTTCTGCGGACCGAAGATTCTTTCGCAGTAAAGACCGTCGCGCTCTGCCTTAAGTGTTCTGTAGTTTATTGTTTCGGGCTTTTTTACTTCACCGTGGGACCATTCGCGAATCTTTTCCGGCGATGCCAGTCCGATCTTAATTGAATCAAATGTATTAAATTCTACCATTCTTCAAGGTCCCCCTTCTTATTCAAAATCATCCGCATCGTCAACGTCGTCTGATGCAAAATCGTCGTCTATCATCTTGTCAAACTCGTCAAGCTCTGAGTCGTCAACAGTGTCGGGCTCATCTTCAAATATGCTGTCGGAATCCTCTTCGGGAACGAAGCCGGACTCTTCCTTTCTGTCGTCAACCATATTGCGCTTGAACTCCTCAACGGTATCCATGGAGGGCTCGTCGTAATCGTCCGCGTCGGTATCCTTAAGCTCAATCTCCTCGTTGTTCTTGCCCATAACCTTGATGTCAAGACCGAGGCTCTGCATTTCCTTGATCAATACCTTGAACGACTCGGGAATTCCGGGCTTCGGAATGTTCTCGCCCTTAACGATAGACTCATAGGTCTTCACACGTCCGACAATATCGTCCGACTTAACGGTGAGTATTTCCTGAAGTGTATATGCAGCGCCGTATGCTTCAAGCGCCCATACTTCCATCTCTCCGAAACGCTGACCGCCGAACTGAGCTTTACCGCCCAGGGGCTGCTGCGTTACAAGCGAGTAAGGACCGGTCGAACGTGCATGCATCTTATCGTCAACCAAGTGGAGCAGCTTAAGGAAGTATATATATCCGACCGTAACGGGGTTGTCGAAGGGTCTTCCCGTACGTCCGTCATAAAGCGTTGTCTTACCGTTCTTGTTGCAGCCGGCTTCAACCAGGAGCTTGGAAATATCCTCCTCGGAAGCACCGTCGAACACGGGAGTCGCTATTTTTACGCCGAACTTGCTTGCCGCCATGCCGAGGTGAACCTCAAGCACCTGACCGATATTCATTCGCGAAGGAACGCCCAGGGGGTTTAACACGATTTCAAGCGGCGTACCGTCTGCAAGGTAAGGCATATCTTCCTCGGGAAGTATCCTCGAAACGACACCCTTGTTACCGTGACGGCCTGCCATCTTATCGCCGACAGATATCTTTCTTTTCTGCGCGATATAGCATCTTACAAGCTTATTTACTCCGGGAGGCAGCTCGTCGCCGTTCTCGCGTGTGAACACCTTAACGTCAACAATGATACCGCACTCGCCGTGAGGCACTCTGAGCGAGGTATCTCTTACCTCTCTCGACTTCTCGCCGAATATAGCGCGGAGAAGTCTCTCCTCGGGTGTAAGCTCGGTCTCGCCCTTAGGCGTTACCTTGCCGACTAAAATGTCGCCGGCTCTTACTTCGGCGCCGATTCTTATAATACCTCTCTCGTCAAGATACTTTAACGCATCCTCGCCGACATTGGGAATATCGTAAGTAATCTCTTCGGGTCCGAGCTTTGTATCTCTCGCCTCGGACTCATATTCCTCGATATGAATTGTTGTATAAATATCCTCGCGGACAAGTCTTTCATTAAGAAGTACGGCGTCCTCGTAGTTGTAACCTTCCCATGTCATGAATCCTATGAGCATGTTGCGTCCGAGTGCGAGCTCGCCCTGGTTTATCGCCGGACCGTCGCAGATAACGTCGCCCTCTTTAACTCTGTCGCCGCAGTTTACGATGGGCTTCTGATTAAAGCAGGTACCCTGGTTCGAACGCGTGAACTTAACAAGCTTATGCTCCTCAAGCTCGCCGGAGTCCGTTCTTATATAAATGTAGTCAGCCGAAACCTTTTCAACCACACCGTCATGCTTCGCAAGCTGAACAACACCGGCATCGCGCGCCGCCTTGTACTCCATACCGGTTCCGACAATGGGGGAATCCGTGCGGAGAAGCGGAACTGCCTGACGCTGCATGTTTGAACCCATGAGCGCACGGTTTGCGTCGTCGTTCTCAAGGAAGGGAATCATCGCCGTAGCGACAGATATAACCTGCTTGGGCGAAACATCCATGTAGTCAATCTTCGACGCGTCAATCTCCATGATCTGATCGCGGTATCTTGCCGCAACCTTCTTGTCGATGAACTTGTTGTTCCCGTCGATCGGCTCGTTAGCCTGCGCAACGATGTATTCGTCTTCAACGTCCGCGGTCATGTACTCGATCTCGTCCGTAATTATGCCCTCGCCCTTGATAACCTTACGGTAAGGCGCCTCGATGAATCCGTACTCGTTCACGCGGGCATAGATGGAAAGTGAGTTGATAAGACCGATGTTGGGACCTTCGGGAGTCTCGATGGGGCACATGCGTCCGTAATGCGTATAGTGAACATCACGCACCTGGAAACCGGCTCTGTCACGCGACAGACCGCCGGGACCGAGGGCTGAAAGTCTTCTCTTATGAGTAAGCTCGGAAAGCGGGTTGTTCTGATCCATGAACTGTGAAAGCTGAGAAGAACCGAAGAACTCCTTGATCGTCGCAACGACGGGGCGGATGTTTACAAGGCTCTGCGGAGTCGCCGTGTCAAGCTCCTGGATGGACATTCTCTCGCGGACGCCTCTCTCCATTCTCGCAAGACCCATTCTGAACTGGTTCTGCAAAAGCTCGCCCACGCAGCGGAGTCTTCTGTTTCCGAGGTGGTCGATATCGTCGTCCGACCCGATCTCGTTTATAAGGTTCGTCGCATAGTTAATTGACGCGAAAATATCGTTTATCGTAACATGCTTGGGAATAAGCTCGTCTCTTCTTGCCAGGAACGCTTCTTTGATCTCATCGTCATTCGTTGCATTTGCCAGAATGTCTTCAAGTACCTCGCGGACAACCTTTTCGGTGATGCCGAACTCCTTGGGATCAAAGTCAACATAATTCTCGGCATGAACCATATCGTTGGAGAACACCTTTATCGGTGCGGTTCCGGGCTCTATCGCCTTGCTTCCGGGATAAATCATGACAACGTTAACGCCGGCATTGTCTATTTTAACGGCGTCAGCTTTGGAAATGACCTTGCCCTCCTCAACGATTATCTCGCCGGTCGCCGGGTCGGAAATATTCTCCGCCGCCGTGTGACCCGAAATTCTTCCTATCATGGAAAGCTTCTTATTATATTTATATCTTCCGACTTTTGCAAGATCATATCTCTTAGGATCGAAGAATAAATTGTTAATGAGGGTCTGCGCACTGTCCTCCGTGGGAGGCTCGCCGGGTCTGAGCTTTTTATAAATCTCAAACATAGCTTCTTTTCTGTTTGTGGTGGGATCCTTTTCAAGAGTGCTCCTGAGTCTCTCGTCATCTCCGAAAAGCTCGATAATCTCAGCCTCGGTGTCAACGCCGAGAGCCTTGATAAGCTGAGTTATGGGAAGCTTTCTCGTTCTGTCGATTCTCACATAGAAAACATCGTTCGAATCGGTCTCATACTCAAGCCATGCGCCTCGGTTGGGAATCATCTGCGAGCTTATTAAGGTCTTTCCGTTCTTGTCTCTCTCCTTCGTGAAATAGATACCGGGAGAACGGACAAGCTGAGAAACGATAACACGCTCCGCGCCGTTGATGATAAAGGTTCCCTGATCTGTCATGAGCGGGAAATCGCCCATGAAAATGTCCTGCTCTTTAATTTCGCCCGAGCCTAAATTGATAAGTCTGACTCTTACTTTAAGAAGCGCCGCATAGTTCGTGTCGCGCTCTCTGCACTCCTCAATGGAATACTTGGGCTTGTCGTCAAGATGGTAGTCGATGAACTCAAGCATAAGCGTTTCATTATGGTCCTTGATCGGAGATATATCTCTGAATACCTCCTTCAAGCCCTCTTTGATGAACCACTCATAGGACTTTTTCTGAACATCGATAAGGTTGGGCATCTCGAGCACTTCGTCAATCTTCGAAAAGCTCAGTCTCGTGTTCTTGCCCATTTTCTCCGGATGAAGCGTTACTCCGAGCCCTTTCGCTCTCTCGCAGATGCCCTCGTAAAACTTCTCATCCTTTACTCCGGATACTATCGGATCTGACATACTAACCTTCCTTCCCAGGCTCCCCAAAAAAGAACCTAAAAAATTTGTAAATTTATCTTGCAATAAGTCAATGTTTGTGCTATAATATGCATGATAAGGGCATATACAACCACAATACGATACAGTATATTATTATATCAAATTATTTCCTTCGGGTCAAGTGGTTTTTGGAGATTTTTTGGTTAAATTATACACAAAATCCTTCTTAAAACGAGGATTTTTTTCTATATCTGATATTTAGACTTTTAGCTAACTATGCAAAAGGAGACGCGTATGAAGGATGAGATTTTTAAGGCTCTTGCCGACCCGGTGAGAAGAAGGATTCTGGAACTTCTGGGCGAGGGCGATATGGCTGCGGGAGAGATCTCCTCCCACTTTAACATCACAAAACCGTCCGTCAGCCGGCACCTGGCGATGCTTAAATCCTCCGGGCTTGTGAGCGCGAAAAAAAGCGGGCAGAAGATTATCTACTCGCTCGAAACGGGAGCCGTCCGCGATATCATGCGCTGGCTCTATAACTCCTTCGGCAATGTATGGATAAAAAGATAAGGCGCGGGATTCGCACCCGCCCTGCCTTAAGGGAGGATGCCCTCATCCTCCCGATTTTTATGTGCACACTTTCGCCCATGCACTCGTAGGGGGATTTACGTCCCCTATATTCAGAACGCGCAAAGCAAAAACTCTGCAATCATTGCAGAGCTTTTTTGCTTGTAATATTACTTTTAACCGCTTTGTTCCTCTTTGAGGCATTTCTCTTGGCAGTGAATTTTATCGCACACGTCTGATAAATACTTCATTCGTTCCGACTCATTGTTACGGACGCGTTTCATATGTTCCTCATACTCCCTGCAATTTCTCTGCAACAGTCCCATGCTGATCCCGAGCCCGCTGCCAAGGATCCGGCTGTCCAAATATTTCTTAAACCCTTCCTTTTCAAAAATCACACTCTTATCATTCATCTCGGGCGCTAAACGGATCTTTAATTTTTTCATAACGCTGTCGGGAATTTTAATTCTGACTTTCGATGCGCTCTCCTCCGTCTTATTTATTGCTATAATTCTGAATTCTTTTTCATACTCCCACGGATAATCCTTGACGAAATAATTATCCTTTGCAAATTCATCCGAATCGGACACGCTGTACCATTTGCCTTTATATTTCACCTGCGACGGTGCCTCCTTCTTTCGGTAATACTCCCAACCGCACATAAGATCAAAATCCTTGCCTGCTTCCCACTCTTCGCCGCCGTCTGTCTTCGCCGTTTTGATTGAGCGTATCAGCTCCATAAGGGTTGACGGCGTGAACCCGATCGACGCGCCCTTTCCGTCGACCCCGGAATATAAATACCACATCGGAATCTTTTCGCTGTCGCTGTTGCAAAAACATATGATATTAAGCATGTCTGCATCTTTATGAAGTTTCATTTCACCGATGTCATTCGTTTCTGACATACAGCTAAGGTGCAGTTCTCCGTTCATTAAAATTTTGTCAACTATGTCAAGCTTGGTGTAATGCCAGAAAGTTGTCGTGGCAAATTCGTTCGCACTCATTTTATTGGCTTCATCGCAAATTCTTTCATAAAGTCCGTTATTTTTGCTCTTGAGCTCATCTGTCGTCACTTTTATGTCGAACATATTTCTCGCCTCACTCTTTGATAATTTCCGATCCGTTCACTACCCAAATCGCCGGACAAACTCCATTCTCAGCACTATACCAATACTCCGTAAAAGGATAACTCAAATCTTTACAAAAATTAAATTTTCCTGTAACTCCCCAATAACCCGGTGTTCTTGTCCAGCAATCCTTCCTTTGACCCTCTTTGTATCCAAATGTTTTATCCAATACATACTCCGTCATAAAAGATCCCGTATAGTCTGAATTGTACTTTAACATTTCTTCGTTGTCAAAAAGAAAGACCTTATCAATCGTGTCATTCCCGCAACTTTTACCATCGTATGTATTAATTATATAACTGTCATCTATACATGATTTTTCTCTCGCATTAAATGCATTATCGAAAAATTCGGTATTAAGCCATTTACGCAGTTCGCTGTTTTCCCATGTATACGAAGTCTTTTTTTCATCATAAGGCTTTAAGTCAAGAATATATTTGCTAAACAAAAGCACTTTTTTATCTTCATTATCAATATCAACAACCTTCCATTCTATCGGCGATTCTTCATAAGTTGCAAAAGTACCATCAACAAGGAATTGTGGATAGTGCCCAAAATACACAACATCTGAAATATTTACTACTTCAGAAAAATGTTCATTCCAGATTTTTGTTTTTATTTTTTCACTATCTTTATATTTAATATGCTCTAGCAACAAATATGCACCCTTGTTTTCACCATTACCTGACATTTCAATCACATAATTGTAAGCGTTTCTTTTCGTTGGTAAGCTATAAGTTATTTCAGATAATAATTCATTCGCTTTTGTATACTCTCCTTGCTCTATCATTTTTACAACAATATCTAATTCATGTTGCGGTACAATTATTTTTTTATAAATAACTGTAATAGTCAAAAGAACCATAAAATATGTTATCAATATAATTTTAATTGTTTTTTTGATTTTTTTCTTTTTTCCAATTATTTTATTTAATCTCTCCAACTCCAGTGAATATTTCTCGATCAGCTCTTTAGAATCCTTGTAGTCTTCAATTGTTTTAAGCCTTTTGACTGCCTTTTCAATACAGGTCTTGTTTTCCGGATTGTATTCTCTGGTTGCTTCTTTATAAATTTCTTCTTTGACTTCCTCATCAAGCAAGCCTTTATCAAGCGTATGCTTAAGGTTTTCACGTGACGCGCCGCAAGAGTAACAAATATCGTTGTCTATTGCGTTCATCTCTCCGCAAGTGCAGATCCAGAGGTCAGAAAATTCCGTGACAACACATTCAGCGCTCGGAATTTCATTGCTCTTTTTGTACTGTTCAATTTCCGCTTTGGATAATTTAGATGATAACTGCTCCGGCTCCGGCACGGGGTAATATTCCGACTCCGTTCCGGTGAGTTTTGTCCCGTCGGAATACACCGTTTCCGTGATTTTAACATCGAACGAGCGCACGGTGCTGTTTTGAAAATCAACCGGTGTTTTCTGACCGAACTCGCGCCCCTGTTTTACTGCAAGGTCAAGATAGGAAAACTCTTTTTCTTCAAGTTTTGCTCCCGAAACATCATAGCCCGTCAGCACTACTTTAACGGCAATCAGTGTTTTTGAAAGCACATTTTTCATCTTGATCTGTGCGAAAACTTTTCCCGTTTCATTGTCCTTTGTCAACACCGCTTTTTCGATGATGATTTTCGTATCCTTCGCGTAAAGCGGTTTGCCCAAATCGAAAACAATATTAAACCTTCCCATGGTGCACCTCTTAAATCTCCGGGAGCTCTTCGGGCTTAGGCGTTTCCTTTTCTTCTTTGCCGCCTCTGTCAGGAAGTGCGGCAACCATTATCATGCCGAATATTCCCGTAAAGAACACCCATGCCATGTAGCCTGTATCATGTCCCTTCATCCTTGCAATCTCATCAAACTTTGTAGCCACGAGAAGTGCTATAATAAGATAAACAATTGATATAACAAATAAGATCCCTGCCATTTTCCTCTTCCTCCTAAAAATTAATTTTCACCACGGAACATATATTCTGTGGTACCGAAAAAAATCAACAAAGATTTTTTCGGACCGTTTTACGAAAAATATTCAAGTTTTTCGTAAAACCGGTGCAACGAAACCGGCAAATGTCGGTTTTGTTCACATAAAAAAACACAATTTTAAGACCAATGTCAAATTAAAGAAGCCATTGGTCTTAAAATCGTGCAAAAAATGACAATTTATTATTCAATATGTAAATCGTGTTGACAATATTTGCCTTAAGTGATATAATACCCCATGGGGAAAATGGAAAACTTTGTTGTAAAGTACCACATAATATATGTTATGTGGTTCTTTTATTTTTATTCCCGCAAAAAGCCGAGCACTTCAATTCGGGCGCGGTGAAGGTCGCTCGATTCCGCGGTATAAATGCGCGTGGTGTTCATGCTGACGTGACCCAAAAGCTCCGAAAGGCGCAGTAAGTCCTTGTGCACTTTGTAGTACGTCCGCGCAAAAAGATGGCGCAGGTTATGCGGAAAAACCTTCTTTTCGGACACGTTCGCCTTTTTGCAAAGCGCCTTCATGGAGCGCCAGATATAGAACCTGTCAAGCGGTCTCCCTGTTCTTGTGATGAACACGGGACCGCTTTTTATTTTGTTTTTCTTGGCGTACTTAATCAGCATTTTGCAGAGCTTGCCCGGGAGCAGCACCGTGCGGACTCTGCCCTTTAGTGCGACGGTCGCGGAGCGAATCATCAGTGACTCACACGTGATAAAGCGGATCTCGGAAACTCTGAGTCCGCAGGAGCACGCTGTTTGCATGAGGAGATATAGCCGCTCGCTCTTTTCCTTCGCGGCGGATAAAAGGCGGTTGTATTCCGCCGCCGTCATCTCCCGCTCCTTATCCGCAACGCTGCTTCGGGAAAATTTAAGGCTTTTTAGCTTTAAATCGTGCCGCCCGCAAAACGCGAAAAATGAGTTCAGCCCCGCAACCGCGGCGTTCACGCTCGCCGGTGCGCGGGTTGCCTTGAGGCGCTCTTTGTAGCTGACCGCGAGTTCCTTTGTCACCTTTCTCCCGGAAAGGTACCCGGCAAAGAGCCGTACGTCGCGGGCGTATTTCTCCGCGGTCGCTCTCTCTTTTTCGCGTTTAATAAGGTCGTTTTTGAATTTTTTTATTTTTTCTTCTGTGATAAACATTCTCTCACCCCGGGAACCATTTTACCACAGATGCCCCTGCTATCTAGAGTTTAAGATATTTTTGCCTTTACAAACCGCTGCTGCTTTTTAACAATTTTTCCAGATGAATAACCGACATCGGCTCATGAAAATAATATCCCTGAAACATGTCACAGCCGGCATCCAGTGCTGCTTTTTTATGCTCCTCTGTTTCTATACCTTCGCAAAGCGCCTTAAAGCCAAGCTCATGAGCGATTCTTACTATGTTTTTGAGTATCAAAAATCCCTTGGAATTCGTTGCGTTCCGCGTTACGGTCTTGTCAATTTTCACGATGCTTACATCAAAATCCCTTAAATCGTCAAAACCGGTGTTTCCGTTCCCGAAATCGTCCAAAAGAATTAAAATTCCGTTCTCCGCCAGACGGTTTAAGTTTTTTACTATTTCCGCTCTTTCCTCATTATTCAGATTTTTATCCTCAAGTATTTCTATAGCAATACAAGAGCAGTCCACACCATATTTTTTTATGATGCTCAATACATTTTCAGCCATATTCTCATCGCACAGAGTATAGCGCGAGAAATTGATCGTATATACGTATTTTACGCGGCTTTCCTTATCGTTCGATATCCACCTGCAATTCTTTTCGAAAATGTAATAGTCAAATTTTCTGTTTAACCCGGCACCATTTACCGCTGAGATGAAAAGCCGCGGATTTAAAATTCCCTCGGTCGGAGAATTAAGTCTTGACAGTACCTCCGCGCCGATAATTTTGTTTGTAGCGGCGTCTAAAATCGGCTGATATTCAAGAAAAAAACTGTTATTGTCAATTTCATTTTGAATATTGTTTTCTATTTTCAGCTTTCTTTCAAATTCTCTGCCGCTCCGATTGTCCCACTGACAGTATAAAACGTCCCTATTCTCGGCTATGCTTAATGCTTTTTTTGCTCTTTCCAAAACAGTATCAAACGAAACGTCGTTTGAGTGTGTGCATACGTATCCAAAATGTATGTTGGCAACATTTAAGGCGCCGTGCTTTATAAAGATTTCGTTTATCTCTCTAAAGCAGCGGTCAATACACGCTTCTGTTTCTTTAGAACCAAGGCGGTTTAACGCGACAAAATTTTCGTTACCGCAGCGGCAAATGCACCCCTCACCGTCAAGGCTTAAATGCATTAAAAGAATTCTCCCGATATTTTCATACATCAGAGCAGCCCTCTGTTCGGAATACAGTCTTTTCATACCGTCAAGCGATATTGAAATGTATATGACCGAGCAGCCTTTTCCCGATGCCTTGATTTTTTCAAACTCAGCCTCTGTTTTTCCTATACCGCAAAAATCTTTTTCTGCCGTCCCGTCCGCGGTTTTTACCGATTTAACCGTAAAATAAAGCCCTGTAAGTATCATTATGAAAAAAATTGCCGCAAGGATAGCCACCGTAACATAAGGGTGTTCAAAAATAGTCATCAGAAAGCACCTTTATCCTTTTTCAAATATCGGAAACGCATTCGTTCCCGCCGTTCTTTTAAGAGATAGGTCCGACGCGGTCTTTATGCATTTCTCAATGTCCCTTTTTGCCGTCCGCTTTCTTCGGACGGTTTCTTTTATTAAAAAGTACGGAGGGAATATGAGCATTGCCTTTAATATGTCGGCTTTGTTGGCACCGTTCCTTTTGTATTCGGCTGCGATTTCAAAAAGTGCATAATTTATGTCCCGGGCTTTAAAGCTCTTCGCCGCCGCCTTTTTCAGCCATTTCGCATACTGCAAGAATTTATGTATATCCGTATTTTCCTTAAAATATATGCTCCTTATATAAAGGGCCCGCATTTCACCGTTCATTGCCTCTAAAAGCGCCGCACAGTACTTTTCCTGTATTGCGAGCACCTCTGTACACTGCCTTTCCAATGTGGTGCTTGTAATCTGCTTATCGTGAAGCCGGTATATTAAAAGGTACTCGGGAAGGATTTGCATTTTTTCATTTTTCATTGCCATCCTTGTCCATAGCTCAAGGTCCTCGGTGCAGGTTAACGTTTCGTCATATTTTAACTTTTTCATTACACTTGCCTTCGCAATGACTCCGGGATGAAGTATCGGATTTGCAACAAGAAGCATTGCGCAGAGGGCATCATTATCGCATCTCCCTCCGGCACCGCCCGGTGCGTACACGCCGTTTTTCAAAGTCATAAACCTGCAGGATGACAATGCCGTGTCAGGGTGTTTTTCCATGAAAAGATATTGTTTTTCCAATCTTTCGGGAAGGCATATATCATCAGAGTCCATTCTCGCTATATATTTACCGCTGCATAACGATAAAGCCTTATTAAGCGAAGCCGGAAGCCTTAAATTAACTTCATTGGTATAAACCTTTATTCTTTTATCCCTTGACTCAAATTCCGAAAGAATTTCACCGGTGGCGTCCGCCGAGCAGTCGTTTATCACGATAAGCTCCCAATCCTTAAAGGTCTGATTTATTATGCTTTCTATCGCTTCAATAAGATATTCTTCGCCGTTATATACGCTCATGATAACCGATATTTCCGGCATAATGGATTCTCACCTCTTTTTAAATATATTTTTTATGATTTTGCACAAATAAAGAAAATAAAACGCCGCGCCAAAGCATTTTCTCTTCATGAGAAATACAGATATCCTGCTTTTTAAAGTAATATTTTCAAACTCCGCGCGGTCGATCATATCCTTGTGAACCGAGTTATCTATATTGTGCGCAAGCTCACCTATATTCTTAAAGTGACTTCCCTCCGCTGCCGATGCCAATATGGCAAAGCACATAAAGCAGGAATACCTATATAGCTGCTCATCAAAATCAGCCACTTTTTTCATGTCATTTTTTCTTATTTCATTTATAACGTTTTCTATGAGGTATATCTGTCCCGAGTTAAACTCCTTTGACAGCGAATCCCCTCTTACCGTATATAAATACGCCGGCTTTTTGCTTATGAACACGCTTTCGGCGTTAAGGTAGCACGGCACCACACAGCAAAAATCCTCTCCCAGCGATATTTTTTCGTTCACGCCTGTCTGACATGGCAAAAGCAGCTCCCTTTTTATCGCTTTGCCCGACAAATAGTATGAAACATGATTCATGCTTTTGTCCATTAAAAGCTTCGGATAAATGTATTTTTCAATTTTTCCGCCGTTATAAAGCCCTTCTTTAAGACCGTCATCGGTTATACTTACCGTGTTGCCGTTTTTGACCCACCGGTAAGCGAACGATACAATTTCGCAATTTGTGTTTTTTATTACACTGTGCGCATACTCCAGCGTATCGTTTTCTATAAGATCGTCCGAATCAAGGTTAAAAACATAATCTCCTTCGGCAATCTTTATTCCGGCTTTTCTTGCGCTTGCAAGACCTCCGTTTTGCTTGTGGATCACCTTTATACGGCTGTCGTTTTCTTTATATGCATCGCAAATTCCGGGGCACCTGTCCGGTGAACCGTCATCAACCAGAATAAGTTCAAAATCGGAAAAAGTCTGATTCAAAACACTCTCTATGCAGCCGGGCAGATAGCTCTCAACCTTATATACGGGCACTATTACGGAAAAAAACATATTACATCACCTATTTGCTTCTTAACTCAACAAGTATTTTTAACAAAAAGTAAAGCCTGTATTTCATTCCGTAGGCAAATACTCTTTGCTTAAACGGCAGTGTTTTAATCGGATACGATTTAAGCGCGCTTACCGCAAAATCACTCGTGCACACATCATCAAGCCTTTTTTTAAGTTCGGCATATCCGGCGCCGTTGTCCTTTGCATGCATGATTTCCTGCGAGCATATCACCCTGCATATTGCCTGGCGGAATCTGTCAATATAAACCCGGTATTTTAAGGGCTCCATATCCTTTTGAAATCTTTTCTCAACTTCGCTTACAAAAACAAGGCTTTGGCTGAACCGTTCCTTTTTATACGACTTTGATATTGACTCTCCGTTCCTGCAATAATTATAAAATGCCTCGGGAATTCCCGTTGCTTTGCTTATGCAGGATATGTAATCTATCATGAAAAGCGCATCCTCCGAAAGCACCGCTCTTTCCGATTGAAAAGAAAGGCTGTTTTCCCTTATTATTTTGCTTTTAAAAAGGTTTTTCCAGATGCCCGTTCCGTACTTACTGTCCAATGGCTCCCCGGGGGGTGCTCCGACAATGCCCATTTTAAGCTCTTTTAAGCTTTCCTCCGTATCAAAATGAGTGTCCTTATCAAAGTAAGTCCTTCTTATACATTCGCCCTCGTTGCCGAACATGATCCCGTCCGCATATAAAACGCCCGACATTATAAGGTCGGAATCATATTTCTCCGCCTTTTCGCAAAGGAATCTGAACATATCCTCATCGGCAAAATCATCAGAATCCACAAATCCGACGTACTCGCCCGTCATAATGCCAAGCGCAGCATTGCGTGCCATGCCCGCTCCCCCGTTTGATTTGTGAATAACCCTCACACGCGGATCCTCTTTTGCCGCTTTATTGCATATTTCAAGCGAAGAATCGGTTGACGAATCGTCAACAAGAATTATTTCAATTTCGCAAAGCGTCTGATTCCTTAATGAATTTATACACCTTTCAAGATATTTTTCCGCATTATATACGGGAACGATAATGCTTACCTTCGGCTGCGCCACTTTTTTCACCCCTTAACCAGTCTTTCATATTCTTTAATCAAAATGCCGGCATATTCTTCCACTCCTAAGATACTGTCTTTCCCGCTTTCACAGTTTTTCTTAAGAGATGAGTAATATTTTTCATCTTCAAGGACATTTTTAAGCTTCATTGCAATTGCCTCAGGGGTCGGTTCGTTTACAAGTGCACCCGTAACATTATTCTTTACAAGCTCAGCCATTCCCCCGCTGTTCATTGTAACAACCGGCACACCCATGCATTGCGCCTCCAATATGGAAAGCGGGCAGTTTTCGTAGCAGACAGACGGCAGAAGAAGAACCTTTGCCTTTCTTAAAAAATCATAAAGTTCATCTCCGGCAAGAAATCCGCAGAGCTTTACATTCGGAATACCTTTAAGTATTTTTTCGTCGGGACCGCTGCCGGCAATCATAAATGAATATCCCGGAAGAAGCTCTGCCACGCCGCGGATATTTTCAATGCCCTTTTCTTTGGACAGCCTGCCCGCAAAAGCAATGTAATTTTCTCCTTTTTGCGATGTGCTCTTAAACTTTCCCTTGTCTATAAAATTATGTACCGTTTTTGTTTTTCCCCTGTAATATTCCCTTGCAGACAAAAGCTTATTTTCCAAAAATCTGCTCGGGCAAACAAAAAGGTCAACATTTTTATATGTTTTAAGAGCCGCGTAAAACTTTGCCTCAAAAGCTCCTATGATACTCTTGATTTTTGAGCCGTGAATACACTTATTTTTTATGCATTCTTTATATGCCCCTCCGACACATTTTTCGCACGGAGTGTTTTTTTCGAAGTTGTAAAGAAGATGATTCGGACAAATCATCTGATAATCATGCACGGTCTGTACAATCGGGACTTTCTTTTTCTTTATCCCGTAAATCACGGACGGAGTAAGCTGAAAATTTATATTGTTCATGTGAACTATATCTGGCTTAAAATCCTCAATAACCTTCATAATTTTTCTCTTCGCTTCAAAAGAATAAATAATCTTATAAGGATAAAGAAGCCTTCCGATACCGTTTGAGTGGAAATCCATATTCTTTGTATATATACCTGCCGAGTTTCCCACGGTATTATTTTCGTCATACATGCCGAAAAACTCAACCTCATGTCCGATTTTTTTAAGATGATCCGCAAGATACAGCATATAACTTTCGCTTCCTCCTCTGGGGTACAGGAATTTATTTACCATCAATATCTTCATAAAAGCGAATCACCTTCCTTTTTTTCATTTGCTTTTGATATATATCCGAATATACTATACTCACTGCGCCGGACGTTTTCATCAAACCCGTTACCCATCATCAGTATTGCAAGCACTCCCGTAAGAAGCGGATAGTTCATTGTGTTATCGGTAGAGGACACAATCACAAGGTATAAAATCAGAATAAAAGCGACAATCGCATTGTCATGGCTGCCCTGTCTGCCAAAATACAGGACACGCAGCAGTATCATGGAAAAAAGCCATATTATGTAGCCGAAGAAGCCCAGATCGATAAAGTGCTGAAGAAAGTCGTTATGAATGGACGCAACGCCGATGTGTATAGATGTATTTAACTTATATGTCAAAAATCCGATTCCGTTGCCCAAAAATTCGGGGGCAAACTCGTAAAATTTATCAACCGCGTTATAAATCCCCGCACGTCCGCTTGTGTTGATTCCCGCATCCTCCAAAAGAGCGAACACATTCATTTTGATAAGTGCAATATATCCTATCAGCAAAAATATCATAATAATGCTTAAGATGACGGTCAGCCTGCCCGCGGCTTTTTCACTCTTCTTTGCAACAAATTTTAAAAGATAGCCAAAAAGGAGCGATGCTGCAACGGCGACCATTGCAATTCTCTTAAACGCCGACAAAAAGCAGAAAAGGCTTAAAAAAAGCAGTATAAAATATGCCATACTTTTCTTCGGCTTATAAAGCATATAAATCAGATATGCCCCCAGGCAGAACGCAAGCTCATGAATCTCCGCCTTGACGATGACATCTCCGGTCACGTCCGCAAATGTAGTTACAAGCGTTATGAACTCGGAAAAATAATTTAAAAGTCCGTTCTGCGCGATAATCTTGATTATCATCAGAATATTGGCAGTTAAAATGGCGGCAAGATTATACCGGATGCCCTTTTCCCCGAAAACATATAAAAGCGCGCCCGCTCCCAGAGCAAAGGAAAGCATATTGGTATATATAAATGAGCTTGAAAGCCCCCTTGATATAACCCCGGTATCCGCCAGTCCCGCAAACCATATAAAAAGCGACACAACGGTAGTGACAAGCAGGGGGACACTGTAAACGCACGCGTCGCGAAATGCCGTAACCCCTCTTGCAATATCCGGCTTATACAAAAATAATAAAAATGCGGAGCCGAAAAGGACTAAGGCAAATGCGTGGCGATATGTGATGTAAAGACCTATGTCAATGTATTCATCCAGAAAATAATACATCATCACGGCTATTATCATAAAATAAAATTCTTTTGCTTTTTCAAGGATTTTATTTTCCACGCTGCCTTTACTCCCCTTTCACCTTAAATATTATAAAGAGTCTTTACTTTCAGGATCCGAAACATAGCTTTTCTTGTTCTCGATTGCTTCCGACAACAACTTTCTTGCCGTTTTATTATCCTTAAATATTTCGGAAATACCGATCTTATATTCAATTGCGACATCTTTGTGCTCGTCTCTTTCATCAAGTCTCAGTCTGAAAAGCCTCATTATATCTTCAACGGTAATATAGTCCGATTTCTCCGTCATCATAATAAAGCTGCCGTTGCCGTTATAAATGTACTCCGTCTCAAGCTTCCCGAACGCTTCTTTTATGAATCCCTTAAACATCCTGATGATATCATCGCCGACCTCTCTTGAATATTCGGTGTTTATTTTTATCAGGTTTTCTATATCAACCATGCAGTACACTAAGCCGTCGTCCAAAAGCTTTTTATCCTTGGCTTTTAAATATCTGTCAAGATAAGCCCTATTATGAAGCCCTGTCAGGCGGTCGGTATAGAATACGTAATCCACTATGTCTCCCGCTCTTCCCAGAATAACCGCACCGCCGCAGCAAATGATCATAAAGAAGAAAAACGCGATTGCCGTATAAAGCGGAACATTAACGCTTTCTCTTACGGATGCCGTGGATAATACCGAAATATAACTTGCACCAAGGTATTTGTTATATTCTTCATTTGTTTTCATGGCGATGCCATAAAGTTCGGAAAGCTCTGTCAAAAGCTCATCAATCTCCCGCTTGATATCCTCTTTTGCAGCTGCATATTCGTCACTCGAAAGCTCCATGCATGTCTTATCGGAGGATTTGCATGCACCGCCGCAATTGCCGGTGCATGCGGTAAATGTATCTAAAATATAATTACAGTACGCCGAATCGATAATCGCCAGCTCTCTGCTTTCCGTGTGTTCCCTCCAGTCATAAATAAGTTCGTCGTATGTTACGGTCTGATCTCCGTTATAATCCTGAACGTTTTTCTCATGAAGATCGTCAAGAATGTACTCATGGCTTATATTTGTATTTCCCGATTCTCTCATTTTTGTAACGTACGCGTCTATCACATTGACCAGATCCTTTACGATGCTTTCATCCTTTACATTGGAAATATTATTGTTGTCTATTCTGGTCGTATAGTCCGATACGAGAACAGATTTGTTTTTTGTGACCTGATATTTATAAATCTTTGAAAAAACCGAGGATACCTTAACCTGTTTTAAATAGTTAAAGTCGTCGGCAAGCTCGGCAAATGACACTCCCGTCTCCGTTGACCTGTAGTAGCTGTTCTGGCTGACTCTCTGATTTAATGTCTTTAACGTATCGCCGATATTTGCATCAATCAGCTCCATCATCTCGATAAAATCGTAATCGTTCTTATCGATATTTGCAATCGTATTGCTTGCCGGAACCACATTCACGTACTCCTGACTGAACTGCTCAAAATAAACGTCCAGCGTTTCATTAAGTATCGTTCTTCCGAACCCTTCCCCCTCGCTGCTTGTTGAAGCAAAGGAAACAATAAATGTGCTTGGCTCGTATATATATTCTTCGCCCTCCTCAAGCTTTGCTTCCTTCTGCGCGACCTTGTCCTTATTCTCAATGGGGGTTATGTCGATTCTCGATATAAGACTGTCGACCGAGTAAATTCCCGTAAGTCCCAGCTTATCGACAACCTTGGACATTACCGCGGAGGATTTTATCTCATTTACATCAAGCCTTGTTCCGGTCGGCGTAAGCCCCTTTTCGGCTTGCTCGTCATTATAATGAATAACCTCGGACACTATATATGTATTCGACCTTGAAAGCTTGAAATATACGGCGCAGGTTGCCAAAATGCAGAAAACGACGATGAATGCTATGAACTTTTTTAAATATCTTAAAACCTGAAAGCTTTTCATATTCATCCTCCTTTATGCTCTTTTGGGGAATTTTTCGGAAATTTTCAAAAGTACAAGCGAAACATACAAAGCAGCTGCAAATACAAAAAGCGTCTTCAATTCGCTGATGAACGAAACTCCGTAAATTGTTACCGCAATGCACTGATTCATTTTGTAGCGTGAATACTCCCTGCCGGCAGTTATCGCTTCCTTTTCAAAATCCTTTATGCTTTTATAAACGGAAGCAATAAGCGAGTCTGCCGACTCATAATCCTCCCCCGCCTGACTCTCTGAAGAAATCTTGTCTATCACCAATTGATTTTCCATAATTTCCTTTTCGTCAGACGCAACATAATTGCTGAAATTCGCCGCCATGATCGACAGTTCGTCAACGCCGACCTTGGTTCTGCCCATATAATATTTCCCGGATTTATCCCATGTCGGAACAAGCACAACGCTTATCATTTCCTCGCCGTACATGTCGATCGCCTGCCGGCAGACATCGTATGACGCGGCGTTTTTTCTTCTGTCAAATTCCACATCGTTGTTATAATATTTCAGTCTGTCAACGTATTCCGTCTTGTCTCTTGCAATGCCGTTTTGCAAAATAAGAGACCTTAAATTATTATTTATCTGAGTTTCCTTGAAATTATATACTTTTCCGGCGATTGAGCTGAATGTGCTCCCGCCCGACGTGACAAAGCTCGGATTCTTTTCCGCCATGCCATACAAATAATTAAGAATTGCCTGGGCTTCCTTTTCAAGGTAAGACACCGTGTCCATGTATTCCATTTCGGAAAAATCGGGTTCCTTTGTGCCAAGGCTGAAATTATCTGTATATTTTTCTATGTAGTATTCCTTGTACGCAGTGGTTATCAGACTTATAACATTTTCCGAATCAAGGTGGCATGTATCTTTTGATGCATGATATTCCACCGCGAATTCCGTGGAAATGTGATACTTTGTTTCATCGCTGACTCCGCCCTGAACAAAAGGGGAAACCGTGAGGCACTTTTTAAGCTGCTTCACCGTTACATTTTCAAGTGCGCCTTTTTTTATGGCTCTTTCTACAACCTCGTCGCTTATGATTTCCGTCATATTGTATCTTGTACCGTTGGAATTTAATGCCTGCGACGCCTCGGAATAATTCAGGGAAATGACCGCGTTAACGGACTTTTTGAGCTCAATATGATTAATAAATCCATATACCGCAGTACCGGCAAAGCAGATAAGTATTATCCATGCGTTAAAATATTTTGCGGTTTTGAAAGCCTTGATAAATTCCGTGCGATTAACATTTCCCGAACGGAATAATATTACCGCCGCCGACACCGCAAACAAACCGCCGACAGCCAGAAGAATCAATTTCTGAAGTATATAAACGAGCATCATCTATCCTCCTTTAATTAAAATTTATTAATATCGATAATAACAAGCTCCGGCTGATTGTTTATGCGGAGAATATTTGAATTTTCAAGCCCTGCGCTTACTATCAAAGGCTTGCCCGAAACATCATATCTTCCGTAAACCAGCCCTCCGCTCCGCTCGGGAAATAAGCCTCCCTCGTGCGTATACAAAGGACCGAGCACCGGAATACGCATGACACCTCCGTGGGTGTGCCCGCAAACTAAAAGGTCTCCCCAGAATTCGGGAGTAAATTCTTCAAATATGACCGGCTCATGTACTGCCGTAATCTTTAAATTATCCTCGTTTTCATATATATAGTCAGAGAAAGACTTTCCGGAATATGACCAGAACGCCGAGGGATTTGATGTCAAAACCCCATATATATCAACCGTTATATTTTTTATTTTTACAGTATCCTTTTCATTCTTCAATACCTTTACTCCGGCGCCTTCAAGCCTCTCCTTGAAAGAATCCTTAATTTTAAGAAGCGCCGTTTCATCGCGGTTATTTTCATTAAATCCGAATTTTTCGTCAAGCGCCTTCTCGTTGAGCGGAACATCATAAACGCCATCCGCTTCATTGTTGCCGTATATATAATATGTCGGCGCGATACCTGAAAGCTTTCGGGAAAGCTCCACCGCAAAGTCAACATCTTTTTCAACCGAATCTATCATATCTCCCGTGCAGATTATAATGTCCGGCTCCAATGCGCCAATGCGCTCCAATAGCTTTTCGTTGTTTTTACCGTAAGACGAACCGTGTAAGTCCGACAGCTGAATGACGCGCACCCGACTGTCAACCTTAATGCTGCTTGTACTGTAAAATGTTTCTCTGAAGTTTCTGTTTTCAATATAACTGCCCATAACAATGATGACCGCCGTTGCCAGGCAGACAAAAATCATTCCGATAACAAAAAATTTCAAAGCCTTAATGTTTTTCTTTGTCTTGGGGCTTAAAGAATTATTTTTCTTTTTTGCCGTGTTATCCATGTAAAACACCCCTTTACTTTAACCTTCGGTAAAGCTCGCAGGTTAATTTTGCTGCATCCTGCCAGCTGTATTTATTTAAAATAAATTCATCCGCACCGTCTCTTAATTTGTCAACAAGGCATCTGTCGCCGCATAAAGCCTTAAGCTTTTCTTTAAGATCTTCAACGTTTCCCTTTTTAAAATAAAGGGCTTTGTCCTCAGCAACCGATGTGTTTTCCGGAATATCCGAACACAAAAGCGCATTTTTATACGCCAGCGACTCCAGAAGGCACAGCGACATTCCCTCCATATCAGACGGCAGCACGTTAATATATGCGTTTGAATATATTTCCTTAAGAATATCTCCCGATATAAACCCGGTAAAAATTATATTCCGGTTTCCCGCCGCTTTTTCCTTAAGTCTTTTAACATAATCGTCGGTATCGCTCGTATCTCCGGCAATGACCAGTTTTTTATCCGTTGAGATACTAAGATAAGCATCAATAAGATAGTGAATTCCTTTTTCCTCGGTCAGCCTTGAAACTACAGATATATATGAATCTTTTGTAAGCCCGTACTTTTCGGTAATAAGCTCGGCTTCCTTTCGTTCGGGGCGGCTTATTCCGTTGTGAATAACCGTCGTCTCACGGTCATATGTTTCTTTGAAATAATCCTTTGCCGATCGGCTCAGCACTATAACTTCATCTGAATACTTTGCAAGAATCCGCTCTCCGAATTTTATGTACTTCGATGCAAACCCTTTGCCCCATTTTTCCCTCTGCCAGTCGAGCCCGTGAACCGTCGCAACACATTTTTTTCCAAAAAGCTTGGGAATCCACATTGCGGCGCACGGACCTTCCGCATGAAAGTGAATTATATCGTAATCCTTAAACGAGGCTGATATTGCGGCGGTAAATGAAGCTATCATTGCCGCAAAGCCGCGGGCATTTAAGGTCCATGCTTTTTTTATTTTAACGCCCTTATACATATTGTCGCAAACTGCATTTGCATATTCGTTTTCGGTCTTATCGGACGAACGGTTATAACAGGTAACGTCAATTCCCATCCCGACCAGTATCGGGCACAGTGTTGTAAGAACGTTTTCTATTCCGCCCCGTCTTGACGGAACGACCTTGTGCCCGATCATAGCAACTTTCATCTTTTTCACTCCAAACAAGCTTACCGTCCGGTAGCCGTAAGCATAACTATCGGCGTTTTAAGCATAATTTTTATATCATTTAAGAATGTCCTTGTCTGTATGTACTCGATATCCATTTCAACCCATTCTTCAAAAGGAATGTCGTTTCTGTTTTTGGAGATCTGCCATGTGCATGTGATTCCCGGTGTGACGAGGAGTCTTAATCTTTGGTAATCGGTATAATACTTCACTTCTCTCGGGAGAGGCGGTCTCGGACCGACCAAGGTCATATCTCCCTTAAACACATTGAAAAACTGCATAAGCTCATCAAGAGAAAGCTTTCTTAAATACTTGCCGATCCTCGTTATGCGGGGATCATCCTTCATTTTGAATACCGGACCGTCCATTTCGTTATGGTTTATAACACCGTCAAGCATTTTGTCCGCATTCGCCCGCATGGTTCTGAACTTGTACATATAAAACTCTTTTCCGTGGCGTCCGACCCTAAGCTGCCTGTAAAACGGTCCGGCACTCGGATCGTCAATAACTATTACGATTGCAATCACGATCATCAACGGTAAGAAAAACAGTAATATCAGTGTTGCAAAAAAGATATCAAAAAGTCTTTTCTTTTTCCAGTAGGATGCATATGATTTTTTAATAATCGCTTCGAGCTTTTCTCTTGTTCTCGCATCTACTTTTTCCTGTTCAATATAAGGCATTAAATTTCATCTCTTTCCCGTATTTTGATAGTGGTTTTGACGGTCTTTACCATTCAAGCCATTTGAATTTATGCAAAAACTTTCCGTATAGCTTTTCATACATGCGCACACCTATAATCCGCTTGATAAACAGTGTACGCTTAGCGGTCCGTGACGTCCACGACGCGCAGAAATGATGAATCGAATAAGTGTTTTCGGTTATTACTTTCTTTCCGGTATAATATTTGACGGGGCACAGATAATCCTCCGGGAGCATATGTATTCCCATGAATATCTGGTTTTTATTGCCGGTATCCATCCCCAGCTTTTTTAATAACTCTGTGTTTCTTTCGGGACATGGCGTAAGGTCATAAGTGCCGTCGGCAAGTTTGAAAGGTATATCATCATAATCTTTCAAAAAGGCGCCTACAAGCTCATTTCCCTTTTCGCAGGCAAATCCGAGACCTGTTGCAATAAGTCCGCTGTCGTCAAACCCCATAAACCCGTTTTCTTTAATAAGCTCACCTATCGGTTTTATCAGTTCGACATCGGTATCAAGATAAATTCCGCCCTCGCCGTATAACACCTTAAGTCTTGCATAGTCGCTTACAAAAGCCCATTTTTTTGCTTCGTATGCTTCCCTTGCATATCTGTTTTGTGCTATATCAAAGTTATCCTCACTGTGGCAGACTATTTCATACTCGGGGCAGTATTTTTTCCAGCTTTCAATGCATTTTTTCGCCAGCGCCGGCATATCGCCTTTTCCGAACCAGCAATAATGAATCACCTTCGGAATACTCACTCTTTTCCCTCCTTGTATAATTCAAAAACGGTTTTAAATGCCTCTCTGCCGAATATATAATTCACCAAAATGTATACTCCCAAAATCCATACCGAGTGAAGAATTCCTGAGCAAAGCAGTTTTAAAAAGCCTGTATTGCTGAAGCTGTCAACGAAAAACAATGCCATAATTCCGGCAAAAACCGCACCGTTTGAAATAAGAATTTTATAGGTTGACATCTGCCTTCTTTTAAGAATCTTTTTATTTGAATAGTATATAGTCATCACACCGCGGTACAAAAGCGCCGCAACGGATCCCATTATTGCGCCGCATATTCCGAAGCGCATTATCGCAGCAACGGAAAAAACTATGTTTATAATCATTTCCCACACGGCATAAGAGCGTGTTTTTTCAAACTCACCCGAATATTCAATAACACCGTTTACGGGAATTTTTGCATTTGCGCAAAGATTCATCAGCACAAAAAGCAGTAAAAGAAAGGGGTTTGTATATTCGGCATCGGTAATCCCGCTTGTGTATATCTGTATCAGCGGCAGCAAAAACACTGCCATAAGCGTATAAACGATAAAGGACGCCATTATGTAAAAAACTTCATATGCGTTAAACACTCTGTCAAACTTTTTCCGATCCGTATGAAACATCTGCCCGAGCGCAAAAGTAAATGACGAAACGATACCCGTTATAAAATTCTGCACCTGTGAAAAAAAAATGTTATATATGGCATAAATACTTGCCGCCTTAAAATCGCAAAGCAGCGAAATAAGTATTACGTCGGTATTATTAAAGACCATGCCCGAAAGCTGATGCACCAGAACAGAATTTTTTTGCGAAATAGCGGCATAATCGGGCTTTGACTTTAAATCGAGCCATTTATATCTCTGCTTGGCATAGACATATAAAAACACAAGCTGAATAAGGGAAACCACGCAATAAACCAGCTGGATAAGTATGAGACTGTCGGAGAAAAGCAAAACCAGTATTTTCGCGGCATTTGAAACTATCTGGAGAACCGTATCCGCGTTGTTTATTACATACTTTCTCCCGTCAACCTCCATCAGTATCCTGTATTTCGCCTGCACAAAATAACTGAAAAGCGACGGCAGTGCGTTTAATATAATTATCAAAAATAAGACGTTACCGTTTATCGACGTTGGCACAGCATAGGAATACACCAAAGCAATAACAAGCACAAAGGACAGGTATATTATGCCGGTTCTTATATAATAAGTATTGGTCGCGGCAATAACCGAGCTTGCGCCCTTGTAATCTTTTTCGCCGATTCTTTTATAAAGCGCCTGAGTCGTGGCAAGACCCACGCCCGCCTCTAAAAGAACAAGATATGTAAATATTTGTTTTATGGTCGAAAGAATTCCGTTAACCTCGGAGCCGAAATTTTCAAGATACAGTCTCGGCAAAAGAAAGCTTACCGCTATAAGCACAATCTGATAAATAAGCGACGAAATTAAATTGTGTTCAATTCTCTTATCTTTATGTGCCAATATGCCTCCCCCTTATCTTAAATAAACAATTTATCCGCTATCTTTTCCCGATTTTAATCATCATAAGTCCTTTTACAATTACCTGAATCAAAGCCGAAAGTAAAATCGCGCCCGCCGCCGAAAGAAGAGCCGTCACCGGGAAATAATTAAGCCGCTCCGTCATCACCGGCACCGCCTCATTTAACCGTCTGTACAAAAAATCATCCGTTATCCATGAAGAGATATATGCCGCGAATGTGAGCGAGGATATGTATGATAAAACCCCTCTCACACGCTCCGGTATTTCGGAATAGTTAAATGAGTTTATGATAAGAAAAAGCAAAACCGCGTTCACCGTGTTTATCAGGCTGCCGTAATCCTGCCATACTCCCCAGACAAACGTTCTTTTATAACTGCATATAATGTTATACGCCCCGGATAAAAGCAAAGACAATAAAAGAAAAAGCACTAAGCGCCCGGTCTTCATTGCTTTGATATCTGCATGACGTTTTAAATACGCTCCCAAAAAATAGTATGTTACCGGATAAAGGAATGCCCACCAGTCGGGAACAATGCTTGCGTAAGAGCTTGCCAGCCACGGCTTTAACAAGGCTCCCTGAGTTTTTATATCGAAAACGTTCAGAACCGACGGCAAAACGGTCAGTAATGACAATACCGCAAGTAAGCTCCTTTCACCGCTTTTGGATTTAATTCCTTTCGGAATAAGGTTAAGGAACGGTATCAAAAGCGAAAATCCCAAGTACATTTTTACATACCAGCTGTACTGCGAATATGACAAAACATTCTTTACCGCGCTCTTGACCGTGAAAGGCTCGTTCAAAGCGACGGTGCGGTAAAGCACGATAAATACCGTAGCCGTTACATACGATAAATAAAGCGGTATCAGGCGCCTGTAATAGCGGACGAGCGGCTTCGGACTTATATCAATTTCCCTGTCGCCCATAAGATATCCCGTCAGCAGCATAAACATAGGCACGCATGATGTTAAAAGAGTTCTGATGAACACCATTAAAAACATGCGCCATCCGCAAACCGGCTGCTCGTAGAACCCGGAATTTAAGAAAAAGTGTACGCTCGGGATAAACAGGAATGCAACAATTCTGTAAATGTCGAGTCCTGCATCGTGCCCTGTTTTTGAATGGGTCATTTCTCTTCCCCTTTCTTAATATCTTTTCTTTTGTGCGCCGCGAGATCTTACCGCTCCTTCGAGAATATCCACAGCATATCTTTAACCGCTTTGCCGCCTTTATCAATGCCGTACACGCTTAAAGTTATGATTTCGCCGTTTAATTTTTTATAGCTTATCCTCGGCACATTTCTTTCAGATAACTGCTTTTTTAATACATCGTAATTTGCAAAGCTCATGACCGCCCTGTGATAGTCGGGATGAATTGCCTCGTCAACGTATTTTATGAACCTTTTGGAAAAATTCCCGGTCGACTCGTAACGCCCCGGATATGCCTTTGCCATAATTACATGCGCTGTGTCTTCCTCAGGGGATATTCTTAAGATCCCGTTAAAATGCGCCCTTGCCTCCAAAAGAATATGCTCTATCTCTTCTTGTTCAAAGGTACCCTGTATATAACCCACGCCATTATCGCTGTATACACTTGTCCGCTCTTTATTCTGATAATACCGCGCCTTTGAATCGTACATTCTTTCCTCTGCTTCTCTTACCATCTCTTTAATATCTCCGCGGTTATTTCTGTAAGAGACGCCTATTGCAACATGATAATTCTTTTTATCAAGCTCATCAAGCAGTGCTTCTATACTCTTTTTAACCGTTTCGCGTTTTGAATTTTTTATAAATACCAAAAATTCGTCTCCGCCGGTGCGGTATATTTTCCCTCTCGGAAAGATATTTTTAAGGGTGTTTGCAATAAATATAAGCATTTCATCTCCGGCAGCATGTCCCAGACTGTTATTTATGATGTGCAGCCCGTTAATATCAATGTATATACATGCGATATCAGCAGTACTTTGTCCGCTAAATTCAGCCAGTTCTTTTTTGTATGCGACGCGGTTCAAAACACCCGTAAGAGCGTCCGTGGTCGCCTCAAGCTTGGTGCGGTTCAGATGTTTTTTATTGTATAAGGCAATCGAAAAGCAAATTGCCGTTTCGTTTATCAAAAATGCGGCAAAATATTTGTTTTTGGGGTTCACCACACCGAGGATGCCGTTATCGTCATTATAGGCGATCGGCATAAAAACAATATTTTCAATGCCATGTTCTTTGAAAAAATCATAGAGCCTTTTATCCTCGCTTAAAAGCTCATCGTCCGTACTGATATCAATCACGCATATATTTGTCTTGTCCTTCTCTTTCTTAAGCGAGGCATAGCGGAAAAGCTCGGATTTATATTGCTTTCTGTATGCTCCCGTAATTATCATTTTGTCCTCGTTTACCCCAAGGTAATCATGAGTCTCTCCGCGCTCATACATGAACATTGCCGAACGCGCCCCCGAAGCTTCCGCAATCAATCGCAGAGACTTTGAAATATTCTCGGGGCTTTGATTTATCTCAAGGAGCAGCTTTTTTATTTCAGAGCCCGTACGCATGACAGCGCTCTTTTTCTTTTCATTCCTTATAAAAATAAGGAAATACACTATAATAATAAAAAGCATTGCCCATAACGCCAGCATCATAGCCCCGGTTGTAATTTGCATTTCTTTAAACAGATCCGATTCATATCTGCCGAGAATAATTCCCCAGTTTACGTTCTCAAGACTCGAAAAATAAACATAAATATTTTCGTCCTTAAACGTTGATTTAAACGATGAAAAGCCGCTTTCCTTTGTCAGAAAATCCCTGTAGTGATGATCCTTGGCATATTCCTTATTCACAAACATCGACAGTTCGCTCGGTGTTTCGTTTAAGGTGTCCACAATGAATTTGCCCGTCTCTTTATCATAGACGAAAAGCTGCGCATTAAGCTCATCCACATACTCCTCGTATTTGTCGCTGATAGTATCAATCGAAATGCCGCCGTACAAAATGCCGACCGTTTTTCCTCCGGATACGATAGGTGCCGCGCACCTTATAATTTTCCTTTTGCCTATTGTAAGGTCCGTCATTCTTCCGCTTATGTATTCGCCTTTTTTTGACTCATCCTCAAATGAGATTTTTCCGTTCAGATCCATACTGCCGTCTTTGGTGATGAAGATGTTGTCAGGGGTTAATATGCCGATATTTGTAACCAGCCCTATCGGTTCAAAGGATTCAAGCATTATGTCATACGTTCTCCCGTCCGCATAAAGTGTTGCGGCAAAATTCGCCAGGTTGATAAGATTTCTCCTGTCCGCCTTAATTCTGATTGACAGGTCCTTTTCGATATATATTGCCTCCGCGCGCAGCTCGTCATACGCTTTATTCTTGGCATACTGATAAAAGAAGCTCATCAGCGCTGCAAATACCGTACATATCAAAATCAAGGCGACAACGGTATTATATAAAATATTCCACTTTTTTGTCACTGATTTCACGGGCTACCACCCCCTGCTTCTTTGCATTAATCATTTATCGGGCGAATATATGAAAAAACACTCCGAAATGCAACGTAATTTACATTATGTTGTTTTAGGGGGTGTAATTTTATAGATATCCTTTTTTAGTTTATCATAAAAACGGCAATTTGTCAACTTTTTACGGGGATTTGGACAGAGTTTGTCGAATTTCACCACTTAGAATAATAAAAAAAGACTGCAAAGAATAAGACCGCGAAAAAATAATTTTTCACGGTCTTAAATGCGTGTGTTTTTACAGTGTTCGGGGGTTTGTGCAAAATAAACAATGCATAAATTCAACGCGCGCCATACACTCGGTGCAACATAATGTAAATTATGTTGTTTTTTATTTTCAACACCGTAACAATCCCAATTTCTGGATCTGCATTCTGTGAATTCTTCCGCTCTCCATAGTATATATTCTTGTTGTATTTACATTTGAATGTCCCAAAATATCGGCAAGCCTCGAAATATCTTTTTCTATTGAATAATATGTTCTGGCAAACAAATGTCTGAAATTATGCGGAAATACTTTTGATTTCGGCACATTTGCTTTATCGCATAGTTTTTTCAGCATTCGCCATACGTTTATCCTGTCAAGCGGTTTCCCTGTTTTCGTCCGAAAAACATGACCGCTTTTTATATTGTTTTCTTTAAGATATTTTAAAAGCATTTTGCACAGCTTTTTCGGCAAAATAACCTGGCGTACCTTGCCCTTGCAATTTATTACGGCACGTCCCCATCTTACGGCTTCGGCACTTACAAACCGTAGTTCCGAAATTCTGATTCCGGTAGAACAGATAGTTTGCATAAGTAAATACAAACGCCAATTTTCTTCGTTTTTTGCCGCGGAAAGCAGCCTGTCATATTCGGCTTTGGTAAGCTCTTTGTCCTGGCTCAAAAACATCTGTCTCTGAATCTTTAGGGTTTTAACTCTGCAGGAAAACCATTCATTGAAAACAAAAAAATTGTTAAGCGATGACAGTATTGAATTAACGCTTGCCGGAGCGTAAGCTTCCATAAGTCTTTGCTTATACTCAAGCGCAACCGCTTTTTCCACATTTCTGCCGCACAGCCACCTTGTAAAAGCGCTTATATCCCGGACATACTTTTCCACCGTCGCCTCTGCCTTTTCTTCCTCCGACAGGTATCTCTTAAATTCTGCTATTTTTTCGTCTGTTATTATCCTCATATAATGTCCCCCTTCCGGAAAATTCTTGCCTTTTCACTTTGTATAACCCCAAAAAAAGCAGAAAAAAGCGGCTTTAGCCGCTTTTTTCCATCATCTTTCTTTTTTCAGCAGTTTTTCAAATTCGTCCGAAGGCATTGGTTTGGAAAAGAAATACCCCTGTGCATAGTCGCAGCCGGCATTTTTCAAACGCTCAGCCTGTTCCTTTCGTTCTACTCCTTCGGCAACCACCTTCATGCCCATTCTGTGTGCCATACTAATAATATCGTTTAAAATACTTAATTTTTCATCCTTCTGTGTTTCACTTTGAACAAACTTCATATCCAATTTCAAAATATCCGTCTTCATTTGACTGAACATATTAAGCGAAGAATAACCGCTGCCGAAATCATCCATAGCAATGGTAAATTTTCTTTTCCAAAGCTCCTTGACGGTATCAATAATTTTGCCCGGATTTTGCGTGTATGCGCTCTCCGTAATCTCAAGCTGCAGACATGCCGGATCAATAGAATACTTTTCGGTCAACATCTCAAACACATCAATAAGGTTTAAAATGTACAAATCCGCGCGGGATATATTAACGGACACCGGAACAAGTGAATATCCCTTATCGCGCCAGTATCCAAGCTTGGCGCAAACATGCTCCCAGATATATTGATCAATCCGGTAAATGGAACCGTTCTTCTCAAAAAGCGGTATAAATTCTCCCGGAGATATATTTCCCAATTTCGGATGAGTCCAGCGTGCAAGGGCTTCAGCGCCAACCAATTCCCCGTTTTGAAGATCATATTTCGGCTGATAATAAACTGTCATCTGTTCTTCGCCCAGCGCCGCATCTAAAGCATTTGTGATATTTTGTTCTCTGAGCTTTTTGCTCAGCATCGACTCGTCATATACTGCCATGTATTTGTCATACTGCCCATTTATGTAATTCACTGCCAATTTTGCATAGTCGCACATCATTTCAACGCCAACAGAGAAGTCTTTAATTTCATATATTCCCCACTTTACCGATGCGGTGCCGAGTCTGTCCTGACACTCATGATGCAATTCTTCAAAGAATTTCAGTCTGTCGGATGAATCGCTCTCCCGCTTTTGAAGACAAACAAAACATTCCTCTTCATATCTGCCGCAGATGCCCACCTCTCCGCTCATATTAAGCATAAGACAGGCGACCTCTTTTAAAATGCGCTTTGACTCGTTACGTCCGAAATGGCTTTTGAATATCTTGAAATCTTCAATGTCTGAGCATATTATATTATACTCACCATCGGGATTACTGTCTATATATTCTTTAACCTTTTTATAAAAGAATTCCTTGCTGTATATCCCGTCGAACCTGTCATACTTAAAATAATCTGCCAGAGCGGACATTTCACGTAAATTAATTATGCGCTCCGCACGGTTTTTAAGAGTTTCAGGATTGCATGGTTTTGCAATGACCTCTGCTGCCCCATGTGCCAATGCATCGGACTCCTCCTGTAAATTCCCGCTATCCGTCATAACTATTACGGGGATAGCGGAAAGTCCGGGCTCCTCTTTCATTTGATAAAGAAGGCTGCGCCTGTCCGCAGCCGGTATTGCAGTATCCAAAAGCACCAGTGCAATACTTTTCCTGCGCTCGTTAAGAATGCTCAGACCTTCCCCAGAGTTTTTGGATTCATATACCGCATACCGATCAGATAAAATTTCCTTAAACGCTTCTCTGTCTTTAGGGTCATCCACCGCAATAAGTACCTGTTTTTTTGGCTCGGTCTGCATTTCATCCCTCTTTCCCGCAGTCTGCCGTTTATTGCCCGGGGTCACACGGAACATATTCCGCCGAAGCTTTATATTTTTATTTTAACACATTTCCGTATGAAATTCAAGCCCCCGCTTCATGTTTATGCAAATTCTTCTTTCTTCTCTGCACAATGCGCTGAAAGTTTGCCGAACTCCTTGCCGATGACACTGATCTTTTAGTAATTTTTGCACAGTTTTACTCCTCCGCGGCATTTAAAACACTCCTTTTAAGCGTTCTATTTGCCCTTATTTTATCATAAAGCTGTATACCATGTCATTGCACTGCCTGCTTACTATGTCAGCCGTTCAAGGTTTTGTCGCACGCACTTAAAACCGCAAAGGCGGTTTCAAGCCGGGTCTTACTCTGAGGGATTTTTCAGTGCACCCGCTTTCGCCCGCACACCTCATTTTTAGCGCTTCGGGACGAGTCCCGAACTCAAAGCATTACTGTTTTACGTAAATTCAACCCTTTCTGCTGCGAATAAATCTTGCGGGATTTCCTGCAACCACCGAATATGGCTCAATTGACTTTGTAACTATTGAGCCGGCTCCGACTACAGCTCCGTTTCCAATTTTTACCCCTCCAAGAATAATCGCCCTTGCACCGATCCATACATCATTACCGATTTCAATCGGTTTTTCCTCTGTAACTCCTTGCCGATTCATCGGAATATCAATACACCCGATTTCATGATTTACCGTATACATCATAACGTCCGGACCCATCATAACATCGTCTCCGATCAGGATTGTTCCATTCAGTAAGGCATTTGCTCCTATTCCGGATCGATCCCCGATTTTGACCTGAGAACTAAAATGGGCACTTTTGGAGATATCGACATTCTTGCCGCAAGACGGCAAAATTAATTTTGCTGCAAAGGCGCGCATCTTCTTTATCGGTTTGCTTCTTTCGGGCAGAAGTCTTAATACACCAAACATTCCGCGTCCGGCAGCTCGTTTCAGCCTCCCGTTCATATATGATATACGCCCGGAAGGGAGCAAATGTTGTGACAATCCAATACCACTTTACCGGTCAGCTTATCCTTATTCTCTTTAATTTCATTATGCTTGACCATGATTACCACCAAATCAACATCGGCAAGGAAATCGTCAATGTCGTGATACTGATTCGGAACAACATCGTGCGTGATAAAAGGATCGTAAACTTTCAGCGGCGCTGCAAGGTGACGCTCCTGGCTCTCCAAAAGCTGAAGCGTCGGCGATTCGCGCATATCGTCTACATTTTCCTTATATGTAAGCCCATAAAGACCGACACGGGAAATATCTTTCATACCGTTTTCCTGCATAATCTCATAGATACGGTTCAATACAAAGTCAGGCATTTTGTCATTTGTTTTCATGGATTCGTCAATAACCTTGGCAAGCGACGGGTAATCACCGACAAGGAACCACGGATCAACCGAAATGCAGTGACCGCCCACGCCCGGACCGGGCTGCAGAATATTGACACGCGGATGCATATTGCAGATTCTTATAATCTCATATACATCCATGTTGTCATGACGGCAAATCTTCGCCAATTCATTGGCAAAGGCAATATTTACCGCACGAAATGTATTCTCCACCACTTTTGTCATCTCCGCCGTGCGGATATCGGTCACAACAATTTCGCCCCGGCAGAACGACGCATACAACGCTTTCACCTTTTCACCGATCTCGCGGCTGTCAGCACCGATAGTGCGGTTATTATGCAGTAACTCGTAAACCATATTTCCCGGAATTATACGCTCGGGAGCGTGTACAAGATTGATGTCCTCTCCGATATTAAAACCGTTTTCCTCAATCACAGGGCGCACATACTTATCAATGGTTCCGGGAGAAACAGTTGACTCAATGACCACGGTCGCACCTTTTGGGCAGACATCCATCACATTTTTGACTGCTGCAACAACATAGCAGGCATCCACTTTCTTACTGAATTTGTCATAGGGTGTAGGTACCGACACAATATAGGTGTCGGTCACTTGGTAGTCGTTAGTGAACTTGATTCCTGCCTTTACAGCCTCACCGAACAGCTCCTCCAGCCCCTTTTCCTTGAATGTCGTCTTTCCCGCGTTCAGTGTTGCAACAAGTTCCTTGTTATAATCTGTGCCAACAACCTCTACCCCATGCGATGCCATCATCAGCGCCGTGGGAAGTCCAATGTACCCAAGTCCAATTACGTTAATCATTTTCTGTTTCTCCTTTATTTAGCATATCATTCCATTTATTTTGGCAAGTCTTCCAACTTTTTTCTTTGAATATCTTCATACGATTTCTATTACATTGGTCAAAGCCCATATCTAAACATTTCACCAACGCTTCGTTCAACCCATCAAACGATTTGAAGTTTATATATTCCAGATCCCAATTTAAAAACTCCTGATATTTTAACCATTCCGCACTTATTAGACGTGCTCCGGCATAATATGCCTCCATTACACTGGCGGAAATGGCATCAGTTGTCTGTGCATTGATAAAAATGTCTGTCGCAACACGCAATGCGGCTGCTTCCTCTTGGTTCAAAAACTCAGTGAGAATGCCATATTCTATTCCCGATGCTTGCAGTGCGGAATTAATTTCTGAAATATACTCTTTTGTGCCGCCATATGCCGCGGGTATTACGATGTAGATTTTACTCTTGATTTCTTCATCGAGCTTTTTTAACTGTTCAACAACCTTCAGGTGTTGCTGTGCCGGACTCGCATTATATCCTATGCAAACTGAAATGCGGTTCTCAGGAATATTAAATTCCCGCTTACATCTTAACCGACCGTTTTTAATTTTTTCATCAATATGCGGAATCACCGTATTTCCCAAATAAATGGTGTTAGAAAAAACGGAAATTCTGTCACCGATTTTTTCCTGAAAAGCCCTTGCGGTTTGGCAAGATTCACACACCACAGAAAGCGTATGATCTTTCATTAATTCGCAAAGCCTCTTGACATCTTTTGACTCTATGCGCAAAATGTCGCTGCCAATAAACATTGCGTATATTTTGGTTTTTCCATCTGAAATTATCTTTGCGCATTTGACAGCGAACGGTGTTACATACAGCACAACTACCGCATCAAATTTTCCTTTGTACGGCTCCAGCGCAGCTTTTTTCCGAAGCTCCCGGTGCAACACGCGGATTTTCGGAATTTTCGTAATCAGCGGCGACAATCGGTACCGCCCGATCATGCGAACGCCATTCTCCCTATAATAGTCGTCAAACCGACCATCTGCATCCGGATCACATTGCAATGAAACCGATGCCCCGATAGGCAGGAGAACTTTATCTATAAACTCCTTTGTCCATATTGATTTTGTATCTGCAATCAATAATATTTCCATAAACATTCCTCATTTAACAATCAGGATATTCCTTATATTGTGTAATCATTGCTTTTATGCTTTTTTAAGTATACATTCAAAAATACACCTGATAATAATGATGAAAAAACAGTAATAAACAATGTGGCATAAGCAGCACCAATGCTGCCATAGTTTTTTATCATAACAACATCTGCAATAATGTTAATTACACATTCTATTACGCTCAATACAAAATTCACCTTGACAAGATGTAACATTGCCAGAACATTTCCGTATATCAGTCTAAAAGTAGCTGAAAAAAAGAACGTTAGAATCAGAACTTGAAAAACAGGTACCGCACTATCGTATTCGTTACCGAAAACAATAGAAATCACAAGCGGAGCAAAAATCACGCAAATAACTACTATTATTGCACTCACAATTCCTAAAAAAAGCTGAGCTTTTTTTGTAACTTTGAGAATCCACTTACTGTCATCTGCTTTTTCCACAAAATACGGGTATATCATCGTAATAAAGCATGCTGGTATAAAGTTCAAAGAATGCGGAATCACCGTGGCAACCTTATAATCCGCAAGAACCAACTCGTCTGTTATGATACGTCCGACCAAATATGTATCAAAATAGCTCAGTACGGATGATACGCTATTCGTAAGTACAATTAAAAGCCCATACTTCACCATTTCTCTTTTCTTTAACGCCGAAAGTGTTACCGTATTCTCTAATCCATCGTCTTTTCGCCGTTTCATCCAGCAAAAACCTATTACGACAGGTAAAACAAAGGAGAGGTATTTCCCCATGGCCGTGCCTGTTATTCCAAAGAGCCATGCTCCGATACACACCATTGCCCCATACCCTATAGAATTGATATTTGTTAAAAGAGCATATCTTTTGTTATCTTTTTCAATTCTGAAGCCGTAGCAGGTCTGATCGTAATAGTATTGAAAGAGATATGTAGCAGATAACATTTGTAATGCAAATCTCCCGCCGGGTATTGATAGCGGCAAAAATGTTGCATACAGAAAAGTGCCGATTGAAAAAATGATGTTAGAAACCGTTCCTATGCTCATTAAAAAACGTGTAATGGCTTTCCGTTCTGCGGGATCATTTGTTTCGCAGCAATATTGGAAGCGTGCCATGCGTGTGCCAAGGTCGCTTACTATCAATACGATTGTTACAATGTTGTATGCATATGAATACATACCGTATTCGGATTTGCTAAGCACACGCACAATCACCATATTAGTGACTAAAGAAAGAAGTTTGTTGATTACCGAAGTGGTAAAAATATGAGCAAAACCTATCCGATATAATTTCCCGGCGAATGCTTTGATTTTTTCAATCGTCAATTTTTGACCTCCCTCTCCGCTTTGGCGCTGTCATGCTGTGCTAAATAAATAAGAGCCGGCACTATGAAAAAAATCGTAAATAACATTTCTTCGTTGTAACTGGTATTTAATAAACACTGTATCATGTACACGACAAAAATCGTTTTGTATATGCGCTTAAAATCATTTTCAAAAAATGCCGCCCCGTTCTTAAATGAACAAACCAAATACCAGACAAACTGGACGCCAAACAGTATTCCATAATACGCAAAATTGTCCAATATTTGCGAATGACCGCCGACAAGTCCGTTTGCCTCGTAATACTTACCTCCAACACCGAATAAAAACTTTTGAAAGAATGTCGATATTGAAAGCTTATAAAGTTGCAGTCTGTCCTCGAGATCAGAACCATGCTGGATACCGTTAAAGTTAAGCATCATTCCAATCGACTTGAGTCTTCTTGCCACATATCCGGGAGAGAGCACATCTGAAAGCGACAGTAAAATATTCCCGGCAAACGGAAGAAGAACAGGCAGCCCAAATACAAGAAAAAAAGCTTTTATGTTGCTATTGCGCCGTCCTTTTGAGTTAACTATACATATAATAAAAGCAAAAATCATGAATAAGAACAAAGCAATGGAATATTGTGCGCAAATCAAAAGGTATACACCTATGACTGCCATCGCAAGCGAAAAAAGACGTATCCACTTATTATGAGTCGTTTTAAGGTTAAAAACCCAAAACAACGATACCAGCGTTAATCCGTTTACAAATGAGAAGTTTGCCATAAAAGGACCCGCATACTGTGAAGTAATATTTTTATCCGAATTTGCCAATATTCTTGAAATTTCAGGGGTGATCTGTAATTGCTGTATACTGAAGGCAGAAATCACGATCGCATATGCAACATACACTGCAATCAAAAAGCGCAACGCTTTAACATGATTTCCCTTGGCATAATAAACAAAAGCCGAAACCACCAAAACTATCGTAAATTGGTAAGGTGAAAAGTCCGCCCAATCAACCAGCGACAGCAGAAAGATTGAACACGGCCAGGAAAGCGCCGCCCAAGTATACTTTGAGAAAGCCATATACCAAAATGCCTTTAAATCAGTTATAAATGCAACGGCTGCCCACCCTATCCAGAGGCCGCCGTATATATACCAATTCCCAAAAAAATTCTGATAGGGACACACCAGCCAAACCAACAAAACAGCCATAAAAAGCTCTCTCATTGCGGAAAGCGGTTTCACAGGTAATTGGTGTTTCCGAACAGAAGCGAGAGCGACCTTGTTCATCATAAATCCATTCCTTTGCCATTCTGTAAATACTGTACAACAGGTGCCATTGTAACCTTCATATCGCACTTTGAAACAGCCTCACTCCGAATTTTTTCATGGAGGCTGTCAACGTTTTTCATACGATTCCAAAAGTCCAAAATCTTTTTTATTTCCACCGGAGTATCATTTGCAGGCAGCTCCAAAGCGTACGATGAGTCTTTCAAAAACAACTCGTATGTTGAGTATACTATCGGCAATCCGCGCACAGCATATTCTCTGTTTTTTAATGTGCTGCTCTCCGTAAGACCTATTCTGTGCAATCCCAAAGAACCAACCGCAACATCCGCTTTTCCAAACACTTCGTCAAGTTCTTTTCCGCTTTTTTGCCCATAAAAAATTATGTATTTCTCCAATCCGTACTTGCCTGTAAGTTCCCGATAGCTCTTCAGCTCCGGACCGTTTCCCACAACATGAAAGATAATTGATTGCGCATCATTATGTTGAGAATAATATTGATTCAGCCCTTCAATCATGCGATCAAACCCATGGTGCGGCAGCATGCTGGCAACCGCAATCAGATTCAGCGTGTCACCGGGGACAGAATGTACTGCCATTGAGTTAGATGTATCGATTCCGTTCATCGTATTAATGCACGGAATACCATAAATAGATTTCGGATTTTCCACAAAAATGACAACCCTTGAAACATATTTTTTCAACCGAATTCGCAGCATCGAATCCAGCAAATAAATCATTCTTCTCTTAATCCCATGCATGAATTCGCCTTTATAGGGATACGAAGGAATTTCAATAACCGATAAAACTCCGTTCTTTTTAAACCTTCTTAACGCCCTCAGCAAATAAAAATCGGCAGAAGCATAACGGAAATAGAATGCTTTCGCTTGTTTTTCCAGCACGAAATTAGTGAGAGCTGTGAAATATTTTATTCTTCGCTCAATTTTGTTTTTAAATTGGTCCACAACCGTTATTTTACCATCATGAACATATAAGATTTCATTTTCTCCAAATCCCCATGTATACACGTCAAAGGCAGACTCAAACACTTTTGCCTGAGCTAGCACTTTTTTCATAATACCGGTTTGTTTATCAAGAGAAATCCTTATCGTCGCTCCAAATACCAACACTTTTTTCATACCACACAACCCTACTTGGCAGCAATAACGGCAGCCGCCTTGCTACACATTTTTTTGTAAAATATACTGTTATATATTTTTATACCCCAAAGCCGACGAAGCACGTATATAACGTGACCTACAATCTTGAAACGATTGTCTATAAATGAGGCATGCAAAAACTCTTTTTTGAATTTTGCCATATAGCCGAATAGCTTTTCCGATTGTTCCATATCCCTATAATTTGCATCAGACATCATGCAAAGCATTGAAATGGCAACCTTTACCGTATACGCATGCGCCGAAATAGCCGCAACCGGATAGTTTTGTTCAAGAAACAAGTTCAGCTCTTCCTGAATCGCAAATGAACGCATTCTTTTTTCGGAAAACCGGCTCCGCATGATACTTCCCGGTCGCACCAGATATTTATACAGCGTAAGATCCGAATACGCAATCTTATGACATTTTGCGAACACCTTATATGTAGTTGCTTTATCCTCCATCAAAACACCAACCGGATATTCAATTCCATCAAAGAGTACCCGCCTGTATAACTTGGCTTGAGCACACCATGGCAGTCCATCACGATGGAACATATTTTCCATGGCAATGGCGGCGTCAAGAAAATGTGTCTCTCCACTATGGTGCCGACCAATCTCTTTGCCCTCTTCATTTACGTTGCAAAGAGCTATAGCTGACAAATCTGCATCATTATCCTTCAGCAAGCGATACAAAACCTCAAAATAATCCCGCTCAATCCAATCATCGCTGTCAATAAATGCGAGGTATTCGCCGGTGGCGATTTTCATTCCTGCATTTCTGGCATCGCTGAGTCCGCCGTTTCTTTTATGGATCACCTTGACCCGGCTGTCTGTCTCGGCATATTCATCGCAAAGCTCTCCGCACCGGTCAGGAGAACCGTCGTCAACCAGAATGATCTCCAAATTGGAATAAGTCTGCCCCAGAACCGATTCCACACACTTTGCTAAGTAAGGTTCCACTTTATATATCGGGATAATTACCGAAATCAATTCACTCATTATCTTCCTCCAGTCATTTCGCTGCGCAAAGACTCAAATCAGACCAAGTATTTTTCATCAGAAAAGTCACGTTCTTTATTTACATACTCCGAGAAATCCTTTTCCGTGTCCCACTGCAACGCATGCTGCGCAATTCTTATGGACTCTTTCTGAGGAATTTTCATATAATCCCCAAACCGCCCCTGCAAATACTCATGAACCTTACCCGGGATATTCAAAAACACAGTTTCAAATTGTACTCGCTTGGTTGAATTAAAATAATTTGTACTATATACGCCTTCTTGAAAAAATGCCTTGCCCATAAAATGACAAACATAGTCCGTCTTCTTGCCATCATATCTGTACAATCGGCGCAGCGCTGACTTAATACCAAAGTTTTTCGGAGTAACGCCAGCTATGATTGTTGCAATGCGCTTTACCCCCTTATACTGCACTCCCTTTATGTATTGCCCTTTGGCAAGAAGATATTTAGCACTCAAACATTGAAAAAAGCGGCAAATCTTTTTGTTTGATGTATTATGTAGCATAAAAATATCTATAAATACACCTTGATGGATTCTCCAGTTTTGAGTTGCTTCTTCTATGTAAGTTGTGTTGTTCATCCTGAGTTTTGCCGAAGCAATCCTACCGTCTCGCTCAAGCAGTTCCTGCAAATAAAAATTATCTTTATCCCCCGATTGTTCGAAAAAACTTTTGAATGCTACATAATCTTCCGGTCGCATAAAAATATCCAAATCGTCATCCCATGGAATAAATCCTTGATGCCTAACTGCACCAAGAGCAGATCCTCCCATTAAACAATAGGAAAGTCCGAGTTTTTGACAAACATCATCAATATACACTACAATTTGTAATATTTTTTCCTGAAGTTCTTTAATACCATATTCGTCAGCTGTCTCTGCGCGCATATATTTAATCATGTCTTACTACCACCATTCTCTATTTTTTCCAATACTTTTTTCAGCATTGTAGAGCTGGTTCCATCAGTGTGTGGCAAATATACTACTGTACACTTTTCTTTAGCAAATTGCGTTTCATATTGATTCCATTGCGCAGTGTTTTGCCAATCGTTGCCAACAAACACAGCGTCCACATGATATCTTTTGACTGCTTCCAATTTATCCATATCAGTTTGAACAACTACTTTGTCGACATATCGTATTGCTTGGACGATTTCCATGCGCTCGTTAAGCGAAATTACGGGATACTTATTCTTTCTCGCATAGCAAAGTTCATCCGATGTCACTCCAACAATGAGATACTCACACTGCTCCTTCGCTCTTTTCAGAATGTTCAGATGTCCGATATGAAACAGATCGAATACACCTGTTGTATATCCTGTTTTATATTTTTTCATATTCAATTCTTCTTTCTCAACACGGTTTTATAGGCAAACTTTTTCATGCATGCGGGCATATAGGTAAAAACTCTGATATAAATTCGGTTTTTCAGCGCCTGCGGTTTGGAAATTATTTTCCCTTTCAGTAAATACTTTTGCAGCATATCCCAATCTGCAATTTCCCGTTTATTGCTGCGGCGTTCAATAAAACCGTTGCCGACCCGGACATTTACTATAACATCGTCTATATTGGCAAGTATTTTTCCGGCAGTAATCAAATCGACCCAAAGCTTATAATCCTCAAGCTTGCCGAAGTTTTCGCTGTAACCGCCGACATCTGAAACCGCACTTTTTTTATACATGACAGACACGTGATTCATCGGCGTCCGGATTCTTGCCATCTTTTTGATTTCATTATGCGTCAGCCCGGCGTGCCGTTCGGAACTGATATCCCCAATAACATTTTCAAATTCTGCGATCGCTCCGCCTAATGCAGATATGCCGTCATGTTCTTTTAAAAAATCAATCTGCTTTTTAAATCTGTCTGGGGTCGAGATATCATCCGAATCCATCCGCGCCACCCAATCGTATTTACATAAAGCAAGTCCGTCATTAAGTGCCGCCGCAAGTCCTTCGTTTACGTCTTTTTTCAAAACGGTAAATTCTATGTCCGGGTTTTCTGTCTTTAATTTTTCAATAACTTCATCAAAAACAGGCGGAACGGTTCCGTCCTGAACAATTACAGCCTGAGACGGCTTTACCTCCTGATTTACGGTAACGCTTTCCAAGGCTGTTTTAAAATCTTTTGCATTATCCTTACCGTAGACCGACATCAAAACGGAAAAGTTCATAATGTACCTCCATCAATAAATCGGTGTGACCCAATCCTTCAAATCACCGTTCATTCCCCTTACGGCATCAAGATACGCCTTATGAAGCTCTGTAGTAATTTTGCCCGCTTCGCCGCCGTTGATTTCATATCTGTCCACCGAAAGCACAGGCGTAACCTCCATCGCCGAACCGCAGAGAAATGCCTCATCGCAGGTATAAAGCTCCGTTCTGTCAATGCTGCGCTCAACGACTTTGTAACCCTTCATTTCTGCAAGCCTCATAATCGTGTCCCGCGTGATGCTTTCAAGCACACTGTCTGTCAGCTTCGGTGTAATAACCGTTTTGTTTTTTACAATAAAGAAGCAAGAGCCGGGACCCTCGGCGACCTTTCCGGCATCATTTAAAAAGATGCAGGTATCGTATCCGTTGCGCAAAGCCTCACGCTGACCCATACGGCTGTTTATGTAGTTAGCGCCGCACTTGATTCTCGGAGAAAGCGTTGTATCGGAAATCCTTCTCCAAGAAGTGATGCAGCAATGTAAACCCTTTTTGTTATACTCCGCACTTGTTCTGCCCTTAGGGATCGGAGCGACAAACATATCGACAGGCTCCGCCGAGCCCCATGAGCCGAATCCGTCCACAAACAGTGTCTGTCTGACCGAAAGGTTTTCGTCGTACTCATTTGCTTTTACCACATCTGAAAGTGCCTTTTTCATATCTTCTTTAGTGTACGGGCAATTAATCTGAATCAGTCTTGCAGAGCGAAGCAATCGGTCATAGTGATCATCTAAGCGAAAAGCATAAAGCTGCTTTTCACCATCGTTCCAATAGCAGGGAATCCCTTCAAAAACGTTCAGACCGAATTGAGATGTCGGCGCAAGAATATTGATTTTTGCGTCATTGACATTCATTATTTCGCCCTTGTACCAAATAAATCTGTTTACAACATCTGTTTTCATATTCTAACCTCTGTTTCTGTTTTTTGGGCGGTTTCCTCATCCGGCAAATGCGCAATACGGATAATTTCTTCTTCTGCGTATTTCGCGGCTTCCGCGTCATTCATTTCTTCGCTTTGCTTTTCCTCGTAAATGTCCTGTTTCTTAAAGACCTTCGCGGCAGTTCCTAAAAGTATTTTTATATCGAGCAGAACGCCCTGCTTTTTGAATTGGTCAATATAAATGTTATCGTATGTAACCTTTTCATCCCAGGAATTTTCGTTTCTGCCCTTTATCTGAGCAAGTCCCGTGATTCCGCCTCTGACTTCAAAACGCTTTTTATACTTTTTGTTGAGTGTTTCAAAATCTCCGAGCTCATACGATACGCACGGGCGCGGACCGACCAATGAAAGGTCGCCTTTTACCACGTTCCATAGTTGCGGCAATTCATCAAGGCTGCTGTTACGGAGGAAACGCCCCACTTTCGTGACGCGAGGATCGTCTTTGTAATTAAACAACCCCGCCCCCATACTTTCGGCATTGACTACCATGGACCGGAACTTATACATTTTAAAAAGCTTTCCGTCCTTGGTCCGTCTTTCCTGTGCAAAGAGTACCGGACCCTTGCTGTCACATTTTACGGCAGCCGCAATGATTAACCAAACGGGCAGTAAAATAATCAGTGCCGCGGAGCAAAGCAATACATCAAAAAATCTTTTTAAAAATTTATTCAGTAAATACCACATCTTAACCCCTTAAAAGCTGAATGTATGGAACAGATCATCAAAAGTCTCTCCGCGTTTTATCAATTCAACCTGCCCCCCGGAAATGTCTATCACGGGAAAGTTCGGAAGAATAAACGGCGGCTTCAAGACAACCGAGTAAGAGCCCGCATTTTTAAATACTGCCATATCTCCCTTGGCAAGTTTGCCGTCATAATGTCGATAAAGATAGTCGGATTCAATGCAGGTGAAGCCTCCGAAATCCAAATCCGCATATTCTTTCTGTTCTTCACCCATAGCAAAAACCTCTATCGGCGGATTCTTTTTATTGAGCGTGGGGTTGATATTGTAGATACTGCCGAGCAGCGTGGCAATAGCCTTTCCGCGGACTTCTTTGATATTAATAACTTTTGAGGCAAAGCTCATACAATCTCCGACAAGCGCGCTGCCCGGCTCAATCAAAAGCAGCGGCTTCTTTTCTGCATTTTTAAAATGCTCCGCAAAAACGGGAGCAACCGCCTCGGCATACTGTCTGTATGTCGGGATTTCCGAATCAAACTGCGCTTTGAGAAAATCATCCATCTTCCCGAACAGTCCGCCTCCGAGGTCAATATGCTCCGGAACAATTCCAAGTTTATCAATAAGTGAAAGCATACCTTCTGCACGGGGTCTCCACGTTTCCAGCCGGCGTGTGGCAAAATGGCACTGCAATCCGATAAGATAAAGGTTTTTGTGCCCTTCAAACAATGAGAGCGCTCTCTTAAAATCATCGGATTCTATGTCAAAGCCGAATCTTGACACAACACCGTCGCCGACATCAAAATTACAGCGTATCCCGACATTGAGCTTATGATTCGGGTATCTGTCCGCTATATCCGCAACAAGATCAATTTCATACGCGGAATCTATATTGACCGTGCCGCCCATGACAAGCAGCTGCTCAACTTTTTTAAAGTTCTTGTACGGACCGTTCCAGATGATTTTCTCAGGCTCTGCCCCGATGCGCAGAGCAATTTCCATTTCCATATCCGACACAACCTCGGCAAAGCCCCCGAGTTCATTGACGATTCGGCAAAGCTTCGGTGTATAGTTCGTTTTATAGGAATATGCAATGTTGAAATCCGGATAGATTTTAGTAAATTCCGCTTTCAGCTCAGCAAAATTCTTTTTAAATTGCCCGCTGTCAAGCATGTAGAAAGCGTCCCCCACCTGAGCGGAAAGCTGTTTTAATGATTCTTGTGTCATCTTGCTTTTTTCTCCTTGATTTTTTCGGCAATCTGTGCCACGCATTTTTTTACCGACTCGGTATTTTCCGTGTACTCGGCTTTCGTTTTGTTAAAAAGCGAATTTTCATAGTTGCGCAATTTTGCCATGTTTTCGGAGAAGATGGACTCTACTTTCCTTATATCCTTGACCTCATCGGTATTGCAAAAGCTTCTTGAAAGAATCGCTTTGGTCGACCCGAGTCTGTAATGCTCCATAACAATCTTTTCGGCAGGCAGCATTCCTTCGCCGATACGCGCAATGCCGCCGAATCCGTAAGGAATACCGGCTTTCCGGAATTTGCCGCATAGCATTTCCACTGTGCCGTCAGCAAGCGGCTCAAACATAAAAGTAAGTCCCAAGCTTAAGTGCAGGTCATTCAATCCGATATGTATTTCGTCGAATCCGCCCATGGCAAGAACCTCATCAATGCATTCTGCCGCCTCCTTTGTTTCAAGAAGCAGCATGGTTTTCACACGGCGGTTTACAATATTTAAAAATTCTTTCACAGTCTCGGCGCTTTTCCACATGGGGAGCATTATCATATCCGCCCCGGCAGCAATGACTTTTTCTATCTCTCTTACAGAATCCGGATTTATCGGGTTGACACGGACAAGTACCGAAGATTTCGTCAGTACATTTGAAACTGCCTCTATATCGCTGATACTGTGGTGCGATTTCACCGAGTTCATGTTTTTCTGCCGTTCTTCTTTGCCGAGCGTTTCAAGATCGATCATGATGCGGTCAACGCCGTTTTTCTCGGCAATCAAACCCACAGCAGGATCATTGGTTATATATATTAGTGTAAGCGGCACTGCTTCTCCTCCCCGTCATTATCTTTTTCCGCCTTTTCAGACGATTCCGACAGAACGCAGCTTGCTTATTCTGTCGGCAGACAGTTTTCCGTCCCTGTAGTTTTTACGCTGCACCCTCAGCCATGCGTTGAGCTTTTTGGTTTCCTTTGCCGTATCGTCCATGTCAGCCTTAAGTCCGGAGCTGTCCGAAATTGACCTTATTTTATCAAAATGACCGTCCCATATTTCATCATACTTTCTGTGAATATCGGAGTCCCATTTTATCCCCAGTGTTTCAAGCATTCGCACATGTTCTTCGGGCAGTTTTCCGCTTTTGTATTTTTTCTTCTGCTCCGATATCCATTTGCCGAGCCATATCCCGTCTGTCACGAAATTTGTTGCTATGTCAATGTTTCCGTTTTCATCAAAATATCGCTTTAAGAGCCTGAACCGTATATTCCAGGAATCTTCCTTTTGCCATACCATGCCGATACGGTCGAGCTTCGCTTTTCGCGCTTCGGATATTTTTGTATTTCGTCTTTGGCGGTCAATCCATCTTCCGAGAAAAAGACCGTCCGCCGTTTTGTATATTGCCGGTACATTTAAATTACCGTGCGTTTTGTAATATACCTCAGCAGCTTCGCAGTATCTGTTCCATTCTTTCTCATACTTTTTATCCCAGACTATTCCAAGCTCCTCAAGAGCCGATATCTGTTCTTTTGAGAACCGTCCGCCGCCGTTTTTGTGTTCGGTGCGGATATTACCGATCCAGCGTCCCAAACGTATGCCGTCGGGTGTGACATAATCTCCCGGTACATCCAGATTGCCGTTTAAGCCGTAATATGTCAGACAGGCTCCGTAATAGCGCTGCCACATATAATCCGCAACTTTCCAGATCATTCCGATGGAATCAAGAGCCGATATTCTTTCGTCGGTAAGATAACGCTTGTTAAAACCGTTTTTCTTTGCCGTGCGCAGATTCATTATCCACATCCCGAGTTTTATTTTGTCTTTGGTTACATATGACGCGGGTATGTTGAGATTGCCGTTTTCTTCACGATAGGCTTTCGCTGCGTCAAAATATTTCTGCCACGCCGTATCGCGGACGTTTTCCCAGCGCATACCGATCTTGTCAAGCTTTTTTATCTGCCCCTCCGTCAGAATACCGCTGATTTTGCCGGCATAGACTAAGCGCTGCGTGCCGATCCATGCGCCGAGAGTGTAACCGTCGGGCGTGACATAGCGTTTCGGAATGTCTAAATTTCCGTTTTCGTCATAGTATTCCTTTGCCTTTTCGTACATAAGACTCCATGAAGCCGAAAGCGTTTCGCCAAGCCTATAAAAAAGTTCAAGACAATCGTGCACTTCATCAATGATCTCAAAATGCTCTTTTACAATGCTGTCTCCCAGTCCGAGGGAACGGTAATAGGAGGTCGCGATCTGCATTTCCTCTTCAACAGAACCTATGCTGTGAAGATTTTCAATGTTTAACACAATATCAAAAATGACAGAGGATCGTTTTATGCCTGTCTGCAATGCTCTGCCTATCTGCTGTTTGTATATTATCGGCGATACGGTAGGGCGCAAAAGAATCACTCCGCTTACACCGTCAACATGAACGCCTTCGTTAAGCGCGTCTATGCAGTAAAGAAGCTTAAGATGCGTGTTGTCATTATCGTCTCTGAAGCTTTTAAATGCCATGTCAGATGACGGATCTTCGGAATACATCGAGTATATGTGCGATGCTTTATCGACCTTGCCGAACCAGTCTCCCGAAAGCTCGCGCATACGGCACATATGCTCGTAACCGGCGCAGAAAATAATATACTTTCCCGTGCGTTCGGTCATGTGTTTGTCAAAGATCACGTCAAGTCCGTCCGCCTTTTCAAGCGCCCTTTTGAGTGCCTCAAGATACTTTTCGCCCTCATTCCGCACCGCACGGCTTTTGGCGCACATAACCCGCTTTTTGTACCGTATTAAATCCTTTTCGCATGAAAAAGCCGAAAGAACGTACTTCGGCGGTGCAAGTATTCCGAGAGCTATTGCCTCTCCGAGTGTCATTTCCGAGGCAATATTGCCGTCGAACAGCTCGTCCGCCATATTTCTCTGATTGTCAAGATAGCGTATCGCGGTTGCGGATAAACCCATGACCGGAGTGTCCGGGTATTCGGACAGCAGCCTGTCTACCCCCTGTCCCCACATCTCGGCACCGCAGCGGTGAAATTCGTCTAAGATTATATAATCGGGTTTTATTTCGGAAATCTCGGTTTTTTCCATGTTCATAAGCTTTGTATATGTGAAGAAGCTGATATTTTCGGGCGTACAGCCGCCTGAAGCCTTTTTAAGGTTTTCAAGCTGAGTTGAAAAAATGTATTCCGACGGAGAGAGCCAGCAGATTTTTTTATCCGGATTGTCCTCGCAAAGCTTAAATGCAATAAACGATTTTCCCGTTCCGGTCGGGTGTATCACGGCAGCTTTTTTGCGTGTTTCAAGTAAGGAAACGGCGTTTTCATATGCTCTTTTGTTGTGACTGTACAGTTCTGTTTGCATACAAAAATACACCTCCTTGCCGCCATACAACATAATAAGAATTATGTTGTAAAAATATGACTAACCAATATAAATTGCTTATAAATTATATCACTTTTCAGGGAAGTTGTCAACTGTTTCAGACAGTTATCTTCATCTTTCCCTGATTTAAGACATGCAAAATCAGACCAATGACTTTATAAAAAGTATTGGTCTGAAAATAATGCTTATAAATCCCTCAAAACACTCAACCGCAAAGGAAGAGTGTTTTATTTTTTGCAAACATTTCAGATGTCATACAACATAATTCTTATTATGTTGCATCTTTCCAACCATTAAAATCCGTTGTTTTTCAGCAACGCAAAAGTCCGAGCTTCTGTATCTGTCTGCGGCAAATCTCCCATGTTTCCATCGTGTAAATCCGGGTGGTGTTCACAGAGGAATGACCGAGTATATCGGCAAGCCGCACTATATCTTTTTCAACAGAATAAAAAGTGCGCGCAAAAAGGTGTCTGAGGTTATGGGGAAAGACTTTTTTACCGTTCACTCCGGCACTTTTACAAAGCGATTTCATCATTCGCCATATATTTGTTCTGTCAAGCGGTTTGCCTGTTTTCGTCACGAAAATGCTTCCGCTTTTTATTTTTTTCTCTGCGGCATAGGCTTTCAGGATTTTGCAAAGCTTGTCCGGAATAAGAATAACGCGAAGCTTCCCCTTCATGTGTACCTCTGTTCTTCCGTATTTCAACGATTCCACATTTATGTAACAAAGCTCACTTACCCTTATGCCGGTAGCGCATATTGTTTGCATAATCAGATACAGTTTGCGGTTGCCGTTTGTTCTTGCCTCTGTAAGCAGTCTGTAATATTCCTCTTTGGTCAAATCCTTTTCATTCTTTGCGAATATCTGTTTTTGAATCTTTATGTTTTTAACCTTTAATTCAAACTCCCCGACATACTCAAAAAAACTGTTAAGCGAAGAAAGCATGGAATTAACACTCGCCGGAGCATATCCGGCTATCAGGTGCTTTTTATATTCCAACACTTTTACCTTATTAATTTCATTTTCTCCCAGCCAAGATACAAAGGCTTCCACATCCCGAATATATTTTTCAAGTGTTGCTTCACCCTTTTCTTCATCAATCAGATACTCCTTAAATTTCTTGATTGCCTTTTTTGTAATTTTTTTCATTGTGTCTGACAACTCCTTTGATACATTCTACCATTTATAAGCAATATAGTGATAATACAAAGCGTTGTCAATGTATAAATACCGAAAAACAAATTGCATATTTTTTGTGTGTCTGTATTTTGATTATCCGAATCGTAACATTCGTCCCGCCATATCTATGCGCACAGCAAAACGCAATCCGTCCTTTACATTTCACGCTTTTTTTGCTATAATAGCAAAAGAGGTGCTTCAAATGAAAAAGACATTTCTTACCACAATGCCAAATAAGGTCGGCGCATTTTTGACCGCCGGGAAAATTTTCTCCGGGCTCGGGCTTAACATTACGCGCGTGAGCTATAACAAGGCGCTTGACTCGCACATGCTCTTTATCGAAGCGGAGGGCGAAAAAGCCGCCATGGAGAAAGCCGCTCTGCGCCTTCGCGAGATCGGCTACCTTCAAAGCACGGGAAGCGGCAGAGTCATCCTTTTGCAGTTCAAATTAGCGGATAAGCCCGGCACTCTCTGCCCGGTTTTGGAGCTTATCGAAAAATTCAGCATCAACATTTCATATTTAAGCTCCGAGTCCGACGGGAGCGGCTTTCAGCTTTTTAAAATGGGGCTTTTCATAAAGGAAAACGACGAGATTTCCGCATTTTTAGCCGAAGCCTCCAAGCTCTGCGACGTTGAAGTCTTAGACTATGACCCCTCCGGAATCTCGCTTGACAACACGGTTTTCTACGTTTCCTTTGCAAACAGAATATCGTCTCTTTTAAAGCTTGACGAAAAAGAAAAACGCCGCCTCACGATAGATTCAAACCTCATCATGGAGCTACTCACGAAAAATGACCTTCCTCCGTACAAGACCTTTGAATACATAGGAAAATTTGCCGAGGCGATGACGCTTTATAAGGGCGAGGCATTCTCTCCCCGCGTCACTAATTACTCTGTTTCCGGCACCGAGATAACGCTTATCGAGCCGCCGGTCGGCAGCAACGTCTGCCTCCTCCGCTCGGGAAGCGACCTTTTGGTTTTTGACGGGGGCTTTGCCTCGTACAAAGAGGAAACGCTCCGCCTTATAAAGGCGCTCTGCCCCGGATTTGGCTTTCTCAAGCGTTCGCTCGCTTTGACTCATGCGGACATTGACCATGTGGGAATAGCCGAATATTTCCCCGAGATTTATGTGAGCCAAAAGTGCTTTGACAATTTTATTTCGGACTCGTCCGGCACCGCAAACATAAGGGAGCGAAATCCCCTTCACGCGCCGTATGTCAGAATCAGCAAGATACTGTCGCACTATAAGCCCCTCGACATAAACGCTCTCCGCGTTATCGGAGGACTTAAAAAGTCCGTAAAAAATATCACGCACATCGGGGACATTTCCTTCGGAGAGCTTAATTTTGCCTGTCATGAAGCGCCGGGCGGGCACGTTCCCGGCGAAACGGTGTTTATAGAAAAGCGTCTTCACATCGCCTTCACGGGCGACATTTTGGTGAACCTTAAGGGCTTCACTCCGGAGCAGAAGGAGTTTAACTCATTGGCGCCGTACCTCATGACCTCGGTCGATACCGACCCCCGCCTTGCCGCAAGAGAGCGGAAGGAATTTTACTCGCTCTTGGAGCCCGGGCACTGGCTCATTTTCGGCGGTCACGGCGCCCCCATTGAAGCGGACATATAAAAAGGAGGCTCTCCCATGAAAAAAACAATATGCAAAGTGATTTCAGTCATAATGTGTGCGGTTTTCATTTATGCAATTATAGCTCTTATCCGCACCGCATTTGAGCCTGTCTATGGCTTTTTGGATTTTTCGGGATTTGCAATGGCAATTGATATTGCCGTGGGCTTGGTCGCCGCAATAATTGCTTATTTCACCGGAAAAGCCGGCTGGAAATGATACTTATTAAATAAAAAATCCGAAGGCAATGCCTTCGGATTTTTTTATTTAAGCAATAGTTCCCGTTATTGTCAGCACCGAGGTTCCGGGCGTTACGGTAACTTCGCCTGTAGACGAGGTCGCAAATGCCGCCGCCGGAACGGTCACCTTTCCGGAAGCCGTTGCGAATGTTCCGTCCGCCGTATAGGTGTAGTCGGTTACCGCACTCCACGCTGCAGGCGCCGCCGAGCCTTCGGCAAACGTTACGCTTGTGATGTTGAGACGCGGGTTGAATACGTCTGTAATAACCAGAGCGTCCGCCGCCTCTGCCGCGCGGTTGGAGCTGTTTGTGAGCGTGAAGGTGTAGGTCACCTGTCCGTTCTCGGAAACACGCGTGGGAGTAAGAGCCTTCGCGATGTTAATGTTAAGAGCGTTCGAAGCATTCACGGTTTCGCTCGCCGTAAGCTCCCCCGACACGCCGGTGCCGGATGCCGTCACGGTGTTCGTTATACTGTCCTCGCCTCCGAGCGGAGCAAACGAATTCGCAATTGCCTCATAACCTATCTGAACGAACGCGCCCGCCGGCACGCTGATACCTGTTATCACAAGGTTATTACCAACGACCGATGCCGTCGCAGTTACCGTCTGCGGTACTCCGTTTACCCAGTAGCTTAAGCTTCCCGGAATGAACGAAAGCGGAGTTACATTAAGAGGGGTCTCCTCCGTTCCGGCATTAAAGCGTCCAAGGTCATCCGTGAGCGTCACAGAATTGAACGCCGTGTTTGATGTGTTGCTGATTCCTATAATATAGGCGATTCTGTCTCCGCGCTCATAAACGGCGGATACCGCTTTTTTATTAACTGAAAGCGAGCTTATTATCTCGCCGACCGTTACATTGGACTCGCGCGTCACATCGCCATAGGTGAGCGTCGCCCTGTTTGTAAACTGTGCCATTTATTCCTCTTTCCTTTCTTTTTCTCTGTATGACCGCATAACTTTCGCGGTCATATCCATTTTATGCGGAAAGAGGGAAAATGTTAAAAAAGCTTTGTCTTTTTAAGCCGTGTCACCGTGAAAACGGAAAGCGCAATCTTTACAGCGTCCGCCCCCAGAAACGGAGCGACCGCCGCGAAAAAGACCTCGTACGCGGTCTTCCCGCTCCACACCATGTACCATGCGCTCCCGAAGGCGTAGCACACGATAAGCGCCAGAACCTCGCCCAAGATGAGCCGGCACGTGCCCTTACGACTCAGCGCCCCGCAAATTAAAGCCGAGAAAATGAAGCCTATAATATATCCGCCGGTCGGTCCCGCCAAAACGCCCGGTCCCGCCTTGAATGACGAGAATACCGGAAGCCCGATAACTCCCAAAAGTATGTACACAATTACCGAAAGCGTTCCCTTTTTAGCGCCCAAAAGCCCCGATGAGGTAAATACCCCGAACGTCTGCATCGTAAACGGAATTGCTCCCGGAACGGTGATGAGCGAGCACACCGCGATAAGCGCCGCTCCCAGCGCAGTGTATGAAATATCCCTGACGCTGACCTTTTTTGTCTTTTCCATATATGCCTCCCGAAAAAAATTAAAGAACTCCGTAAAACGGAGCCCTTTATTATTAATGTTTCCCCGCATGAACCGTCTCGTGCGCTTATTCAAACCTGCTCTCGCAGGTGGGCAGTCCTTCATCCGCTCCTGGGCTTCCTCCCCTTAGGAGGCTTGCACGCCACGGACTTTTAAGGTCTTCCCTTAATATAAATGTTGGTTTAAATAGACACGCACTCTCTCGCGAGCCGCAGGGTGGGTTTTATTCAAAATCGAATTCGTCTCCGTTGTTCTTTTTGAATAACTCGTAAACCGCGTCCAAAACGCTCTGATCCTCGATTCCGTTAAAGAGCCATGACTCCTCATCGTCCGAATCACCATCCGGGATCATCTCCATGATGAGCACCGTCCCATCCTCAGAATCAACCGGGAGAACAACGGCATACTGACTGCCCTCATACTCCACACTGTCAAGCCATTCGCACGGAATCTCTTTGTTTTCCTCCTCATCGAAAAGAACAATTATGTCCTCCTCGGGGATTGCATTCTTATTATCTGCCATATTCGATCTCCTTAATCATCTTTTATGATATAATTTTATACCAAAATCACCGTTCTGTCAATACCAAACTGTCGAGATATCCCTGCAAAATGAAAGCCGCGGCGAGCGGGTCGACCTTGCCCTTTCTCTTTTTGCCGCTGATGCCCGCCTCCTCAAGGGTTCTGTGCGCCGCCATGCTGGATAATCTTTCATCCCATAAAACGACCTTTACGTTGTAGCGCGACTTTAAGACCTCGGAAAACGCCTCGGACTTTTCCGCCCTCTCGCCCTTCGTGCCGTTCATGTTTAATGGATAGCCCAAAACAACCGTCTCCGGCTTATACTTTTCAATATACCCGTCAAGCTCCTCTATCCTTTTTTCCTCGTCGCGCCCGGAGATGACTCCTGCCGACTGCGCTATCATCCCGGTTAAGTCGCTGACCGCGATTCCTATTCTTACGTCTCCGTAGTCAATTCCCAAAATTCTCATTTTTTTCTCCTATATCGCCGCCAGAAGATACGCCAAACATATCAGAAGCGGTATTGTATCTATAAAGCAGAACCTCGCCGGCGCCGCGACCGAAAGGTTCTCGCGCTCGCCCTTATTAAGCCGCGCGTCCGCCGCGTAAAGCGAGGTGTAGAGCCAGAAAACGAAAAGCGTTTTGTAGTGGCTCCATATCCCTGTCGCAATATCGGAATACAAAAAGCCCGTAACTCCGAAGCCGACCGCGGAAAGCACCGCGAGCACCATGCCCATCTGCCCGGATTTAAGCCCGAAAAATATCTCCCTGAGTATCAGCAAAAGCAGAATTATAATGCAGACAAAAATGATTAATGAAGCGTGCCATTTTCCGGTTGAGGGATAGTCCCTGTAATAGTCAAGAATACCCGTGAGCGCGCCGTACGCCGATATTCTGTAGTCCGCGGACGGGGCGAAAAGATAGTCCATTATTCCGGTTTTTGCTATCTTGTGAAAGTCTATTATTTCGCCCGGCAGAATGAAGGGGACAAACAAAAGCCCGATACCGCCGACCAGTAAAAGCCGCCAGTCCTTTATCACGATGAAAAAGGCAAGTATAAAGGTCGCCCAGACCCATGAGCCGCCGGACCAGCAGACGGTCAGTGCAATCAGCGTCAGCGCCGCGGCGAGCATTAAAAGCGCCTTTATCTTTTTATTCTTCGTTATAAAGAAAAGCTCAAAATCCATGGGCGCGGAAAGGACATATATCTGCCCGAGCACCCTCATTTCATAGCTTAAAATATTCTCGGTCAGCTGAACCGCCGCCATAAAGGCCCCCACCATGCAGAAAATGAACTTAAGCCTGTAAAGCTCCTCTATCGTGTCCGCCGTGTTCACGATTACAAAATAAAGGATTATAAAGCTTCCGTAAACCAGATAGATGCTTACTACATCGCTCATGTCCTTACCGACGGAGGCAACGGATAACACAACAAAGCAGAACATTACCAAAAGCACGTCAAACGACGAAAAGGCGCACTTTTTTACCGACCAGGTATACCTCGCTATAAACAAAAAATACATTATCAGTACAAAAGCGAAAAGGATATAGCCCGGAATCAGGGTAAAAAGCGCCATCGTCAGATAAAGCATCAGTAAAAGGAGATTCTTTAAGGTGCGGACGTTAATTCCGGGATTCAAGTCCGGCATGAAATACAAAAGCCTTAACGCCTTCGCCGTGTAGCTTTCATTGATATGCAGAGTTTGCCCGACCTTGCCGTCAAGCCTTTCGAGCTTATTTAAAAAAGGTTTGGTTTTTTGCCCGATTTTTTTAAGAAAATCAGAAAGCAAGCCCTTCTCCCTCCCCGACAGTTTTTTCCGCCTTTCATTATACAATATTTATGAAAAAATTTCAAGTATTATATATAAAGCCGCACCTCGTTGAATATAAAGAGCGCCGCCGCGGCAAAGGAAAGAAAAAACAAAAGCACTCCGCCGGACATATTTTTGTTTTTAATGCACCATATGCCGTACGATACCGTCTTTATTACTCCGCATGATAAAATTATGATTTTTAAGGCTTCAAAAAACGCGTTCAACGGAACACAAACCTCCCTCCGGTTTTCATGTTGAGGCGGACAGTAACCGAGTAATCCCCGTTTCGAATTTTTTCTTTTGAGTAAAAGTCTGAATAATCACTGTTTTTAAGGAAGGATTTCTTAAGCCTCTTGCCGATGGAGAGCGTGTCCGCCCCGTAAGTGCGCACAGTCTTATCCACAAAACCTAAGCATATTTTGACTATCTCTTTTTTTAGATATTTTTCAAAATCCGGATTAAACTCGCCGAAGCTTTCGCTCTCGTCCGCGAACTGGTAAGTCGCGATGAGGTATAAGACTGTATCGTCATGCACGCGTCCTGACCGTATCAGAGTTTTCCTTTCCGGTCTTTTCTGCTGGGCAATTTCGGCAATGACATATTTTCCCGAACCCTCTGGGTACTCGACGCTGATCTTTTCGGTCTTGTAATCGCCGTAGATAAGCGACGCCGCCATCATATCGTCGTCTGACAGATAGCCCGCTAACTTATCGCCCGAAAACGCCGCGCCGCCCGAGAACGCCACCTCGTATTCTCCGTCCTCCGGCAGTATTCCGGACTTTAAGCGCCCCGGGGGCACGGTCTCCTTTTCAAGGCGCGCCATGGGGAGCATAACATCCTGCCCGGGCTCCGAGAGCATGTTAAAATAAAGCTCCTCGATCAAAAAGTACTTGGTTTCCGCCTTGTAGCGTTTATATAAAATTCTCTGATAGAAAATTGAAAGATACTCCTCATCCTCGGGAACTATTTTCTCCATGACGGACTCAGCTTCAGAGTCCGTCACCGCGACATAGGCGTTGTTTTTAAGGTTCATATCGCACATAAGCTCCGATATCACGGGATAGATACCTTCCTTTGAAATGGCTTCGGAAAGTATCACCATCTTAAGATTGTCAATGCTTACGTGAACACTCGAAAGGTCATTCACCATCTCGTACGCCGAGGAAACGGTCGGCGCCTCCACGGTGATAAGTCCGCTCTTTTTTCCGCCCTTGTCCTTGTCTTCTTCCTCCTCTTCCTCGTTGCTTCCCGCCTTCTCTATGTGAAACGACACGCGGTATTTTGAGCTCTCGCCCTTGTCAATGCCCAAGGCTATTGCGGCGACGGTGTAGGATATCTCCTCCACGTCATAGCAGCCCGAAAGGTTAACGAGCATTAAAAGTGCCAGAACCGGAGCCAATATTTTTTTCACGTTTAGACCTCCCTCCGATAAGATATGCGATAAGCGCCGTCAGCGGAAAAACGATGAACGCAAGACTCATGAATTTTCCGTACGCCTCGGGCTGTGTCACGGTCTTATAGCTTATCTCCTCCGTCATTATGATAAGGAGCGACAGGATAAAGACCGTGCTTTCGGAATACTTTAAGTCAAAGCTTTTTTCAAGGGTGTGCGTGGCAAATGCCGTAGCGCCCGAAACATACAAAAAGAAATTTATCAAAAACACAAGCTTAAAGACCTTGATAACGTTTATCACACTGTCGCTTCCCGCCATAAACGTCAGCATCTGGTAAAAGTGAGACACAAAGTTTGCCTGATACGGAATCGTGAGCGTTGACAAAAGCACGACCGTGAGGCTTAAGGCGGTCGTAATACCGATGACCGCGTTCCCGGCAGCGAAAACCACCTTTTCATTTTCAAAATACGGCATGATAAGGCAAAACACTATAAAATCCGCGAAAAAGTTAAAGCCGAAAAGCGAGGAAAGGTAAAAATCCCCGTCTCCCAGTATGGGAAAAAGATTTGTAATTTCGACGTGCGGGATAAGCGCGACCGCAACTATCGGGATTATTAAAAGAAGCGGAGCCGTAAGCACCGAGAGGCGGACGTTTGCCAGTATTCCCTTTTTCGCCGCGTAAAGCGTTGAAATCAAAAACAAAACCGAAATGAGAAAGGACGGCGTTTCGGGCATAAAGGTCCTTATGACTCCGCGTATCAAAAGCGCGAGCGACATCCCCGAGCTTATTATAAGATAAAACGCGATGATAACGCCCGCGGTTTTTCTCAAAAACGGCGGAAGGCACGACAGCATTTCCCTTTTCCCGCTCTTTTTATAAAGAAAATAAACCAAAAGAAAAGATAAATATGCCGCAGCCGCATTTATCAAAACGGAGAGCCATGCCGCGTTTTTTCCGATGTTTATAAACGCACCGGGAGCGGAAACAAAAAGCTTCGCCGCGATAAAATTCACCGTAAAGCACACTGCCTCAGTCTTTTTTATCTTCATACGGCGCCTCCTTCTTCCACTTTCTGCTGATGTGCGCCTGTTCCTTGGGGCGCTTTGTCTTTAAATACATCGGGCGGTTCTCTTTTTTCCATATCGGCTCCGTGCGGACGGATTCGGGCACCATTTCCATAAACGGAGCGAAGGGCGATATCATGTTGACTCCGAAAGAGCGGGTCGTGTGCCAGAGCATCATCTGAATAAAAATTCCGAACGCAATGCCCAAAAAGCCCGCAACCGAGCCGAGAACAATAAAAATGATGTTCAAAACGCGCCCCGAAAACGCCATGGAGAAGTTCGGCGTTGCAAAGGAGCCTATCGTCGCAATGGAAAAAACGATTATCATGACCGGGCTCACGATGTTCGCGCTTATCGCCGCCTGACCCAATACCAAGGGACCTATTATACCGAGCCCGGAGCCCAGAAGCCCCGGCACGCGCGAGCTTGCCTCCCTCACTATCTCAAAGGCGACCACCATTATGATAAGCTCCGTTATGGAGTTAAACGGCACCTTGCGGCTTGCCTTCATTATCGTTGTCAGCATGCCTGTCGGAAAGACCGTGGTGTGATAGGTCAGCGCCGCTATATAAATTCCGGGAAGGTATATGGATAAAAATACCGCAAAAAGACGGACAGTTTTTACCAAAAGACTGTACGCGGGGCGTAGGTATGTGTCTTCCGCGGACTCCAAGAGCTCGAAAACCGTCGTCGGCATTATGAGAGCAAACGGCGAATTGTCCAGTATCAGGGCAACGCGTCCCTGCATCAGCGCCTTCACGCACCTGTCCGGGCGTTCTGTCGATAAGACCTGCGGGAGCGATATCAGGCTCTTTTCCTCAATAAACTGTTCAAGGCAGCTTGACGACATTATGTGGTCGACCGCGATTCCCGAAATTCTCCTTCTCACCTCGCCGACAAGCGAGGGATTCGCGATATCGTCCATGTATAAAAGCGCGCAGTTTGTTTTGGACGCGTCGCCCAGCATCACGGTGTCGATTATAAGGTGCGGGCTTCTTATCATTTTGCGCACGGTTGAGGTGTTGGTCTTTATGCTTTCGTTAAACGCGATATGGGGTCCGAAGACCGCCGGCTCGTTTTCCGGCTCCTCCACTCCGCGCTGCTCCCAGCCTATTACCTCGACCAACAGCGCGCCGGGATATCCGTCCATAAAGAGCGCGCAGCTGCCGTAGCACACCGCGTTTGCCGCCTCTGCCATGGAATCGGTCTTTTTCACCTGATTCTGCGTGAGAAGGACCTTTTCCACATCCGACCAGTCCTTTTTCTTAAGCTTTTCGGACTCCACCATAAGCGGCATTAAAATGCCGTCGTTCACGCTCTGTCCGTTCACCATTCCGTCGATAAAGTAAATGAACGCGTCGGTCTTTCCCCGGCCTAACTTTATCTCAAAGCTTCTTAACATGATGTCGTATGATTTTTCGCGCGAAAAAAGAGCGTCAAGATAAGAAAGATTCTCCTTTAAGTCGGGACCGATCTTTTTGTCGGCTTTTTCCGCATGGGACGGCGCGGTCGGCGAAAGCTTAAATTCCTCCTTATTTTCAGGCGGTGTAAATTTAAAAAAGTCTTTAATGTGCATTTTTATCAGTTCCTTATTTTTCGGTATAATGCTATTTTTTCCGCTCGGTGATTTTTTATACCGTGTATAAGGCGCCGATTCTTTGTCAAAACTAAAAACGAAAGAGGTGAAAAATGTGAAAGAGAAAAAGAAAGAGAAAAAAATAAGGGCGGAAAAGGATCCGTCCGACAAAAACAAGCGCAACAATAAATATAACAATGAAGGAACCGCGACTCCTCCCATAGGCGAGACTCCCGAATTTCTTCCTCCGTCATAAAAAAAGCACTTCTTGCGAAGTGCTTTTTTATTCTATCAATACGACCGCGTAAGCCTTTACGAGCTCTCCTCTGCCGACCGCGTCCGCTCCCTCCTCGGTCTTTGCCTTTAAGCTGACGTTTTTGATGTCGGTCTTTAAATATTTTGCGAGGTTTTCCCTTATTCTGTCAATATGAGGCGAGAGCTTCGGCTCCTGCGCTATCACGGTGCAGTCGATGTTCGAAACCTCATGCCCCAAGTCCTCCATAACGCGCGAAAGCAAAAGAACGGAGCTTACGCCCTTATACTTATCGTCCGTATCCGGAAAATGGCGCCCGATGTCCTTATTCGCCGTCGCACCCAAAAGCGCGTCAATCACGGCATGCGTCAAAACATCCGCGTCCGAGTGCCCCAAAAGCCCTTTTTCATAGGGAATCTTCACTCCGCCGAGGATAAAATCGCGCCCTTTTGCCACCCTATGGCTGTCGTATCCGAAACCGATCCTCATAATCCCTGCCTCCTTATAATATCGTCGGCAGCGTCAAGATCCGCCCTGACCGTGACCTTGATATTGTCGGGCGACCCGGGAACTATCTTCACCGGTTTTTTCATTCTCTCCAAAAGCATGCAGTCATCCGTCACCGAAACGCCGTCCCTCTTTGCCGCTTCGTGCGCGGATAAAATATCCTCCTTAAAAAAACCCTGCGGAGTCTGAATAAGGTAAAGCTCCTCGCGGTCCACCGTTTTTTCGATGATTCCGCCGGGCGCTTTTTTGACTGTGTCCGCCACCAATATCCCGGGTGCAGCCGCGCCGTATGTAAACGTTCCCTCGATAACGGAATTTATAATCTCCCCGCTCACAAAGGGGCGCGCCCCGTCATGTATCAGCAAAATGCCGCCGGGTGCTATAGCGACCGCGCGGCAGGACGATTCCTGGCGGTCGGCTCCTCCTTCGGTCACGCGAAAAGGCTTTCCGTTCGCCGCAGCCGAAATCACTCTTTCAACCTCGGAAATCTCATCCTTCGCCGCAGCGACTATGACCGAATCCACATATTCATTTTCAAAAAACTTTTCCGCCGTTAAAAACAAAATGCTCTTCTTTCCGATGTTTAAAAAAACCTTGTTTTTCCCGGCTCCCATTCGTTTTCCCATTCCGGCGGCAAGTATCAGCGCCGTAACGGTATAGCTTTTGTACATATAATCAACTCTTAACGGAATATACTTTTTTCAATTTCCTGTGAAATTTCTTCTTTTGTCATGTCAAGCGACAAAACAAGCTCGCTTATAAGTATCTGCCTCGCGTCGGAAAGCATTTTCCGCTCCCCGGTGGAAAGCCCTCTTTCCCGCTCCCTCACCGAAAGCGCGCGGACGACCGATGCGGTAAGAAAAATGTTGCCGCTTTTTATCTTCTCCGTGTTCTCACGAAACCGCCTGTTCCAGCTCGGATTCTCTTCCTCTTTACCTTCTGAAAGCCACGCTATGACTTTTTTAGCTTCCTCGCGCGATACAACGCGCCTCAAGCCCGATGAATCGGCGCTCTCCGTCGGCACCATCACCTTCATGTCCCCGACCGGCATTCTCATCGTGTAATAGCTTTTTTTCTCTCCCAAAACCGTCTTTTCTTCAATTGAATCGATCACTCCGGCACCGTGCGTCGGATAAAGCACCTTATCGCCGACAGAATACATATTTTTACCCCCTAAATAAAACTTGTACGGTGTCTTAAATGGGTTCTGAGCAAAATATGCGTATTCTTACGTCTTCTCAGAGCCATACTGCATTACAACAAGCATATTAAAATGCGTGCCACGGCATTTCTCCTTTAATTATAACACAAAAATCAACGGTTTGCAACACGAAAAAATGTAAATTCTTTTTCCGTCCGTATTGACTTGGCAAAACTTTTGGTGTAAAATAAATAAGATGCAGATTTTGAAAGGAAGAATAGTATGAATAAGGTTTATATTCCGGAGGGCTACCGCCCTCTGCTTGACAGATATGATACGCAGCGCGCTATCGAATACATAAGGAGGACTTTTCAGTCCGAGTTTTCGTCCGCGCTTAATTTAAAACGTGTTTCCGCGCCGCTGATAGTTACCGAAAGCTCAGGTCTTAACGATAACTTAAACGGCTATGAACGCCCTGTGTCTTTTGACATTCCGGCAGTCGGAGCGGACGCGCAGATCGTTCACTCGCTCGCAAAGTGGAAGCGCCTCGCGTTAAAGAGATACGGTTTTTCCGTCGGCGAGGGGCTCTACACGGACATGAACGCCATAAGGCGCGACGAGGAGCTTGACAATCTCCACTCTGTCTATGTCGATCAGTGGGACTGGGAAAAGATTATTACGAAGGAGACCCGCACAATCGAATATTTAAAGCTCATCGTTTCGGCAATAGTCGAATCCATCTATAACACGAACAACCGCTTAAGAGTTCACTTTCCTCAGCTTAACACCGAAATTGATAAAAACGTTTCCTTCATTTCCGCTCAGGCGCTGGAGGACATGTATCCCAATATGACATCGCACGAGCGCGAGAACGCATATGTAAAGGAGCACAAAACGGCGTTTATCATGGGAATCGGAGGCGCTCTGCGCTCCGGCAAGCCGCATGACGGGAGAGCGCCCGACTATGACGACTGGGATTTAAACGGCGATATACTTATCTGGGACGAAACGCTTTCGCGCGCGCTTGAGGTCTCGTCCATGGGTATCAGAGTCAACCCCGAGTCGCTTGACAGGCAGCTTAAGGTCTCCGGCTGCGACGACAGAAGAGAGCTTGATTTTCACAAAATGCTCTTGGCAGGCGAGCTTCCCTTGACCGTCGGCGGAGGTATCGGGCAGTCAAGACTCTGCATGCTCTTGATGGGATGCGCCCATATCGGCGAGGTTCAGTCGAGCATCTGGGATTCCGAGACTCTTGAAACCTGCAAAAAAGCGGGGATTCCGATTCTTTAATAAAAAAATCCGCACCGCTTTTTGCGGTGCGGAAGATATGCGGCTGTGGCGAAATTGGCAGACGTGCAAGATTTAGGTTCTTGTGCCTTACGGCGTGCAGGTTCGATCCCTGTCAGCCGCACCAAAAACGGAGCAAAGTAAAACTTTGCTCCGTTTTTTTGTGCCGCAAAACCGATACTTTCTTATCACGGACCGGCTAATGTGCTGCTTTTTGCGTTTAAATATAAGCTTATTCTGCCTTTGTAATAACTACCTTCTGCTCAGATTCGATCCACTCGACCGTTGCGCCGAGTTCTTCCGATATGAAGCGGATAGGTGTGTATGTGCGGTTATTCTCGATAAACGCCGGCGAGTCAAGCTTTACTTTCCTGCCGTTGACCGTTGCCGTATCAGAGCCTATCGTTATGAGAATAGTAACGTCCTTGCCTGTAATCGTAACAAGCCTCTTTTCCTCGTCCCACTCTACCTTCGCGCCGAGGTTCTCGGCAACGAAACGTGCCGGGAGCATTGTGCGGTCGTTCTTAATAACCGGAGCGACGTCGTTGTACTTCGTCTCGCCGAATACCAAAGCCGCCTTCTCGCCTATCGTTAAGATAATCTGATTTTCCGAGCTGTCTTTTGTCCATGCGGCATAGAGCGTGAAGCTCTTTGTTACCTTTTCGGAGAAATCGTATTTGGTCTTAAGCTCTTTGTCCGAGTACCAGCCCGCAAAGTCAAAGCCTTCCTTGGTCGGTGCCGCGGGCTCTTTTACGGTGCCGTTCTTTTTAACGGTCTGCTTTGAAACCCCGCCTGCGCCGTTCGTTTCAAACGATACGGTATAATCGGTTGATGCAGTTGCGCCGCTACCGCCGCTTGTGCTGTTGCCGACACCGGATGAGCTCATCTTGTTGTACGCCACGGAATATGTTGAGAACTTGGAAGAATAGATGTATATGTACCCGTTCTCTGTATCAATGAAGCACTTTCCGTCTTCATAGGTTCCTGTCGTGTTTCTCTCGGCAAGACGGGTCAATTCCTCTGCCGTGCCGTTGTGATATCTGTAGACTCTGATGCCCTTCTTCCTTGAGAAGCTATAGGGCAGCCTGATCTCAATCGCGCTCGGAGCCTCAGTTATTTTCCCGCCTGAGAACTTTTTAAGCTCAATATCATAGAATTCAAAATGTCTCGGTGCATCTTTAATGCCTCTTATCGCCTTCTGCTCATCATCGTCATTGGAGGACTGCTGAACCTGAACGATAAGCGAAATGTCAGTTCTCTCCGCCTTTGCAACGTCGTTAAGACCTTCCGCCGTGACGTTTTTGACATTACCTTCGCCACCTGAAACCGTGCCCTGAACCCACTTTGCATAAAGCGTTCTGCTTTCGGTCAGCATATCCTTTGCAAAATCCCACTCATCGGTGAGTGCACTGTCAGCAAACCAGCCGTTAAACGCATATCCCTCTTTTGTCGGTTCAGCGGGCGCTCCGACCGTCTGATTGTACTCGCACGTTTCAGAGTCGACCGCAGAACCGCCGTTTGTATCAAAGGTCACCGTTATCATTTCGCCCGCGGCGATCACGATGACTTTGTCCTCACCGGCAAGATAATTGTCGTTCTCTTTATATCTTACAAGGTATGTGCCGGGCACAAGATTCAATATCTCATTTCCGGAAACGGCGGTATATTCTGCCGAGCCGTCTGCCTTATATTCCATCGTGCTGTCGGTTCCGGTGATTTTGCCGTCTCGCCTGCCGCGGATAGTCTCATTCACTCCCGATGCAAATTCGGGTGCAGACTGTGAATCTTTTGCGATGGTAAAGTCAAGCACTTCGGTAAGTCCGCCAAAGTTCTTAGTCGCTGCAACGCTTAATCTTACGTTGTACTCCCCGGCTTTGGTCGGAACGCTCGCGTTGTATGCGCTATCCGCCTCGTCAGATTTTTTGTACTCAGCCGTTACGTTGCCGAACTTTGCGCCGTATGAGGGAGCGTTTGCGTTCTCGCCGTACGTCCAGCCCGTTATACTCGGCTCAACAGTCCACTTATTATCAGCCGCCGAAATGTTAAAGTCAACCGTAATGACTGAAACGTCCTTGTCCTTACCTTCCCAATAGTAGTTTACACTGTCCTTTAATGTAAGCTCAACATCATAGCGTCCCGTTTCCGTTCCGCCGTTGTTTTTGCTTACGGTGTAATGCTCGCCGTCCGTGATCTCCGCCGTCAAAAGCCCGCCTGTGTATACCTTGCCCGAAACGGTCGGGATTACCACACTTGCTTTCGCTATGGTAAAGCCAAGCACTTCGGTAAGTCCGCCAAAGTTCTTAGTTGCTGCAACGCTTAATCTTGCGTTGTATTCTCCGGCATTGCTCGGAACAGCTGCGGTATACTCACTGTCCGCCTCGCCCGCCTTCTTGTACTCAACCGTAACGGCACCGAACTTTGCGCCGTATGAGGGAGCGTTTGCGTTCTCGCCGTACGTCCAGCCCGTTATCGCCGGCTCGGTTGTCCACTCATTATCCGCTGCAAAGATGTTAAACGCAGCCGTAATTTCCGTAACGTCCTCTGCCTTGCCTTCCCAGTAGTAGTTTTCACTGTCCTTTAATGTAAGCTTAACGTCATAGCTTCCCGTTTCCGTTCCGCCGTTGTTCTCGCTTACGGTGTAATGCTCGCCGTCCGTGATCTCCGCCGTCAAAAGCCCGCCTGTGTATACCTTGCCCGAAACGGTCGGGATTACCACACTTGCTTTCGCTATGGTAAAGCCAAGCACTTCGGTAAGTCCGCCAAAGTTCTTAGTTGCTGCAACGCTTAATCTTGCGTTGTATTCTCCGGCATTGCTCGGAACAGCTGCGGTATACTCACTGTCCGCCTCGCCCGCCTTCTTGTACTCAACCGTAACGGCACCGAACTTCGCGCCGTATGAGGGTGCGTTTGCGTTCTCGCCGTACGTCCAGTCCGTTATACTTGGCTCAACAGTCCACTTATTCTCAGCCGCCGAAATGTTAAAGTCAACCGTTATTTCCGAGACGTCCTTTTCCTTGCCTTCCCAGTAGTAGTTTGCATCGTCTCTTAATTTGAATTTAACGTCATAGCGTCCTACTTCCGTTCCGCCGTTGTTTTCGCTTACGGTGTAATGCTCGCCATCCGTGATGTCCGCCGTCAAATTCTCGCCTGTGTATACCTTGCCCGGAACGGTCGGGATCGCCACGCTTGCCTTTGCGATGGTGAAGTCAAGCGCCTTTGTAAGTGCGCCGAAGTTCTTGGTCGCTGCAACGCTCAATCTTACGTTGTAGTCACCTGCATTGGCCGGAACTGCGGTTATGTAAGCGCTGTCCGGCTCGGACGCTTTCTTGTACTCAATCTTAACGTCACCGAACTTTGCGCCGTATGAGGGAGCGTTTGCGCTCTCGCCGTACGTCCAGCCCGTTATGCTCGGCTCGGCCGTCCACTTGTTCTCAGCCGCCGAAATGTTAAAGTCAACCGTAATGACTGAGACGTCCTTTTCCTTGCCTTCCCAGTAGTAGTTTGCATCGTCTCTTAATTTGAGTTTAACATCATAGCGTCCCGTTTCCGTTCCGCCGTTGTTCTCGCTTACGGTGTAATGCTCGCCGTCCGCGATGTCCGCCGTCAAATTCTCGCCCGTGTATATCTTGCCCGGAACGGTCGGGATCGCCACACTTGCCTTCGCTATGGACACAGATAAACCATTAGTATAGGAATCCTTATGGTTTTCATCACCGAAAACCATGAACCAAACATAATATTCTCCGGCATCTGTGCCTTTCGGGAGCTCCTCGCTCCATGTTGCCTTATTGTCGATACTGTACTTTAATGTTCCGCCTTCCGCCTCTCCGGCAGTGATAAGTACCTGTGCATTTTTGTTATAGTTAAGATTCTTTACTGAGAGCGGTGCTATAGAGATGCCCGAATCCGCTTCCTCCATGCCGGTCTCCATGTCGCTTACCGTTCCGGTAAAGTTGCCGGTCGCGGTAAATGTTGTCTTATCCGAAACATTTGTGACCGCTGACCACGAACCGGTTACATGAAGATTTTTTGCCGTAACCGTAGCCACCGGGGTCTGCGCATTGCCGGTATAGGTCATATCCCCGAACGCTCCGATAATTGCTATGCCTGTAATGTCCATGGGATCAATCACGAGTCCTCCCGGAATTCTCTTGTCATATTCGGCATATACATCGTCCGCCGCTCTTTTTATGATAACATCATAGCTTCCCGCGCCCGTCGGCAAAACATTCTCTATACCGTCCTTTTCATATGACACACTAAAGCCGCCCGAAACATTTGCCGCCGTGATCTTAAAGCTCTTTGCACCGCTGTCATACTCATATCTTTGCGGACCCTCGCTTATCTGAACCGGTGTTTTCACCTTGTTTTCCCAAACAGCCGTCACCGTCGTATCAGAGGTGACGGTGATAACATCTTCGGGGTTATATTCCTTTCCGTTCACGCTCCACGCCTTGAACTTTTTGCCCTCCGGCGCGGTGAAGCGGTTGTCGGGAAGACTGTATTCGCCTCCGGGTACACGATCCGGATCCATCGTTCCGCTTCCGCCGTTAGGTAAAAATGCAACGGTGTATAATGCTTTTAAGACAAGGTCACTGCCTTCTCTTACCAGTATATGGTCAGAGTCGCCCGCGGAAAGAGAGAACTTGCCCTCTGTCTTATCCGTAACATTTTTAACAACCGTATCGCCATCGGAAAGTCCCGAGCACAAAATGCTGACATTTCCGCCGGTGTAGTCTTTTGCGTCAATGATCTCCTTGCCGTAGACCTTGATACTGTCGTAATTTGCCGGAACATTGATTACGGTGTTGCCGCACAAATTCAATTTTCCGTTTTGCACAACAATGCCGTTGCTTGCGGTTGTGTTAATTTCTCCTCCGTAAAGATTTACGGTGAGCGTTCTGCTTCCTATGGCCGTATTTACGGTCTCTCCGCCATAGTTAACTGTTCCGCCGTAAAGATTCAGTACGTTGCCTTTAAGCGCTCCATCACTGCCAAAATCTATGATAGTATTTGCGGCAGATGTTTCCAACGTTCCGCCGTAAATATTGACGGTTCCGTTGTTTTTCCTGAACGCTATGACATGTGCGTCCGGGTTTGTGATCCTACCGCCGCCTTTGCAGTCGCATATGTTCAAAACCGCATTTTCGCCCGGTACTATATACGCCTTGAGTTCGTGGCCGTTTAAGCAGATATTTACCGTACTGTTATTGGCAATATAAAGCTCTCTTCCATCGCCCACAGCAAGGTCATCGCTTAAATAATAGCTGCCGCCTTTAAGCGTCGCTCCGTCTGTTGTGATATTTTTCACAAGGTTAAGGCAGTTGTCCCCGGTATGTGCTATACTGCCTGTGTGCTCTCTGCAGTCCGCCTCGCCGCACTCAGCATGTGTGACCGGGGTTTTGATCTCAACCTCTCTTGCATAGTTTCCGTCCGTGTCAAAAATCGTCCGGTACCAGCCGAACCAGTTGTCATAGTCGGGCACGAGATCATTATCGCACAGGAGTATCCTGCCCGCTTCTGGAGTGGTGACTGCAAGTCCGTCTTCTAATATTATATTTCCCACTTCCATCGTTTCCGAGCCCAGCTCACATTCTGTGCGTATTGCCGTATACTCTCTGTCCCAATTTGTCCGGACGGGTCCTACAGACTTTACTTTGATTACCGTGTCCTCTCCCGAAATGGTGAGCGATTTTCCGCGGTTGACATATAATCCCACTCCGTCACACACAATATCCACATTGCTGCTTTCAATGGTCATATCGATGCCGCTGGAAAAGATGCCGTCATATAAACCTTCTCCTTTTCCGGCTTTTACCGTGACATCACTGTTTTTAATTGATGTGACGCCTTCTTCGCTGCCGATGTCATTACGGATCCCGTAATTTTTCTCCGAAGTGATATTAAGCTTTGCGTTTTCTATCTTCAGTGAACCTGTGTTGTAAATTCCGATGTCGGTTGTTTTAAACACATATTCTCCGCCGTTTATCAAAATGTTGCAGTTTTTACCGAACGTTGTGATTCCCTTAAGCGTATAGGATTCGGCAGTGACATTGAGCTTTGAATCGTCATCGCCGTTAAGTGAAAACTCTGTGCAGTTGTTTTCAAGCATGATCCCGTAAGTCAGGAAGCTTACGTACTTCGTATCGGTATAGCCCTCCGGCTCCAAAACATTAGTTCCGGAAAGCTTTATTGCAAGCTTGTCATCGCTTGCGGGCTTATAATAAATGCCGTAAATCCTATAAAAGTAGTCGGTTGTACCAGCGTTTGTACCAAATGTTCCGTATTTGTACCCGTCCTTTACCGTTACGTTATCTAAGTAAAGCGTCGGAACTCCGCTCTCCACCTTGAAGGACGCCGTGCCCGTGATGTCCGTTCCCGAGTAGCTTCCTATTATGTTCTTGGCATTTTCCGCGGTAACGGCAATGCTGCCCAGATATAACTCATTGCCGGCGGCAAGCCACGTCTCAGTCGCCGTATCATTTTCGTCCGCCGCTTCGCCGACGCGGAACCAGACCGTTACGGATTTCTCACCTTGTGACGCGGTCACCTCATAGAGTCCGCCATCGTCCTTTGTATAACTGTTTATATCAAGGGTCGGTCCCGTTTCGCTGTCCAGCACGGTGCCGTCCTTTTTCCAGGCATAGGTTATGTCCTCCCCGCTTCCTCCGGAAACTGCGGGCGCAAGGGTTATTTTATCGCCGGTCTTAGCCGATATCTCCTCGGGAGCATTTTTGTCCCCCGAGCCGACAGAATAAATCGTACCGTCCGGCAAAACTGCGCTTTCAATATTGTCCGGTACATAAATGGTGCATCCGATCTTTATATGAGCGCTTGTTGAATCGGAGGTAACATAGCTTCCCGATGACTGTGACAGGAAAATCTCGCCAATGTCATCAAGATCCTGGAAACCGGAGCTGAAGCTTTTTCCGTTTATGGTTCCGCTTTTTTGGATCCACATAGCGCCGGAAGAAGAGTCTCCCCCGTTTATCTCACATTTTCTAACGATAAAGGGATATGTATTTGATGGCGCTGTGAAACAAGAAATTGCCCTGTAAAAATATCCGTCATTTATGGTAACGTTTCCGTTGTAGATAAAAAGCGAGTCGCGACCGGGCTTTTCCTCGGCAACGAATGTTCCTCCGCCGATTACGAGCGTGCTCTCATCAACAAATATCGCTTTTACAAGGTCTGCTCCAGCAGAATCGTAAATAATGGTTCCCGTGTTTTTGTCCGTTCCCGTAACGCCGTTTATATTAAGCGTTGCGCCGCCGGTAACAAAAACCGTTGCCGAACATCTGCTGAGAGTGGATATGTCCCCCTCCCATTTAAATCCGGTGTAATGGTTTTCGTTTATCTTCGCACCGCCGACGCGGTCGTTGATTGAAACCGTCACGCCGGAGCCTGTCACCTTTATGGCAGTGTCGGTAAGGCTGTAGCCCTGAAGTTCAACGGTCAGGCTTTTATCGATCGTGACCTGCTGCCTTGCCTCATCATTACCGACAAGCCAGAGCGTGTCCCCATCATCCGCCGCCGAAACGGCGTCGCCCAGACTTTCGTACGCAGCGGACGAAAATGTTCCGTCGCTCTTTTCGATCTTCACGACATCTGTTCCCGATGCAAATACGCCTGCCGGCATAAGCGAAAGAAGCATTGCCGCACACAAGATCCATGACAAAATACGCTTTTTCTTCATTAAAGTAACCTCCTGCTTTTTAAAAATCACTTTGCTTGACTTTCTGAATTTTTTCATATATAATTATATCATGTTCACGGATGAACGAGTCAAGAGCAAAGAGGGTGTTTTTATGAAAAATCTTTTTAGTGTTTCACAGGTCACAAAAAGCTGCTCCGTTTCGCGGGCAACCTTGTTAAGACTGGAAAAACGCGGGCTCATCGTCCCGGTATTTATTGACCCGAAAAGCGGCTACCGCTATTTTGACAATCACAATATCACCCGGATACTGCAGATCCGCCATTTGCTTACCATCGGTCTGTCGTACGATGAAATTCACGAGTATTTTGGCACAAACGGAACGTCTGAAAAGCTCCTCGTTTCCTTGATGCAGAGAATGTACGCGACGCGGCGCATGTATGAGGAGATGAGCTTAAGAATTTTGAAAAAAGAGTCTCTCACGTTTGAAACCGTCTCGCTCCCCAAATACGTTTGCTATTCAAGGGAATACCGGGGCGGCACGGCACAGGAAAAATACACCGCGATGTATGCGCTCTATCATGAAGCCATCGAAAATGGGCTTCGCCCGCTTGCGTCAGAGCCGTTATTTACAATAAATAAAAGCTGGGGGCTCTTCGGCGAGAAAGAAAATACATTTATATGTTGTATTCCGCTCGAGCCCGGGAGTGCACCGAAAGGCGCGCTTGTTTTGGAAAGCTGCCGTGCCTTTTCGTGCCTGTATTACGGAAGCTATGACTCTTTTCCCAATGTCATGAAGCTTTTTTCCGAAAAAGTGAATGAGCTTGGTCTTAAGCCAATCGGCTATCCGCGCGTGCTCGGCATCGTCGCCCCGTACACCGCGAGGGAGTTTAAGGCGGAAAACTACGTTTCGCGAATCGTTATCCCGATAGAGTAAAAACCCGCAGGACTGAGTTTCACAGATGAAACCTACCAACAGAAAAACTCCTTTCACACATAAATATTATAGCCGGGGCAATATCTGCTCCGGCTATTTTTTTCTCCGCCACACATTCGGGCTCATTCCCGTTTCATTTTTAAAATTTTTATAAAACACCGAATAGTCCGAATATCCGCAGTCGGCAGCAATGTCGGTCAAGCCCCGCTCCGACGAGAGCATGAGCTGCTTGGCGCGCTTTACTCTAAGCCCCGTTATATACCGGTGCGGAGTTTTTAAAAATCTGCCGCTGAATATCTTAATTATGTATTCCGTGCTGAAATTAAATTTTCTTTTTATATCGTCAAGCGAAAAGGAAGGGTCCGAAAAATTTTCCATAATGTATTTTTCAATCTCCCCCGCCGTTTTCCCGTCACTTTCCGCCGCGCTTTTGCCAAAATCGAGAGCGCCCAAGATGTCATAAAACGCGCCGTTTAACGCAAATGCGTTCTTCTGCGCCGAAAAATACATTCTTTCAAGCCTTCCGACAGGCTCCGATACATCCACCTCCTCAAACGTGCCCCTTACCGGAAGCGAGCCCTCGTTTTTAAACTTCCCGTCAAAATGAACGTAAAAATACTTAGGAACCTCGCTCGGCACTCTCCCCTCCTGATAAAGCCCGCTCCGCTGAATGTAGTATTCTCCGCGCCTCAGCGAAATGTCCTCCCCGTCCTCGGTAAACTTAAGCACTCCGCCGAGCATTAAGATCAGCACACTGCTGTTAAAAACTCTTGTAATATGGCGCTCCCCCTCGTCAAATTTACGCATGGAGCACGATTTAAAGACCGCAAACGAATTGTCGTCAAGATAATACACGCCCTCGCCTCCGTTCAATTTTTGCAATATTTTTGTCAGTATTTGAAATTGACTTTGCGCCTATTATAACATATAATTTACTCAAATTCAATAAAAGGAGTCAAAAAAATGCTGAAAGATTTGCAATATGATTTTTTCGCTGTGAATAACATAAAGCCCGAGGGCTGGTTATATGAGCAACTTCGCCTTCAGGCGTCGGGGCTTTCCGGAAATCTCGACAAGGTGTGGCCCGACGTGCGCGACAGTACCTGGATCGGCGGCAGCCGCGAGGGCTGGGAGCGCGTGCCCTACTGGCTGGACGGATTTATTCCGCTCGCCTATCTTTTAAATGACCGGGATATGATATCCCGCGCCAAAAAATATGTTGACGCGATAATCGGCTTTCAAAAAGAGGACGGCTGGATTTGCCCGTGCCCGGACTCCGGACGCGCGAATTACGACACCTGGGCGGTGCTCCTCATATTAAAGGTCCTCGCTCTTTACGGCGACTGCTCGGGTGACGAAAGAATACCCTCCGTGATAGAAAAATGCCTTAAGAATTTTGATAAGCATATAAACCGCTTCACCCTCCGAAACTGGGGCGCGGCGCGTTGGTTTGAAGGGCTTATTCCGATATTATGGCTTTACAAAAGAACGAAAGAGAAGTGGCTTTTAACCCTCGCGCAGAAATTAAATATGCAGGGCTTTGACTGGAAAAAAGCGCTCGCCGGAGGAGTTATCGATTCATGCCGCGAGGGCTGGGACTACTATTCCCACGTTGTCAATATCGCCATGATGTTAAAGTCCGAGGCTCTTTTAAGCCTTGTCACCGGGTGCGAGCCGGACGAATTTGCCGAGGAAGCGTTTTCATATCTTATGAAAAACCACGGAACCGCCCCCGGTCACTTCACGGGCGACGAAAATTTGTCTGGCACCTCTCCCTTAAACGGCACGGAGCTTTGCGGCGTGGTCGAGGCTATGTATTCCTACGAGTGGCTTTTCGCCGTGACCGGAAACGCAAAGTGGCTCGACAGACTCGAACGCCTTGCCTACAACGCGCTCCCCGCGGCGATAAGCCCGGACATGTGGTCGCACCAGTACGTCCAGATGGTAAACCAGGTCGCGGCGTTCCCGATGTCAAAGCAGCCCTTCCGCACGAACAACGCATTTGCGCACACCTTCGGACTGGAGCCGCACTTTGGCTGCTGCACCGCAAACTTCGGTCAGGGCTGGCCCAAATTTGCGCTCACCTCCTTCATGAAAACAAAGGCGGGCTTTGTCTCCTGCTCCGTCGTGCCGGCAACGCTTAACGCCAAAATCAACGGCGTGAACGTTTCATGCACGCTTGAGACCGGCTACCCCTTCAGGGACAGTCTTAAGTACAAAATTTCCGCGGAAAAGGATGTGGCCTTTGAATTTTCAATAAGAATCCCCTCCTGCGTAAAGAAAGCGACCGTTGAGGGTCAGGAGGCTGTGCCCGGAACCTTTTACAAGATAAAAAAGGTCTGGGGCAAAAACGAAACCGTAATAAACGTAAGCTTTACTTTCAAGCCCGAAATCGTTTCCCGTCCCGGCGGCATGGTCGCGGTTTGGAGCGGTCCTCTTTTATACTCCGTCCAAATCAAGGAAAAATGGGAAAGGGTCGAATATGAATCGGGCGGCGTTGCAAGGAAATTTCCCTACTGCGACTACTACGTTTACCCCGAATCAAAGTGGGCGTATGCGCTCTCCGGAAAAAGCTTCGGCGTCGAGGAGGGCGGCTATGAAAAGGGCTTCGGCTCGCCGTCCGCTCCCGTTTCCCTCATTGCCGAAATGTCCGAAATTCCCTGGGGCTTTAACATGGGGCACTGCGACAGATTCCCCGAGTCTGCCGCTCCCCTGTCTCCACCCCAAAAGGTGCGCCTCGTGCCGTACGGCTATGCCAACTTAAGGCTGACCGAATTTCCCGTCGCCGAAAGCAAATAAGTCTTGAATTCACCCGAGTTTTTTGCTATAATATATTTATCTTTTTATGAAAGGACATTTTTATATGCAGAAAAAAAAGACCTCTATCGGCGGAAGTGCGCTGATAGAAGGTATTATGATGCGCGGACCTTCCAAAATGGCTATTGCCGTGAGGAAGAGCGACGGGGAAATTGTGACGGACGTTTCCGAAATCAAAAACCGAAAAAGTATTTTAAAAAAAATTCCGATAATCCGCGGAATGATCGTCTTTATAGATTCCATGGTAACAAGCATGAAGGCGCTCATGTACAGCGCCGAGTTTGTTGACGTTGAAGCGGAGGAAGGCGAAAAGGAATCAAAATTTGAAAAATGGCTAACCGAAAAGTGCGGCGATAAGCTTAAAGACTATGTCATCTATTTTTCTGTTGTGCTTGCAATTATCATGAGCGTCGGGCTCTTCTTTCTGCTTCCGATGCTTATAGGCGAAGGGATCGCGTTTCTTTTCGGCGACCTTCCCGAGTCCAGCCTTTCCGCAGTAAGAAGCGCGGCGGAGAGCGTTTCAAGAATCGTTATATTTTTAGGCTATCTTCTTTTATGCACCCTTCAGAGCGACGTTAAGCGCGTTTTCATGTATCACGGTGCGGAGCACAAAACCATTTTCTGTTATGAAGCGGGGCTCTCCTTAACCGTTGAAAACTGCCGGAAGATGAAACGCTTCCACCCCAGGTGCGGCACAAGCTTTCTCGTTTTCGTGCTCCTTATAAGTATTCTCGTTTTCGCGTTTGTCAAGGTCGGTTTCGGCTGGCAGAGAATTTTAATCAAGCTTTTGTGCCTTCCCTTCATCGCCGGCATATCGTATGAGATAATCAAGTGGGCGGGCAGAAGCGAAAACCCGATAGTAAAGGCGTTAAGCAAGCCCGGTCTCTGGCTTCAGCACATCACCACCAAGGAGCCGGACGATTCAATGCTTGAGGTTGCGATCGCCGCGATGACTCCGGTGCTTCCGGAAAACGGCGAGGATGACAGATGGTAATAAATGACGCGCTTAAAAACGGCGCTCAGCTTTTAAAAAAAGTAAGCGACGTTCCACTTTTGGAATCAAGAATATTATTGGAACATGCGTTATCATGCGACCGTCTGTCGCTCATTAAAAAAGGCGGCACCGAAATAGATCCGGATGATGCCGAAAGGTTCATGACACTTGTCTCTCAACGGCTTTCGGGCAGACCCATTTCATACATTACCGGGCATAAAGAGTTTATGGGGCTTGACTTTTATGTTAACGAAAACGTTCTTATTCCGCGTCCGGACACGGAAACGCTTGCAGAGTACGCAATCGGCACCGGAAAGCGGAGGATACTTGACATCGGCACCGGGAGCGGGGCGCTCGCGGTGAGTCTTGCAAAGCTCGTTGAAGGTTCGCTCGTTTCCGCGGTCGACATAAGCCCCCGGGCGCTTAGCGTTGCCGAAAAAAACGCCCGCGAAAACGGAGCGGCGGTCCGCTTTTCGCGCCTTGATATTTTGAGTGAAAAAATACCCGGAGAATACGACCTGATCGTTTCAAACCCGCCTTATATAAAAGATTCGGTTATACCGACACTCGATACGACCGTGAAGGATTTTGAGCCCCGTCTTGCCCTCTCGGGCGGAGAGGACGGGCTTAAATTTTACCGCGAAATTGCAAAAAAAGCGCCCGCGGCGCTTTGTGACGGCGGAATTTTAGCTTTTGAGATAGGCTATGACCAGGGCGAAGCCGTTTCCCGCATTATGGCGGAGGGCTTTAAGGATATTAAAATAATAAAGGATCTTGCCGGCTGCGACAGAGTTGTCGCCGGTGAAAAAAAGGGACTGTAAAGGCGGTCCGTAAGCGTGTCTATAGACCTGTTTCTATCTCCCGCATGGAAGGCTTGAACGCTCAAAATATACCGAGTATTCCTAAAAATCCTCCCGTCATTTGCTGCGCAAATGCCACCGTCTCGCCGCGGCTCGGTCACGCCTCGGTTCTGGCAGTCCACCGGACTGCCATTCATTGCCTCGGCGCCGCTACGCTCCCTTTAGCAAGGAGGGCTTTTTGGGGCTCCCTTGCTAAAGGGAGCTGGGTTTTGCAAAGCAAAACCCTGAGGGATTTTTCGGTGCACCTGCTTAAAACTAAGGGTTGACTTTTTGACACGCTCAAGGACTGTAAAGGCGGTCCCTTTTTTTATTTTCTCCTTTTTGCGGTAAAATCGCCGATCTTAAATTCATAATCGCCGCTTTTTAACGCGTTTGCAAAGTCAAAGGAGTCCTTTATTTTCTTCTTTGTCACCGTCAGGCAGAGCGCCTCGTGTCCCTGATAGTGATAGTCCGTTCCGCCCGTCGCGATAAGCTCCTTATGCTCGTTTGTGAGCCTTGCGCCGAAGCCGACGACCGAAGGCTGATGCGGGTGAAGGTTAAAGACCTCGATTCCGTCAATATGCGAAATATCCGCAAGCCCGATTCCGGGTCTGAACGGATGAGCCTGTATGATAACGTTTCTGTCGTTCTTAAAGCCCTCGTAAAACTCGTTGTACGTTCCGTCAAGAAATTCCGACGCCCTGTACACATCGTCCTCATCTATGCCGTAAACGAGATAGTCGTTCACGGTGTATTTATCGTTTACAAATCGTATTTCCATGCCGAGAGCAACCGTCACTCCCGCCTCTTCGGCATATTTTTTTGTTCTGCGGTAGCACTCTATATATTCGCGGGGTCCTAACGTTCCCTTATAAAAGTGGTTCGTTAAAATTATCGTGTCCGTTCCCGTGGGCGCATAGAGCTTTCCTATTTCGTCCTCCCTCACATGGCTGCATCCGCTTGCCGGGAGTACATGTGCGTGTGCTTCTGTCGTATATTTTCTCATAATGAATGTCAATCCTTTGCAATTATCATAATAAGCGTTCCGTCTTTAATATTGACATGAACCTCGTCCGATACGGCGACGTTGCTGACCGTGAGCGTCGTCCCTATCTCGACATCCCTGTCTGAAAGCGGATATTTAAATCCCGAGAGCGTGACGCCCGAAACGACCGTGTCTGCCGGTATGAAAGAAACCGTTTTTCCCTTAAGTCCCGAAAATGCGTTATCACCCGTAATCGCGCGCATTTTGTTGTGCGAGTCGATAATCCTTACGTCAACATTGCGGCTTAAATATTTTTTCATCATAAAAATGTTCGCAAGCGTGTGGTCAAGCCTCGTCCCCGTTGCTCCGAAAATGTCGATGCGGTCATATCCGCGTAAAACAGCTTCCTCGATTGCTATTTCGGTGTCGGTAAAATCCTTTTCCCTGTTCAGTGTGACCTTTTCTGTATCCACATTTTCCTTTACGGAGTCCATGTCCCCGACGAAAAGGTCCGGTTTTACGCCGAGCCTTAACGCATTATCATATCCCCCGTCCGCCGCGATAATTATTCCCGCGCCGTCCGTATCTATAAAATCTGCCGAGCCGGCGGCTATTATAACAGCTTTTTTCATAAAGATGCGTGCCTTCTCATTTTCTCAATCTCATCCTTCGCCGAGGGTGCGTTGAACACCGCCGAGCCGGCGACGATAACGTTGGCTCCCGCGTCCGTTACCAAGGAGATGTTTTCAGAGCTTATTCCGCCGTCAACCTCAATATCAATGTCCGGCGCCATACTCCTTACCTCGGCAACCTTTTTTGTCATCTCTTTAATGAATTTCTGACCGCCGAAGCCCGGGTTTACCGTCATGACGAGCACCATGTCAGCTTCGGAAAGCACATACCTGACCGCGCCCGTATCCGTGCCGGGGTTTAACGCAACTCCCGCCTTTGCGCCAAGGGACTTTATGCTCTGGAGCGTTCTGTGAAGGTGCCTTGTCGCCTCCGCGTGAACGGTAATTATATCCGCTCCGGCTTTCTTAAAATCCTCGATATAGCGCTCCGGCGAGTCGATCATCAGGTGCACGTCAAACAAAAGGTCCGTGCAGCCGCGGATCGCCTTTATCACCGGAAGTCCGAATGAAATGTTCGGGACAAAAAGCCCGTCCATCACGTCAATATGAACCATGTCCGCTCCGGCTTCTTCAATTTTCTTTATCTCGTTTCCGAGCTTGGAAAAGTCCGCCGCTAAAATGGACGGTGATATTTTTATCATTTGTATCTCTCCTTCTTGGCGGAAATAATCTTTTTATAGCTTTCATAGCGGCTGGGCGCGATTTTGCCTTCATGAAGCGCGGCAAGAACGGCGCAGTCCGGCTCGCTTATATGTGTGCAGTCCGAAAAGCGGCAGGGACCGAAACGCGAAAATTCCCTGAAGCAGTCGCTTACCTTTCCCTCTATCTCTGGCTCGTAGGAGCTGAAGCCCGGAGTGTCAAGTATCCATCCGCCGTTTTTAAGCGTTAAAAGCTCCACATGTCTTGTGGTGTGCCTTCCGCGTTCCGTTTTTTTGCTGACAGACGATGTCAAAAGCTTATCAAGCCCCGAAATGCGGTTGATAAGCGTGGATTTGCCGACGCCGCTGCAGCCGGCAAGCGCGGTTATCTTTCCTTTTGTAATCTCGTCAAAAACGCCCTCGTTAAAGCTCCCGTCTCCCGACTGAACCGTCTTAAATCCCGCGTTTTCATATATTTCGCGGTATGACGACGGGTCTTTTATATCGCTTTTCGTGATACAGATAACGGGCTCTATATTCTGCTCTGCCGCCGCGGCGGTGAGCTTGTCGACCAAATAAAGATCCGGCTTCGGCTTTGCCGCCGCAAAAGTGATTATGAGCGTATCGATATTCGCAACACTGGGGCGCACAAGCTCGTTTTTCCGCTCGTATATCTCGTCTATTGCGTAAAGCTCATCGTCAACTCGGTTTATCTCGACCCTGTCGCCCACAAGCGGAGTCATCATGTCTCTCTGTCTGAACTTACCTCTCACCGAACATTCAAAGCTTTCGCCCTCCGCCATAACGGTATAGAGTCCGCCGATGCCTTTAGTGATAATCCCCCTCATCAGTTTGCAACGCTCTTTTCCATCCAGAACTCGTCATTTAAATATATCTCATAAGTCATTTTCCCGGTCACCTTAACATCTATTCTCACGGTGTCGCCCGCGTTATGCTGCTTTGAGTAAACGCTCTCACCGTTGTCCTTTTTAATGACCTTGACGTTTACCGGATTCGGGTCCGAAGGCAGGGTGAACATGAGCACGGTGCTCGCCGAATAGCTCCTTCCTCCCGAAACGGTAAGCGTTATAAGAGTTGACTTATCGCACCTTGTGCCCTCCTTTACCGACTGCTCGAGCACGGTGTCCTTCTCCTCATCGGAATCCTTCGTCGCAACATCAATATTGGTGTATCCTGCTTCTTTAAGTGCCGCTTTAGCGTCCGAAACATTCTTTCCGACAACCGATATCATCTTGGGTGAAAGCCCCTCGCTTCCCTTGCTCCTATAAAGCGTTATTTCATCTTTATATTTAACTTCCGTTCCCGGGTCGACGCTCTGTCTTGTTATAAGACCTTCTTTGTATTTCTCGTTAAGGTCATCGTCCTCCTCGTCCTCAACCTTGACGATAAGCCCCATGTCCTCCGCCTTTTTCTTTGCTTTATCGGCATTTAGTCCGACAAAATTGTCAATATCAAACGATTCCGCGCCGAGTCCGATAACGACCTCGATCTCCTTAGTTCCGGGAAGCTTCATGCCCTCCTCGGGATTCTGCTCGATGATCTTGTCCTTCTCGTCCATCTCGCCGTACTCTTCCCTGCTGATTCTTATATTTATCTCCTCACCCATTCCGGAAAGCTTCTCGTACGCCTGTTCTATGGTAAGTCCCTTGATATTCGGAACCCTTAAATCGCTGCCCGAGAAGAAAATTCCTTTTATTAAAAATACCGCCGCGGCGATTGCCAGAGCCGCGCTGAGACCGATAAGCCAGACGGGGCTTGTGCTTTTTTCCTTTGCCGCCGGTGTTTTTATTGCCGAATCGTCAACAACATCTATCTGCCTCGTGGAATAAAACGCCGCGTCGGAATCGGAATCCGAAAGCGTAACGGAAGGATCCGCCAAAACGCGCATAATGTCAGACTCCATCGCTCCGGCAGAGGGATAGCGCTGCGACTGTTCCTTTCTCATTGCGCGAAGGATTATATGACCCACCGACTCGGGCAGATCGTCAACTAAGGTGCAGGGATCCGCCGGCTCCTTTTGAAGGTGCTGCATTGCAACCGCAACCGTAGTGTCCGCGTCAAACGGCACCTTGCCGACCACCATTTCGTACATGCAGACGCCGAGCGAATAGATATCGGACCTCTCGTCCGTAAAGCCTCCCCTTGCCTGTTCGGGCGAAAGGTAGTGCGCCGAGCCTAAGACCTTTGATCCTATCGTCATCGTCGCCGCGGACGCCGCGCGCGCGATTCCGAAATCCATGACCTTTACCGACCCGTCGCCGGTCACCATTATATTGTGGGGCTTAATGTCCCTGTGAATGACCTTCCTCGCATGCGCATGCGCAAGCGCGGAGCATATCTGCGAAGAATATTTAAGCGCCTTCCTCCACGGGAGACGGGTGTCCCTTGCGATAAGCTCCTTCAACGTAATACCGTCTATGTATTCCATGACGATATAGTGAAGCCCTTCGTGAACTCCGACATCGTAAACGCTCACGATATTCGGGTGATTAAGCCCGGCAGAAGCCTTCGCCTCAATGTCAAACCTTTTTATAAACTCCTCATCCTGCTTAAACTCCGGACGGAGCACTTTAACGGCAACGGACCTGTTTAGCATCGTGTCATGTGCCTTGTACACTATCGCCATGCCGCCCGCGCCGATCTCGTTTTCTATAACATATCTGCCGCCAAGTATAATTTCAGACATATTCTCTACCGTTCCTTTCCGCTTGAATTACTCGCACACCGCCGCGATAACGGTTATGTTATCCGGTCCGCCGTTTGCGTTTGCCGTATCAATAAGCCTTTTCACGGCGTTTTCAATGTCCTTTTCGGACCCTAAGATGTTTTTTATATCTTTCTCGCTCACTGCGTTTGTCAGCCCGTCGGTACACAATAAAAGAATGTCTCCTTCCGATACCGACTTTTCGTAATAATCCGTCGTTATTCCGCCGGAAACGCCGACCGCTCTCGTTATCATGTTTTTCATCGGATAATTGTCCGCTTCCTCGCGCGTTATTTCGCCCTTGCTCAAAAGCATTTCAACATACGAATGGTCGACCGTGAGCTTTGTAAGCTCCCCGTCATGCAAAAGGTAAACTCTGCTGTCGCCGACGTGACCTATATGAAGGCTCTTACCGTCAAAGAGGCATACGTCCACGGTCGTTCCCATTCCCGAAAACTGACCCTCAGCCGCCTTATAGATTTCCGCGTTGGCGAACGCAACCGCGTCTGTTATTTCTTCGCGCCGGTTTTCTTTAATCCCTTTAAGCCTCTCTGAAATAATGTCTGTCGCCATGCGGCTTGCCACCTCTCCGGCGTTATGACCGCCCATCCCGTCGGCAATTATGAAAAGCGTGCCGTCGGCATAAACCGAGTCCTCATTTTTTTCACGTTTTTTCCCTCTGTCGGTCATATACGAAAAAATCATCTTCATTCCCCCTTTGCAACCGATTTTTTAAGCTGACCGCACGATGCGCTGATGTCTAATCCCAGCTCTCTTCTTACCGTTGCGGTCACATTATGGCGCGAGAGAACGCTTACAAATTCGCGTTTGTTTGCTCCGCGCTTAAAATCCCTTCCCGGAACGGGGTTTGCCTCGATTATGTTAACATGGCAAAGCCTGCCTTTTAAGAGTCTGCCGAGAATTTCGGCGCACTCAATACTGTCGTTCACGCCCTTTATGAGCGCATATTCAAACGTTACTCTTCTTCCTGTTTTCTCTGCATATCCGTCCGTTAATTTCAAAAGCTCGCCGATCGTCGCAAGGCGTGCGGCGGGCATTATTTTCTTTCTTATTTCATCCGTCGGCGCGTGAAGCGAAAGTGCAAGCGTAACGGGCAGCTCCTCCTTTGTCAGTCTCCTGATACCGTCCGGAAGTCCGCAGGTGGACACTGTTATGTGCCTTATTCCGATTCCCATTCCGTCGGGACTGTTTAGCGCCCTTATCGCAGCGACCAGGTTATCGTAATTATCCATCGGTTCGCCGATTCCCATGACCACGATGCTCGATATGCGTTTTCCGGAATCGCGGGACACTGCCCGTACCTGACCTTCAATCTCCGAAGGCGAAAGATTTCTTATAAGTCCGTCCATCGTGGAGGCGCAGAACCGGCACCCCATGCGGCATCCGACCTGGGTGGAGATGCATATGCTGTAGCCGTGCTCATAGCTCATTAACACGGTCTCCACTATGTTCCCGTCAGAAAGACGGATCAGATATTTCACCGTTTCGTCAATTTTGGAGGCGAATTTTTCATATACCTCCGGCCAGACGATATTATGGTCCTTTTTCATTCTTGCCCGAAGCTCGGTCGACAGATCCGTCATCTTATCGATATCCGTCTCCCCGCGCCTGACCCATTTATATATCTGTTTTGCCTTGTATGACGGAACGGAGAATGTTTCTTCAAGTCCGCGTGTTGTCATATCCGCCAGGTTCATTTCATCACTTCCTGCCCAGTTTGCAAATAAACGCCCCGTCGCACCCGTCCTCGCCGGGTATGTAGGTTTTATATCCTTCCTCTGCCCCGGGGAAAGCCACGGTGTAAAAATCCTTGTTGCGCTCTAAAAAATATTTTATCACTTCTTCGTTTTCCGCCCTGTCGATGCTGCAGGTGCTGTATACCATTATGCCGCCCTTTTTAAGGTTTTTCGACATATTTTCGATTATTTTCTTTTGAAGGACTGAGTGATCCTCCTCCTGCCTGTTAAACTTAATGTCGGGTCGGCGCCTTATTATGCCGAGCCCGGAGCACGGAACATCCAGCAATATCCTGTCCGCATGAATATTCTCCAAGGGTTCCGACGCGTCATGAAGCTCTGTTTTTATTATATTAATGCCGAGCCTTTTTGATGTATCTTCTATCATTTTAAGCTTGTGCTCATAAATATCGAACGCGTAGACAGTGCCCTCGTTTTTCATCAGCTGGGCGATATACGTTGTTTTTCCGCCCGGCGCGGCGCACGCGTCAATCACCGTCATTCCGGGGGCAAGCTCCATTATTTCCGCAGTCACGTTAAAGGGCTCCGCCTGAACGGTGAAAAGTCCCTCCGAAAATCCCGGAAGCTTTTCGGGGCTTATGCCCTTTTTAATGCGGATCATGTTTCCGGACATGCTCTCGGCACCGTCCCCGAGCATTTTATAAAGCTCCCCGGGCGCGGTCTTCAAGGTATTTACCCTGATCACGGTCGGCGCCTGTCCGTTTCCGCTTTTTAATATTTCCTCCGCCTCATCATTAAAGTTTTTAATGAATTTTTTAACCATCCATTCGGGATAGGAATATTTCACCGAAAGCATTTTTACTCTGTCTTCGGGAAGCGGGACATTGTCCGCCCCGACGGACGCTGCCTTTCTTAACACCGCGTTGACAAATCCGGAGGACGCCTTGTGCCCGTACCTTTTTGCCAATGCAACGCTTTCATTCACCGCAGCGCTTACGGGGATTTTATCCGTAAAGCAGATCTGGTAAACACCGAGCCTTAGTATATTCATTATCCATGGAGATATCTTTTTTATTTTGACCGATGAAAAGTGGCTTATAATATAGTCTATATATTCACGGTTTCGGACGGTTCCTTTGACAAGCTCGTTTAAAAACGCCGCGTCACGCCCCGAAAAGTTCTCCTCGCGGCACTTTTGGTTAAGAAGAATATTCATGTACGCCTTATTTTTATCAATTTCATATAAAATTAAAAGCGCGCTCTGCCTCACCGAGTCCATAAAGCCTCTCCTTAGTCAAATTTCGTTCCGTTTTCTATTTTGTGCCCTCTTAAATAGTCTGAAGCCGCCATTTCCTTTCCGCCCTCCGCCTGAAGGCGGAGAATGCGGACAGCGCCGCTGCCGCAGGCAACCTTAAGCCCCATCTTATCCTCCGACAAAACGGTTCCGGGCTCGCCTTCTCCCTCCGCCGTTTCCGTTTTCGTAATCTTTATCTTTTTGCCGCCTATAAATGCAAAAGCCGCGGGCCAGGGATAGGTTCCCCTTACAAGGTCATGCACCGCCTTTGCCGGCTTTTCCCAGTCGATTTTTCCCGTTTCCGGGGTAAGCATGTGTGCGTAGGTCGCCCTACTGTCATCCTGCTTTTCCCTCGTCACCGTGCCGTTTTCAATCTGTGAAAGCGCCTTTAAAAGCGCGCTGCAGCCGACCTTTTCAAGCCGCGAAAAAAGCGCGGTCTGATCATCGTCTATTTCAATTTTGCAGGTTTCTTTTAATATAATATCGCCGGTGTCCATGCCCTTATCCATATACATAACGGTAACGCCCGTTTCGCTCTCCCCTTCAATAATCGCGGTCTGAACGGGCGACGCGCCGCGGTATTTCGGCAAAAGCGAGCCGTGCACGTTGATGCACCCGTATTTCGGATAGGAAAGCACATATTCGGGCAATATCTTGCCGTATGCCACGACAACTAAAATGTCCGGCGAGTGCTTTTTTAATATATCTTCTATCGCGCCGTCTTTAAGCGTTTCCGGCTGATACACGTCTATTCCCCTTTGGAGTGCAAGTTCCTTTACCGGAGGAGCCGTCAGAATCTTTTTTCTGCCCTTCGGCTTGTCAGGCTGGCTTATGACCGCCGTCACATTTTGTCCCGAATCTATAAGTGCTTCAAGGTGCGCCTTTGCAAAGTCGGGCGTGCCCATAAATAAAATCTTCAAAAAGCGCCCTCCTTACTCCTTTTCCGGGTCCACAAAGCGCTCCACCTTCTCGGTGAAGGCATGTCCGTCCAGATGCTCAATTTCATGGCAGAACGCACGCGCCAAAAGTCCGCTTCCCGTAAATTCGACCTCGTTTCCCTCGCGGTCGAGCGAGCGCACTTTAACACGGTCGGGGCGCGTCACGATTCCCCACTTGCCGGGAAAGCTTAAGCAGCCCTCCGTCCCCGTCTGAGAACCGGATTCCTCCACTATAACGGGATTGATAAGTTCGATAAGCCCCTCCCCGTCGTCAATCACGCAGACGCGCTTTAAAACGCCGACCTGAACCGCCGCGAGACCGACTCCGTTTGCCTCATACATCGTGTCAGCCATATCGTCAAGAAGCTCAAAAAGCCTCTCGTCAAGCGCCGTAACAGTTCTCGATTTTTTATATAATATCTCATCGGGCGCTTTTCTTATTTCTCTTATTGCCATAAAAATTCCTCCGTAATCATGCCATATTAACAGGGTCAACGGCTATCGCCATCTTAACGTCCTTCTCCTTGAATCCTTTATACAGTTCGCGCAGAAGCACACGCGTTTTAAGGTCCGCCTCCCCCTTAAACCAGAAGCGCCATCTGAAACGCCCTTTTATCTTGTAAAGCGGCGACGGGGCGGATTTAAATAGCTTTATGTCCGCTCCCTCAAAGAGCTTTTTAAATCTCTCCTCGGTCTTAATACACGCATTTTTCACGCTTGCCTCGTTTTTCGATGAAAAGGACACGCACACGATATTTGAAAACGGCGGATAGCCGAACATTTTTCTGTACGCAATCTCCGACTCATAAAACCCTTCGTAGTCCTGTTCTTTGGAAAACCCGATAACCGGATTTTCCGGACTGTAGGTCTGAATAACCGCGCGCCCGCGCATTTTCCCTCTTCCGGCTCTTCCGCACACCTGAGTGATAAGGTCAAACGTGCGTTCCGATGCCCTGTAGTCGTCAATATTTAACGACATGTCCGCCGCGACGACCCCGACCAGCGAAATATTCGGAAAATCAAGCCCCTTTGACACCATCTGTGTGCCCAGTAATATATCAATCTTTTCTTCGCTGAATTTTTTCAGTAATTTCTCGTGCGCGTTTTTCCCTGTCGCGGTGTCAACGTCCATTCTGATGACGCCCGCCGACGGAAAGGTCTCTCTAAGTTCCTCTTCGAGTCTCTCCGTTCCCGTGCCGAAATATTTAATGTGCGCAGATGAGCATGACGGGCAGCTTTTCATCACCGCGGTTTTGTACCCGCAGTAGTGGCAGTTTAATGTCCCGGTATTTTTATGGTATACCAGCGCTATCGAGCACTCGGGACAGAGAGCGACATAGCCGCAGTCGCGGCACGAAACGAACGTGGAAAATCCCCGTCTGTTCAAAAAAAGCACCGTCTGCTCCTTATTTTCAATGTTCTTTCTTATCTCCTCGCGGAGCCTTACGGAAAGCATTTTTCTGTTTCCGTTTTTAAGCTCAGAGCGCATATCGACCGCCTCTATCAAAGGAAGGCTGATCTCGTTATAGCGCTTTGTCATTTTGATAAGCTCATACTCGCCGGACAATGCCTTATAATAATCTGTGACCGACGGGGTTGCCGATGCCAAAATCAAAAGCGCGTTATGCTGCATGCATCTTTTCTTCGCGACCTCGACAGCGTCGTACCTCGGCGTCTGCTCCGATTTATAGGTGTTTTCGTGCTCCTCGTCCACTATGATGAGCCCGATATCGTCAAGCGGTGCAAAAACCGCGCTCCGCGCGCCTATCACGACCTTAGCCTCACCGTTTTTTATGCGCATCCACTCGTCAAGTCTCTCTCCTACCGAGAGCATGCTGTGGAGTATCGCGACATTTTCTCCGAACCGCCCCAAAAACCGGTCCGTCATCTGCGGAGTCAGCGAAATCTCGGGAACAAGTACGATGACCCCTTTGCCTTTTTTTATCACACGGTCGATCGCCTGCATGTAGACCTCGGTCTTCCCGCTCCCGGTGACGCCGTGAAGCAAAACCGCGCCGTAGCTTTCCTTATCGGAAAGCGAATTTATTTTTTCAAGCGCCGCTCTCTGCTCATCTGTCGGGTCAAGGCTCGCCGTGGCATTAACGTCCTTTTCCTTAAACGGGTCGCGCCTTTTTGCCTCGTCATAAATTACCGCTATGCCTTTTTCGGAAAGCGCACGCACGGCAGACTGATTTTTAAATTCGGTCAAAGGTCTTGCTCCGTCGCTTAAAAGAGCGACCGCCTCTCTTTGCGCCGCGGCGCGCGGACTCAAAAGCGAAAGCGCTTTTTCCATGTCCGTGTTAAGCGAGACATATTTTCTTTTAAGCTCGGAGGCATTCTTTCGTGAGAATCTTACCGTTTCGACGGCTTTTTTCCCCTCAAGACTTTTTATGATTCCGGTCACGGCGCTTCCGAACTCGTTCTTAAGTGCGGCAAGCGTCGTCTCTCCTCCCTCCTCCGAAATGAAGGCGAGGATATTTTTCTGCATCGGCGAAAAGGCGTCCCTCTCCCGAAAGTCCTTCGAAAGCCTCACCCTTTTATCCTCTTTTCCGAAGGTGCCGGGCGGGCACAAAAGCTTAAGGCAGTCGAAAAACGGAGCGATATACATCTTCTGCATGAAAAATGCAAGCTCGATTGCTTTTTCGTCCGCGACCGGACCGCCCTTTTTTACCGCAGATATCTCCTTAAGCTCATATTCGGTCTCTTCATTCGCAAAGCCGATCACGATGCCGGACTTTTTCCCGTGACCGAACGGAACCTTAACCGCATGACCGACCATGAGCTTTCCCTTTTCGGACTCCGGAATCTTATAATAAAACTCGCGGTCAAGCGAAAAAACTCCGGTATCGACCAAAACCCTTGCCAGAGCTTCCGAACTCATTTTCCGAGGGTTATGCTATAGCCGATCTTGCCGGCATATATCTCTTCAACTGCAATCGTCACGGGCTTTTCGGACATTGTGCGAACCAAAGGCTCAGCCGAATTTTCCTTGTCCTCAAGCTCTCTCGCTCTTTTTGCCGTTGCAATAACAATGCTGTAACGGCTGTCAAATTTTTTCATAAGCTCGTCTACCGACGGATAAATCATCATAATACTTCGTTCCTTTCTTTTAATCCTTTTTAAGCTTCTCGATAAGGCAGTGATTGTTTTTAACTCTCATGCTTTCAGCTCTTATTATATCGTTTAAGCACATCGTACATTCCTCAACGTCGTCGTTAACTATTATGTAGTCGTAATCCTTGATGAACTCGTATTCTTCCTTTGCACGGCGGATTCTTTTATCCAGCGCCGCAAGAGCCGTTTCGTTGCCCTCGTCGCGCTTCATGATTCTGCGCTTTAACTCCTCGTTTTCGGGAGGCGCGACAAAAACCAAAACCGCGTCCGGATAGCTTTCCTTAGCCTTGAAGGCCCCGTTCACTTCGATTTCAAGTATACTGCTCTTGCCTTCCTCCAAAGCCTTTATGAGCGGAGCCTTAGGCGTGCCGTAGTAGTTATCCACATAGTGCTCCCACTCAATGAAATAGCCCTCTTTTATGCGTTTTTCAAATTCTTCTTTCGAAATATAGTAATAGCTTTCGCCCTCGGTCTCCCCGGCTCTCGGCGCTCTGGTCGTGCACGAAACGGAAAGGAAAATATCTTCCTTCCGCTCTAAAATTTTCTTAACGACCGTTCCCTTGCCGACTCCCGAAGGACCCGATACTATAAATATGCTCCCCTTAGCCATCTATCCCAACATCCTCCCCGCTGTCAAATCTGTGAGCTATCGTATCAGGCTGCACAGACGACGTTATAACATGATCACTGTCCGTCACAATAACGGCTCTCGTCCTTCTTCCGTAGGTCGCATCAATAAGCTTGCCCTTTTCGCGCGCCTCCTGCACCAGTCTTTTGACGGGTGCGGATTCCGGAGAAATGACCGCCACCACATGTATTGCGTTTACGATATTGCCGAATCCGATGTTAATTATTCTCATAAGCCTGTCCTCACTCGATATTCTGTATCTGTTCACGCATCTTTTCTATTTCGGTCTTAAGCTCAACGACCATTTTGGTCGTTTCAACGTCATTCGCCTTAGAGCCCGTCGTATTCACCTCGCGGTTTATCTCCTGAATAAGAAAGTCAAGCTTTCTGCCCGCGGGGTTGTTCCCCTCAATTATCGTGTGAAGCTCCGATACATGGCTTTTTAAGCGCACCATTTCTTCGTCCACGTTGATCTTGTCCGTAAAGATTGCAACCTCGTTTAAAAGTCTTGCCTCGTCCACCGGAACGCCGGACAAGATTTCCTCCATCTTCGTGCGGAGCCGCTCAGAATATGCCTTTACGATAACGGGCATTCTCTTTGTTATCTCGTCCACATAGGACAAAATAACGTCGCCCTTTTCAAGAAGGTCCTTCCCCAGTCTTTCGCCTTCTTCGCACCTCATTTTTTCAAAGCCGGAAAGAGCCTTTGAAAAAACGCCCAAAACGTCCGAAATAAGCCCTTCCTCATCGACGGACGGCTTGTCCACCTTGAATATCTCGGGGAAAACGGCGATATTTGTCACCTTAGCGTTATTGTCAACTCCAAGCTCCTCGGAAAGCCTTTTAAGCTCTTCATAATAGCTTTTCGCAAGCGCGGTGTTCGCGCGCACCATAACGCTGTCCTCGTTATAATCCACCACGGACACGGTGACATCCGCCTTGCCGCGCTTTATAACCCCGGACGCCGCCTTTCTTAAGGGCTCCTCAAGAAAGCCGAACTGGCGCGGAACCTTTATGTTAAAGTCCGTAAACCTCTGGTTCACCGACTTTATCTCCGCGCTTATCTTTCTTCCGTTTACAGTCTCCTCACAGTGACCGTAGCCGGTCATACTTCTTACCATCTTTAACTCCTTTGATTCTCTTTTTAAAACCCCTAAAGAGGCGAAAGAATTTCCGCCTCTTTAGGAATTCAATTATTTCTCGTCTGATGTATCGGTCGCCGTATCAATAAGCTTAACGCCCCTTATCTTGGACTCGGACTTTTTAACGTCCGCATTCTTAAGCTCGTTTGCCATCGCATCGGAATATCCGGACTCGGTAACCGCATTCTTAACGGTCTCCTTAATGCCGTCCTCATCCGATGTGAAATACGACTCTTCAAGCGCATATCTTTTTATTATGTGATATCCCGAATAGCTTGCGTCAACCTCCACGGGCTCTTTTGTGTACTCGCCCACGGAAAGCGCAAACGAAGCGTCCTCAAACGCGGGATTCGAAAAATCGCCAGACTTAAATACATATCCGGTCGCTCCGCCGTTAACGTTTCCGTCAGAATCAACGTCGCCGGAATACTTGGTCATAAGCGCCTCAAAATCAGCTCCGCCGTCAAGCTCAGAAATAACCTCAGCCGCCTTTGCCTTTGCCGCGTCAAGATCGGAAATGCCCTCATCGCCGACCTTTATAAGTATGTGCTTAACTCTTACATAGTTATCGTTATAATACTTTAAGAGTGCCTCGTCGGTAAGAGCATCCTCGCCCGTCAGCTTCTCCGAAAGCTTGCCCGATAATACCATGCTCTTCCACATGTCGGTAAGCTCCTTTTCCGTCATCTTAACGGAAGAAAGTGCTTCTTCAAACTTTGCGCGTGAGCCGAGTCCCTCGATAAACGAATTTTTCGCGTCCGTGATTGCCGCCGTTTCCTCATCGGTAAGCGTCACCTCAAGCTCCGCCGCCTTTGCAGCAACAAGCGAAAGCTCCGCCGCCTTATCAAATACAAGCGCCTTTAATGCGTCGCCGACAGTATCCCCGTCAATCTCCTTTTCCCAGATGGACTTTCCGTCCTCAGCCTTTCCGGCTTTTGTCAAAAGCTTTGCAACGTCATTATACATATAAGATCGTGTGTACGCGTCATACATGCACACGGTGCTTAATGTGTCCGTATAGTCGACCGCGCCGAAATAAAGCTCGGCAAATGTAAGCAGGTATTTATACTCACTTAATGCAATGCGTTCTCCGTTCACTTCTCCAACCTTAGCCACGTTTACCACAGTGCATCCGGTAACGAGTGTGAGCACAAGTGTAAGGCACAGTATTGCCTTTACCATTTTTTTCATATTTAACATCCTCCGTAAAATAATATCTTTCTTGTAATAATACTATATTATTCGCAAGATTTCAAGTTTTGTAATACTTTTTTAACAAATTCTATCATATCGCCGTGGTTTAATTTGCCGCAGCGGATGTGGATGGCGTTCCTGCCGGACGCTGAAAACATCACTTTCCCGCGGAACAGAGCCGAAAGCGAGGCGATAATTCCCGGAATGTTCTTCATTTCCGGCTCGGGGTACAAAATGAGCTTTTCGTTAGCGTACGTAATCTCGGCGATTCCGATTTTTCTTGCCTCCGCCCTTATCAGAGCAACGTCGATAAGCCTGTATACCGCGTCCGGAATTTCGCCGAATCTGTCCTCAAGCTCCTCCGCAACGGCGTAACTGTCCGCCTGATCCTCGATTCCCGCAATTTTTTTATAGCCCTGTATTCTCAAAGAAGGCGAAGAAATGTAGCTCTCCGGAATATACGCGTTAACGTCAAGGTCGATAAGGCACTCCTTTTTCTCCTCCACCTTCTCGCCCTTTGCCTCGGCAACCGCCTCGGATAAAAGCGAGCAGTAAACCTCATATCCCACGCTTGACATAAAGCCCGACTGCTCGGGCCCGAGCACATTTCCGGCACCGCGAAGCTCCAAGTCGCGCGCCGCAATCTTAAAGCCCGACCCGAATTCCGTGAACTCGCGGATCGCCTTAAGCCTTTTTTCCGCAATCTCGGAAAGCACTTTGTCGCGCCTGTAGGTAAGATAAGCATATGCCAGGCGGCTTGAACGCCCAACTCTTCCGCGCAGCTGATAAAGCTGGGCAAGCCCCATTTTATCGGCGTCCTCTATTATGATAGTGTTGACGTTCGGGATATCCAGTCCCGTTTCTATTATCGTGGTGCAGACAAGAATATCTATGTTTCCCTCCACCGTGTCCATCATGACGTTTTCAAGCTCGGTCTCGTTCATCTGCCCGTGACCGACCCCGACCTTAAAATCGGGGAACATTTCGGCAATCTCCTCCGCCTTTTTGTATATCCCCGAAACGCGGTTGTATAAATAGTAGACCTGCCCTCCGCGCGATAATTCGCGCACGATCGCTTCCTTCACAACCTCTTTGTTATACTCCATGGCAAAGGTCTGAACCGGGAGGCGGTCCATCGGCGGCTCCGACAACACACTCATATCCCTTATCCCTATCATTGCCATGTTAAGGCTCCTCGGAATGGGCGTTGCCGAAAGCGAGAGCACGTCAATATTATTTTTAAGCTCTTTTATCGCCTCCTTATGTGCAACGCCGAAGCGCTGCTCCTCGTCAATTATCAAAAGACCGAGATTTTTAAAATTCACGCTTTTCTGAAGCATCCTGTGCGTCCCGATTAAAATGTCAACCTCGCCCTTTTTCGTGCGCCTTATGATATCGTCCGCCGCCTTCTTGCTTTTAAATCGGCTGAGCATTTCAATGGTGATGGGATAGTTTTTCATTCTCTCGCAAAACGCGGCGTATTGCTGGGCTGCAAGCACCGTTGTCGGTACGAGATAGGCAACCTGAAGCCCGTCCGACACGCATTTGAACGCCCCGCGCATCGCCACCTCCGTTTTCCCGAAGCCTACATCGCCCAAAAGCAGTCTGTCCATCGGTCTGTCGGACTCCATGTCCTCCTTCATTTCCTCGATGGAGCGGAGCTGATCGTCCGTCTCATCATAAATGAACTCCGCCTCAAATTCCCTCTGCCACTGCGTATCCTCCGAAAAACGGTGACCCTTTGCCGCACTTCTTTCGGCGTAGAGCTTTACAAGCTTTTCCGCCAGGGCGGCAACGCTTGCCTTAACGCTGCTTTTGGTCTTTCTCCACTCCGCTCCGCCGAGCTTGTTTAGCTTAACCTTAGGCTCGCCTTCGGTTTCGGTTCCGCTCTTATACTTATGGAGCATATCCAAAGCGCCGGCGGGAACATAGAGCACATCGTCGCCCCTGTAGACTATCTTAAGATAGTCCTTTATGCTTCCTCCGGTGTTGATTCTCTGCATGCCGGCAAAGCGCCCGATTCCGTGCGCCTCGTGAACGACATAGTCGCCGGGAACAAGGTCGCTGCAGCTTAGTATCTCCTCGCCCTTCGCCCTTTTTTTCTTTTTCTTTTTAAATCCCGGGCTGACCTCTCTGTCGCTTATGACAACTGTCTTTATAAGCGGGTACTCAAAGCCCGAGGATAAGCTGCCGTGAAGAAGGAGCACCGTCCCCGGCTCGGGAAGAGCGCTGCCATCAGTCGATACGCTTAAATTCTTATCCGTCAGAAATTCCGTAAGACGGCGGATCCTCTCGTCCGACCCCGCCATGATGACCGTTTTATAACCGCGCATTTTGTAGTAGGTAACATCCTCAGCCAAAAGCTCGGAGTTCTTGCCGTACGGCTTTACCGATTTTACCGTAAGCGTCAGCATCTCTTTGGGGCGTATATCCGGAGTGCTTTTTGAAAGAAGCGAAACGCTCACCGTCTGCATCTTCAAAAGCTCGGTAAGAATCTTAGAATAATCGTTTATATATTTCTCGCGCACGGATTCTATATTTCCGTTCTCGATTAAGGTCTTGACGCGCTCCTCTATGTCCGCCTTTATCGCCTTTGCCGATTCCGCCACACGCAGAGGCTCGTCAATAACCGCCAGGGATTCGGGATCTATATAGCTTAAAAGCGAGCCCGTCTCGTCCGTGTCATCCGCCGGGATTATTTCGGCGGATTCTATTTTCTCCGTCGATTTCTGCGAGTCGACGGAAAAGCGCCTCAAGGAATCTATCTCATCGTCAAAAAACTCCATTCTCAAAGGGTCGTCGTCCCCCGGCGAAAAAATGTCAACTATTCCGCCGCGGACGGAAAAGCACCCCTTGCCTTCCACGGTCTCGCACCTTGTATAGCCGATCTCGGTAAGCCTTTTGCAAAGCTCCGGTATATCAAATGTATCGCCGACCTTAAAGACGATCTTCCCCGAGTCAAACTTCTCCCTCGGTGTGATAAGCTGCAAAAGCGCGCCGACAGAGACGATGACCGTCCTCGCGCTCTCCGCCGCCGAAACAAGGGCGAGCTTTTCATAAAGCGTGTCGCGCCCGAGCGCGTCCACCTTCCTTAAGTTAAGCTCCTTTTCGCTTATGCGCACGGTGTCATTTTCCATCACGCGCATGTCCGCCTCAAGCTTTTTCGCGCTTATCTCGTTGGACGTGACAATAAAAAGCTTTTTGTTCATGTCCGAGGAAAGCGTGTATAAAAGGTGCGCCTTTTCCGATTCGGAAACGCCCAGAATATGAACAGGACTGACGCCTTTTAAGGCAGCAGTCCTAATCTTTAAGTATTCGGCTGATTCTTTTAAAATCTCACTTAAAACCGACATTCAGTCACCCTGATTCACTCTGTTATATTTACTCATCGCATCCGCAAGCTTTCCCGATATTATGAGTCTCACGATATCGGGAATGTTTTTGACCGCATCTATCATCAAAGCGGTCTCCTCCTTCGTGAACCTGCCCAGAACATGGTTTGCCATGTCCCCGCTTGTGCCCCCGATTCCGAAGCGCACTCTCGGGAAAGAGTCGCTCCCCAAATGATATATGATGGATTTCATTCCGTTATGACCGCCGGCAGAGCCGTCCGGTCTTATTCTTATTCTGCCGACGTCAAGCGCCGCCTCGTCATATATCACGATGATGTTTTCATAAGGTATCTTGTAAAAATCCGCAATCTGCCTGACCGCTTCGCCGCTGTTATTCATAAAAGTCTGCGGCTGAGCCAAAATAACGCGCTCCCCGTCTATTTTGCCCTCGCCCAGGAGCGCCTTATGCTTTATCTTTTTAAGCGGAATGTCAAAATATGACGACAATACAGCCACCGCTTCAAAGCCCACGTTGTGCCTTGTATCGACATATTCTCTGCCCGGATTTCCGAGTCCTGCTATAAGAAACATTTTTTTACCTCTTATTTTTTGTTCTTTCTTCTGTCGTTCCAGCTGTCCTTGTTCACCTGGCGCGCCCTTGCGATCGCAAGCGTGTTTTCGGGCACGTTGTCCGTTATCGTCGAGCCCGCGGCGGTGTACGCTCCGTCCGAAAGCGTGACGGGAGCGACAAGATTTGAATTGCAGCCGACAAAAACGTCGTTCCCGATGGTCGTTCTGTATTTTTTCGCGCCGTCATAGTTAACGGTTACCGTGCCACAGCCGAAGTTTACTCTCTCTCCCACGTCACTGTCGCCGACATATGTAAGGTGCGAAACCTTCGTCCCGTCGCCGATGGTGGAATTTTTAAGCTCGACAAAGTCGCCGATACGGCATCCGTCCCCGACATTTGTGGCGGGTCTTAAGTACGCAAAGGGTCCGACGCTCGTCCCGCATCCGACAGCGCAGTCAAGACCGACCGACTTGATAACCGTTGTCTTATCGCCTATCGATACGTCGGTAAGCTTTGTATCGGGTCCTATCACGCAGCCCTCGCCTATTACGGTATTTCCCTCTAAAATCGTCCCGGGAAGTATCACACTGTCGCGCCCAATTTTAACGCCGTCCTCTATATAAGTCCTTTCGGGATCGGTTATCGTAACGCCCGAATACATTAAGCTATAGTTTATGCGCCTTCTTAAAACGGCGTCAGCCTTCGAAAGCGCGACCCTGTCGTTAACGCCCATTATCTCGTCAAAATCGGCTATCTTATAGCTTCCCACTTTTTTGCCTTCAGAAACAAGTATTTCCACGGTGTCGGTAAAATAATACTCGCCAGAAATCTCGTTTTTCTCTATCTTCGGAACAGAGGATAAAAGCGCGTCGCTCTTAAACACAAACATTCCCGAATTTATCTCGGTTATTTTTTTCTCCTCGCAAGATGCATTTTTCTCCTCGACGATTTTTTTTACCAGTCCGCCCTCTTTTACGATTCTGCCGTAGCCCGTGGGGTTATACGCATCCGCGGTCAGTACAAGCGCGTCATAGCCGTTCTTTACAGTTTCAGAAAGCGCGCCCTTTATCGTTTCAGCCGTTATTATGGGCGTGTCGCCGCAAAGGATAACGGTGTATCCCGGGTCGATAAAAGAAAGTGCAGAGGCAACCGCATCGCCCGTGCCGAGCATGTTTTTCTGCTCCGCAAACACGGTGCCTGTCCGTGCGGTCTTCTCAATCTCCTCCTTGCCGTGACCGACAACCGCAACCGTTTTTTCCGCTCCGGCAGCCCTTGCCGCGTCAATCACCCAGTTTATAAGTTCCTTTCCGCATGCCTTGTGTGCCGGCTTCGGCAGGTTCGATTTCATTCTTGATCCCATTCCTGCCGCAAGGATAACGGCGGTGAATTTATTCTCCAAATAAAAAACTCCCTTTCTTCTTTTTATTTATATCCATACCATTATACAACCAAATAAAGAAAAAGGCAAACATTTTTTGCTTGCCTTTTTCTTATTTGCTATGTATTACTCCTCTTTCGGTTCTTCCTTTAAAAACTCCTCATATTTTGCTATGATAGCGTTCTGAAGTTCCTCTCTCATCTCAGAGGTTATCGGATGAACAATGTCCTTAAACTCGCCTGTGGGAGTTTTCCTGCTCGGCATCGCCACAAACATTTTCTCGTTTCCGTCGATTATTTTTATGTCATGTACTACAAAAGTGTCGTCAAATGTAACAGAAACTACAGCCCTCATCTTTCCTTCCGTACTCGTTTTCCTGATCCTGATATCCGTGATTTTCATGCTGCCTGATTCCACCCTTTCATTGAAACTTTCTTTTGCTATTTTCATTTTATCATTATTTCATAAATTTGTCAACATAAATTTATTTTTTTTATGTATTTTTTACGGTTTTTATGCCGATTTTTAATTTTGCGGAATAAATTTGGGCTTCTTTTTTAAAATATCTTGATATAATTTATAAAAATGCTATAATATATATATTCTAATAAAACCCGAAGGGAAGTTTTTGTTTTGTCAATAGATTTTTCACATATTGCAAAGGGCGGCCGCATCCATTTCATCGGCATCGGCGGAATCAGTATGAGCGCCCTTGCTTCCATATTAATAAAAAAAGGCTATTCGGTGTCCGGCTCGGACGCTAAAAGAAGCGCGTTTACGGACGAGCTTTTAAAAGAGGGTGCGAAAATTTTCATCGGTCACTCCGAAAAAAATGCCGAGGGGGCGGACGCTGTTATATATTCCGCAGCAATCAAAGAAGATAATCCCGAAAGGCGCTATGCCGATGAGCACGGCATTCCGTCGGCAGAGCGCAGCTTCCTTTTGGGCGAGATAGAGAAAATGTATAAGTACCCGATCGATATTTCGGGAACGCATGGCAAAACGAGCACCACCGGCATGCTTGCCCACATATTTACCGCCGCAGAAAACGACCCCACCGTTCTTATCGGGGGCGAGCTTTCCTTGATCGGCGGCAACAAGCGCGTCGGCTCGTCGGACTATTTTATTTCCGAGGCATGCGAGTATCACAGGAGCTTTTTAAACTTTCACCCGTACATCGGCATAATACTGGACGTTGAGGCTGACCATCTTGACTATTATAAGGACCTTGACGATGTCAAGAGCGCGTTTTCAGACTTTGCGGACATTGTTTCGGGCAAGGTCATCTTAAATGCGGATGATCCCAATGCCGCTGACGCCGTTAAAAACTCCAAAACAAAGGTCGTCACGGTTTCGCGCACGGGAAAGGACTCAGACTATAGGGCGGAGGATATAAAGGCGAACGGCTTCGGCGAATACTCGTTTACCGTTTATAAAAGAGGCGAAAAGTTATCGTCCGTTTCCCTCTCGGTTCCGGGCATCCATCACGTGTCGAACGCGCTTTGCGCATTTGCCGCGGCGTATGAGCTCGGTATCGGCGCGGACAAAATCGCGGAGGGGCTTTCCTCCTTCACCGGGGTCAAAAGAAGGTTTGAGCTTAAGGCGGAGAAAAACGGCATAAGAGTCTATGACGACTACGCCCACCACCCCACAGAGATAAAAGCGACGCTGGACGCGCTCGGCGCAATCGGCGCCAATGAAAAATACATTGTTTTCCAGCCGCACACCTACACAAGAACGATGACGCTTTTTGACGATTTCGTTTCCGTGTTAAAAGAGGCTCCGCACCTTGTGCTTTTGGATATTTATGCCGCGCGCGAAAAAGATACCGGGCTTGTCAAAAGCTTAGACCTTGCAGAAAAGATTCCGGGTTCTTACATGGCAAAGAGCTTTGACGACGCAAAGGACTATCTTCTCTCGCGCTTAAAAAACGGCGACATCGTAATGACTGTCGGCGCGGGCGATGTTTATAAGGTCGGCGAAGAATTGATAAAAGAACTCTAAAGGTCGGGCTCTCTTTTAAATAAAAAATGTACTGCAGTTTTTGGCTGCAGTACCTTTTACGCGTCGATAAACCTATTTTCACCTCTCATACAGAGAGCTTGAACACTCAAAATATGCCGAGTATTCCTAAAAATCCTCCCGTCATTTGCTACGCAAATGCCACCGTCTCGCTGCGGCTCGGTCACGCCTCGGTTCTGGCAGTCCACCGGACTGCCATTCATTACCTCGGTGCCACTACGTTACCTTTAGCAAGGAGGGCTTTTAAAGGCTCCCTTGCTAAAGGGAGCTGAGTTTTGCAAAGCAAAACTCTGAGGGATTTTTCGGTGCACCCGTTTAAGTTGATGGTTGGCTTCTTCAACTGTCTGAGTACTGCAGCTTTTGGCTGCAGTACATTTTTTATGCCTTCTTTTTTGAGTCCGCCACGCTCCACGCCGTGACCGCGCCGATGACGATGATTCCGCCGATAAGCGACATGACTCCCGGGGTCTCCCCGTCAAATATCATGACCCAGACGGGGTTTAGCAAGGGCTCTATCGCCCCTATAAGCGAGCAGGCAAAGGACGAGCATTTCCCGACCGCCAGGCAGAACAAAACATAAGGTATTCCGAGCTGGAAAATGCCCAGTACGACCATAAGGAATATATCCTTTCCCGTAACGGCTGAGGGAAATATCATAAACATGATAATTCCGAAAAGCGCCGTCAAAAGGTGCCCTATAAGCATTCCGCTCATTCTCTCGCTTTGGCTCACCTTTCCGTATATCATGTAGACAAAGGCAAGGCTGATTCCGGCGCCGACGGCAACGAAATTGCCCAAAGTCTTTCCGCCGGACACTGAGTCCGCGAAAAAGAGCGCCACGCCGAAAAGCGTCGCAAAGGCGACCGCCATATCGCGCGCCTTAAGCTTTTCTTTATATATAAGCGCGGAAAAAATGAGCAGAAATATCGGCTCCGTGAACTGGAGCACGATAGCGTTTGCCGCATAGGTCATTTTATTTGCGAGCACAAAGCATATAAATGTCAGCGCCGTGAAAACGCTCCCGGCAAAGACCCTTTTGTTCACCGTGAATTTAATTTTTGAAAAGTACATAAAAAGCGCCATGCAGAGAGCGGCAAAAAAGCTCCTCACTCCCGCTATCATAAAAGGTCCCGCTCCGATAAGCTTTATCAAAATTCCGCCCATGCTCCAGAGCGTTGCGCAAACCGTCATCTGAATTATTCCGACTGTCTTTTTCCCCATCATATTATCTCCAGTTTGTATTTATTATCATAGTCCTTTATTGTCACATTGTCCGTCGCTATCAGCCTGCCGTCATCGGTTATCAAGACCGCGCCGACATCCTTGTTTTCTTTTAAGTATGCCTTTGCCTTTTCCTCACCCATAACGAAAAATGCGGTAGACAGCGCGTCCGACAAAAAGCCGTCCTTTGACAATGCCGTTGCGCTCACTATTTTGCTTTCCGCCGGAGAACCCGTCTCAGGGTCGATTATGTGGGAATACGTTTTTCCGTTTTCCGTGAAAAACCTTTCATAGCTCCCGGAGGTGGACAAAACCTCATCGCGGCACTCCAGGGTTGCGGCATATCCCTCGCCTCCGGGGTCCTTAACGGCGATAAGCGCCTTTTTCCCGTAAACGAGAACCGTTCCGCCTATAGAAGCAACGGCGCTTTTTATTTTCCGTTCCTTTAATATTTCCTTTATCCTGTCCGCAGCATATCCCTTCGCCGCGGCTCCGAAATCAGCCTCCGGGTGACCGTTCCCGATCTTTTCGTAGCCCGTAAGCTTCAGTGCCTCTTTAATCTCGCTCTCCCCGGGCACTCTTTTTTCGCCCGTCGTGAATCCCCAGAGCTTTGAAACGGGATAGAGCGTAACGTCAAACGCGCCGCCTGTCATCCCGCTCACGCTTTTGGAGCGCTCCAAAAGCTCCTTTATCTCGCCCTCCGGCTCCCCGCCGGAGTTATAGTCATAAAGCGCGCCCGTGCCGTTAACATTAAGGGCTTCGTCAAGTCTTTTTATTTCCTCGGTAATTTCGCTTTTCGCCTCTTTCGCGTCCCTGCCTTCGATGCTGAAGCTCACATAAGTGTCAAACGCGAAAAGCTCCGCTTCCTCGCTTTTTGTATTAAAAAGAGAAAAAAGCCCCGCCGCAATAAGCGCAAAAAGCAATGCGGAAACAAAAGTGCGCTTCATTTTTTTCACCTTCTCAAATAATCGTAAATAAGAGCGTACGCCTCTCTTAAATAATACGTCGGCTTTAAGACCCAAAGGGTCGGGGCGGGCACTCCGGTGCTTTCGATTCCGAGCCTTCCGGCTATCATGTTCGCCCTTTTTTCGTGAAATTCATTTGTGACTATGCCGACCTTGCCGGTGAGCCCGGCTTTCTCCATTACTGCCTTTGAAAATTTAAGGTTTTCATAGGTGGAGGTGGACTTATCCTCAAGGAAAATTCTCTCTTTTTCGATTCCGCGCTCAGTCAAATAGTTATACATGCAAAGTGCCTCGCTAATCTCCTCGTCCGCTCCCTGACCGCCGGACACGATGCAGACCGAATCGGGATTTTCCGAAAGGTAGCCGTACGCCGCGGAAAGTCTTTCCGAAAGCATCAGACTGGGGTTTTTCCCCTTCACCTGGCAGCCGAGAACGATAAGCGTAAGGTCCTTCTCCTTTGTCCTTCCCGTGCCCGATATTACAACGGCAAGCGAAAACGCCAAAAAGAGCGAAAACGCCGCGGCGGCAAAAGAAAAAACAGAAAACAAAACTGCCGGAGCCTTCTTTTTGTAAATGCTTTTTATAAATTCCTTTATCTTCTCCGTTTTTGAAAGGAAGATAATGAGCGCTCCCGTCACCAATATCCCCGTCAGATTACCGATATTTAATATCCCCGCGAAAAAGAGCGGAAAAAGAAAGAGCAACAGCAAGGCGGCGGAGAGGAAAGCAAACACCTTCTTCATCAGAAGTTCTCTCCGTTCCATCCCCAGTTAAAACATTCCTCGTATTTAACATATATCCTGTCGCCCGGAATGGACAATACGGACGAATATATCTCGGTTATGCGCTTTGTGAGCGCGTCATAATTCTTTTTGTCCGCCGTGCCGAATATCTTTATCTCGATGAACGCCGTGTCGGCAGAGTCATCGCCTCCAAAATACATCTTCACGCCGTCCGAGAAAGAGAGCATCAAAAACCGCTCGCTCTTACCGGGGATGAGCGCAATCGCCTCTCCCAAAAGAGCCTTAAGCTCCTCTCTTTTCCCGTCCGGGATTTTGCACGTTACGGTAGTGTTAATATAAGGCATAATAATTCTCCTTTTTATTTTGTTTTTCTTACGACCGCACACTCGTACGGCATATATTTCCCGTCCGGAGCTTTCCTTGCGTAATTTGAAAGGATAACCTCTCCGTCCTTAATATCGTCAATTATTCTTTCCTTTTCAAAGTTTACGATAACCGTAAGCTCCTCTTTTTCGTCCTCCCGCTTATAGATGTAAAAGCCCTCGCGCCCATTTGTGATATCCTCATATTTTCCATGGCGCACGGCATAAGAATCCTTTCTTATCTTTAAAAGCTTCTGATAGAACTTATACACGGATTTTTCGGAGTGCATGTCGTCCCAAACGTTTATCTCCCTGTATCTGTTGGTATGTCCGAACCAGGGTTTTTCACTTCCGAAGCCCGCGTCCGCCTCTCCGTTCCACGGCATCGGGTGCCTTGCATGGTCGCGGCTGGCAATGTTGATGCCCCGCATAAGCTCGCCGTGCTCTGTTTTCTCCTTATTCGCGTTATAGTAATTTACCGTTTCGATATCCTCAAAATCCTTTATATCGTCCGAAACACTGTTCGCGACGCCGATTTCCTCGCCCTGATAGATAAAGGGAACGCCCTTACCCAAAAAGAGCATTGCTGAAAGCATTGTCGCGGACTCATAACGGTATTCCCTGTCGTTGCCGAATTTTGAAACGCTCCTAGGCTGGTCGTGATTTTCGATAAACAATGTGTATAAAAGCTCGTTTTCCTGCATAAGGTTCTGCCACTTTATGAGGCAGTCGCGAAGATCATCAAGCGAAAACTCAGCCGGGATAAACTTATTGCCCTTCCAGAGAAGGTGCTCAAAGTTAAACGCCGCGGAAAGCTCGCCTCTCTCCCCGCTGACAAGCTTTTTGATGTTATCCGCATTCGCTCCCCAGCACTCGCCGACCGTGAAGATGTTCTTCGTTTTCTCCCTTCCGAAAAGAAGGTTTATGTACTCGTGAAGGCGCGGTCCGTTCCCGTTTTTGTTATTCACAAAATCCTTTGATATCTGGTCGAGCACGTCGCACCTGAATCCGTCCACCCCAAGGTCGACCCAGAAATCGACGACCTTTACCATTTCCTCTCTCACCTTCGGGTTTTCCCAGTTTAAGTCCGGCTGACCGACCGCATAGGAGTGAAGGTAATATTCCCCGGTCGTCCCGTCATACTGCCACGCGGAACCGCCGAAGCATGCCTGCCAGTCGTTTTTCGGCTCTTTCGACCAGTAGTAATAGTCGCGGTACGGATTGTCCTTTGACTTTTTAGCCTCGCGGAACCACTTGTGCCCGGCGGAGGTGTGATTTGCGACAAAGTCCATAATAAGTTTTATTCCGCGCTTATGCATCTCCTCTATCATTCTCTTCCAGTCGTCCATCGTTCCGAACTCGTCCATAATATCCTCATAGTCGGATATGTCATAGCCGTTGTCCTCGTTCGGGCTCTTATAGCAAGGCGAAAGCCAGACGGCGTTTATTCCGAGCTCTTTTAAATAGTCAAGCTTTTCGGTGATGCCGTTAAGATCGCCGATACCGTCACCGTTCGAGTCCTTAAAGCTTCTGGGATATATCTGATAAAACATCCAGTCGTAAAATTCTTCCTGTCTTTTAGTTAACATTTTTCGCTCCTTAAAGTTTTATGGTTGTAGTATAGCACAAAATCCGGCTTTATTCAATATGCAGTTTGCCTTTTTTATATTCAAGCGGCGACAGTCCCGTTGCCTTTTTAAACACCGACGAAAAATATCCCGAATCCGAAAAGCCGACCGAATACGCGACCTCCGAAACGTTGAGAGCCGAGCTTTCCAAAAGCACCTTTGCGTTTTTTATCCTTACGGAATTTATATATTCCCTTACCGTAACATGCATTTCGCGGTTAAACTCGCGGCTCATGTAAGAGCGGCTTATCCCGAGAGCTTTGCATATATCCCTTGACGTTATTTCTCCGCCGCAGTTTTTGTTGATATACTCGCATGTTCTCTCCGCCGCGGTCATCCTTTTTTTCTCACCGAAAATAAGCGCCAGGGTGAGCATGTCCGAAAGCGGAAAAATGAGCGCGTCTATCTCCGACTTATCCGCGGGCGGTTCTTTTAAAAGCGCGTATTTTTCCCTCATAACGCCATAGGATAATCCGTAATGCGCCGCCGTCCTTTTCACCCTTTCCTCTCCGCCGGGCGCTCTGTATCCGCTGACCGATATGAATCCCACGGTTTTATCCGGACTGTTAATGGGATACACAAACTCAAACACCCCCGCGCGGCACATTCCCGTGTACGCGCCCGAGGCGCTTTTTTCCTGTGCGGCTGCCTGCTTTTTCACACAGTCCGCCGCGGCGCATTTGGAGCCCTTAAGATATGCGCAGTACGGATTGTCATGAACGTTGAACGCCGAAAGCTCGGGCTCCGAAAACAGTCTTTCGTTCCCCGCACTGTGAAGACTCACCGAAATACGGCGGTTTTTCTTAAGCCAAAGTATATAATTTTTAATTTTCGTATAATCGTACATAAGCTCCTCCGTAGACAAAATTACACATTTCATATACGTTTTTAATGGAAAATAACATAATTTTGTATTATAATAGCACTGTAAATTAAATTTGTCAATCAGGGGGAACAAATTATGAGAACCATTAATTATGAAGCCGACCTCTGCGTTGTCGGCGGAGGGCTTTCGGGACTTTGCTGCGCCATCGGAGCATCGCGTGCCGGAATAAAAACAGTGCTTGTCCACGACCGCGCGGTATTTGGCGGCAACGCGTCCGAGGAGGTCAGAATGTGGATTTGCGGCGCGCACGGGCGCGATATGCGCGAAACCGGCATAATCGAAGAGCTGGTGCTTGAAAACTTCTATCAGAACACCGGTCTTAAATACCCCGTCTGGAGCAGCGTGATGCACGCAAAGGCGACGGCGGAGCCGAACCTTACCGTTTTATTAAACTCCGTCTGCTTTGACGCGGTAACCGAATCAAACAAAATAAAAAGCATCCGCGCCTACCAGTCGAACGCCGAGACCTTCCATGTCGTATCGGCAAAGTATTTTGCGGACTGCTCGGGCGACTCTGTTTTGGCTCCGCTTTCCGGCGCCTCCTACATGTACGGGCGCGAGGCTAAGAGCGACTATAACGAGACCATACCGCCCGATACGGCGGATAAAAAGACCATGGGCATGAGCTGCCTTTTCCAGATAAGAGAAACGGATCACAAGGTTACTTTCACCCCGCCCGAGTGGGCATACAGTTATCCCACGGACGCGGACCTTCCCTATAAGGACCACGACCGCGAAAATAACTTCTGGTGGATCGAGCTCGGCGGAGATATGGACGCGCTACATGACACGGACAAGTGCCGTGACGAGCTTTTAAAAATCTGCTACGGCGTCTGGGACCACATGAAAAACCACGGTGACCACGGGGTCGACAACTACGAGCTTGAATGGGTCGGTCACCTTCCCGGCAAGCGCGAGAGCAGGCGTTATAAAGGAAAATATGTTATCACGCAGAACGATGTTGAGGCCGGAGGAAAATTTCCCGACACCGTTGCCTATGCCGGCTGGACGATGGACGACCACTTCCCCGAGGGCTTTCGCTACACCAAAGGGCACCCGACGATATATCACCCGGCTCCAAGCCCGTGGGGAATTCCTTTAAGGAGCATGATTTCCGAAAACATCGAAAACCTCGTTTTCGCCGGAAGGAACATAAGCGTCACGCATGCGGCGCTCTCGTCATCGCGCGTTATGGCGACCTGTGCCATCCTGGGCGAGGCGCTCGGAAACGCCGTCGCGCTTTCGGTTAAAAGCGGCGTTCATATTTCAAAGGTTGACACAGAGCGCCTTAAAGACATTCTCACCGATAACGACCTTTTCATTCCCGGTCATAAGCGCAAGGTATCCGGGCTTTCAAAATCGGCTTTATGCTCGTCGGACACCGTGAGAAACGGTATAGACCGCGGGGACGAAAACCTCTGGAAGGGCAAAAAGGGCGACGAAATTACATATGAATTCCCGGAGGATACCTTCGTTTCCTCTGTCCGCCTCGTATTTAACAGTGACTTAAACCGAAAATACCACAACATGCCGTGCTGCTATCATTTGAACGAAACGGAATACCGCCTTCCCGATACCATCATAAAATCGTACCGCATAGAGGCGGAGTCCTCGTCCGGCGAAAAAACGGTAATAACGGTATCAAACAACCGTCAGCGCTTTGTGTGCCACAGTATAGGAAAAAAGGTAAGATATGTTAAATTCATTCCGCTTGAAACGAACGGCGCGCCGGAGTTTTCGCTTTTCTCATTTGAGCTTAAATAAAAAAGCCTGAAGCATTTTGCTTCAGGCTTTTTTATTTAAAAGAGTCCCGTTATTTTTCCGTCGGAGTCAACGTCAATCTTTTCCGCGGCGGGAACCTTGGGAAGACCGGGCATTGCCAGAATATCGCCAGTCATAACGACCGTGAATCCCGCTCCGGCGGAAACCTTCACGCTTCTTACCGTCACGTAAAAATCCTCCGGTGCGCCCAAAAGAGCCGGATCGTCCGAAAAACTGTACTGCGTTTTCGATATGCATACGGGAAGGCGGGAAAAACCGAGCTTTGCAAGTGCGTCAATCTCCTTTTTCGCCTTGGGTGTTATGATAACGCCCTTGCCGCCGTACACCTTTTTAACGACCGCCTCGATTTTTTCCTCGATCGGCAGCTCATCCTCATATGAAAACCGGAAACCGTTTTTCTCGCTTGTCAGGGAAACGACCTTTTCCGCAAGCTCTGTCGCACCGGCGCCGCCGAGCGCCCACGCGTCGGACAAAACAGCCTCAACGCCGAGCTTTCCGCACTCCGACCTTATAACCCCAACCTCGGAATCCGTATCGTCCGGGAAACGGTTTATCGCGACCACCGCGGGAAGGCGGTAAACCTCCTTAACGTTTTTAACATGCCTCAAAAGATTGGAAAGCCCCTTTTTTACCGCCTCCGTGTTCTCTTTAGAAAGCTCCGTCTTTAACACTCCGCCGTGCATTTTAAGCGCCCGCACCGTCGCGACGATAACTACCGCGTCCGGCGAAAGGTTCGCCTTTCTGCACTTAATGTCAAAAAACTTCTCCGCGCCGAGGTCAGCGCCGAAGCCCGCTTCGGTCACCGTGTAATCCGCGCATTTTAACGCCGTTTTCGTTGCAAGAACCGAGTTGCAGCCGTGAGCGATGTTTGCAAAAGGTCCGCCGTGGCAAAACGCCGGCGTGTGCTCCAGGGTCTGCACCAGATTCGGGCAAAGTGCGTCTTTCAAAAGCGCCGTCATTGCCCCCTGGGCATTAATGTCCCCGCACGTCACGGGTTCGCCGTCATAATTATATCCGACTATGATGCGCGAAAGGCGCTCTTTCAAATCCGCGACAGAATCGGCAAGGCATAAAACCGCCATGACCTCGCTCGCCGCGGTAATGTCAAATCCGTCCTCTCTCGGCACTCCGTTTGCCTTTCCGCCCATTCCGTCAACAATATAGCGAAGCTGCCTGTCGTTCATATCTATGCAGCGGCGCCATGTAATCCTTCTTGTATCGATCCTTTTTGCATTGCCCTGGTGAATATGATTGTCAATCATCGCGGCAAGAAGGTTGTTCGCCGCGGTTATCGCGTGAAAGTCCCCGGTAAAATGAAGGTTGATGTCCTCCATCGGAATGACCTGGGCATATCCGCCGCCCGCGGCGCCGCCCTTGACCCCGAACACGGGACCGAGCGAGGGCTCGCGGATGGCGACATTCGCCTTTTTGCCTATTTTGTTGAGCGCATCGGCAAGCCCTATCGTCGTCGTGGTCTTCCCCTCGCCCGCGGGCGTCGGGTTTATCGCGGTGACCAAAATGAGCTTACCGTCCTTATTTTTTTTATTTTTCAAAAAGTCAATGCTGACCTTTGCCTTCTTTTTGCCGTAAGCTTCTATGTATTCATCGGGTATCCCCGCCTTTTCGGCGATAAGATGGATATCTATAGCTTCACACTCCTGCGCAATTTCGATATCGGACTTATATCCCAATATAAACACCTCACTTAAAGTAGCGGACAGCCGCCTTAAACATATTTATATTATAATCGCCGCGGACATTTTTGTAAAGCCCTTTTCCTATTCTTTCACTGTGCCCCATTTTCCCGAAAACTCTGCCGTCGGGGCTGGTTATGCCCTCGATGGCGTAAACGGAGCCGTTCGGATTAAAGGCGATATCGCCCGTCGCGTTTCCCGAAAGGTCAACGTACTGTGTTGCAATCTGTCCGTTTTCATAGAGCTTTTTAATCATATTTTCGTCCGCCAGGAATCTGCCCTCCCCGTGCGACACGGGAACGGAATAAATCTCGCCGGGCTCTGTGAGCGAAAGCCACGGGGACTTATTTGACACCACTTTTGTTCTGACAATTTTTGAGCGGTGGCGCCCGATAAGATTATATGTGAGTGTGGGTGAATTTTCATCCGGCGCGGTTATCTTACCGTAAGGCACAAGCCCGAGCTTTATAAGCGCCTGAAATCCGTTGCATATTCCGCACATAAGCCCTTCGCGCTCATCCAAAAGCCTCGTCACGGCTCTTTCAACATTGCCGTTTCTGAAAAATGCAGTGATGAATTTTCCGCTTCCCTCGGGCTCATCTCCCCCGGAAAAGCCGCCCGGTATAAATATCATTTCGGACGAGTCAACCTTCTTTGAAAATTCCTCCGTGCTTTTTTTGATAAGCTCGGGAGTGAGGTTTTTTATAACGAAAATTTCCGCGTCCGCCCCGGCTTCCGTTGCCGCTCTTCTTGACTCGTACTCGCAGTTCGTGCCCGGAAAAACGGGAATCAGCACCTTGGGGCGGCAAGTCTTTATGCTGCATGAGAAAGGCTCTCCCTTAAATTCGGGGATATTTAAAACTTTTTCCTCCATGCTTTTTTCGTTACAGGGGAACACGCTCTCAAGCTTGCCCTCCGATATTTTTATAAGCTCGGCGAGCGAAACGCTCTCCCCGTCAAGCGAGATAACGCCGTCGCCGGTAACCTCGCCTATAACGTTCTCCTTTAAGTCCGCGCCCTCCAATATGAACGAGCCGTAGGAAAGCGAGAAAAGCTCATCTTTCGTAATGCCGGAAAGCGACGCGCCGAGCCCCTCGCCCATGCACATCTTCATGACCGCCTCTGCCGCTCCTCCCATTCCCGGAGTGTAGCAGGAGACCGCTTTTTTGCTTTTTAAAAGCTCCGTCACCTTTTTAATCAGCGAAAGGAAGCTCTCTTTTTCCGGCAGTCCGTTTTCATATTCGGGACGGAGGAAGGCTATCTTGTTTCCCGCCCTCTTAAATTCGGGCGAGACCGCGTTTTCTGTCTTTCCCGTCGTAACCGCGAAGGACACAAGCGTCGGCGGAACGGAAATGTTTTCAAATGTTCCGCTCATCGAGTCCTTTCCTCCGATAGAGGCAACCGAAAGATCTATTTGCGCGCGGAGCGCACCCAAAAGCGCCGCCGCCGGAAGCCCCCACTTTTCCGAATCGCTTCCCGGGCGGGGGAAATATTCCTGGAAGGTCAGATAAACATCCGAAAAGTCCGCGCCAGAGGCAATGAGCTTTGACACCGACTCGATAACCGCAAGGTACGCCCCGTGGTACGGGCTTTTTTCCGATACAAAGGGGTTAAAGCCGAACGCCATAAAGGAGCAGTCATCGGTCTTTGAAAGCTCTGTCGAAATTTTCTGCACCATCGCCTGGACGGGAGTTTTCTGGTATTTTCCGCCGTACGGCATTAAAACCGTTCCCGCGCCGACGGTGGAATCGAAGCACTCCGAAAGTCCGCGCTTGGAGCAGGTGTTCAAATCGTCCGCAATCTTTCTCATTCCGGCGGGGAACGACTCCGGAACCGGGAGATTGAATATCTCAGCCTTTTTCGCCGAAACGAAGGTCTTTTTCGGCGCTCCGTTGGAATCTAAAAATTCACGCGAAAGGTCAACCGTTTTTTTGCCGCGGAAGGTCATGACGAGCCTTTTTTCGTCCGTGACGGACGCAATCTTCACCGCCCGTATGTTTTCGCTTTCGGCAAGGCGCAAAAATAAGTCAACATCGTCATTTGAAACGACGACCGCCATGCGCTCCTGGGATTCGCTTATCGCAAGCTCCGTTCCCGAAAGCCCCTCATACTTTTTGGGCACGAGATCAAGATTTATCAAAAGCCCTTCCGCCAGCTCGCCGACCGCGACGGAAACTCCGCCCGCTCCGAAATCGTTGCACCGCTTTATTAAAAGCGACGCATCGGGGTCCCTGAAAAGGCGCTGCAGCTTTCTCTCCTCGGGCGCGTTGCCCTTCTGAACCTCGGCTCCGCATGTTTCAAGCGAGGTTAAATTGTGCGACTTGCTCGAGCCCGTTGCTCCGCCGCACCCGTCGCGCCCCGTCGCTCCGCCGAGCAGTATGACCGCGTCGCCCTTTTCCGGGCGGACACGGCGCACGTTTTTCTCCGGCGCCGCGGCAATCACCGCGCCTATCTCCATTCTCTTTGCGGCATAGCCGTCATGGTATATTTCGTCCACAATGCCCGTCGCAAGCCCTATCTGATTGCCGTAGGAGGAATATCCCGCCGCCGCGCCGGTAACGATTTTCCTTTGCGGAAGCTTTCCGGGTATCGTTTCGGAAACGTCCTTCAAAGGATCCGCCGCGCCGGTCACTCTCATTGCGCCGTAAACATAGCTTCTGCCCGAAAGCGGATCCCTTATGGCTCCGCCGATACAGGTCGCCGCGCCGCCGAAGGGCTCGATCTCCGTCGGGTGGTTGTGCGTTTCGTTTTTAAATAATAAAAGCCAGGGCTCCTTTTTCCCATCCTCCGTTATGTCTATCTTAACCGTGCAGGCGTTGATTTCCTCGGAGGCGTCAAGCCGCTCCAAAAGTCCCTTTTTCTTTAAGTATTTCACGGCAACTGTCGCCATGTCCATGAGGCAGACCGGCTTTTTAATGCCGAGCTCCTCTCTTAATTTCAAATAATTTTTATATTCCTTTTCGAGAAATTCATCGGAAAAGGAAGCGTTTTCGATTTCGGTCAAAAACGTGGTGTGGCGGCAGTGGTCCGACCAGTAGGTGTCAATCACGCGTATCTCCGTCACCGTGGGCTCCCTTTTTTCGCTCTTAAAATAGTCGCGGCAGACCTTAAGGTCATCGGCGTCCATGGCAAGAGAATATTTTTCGATGAATCCGGGAATTTCATCATCTTTCATTGCCGTAAATCCCTCGATCGTTTCCACGTCGCCGGGGTCTGCAAACTCCGATTTAAGCGTGTCGGGCTTTTCCATTTTCACCTCGCGCGATTCGACGGGGTTAATAACGTATTTTTTTATTTTTTCCATGTCGCCTTCCGACACATCGCCCTCGATTAAGTACACCTTGGCGCACCTTACGGTCGGGCGCTCAAGCTGCGATATTATCTCTATGCACTCGGCAGCGGACTCCGCTCTCTGGTCAAACTGCCCGGGAAGAGCCTCCACCGCAAAAGCCTTTTCTCCCGAAAGGGATATACCGTCGGACAGAATATCCGTCTGCGGCTCGGAAAACACCGTGCTTTTAACCTTACTAAAAAGCTCCGGCGTGATGTTTTCCACGTCATATCTGTTTATGATTCTTACTTTTTTTATGCCATTTATGCCGAGAACGCTCTCAAGGTCGCTCTTTAACGCCCTCGCCTCGACCGCAAGGCTCTCCTTTTTTTCGGAATACACTCTTTCAACCATTACTCTGCCTCCTTTGCCAAAAGCGCCTTTTTGCCGATGTCCATCCTGTAAAACGCATTCTTGAAACTTACCTTCGATGCCGCCCCGTACGCTTTTTCTATCGCCTCCGAAAGCGTGGGAGCGGTCTCGCAAACGCCCAGAACTCTGCCGCCGTCGGTGTAAAGCCCGTCCGGCTCCTTTTTCGCTCCGGCAAAAACGAGCTTATTTAAAACCGATTCGTCAAAGCTTATCTTAAAGCCCTTTTCATAGCTTTTGGGATATCCGCCGGACGCCATGATAACGCAGCACGCGCTTTCGTTTTTTATTTTGACCTCGGTTTCCGAAAGCCTTCCCTCCGTCACCGCGCGCATGATTTCAAAAAGGTCGGAATCCAAAAGCGGCAAAACGACCTGCGTTTCCGGGTCTCCGAAGCGGCAGTTGTACTCAATCACCTTGGGTCCGTCCTTCGTCAGCATAAGCCCGAAATAAAGGCAGCCCTTAAAGGTGCGCCCCTCTTTATTCATCGCTTCAACGGTCGGAAGGAATATTTTTTCCATGCACTCATCCGCAATTTCCTTTGTGTAATAAGGATTCGGGGCAACGGTTCCCATTCCCCCGGTGTTTAATCCCCCGTCGTTATCCAACGCCCTTTTATGGTCCATGGACGATACCATGGGCTTTAGAGTCTTTCCGTCCGTAAACGTGAGCACCGATACCTCGGGCCCAGACAAAAACTCCTCGATGACAATTTTTTCGCCGCTTTTTCCGAACACCCTGTCCCCCATTATTTCCTTTACGGCTTTTTTTGCCTCATCGCGCGTCTGTGCAATGATAACGCCTTTTCCGAGCGCCAGCCCGTCCGCCTTGATAACCGTCGGAAGGGGCGCCGTTTCAATATAGGAAAGCGCCTTCTCCATGTCGGAAAATACCTCGTAAGCAGCCGTGGGAATATTGTATTTTTTCATGAGGTTTTTTGAAAAGACCTTGCTCCCCTCAATTTCAGCCGCCTTTTTGCAGGGTCCGAAAACCGGGAAACCGGCTTTTTCAAACTCGTCCGCCGCGCCCGCAACAAGCGGATCGTCCGGCGCGACTATAACATAGTCAATCTTTTCTTCTTTCGCAAAGCTAACCGCCTTATCCGTCTCCATAACGCCGATCGGCACCCTCTTTGCGTCCTTCTCCATTCCTCCGTTTCCGGGGAGAACGAAAATTTCCGTGACCGCTCTGCTCTCCTTAAGCTTTTTTATTATGGCGTGCTCTCTGCCGCCCTGTCCTATGACCATTATCTTCATAAAGGGATGCGCTCCTTTCTTTAGTGGTGGAAAAGTCTTACTCCGGTAAACGCCATTACCATGCCGAGGTCGTTGCACCTTTTTATCACGATGTCGTCCCTTATTGAGCCTCCGGGCTGAGCGACGTATTTAACTCCGCTCTTTTTGGCACGGACGATGTTGTCGTCAAACGGAAAAAACGCGTCCGACCCTAAGGAAACGCCGTCGACCTTGTCCAAAAACGCTCTTTTTTCCTCCTCGGTCAAGGGCTCGGGGCGGCACTTAAAGAATCTTTGCCAAACGCCGTCCTCCGTCACGTCCTCCTCGTTTTTATTTATATACCCGTCAACCGCATTGTCGCGGTCGGCACGCTTTATATCGTCCAAAAACGGGAGGTCTAAGACCTTTTCGTGCTGCCTCAAAAACCACGTGTCCGCCTTGCTTCCCGCGAGGCGCGTACAGTGTATTCTTGACTGCTGACCCGCGCCGACGCCGATTGCCTGACCGCCGTAAGCATAGCACACGGAGTTTGACTGAGTGTATTTTAACGTGATGAGCGAAATTAAAAGATCGCGCTTTGCCTCCTCGGGAATGGTCTTATTTTCCGTCACGATGTCCGAAAGGAGCGATGAATCTATCAAAACGTTATTGCGCCCCTGGGAAAAGGTTATCCCGAAAACGTCCTTTTCCTCATTAGGCTCGGGAACATAGTCCTTATCCATCTTTATTATGTTGTAGCTTCCGTTTCTCTTGCTTTTTAAAATTTCAAGCGCGTCATCATCATACCCCGGGGCGATAACGCCGTCCGATACCTCGCGCTTTATTAAAAGCGCGGTCGTTTTGTCGCACACGTCCGAAAGCGCTATAAAGTCGCCGAAGGAGCAAAGCCTGTCCGTCCCGCGTGCCCTTGCGTACGCCGTCGCGAGGGGCGATGAGTCAATGTCCAAATCGTCCGAAAAGCACATCTTTTTCTCCCTATCGCTCATTTTAATTCCGACCGCTGCCGATGTGGGGCTGACATGCTTAAATGACGATGCCGCGGAAAGCCCCGTCGCCTCTTTAAGCTCCTTAACCAGCTGCCAGCTGTTTAACGCGTCAAGAAAATTTATGTATCCGGGCTTTCCCGAAAGGATCTCTATCGGGAGCTCGCCCCCTTTTTTCATGTATATCTTTGCCGGCTTCTGATTCGGGTTGCAGCCGTATTTAAGTTCAAATTCCTTCATTTTGCGCTCCTTATTTCATTTTATTTAAGAGTCTTGACTCCTGCTTTCCCGTTAAAAGGTCCGTATAGCGGACGTAAAGCGATATCTTATTTTCCTCGGAAAGGCTTTCCCAAAGCCCTTTTGAAAACACGTCAATATCGTTTTCGGTTCTAAAGCGCACAGGCTCTCCCGAAAAGCTTACAAGGGGATTGCCGTTTTTTTCGTACGTTCTTATAAAGCGCCCGTCGCCCGGGATCGCCGGATATGAAAAGTTAAACCGCTCCGCCTTTTCCCCCTTCCCGTCGGCGCATTTTATGATGTTCATTTCAAAGGAGGAATCCTCGCCGTCAAGATAAAATACCGCGCTTATCCTGGGGGTGTAATTGGGTTCGTCCGGCTCAAACGTGCGCGTTTTTAAGATGTCCGAAAACGCTACCGAGCTTGAAAGTCCGTTATACACGGTATCTGTCTGGTCGCCGTTCGTGACTATGAGCGAATTTTCATAAACCGCCAGAGCTCTGTATATGATGAGCGACGGGTCGGTCACCTTTTCCTCGTCAAACGGGCGGGTGAAAAGCCCCGCTTCCTCCTCCGAGAAAATTCTGTTTCTGCTGTTTTCGCTCCGCCCGGTAATGAAATATGCCGCGACTGCACATCTTTCATCCGGAGTTCTGCCCATCAATATCCCTCTGCCGGGATAGTCGATATTTTTTAACACGTCATAAATAGAATTCATCTTTTCTCCCTTTCTTAAAGCGTTTTTAAAACTATCTCTGCCGCCTCGGGAAGTATTTTGTGCTCCGCCAGGCGCATGACCCTTTTCTGAAGCGTTTCCGGCGTGTCGCCGTCCGATATTTTTACCGCCTTCTGAAGGATGATTTTTCCTCCGTCCGGCACTTCGTTCACAAAGTGCACCGTCGCCCCGGTGACCTTGACGCCATAAGCTAACGCCATCTCGTGAACCTTTATGCCGTAGCACCCTTTCCCGCAGAAGGACGGAATGAGCGACGGGTGCACGTTAATGATTCTGCCCTCGAAAAGGCGGATAAAGTCCTTGCTTAAAATTGACATAAAGCCCGCAAGAACGATAAGGTCAATCTTTTCTTTTTTAAGCTTTTCGGCTATTTTTTCCTCGAATCTTTCCTTTAAGACCTTTTTGTCCGCGACAAATGTTTCAATTCCCGCTTTCTCGGCGCGAACGAGTGCATAAGCTTCCGGATTGCTCGAAATAACAAGGCTTATCCTTCCGCTTTTTATGATTCCGGACCTTTGAGCCTTTATGAGCGCGGCAAGATTCGTTCCCCCTCCGGACACCAAAACGGCAATTTTTTTCATAAAATCACCTTCTCATCGGACTTTACGATTTCGCCGATAATATAAGCGTCCTCTCCCGCGTCCTTCAGAATTGAGAGCGCCTTATCCGCGTCCTCTTTTCCCACCGTGATGCTCATGCCGACGCCCATGTTGAAGGTGTTATACATGTCGCGCTCAGAAATGTTTCCTTCTTTTTTTATGATGTCAAATATCGGAAGAACTTTAACGCTTTCCTTTTCAATCTTGGCGCCGAGCCCGTCCGGAATACTCCTCGGGATGTTCTCGTAAAATCCGCCGCCGGTAATGTGCGAAATGCCGTGAACTTCAACCTCGTTTATAAGCGAGAGCACGGGCTTTACATATATTTTTGTCGGCTCCAAAAGCGCCTCGCCAAGGGTTTTGCCCGAAAGGCACTCATATGTTTTATTAATATCAAGTGAATTTTTCTCTATAATACGGCGGACGAGCGAAAACCCGTTCGAGTGAACGCCCGACGAAGGAAGCGCTATAATAACGTCGCCCTCCTTTGTCTTTTTGTTGTCAATCATCCTGTCCTTATCGGCTATGCCCACGGCAAAGCCCGCAAGGTCATATTCGTTTTCGGGGTAAAAGCCAGGCATCTCCGCCGTTTCGCCGCCTATCAGCGCGCTTCCCGCGACAATGCAGCCTGTGCACACGCCCTTCACGATATCCGCAATCCTTTCGGGAACGTTTTTTCCGCACGCGATATAGTCAAGAAAATATAAAGGCTTTGCACCGGAGCATATAATGTCGTTAACGCACATTGCCACGCAGTCGATACCGACGGTGTCGTTTTTATCCATCATGAACGCGAGCTTTAATTTCGTGCCCACTCCGTCCGTTCCGCTGACCAAAACCGGCTTTCTTATTCCGGTAAGATCGAGCTCGAAAAGTCCGCCGAATCCGCCGATGTCGGACATTGCTCCGCCCGTGAGCGTGCCCTTTATGTGCTTTTTCATAAGCTCAACCGCTCTGTAGCCCGCGGTAATGTCAACACCCGCCTCTTTATAGCTTTCGCTGTAGCTTTTCATTTTCAGTCCTCCCTTTCGGATATTTTTCTTTCAAACCTGTCCTTCTTTGTTTCAGACGGCACCTCGGCGGGATATTCCGTGCCGAAGCAGCCTGTGCAAAATCCCTTGCAATGTTCGCCCTGAGCAATCTTTCTAACGTTATCCACGCTCAAATAACCGAGTGAATCCGCTCCGATTATCTTTGCAATCTCCTCTGTCGTGTGATTGCACGCAATGAGCGAATCTCGCGAGTCAATGTCCGTCCCGTAGTAGCACGGGTTGACAAACGGCGGCGCCGAGATGCGCACATGCACCTCTTTTGCGCCCGCCTCGCGGATTAAATTCACTATCCTTGCGCATGTTGTTCCGCGGACGATGGAATCGTCGATAAGAACGACTCTTTTGCCCGAAACCGTTTCCTTTATCGGGTTTAACTTTATCCTGACCTTGTCCTCGCGGCTTTTCTGCCCGGGGGAAATAAAGGTCCTTCCGATGTATTTATTCTTGATAAAGCCGATTCCGTACGGAATTCCCGACTGGCGCGAAAAGCCGATTGCCGCGTCAATTCCCGAATCCGGGACGCCTATCACAATGTCCGCCTGAACGGGGTGCTCCAGAGCCAAAAAAGCGCCCGCGCGAAGGCGCGACGAATGAACCGAGCATCCGTCAATCACCGAGTCGGGGCGTGCAAAATAAATGTATTCAAAAACGCAGACGGACTGCTTTGCGTCATTGCATCTGTCCTTTATGCTTTTTACTCCTTCCTTTGAAAAAACGATAATTTCGCCGGGGCGCACATCGCGCACAAGCTCCGCTCCCACCGCGTCAAGAGCCGCGCTCTCGGAGGCGATGACATATCCGCCGTCCTCTGTCACACCGTAGCAGAGCGGTCTGAACCCGTTGGGATCGCGCACGGCAATAAGCTTTGACGGCGACATGATAACAAGCGAGTACGCACCCTTTATAATGCCCATCGCCTTGCCGATCGCCTCTTCAATGCTCTTTGAATTTATGCGCTCCTTGGTTATGATGTAGCTTATGACCTCCGTGTCGCTCGTGGTGTGAAAGATTGAGCCCGAAAGCTCAAGCATGCTCCGAAGCTCATAGGAATTCGTCAGATTTCCGTTATGGGCAAGCGCCATTCTTCCCTTTATGTGGTTCACCATGACAGGCTGGGCGTTGAGCCGCCCGTCAGTTCCCGTCGTTCCGTACCTGACGTGACCGACCGCCATATTGCCCTCGCCGAGAGAGGCTATTGCCTCGCGGTCAAACACGTCGTTCACCAGTCCGACATCCTTATAGCTTTTAAAAAGCCCGTCGTCGTTTACCACTATTCCGGCGCTCTCCTGCCCTCTGTGCTGAAGTGCGAAAAGCCCGTAGTATGCGTCATGTGCAACGTCCGATTTCTCATTTTTGATGATTCCGAAAACGCCGCATTCTTCTCTCAAACTGCTCATTAATTACCTCCGAAGATCCTCTTCATCATTTCACTGTATGCTTCCTCAACATTGCCCAGGTCCCTTCTGAACCTGTCCTTGTCAAGCTTTTCGTGCGTCTCGGAATCCCAGAAGCGGCATGTATCGGGCGATATCTCGTCCGCCAGAATAATTTCCCCGTCCCCTGTCTTTCCGAACTCGATTTTAAAATCGATAAGGTCAATATTTATCTTTTTGAAAAATTCCTTCAAAAACGCGTTTATCTTAAAGGTGTAGTCCGTGATAGTATCAAGCTCCTCTTTTTTCGCCCAGCCGCATGCCGTTATGTGGTAGTTATTTACCATCGGGTCGCCCAGCGCGTCATCCTTATAGCAAAATTCAAGAGTCGGGTTTAAGAGCTTGGTCCCTTCGGAAACTCCGAATCTTTTTGAGAACGACCCCGCCGCCGTATTTCTCACAATAACCTCCAGAGGCACTATCTTAACTTTTCTGACAAGCGTTTCGCGGTCGTTTAATTCCTTAACGAAATGAGTCGGTATCCCCTCTTTTTCAAGGAGCCCCATGAGGTAATTTGACATTTTGTTGTTAACAACGCCTTTTCCCCTTATCGTGCCCTTTTTAAGCCCGTTAAACGCCGTTGCGTCATCCTTGTAGGAAACGATGTAGAGATTGTCGTCATCCGTCTTATAAACCTTTTTTGCCTTTCCTTCGTAGAGCATTTCTCTTTTTTCCATACAATTGCCTCCTTAAAAATTAAAGTGAAAGTTTTTTGTCTTTTTCAATTACCTTTTCGCTTTCTTTTCTGCGAAATTCAGTTATCTTTTCATAAAGCTCTCCGTCCCCGACCGCCAGAATTTCGGCAGCCAGTATTCCGGCGTTTTTGCCTGCGTCCACTCCGACAGACGCGACCGGGATTCCGGGTGGCATCATAACGGTGGATAAAAGCGCGTCCATCCCCGAAAGCTTGCCCGACTCGCACGGGATGCCGATAACCGGCAGAACCGTGTTTGCCGCAAGCGCGCCGGCAAGGTGCGCCGCCATTCCCGCCGCTGCGATAATAACGCCGAAGCCCTCCTCCTTTGCATTGCGCGCGAATACCGCCGCCTCGTAAGGCGTTCTGTGCGCCGAGTAAATGTGAGCCTCATAGGGAATACCAAACGACGATAAAATTTCCGTCGCCTTTGATACAACCGGAATGTCAGAGTCCGAGCCCATTACTATTGCAACCTTTTTCATTTTTTATCTTCCTTTCCTAAAAAACTAAAAGGGCGCACTTACCTCCCATATAAGAAGTAAATGCGCCCAGACGGTCGGCTTAAAAAACTCATCTGCGGCTCCTTTGTGGTGCTCCACTTATAAAGAGCGAAAAGCCCTTTCCCCGTCAGTAACCGCAAATGCTATTTAACTATAATTCATTTTAACATACTTATGCGTGCCGTGTCAAGGATTTTATTTAAGTTCCGACTTATTAAAAAGCGATATATAAAGTCCGTCGTCCCCGAAAGCCTTCAAAAGCCCGATCGAAACGCCCCTGTCGCCTTTTAAAAATGTGTACACAGTGCCCTCTATTTCGTCCTCTCTCACCTTTTCATCGCCCATAAAGCTAAAGCCTGTCTCATACAGGATGTCCATATAATCCTTAATGCTTGAAATTTCGGGGTCGGAGGACGCAATGTCCTTTATGTCATAGATAAAGACCCCGTTTTCCGCCTCCACGCACTCAAGGTCATAAAGCGCGCCGTAGTCCGGCGTCACCCCGTCGCTGTAGTAATAAAGCTTTGAAGTGTCGTGGTCAATAGTTACGGTCTTGCTCTTAGAATCCCACGAAACAACGTAGCCCAGCCCCTCAGCCGAAAAGCGTGCCGGAACAAGAGTTCTGCCTTCCTTTATCACGGCGGGCACGTCCATTTTTATCTTTTTCCCCGAATAGTCCGCCTCTTTCTCGCCTATCACGAATTCCACGGTTCTGCCGAGCTTTTCAGCCGTCACCGCATTAGAATCCGGGTCCCACGAAACGGTCGCTCCCATCGCCTCAAATATCGCGCGGACGGGAACCATCGTGCGCCCGTCGGTAATTTCCGGCTCAACGTCAAATTCCACCTTTTCGCCGCTGACTATAACTGTGATATCTTCCTTTGCAAAGGCTATGGGGCACTGCGCCAGTATTAAAATAAGCAAAAGCGAAACCAATCTTTTTAATTTCATTCAAGTCCTCCGAAGTAAAGATGTGTTTTATAAGGAAATTCCGCCAGACCGCCGTTTTCATATTCCGAAAAGAGCGATTTAAGCGCCGAAACATAGTCCCCGTAATTTTCGTCGTCCTCTCCCGGCGCGTAGCTTGACGAGAGGTTCCTTCCGATAAATCTCTCCTCGTCATAAAAAACTCCGTTGCGGTAAGAGCACTCCTCAAACCTTCCCGAAAAGAATTCCGACACGGTTTTCGCCTGGTCCTCGCCCCCGGAAAAGCCGTAAAACGACGGGCTTATTTTTTTATTCAAATCAAAAAGCTCTTTTATCATCGCGTCTTTTTGATCCTTCTCGTTCCAGATGAGAAGAACCTTTCCGCCCGGCTTTAATATTCTTTCGCACTCTTTTTTAAACGCCTTTTTGTCAAACCAGTGAAACGCCTGCGCCGCGGTGACGAGAGAAACGGTCTTTCCCTCTATCCCCGTTCTTTCCGCCGTGCCCGAAAGGCTTATGATGTTTGTGCCCGAAAAGCTTTCCTCCGCCTCGGCGCGCATGTCCGAATTCGGCTCCACGGCGTACGCCTTTTTAAAATACGGCGCTAAAAGGCGGGTGAATATTCCCGTCCCGCTCCCGATGTCCGAAAGAACCTCGCAGTCCGAAAGCGAGGCGGCTTTTTCTATTGCCTCTTTAGGGTATGACGGGCGGTACTTTTTATAAAGTGCGCTCTTGCCCGAAAATTTTTCTTCGTTCATTTTGAATTGTGCTCCTCAAGTGTTTTTGAAAATACCGTCACGGAGTCACCTGTCACCTTGAAATAAAGATAATCCGTCTCCTCGGGATAAAGCGCCGCGCGTATCGCCGCGTTGCCCGGGCTTGCGATGGGTCCCTTCGGCAGCCCGTTATACATATACGTGTTGTAGGGCGAATCAATCTTCGTGTCCTCTATTGATAAGACCGCCTTGCGCTCCTTTAATATATACTGCACCGTCGCGCAGGACTGAAGCGGCATGCCGATCTTCAGCCTGTTATGAAAAACGGAGGATACCTTGCCCATTTCGCCCTCGTTTCCCGCTTCGCGCTCGATGATGGAAGCTAAGATAATGACCTCGTCCATCGTCATGCCAAGCTCCTTTGCACGGCTTTTATATTCGTCCGTCCATATCTCTGAGAACCTCTTTAGCATCCTTTCGGTGATATCCTCCGCCGTCGCCGATGAGGAAAACTCGTATGTATCGGGGAAAAGATAGCCCTCATAGCGGTTCTCGCGGTTCGGAATTTCCTTTGTAAAGGCAATGTCGTAGTTTTCCTTTTCGGCGGCATAAAAGTCCTCATTGCTTATCCCGAAGGTCTCGTTCACCCTGTCTGCAAGGCGGTATATCTCAAACCCCTCCGGCACCGTCATTCTGACCGCGCCGTCGCTGATTCCCGGGCTTATAAGCTCATTTACGGCATTTTTAAAGCCCATGTGTTTATTCATTCTGTGGCTTCCCGCCTGAACGGACGCGTCCGCCTTATTCATCACGGCGTACGCCTCAAAAAGGCGGGACGAAAAAACAACGCCCTCTTTTTTCATCTTTTTTGCAACGGAAGAAAGTCCTTCTCCGCTCTCGACCTTAACGGTCACGCTTTTTCCTTTTATAATGCCGGAAAAATCCGCCGCCGCAAAAATAAGTAAAAGAGCCAGAAAAACCGCAGCCGCCGTGATAATTCTTTTTTTCAATACCATCACCTCATAAAGAGTATATCATCTGCTCCGAAAGGGCGGATGAGTCCTTTTTTGTGATATATTCGGAAAGCGCAAGCGCAAACGAAAGCGCCGTGCCCGGTCCGCGCGAGGTTATCACATTGCCGTCCGCAACCACATTTTCTTCTGACAAAATGCCGCCCTTAAGCTTATCCTCAAATCCTGGATAACAGGTGCACCTTTTGCCCTCAAGTATTCCCATTTCGCCCAGAACCGAGGGCGCCGCACATATCGCCGCCGTCAAAAGCCCCTTTTCAAACACTTCTTTTATAAGCCTTAAAGCTTCATCGCTTTTTTTAATGTTGAGCGTTCCCGGCATTCCGCCCGGAAGTATCACGCCCTCAGCGTCCCCCGCCTTCAATGCGTCGCTTAAAAGGCAGTCGCTCTTTACCGTTATTCCGTGAGCGCCCGAAACATATTCGCCCGATACGGACGCGTTTTTAACGTTCACTCCGGCACGCCTTAAAACGTCCGTCACCGTGAGAGCCTCAATTTCTTCAAAACCCTCTGCCAATATACAATAGTACATAAAAAAGCCCCCTTTCTTTTATTTTACAACATAATCTTCATTTTTTCAATAAAAACTTTCCTTACTGTTGACAAACCGCCTTTTATAAGTGTATAATTAATATATAATTTAGGAGGTTATGAAATGAAAAGAATAATGTTATTATTGCTTGCCTTCACGCTTTGCTTCTCATTTTTTGCATTTGCAGAAGGTGAAATCCAAATTACGGTCAACTCAAAGCCGCTTGTGACTGATGTTCCGCCCGAAATCACCGAGGGGCGCACAATGGTTCCGATGCGCGCGGTGTTTGAGGCGCTCGGAGCGGACGTTAACTGGATCGGTGAAGAGCAGATGATCATTGCAACATCGGGAACAAAAATCATCGTTCTTAAAATCGGAGCGTCGATTCTTAATTACTGCGACGTTTCCACACAGGAGAACAAGAACATAACTCTTGACGTTGTGCCGGTAATAAAGGACGGGCGCACGTTGATTCCCCTCCGCGCAGTGTCCGAGGCACTCGGAGCGACTGTTGACTGGAACGGAGAAACAAGAGTAATCACGATAACGAAGTAAAAAAGAGCGGGAGAGCCGTCCCGTGATAAAACAGTAACGTCCTAAAAGCACTGTAACCATAAGGTTACAGTGCTTTTTACGCAAAACCGATACTTTCTTATCACGGACCGGCTAAAGCCTCTCTTTTTTTATGCTTTTTTAAGGCGGACAGTAGCTTTAAATAAATCTCCGTCAACCGTTACGGCAAAGCTTCCGCCGGACGCCTCTGTAAAGCTCTTGGCAATCGAAAGCCCGAGCCCGCTGCCCTCGGAGCTTCTCGCCTCGTCGCCTCTCACAAAGCGCTCGGTAATCTCCTCTCCAGTAAAATTAATTTTGTATGACGCGATGTTTTTGAAGGTAACGACCGCAAAGTTTCCCTCCTCCGCCGCGTCAATATACACTCTTGTGCCGGAAAGCGAATAGAGCCTTGCGTTTACGATGAGGTTTGAAAAAACGCGCGACATCTTTTTCCCGTCGCAGAGAACGTTTATTCCCTCGGGGATATTGACCAAAAATTCAAGCCCGCTCTTTTCGTTTTCGCTCTCCTCCTCCGCCATCGCCTGGGCAATAAGCGTGGAAAGGCTGAGCTTTTCGCATATCGCATCGTCGTTTCCGCTCTGCACCTTTGAGATATCAAAAAGATCCTCGGTGAGTTTTTTAAGCTTTCCCGCCTTTATGCTGATGATTTCGGCATAATCGTTCGCCTCCGCCGGGGTCAGGCTCTCCTTTACCAAAAGGTCGGAATAATTTATGATTGAGGTAAGCGGCGTTTTTAAATCATGCGAAACGTTCGTGATAAGCTCCGACTTCATGCGTTCGGACTTCACCTTTTCGTTGACCGCCTTTTCGATTCCGTCGCCGAGCGTGTTGATTCCTGCCGCGATCGGCATAAGCAGCGCGTCCTCTACACCGTCTATCTTGACCAAAGTGTCTCCCTGCTTGATTTTTTCCATGCCGGACATTATCTTGTCATAGTCCGATGCCGCACGGCTTACATATACTGCCAAAACGCCCGTCGCCGCTATCGCAAGAAGAAAGCCCGAAGGAAACGAAATTGCCGTTACTGCCGAATACAGGAAGAATATTCCGAGCGCGGCGAGCGCCTTGCCCTTTCCCGAAAGCGCCCTGTAGGTCCCGAAACCGAAATCCCAGAGTTTTTTTATAATTTTCTTTGCAAAGCGGAGCGCCTTATATGTGATGCTCTGCTTTATGAAGGTGTGCATTTTAAGCTTTCTGACATCAGAAAGTGCGAGCGCTCCGATTATAAATGCCGCGGCGGTTATTCCGGCACTTGCAAGCGCCGGAACACCGTTATTTTCAAAATATGTGCCGTATTCCGAGAAAACGATCAGCACAAACAAAATCGCAAGAGAAAATCCGAGCATTAAGAAAAGGTTTATCTCGGTATACATTTTGTCGATTGCGAGAGCAGAAAGCTCCCCGTCCTTTTTGTGACAAGCCGCAGCCGCCAGATAAACACATATAAAGAACACGGCTATCGCACAGGCAAAAATCGGGATGCAGCGCTTTATGAGTGCGTCCGTCAGCGCCTTTGATTCCTTTACCGCCTCCTTATAGGTCTTATCCGTCGCGTAAAAATAAATATTCTGACCGTTTCCGATCGCCTCTGTATATGGCTCGTAGCTTAAGCGGTAGGACACTATTTTTCCGTCCTCCACGTTGCATGTGAGAGAATATGTGTCCTCCCCTGTCTCAACGCCGCCGGAATTGCCGATTTTTACTCCGCCTTCATACGCTTCATAGCAAAGACCGTAGTTATCCGCCACCGCGCCGACCGAATCACCGTCAAGCACATCTAAGCGCCTTAATTCCTCGGCAGAGCGCGAGAGCTTGTCATAAATAATATCGTCCGCCGTTAATTTTATGTTTCCGCGGTTAAAAACATCGGTCACTACTTCCAAAAGCTCAAAGCTTGCCGCAAAGACAAAGATGAGCGCAAGCGCTATGGCTATCGTCTTTGTAACCGGCGAATACATAACCTTCTTCATTTCATCATTCCTTTCTGATTTTATAGCCGATTCCCCAGACCACCTTAAGATATTCCGGCTCCTTGGGGTTTATCTCAATCTTTTCCCTGATATGGCGGATGTGCACGGCAATCGTGTTGTCGTTAATGAACACGTCCTCATTCCAGACCCTGGTATATATCTCCTCGCCCGAAAAAACCTTCCCGGCATTTTCCGCCAGAAGCAAAAGTATTTTGTATTCGATCGGAGTGAGCTTTTTCTCCTCCCCGTCAACCGTTACCTTTGCCTCGTCTTTGTCGATTTTAAGACCGCCGATCACTATCTCGCTTTCCCGTTTCACGCTTCCGCCGAGCATGGTATAGCGCCGAAGCTGCGATTTCACACGCGCGATAAGCTCGGACGGGTTAAACGGCTTTGTTATGTAGTCGTCCGCCCCGGCGGTGAGTCCGAATATCTTGTCGGAGTCCTCGCTCTTTGCCGAAAGCATGATAACAGGGATATTCTTTCTTTCGCGAAGGCGCAAAAGCGTGTCGATTCCGTTCATTTTCGGCATCATCACGTCCAGAATCATGAGCTCGATGTCGTTCTCCGTCGCGAGGTCTAAAGCCTCCTCGCCGTTATATGCCGAAAGGACGGTGTACCCCTCGCCGGAAAGATAGATCTCAATGCTTCTTACAATGTCCCTATCGTCATCCGCAACAAGTATTTTACTGTTTTTCATTTCTCTCCTCCTTCCATGTGCCATTATAGCGCACGGATATTAAAATAATATTCATACAATCATTAAGATTTTATTAAATTGTCTTGCACTTCATCGAAAAATCCGGCTTTTATGGTGCCGGAAGGCAGTTTTACGCACCGTCTGATTCTTTTAATCATTAAAAAGTACTGTAACTTTAGGCTACAGTACTTTTTAAAAGTAAAACCGTTACTTTATTATCGCGGACCGGCTTTTTAATTATAATTTTTCTGCCTCGGAAAGCCACGCATCAGCCGACGCGTCGCTCGGCATGCGCCAGTCGCCCCTCGGTGAGAGCGTGACGGTGCCGACCTTCGGACCGTCCGGCAGGCACGACCTTTTAAATTGCTGCGAAAAGAACCTTCTTATAAAGGTCTTAAGCCAGAATTTCACGGTCGCCTCATCATATTCGTCCCCGAAAGCGTAAGTCGCGAGCCTTAATATCTTTTCCGGGGAAAAGCCGAAGCGGACCATATGATAAAGGTAAAAATCATGAAGGTCATAAGGACCGACAAGCTCCTCGGTCTTTTGCGATATTTCCCCGTCCAAAGCCGGAAGAAGCTCCGGGCTCACCGGTGTTGCCAGAATATCATAAAGTGACTCCTTCATTTCGGGATTTTCCGCCGTGTCCGCAACGTATTTCACGATATGGCGCACCAGCGTTTTGGGCACGGAGGCGTTCACCGCGTACATCGACATGTGATCACCGTTATAAGTCGCCCAGCCCAGTGCAAGCTCGGATAAGTCGCCCGTGCCTATGACCATTCCGCCTTTTTCGTTTGCAAGGTCCATCAGTACCTTTGTGCGCTCGCGCGCCTGACCGTTCTCGTAAACGACGTTAAGGTCATTGATATCGTGACCGATGTCCTTAAAATGGCTCGTTACCGTGTCCTTTATATCCACGGTCATAAAGCTTGTCCCTATCGCCTCGCAAAGGCGCTCGGCGTTGCTTTTCGTTCTCTTTGTTGTGCCGAAGCACGGCATTGTGACCGCCAGGATATCCGTCATCGGGCGGTTTAATTTCTGAAGGGCGCGCACCGTCACCAAAAGAGCAAGGCTTGAATCAAGCCCTCCCGAAATTCCGATGACCGCGGTCTTTGAGTGAGTGTGCTCAATGCGCTTTTTAAGACCTTCGGACTGTATCTCCAGAATTGTTTCGCAGCGCTCTTTTCTCCTTCCCTCATCCTCGGGCACGAAGGGGCGCTTTTCTATCTTTCTCGTAAGGCGTGTTTCGGCAACGGGCATGGAGAAATATACGGTTTCATAGCCCGAATCGTCCGATTTGAAGGTGTTCTGCTTCATTCTCTCGTTCGAGAGCTTTTTTAGGTCAACCTCGGTTATTATCATTCCGTTTTTAAATAAATCGCTCTCCGCTAAAATACTTCCGTTTTCCGCAATAAGATTGTGTCCCGCGAAAACCATGTCCTGTGTGGACTCGCCGTATCCCGCGTCGGCATACATATATGCCGCCAAAAGGCGCGATGACTGCGACGAAACGAGCGCGCGCCTGTATTCCTTTTTGCCGATGAGCTCATCGCTCGCCGAAGGATTTACAATTACCGTCGCCCCCGCCATGGCATGCCCTATACCGGGCGGACAGGGAACCCAGAGGTCCTCGCATATCTCGCACGCTATCTTTAATTCCGGGGACTCCTCGGAGGCGAAAATGAGCTTCGTTCCGAAAGGACAGCTCTCCTTCCCGACAGTTATCTCCCCGTTTGTTTCGGGCGCGGGAGTGAAATGGCGGCATTCGTAAAACTCCCCGTAATTCGGGATAAAGCTTTTGGGAACAACGCCCAAAAGCTTCCCCTTATACAAAAACACCGCCGTGTTATAAAGCTTTGCGTTTTTTTCGAGCGGGAGCCCGATAACGGTAACGGCGCCCGTTTCCTTAGTCTTTTCCTTTATGGCATAAAGCGCCTCAAGAGCGCCGGTCTTTAATCTGTCCTGAAAAAACAGGTCGTTACAGGTATATCCGGTTACGGAAAGCTCCGGAAAAAGGAGCAGCTTAACGCCTTCCTTTTCTGCATTTTCCATCGCTTCCATGATTTTTTCCGCGTTAAAAAAGGGATCTGCCGTTTTAATTTCTGTGGTCGCCGCGGCAACCTTAAAAAATCCGTGCTTCATTAAAATCAGTCCTCTCTTTTTATAATATAGCACAAAATATACCGTTCGTCCACTGTTATTTTAAAAAAGAAAAGATATGAGCTTAGCTCATATCTTTTCTCCGCCTGCCAAGGCGATTTCCTTCTTTACCAACATTGCTGAGGCGATTCCCTCGGAAAGCGGCGCAATCTCTTCGCCGTTTCCTTCGATGATGTTTTCGATGAAATACTTTATCTCGGTATAGTACGCGCCGAGGTTTGAAACGTTGATTCCTATGTCGACATCCATATCGCACTCTGACTTAAACTCGGGAGTGAAGCACTCGCCCTTGTCGGTTCTCACGGTAAGGCGACCGTTATGCTCCAGCGTCGCCTTCTCAAAGCAAACTCTGAAGCCAGCCGAGAAGGGATAGCCGTCCACCATGTCCCAGCAGCCCTCGGACTTAACCACCATATCACCGTAGCCGAATCCGGCATAAATATGGTCTATCACACCGTCGGAATTTCTCGTCACGTCTGCAGTAACACGATCCGGCTCGCCGAATATGTAGCGCATAACGTCCACATCATGCACATGAAGGTCAAGCGCAACGGTTCCGCTCTTTTTCCAGTCGTTGAACCAATCCTCCCACGACCAGTGAGGATCGGAAGAAAGGCGGTAAAAATACGCGCTTTTCACCTTGCCGTAGGTGCCGCTTTTAACCGCGTCGCGCAGGTAAACATATTCGTTCATGAAGCGGACTACCTGGCCGATCTGAATCTTCGCGCCGGTCTCCTCTTTCGTTTTGAGAAGAAGCTTCGCCTCCTCCTCGTTTAAGCAGACGGGCTTCTCCAAAAATACGCACGCGCCTTTTTTCATTGCCATGGCCGCATACTCCGTGTGAAGATATGTCGGCAGGCAGATGTCGATAATATCGGGCTTTTCGTTCTCCAAAAGCTCTTTGCCCGTTTCATAATATTTCGCACCGGAGGCACTTAAATACTTCTCTGCTTTTTCCTTTGAAAGATCGGCGATCGCGACAAGCTTCACCTTGTCGGCAAGCGCAAGATAGCAGTTTGCATGCATTGCACCCATTCCGCCGCAGCCTATTAATCCAACTGTAATCATAATTATTCTCCCTTCATAATGTCCTTAAAAGCATATTTTAAATATAAATACACGGGAATCGCAGACCAACCGTGACACAAACTGCCTGCACCATTAAAATCCTCGCTTCCTATTAAGGTTTCCCAAAAGCTTGTTGCACCGTCAAAAAGCATACCTCCCCACTTTTGGGCAATATCATCAAAAACGTATTTGGCATACTTTTTATTATGTTTTAAAATACTTTCGTACTTGAATACAGAATAACTTAATGTAATCGGTATAATTTCTTCATTGTTAATAAGTGCATTACATAAATGTTCGGATTTTTCTCCATCACATATTTGGTTGTAAAGAGCCAATGCTTGAGTAAGCTCTCCGTAATGAAAAAGCTCTCCATCAGTTTTATATGTTGCATAAAGATGTTTTTCTTCATTCCAGAAGGTCTGATTAATACTCTCCTTCATATTCTCAAGCAATTCGGAATACTTATCTACAAAATCCTTCTTTCCTGACAGACCAGCAAGCCACAAAGTACATTTTATAATTGTATATAAAATAAGATTATATATACAATCTTCAAAGACAGTCGTATTCCTAAGCTCCTTGATTTTTTCCTCCGTTCCTGTGTACCCGTCTGACCACTCATAGAAATTCCAGTATATTTCTCCTAAAGGAGGCTTTGCGATATAGTTATTCATACTTGCGGTGTACTCGCATAGCATTTTTTCAACAACATGCCAATATTTATCAACAAAGTACATATCACCGCTATACTCTGTATACTCCTTCATTTCCAATATCCACCACATGCTGAACGAAGGAATAGTAATACTCTCATCAGTAGGTGCACATATGTTAAGCTGGCCTTTTTCCTTAACTCCTTTTATCAATAGCTCCAAGGAGGCTTTTGCAAAATCAAATTCTCCAAATGCATAATATCCAGCCAATGCCTGATTTCTTGAATCGTATGCATAGAGAGCCTGTTCCCTCCACGGGCAATCTTCATAATGCTCATGCATACAAAGTTTAAGAGTATCAATGCTCACATCAAATATTTTATTGTGCAGGGAATCCTCTGAGATAAATTTACCGGTCTGAATAAGCGGATATGTTGTATTTCTTATACCGATGTATTCTATAAACAGCCCATCAGGATTATCTATATGTATCTGAATATACCGTCCTGCAATTCTTTTGAAGAAATATGTGAATTCTTGCTTTCCGTCTTTGCATATATATCTGTCAGCAAAGTTTCTTCCACCGACTTCACATCTGACTCTCAAATCTTTAAGATGCTCTCCGTAAGCAATGTCTAAAACAGTACCGCCTTTTGCGATGATAGAGAAAGTTAAATATCCGCAGCGTTCTTTTTCCAAGTCAACCAGAATATAAATACCCTTATTTTCTTTGACAAGTGATTTTATGGGGAAATTCCTACTCCCTTCGAATATATCATTGAATTCTCTATGGGAAAGATAATCGCTGTGCATAAGATATGCAATGCTTCCCTCTGATTCACTGCGCAGAAAATATCCCTGTGCCGTTATCCGACCTTTTAATGTATCTTCAATAGTACATTTTTTTATGGGACGCTTCATTAGACAGGTAGTTATATCTTTTTCTTCGGCAAATGACCACTCTGAATTTTCTGTTTCCTTATAAATCCAATCATCTTCTCCATTTGCATTATATACATACCCGTATCCCAACTGTAAGGTTGTTTTATGTATTTGACCGCAGGTAAAGGTTTTTGAAATTCTGCATTTCACATTTTTTGAGCTGACGAATACATTCTTGTAATTTTGAAGAGAAAAACAAACCCCCCGTTCACCCTTCATATATTGAGAGCTCTTTTCTCCCTGATAATACGCCGTTATAGCTATAATATTTTTTCCTTTATGTAAATATTGCCCTACATTCAGAGTATCATATACTTTTTCGGACGGATAATCGTCATATTGTCCGCAATTCACAAACTGTCCGTTTATCCACAGGACGTATTCACTGTCAGCACTTATACAAAAAACTGCATTTTCATCAACTTCATTTATGTCGGCTTCCAAAAGAAAATCTGCATATTCGTTTTTTTCGTAGCATTTCCTACACCATATCCATTTTGCGCTGATATCCATTTTGTACCTCGATTCAATAATCATTATTGCAATAATTTAATCCATATGAAACACTGTCACCAATAATATCTATTTTAATATGCCGCCTGCTCTCTATCATCTGACAAATATCTATATTATAAATATCTAAACTTCTCAAAATTTAATTTCAAACGACTTATTATCGGGGATAATCACATATCCATCTTCATGGATTTCGCAGACTGCGTCTGAAAGCACTGCGGCAAAATCAAAATCACAGTACCTGCACAGTATTCTGCCTTTCTCAAATCCGATAACCGGATTTTTGCCCTTATAAATAACCGTTTTAAATGTATATCCGTCCGACGGAAAGTCAAATACTATGCTTTTTTCTCTAAAGGTCAAGCGTATAACGCCGTCCTCGGTTTCTATATCGGCGTAAACTGTGCTGTCATCGATTTTATGCACGGTAAAATCCTTAACCGCAGTTACAGCTCTGCCGTCTTTTTTGAAATAGCCGCCACCTATCTTGCCGTCCTTGCTCCATCTGAAGCAATCTATAAGCGGAAGATTATCAAAATAAAGATTTTCGTCAACTGTTACCGTATCAAAATAGCGCTCTCTGTATTTCTCGTTAAAAACAAATATATCACGAAGCAAAATCTGATTATCGCGATAGTAAAGATTACTCCTGTAATATTTACTGTTGTACCAGATTGTACTGCTGTTTTCCTTGTGCGCTTCCTCCGTTCTGACCGGTGTCATGCTATATGTTTCCTTATATTTTCTGGCAGTTTCCGATACAAGCTCAAAATCTATTTCTCCTAAATTCCGTTTTTGATCGAAAAGCTGCATCTGCATAATGTATCCGTTTTTCATCGCGTCCCAGCCGAAGGAATTTTCCTGACCTGCTTGACAGTAATTCAGTCCAAGGCTTCGGTCGTTAAAGGTTTCTTTCAAATACCATTCAACCCAGTTACGATCCGCCCCCGAAGCTGCGTAAACCGGCTCCATGCTTTCGACGTCCTGTCTTTCGCTGCCTATGCCGCTCATATACTGATCGACCGGATCGCTGCCCAACATTCTGAACACAGGCACATTTATCTGCTGATCTTTGTCCTGTGCAGGGCAGAATATATTATTAACACACGGATAATATGCGCTGCTGTTATATCCGCCCCAAAGTGAATAACCGTCCGTTCCCCACTGATCCTTGCAAATCATAGCGGCATCGATATTGTAATTTTCCTCCATATATTTTATTGAGTATGCGTCCAGCGCCCAGCTGCCCACTGTCTTTGGATAATAACCGAAAAGCTCCTTGAAGCATCGCATGATTTCGTCTATTATGAGCCTTCTCTCGTCCGTGGTGTATCCGACAGTCATGTCAACGCAGGAATGCCAGTCCCATACCAAGCCTTCTCTGCCCCTCCATTTAAGTCCTGCGGCTTCAATTAATACTTTTGAGCACTCTATCCATACACCAAGTTCTGTTTTAGCTTTGCAATCCTTGAGGATATTTATATACTCCGGTTGTACCATGGCGTCATACTGATATAAAAATGTTACCGGCAGATTGTACTCTTCGGCAAGCCTTGCCTGCTCTGCGACCGATTCTTTGAGGTCAAAACTCACTCTTTGATCCCATCCTCTTATAAAATTAACAATATTAATTACATTCTTCAAATTACAATTCTCCTTTTATAAAAATTTAACTAGCCGTTTGTGAAAGTCTGGAAAGCCAGATTTCAAGCGGCTTTTTTTGATTGATATATGATGATTTTTCTCCGTTTTTATGGTATAATTAAGTTGAAAAAAATAACAAGCCAAACAAAAAACGGAGAAAAAATCATGCCTAATAATAAATTTTCGCAAATATCACTTTTTGACATTTACGAGGATGTTAATACATCCTTTACTGAAAAGAAATCTGAGCTTATTTCACTATTGGAAAAGCATATTGATTCCTCTTCTTTAATCTCATATGATTTTCACCGTGCCTTTTACAACACTTTTGGCAGAAAGCATAAATATCATCTTGTAAGCTTTATCAAAGCCTTGATTATTCAGAAGCTTTTTGCTTTCAGTTATGACTCTCAGCTTATCCTTGTTTTAAAGTGTTCAGATGAGCTTCGTAATTTCTGCGGATTTGATAAAGTCCCTGACGGTTCATACTTTACTCGCTTCAAACAGAAATACTGTGATTACATTACCCAAATGTTCCATTTGCTTTTATGCATCATCCCTTTTTCTCGGCTGATTGCTTTTGTCTATCTGTTTCTGCCTTACTTTTACAATCACCTATAATGTCCTTAAGATATTTGATCGTGTCGATAATGTCCTTGGTCTGCTGCTCGCCCGATATTTCACGCTCAATGTAAAGATCGCCCTCGTAGCCGGCTTTTTTAAGCTCTCCCATGAATACCGGGAAGTTGACCTTGCCCTCGCCGACCTTCGTCTCATCGCCGAGTTTTGTAAAGTCACCATGCGGATAAATTCCGTCCTTAACATGAACGCCGCGTATCTTGTCGCCGTAGATTCCGACCGCGTCAACCGGGTTTGCTCTTCCGTACATGATAAGGTTTGCCGGATCCAAGTTAACGCCGAGGTTTGAAAGCCCGCTGTCCGCTATTGTTCGCATCAGCGTTGTGGGGGTCTCCTGTCCCGTCTCAAAATTAAACCATATCCCCCTGGACGCCGCATAGCGCCCCACATAGCTTACCGCATTCACAAGTCCCTTATAGCCCTGATATACCGGCTGCTCGGGGATAAAGCCCATATGCGTTGCAACGTCCGGCACTCCAAGCTCTGCGGCAAAATCCATGGCGCGGCAAAGCTCCTCCATTCTCTTGAAACGGTAGGTTTCGGGAACGAGTCCGAGCGTCTCCGGTCCGTCCGTGAAATTCCAGATGGAGGGACCGCTCCAGCCCGCCCAGACAGACGTTATCTCAAGCTTGCCCGAAAGCGCCTCCTTTGCCTTTTTCGCATTTTCCTTTGTCAGGTTCTCGGGGTGCCAGCACCTTAACTGAACCGTTTCCAGGTCGAAATCGAAAAGCTCCTTCGTATTGCCGTTTAAAATGTCCTCTAAACTGAAGATTATACCGATTTTATTTTTCATAAAAACACCTCTTTAAGTATTGACTTTACTATGATTATAAGGTATCATTATACTAAATACAATATGATTTAAGATACTTTTTTTATGATTTTAGACACTTTTATTTTAACGGAGGCGCTATATGCTCAAAATAACAAGGCTTATTAATATCGAGGCTTTATTTTCCGCATTCGAAACGGTGTTCGACCCGGACTACCGCTATGACGGGGAGCGCCACAATTTCTGGGAAATGGTCTATGCCGCGGACGGATGCATCGGCGTCGCGGAGGACGAACGAATCTACCGGCTTGAAGGAGGCGAGGCAATCTTTCACAAGCCGATGGAGTTTCACCGTATCTGGTCAGCCGACGGAACCTCTCCCCGAGTGATATTTATGACGTTTTCCGCCACCGGTAACGGGTTCGATATGCTCGGAAACGGTGTTTTCAAGATAAATGAAAAATTCGACGGTATAATAAACGAGGCGCTTTCCGCCGCAGTCTACTGCCGCGATATTGACGATCCATTTAAAAATCAGCTCGCCGCGGTGAACCTTGAAAAATTTTTGCTGATGCTTCTTGAAAGTCAGATTCCCGAGTCGCGCCAGCAAAAGACGAAGGGCACCGCAAACTACAAGGAAATAATCCGCGTTATGAACGAAAACATTGACAAAAATCTTTCATCCGAGGAGATTGCCGCGCTCTGCGGGTTGGGCTTAAGCAATTTAAAAAAGACGTTCCGCCGATATGCCGGAACGGGCGTCATGGAATATTTCAACCATTTAAAAATTCTACGCGCCATGAACCTTATAAATTCCGGTCTTTCGATGTGCGAAATAAGCGAAACGCTCGGCTATTCAAGCCCGAACTATTTTTCGGACGCTTTCAAAAGGCAGTGCGGAATCACGCCGACCGAGTATAAACGAAGCTATGTAACGGACGTCGGAGGAATACTTTTATAATCCGTGCGCTATAATAGTACGGGTGATTATAATGAAATATAAAACAAAGGTGTATATTTTTTCCGTCCTTTTCCCGCTTATTGTCGGCGGTCTTTCCGCTCTTTGCACCTCGGACAATATGAAAAATCTGTTTAATGAAATAATAAAGCCGCCGCTCTCTCCGCCCTCGTGGCTTTTCCCCGTTGTGTGGTCGGTCCTCTTTGTCTTAATGGGGATAGGCTCGGCAAGGGTGTATCTTTCCCCCGCATCAAAAAACCGCACATCCGCGATAAGGCTTTACCTTATAAACCTATTTCTAAACTTTTTCTGGAGCATAATATTTTTCAATTTCCGCGCGTTTTTATTTGCGTTTATCTGGCTTTTGGCGCTCCTTTTAATCATTATCCTGATGACGGCGCGTTTTTATAAGGCAGAGCGCATATCCGGGCTTTTGCAGATTCCTTATATCCTGTGGGTGACCTTTGCCGGATATCTGACATTTGCGATATGGTTTTTGAATAAATAGTCCCTTTCGGGCAATACTCCTCTAAAAAGGAGGAATATTTATGACAGTGGATTTTAACTTAAGCAAAACCAGAGAAAACCTGATGCGCGCATTTTCCGGCGAATGTCAGGCGAGGATGCGCTACACCTTCGCTTCCGAAAAGGCGAACGCCGCAAAGCTTCAGGTGATAAGTGCGGTGTTTGACTTTACGGCGGAGCAGGAAAAGGAGCATGCCGGAATCTTTTTAAATCACTTAAAGGACGCAGCCGGGCAGAACATCAAGATAGACGGAGCATATCCTGTGACGGAGACCGACTCTGTGATAAAGCTTTTGGAAAGCGCATATCACAACGAGACCGAGGAAGCGGACACCGTCTACCGTGCGTTCGGCGACACTGCGCACGAGGAGGGCTTTGATTCCGTCGCCGCTTCGTTTTACAAGATTGCCGCGATAGAAAAAAGCCATGCGGAGCGCTTTTTGCTTTTTTCCGACCTAATGAAGAAAAATCAGCTCTTCATATCGGATATAAGCTGCGAGTGGATGTGCTTAAACTGCGGACACATTTTCACCGGTACCGAGGTGCCGGAGGAATGTCCCGTCTGCTCCCACGACAAGGGCTATTTCATAAGGCTGACTCTTGCGCCCTACACGGGCAAAATATGAAAATAACGGGTGAGGAAAACCTCACCCGTTTGAGTATGCCGATAAACCTATTTTGCCTACCACGTGGAGATCTTGGACGCTTGAAATATGTCGGGTATTCCTAAAAAACCTCCCGGCTCTGCGAGCCACCCTCCTTTAGCTCTTGAGGGCATATGGCTCCCTTGCTAAAGGGAGCTGAGTTTTGCAATGCAAAACTCTGAGGGATTTTTCGGCGCACTCGTTTAATCTAAGTTTTGGCTCTTTCAGGCACGCTATAACGGGTGAGGAAAACCTCACCCGTTTATTATTTCTTTGATGTAGTCAAGTTTTGGCTCGCTGTTTTCGCAGTCAATAAGCCTGTTATTTCTCATAATGAGCTTTTCTGCGTTATTTACGGAGGCAATGGGCTTTTTGCAGTTTCTAAATACATTGTCCGAAATCTCTATCGTTCCGTGGAAATATTTGCCCTCCTCGGTCTTTGCCTTTCTCATAACGTCAATTATTCCGACGCTTCCCCAGCCGCCGGCAACATAAAGAGCGTTTATAAATTCGTTGTTCTTTATCAAAACGTCCCTCGTTCCGCCGGACTCGAACCAGTACGCCCCGTCGGACTCAAACTTTATCGGCGAGCCGGGCGTTATGAACTTGTTGTTCTCGATTCTTATCTTTCCTGCCGACGCCAAGAGCATTCCCCTCGCCCTGTTGTTTTTTAAGGTGTTGTTTTCAAATATCACGTCGCAGACGTACGACACCTCTGCCATGTCGTCGCCTATCTTGACGGAGTCCGCTCCCTCCGCAAGCGTAACGGCAATATGGTCAATATTGAGCTTTTTAACAGAGGTAACCTTATAGCGCTTTTTCGGAATGAGCGACTCGGGATCGCACGATTCTATGACCGAGCCTTCCCGGACGCAGTCGATGCCTAATGCCTCCTCATGCATAAACTTAAGTATCACGGTGTCACCCAAAATATCCTCTACCCTTAAATATATTCCGTGCACGTTAAGCGCGTCGTCAAGCTGAGCCTCAAAATGGGAGTTTTTAACCGTGATAAGCCCCTTGCAGTGCGAAAAATGCGTCGCGTCCGCATTTATCGAATGGCACGCGCCCTCATAGGGAATAACCGTCATTTTATCAATCGTGACCGTGTCCGCGTTCTGGGCAATAACGCCCATGCCGATGCCGTTATAAATAGTGTAGTCAAAAATACCGGTGTTTACCGAGCTTTCAATGAACACTCCGCACGCTATGCGGTGGGTGTGCTGAAACGAGAGAAAATTGCCCGCGGTCATTTTATCCGAGACCCCCGCCTTGCCTTCGCCGCGGATGGTCCCGTCCTCCTCACCGGTGAACTTAAACTTATCAAGCGTAATGTCACTGTATTTTTCTGTGATCATTCCGTCATCTTTTCTCCACTCGTTTATCCATCTTAATTTATCGTTATCGCCGTATTTCTCGCCGCCGTACAAGGCTCCGCCGTCAATAAATATCTTTGAGCCGTCCGCCGGTCTGAACGAAAAGCCGTTTTCGAACACCTCGGTTATCACGCCCTCCGCTGCCATCGGCTTTAAACTTCTTAACTTAAAATTTTTGATGGTGACGTTTTTGCAGTTGATGATTGCGAAAGGAATTATAACGTCCTCTAAAATAACGGTGCTTCCCGATAAGTCGACCGTGAAATTTTCCATATCCTCCAAAAGGAACGCTATGCGCTTTAAGCCGTTTCCGTGGTTTGAAACCGAGAGCCACTTGTCATAGGCGTACTCTTTTTTTACTCTGTATGTACCGCAGTCAAACAAAAGCTCATCCTCGCCGTTTTCCTTACAGTAGCTTATCGCTTCCCTGATATTTAACATAAAATCGTCCGCTTTATTAAAAGCACTGAATTTAACCATATTCACCCTCCTCATTTTTTACTGTGATTATACTACACATCAATGAAAATGTCTATACCATTTTAAAATAAATAAACGGGGCAAAAGCCGGTCCGCAATAAGAAAGTAATGGTTTTACGAAAAAAGTACTGTAACCTAAGGTTACAGTACTTTTTATATTCAAAAGAGCAAAGTAATGCGTAAAACTGCCCCTCGGCACCATAAAAGCAAGATTTTTCGATGAAGTGCAAGGCAAAAAAGCGAAGAATTAATAATTTTGAGCTTTTTTAACACAGCAATTCGCGAAAAAGATGCTTTTAGGACGTTACTTTCTTATTACGGGGCGGCTAAAAGCCCCGTTTATTTATTTTGTTATCGTGATAGTCTGTGTTGCTGCGTCCCAGTCAACATTATAGCCGAGCTGCTCTGATACGAAACGCACGGGAATGAAGGTTCTTGAATCCTTGATTATCGGAGGATTAAGAAGCGTATATCTTAAATCGCCGTACTGTGTTCCGTAAACATATACAAGATAGTTCCATATCTGGAGCTTTATAATGTTTGAGCCGTTGTCGACCTTGATCGTCTCATCCGCGCCGTTCCATTCAATCGAAGCGCCCATTTCCTCTAAAAGTCCGCGGAGGGGAATCATGGTGGAGCCGTTCACGATATAGGGTGCAACGTCAATCTCCTTGCTCGATTTTACGCCGCCTTTTTCGCTTTCAATCGTGTTGGAGCCGATCTTAAGAACATATTTTTGGCTGTTCGCGGTTGCAAATTCATCCTTCGCCGTCTTCGTCTGCCAGAAGGTCATCTCCGCGCAGCTCGCACGCGACGCAAAGCCCTCTTCAATCTGGAATTCAATGTATCTTACATTCGTTTCCTCGTCGAACGTAACGGTCTTCATTAAGATGTCCTTGTTAAATTTCAACCCCTCTTTTATAACGAACCAGTTTTCGTTGTCAACGCTTCCGTAAACCGATGCCTTGAGCCATGTTCCGTGGCAGTCGGCTGACTGTCTGGGAAGCATGCGGATCTCTTTGAGCTTATAGATGCTCTTTAAATCTACCGTGAGCACTGCGGGCAAATCCATTGCCGCTATGCCTTCGGTCTGCCAGAAGGTCTGCTCCGACCCGTCAAACATATTCTGAGGAATGTTCTTTGCCCAGTTTTCGCCCGCGAATTCCGCGCTTATCTGGTCTCTCGGGATCTCATAGAGCGCGTTCTTTTCCTCGTTCTCGGCATAATCGGCATATTTAACGGTTTCAAAAGAGTCCTTCTTTACCATAAGGTCAAACTCGGCAAGCGTTCCGTATCCGCCGTTACCGGTTGTAACCTCGACCCACACGCGCTTTATGTTAAGGTTTGCGGTGAACGCAATCTCTTTTGCAATCGTGGTGTTGGCAAATTCCATTCCCTCTTTCAAGAGGAACCACTCGCCGTCATCGGTGTCGGAAACGTAGATGTCCGCACCTAAGATTCTTCCGTTGGGATTGTCCTGTCTGGGAGTGAGCACGATTCCGGAGGTCAGAACTGCCTTGGGAAGCGTTACTATTAAGTGGTAGGGCGGGTTGTCGTGACCCGTAACGGTCGGTCCGTCCGCCGTGTAGTCGGAGTGCCAGTAGGTTGTAACATCGCCGTCAAAAATTTTGCTGACATTCGAGCCTTTTTCGGAGTTTACCTCCGCCTTCCAGCCCGCCTTGTCATAAAAGGGAGTGCCGTCCGCGGCTGTTCTGTCCGAAACGTCGGGCTCGGAGGTGTCCTTGCCGTTCTCAACCGTTCCGGTCGCATTGGGTTTCCCCGTTCCGCCGGTGTAGAGAGTGATCTCCGCCGCCGTGCCGTAGCCCGAAATCGAATTTGTAACCTCAATGCGGAGGTACTTCATCTTCTGATCGCCCCATGAAGCGCCCTTGGGATCTCTCGTAACGCCGTTTCCGCCCTTATAGTCAAAGCTTCCGGTAAAGAACTTTTCATACTTCTTGCCGTCGTTTGACTTATATATGTTGTAATTTAAGAATGTGCCTGCGCCGTTGTCGGTTCTCGGAGTGTAGAGCCAGCCGGAGATCGACATTTCCTTGCCGAAGTCAATGTCGATCGTGTGGGGGCACTCGTCGTGCGAAACGACCTCTGTCTTTGCTTCGTTTGTTTTATATGCCGTGTGCCAATAGGTCTTGGGATCGCCGTCAAAAGCATTCACAACGCTGGTATTAACATCGCTCGACGCGGTGATTTTCCACGTGCCGTCATTTTTTACCGGTGTGCCCGAAACAGTCTCGGCGCCCGTGTCCTTGCTTGCTGTATTGCCGGTGCTGCCTGTGCTTCCGGTATTGCCTGTGCTTGCCGAGCCCTCGATAAGCTTGCCGGAATATGCTTTTCCGTTTTTAACCGATGTTCCTGTTCCGCCGGTGAAGAACTCGATCTCCGCCGCCGTGCCGTAACCTTTGACCGTCTCAACGCCTCTTACGATTATGGCTCTCATGTCCACATTGCCCCAGGAAGCCTTCTCAGCCGGCTGATTCTTCGTGCCGCCCTTAAAGGGAAAATCGCCCGAGTAAATGAGATTAAAGGTCTTTCCGTCCTTTGATGCATATATCTCATACTTTAAGAATGTGCCGTTTGCGTTGTCCTGTCTGGGAGTATAGCGCCAGCCGGAGACCTTTACGGTCTTTCCGAAGTCAACCATAATGTCGTGCGGAGGATCCTCATGCCCCGTTACCTCCGTGCCCTGGAAGGTGTACACCGTGTGCCAGTACGTTGCAATATCGCCGTCAAACGCGTTCTTTACCGACATGGATCCGTCGTTCATCTGGCTTGACGTGGTGATAGTCCATGAATCATCCTTGTTTAACTTTGTTTCAGCTGCCGAAACGGCAATTGAGAGAGAGAAAACCATTAATACCGCAAGCAGCAATGAAGTTATTTTTTTCATCTTTTTCCCTCCTTATTAACCGATGTGGCTGAGCGCGGCATTGACCATTGCCTCGCTTACGCCGTCAGAGCTTATCTGATATGCGCCGTTTCCGAGAGCCTTAACCGTCCAGCCGTAGCACTCAGCTATCATCGAAACGGGAATGTAGATAATGCCGTCCTTCGCTACGGGAGCTGCGGAAAGATATGTCACCTTACCGTTTACTCTCACTTCGTTCGAGCCCAAAAGTCCGTATGTCCACATGTAGTTTTCAATCTCGGTAAGAGAATCGTTCATATCGTAGTGGTATGTCAGGAGCATATTAAACGCCGCTTCGTATCTTGTCTTTGTGTGTCCGAAGCCCATAACCTCGTTAAAGGTCTCCTCGGGGATATAGAGCGTTCCGTTAGCCTCATAGGGAGTGATTCTCGTGTCCGCCTCGTAAACGTTCATCTTGCCTCCGGATACTACCATGCGGTTATTGCCAGCCTTGATAACGGTCGTTCCCTTAAGCGCCGCTCTTTCAGACTCGGAAAGCGCGGTCTGTGCAATTTCGGTGAAGAGATAATTAAATCTTCCCAAGGGAGCGGACGTGCCGTCCTTATAGAAATTCAATATATCGTCCGTCGCAACCGAATCGGTCCATTTAAATTCAAGGTCGACCGTGCCGGTCTCACCCAGAAGGCTTTTAGGGATCGCAAGCTGAAGCGTGTTTCCGGATACGGAATAAGCCGCGTCTCCCACCTTGCTCCAGCCGCCGTTATAAGAGGAGATAACTCCCTCTCCGCCGACGTTAACCGCGAAGTCATAGCCTTCCCAGCCTGTCGCCTTATTGCGGTCAATGTTAATGAAAAGGTTCATCCAGTTTTCCGTGCCCCTCTTGATGTCCTTTTCGGTCTTTGCCATAAAGTAGATGTTATCGTTATCAAATGTCACCTTGGCAGACTTTATCGCGTTGTTGACCTTTGTGGTGTAATGCCAAGCCTCAAGCTTGTCGCCGCCGACAATCTCGCGAGACTTTGCAAAGCCCTCGGAGTCTCTCTCGTAATCCTGGAAATTATTCAAAAATTCCGGGCCGACGCCGTCCCATGCCGATGCGTCCGCGGTAACGTCAATCGTCTTCATTCCCGAAGCCGTGGGAGCCGGGCGAACGCCTTTAAACTTTCTTACAAGGTCGCACAAAAGATTGTAATAATCATCCTTAAGCACGCCCTTGGAAGGCTCAAAGTCACGGCTGTTCTCATCGTCGTAAAGGTCAACGAAGGAGTTCTTAAAGCCGTTGTAATCGTTGTTTCTGATCGCCGTCCACTCGTTCCAGCCGTCGATCATCAAGAATTTCGGAGCCGCGTCAAGCGCAAGCGCCGCCTGCTCGCGGAAGAAATATGCCTTTCTCTTTCCGATGTCTCTGTAGTCCTCGCCGAACGCCTCTGAGTATCCTCTGCCCTTATTGTACTGGTCTGAGAACACGCCTGTCTGCGAAAGTCCGTATATCGTGGACTGGTTGATGCCGACTCCGACAACAACGAATTCGGGTCTTCCCGATGCGTCCTTATTTCTCAATACCTGGGGGAAGTTTTCAAGCCACATCCATTCGTTGGAGCCTGTCGCTTCTTCGGAATAGTAGTTTCTTCTGCCCTGCTTTCTGTAGGTGAAGAAATCCTTTATTCCGTCAAGAATACCGGTCTCAACCGTGCAGTTTGCCTCAACGTCCTTAATTGCGTTGTCATATGTAGCGTTCGCATAAAGTAAGGGCTTGCCCTCATAGTAATACCAGATGTCCGAATAGTCGTTCTCGACAAAGCAATTGTAATAAATCGCCGTGAGTCCGCGGAACGCGTCACTCGGCTTGCCGCCGAGCGTCATCATCGCCGATATTCTCGGAATGTCAACGCCGGACGCCTTCGCGTCCCTGAATGCCTGTGCCAGAATATTCAAGCAGGGAATAAAGTCGATACCGCCGTTGGAATAGTCAAAGTATATGGAGTCCACTCCGGCATTTGAGATCATCTCGGCATGCTTTCTGTAAACCCAGTAATCATACGAGTTATAGAATCCCAAAAGCGGCTCTGCCCAGTAATACTCTCCCATTGTGTCCCATACGGGGCTGTTGTAGTTTTCCTTATCTTCGGGGTGAGCGTTCACGATCTCCGAAATTATTGTCGCGCGCTTGCTCGCCGCCGTGGAATGGAACCAGTCCCAGTAAAGCAGTCCGACCTCGCGCGTGTCGGTCTTTACGTCTCCGACCTCTTCATAGTCGGCGACCGCACGGCCCATATCGTCAACCGCGACCCAGGTGTCTGAGTAAACGTCGATCACTTTCGAATCCGGAACCTTTTTCGTTTCCTTGTCGCTTACATACTTATTAGGTGAAAGCGTGATCTTCTTTATCTGTATCTCGTTCCAGCTGTTTGTAGCATACAGGCAGCGGAAGTATAACTTATGCACGCCCGTCGTCGGCTCGATCGCACCCTTCGCCGTGATGTCCTCTCCCACCTCGGAAAGCGTCACCGTTCCTATAAGCTTTCCTGAATTCGGATCGTCAATCACCACTGCCAGTGTTTCGCCGTTCGACTGACCGCTGATCTTGTTGTAAGCGTTTACCTCAACCGAGTTGATGCCTGTAAGATCAACATTGTCAAATCCGAAATATGCCTTCCTTTCAAGTCCTCTGACAGTGTTTTCCTTGGTAACCGTCATCTGCATGTTTTTGTCGGTCACTTCCGATGCCAGAAGAACTCTCTCATTTGCCGCGGAGCACACGCCAACCGCTGAAAAAGCAAGGGTGAGTGCAAGTGCGGCGCACAAGAATTTCCTCATTTTTGTTTCCTCCTTTTATGAATATATTACAAATAATCAGCTTAAAAAAGCCTTTTCATATAAAATTATACAACAAACGTTCTCTCTTGTCTATAGTAATTTTTTGCGATTACTATAACAAAATTGCTGTTTTATAAAAAAATTCCGCCCGGCAAAATGCCGGGCGGAAAAGCTTACTTATTATATACATATATTATGGGAGACCTTAAAATTCCGGTGTCCTTAAGCACATATTCATAGCACCAGTTGTCTCCCTCGCTCCTCCAGAATCCGAGGTCGACCCATTTGGGCTGCATAACATTGTGAAGCCCGCCGAAGGTGTTTATTCTTGTCCCGTAAAGCGTGAACTCAATTTTGTGCCTGCCTTTTGTGAGCCCCGGAACCTTAAGTCGGTAAGGCGCGTACGCTATAACGCCCCTCTCCTTTCCGTCAACCTTCACGCCGATGAGCGCGCCTTTATAATAGTTTGCGTCAATCTCTATGTCGCAGTCGCCGGTTTCGATTTCGGAAATGTAGGTTATGTTTCCGCCGTAGAACGGCATGCCCTGCTCCTTAAGCGGCGAAAATCCGATTTTTTCGGTCTTGGGAATTATCGTTGCGATAACGCCTTCGACCTTTACGTTAAATTCGCCCAGGATATAGCAGTACTCGGTATTCGTCCTCCTGCCGAACGGAATCTTTACCTTAAGAATGTTTTCGCCCTTTTTGATTTTGGGAAGGCGCGTTGTCTTTATCGCTTTGTCGGCAAGATAGCCGACCTGCTTTATCGGAACGTTTTCGCCGTTAAAGCTTATTTCAAGCTTTTCAAGGTCCTCAATCGCCAAAAGCGCACCGTCTTTCTCAATCTCGCTTCTTACCTTAAAGCAGAGCGTTATATAATGCTCTGTCTTTTCAGGCTCCAGCGTCCAGGGCTGCGCCCCCGCTCCGCGGTAGGGCAGCGAAAGCATTCTTCTGCACTTGTTATCAAGCTTTAATATGTCCTCCTCATCATGCCACTCTCCGCCGTCAAGCGAGAAGGCTGCTCTGTCTAACACCAGAACGTTCGGCTCGCTTCTTTCATAATCCAACTTATCCATGAAGCGGATCGCACTATCCGGCACTTTTCTTTCTATTAAAGCCGGTGCCCCTTCCTTTTTGCCGGGCGAAAGCTTTAATAACAAGCTGTCACTGTAGTAAAGGTCATAATCTATAACGGTATGACCTTTTTCATATTCCGCCGGAATATCCCTTATCTCGCCTTTTACGGTGTCGTAAAGCTTCGGGATAAACTCGCCCGAAAGCTTTATCTTAATGTGCTGGGGCGCCTCGCTCTCCTTCGCGGCACCCTCGCGCACCGCTTCGTGAGCGTCCGGCAGAAAGCCTTTGGCGATAAAGAGCCACGTATCGCGCCCGTCCGAGCGCATATTGTATAAAAGATTGTTGGTCTTTGACCCGTCCGAATTTGAAATTTCAAGCCTTCTGTATTCCTTTAAGGCTCCGAGTATCTCCGTTTTCGCAAACTGCACCCTGTCACATTCTCTATAGAAAGCCATTATTCCGTCATTTTCATCAGCGTCAACATATTTTGGGCAGTTTCCCGCAAAAATGACCTTTCCGCCGGATGCGCGGAACTTCTTTAATATATCGAGCGTTGTGCTCCTTATCGTTTCCATGTCCGGCACGATGACAACCTTATAGCTCATGCACCCTACTTCAAGGGCTTTGTCCGTCCCCTTTATCTGCGACGGGAGGAGCGACTCGCTTATAAAGTCAAAGTCAACCGAGCCGAAAAGCAGCCACCGGGTTATATCGGAGAACTTTCTGTCAAGCTCATCTCTTTTATCGCGCGTGTTCTGCACAGGTCCGTAATTTATCCAGTAGCTCTCAATCGGGTGGATGACCGCAACGTCAACAACCGGATTTCCGCGGGTGAGCGCCGTGTTCACTCTCGCAAAGTGATCTTCAACGTAGCCGTACTTTTCATACCACGGAGACTGATAGCTGATTGACGCCGGATAATCCCTCTTCGACTCACCCGCCATGGAAGCCCATGAAAGGTGCGGAACCCTTAATGTAACGCCGAGCGCTGCAAGCCAGTCGCCCTGGAACTTGTGACCCCTGAAGTCAAAATCCCAGTTTGTAACGCCGTAAAGCTCGCACGCCATGCCCTCCCGTCCGTACTGATGAACGGCGGACTGGCACTGCTTGGCGGTCGTGTACTCGCGCCAGTTGCACAAAAGGTCGATTCCCGGAAGGGAGAACGCCCTGTAGCTTCTCATTGTTTCTCCCGAAAAATCCGTCTGGCTCTCAAGCGTGCTTTCCGCCATCATATGACCCGTGAAAAGAAGCGAGTGTTTGTCGCACCAGTCGCCGCAGTTATCGGCAAAGCACTCCGTGAAAAGCTCCGATATAAAATCGTGGTAGCGGTATCTTGAAAGCGACGCTTTGCCCCCTTCAAGATTCCATATTATTTCCGGAAGCGTTTTTACTATGTCGCAGCCGTATTTTTCTTCGTAAAGCTCGCCTAAGCGCATTGTCCACGGCAAAACCGCAAAATCGCGGCTTTTCGCAAAGCCGAGAGGCTTTTTTCTCGCAAACTCCGGCTCATCTGTAAAAATGGAGGGAACGGTTTTTCCGAACTCGTCTCCCACCGCGTCCTTATACGCGTTATATGTAATATCTATAAATTTATCTATCGCCTTTTTATTTAAGGTGTCTACATAAGTCTGATTGTTAAACCACGCGGAATTCTGCGCCGTTTTTATATAAGCGAACCACTTTGTGCCGCGCGGCTCATCGTTTTCGCCTATCATGTCATAGCTTAAAAGCTCGCCCTCGTCATTTAACACAATGTCATAGGTCGCCAAAAGATAAGTCTTTCCTTCATTTTCCGCTTCCTCAAGCGAAAAATGCTCCTCATGCTCCGTTCTTAATTCCATTCTCCTCTGGCGGAATTTTATGTCCCTCGTGACATATCCGCCCGCAAAGCCGGAGGGCCACTTGTCCTCATCATAAAGATATGCAAGCATGTTCTCTTTTTTAGCCTTTTCGACCGAGAACTTCACTATATCCATAAACGGCTTTCCCAAATATTCCATCGCCATGCCGACGCGTGAATGCATGTGAAATCCGCCGAAGCCCATCTTCTTGAACACGTCGATCTGCTCGGACGCCATGGTTTTATCTATCAGGCAGTTCCACGCCCAGAAAGGCGTTGCCCTGTATTCAGCGGTGGGGTTTAAAAAAAGCTTTTCATCAAGCTCTGCGCTGTCCTTTTTCTTATAAAGCATAACCTCATCTCTCCTTTTAGGTAATATTATACACAAGATTTTTTTCGAATACAAGGGGTGTTTTTAATGTAAATACGGGGTGTTTTTAAACTTTGGGTATAAATTTATACCGGCAGAGGTCATCTGCCGGTATAGGTTATCCCCAAAGTCCGTAAGCCTTTCTTCTCAGCCGGACATTTAAGACAAGTCCGAGCGCCATATATGACGCCATAAGGCTCGACCCTCCCGATGAGAAAAACGGAAGCGGTATTCCCGTTACGGGAAGAAGGTTTATACACATACCGATGTTTTCCGCCGTGTGGAAAAGGTAAAAACAGCCGACTCCCACACAAAGCATCGTTCCGAAAACATCGCGCGCCCTCTGTGAATTGTAAAAGCACCGGATGATTATCAAAAGTAGCAGTAAAAGTATCAAAACGCATCCGATAAATCCGAACTCCTCGCCCGCGACCGCATAAATAAAGTCCGTGCGCGCCTGGGGAAGGTATCCCATCTGAGTCTGATTTCCCGCCATATAGCCGTTTCCGGTTATCCTTCCGGAGCCGATCGCAAGCATGGACTGTAAGACCTGATATCCGTCGTCCAGCGGCGAAAGCTCGGGATTTAAAAACGTCGTGATTCTCGCCTTCTGAAAATTATCCAGCACGAAAAACCAAATGGGAACCGCGGCGAGAACCAAAAGCCCCACCGCTCCCGCAAAGTATCTTATCTTCACGCCCGCCATGAAAAGCATGCCGACAAAGATGAAAGCGAAAACCATCGCCGTTCCCCAGTCGGGCTGAAGAAGCACAAGCCCCGCGTAAACCGCGAAATGCAAAAGCAGGAAAAGAAGGTTTTTGTTTTCGTTTATCTTTTCATGAACGCGCGAAATGTGCGCCGAAAGCGAAATGATGAATGCAATCTTTGCAAACTCGGAGGGCTGTATGCTGACCGGTCCCAAATTGATCCAGCCCTTTGTGCCGACCTCTTCCCCTCCGGTTCCGATCAAAAGCACCAGTATAAGCACACCGATACCGAGAACGCCGATTATGCCCGAGAGCGCCTCAAAAATATCGCAGTCTATGTAGCATATTACAGCCATCATAATAAGTCCGCCGGCAAGCGCCGCAGACTGCACCAAAACGTCTCGCGAGCTTGTCCCCCCGGAAAGCGAAGCGCTGTATATCAGAAACATTCCCATTGCGGTCGCCAAAATCGCCGCCAGGAACAAAAGCCAGTCAAAATTATTCAGAAAATATTTTATTCCTTTTCGCTTCATAAAATCACCATGTATAAGTATATCATAAACATTTTAAAATAACAACTCTTTTTTGCTTGCCGGGCATCTCAAAGTTGTGCGGCTTGACTTTAGAGCGGCTTTTTGCTATAATTAATCCGATTGGAGGTGGCAGATATGTCAGACGCTCGCCAGGAGGCGCTCCGTAAGATAAACGGCATAAACATCCCGTTTCACTGCCTTATTGAGGACCAGTCAAAGAAGATGGATCCGCGTTTTCTTCCGGACGGAGACCCGAACAAGGCGGACTGGCCTTTTCATTATCATAAATATGTTGAGCTTATATATATTCTTGAAGGCAACGTCAAAGCGTTTATAAATAACGAGATCTTCACGCTTCACCCTGACGATATGCTCGTCGTATTCCCATTTGAATCGCACCGATTCACCTCGGTCGATTCAAGCGGTTTTAAGTACGGGGTGATGAAGTTTTTCCCGGAAATCATAAACGCAGCGGACGGGCAGAATTCCTTTGAATACATATATAACCTAAACGGTGCCTGCCACACCCGCCTTTTCCATTCGTTTAACGTTGTGAAGGACGCTTTTATAAATTCGGCGGAGGCGTTTTCCCGCCAGGACTACGGGTTTGATATATTGGTTCCGGGCTATATTATGCAGGTGTGCTTTTCTCTCGTTAACAAATGGCACAGTGCGGGCGAAATACAAAAGCTTGACATTTCAGAGCAGAACATCTCGGTTTTTTATGACCTTATCAACCTTATCCGCGAACGCCAGGGGAAAATGACCTCCTCCGAAGCGGCAAATTTCTGCCATTTTTCGTACGGCTATTTTGCGCGGAAATTCAAATCCATCTTCGGAATGGACTATAAGCACTATATCCGCCGGATAAAGATAAACGAGGCAAAGCGCCTGCTGCTTTGCACCGATAACACGGTAACTCAGATCGGCTCCGAGCTGGGCTATTCGTCAACCAGCCACTTTATAACCGATTTTAAAAAGGAAACCAATATTTCACCGAAGCACTACCGCACCTCCGGGGTCTTATAAAAAGCAAAAGAACCGCTTACAGAAATGTGGGCGGTTTTCAAGTTGCCGAAAAAGCCCCCCTAACTTAAACATGTGCGCCGAAAAATCCCTCAGAGTCCCGGCTACGCCGTGCCCAGCTTAAAACCGTCCTTGCGGTTTTAAGAGCGTGCGACAAAACCTTGAACGGTTTTTCGCACCTAACGGAAAAAGACTCTGTTGTCTTTTTCCGCCACGCCGTTTAGCAAGGGAGCCAAAAACCCCTCAGTGTGGGAGGCAAAAACAGGTCTTCGGGCAAGCAAAAGAACCGCTTACAGTTGTAAGCGGTTCTTTTTTGGAGGAACGCACTAAAAATGTGCTTAAATTATTATAAAGAGCGGCATCTCTTTACTGATGAAGGTCATTTTTGACCGTAACATCCCTTACATGTTTTTGGTTATCGTTATCTTCTGCTCGCCGGGATCCCATGAAACGTCATATCCCAGCTGCTCCGATACGAAACGCAGAGGTATAAAGGTTCTTGAATCCTTTATTACCGGCTCGTTAACAAGAGTAAATCTTAACTCTCCGAACGCCTGATACTTGGGGTCTTTAACGTATACAAGCCTGTTCCATATCTGGAGGCGTATATTATATGCGTCCTTCTTTATCTCAATTTCTTCCGTTTCGCCCTTCCAGGTGATAGCCGCGCCCATTACCTCAAGCAGACCGCGAAGAGGCATCATAGCCGAGCCGTTTCCTATAAAGGGTGCCGTGTCAAGCGTCACGGTCTTATCCTCGCCGCCCACGTGCGCGGCTATTTCGCTGCTGCCTATGATGAGCACATATTTTTCCTTTGAATTTTCCATGTACTCATCCCTGCCCGCCTTGGACTGGTAGAACTTTATCTCGGCGCAGGACGCTCTGTTTGCGTGACCCTCTTTGATTTCGAAGCGGACGAACCTTGCGTTTACCTCATTGTCAAATACAACGGTTCTTGTCTTGATGTTCTCCTCTGCGGTTATGTTTTCCTTTGCGGCGGTGAAATTTTCACCGTCGGTGCTTACAAGAACATTGAAGTTTTTCCAGCAGCCGTGACTGTCCGGAGTCTGGCGTGGAACGATGTCGATCTGCTTTAATTTGTAGTTATCGCCCATGTCAACGTTAAAGTATACAGAATACTCCTCTCCCGACTGCCACTGGGGTATCGGGGTGCACTGCCAGCAGGTCTTTTCGCTGCCGTCCAAAACCTTGTCGGCGGTGTGATCTGTCCAGACATCTCCGTCATAGCTTGCGGTCATTTCCGCGCGGTCTATCTCGTACAGCCTTAACTGTTCATCCATTGCGCGAAACTCCTCGTATCCGAGCGTCTGATAATTATCCTCCGGCTTTAGCGCGTAAAACTCCGCCATGGTGCCGTACTTTGTGCCGGTAACCTCAAATCTTATTCTCTTAACTGAAATGTTTGCTCCGAAAAGAATGTTTTTGTCGACTGCCGTGTCCTCGAAGGTCATATTCTCGCGAAGCAGGAACCACTCCCCGTCGTCTGAGTCCGAAACATAGAGGTTTCCCGCAAGTATTCTTCCCGAGTTTCTGTCCTTTCTCGGTGTGAACACAACGCCCGAAATGAGCGTGTCCGAAGGAAGAGTGAAGTCAAGATAAAACGGAGCCGGATCGCTTTCAACTACCTGAGTTCCCTCAAGCCTGTAGTAAGAATGCCAGTAGGTGTTTTCGTTGCCGTCAAGTATCTTTTCGGCATTGGCACCCTGAGCGGTCGAGCTTGCCGTAACGGTCCACCCGTCACGCGGAAGCCTGTCACTCTCCTGTGACTCTTCGTCTTTGCTTTCTTCGCTCTTATTATCTTCGCCGCTGTCCGTCTTTGCCTCTGTAACCTCTCCGGAGTTAACCAGCGTTATTTCCTCGGACGACCACACACCGGCATATGTCTGGCTGATTTCAAGCTTAACAAATTTTGCAGTCACAGTCCGGCTCTTTCCGCCCTGTATCATCTTTGCGTCAAAATAATCGTCCTTAAGCCCGCCTTCCGATACCGCTTCAGATTTTGTCCATGTCTTTCCGTCGTCCGATACCGATAAAACGCCCTTCAACGGTCTCTGATTGTCCCAGCCGCAGCGGGCATAGCTTCTTACCGTATCAAATGTCTTTTTTTCCTTAAGTTCAATTGTTATGCTGACGCTTTTTCCCGAATTATAATATTCCGACTCCGGATTTTTCGCATCCACCGCGCCGATTGCGGTTTCCCAGTGAGGAGCCTCGCCCTTTGTCTTTCCGTGCACTCCGTCTGTCAGCCTGTTAACATCGGCAACTGTATTTTTATTCGGATTCTCGTCTCCGGTATAGGTTATTTTGCTTACAATATCTTTAAGCGATATCTCCTTCGGGTCTGCTGTTTCGCTCTTCCCCGATTCTACCTTTTCGACGTTTTCCACCTTCGCACCGTCGGTGAGAAGCGTTATCTCGCATATTGCCGCGAAATCGCGCACGGAGCTTACAACCTGTATTTTGACCTTTCTCGCGTTCACCGCGTTCCACGTTACTTTTTTGTCCGAAAGGTCCGAATAATTCTCGCCGTAGTCAAACGTCCCGGAATGTGCCTCGGTGTAGTCCTTTCCGTTCGCGGAAACGAGCACCTTGTATGAGTTTACGATACCGGTCTGACTGTCCTGTCTGGGTGTGTATATCATGCCGGTAATGCTCGTGTTTTCGGGAAGCTCAGCCTCGACCCAGTGAGGACCTTCCGCCTTCTCCGTCATAACTCCGTCTTCTCTTTTGTAATATGTGTGCCAGTAGGTTGACTTATCGCCGTCAAACACTAAGCTTCCCGGCTTTCTGTCCGCGTGCGAGCTGTCGGTAATGACCCATGTACTGTCCGCCTTAAGCTCTTTTTCCGCCGCCACAGCCGGCGCCGTAAGTGAAGAAGCAATGCCGAGTGCAAGGAGCAATGATGCCAATTTTTTCATCTTCATTTTCATACCCTCCTTACATTATCGCCGCGGCGTTATTTGCCTGCGGGCTGCTCTCGCCGATCAAGTAAACTCCGCCGCCGAGATTTTCCACATTTATTCCGAAGCAATCCGAAATATAGGATACCGGGAACCATATCCTGCCGCCTGTTGCAATAACGGGGGCGGACAAAGCCTTCGCCCGTCCGTTTATCTTCGCCTCGTACGAGCCGACAACAGAGTAGCACCAGGTATAGCTTCCTATTGACTCTAAGTCCTCGCTAACTGTGTAGCGGTAAGCCTTTATAACGTTATACGATGTGTTGTACTCGGTCTTTGATTTGCCGTAGCCGAGGCACTCGTTAAACGCTTCCTCGGGGATATAGAGCGTGCCGTTCATTTCAAACGGAGCAACGCTTGTATCCGGCTCGTAAACGTTCATCATAGCGCCGGATACCGCCATGCGGGTGCTTCCCGCTTTAAGAACGGTTGTGTTTTTAAGCGCATTTTTCTGTTCCGCGGTGAGCACGGGATCCGCGCTTACCGAGTATCTGTAGTTAAATCTGCCGTAGGGAGCAGCCGAGCCGTCCCAATAGAAGGCGAGAAGGTCGCCGTCCGGAGTCACGGAGTCCGTCCATTTAAATTCAAAGTCCATGTTTCCGGCAAGTCCGAGCGCGCTTTTCTCCGCCTTTAACAAGAGCGTGTTGCCGGTTATTTTCATCTCAGCCGTACCGGCATTTTCCCACGACCATGCGTTGCCCGAATTTTTCGAAATAACGCCCTTTCCGCCGAGGTTTACCGCATAGTCATAGCCCTGCCAGCCGGTCGCGTGATTTCTGTCCGAGTTGATGTAAAGATTCATAAAGCCCTTCGTGCTCTCGTCTATCGCGTCGCGGCACTGTGCCATAAAGTAAATGTAATTTTCATCGTAGGAGACCTTTGAAAGTATCACGGAGTTTCCCGCCGATGTTGTATAAACATTATTTGCGCTCTTGTCCGCCTTAAGGTAGCCGGTGGAGCTTCTCTCCCTGTCGGGAGCATAGGTCAAAAACTCAGGACCGACGCCGTCCCACTGCGAAAGGTCGCCGTTTATGTCAATAGTCTTTGCTCCGCTTGCCAACGGCAGCGGTCTTACGCCTTTATATTTTCTCACAAAGTCTGCCAGGAGATTGTAATAATCGTCGCCGAGCGCTCCGCGCGTGGGTTCAAAGTCGCGGCTGTTCTCGTCATCAAATGTGTCTATAAATGCATTGTTCCAGCCGTTGAACGAAATATTTCTCGTCGCCCACCATTCGTTCCAGCCGTCAATCAAGATAAACTCAGGATCGTTTTCCAATGCAAACGATGCCTGCTCGCGGAAGAAATATGCCATTCTCGGTCCTATCTCGGAATAATCCTCGCCGAACGCCTCGGAATACCCTCTCCCCTTGGAATAGGGATCCGACGCCACGCCCGTTTTCGTGAGTCCGAATATGGTGGACTGGTTTATCGCCGTGCCGACCGACATAAACTCAGGTCTTCCCGTCTCATCGGGGTTTCTTAAAATCTGCGGGAAGTTTTCAAGCCATGCCCACTTTTTATCGTCCACTATTCCGTCGGTATCATATCCGTTTCTTTCGCCCTTGCTTCTGAATGTGAAAAATTCACCTATCTCGCTTAACAGCGCTTTTTCCGACTCGTTGCCGGCTTCAACGTCCTTAAGAGCGTTTTTAACGTTCGAATTTCCGAAAAGAAGGGGCTTTGAGTCAAGATAATACCAGATGTCCGAAAAATCGTTCTCGACAAAGCAGTTAAAGTAAAGTGCCGTAAGTCCTCTGAACGCATTCTCTCCGTCGTCGTTAAGGCTCGTCATGGCGCATATCTTCGGAACCTTGACGCCCTCCTTTTTAGCCTCTCTGAAAGCGTCCGCCAGTATGTTTAAGGATTTCACATAGGTCTGCCCGGAGTTTGAGTAATCAAAGAATATAACGTCCACCCCGGCATAGCTTAACATCTTCGCGTGCTGCTTATATACCCATCTGTCATACGAATCGTAAAAGCCCAGAAGCGGTTCAGCCCAGTAATATGCCGCCGTGTTCGACCATGCACTGTGGGCATAGTTTCCGTCGGCATCTGGGTTTGCCTTTATAACGTCGCTTATCACGAGCGCCTCTGTGCTCGCGGTCGGGCGCGTGAACCAGTTCCAGTACATCATGCCGACCGTTCTGCCGCCCTTAACGCCGCCCGCCTCGGCATAATCAGCCACCGCACGCCCGAGATCGTCCGTCGCGGTCCAGGTGTCAGAGTAAACGTCCTTCACGAAAGAGTCGGGCACCTTTTTTTCCTCTTTGTCGCTCACGTATTCTTCCTTGCCGAAGCTTATATCAGATACCACTACCGCAGTATCCGATATCTTTGTCGACAGTGCGTAAAAGTACACATCATGCGTCCCCTCCGTCGGCTTAACGGACGCGGAGTATTTTTTGCCCGTGCCTTCCTCGGTTATTACAATGTAGCCTATAGCGTCGCCCGTCACCGGGTCGTCTGTCTTTACCGCGAATACCTGACCGTTGATGGGTCCTCCCAGCGTTACATTTGCCGTGAGGCTTACGGTCTTAATCCCGGTAAGGTCGACTCCCGGGACGCCGAAGCTGCTTTTTCTCTTAAAGCCTGTTATTCCGTCCGCCTGTTTTCCTATGCTGACGGGGTTGATAATCTCGGAGAAATTATACGACTCCTTTGCCAGGGAAGGAATGATTCCCGTCAGCATAAAAAGCGAGAGCAGCAAGCATAATACTTTTTTCATGTTTCGTTTCCTTTCTGAGTCCTTATGTCTTTATAACGGAAATTACTTTGCCTCGTAACCCTCGGCATATTTCTCGTTAAACTCCTCAGCCTTTGCCTTAAGGCTCTCTGTGTTCTCGGCAATATGTGTCGCAACGGACTTGCCCGCCTTCATATCGGCAATGAACTGATCGCCTATGGCAAACGCACCCTCATAGAACATTCTGGGAAGGAATACGGAGTTGCTGAGCGTCTTTTTCCAGAGCTCATAATCCTCGGATGTCATGTTGTTCTTATAAAGCTCGTCTGTCATCTGGCTCTTTGAGTCGCACATGTAGCATGCAAGCATAAATGCGCAGGGGATTCTGCTTTCTTCAACACCCGCCGGGAACATAAAGTGGCAGTCGGTAAGGTATGACTCGGGCTGCCCGTCCTTTGTCGGGAAGAATATGTAGCGAATACTGTCGGGAGAGTCCGCTCCGTTCTCAAGCTCGCGGGTTATCATCTCGGGCATAACCTGGTCGCGCATTATCGGCTTTCTCTGGGAAACATATCCCTTTGTTTCAACGTTATAGCGCTTGTTCTGCAAAAGCTCGCCCCAGAAGCTCAGCCATTCGGTGTTCTCGGGGCTGTCATATGTAACGGTAACCTCGCCCTTTTCCATGTCCCAGTCGCACATATACTTTCTTCCGGTATGCGGACGGCGGATCTCGCTCCAGGAGCCGGCGCCCTTAGCGTTTGCCGCGGCGTTTAACTCCTTGTAGGTATCCATGTTCCATTTGCCTTCTTCATAATACTCATAGGGAGTTTTGAATCCCATTTCCTTAAAGCGTGTTTCGTTGTAGCAAAGGTACCACACCTGCTGCATGTTTAAATTGCTTACTCCGTAGTACTCGCCCTTCCAGAAGGTTCCGTCAACGGTCTCTTTGTCGATCATTTTGTTGCTGTCAAAGTCGATATAGTCCGTTATGGGTGTGTAAAGCTCCTCGCAGAAGGTCGTCGGGAACACCGATATGCCCCATACGAACTGTATATCCCAGGGATTGCCGGACATTATCGCCGAAACAAGATCGTCGTCAAGTCCGTCGCCTCCGCCGACCATGAAGTTGACCTTCGTGCCGTATTCCTCGGTGAATTTGTCCGCTCCCGCGGCATATTCATAGTTTAACGGATCGTCGTTAAACAGCCTGTAACCTGCGACCGTGATCTCCATGTCGCCCCATTCGTCGGAATTAAAGGTCACCTTCTTTTTGCCGCATCCCGCCACCGATGCCGCAATAGTCAGTCCCAGTCCGACTGCAATTAATTTTTTAAACATTTCTTTTCCTCCTTGTGCTTTTTTATTAATACATGCCCAAAGCCCCTCTATATCCTTCCCGCGGGCTTTATGCTTTGTCTTTACTATATCACATGATAAAAAATTCAACAATACAATATCGGCAAGACGTGATATTTTTGATACTTTTTGTTATGTTTTTATTATCCTTAAAAGCCTTTGTGACACCGCATAAAAAAAGCAGCAATATCAATCCTGATATTGCTGCTTTTTTCGCTGTATTCCGGGCTTTTTTATAGTTCTCCCCTTCGTCTTTTCCGCCTTTCCTCGCGGTATCTTCTTATCCGCTCTTTCTGCTCTTTTTCAATTAAAAGGAAAACCTCGTACTGCTCGCGGTTTTTCTCCCGCCCGGCTAAGATTCCGATATAAGCAATGATATAGGGGAGCCATGTGCCGAATATGACCGCAATCTTATAAAAAAAAGGATCTTCAACCTTCACCGCCATTGAATCATATAAGAGCCACGGTCCCATCGTTAATATTCCGGGGAGGCTTAAAAGAGTCCTCACCGCTGCCGAGTCGGACAGGTATATGGCGTAAACCGGTGCATTGCAGAATGCCGCAATCAAAATAACCTGCCATATTTTAACTCTGTAGCTGTGTTTTCCTATAAAATAATATACAGCCGCTGCAATAACAGCCATAATTATTTCGATCGCAAATAATGTCTCACCATTACGTATAAGGGCATGAAATATGCCCTCCAAAATCAAAACCGCAATGCTTATTACCATATTTCCGACTATTATGTTTGTCATTTTTATCTCCCGTTCCGACCAAATATCAAGCTTCAGACCCGCACCGTCATAGGTGTATCCGGTTCTTATAAATTAAGCCTGCTTTTATATGTCTTAAATGAATCCAATTTTGTCACATCCATATTGATGTATCTGATTACAGCTTCCGCAAAATCCGTCCATCCGGCATCGTCAGGCAACTTAACGTTATCCAATAAAATGTACGTATATCTTCTCTTTAGCGGCAGAAAAAAAGACACATACTTGCCCTGATAGTCATCCCAGCCCAAGCTAATATAACTTACGCCCTTCACCGCGTTCTTAAAGCCTTTCTTATTATAATATTTCTCTTCAAATGTCCCTGTCTTAAATATATCCTTATAACATTCGTGATGATTCCATTGCTCTATTCCGTATTTTATCTTTTCAGCAAGCTGTTCAGTGCTGTAAGGATATTTTAATTCTATCGGATAGTAAGCTGTCAGATAGGCTGATACCTTAACACTTCCGTCAACTGATACAAACGGAAATTTCGACTTGCTGCGAGGAAATATAACAACATTTTTTTCCGGATCAATTAACAAATCAATATTCTTAAATTCTTTAAGATCATTTATCATAAAATCCCCTCCCAGGCGAAATAACGGATTCAAAGCCCCCTCTGATTACAGGGAAAAATAAATCCGCACTTTACATATTAAACTGTCCTCTTGATTCCCAGATTAGCACGTGCAACAGTTTCATTTTGTTCCACCGTATGCGAAAAATATTCGAAGTCCTTTTTCTCCAGTTTCTCAATCGCAAAATCGATCTCCGATATTTCCTTTTGTACCTTCTCCTTGTATTCAAGGCTTAGCTCGCTACACTCTGAATTTCTGGAATATGCTGATAATACATGATTCTTTCTTGCAATCAAATGCTCCATGCATTTATCATATAATTTTGCCTTCAGCGCCATACAGTAAAGGCTGTAATCAGCCATAAATACACCTTTGTAACCGCTGTGCTCCTTCTGAAATTCACACACCGCTTTATACGCCTTTTCAGCAGAGTCCGATTTTTCAAAAAAAGGCATTAAATATTTTTTTAAGTATGAAATCATCTTTTCCGCACATTCAATTTCAGATGCAGCCGTTTTGTCATGTTCAAACCAAGAGTTGTCATCTTCAAATTCCTTTATGTGATAAAACCCGCATCTCGTCTTTATAACCGTTTCTCCCTCGCATAATGGCAGGACTGTAAATTCAACCGTGCAATCAGTTCCCGAGACGGACCTATGTAAGTGAAAACTTTGGAACATATCTTCGGTCGCTCTGTAAAAGACACCGCTTTTACATCTGAAACCGTATTCCTTAAGCTCTTCCCTGCATCTTTTATTAAAAAATTCAGGCAAACTAAATGAATCTGTTTTTTCCATACTTTCATCCTTTCTAAAGCAGCAAAAAGGGTTAAAGGTTGTTTACCAAATTACAATTTCAACGTCAAACAAAAATGCCAAAAGCCACACTGTCGCCATTGTTAATATCGGCAAGGCTAACACGCAGATAATTTTCACCGGCAAAGCTAAATAACTTTTAATCTGAATTTTTTTACTAAAATATACTATAGAAATCATATATGTAGCATAAACTGTCGGCGTTAATATCAGATTAAAAATAACTGATCCGCCCCAAAACCAGAGTAAAACAAAATACTCGTATAGAATTATTGGCACTGAAACAACACATATTATGAAATTAATGGCTTTTTGTTTCATCTGTTATCCCCTTTTTGTTGTACCGGTGCCGTCAAAAAGATACGGTGCAATTGATAATATAGCGTCATTGCATGTCTCGCTTTCCGTGTTTTCCGATGCCGAAACGGCGAAGCATGCAATCAGATTCAATATAATTAAAGCCACACAAATTTTCTTCATGTTAATAAACAGTTCTCCTTTTTAATTTTCGGTATACTTAAGGCGCTCTTTTTTATATTTTTCAATTTTTTCTTCACCGAGATACCCCGTAATTTCCGGATTGTCCGAGCAAAGATAATCGTATGCCGACTGCCTTTGCCGCAGTGTTATATTAGGAGATTTTAATACATACTCCATTACATCTACAACTTCCCGGTATTTAAATGACAGATAAAAAACCGTCTGTGCAACGGACATGCAGACATCTATGTTGTCAGCATTTAACTCTTTTCTCTTCCAAAACAGCCAATTAATGTATTCATCAAGTAATTCCTGTGCAAGCATTGAAAACACCATTTCAGTTGTATCAGCCTTATTCTTTCTTGCCAATGCTTCGAGGAACATGTCGATATTAAAATAAATTATATTCTCGTAGCTTTTCTTAAGCTCATCGTCATTTTGACTTGCAACAATGTCACACAGAAATGAAATCGCCGCCCTGTATCGCTCTTTTTCGTTTTCGATCTGCATTATCTCTTCAATTTTTTTATTTATATCCGTCATTGTAACTCCTCCCCATATGCCCTCGACTCCGGGGAGGCTTTTCCCCCAACCTCCCCGGCAGGTATTCTTTATTTTGTCTCTCTGTTAGGATCCGGAGATGTCCGATACCATTTTTCCGGTATCTGTGAGTTTAGCTCCTTTGCCGATTTCTCTAATTCTTCGAGAGAATCGTAAGCGCCGTAAACCATGTCGTTTTCCGTATCTGCTGTTAAAGAGGACACCACAGTAAATATGCTTATTTAAAACTGTTCTTCTTAAAACATTACTTCCATATCCGGATTAATGCTCTTGAGATAGTCAATAGCGTTTTGATCGTATAGAACGGAGCATATCACAAATTCGCGGTATTCCTGATTAAACCATAGATCGCCCCGGCTATAGCTTTGCATTCCGTCCTGCAATTCTCTTATAAAAATCGCAGAATAACGTTTATCTCCGTTGCTCTCTTTTATAGGATAAATTCCTTTGTATCCGGAAGCGCCATATGCCTGCAACACTTTAACTCCGGCAATATCATGAACATTTATTTCTTTGCGTCTCATGCCTTTATAACAAACATCGGTGCCGTCTATATATAGCCCCATGGAATCAACATGCCTGCATACAAATATTGCAATAATCACAACGGCAACTGCCGCTATCGCAAATACCGCCGTCTTTTCGCGGATATATCCAATCCGAATCAACAATGCCGCCATGACAAATCCGCATATTTTAATGGCTGCTGAAAGCATATCTCCGGTCGGCACATTTAGAAAAAATTCACGTTTCACAGTCTCAATCTCCCTTTAGCGTCTCACCGGATAACGCAAGGCGTCATATTTCCGTATCGCTTCTCCTTAAAGCTTGCCTTCTTCCCAAATACATACCGAGGCTTGCGCAAGCTGACGGAACAAACAATGTAATCATTAAAATCACTTTTTCATATGTATACTTGTCCATATCATTCCACATTCCATACATAAGTATATATTTCACCACTTTACCGAGTGTTCTCCATGTGCCGTATAATGAGGCTATATACATAAATGCCCCGTCTTCGCCGTTTACGGCAAAGTACGCAACCTGTATGATATACGCGGTCAGGCTCAATATTATCAATACTGCATTTGTCTTGATACCGTCAAGCTTATAAAAAAGCTTTCCGGCTATTATGTATGATGTGCATATTAAGAGCAAAAGTGCGATTGAAAAAACGGTTTTAAACGTATTCGTTCTCTGCAAAGCCGCGCAAAACCAATACCATATATTATACACTGCCGCCCCGAATATCAAATGAAATGCGGCTAATTTTTTATACATTGATCTTTCTCCGTTCTATTAATCACAACTTAGGTTTTCTCTCTAACAGCCGCTTCATACCTTTTTGCGCCGGCTTTTCGCAAAGCTTAACACCTGCGCTGTTATTTCAAACACACATAATATGATCCCGCCTGCCGATATACCGTTCATAACAGAGGTTATCCTTACATAATTTACACTCGTATTGCCTGCTCGATAAGTCACAGTCCAAAGCACCAAAACGATAAATTCGCCAAACAGGGTAAAATATCCTCCTCTGTACCGTTTTTTAATACACATATACAATTCTGTCAATGTTACCGCTCCTATCAATAAGAACAATATAACAAAGTGACAAAGGTCCTGTAACGTGACGTTCGGCGGAGCATCGGCAGTAATCAGCATGAATTCACCCCATACCGCAAAAGAACACACTATAACGAACGCGCGCATCGCTTTGATCACTGCCGTCATATATCCGCCCCCTTATTTTTAGGTAGTTTATATCTGATTCTTCCGCCATTTTGAAAGTTTCTTTTCTATGTCCGGAAAATATTTTATGTATTTATAATAATCATCACCGAGTGCCTGGTTTGTTTCAGGCTCAATACTCGTTTCGACAAGGAACCTCATCATTTCAAGCTTCGATTTTTCGCAAACACTGTCAAAACCGATAAGCGTTTTCATCGTCTTAACCAAGTCCGTATAATAATACTCCTCTTCAAACACAAATTCCAGAATGTCTATAATATCCTGAACCAGTTCATCGTCCTTGTAAAACTCTGCCTTTTCGCTCTTGACATTATTTTGTATAATGTCAAGAGCGTATTTTGCCGCTATATGCCTTATGTCAAAAATATTATTTTCATAACAGTGCTTGTAAAGTTCATATGCAAATACGAGGCACATTTTAAGTTCTTCCGATGAATCAATACTTTCCGGCTCATGCTCTTTAATAAAGCTTTCGGCTTTGTTAAAGTCCTCTTTCATTTCGCCGCTCATAACGTTTTCTCCGTCAGCCATCATGTCACCTCCGTATTATGTGCTGCCCTTTATTGCCGGTCTTGATTCGGACAAAATTTAAGGCGCTCTTTTCTGTATTTTTCACTTTTTTCTTCTCCGAGATAGTCAGTAATCCCAGGATTGTGCGTATCAAGAAGATAACCGTATGCCGTCAGCCTTTGACGCAGTGTTATATTGGGAGATTTTAATACATACTCCATTGTATCTACGGCTTCGTGATATCTGTATGACAAATCGAAAACCATCTGTGCAACAGACATGCAGACATCTATGTTGTCAGCATTTAACTCTTTTCCCTTCCAAAGCAGCCAATTAGTGTATTCATCAAGTAATTCCTGCGCAAGCATTGCAAACACAATTTCAGTTGTATCAGTTTTGTTATCTCTTTTGAATGCTTCGAGGAACATATCGATATTAAAATAAATTATATCATCATAGCTTTTCCAGAGCTCACCGTCATTTTGGCTTGCAACAATGTCACACAGAAATGAAATTGCCGCCCTGTATCGCTCTTTTTCATTTTCGATCTGCATGATCTCTTCAATTTTTTTATTTATATCCATCATTGTAACTCCTTTCCATATGCATCTGATAGCCAAACCTTTCCTTCTAAATCTGTATACAATTTTACAATAACTCTCACTCCTTTATCCCAGTAATCTTTTGCATACTCTACAACATATCCTGTCAGTTTTCCACTATCATATGTTCTACCACTACCTATTTCTTGCTTTTCATCCACCACTTCTTTCAATATTGGCAACAATTTATCCCATCCGCCATTGCCGTTTGGATCAATTCCAAATTTTTTCCATATTTTACCATGCACGCTTTCATGTCCATTAGAACCAGTTAAAACATGATGATGATTATTTTCATCGCCCCAATTAATTCCTGATGACGGAGAAACATTCTTAGCGTTGCTTACACGCTGTTTTGCCTCTGTTATCTGTTCTTTTGCCAATTTTAATATTGAAACCAACTCATAACCTATTCCGGTTATCACAATTGCCTTGCCAAGAGCTAACAATGCACCGCTTGCAATTACTGCCACTTCTCCATCACAGTCAACATACATGATCGGATTGCCCATGCAGTATGCAAAAAGGTTGGTTGATTGAATAATTGCTCCGATGTCAGGCGTTGTCGGTTTGTTGCCGTCTATAGCATCACCGTATATACAGTTGTCAACATTCCAGTGCGGATCTTCGCTTATGAAACGTCCCGTTCCCGGGTCATAGTAGCGGTTTCTTAAATAGATGAAGCCGGTTTCGGAGTCAAAGTATTCTCCCGAGTAGCGGAAGGGATTTAAGTCCGCGGAAGAAATGCCCTTTTCCTTGCCGTACGCATCATAGTCGTAGTCGCGGACCACGGTGCTACCGTTTGTCAAAAGCACCGTGTCCCCGTGCCCGTTTTTGTATAGCGTATTCATGCCCGAGCCGGACTTACGCGCGAAAACTCCGTTTGCGCCGAAGTAATTCGTCACATTCACGGCGTTTGCCGTCCCCTCGTTTTTGATGTTCGCGCCGTCCCAGTAATACTTCGTTTTCGGCGAACCGCAGCTGAGTCATTAATGGTTTTTATCGGCGGATTTTCCCAGATACTGCGCAAACTCATTTGATAATACGTCAGTATTATCTGCACTCGCTTGCTTGTCTTTAGAAAAATCTTCTCGATAAAAACTGCTCTGCACCTTATACCGAGAGAATTTTTAGGCATTTTGAGGCGCGGAGGACGAAGTAAGGCTGACGCCTTTCAAGGACGACAAGCCTAAAAGGGCAAAAATTATCCGGCATAAGGCATCAAGGGCTCGGCAACGGTTCGCCCGTTCCGTCCACGGTCTTTTCGACGCGCTGACCGCTTCCGTTATACTTGTACGACGTCTTTTCCTCGCCGTCCTCAAGATACCCTACGAGCTTTCCGAGCGCATTGTACACATAGCTCTCGCTCTTTGCCCCGTAATCGCCCGACGTTGTTTTCGAGGTGAGGTTCCCGGCATCGTCATAATATTGTAAATTCTATTGTTAAGCCATATAAAAATCCCCTAAATTCATTATACTGATATCAAATGAAAGAGAAAGTTGGCATATCTTCTTTATTGCATCACGCGGAATATTAACGTTTATTTGCATATCATCAGCATATATATTTAACCAAAGCGACAGATTAGCATTCTCAGCTAATTCGATTATAAATTGTTTGATCTCATATAACTTATCTATAAAATTCACTACCTTCTCGTTGATATTTGCTTTTTCGGCAATTTCAATTCCAGCTTGCCAAACATCATACATTTCCTTGTGCACACACTTTGCGCCACAAATATTAATCGTTTCACTTATATGCTTAAAATCTAGGTTTTTTCCTTCTATTCTAAGATATAAAAAATACATTTCGGTCCTCCTTACTTATAATTTTCCCTTTTATACTCAGCTAAAGCCAGTAGTACATTCCATGGCAAATTATCTCTTACGGATGTTCTCTCGTTTCAGAGTAGGAGTTAACCATACGTCTTGCAAGACGCGAAACGGTCTTTTCTTCTTTCTCTTCATCATCAAATTCTTCGTCACTCAGCCACCGGAAATAATGTGTTAATTCATGCGCAACCGAGCATAATATTCCGGCTAATGCATTGTCCTGTCCCCTTTTCTCTTTTACGGTCTCATAATCACCGACAGAGACACGCGCATACGGTTCCACTTCCTTTGAAAATGGCAAAAAGCAAGTAGCGCTGACCATTTCTCCGTCCATTGCCTTAATAAGCTTACGATTCTTTATATATACAACAATCCTTACCGGAAAGTCATAATGTTTCCTTACCCACTGCGCAAACTCAATAACTGCCCTCTTTATTTCCCGGTCAACATCTTTTTCATTCCTTATTCTAAGTCCTGAGCGGGGCAAACCATTTGACTCTATTATTTTATCCATTTTATCACCCCTAATATTTTCTATGGTCACGCCCCGGCGTGTGTTTTTTAAGAGGTGCCGGTTTTTTATTTGGATTCGGCTTCCAATTATTATTTTCTTTCTTTTTTTCCTTATTTTCTCTTCCTTGCTTTTTTTGCCCCGGTCGCGCAAATGGGTCATTAACTCGTTTAGCAACTGCAACAACGGCAGTAGCCACGGCAGCCGTTCCAGCGATTACCAAAGGAACCCATTCTGGAGCTGTTGCAATTGCCAATTCAGCAGCAAATGTTCCTTCCGGATCCTGATATTTCACCGGATTTGCCATGCAATACGGATAAAGGTTGCCGGACTGTATTATTGCATTGGCATACGGTATGTTGCCTTCTGTACTCTCCGTCTGTGATTGTTCTTTTATATTCTGGTGCTTTGCTTCGCTTTCAACTTTGAAAACATCTGTTGAAAGCTCGCGGTCTTCGTCGCCGGAGATCATATTTTTCACATTCCAGTGCGGATCCTCGCTTGTGAATCTTCCCGTTCCCGGGTCATAGTAGCGGTTTCTTAAATAGATGAAGCCGGTTTCGGAGTCAAAGTATTCTCCCGAGTAGCGGAAGGGATTTAAGTCCGCGGAAGAAATGCCCTTTTCCTTGCCGTACGCATCATAGTCGTAGTCGCGGACCACGGTGCTACCGTTTGTCAAAAGCACCGTGTCCCCGTGCCCGTTTTTGTATAGCGTATTCATGCCCGAGCCGGACTTACGCGCGAAAACTCCGTTTGCGCCGAAGTAATTCGTCACATTCACGGCGTTTGCCGTTCCCTCGTTTTTGATGTTCGCGCCGTCCCAGTAATACTTCGTTTTCACGCCATCCACTGTCTTTTCGACGCGCTGACCGTTTCCGTTGTACCTGTACGACGCCTTTTCCTCGCCGTCCTCAAGGTACTTTATGAGCTTTCCGAGCGCATTGTACACATAGCTCTCGCTCTTTGCCCCGTAATCGCCCGACGTTGTTTTCGAGGTGAGGTTCCCGGCATCGTCATACGCATATGTGCGCGTTCCGTCATATATCCGCCCCTTATTTTTAGGTAGTTTATATCTGATTCTTCCGCCATTTCGAAAGCTTTTTCTCTATGTCCGGAAAATATTTTATGTATTTATAATAATCATCACCGAGTGCCTGGTTTGTTTCAGGCTCAATACTCGTTTCGACAAGGAACCTCATCATTTCAAGCTTCGATTTTTCGCAAACACTGTCAAAACCGATAAGCGTTTTCATCGTCTTAACCAAGTCCGTATAATAATACTCCTCTTCAAACACAAATTCCAGAATGTCTATAATATCCTGAACCAGTTCATCGTCCTTGTAAAACTCTGCCTTTTCGCTCTTGACATTATTTTGTATAATGTCAAGAGCGTATTTTGCCGCTATATGCCTTATGTCAAAAATATTATTTTCATAACAGTGCTTGTAAAGTTCATATGCAAATACGAGGCACATTTTAAGTTCTTCCGATGAATCAATACTTTCCGGCTCATGCTCTTTAATAAAGCTTTCGGCTTTGTTAAAGTCCTCTTTCATTTCGCCGCTCATAACGTTTTCTCCGTCAGCCATCATGTCACCTCCGTATTATGTGCTGCCCTTTATTGCCGGTCTTGATTCGGACAAAATTTAAGGCGCTCTTTTCTGTATTTTTCACTTTTTTCTTCACCGAGATAGTCCGTAATTTCCGAATTGTGCGTATCAAGAAGATAACCGTATGCCGTCAGTCTTTGACGCAGTGTTATGTCTGGAGATTTTAATACATACTCCATTACATCTACAACTTCCCGGTATTTAAATGACAGATCAAAAACCACCTGTGCAACAGACATGCAAACATCTATGTCATCAGCATTTAACTCTTTTCCCATCCAAAACAGCCAATTAGTGTATTCATCAAGTAATTCCTTCGCAAGCATTGAAAACACCATTTCAGTTGTATCGGTTTTGTCATCTCTTTCGAATGCCTGTCGGAACATACTGACATTAAAATAAATTATATCCTCATAACTTTTCTTAAGCTCTCTATTATTTTGGTCTGCAACAATGTCACACAGAAATGAAGTCGCCGCCCTGTATCGCTCTTTTTCGTTTTCGATCCCCATGATCTCTTCAATTTTTTTATTTATATCCGTCATTGTAACTCCTCCCCATATGCCCTCGACTCCGGGGAGGCTTTTCCCCAAACCTCCCCGGCGATCTTTGCTCTTGTTTATAACTCTCCGTCATCTCTTTTGCGTTGTTCCTCGCGGTATGCTTTTTTGCGCTCTTTCCGCTCTTTTTCAATTGCGACAAAAGTCTCGTATTGTTCACGGTTTTTCCGCCGCCCCGCTATGATTCCGAGGCAGATAAGAGCATAGGGAATCCACACACCCACATAAATAGCAACATCTAAGATTGCCCCTCCGGTGAAATTGGCTACAGTAATATATGCGCCTGATGCTCCCATCGTTAACATAACTATAATTTGCAATCTAAATATAATGCCAACCCACATTATAATGTTGTTAACCGTGCCAATCAAAGCAACCTGCCAAATTTTCACACTATAATTTTTCTTCCCGAAAATATAGTATAAGAGTGATTGTAAAATTGAAATTACTGACACCACGTAAACCAATATTCTGGAATCATGCGTGATCGCAAACGCTATTCTACCCAAAACAACTGATATAACTCCGACAACCATATTTCCAATTATTACATTCGTCATTTATTTGCCTCCCAACCTATTTTTCATATATTGCGTGTATGCAGTTGGATTTGAACCTATTGCAGCCTCATTCATATTGTTATACATGTTTTCATTGTAATCATCCCTTTTTTTAGCTTCATCTCCTTCATCATACTGATAACCAATATCCGTAGACATATATGTCGGAGGTGAATCTGAGGCATCCGGAATTCCTCCAAAAAATAAATCAAACATGAATCCGTTGAATTCTTCACCTTCCTTACCTTTAGGCACATGGTACGTTGGTTCCGGTCTATCAACTACCGGTACTGAACGTTTTTTCTTGCCGCTTGGATTGGCAGTGCCAAGATATTCCGCAGCTACCCAGCCGGTTTTCCACCGTTTATCGCCCTTATAAGTTACCTTTGCCCAATAATGACCGTCAATCATTTCCGTTGTTTTTTCTCCGGTGAACTCAACTTCCGTTCCGCGTTCCAACGTGCCAATGATTTCAGAGTCCGTCCCTGCTTTAGCACGCATGTTCAGCGGATCTTTTTCGGTTATTACATATCTTTCATTTTTCAGTCCCCACGGATCAATGAAGGTGATCGGATTACCTTCGCAATACGCATACCAGTTATAGCCGGCTCTTATCGGATCCTCACTTATAAATCTTCCCGTTCCCGGGTCATAGTAGCGGTTTCTTAAATAGATGAAGCCGGTTTCGGAGTCAAAGTATTCTCCCGAGTAGCGGAAGGGATTTAAGTCCGCGGAAGAAATGCCCTTTTCCTTGCCGTACGCATCATAGTCGTAGTCGCGGACCACGGTGCTACCGTTTGTCAAAAGCACCGTGTCCCCGTGCCCGTTTTTGTATAGCGTATTCATGCCCGAGCCGGACTTACGCGCGAAAACTCCGTTTGCGCCGAAGTAATTCGTCACATTCACGGCGTTTGCCGTTCCCTCGTTTTTGATGTTCGCGCCGTCCCAGTAATACTTCGTTTTCACGCCATCCACTGTCTTTTCGACGCGCTGACCGTTTCCGTTGTACCTGTACGACGCCTTTTCCTCGCCGTCCTCAAGGTACTTTATGAGCTTTCCGAGCGCATTGTACACATAGCTCTCGCTCTTTGCCCCGTAATCGCCCGACGTTACTTTCGAGGTGAGGTTCCCGGCATCGTCATACGCATATGTGCGCGTTCCGGTAAAATTGCCCGACCCTGTTACGCTCTCGGTTTCCGAAAGCAGCCTGTTCGCCGCGTCATAGCTATAGCTTACCGTGTGCTCCGTCACGCCCGATATGCTCACTTCTCCGGACTCAAACACATAGCCCTCCGGGTGGTAATACGCTTTTTCGGTGATGTTGCCCCACTCGTCAAAGCCGTACTCTATGCGCGTGCCGTCGCTCTCCGTAACCTCCGAAAGGCGGTTTAAGCTGTCATAGGCGTACTCCGTGACCTTGTTATTCCCGCTCCCGGTCTCCGTTTTCTTTGTCTGGTTGCCGGCGTTATCATACTCATATGTATATCCGCGAGTGATACCGCCCGCGCTGTTATTGAGTGCCGTAATGCGCCCCGCCCTGTCGTATGAATACGTTACCGAGCCGTTGTCAAACGACGATGAGGTCAAAAGTCCGCCCTTAAAGCCGTAGCCCGCGAGCGTGCCGCCATCATCGGACACCGACGAAACCGCACCGCCTATAGTGAACTTTTCGACCGTTTCCTCCCCGGAATAATCGGTCTTTATTATCTCGTTATCCTCCGGCGAATAGCTGTAGCTCATCGACCTGCCGTCCGGATACGTCACCGAGGCGGGCAGATTGTCAAACGTGTAGCTATACTCCGTCGTGCCGGTCGCGTCCGTCATCTCCGTTACGTTGTTAAACAGATCGTACGCATATGTAACGGTGAGACCGCCAGTCTCCGTGCTTACCAACAGGCTGCGCGAATTATACTCATTGACCGTGACGCTGCCCGTTCTGTCCTTTTTCTTCAGCACATTCCCCGCCGCGTCATACATATAAAGCTCGCTCTTGCCGAGCTTATCGGTCCGCTTGACCATTCTGCCGAGCGTGTCATACTCATAGCTTTCCGCTCTTCCGCCCGGCGAGGTTACGGATGCGAGGTTTCCGGCAAGGTCATAAGCGTACGCCGTCACATTATTTTCAGCGTCCTCAGCGCTCACCATCTGCCCCAGACTGTTATATGTATAGGACACGGTGTTTCCGTTCCCGTCCGTTTCGGAGGTGAGGTTGCTCATAAAGTCATATTTATACGTGCGCGACTGAAGGTCGTTCCCGTCCGTCTGCCCTGTCAGGCGCCCCGCCTCATCGTAATATGACGTCGACACCTTAAGCGTTTCCTCCGAATAATCATCCAGATTAACGCTTCTGACCGTTCTTTTCACGGTTCTGGCAACATCGTCATATACAGAATAGCATTTATCCGCGTGGTTGTCAACACTGCTGTAGGTCAATTTTTCAATCTCGCGTCCGTAACCGTCATAAGCGTAAAGCGTGTAATTTCCGCCGACCGTGCGCACGGCGGAGAGGGACGCCCCGTCGTAAACATACTCCTTCAAAAACCGCTCCGCCTTACCTGTTCCCGAATCCTTTACGGTTTTTGCTCTTCCGAGACTGTCATAATATGCGATCTCTTCATATTCGCCGTTATTATAAGAAACCGTCGTTTTCGTGTTATCGCCGAACTCATATGTTATATCGGTTCTTCCGCCTCCGGGGAATACCGCGAAGGCGTTCCAGCCTTTTTTATTATAGCCGTAACGCGTTATGTTCCCGTTCGGGTCGATCTTTTTCGTCATCTGTCCGAAAATATTATACTCAGCCGACGTGACAACCGAAGCCGACGGCGCATATTCAAACGCGGAATTATTCGTTTCGACGTTATCGGTTGATGTCTCAGCCAAAAATGCATGAGTATTGTCATACACATAAGAGAGCGTGCTTATAACTTTCGTTTCGGTTCCCTTTTTCACGCTGAGCGTTTCACCGGTAACGTTTCCGGGATATGACGTTTCGCCCTCGCTGTCCCCGTATTCAAACTCCTTTATGACGCTTCTGTCCTTATATACCGTCTCCGACTTTATTATCTTGCTCTTATCGGCAGAAAGCGTATAGGTCACGCTGTATTCTCCGCTTTTTCCCTGATAGTGCTTTTCGGTTTTCGGCAGCATGTACTGAGTGTCATACGTGTACGAGCTTTTGTTGCCCAGTATGTCGGTGTGTGACTCGACGCTTTTTGTGTTTTTGGTGTAAGTCCACGTCTCCGAAGTCCCGGAAAGCACCTCATCATCCCTATAGACCGTCTTTTTGCTGCCCGTCATTCTGCCCTTTGTGTCATATGTATTTTCTATGATCTCAAAATTCGTTTTCCCTCCGGAAATATTGATTTTTTCAAAGCCGCCGGACTCAGTTGCCAAATCGACCCCGCTTCCGCCGACATTAATATAGATTGCGTCATTCGCCATTATCATGCCATTGTTTATTTTAAGCATTTTCGTTCCGAGATATGTCAGAGAGCGGCTCTCCAAGTCATAGCTGTATATTGCCCTTTTCCCGGTCGATTCAACGCAGTAAAGCGTGTTTCCCGGTCCGTTGGTGTAGGTATAATCTCCTTCGGGATACGGAATCGTATCCTGAAGCCTTTTTGTTACGGGGTCGTATTTTCTTATTCCGGATTCGCAGAAGATAAATATCTCCCCGTTTTTCACGAAGCCTCTCCTTCCCGACTCCTTTTTTATATCGCCTACGGTTGTATACGTAAAGCTTTTATTCTCAAAGCTGTATGTTACCACATTGTAATTACTGCAGTAATATGCCGTGTCTCCCGTGTTTCCCAAATGGCTGACTCCGTATTCCGAATAAGACGTCGCACTGTGTCGCGCAATATACCAGCTGTCTTCCGCCGGGTCATATGTCATATGATAAAAATAGTCCGATTTTCTCATGGGCATATAAAAGACGCTGCCGTTATAGTATATATTGCTTATGCGTACCTTTGCATATGTATTTGTAAATTTCGCACGGCTTGTCCAGTCATCGTTCGTTATATTGTATGACGAAACGATGTATATCGTATCTCCGCCCGTAGTGTAGTAGTCAACGAATACGAAAAGCTCGTCGCCGATCTTTTTCACGCCTCCTATATAGATGTTTTCCGGAAGCTTCCCTATATAAAACGGTTTCAGTATGGTATATTCCCCTTCCGGAGTCTGCTTGTATCCCGTTATGTAGGGCGATTTTACGTTGAATCTGTAAAGATCTCCGTCGAAAGTCATTGTATCGAATGTTGCACCCTGACTTTCGATATATGTATTTTTACCGTTTGTTATGTCCGTTCTTATCTCGGAAACAAGATCATGGCTTCTGTCAAACTCGTACACCGTCATCGAACCCTTTTTATTTTCGGCGTCGGTGTATCTTGTTACGACCGTTGCATAGCCGTTTAACCTGGGATAAAACGAATAGTCTCCGTCGTAGGCATATTCCGTCATCATATTTTCGGAATTTACACTCTTTTTAACTTTGTAAACATCGTAATTCCCGTCTGTATATTTTCTTTTTGCTATCTCATAGGTGTATGACGTACTGCCGCCCGTCGGATAGGACACCTTATTCATCAAAAGGTTCTCGCCGAAAAGAGTATAAGTGCCCGCATCATAATTATATATCTTCGTCTGACGGCTCTCGTATTCAAACGATGTTGTCATTTTATCATCGTCATTTAAGTATTCCGTTATGCTCTCAACATAACCGTAGTCACCGTATGAGCACTTTTTACTGCCGAGCTTTATCTCAGAATACGGTTCGCCATCCATGCTCACCGTGATTTTGGATATATACACCCCGTTCCACCTGCGCTCTATGCCGTACGTAAGGTCTATTTCGTTTCCCAGGCTGTCCGTAATCTTGCTCAAAACCTTTACTGTATTGACGTATCCTGCCGGTGAATAAAAATATTCCGTAAAAGTGCCCTTGAAATACTCAATTTCCTCATATTCAAATGTGACGGTATTCCCGAACCGGTCGCTCCGCGTGAGAATGACCCCGCAGTCGGGGTCGAACGTTTCAACGACTCCGTTATTAAAAGTGAGCATATACCGCTCACTGTTTTTTACCATTTCCATTTCCGAAAGAACGTAATTTTTTATCGTCACGGCAGAATCTCTTGCCGTGTTCGATCCTCCCGTAATGGTATAGCTTTTGCCGTCAGCCAGAACAAGCGTCGAGCCCCGTTCGCGTCCGTATTTGTTTTTATCGAGTATTATCGTATCAAAACCGAAGCTCCATCCGCTCGCGAAGTTATAGAAGTTTTCTATCGTTTTCTCAGCGCCGGATTCATATTCCGATTTATTAAATACCGCCGAGTCGGATGAATAATTCACCGCAAGATCCAAAGAAAAGCCGTTTCTGCCCGGCAATGAGAGCAGGCTTTTCCTGTAATTTAACCCTCCGCTCGCAAGTGAAACATTTTCATCCCCGAAATTCACTATGTTGAACGGCACATTTACCGGGTCAACCGTAAAATCTTTTACGGTTGACGCAGCTCTTTTCGGTCCTGAGGTTCCGGTCTGAGATTCTTCGTCATAATCGTCAGCGTCAGGTATCAAGCCTCCGTTGGCATCTGCGTTATTGTTGATATAATCAAGCTCTTCTTCCCCGATTTTTAATGTCCCATTTTGCTCCTCTGAATCCGTCATGTAATTTTTAAGATACCCGATATCCACATTGTTTCGGGTTTTCTCTTTTGCCATCGCCGGTGTAAATGACAGAATAGTGCAGATGACAAGTATTAAAGACAATAATTTTTTCATTACGCTCTCCCCCTGATGTTTTTATTTTCTTAGGCGCAGCCAATTTCCTATTATATACTGTAACAGTAAAATCTGTCAAGGCACGTCTTGTATAATTCCTTTCGATGTGATATACTGTATATAAACATAAAATTCAACCGAGGTGCCCTAAAATGTCAGATAAACTTTATAAGAGTATAATAGATCAAGATACCGCTCCCGTTGTCGTTTGCTCAATGGATTCGGTTATCTTATACATGAATCCCGCGGCGGCAAAGCGTTATCACAAGGACCTGACGGGAAAAAACCTAAAGGCTTGCCATAACTCAAAATCCAATGACACGATAGACAAGGTACTTTCATGGTTCGGCGAAAGCCCGGAAAACAACATTATTTTCACTTACCACAATGAAAAGGAAAACAAGGATGTATATATGGTCGCCCTGAGGGACGGCGACGGTTCGCTTATCGGTTATTACGAAAAGCACGAGTACAGAAACAGGGAAACCAAAGAGCCGTATGCCGGGATCGGTGTTTAACGAAAAGGAAGCTATTATGTTAAAATTTATTTGCTATCCCAAATGCACAACCTGTCAAAAAGCAAGGAAATGGCTTGATGACAACAAAATTGTATATGAACTTCGTGACATAAAAGAGGACAACCCCTCCTTTGATGAGTTGAGTGAATGGTACAAAATGAGTGGTCTTGAGTTAAAGAAATTCTTTAACTCATCGGGGCTTTTGTATAAATCAATGGGGCTGAAAGACAAGCTGCCCACTATGTCAGAAGAAGAACAGTTGAAACTACTTGCAACAGACGGAATGTTGGTCAAACGTCCGCTTTTAATCGGCGAAGATTTTGTTTTTGTTGGATTTAAGGAAAAGGAATGGAGTGAAAAAGTCCGAAAATGAAAACGATCAGAATTGACTCATGGAAAAACGCAAACAAGTCTGCTTTGGTGCAAGCTTTTTTATCGGCATTGCTTTGTATCGCGTATACATATATTATAATGCTGTTCACCGGAGGAGAAGAATTTGTCGGAAAACAACCGACTCAAGATGTTATAAACGGAGTCCGGCATGATGCGGTTCTGCTGATTTGCGGTGTATTGGCGGGCTTGATACCGTTAATACTGTTAAGATATGCAGAAGCAAAATTTTTAATTTCCTATTTACCGTTAAGTTCTGTATATTATACCATCATGATTCTTCTATGTGCTTTGTTTGCAATTGACGACAATTTTGATTTGATAACGTATGCCCTATTACCTATACCGATAGGTTCATTTGCGGGCACAGCAATTGCAATTTTGATCAACTGTTTTGTAAACCGAAAACAAGCTGACTTATCAAGATAAATCATATATGAAAGGAATGTATAATTATGAGAAAGAATTTTGGAGCGAAAGCGTATCTTTACCCTATGCCGGTGCTTATCATCGGCTCGTATGACGAAAACGGAAAGCCTGATGCAATGAACGCTGCATGGGGCGGAATCAGCGAAGAAACGGAAATTTCAATCTGTATAAGCGCAGGGCACAAAACAACGAAAAACATTATCGCAAGAGGTGCATTTACGGTGAGCATTGCAGACGCGGAAAATGTTGTTGCGTGTGATTATGTCGGCATCGTTTCGGGCAATAAAGAACCCGACAAAATCAAAAAAGCCGGCTGGCGCGCTGCAAAAAGTGAATTTGTGGACGCCCCGCTTTTTGATGAGCTGCCCATGTCACTTGAATGTAAACTCACAAGCTATGATGAAGAAACTTGCAGACTGGTCGGTGAAATCGTAAATGTCTGTGCTGACGAAAGAATACTTGACGAAAACGGCAAAATTGATTTGAATAAATTTATCCCTATCACCTATGACCCGGTACATCAGACTTACCGCAAAATCGGCGATGTAGTCGGCAATGCGTTCAGTGACGGAGCTAAGCTTAAGTAAAAATTAAGACTTAATCACTTTTTCCGACTTAAAACGTACTTTTCCCGCCTCATATTGCATACACTTAAGTAGCTGCAATTAGGAGGCGATACATTGAACGATCTTATAGAAGAGCGAACCGTCAAACTTGCCCGCTACATTACCGAAAACAAAGCTACGGTAAGATCTGCCGCCAAAAAATTTGGAATTTCCAAATCTACCGTACATAAAGACATACGCGAGCGGCTGCACGCGATAAATCCCTCGCTTTTTAAAAGTGCGTCGCTCGTTTTGGAGCAAAACAAAAAAGAGCGTCACATACGGGGCGGAATGGCGACAAGAGCAAAATACAAAAAAGAAAAACACGGATAAAGCGAAACGGCTCAGCGGAAAAACCGCTGAGCCGTTTTATTTTATTTTGTACTTATTTTTATCTCCTGCTTTTCCCCGTCCCAGTAGACCTTATAGCCCATCTGCTCGGACATGAACCTAAGCGGGATAAAGGTTCTTGAATCCCTTATCATCGGAGCCGCGACGGCGTTATATCGAATATTGTCGATATACACCCTGTCATCCTCAATATGCAAAATCATTTCGGTATACTCGTCATATATGTCAATCTGCTGCACTCCACCGTTCCAGTCCACGCTCATGCCCATTTCTTCCATAAGACCGCGGAGCGGAATCATCGTCGAACCGCCGTAGATAAAGGGCGCCGTGTCAAACGTAAGAGTCTTTTCCTCCCCGTCCTTTTTCACTTTGACGTTTTTGTCGCCTATCTTAAGAGTATAGGTCTCCTCGCCGTTTGCCTCGTCCTCCTTATACTGCCTGCCGTTTTGCAAAAAGTAAAGCTCCGCACACGTTCCGTAGCCGTAGAGTCCTTCCTTTAAGTGTATCCTCATATACTTGGTTTTTACGGGCGAGTCAAACATAAAGTCCTTTTCCTCGGCAGACGCCGTTGTTTCAAAGCTCTTTAAGAGATTGAAATCGACCCCGTTATCCGACACCAAAACATCGAACTTCAAAAAGTGACCTGTCAGATTCCCGTCCTGTCTCGGCACGTATCTGAGACCGTCTATCGTATAGGCATAGTGGAAATTATACGTTATATCCTGCGGAAGCTTGCCCGATATCATTTCCGTGTGCCAGTAGCTTTCTGAGTATCCGTCTGCCATATTGGTACCCGGGCGCGCACTGTTTCCGGTAGCATATATATTCATCGAATCGAAAAGCACCGCTTTTAAGACTATATCCTCATAACTTACCTTATATTCGGAAACGGTCATATTCTTATAGCTGTCCTTCGGTCCCGAAAGCCTTATTTCACCGGCGGAGCCGTAGCCTCCGACCGCCTCGGTCATAACGAGCTTTACTGCCTTGACCTTAACGTTTACACCGAAATCCGCCGTTTTCATATTGTTTGACGATGCCCATGACCCTTCTGCCGCGAGCGTGAAATCCTTTCCGTCCTCCGATATATATATCTCGTATTTCGTGCAGACGCCCGCTCTGTTGTTGTCCGTCCTCGGATAATAGTGATAGCCCGACACATATTCTTCCTCCGGCAATATCACCGTTATGTAGTGCGGCACCTCCGCCTTCGGCTCGATCATGGTATGCCAGAATGTTTCGGTCTTCCCGTCGATAACCCTTTCGGGGACCTCTGCCGGGACGCCGTTATTCGTGTTTGTGCTTGAAGTCTCAAATGTCCAGCCGTCGGTCGGAAGCTCGCCCTCGCCCGTCATTTTGCTTTCCGGCTCTTTTATCTCCTCGGTTTTTTTCGAAACCGCGCCTGCCAAAATATCCTTAGCCTGTATCGTTCCCGTTACGTTGACTGTCTGCTTGGCTTTGTCGGGCTTCAAGAGCCTTATTTCACCGGCGGAGCCGTAGCCCTTTTCAGACTCGATCATCTGAAGCCTTATATACTTTGCTCTGTAATTTTTGCTGAACTTAACCGTTTTCGCGTCGGTATCGCTTGCCCAGGTTCCCTGGGCCGCTTTCTCGTAATTCTTTCCGTCCGCGGAAACGTATATCTCATACTTTGTGCAGACTCCGATTCTGTTATTGTCCGTTCTCGGATAATAGCGGTAGCCACCCACCTCCGTGACCGACGGCAGAATTACCGTTATATAGTGCGGACCCTCCGTCTTGGGCTCTATCATGGTGTGCCAGAACGTTTTTGTACTGCCGTCAATCACTCTTTCGGGCACCTCAAGCGGTTTGCCGAAATTTGTGTTTGTGCTTGACACCTCGAACGTCCATCCGTCAGTCGAAAGCTCGCCTTCTCCCGATATTTTGCCGGTATCCTCTTTGGGCTGCTCCTCCGTTTTGGGTGTACTTGTGCTCCCCGAAATATCTTTAGCCTGTATCTTTCCCGTTACGTTAACCGTCTGCTTTGTCTTGTCAGCCTTTAAGAGCCTTATCTCGCCGGCGGAGCCGTAGCCCTTTTCAGACTCGACCATCTGAAGCCGAACGTACTTCGCCCTGTAGTTTTTACTGAACTTAACCGTTTTCTCATCGGTGTCGCTTGCCCAGGTTCCTTGTGCCGCTTTCTCGTAATTCTTTCCGTCCGCGGAAACGTATATCTCATACTTTGTGCAGACTCCGATTCTGTTATTGTCCGTCCTCGGATAATAGCGGTAGCCGCCCACCTCCGTGACCGACGGCAGAATCACCGTTATATAGTGCGGTCCTTCCGCCTTGGGCTCTATCATGGTGTGCCAGTGGGTATTGGTATTTCCGTCAATCACTTTTTCGGGAACCTCAAGCGGCTTGCCGTTGTTTGTGTTGGTGCTTGACGCTTCAAACGTCCAGTCCGTAACTGAAAGTTCGTCCGCCTCATCTATCGCAAATATGCTCCCCGTCATAAGCGAGGCAAATATCAAAAGTGCAGTTATTAAAGAAACTATTCTTTTCATCGCTCTACCTCCTTAAAACGCAAGGGCTTTTGCTGCGGCTACGGCACCGTCTGTCACCTTTTCGCCGAACAGGGCCATATCTCCCTCCTGCCTTACCTCATAGCCGAAAATGTCCGAAAACAGTGTTACGGGGACATATACTCTTCCTTCGTACGCTATCACGGCGTTTTCAAGCGTTCTCACCGCACCTCCGTAGCGCGCCTCATTCGTCCCGAGAACGGTGTAGAAGAGCTTCTCGCCCTTTAGCTTTAACATGTTCTTTCCCGGCTCGTACACTGCTCTTACGTCGAGCACCTCCGATGCAAAATCGGTCGTAACATATATCATGCCGTTTATCTTCTTCGTTGTCACTCTTATGTCCGGGTCGTGAACATATACCTTCCGCCCGGAAATATAGCCCGAGTTTTTGTCCGCCGCGACTGCCGATATTCCCGCAAGCGCCGCTCTTGTTTCGTCAGAGGTGTATACCTCCTCTTTCTCGGAATATACGAAGTTAAACCGTCCCAAGGGTGTGACCGAGCCATCGGAGTACCAGTTTAATATGTCTCCCTCGGCATTGTCGACCCATTTAAATTCCATGTCTGCCGTGCCCGAAAGTCTCAAAAGCTCCCTTTTAACCTTAATGGCAAGCTCCGACCCCGAGACGCTATAATCCGCGGTGCCGATTTTTTCCGCCGTCCCGTCCGCAAAGAGCCTTGAAACGTCGCCCGGCGCGGGAGTGTTTATAACATAGTCATAGCCCTCCCAACCGGTCGCGCGGTTGCGGTCGGAATCTATATATATCTTCATCCACTTACTGCCCTCGGGAGCCGTGATTGCCTCTGACGCGTGCGCGTAGAAATAAAGATTCTCACTGTCGCGCGATACCCTGGACTCCGTCACGTTGTTTCTCGCGGTATAATTTTCATACATCACCTTGCCGTAACCCATATAATTTCTGTCATACTTGCCCTTATAGCCGTAAAATGTCGGTGTAACGGTGCTCCATCCTGAAAAATCGGAAATATCTATAGTCTTTTCTTCTCCGGCTGCCTCTCTTTTTTCCGTGCCCTTGAATTTTCTTACCGCGTCAACCAAAAGAGCATAGTAATTGTCCTTCATGTCGCCCTTCGTCGGCTCCATGTCGCGGCTTCCCTCGTCATCGTATGTATCCGGGAACGCGTTGGCAACACCGTTCCACTGCTTGTTTCTTCCGGCAAGCCACTCGTTCCACCCGTCGATAAACATAAGCTCCGGGTCGATCTCGAGTGCCCGTTTGAGCTGTTCTGAGAAGAAATAGCCGTATTTATATGCTCCCGGAGTTTTATCCTGTCCGAGCGCGTACGTATAGCTTCTTCCGGTAACGAACTCGTCATTCATCGCGGTGAGAGAGCCCGTTACGAAGGAATAGTTCGCCGCAACGCCGACAGTTGCCTCCTCATATGTTCCGTCCGCCTTTTTGGTGTATCCGTTCTGCGGATACATTTCGAGCCAGCCCCACTGATTTTCCGCCGTCTGCCCAGATGTGTACGAGCCCTGAGGACCGCGGAAGATGAAGAAGTCCTTTATTTCCTCCATCAGCGCCGCGTCATGCTCATCGCCCTCTGCCGGGGTCAGCATATCGGTATACGCCAGGATAAGGGGCTTACCGTTCCAGTAAAACCAGAGGTCGGACCACTTACCGTCCTTATACGCGCCTATGTATATTCTCTTGATGTTCTCTTTTGCTTCAGCGTTCTTGGACGAGAAGTTGGTCACAAAGCACACCTTCGGTGCGTCTACCCCGTCCGCCCGCGAATCGTGAAGCGCGGAAAGGAGAACCTGATATTCTCTCCTCCACGACCATCTTCCGTTTGTCGTGTCAAAAAAGAGCGCGTCCACCCCGGCTGAGGCAAGCATTTCCGCGTGCTTTCTGTACACCCAGTAATCGATTCCCGAATAATATCCGAAAATCGGCTCGTTCCAATAGTAATTTGTCAGCGTTGTGGGCCAGAGGGTGTTATAGTAATCGTGCTTTGCCTCCGGGTGCTCCTTCGCAAACTCGGAGTTATTGAACGCCTTGCTCGTTTCAAACTCGCGGTGCCATGTTCAGTAGAACATTCCGACCTTTTTGTCCCCGCGCACAGGTCCCGTTTCCTCGTACGTTGCCGCGCGCCTGCCCAAATCGTCCGTCAGCGCCCAGGTGGACTCGTGCACGTCCCTTATCTCAGAATCCGGCACGGGAGTGTACGCCTCCTTTGTGTACGCCTCCTTTGAAAATTCAACACTGTATATAGTCACGCTCCGGTTGTTGTTATTCGCGATCAGACTCTGGAGGTACACATTGTGAACGCCCGTAACGGTCTTTGTCAGCGCGACCGAAAAGACCTCGTTCTCATCCGGAGAGTGCCTGTCAATATCGACATAGCCTATGACCTCGCCGTTCTCGCCGTCAAGCCTCAATACGACGCGCTCACCGTCAGACTTATCATACATGTTATTCTTCGCGGTAATCTTAACGGATTTTACGCCGTCCATTCGAACATCGGCAACGGAAAAAAAGCCGTACGGCTGCTTATACCAGATTCCGCCGTCCGCCTTCGACGAATTTGTGCCGGCGGAGAAACTGTCTGATGTGTAAATTCCGCCATCCGCAAAGCACACCGTGCACGGTGCGAGCATTAAAAGCGCCAGCATAGCCGAAAGGGTTCTTTTTGCAAGTTTCATACTATTATTATCTCCCTTTATATATTCTTATAATTATTATAATACCGTATTTTCTTATTTCAACTCATTTCGCACTCAAAAAGGTGGATTTTTCGTTCATAATACATCTCTAAAATTAAAAGCGCGGTCTCCCGCGCTTTTAATTCATTTTGTGCTTATTTTAATTTCCTGTTTTTCCCCGTCCCAGTAGACATTATAGCCCATCTGCTCGGACATAAAGCGGAGTGGAATGAAGGTTCTTGAATCCCTTATCATCGGAGCGGTAACGGCATTGTAGCACTTACCGTTGATATACACCCTGTCGTCCTCGATATTCAATGTCATGTCGGTGTTTTCGTCATATATTCCGATTCTTTGCACGCTGCCGTCCCACTCGACGCTCATTCCCATTTCCTCCATGAGCCCGCGGAGCGGTATCATGGTCGAGCCATCGTAGATAAAGGGCGCCGTGTCAAGCGTTAAGGTCTTTTCCTCCCCGTCCTTTTTCACCGCGATATTCTTATCGCCGATTCTTAAGGTGTAAGACTCCTCGCAGTTTTCTGCGTCCTCCTTATACTGCTTTCCGGTCTGCAAAAAATACACATCGGCGCATGTTCCGTAGCCGTAAAGCCCTTCTTTTAAGTGTATCTTAAAATATTTGGTCTTTACAGGCGAATCAAACATGAAGTCCTTCGCCTCTCTTGACGCGGTCGTTTCAAAGCTTTTTAAGAAGCTGTACTCCCGCCCGTCCGGCGAAGTGTAAACGTCAAACTTCAAAAAGTGACCCGTTAAATTTCCGTCCTGGCGTGGCAGATATCTTATTCCCTCTATCGTATAGGTGTAGTGGAAATTGTACGATATGTCCTGCGGAAGCTTGCCCGATACCATCTCGGTGTGCCAGTAGGTATCGCTGTATCCATCCGCCATGTTGATAACCGGGTGCGCACTGTTCCCCGTCGCATTGACCGTCATGGAGTCAAAGAGCACGGGTCTTAAAACTATGTTTTCATACGCCGACTTATACTCTGAAACCGTCATGTTTTTGTAGTTGTCCTTCGGACCTACGAGCCTGATTTCACCGGCTGAGCCGTAGCCGCCCTCCGCCTCGAGCATTAAAAGCTTTACCGCCTTCACCTTTACGTTTATTCCGAAATCCGCGGTCTTTACGTCCGTCGTCGACGCCCAGTTTCCCTGTGCGGCGAGCGTGAATTCCTTTCCGTCCGCGGAAACGTATATTTCGTACCTTGTGCATATTCCGGCTCTGCCGTTATCCGTTCTCGGATAATAGTGATAGCCCGACACATACTCCTCATTCGGAAGTATCACGGTTATGTAGTGCGGAAGCTCCGCCTTGGGGTTTATCATTGAGTGCCAGTGGGTCTTTGTGTCGGAGTCTATTACTCTTTCGGGCACCTCTGCCAAAACGCCGTTATTCGCATTCGTGCTTGACGTGTCAAACGTCCAGCCCTCTGTCAAAAGCTCATCTCCGCCGTTACTTTCGGTGCCCGTATTTTTTGTTCCGCTCTTTTTGTCTTCAAAGCGGACCTTGCCCGTAATCTTAACCGTCTGCTTGCCGCTGTCTGGCTTTAACAGCCTCAGCTCCGCGGCAGAACCGTAACCGCCTTCCGCGTCTGTTATCTGAAGGCGGACGTACTTTGCCTTATAATTTTTTGAAAAGCGTACTGTTTTTGCCGTTGTGTCTCTCTCCCAGGTGCCTTGGTCCGCTTTTTCGTAATTTGTCCCGTCCTCCGACACATAGATTTCGTACTTTGTGCACGTTCCGGCTTTCACTCCCGATTCTGACTTTCTCGGATAGTAGCGGTAGCCCCCCACCTCCGTAAACGCAGGCAGAATTATTGTTATGTAATGCGGAAGCTCCGCCTTGGGTTTTATCATTGAGTGCCAGTGCGAATCAAGGTCGCCGTCAATAACATTTCTCGGCACCTCAAGCGGAACGCCGTTATTTACGTTGGTGCTTGACGCCTCAAACGTCCAGCCCGAAACCGGAATTTCGTCGCTTTCCACATTGATTGCAAATATGCTCCCCGTCATAAACGAGGCAAATATCAAAAGTGCAGTTATTAAAGAAACTATTCTTTTCATCACTCTACCTCCTTAAAACGCAAGGGCTTTTGCCGCGGAGGCGGCACCGTCTGTCACCTTTTCGCCGAACAGGGCAATGTCGCCATCCTGCCTTACCTCATAGCCGAAAATGTCCGAAAACAGCGTAACGGGAACAAATATCTTTCCGCCGTCGGAAATCACGGTGTCCTTAAGTGATTTTAATTCTCCGCCGTAGCGTGCCTCATTCGTCCCGAGGACGGTGTAAAAGAGCTTCTCGCCCTTTAGCTTTAACATGTTCTTTCCCGGCTCGTACACTGCTCTTACGTCAAGCAACTCCGATGCAAAATCGGTTGTAACATAGATGACGCCGTTTATCTTTTTCGTCGTTACCGAGGTGTCGGCGTCGCAAACGTACACCTTGCGCCCGGAGATATAGCCCGAGTTTTTATTCTCTGCGACTGCCGCAATCCCGCTAAGCGCCGCCCTTGTTTCGTCAGAGGTGTAAACCTCCTCCTTCTCGGAGTATACAAAGTTGAATCTTCCCAGGGGTGCGACCGAGCCGTCGGAGTACCAGTTTAATATATCGCCCTCGGCATTGTCGACCCATTTAAATTCCATATCGACCGTGCCCGAAAGTCTCAAAAGCTCCCTTTTAACCTTAACGGCAAGCTCCGAGCCCGATACACTGTATTCGGCGGTGCCTATCTTTTCCGCCGTCCCGTCCGCAAATACCTGTGATACGTCGCCCGGCGCGGGGGTGTTTATAACGTAGTCGTAGCCCTCCCATCCGGTCGCGCGGTTGCGGTCGGAATCTATATATACCTTCATCCACTTACTGCCTTCGGGAGCCGTGATTGCCTCTGACGCGTGCGCGTAGAAATAAAGATTCTCACCGTCGCGCGATACCTTGGACTCCGTTACGTTGTTTCTCGCGGTGTAATTTTCATATGTCACCTTTCCGTAGCCGATATAGTTTCTGTCGTACCTTCCCTTGTGGCTGTAAAATGTCGGCGTAACCGTGCTCCATCCGGAAAAATCGGATATGTCGATAGTTTTTTCCTCGCCCGCGGCTTCTCTTTTTTCAGTGCCCTTGAACTTTCTCACCGCGTCAACCAAAAGGGCGTAGTAATTGTCCTTCATGTCGCCCTTCGTCGGCTCCATGTCGCGGCTTCCGTCATTGTCATACGTGTCCGGGAACGCGTTGGCAACGCCGCTCCACTCTCTGTTTCTTCCTGCGCACCATTCGTTCCACCCGTCGATAAACATAAGCTCCGGGTCAATCTCGAGCGCCCTTTTAAGCTGCTCGGAGAAGAAATAGCCGTATTTATACGCCCCGGGAGTTTTATCGTGCTTAAGAACGGAGGTATAGCTTCTGCCCATAACATATTCGTCATTCATCGCCGTGAGCGAATTTTTTATGTATGAGTGATTTGCCGCAACGCCGACGGTTACTTCCTCATATGTCCCGTCCGCCTTCTTTGTATAGCCGTTCTGCGGATATATTTCAAGCCAGCCCCACTGGTTATCCATCACCTGTCCGGTCGTGTACGAAGGCTGAGGACCGCGGAAGGTGAAGAAATTCTTGATCTCCTCCATAAGCGCCGCGTCATAGCTGTCCCCCTCGACCGGGTTTAACATGTCGGTATACGCCAAGATAAGCGGCTTGCCCTCCCAGTAAAACCAGAGGTCGGACCATTTGCCCTCTTTATATGCGCCTAAGTAAATGCGCTTTATGTTTTCCTTTCCATGTTCATTTGTCGGCGAAAACGGCGTGATAAAGCACACCTTCGGCGCGTTCACTCCGTCCGCCCGCGAATCGTGAAGTGCCGAGAAAAGCACCTGATACTGCCTTCTCCAGGTGTTTCTTACATTTGTTGTGTCGAAAAAGATCGCGTCCACCCCGGCTGAGGCAAGCATTTCCGAGTGCTTTCTGTACACCCAGTAGTCAATGCCCGAATAATAGCCGAAAAGGGGCTCGTTCCAGTAAAACTTCGTCGCCTTCGTGGGCCAGAGGCTGCTGTAATAATCATGCTTTGCCTCCGGATGCTCCTTGGCAAACTCCGAGTTATTAAAAGGCTCGCACATTTCAAAGTCGTTATGCCAGGTCCAGTAAAACATTCCGACCTTTTTGCCCTCGCGCACCGGTCCCGTCTCCTCATACGTTGCAGCGCGCCTGCCCAAATCGTCCGTCAGCGCCCAGGTGGACTCGTGCACGTCCCTTATCGCAGAATCCGGCACCGGGGTGTATTTTTCTTCTTTATGTATGCTCTTTGAAAACTCCACATTATATATTGTCACAACCCTGGAGTTGTCGTTGGCAATCAGGCTCTGAAGATACACCTTGTGAACGCCGGATAATGATTTTGTTATTGCGCCGGAGAACGTCTCTTTATCATCCGGAGAGTGGCGGTCAATGTTCACATAACCAATGACATCGCCCTTCTCACTGTCAATCCTTATAAGAAGACATTCGCCGTCGCTGCCTCCTATCATGTTGTTTTTTGCGGTAATCTTAACAGATCTCACGCCCGAAAGGTCAACATCGGCAATGGCAAAAAAGCCGTACGGCTGCCTGAACCAGACTCCGCCGTCAGCCGATGCCGAATCCGCGCCCAAAATGAAGCTTTCGGACCCGTAGAGTCCGCCCGATGCGTTTGTGACTGTGTACGGCAAAAGCATCAAAAGCGCCAGCATAATCATAATAATCTTTTTTGCAGGTTTCATATTCCGTTCCTCCCTTTTTAAAGGCTTTCTACCACATCATTATATAACAAAAAAATGCGTTTGTCAAAATAATTTTTGTGCAAAACGGCAAATATATATGCACAATTTTTTCCTCTTGACTTTTTGGCATATTTTTTGTATAATATACACATTAAGGGTATATTTATGCAAAAGGAGTGTTACATATGGTGAACTTAAAAGGAAAGAGCTTTTTAAAGCTTTTGGACTTCTCACCCGAAGAAATAAATTATCTGCTTGACTTATCTGCCGACCTTAAGGCAAAAAAGAAAGCGGGCATACCTCACAGAATTTGCGAAGGCAAAAACATCGCACTGATATTTGAAAAGACCAGCACGCGCACGCGCTGCTCTTTTGAGGTCGCCGCTTCAGACCTTGGTATGCACCCGGTATATCTTGATCCCTCAGGCTCCCAGATTGGAAAAAAGGAGAGCATTGCCGACACTGCAAAGGTATTGGGCAGAATGTTTGACGCGATAGAGTACCGCGGATTTGAACAGGAAAAGGTTGAGGCGCTCTCGGCTTGCTCCGGCGTTCCCGTGTACAACGGGCTCACGAACGAATTTCACCCCACGCAGATTCTGGCGGACTTTTTAACGATTCGCGAGCATTTTTCCCATCTTTCCGGCATCAAGCTCTGCTATATGGGTGACGCGCGCTATAACATGGGAAATTCCTTGATGGTCGGCTGCGCGAAAATGGGCATGCACTTTGTTGCTTCGTCGCCCGAGGAATATTTCCCCGACAAGGCTTTGATAGATGAGTGTAAAAAAATCGCGAAAGAGACCGGCGCGGTTCTGGAATTTATAAAAGACCCCGAAAAGGCGGCGAAGGACGCGGACGTTATTTATACCGACGTGTGGGTGTCCATGGGCGAGCCGGACGAGGTCTGGGAAAAGCGCATAAAGGACCTTTCGCCCTACAAGGTCACCGAAAAGCTTTTCTCCTTTGCGAAGGAGAACGCGGTTTTCATGCATTGCCTTCCCGCGTTTCACGATTTGGAGACCGACATCGGCAAAAAGATATATGAAAAGTTCGGGCTTGACTCTCTCGAGGTGTCGGACGAGGTCTTTTCCTCCGAGCGCTCCATAGTTTTTGACGAGGCGGAAAACAGGTTGCACACCATAAAAGCCGTTATCGCGGCAACGCTTTAAATATAAAAATGGGTTCTGACCGAACCCATTTTTTATATGCCGTATTTTAATTTAACGCGCTCTAACTTATACACCATCGGCTCCGACAAAAACCACAAAAAGAACGCGGACGACGAAGCATGAACGATGTCAAACGGCAGACCTGAAATAACTGCGGCGATAAGCGCTCCCTTCGTTATTTGTGCCTGCGACTGGACGACGTACGAGAAATTCATGATTGCTCCGTACAAAACAAGCGTTACGATAAAGCCGTACACCGAAAGTGCGGTCTTTGTTCTTCCCAAAAGTCCTTTTTTAAAAAGTATCCCCGATAGAAAGCCGATGATGCCGAACGCAAACATCTGCCACGGCGTCCACGGTCCCTGCCCAAAGAACATGTTGGAGCAAAGCGCCGTGACCGCTCCCACCAAAAACCCGGCTTCCGCGCCGAGCGAGAGCCCCGAGATTATCACGATTGCCGCGACCGGCTTAAACTGCATCGTCATGTAAAACGCCGTTCTCCCGGCGACAGCGATGGCGGACATGACGCTGATTATCACAAGCTCCTTTGCCTTGGGCTTTCTCTTTTCGAAAACCGAAAAGAACGGAAGCATCGCCTCGATGACGATAAGAAGGCTTATAAAATAATATTTCCTGTCGCCCAAAAACCGAACGCCGAAAAACACCGTCAGCGGAATGAGAAAAAGTATCGGAATGACCGATAAAAGTGTCCTTTTATCAAGCCTTTTTCCGTCATCTCTTAAGCTTATGCCTATTTCCCGCCCCGGGAAGAAGGACATCAGCGCCGCCGCTATAAAAATTATGCCCACAATATCCAACGTGTTTTTCGTTATTTTAATGCCGCCTAACTTAATGCCGGGCAAAAAAAACGTCAATACAAAAAGCATGATGAAAAAGCAGCCGGATATTATCCTTGCAAGGCTCGGTTTTCTTTTTTCCTCCGCCTTTTTAAACTGGTCGGTGTCGGGCTCTTCTTCGTCCTTTTTCTCCCGCTTTCTTTTCATAGGCTTTCTTTTTGTGCATGCCGAAATAATATCCTCCGCGCACAAAACCCCGGGAATTATTCCCCTTGCCATTCTGTTTGCCGCGGTGGTGTAAAAGCTATTTCCCCGGAAAAACTCTTCGGGAGGCGCCTCAAAGGTTATCTCTCCGTTAAAAAGCATCGCGCACCTGTCGGTCAGCGCCGCCGCGAACTCAATATCGTGCGTCACCAGTAAAATGGCGGCACCGTCATTTTTAAGCTCCGTTAATATTTCGGCAAGCTCGTCCTTAAGATAATTATCAAGCCCCTTGGTCGGCTCGTCCAAGATAAGAATTTCCGGCTCTCCCAAAAGTACCTTTGCCAGCGCCGCCCTCTCCGTCTCACCGCCGGACAGGTCGTAAGGATGGCTTTTTAAAAGGTTTAATATTCCGCATCGGCGTGCCGCATCAATAACGCGCCTGTGCTTTTCATCATCCGAAAGATCCTTCCCGCCAAGCCTTTTTAAAAGGTCAAGATACAAAGTGTTTTCCGAAAATAAGGTTTTGGGGCTTTGCGGGAGCACACCCAAAAGGGAGTCATACGGCTCCTTTATTTTTTCTATGTTTTTTCCGCCTATCAAAACCTCGCCCCTGTACGGCTTACCGATTCCCGAAGCCAACATAAGCGCCGTGCTCTTTCCCGCGCCGTTTGATCCGACTATCCCGAATATCTCGCCCTTTTTGACACTAAAGCTTAAGCCCTTTATAACGTCCGGCAGATTTTTTTCATACCGGAACCACACATTTTTAAGCTCTATCGCCGTTTCATCAGATGTGTCATGCCGGCGTTTTTCTATTGCCTCCGGGAAAAGCTCATGCGTCTTTGCGTAGTCCGAAAGCCACGCTCTGCCCCCGCCGACGGTGAGGGGGCTTTCTCCGGTCAGCCCGACTCCGTAGTAAACTCTTGAAGGAACCGGGAGCGAATCATACATTATGTGGTCTTTTTTTATAAGCTCCTCTCCGATAGCTTTAGGGTCGCCGTCTGCTATTACTTTTCCCCCATCTAATAAGATTACCTTTGATGAAACCGGGAACACGGCGCCGAGCGAGTGCTCCGCCAAAATAACGGTGGTTCCCATTTCGCGGTTGATTTTTACAAGCACGTTAAAAAATTCCTCCGCCGCTATCGGGTCAAGCTGGGCGGACGGCTCGTCCAATATCAGCACCGAAGGGGACAGCGCCATGACCGCGGCGAGATTCAAAAGCTGCTTCTGACCGCCCGACAGGCTCGCCGTATCACCATAAAAAATGTCCTGAAGTCCGAAAAACGCCGCGGACTCCGCCACTCTTTTTCTTATTTCGCCCTGAGGAAGCCCGATGCTTTCAAGCCCGAACGCAAGCTCATGCCACACCTTATCCGTCACTATCTGGTTATCCGGATCCTGCATGACAAATCCTATCTTTCCCGCGCTTGCTCCTTTCTGAGCCTGAGAAAGCTCCCCGCCTTCAAAGTATATCTTGCCCGTGATACTGCCATGCGGTGAGATTTCGGGCTTTAAAAGCCTTAAAAGCGTTGTCTTTCCCGAACCGGAAGCGCCCATGACGGTGACAAATTCACCCTTTTCGATTTTTATATTGACGTTATCTAAGGTCTTTTCTTCCCTTAGAGGATATTTAAAGCTCAGATTTTCGATCTTAAAGCTTTCCATTTTCTTTCCTCCGTAATTTCAATTATTAACGGCACGGCGCAAAGAAGCGCGTACGATAAAAAGAAGCTTGCGCAAAAAAGCGAGGGCTCCGCTCCTTTGAGTGACGGAAAGTACGAAAACGCGATTTTTCCCGAAACTCCTCCGTAAAGCGTGTAGATACCGAAAGCGGCAATTCCCGAAAGGACAAAAGCATCGCGCGCCGAAAAACGGTAATCGGAATACGCCGTTCTTTTCTTAAGTCCGTAGCCGCGCGCCCTCATACTGTCAGCCGTTTCGACGGAATTTTCGAGAGCCCACGAAGCCATGACCGATAAAATATCAAAGGAATATTCTATTTTTTTTAAAATGCTTTTTCCCTTCATGCCCTGTCCCATGCATTTTTTCGCCGCATATATTCTTTTTATTTCGTCCGCAAACCTCGGAACAAAGCGAAGCGACATTGATATTATGAGCGAGAGCGAGGGGAGCACCCTCCCGAAAACGCATAAAAGCTTGTCGCTCGTCATCACCTTATTGTAAAAAGAAAACCAGAAAAACACAGAAATGAGCATTGCCGCTGCCGAAAGTCCGTAAATTGCGGATTCGGCGGTCAGCGGGTTTTTGTTCGGCAGATAGAAAAGCACCGTCACCCCGCGGTGGTTAAAAAGCGGATTTAACGCCGCGGTCAGAAGAACCATCGGCAGTATATATAAAAGCTTTTTCGCCGTCTTTTTCGCGCCGTTTGCTCTAACTGCATAAATAAGCGCCGAAAAAAGCGATATCAAAAGGCATCCCGGATGCATGAAAAACATTGAAAAGCCAATCGTAAAAGCAAAATATAAAAAGCACACAAAGGGATGAAAACGCATAAATTCATTCATAAAATTTCTCCGTTTAAGTATTTTCGTTTCCGACGTCCGCTCCCAGATCGCAGGTGTAGACCCACTCTATCCTGTCGCCGTCGCTTAACTCGTAGCCGGAGCACCCGTAGTTCGGAAATTCTCCGTTCACCTTGTACATCCAGCCGGACAAGGGTCCGCAGTCATACTCATAAATGTTTGCTATTCCCTTTATGTATGCGCTTTTGTACACAGGTGTGTTTTCGGATTCCATATGTATCTTTGAATTCATCATTTCGCGGACAAGAACATCGTAAACGCTCTCCCCCTCGCTGAAATTAACCGCCTTTTCCGGATAGATCACGCCGTCCTCCGGCAAGATATCCGCCTTCCCCGGCTCCATCATGTCTTTATTGGCGACCGCCGTGTCGCAGCGGACCGAGAGCGTGCAGGTGTGACTTTCCGAAGGCTCTTTTTCCGCTTTCGTTTTTTCTTCCTTCTGCGGTCCGCTGGCTTTCTCTTCAGGTTTTAAGGGCTCGTCCTTTTTCTCATCTTCCGCCTTTATTTCCTCTTCCGGCTCCGCCGTTTCTTCGCTTAAGACAGGGAGCTTTTCCTCCTCCTTCTCCGGCGATGAATAAAAAAACTTCACCGAGCAGAATACCATGATCAATATTAACGCCGAACAAACGGCGGCTGTTACTTTTTTCTTCACTTAAAAATCACTTCCGGTCATAAATTAAGCATGCTATAGAGCATGAATGAGGCTTCTCCCCTCGTGATTGCCGTTCCCGGTGAAAAGCTTTCTCCGAAATCGGGCATAAGCCCCGCTTCGGCGCAGAAGGCGACCTCGGAAAGTGCCCAATCGGGCACGGCATCGCTGTCGGCATACGTGATGGCTTTCCCGCCGCTTACATCGCATCCTCTTTTTTTTGCGGCGCGCACTATCATCACCGCCGCCTCGGCACGGGTCACCTTCCCGTCCGGGTTAAACCGTTCGTCCGACACTCCCATGATTATCTTATTTTCATATGCTGCCGAAACGGCTTCATAAAACCAGTCCGCGGGGCGGACATCGGAAAAGGAGCAGCCCTTTGTGCTCTTAAGGTCAAGCCCCCTGACAATGAGCGCCGCAAGCTGAGCGCGTGTGAGCGTGCCGTCAGGACTAAAGGTATACTCCGTCATTCCGCTCACGATTCCTTTTTCATAAAGCGAGTCAATTTGGCTTTGATAAGCCGTCCCCGTCACGTCCGAAAAGCGGGAACGCTCGGTTTTTGCCATGTCAAAAAGGCTCTTTTCGCCTTTTAGCGCGCGGTTATACGCCGCAAGTGCATAAAAGCACTGCTCTGTCGCCATCCTGTCGGCGCCCTCCCCGCCCTTTATGTGGCAAAAGCCCGCGCCCGGAACATAAAAGCTTATCACATTGTCATAAACGGAATGTCCGTTTTTCACAAAGCGCGGGTCGTTTACGGCGCCGAGCTCCGACAGGGCGACAAGAACCTGAGCCGCGCTTTCGGCGGTTTCCTCGCCGCCGCTTTCAAAGCCTCCGTCCTCCTTCTGCATCGCGCAAAGGAGCGAAAGCGCTTCGTCTGCCGCACTTTTCACACTTTCGCGGTCACGGTATTTTGAAAGCGCGGTCAAAGCCATCGCCGTCATATCGGGATCCGCCGTCTTTCCCGAAAACGCCCATCCCCCGTCCGGAGTCCTTTTTGAAAGAATGTGCTCTATATACATCTCGCGGGTCGCCCTAACCTCGGCGTTCTTATTTTCGGGAACCGCATAGTTTCCCGAGTCCAGCGCGATGAGCGCAAAGACCGAGCCGTTGATTCCCTGCCACACGGTCTTTTTATAATCGCCGAGCGGCTCCAAAAGGTTGTATCCGCCGACATTTTTAGGATCCTTTCCTATAGCCGTGAGCGCAATCACGACCCTTGAATACTCCGTGTATTTTTTTTCATGGAGCACACCGCCGTGCTCGGCAGCGTATTTTTCCACATCGGCATAATACTCATCAAAGTACCCGTCTGGCACCGCCGCCCCGCTTCTTGCAAGCCCGGTCACAGTCCACTCGCCGCCGACATAGCCGAACGACGGCGCGCCCGATGAGCATATAATGCGCGCGGTATCTGCCAGAACATCATCAGCAAAGGCGCAGTTCGGCATAAAAAATATTAAAATGCACAAAATGACAGACTGTATTTTTTTCATATTATTCTCCGTTTTTCGACATAGCATACATTAATAGTATCACGTACATCTGCGCTTGTCAACATTTCAAAAAATCTCCTTTGCAATGAACAAAGGAGATTTTGTTTATTAAAATTCCGCGTTGCCGACTGTTCTCGGATAAGGAAGCACATCCCTTATGTTCGAAACGCCGGTAAGATACATAACTATTCTTTCGAATCCGAGTCCGTATCCCGCGTGCTTCGTTCCGCCGTAGCGTCTTAAGTTTACATACCACCAGTAATCCTTCTCGTCTAAGCTAAGCTCTTTCATTCTGTCTAAAAGAACGTCGATACGCTCCTCCCTCTGGCTGCCGCCGATTATCTCGCCGACTCCGGGAACCAGCATATCCATCGCCGCAACAGTCTTACCGTCATCGTTTAAGCGCATGTAGAAGGACTTGATCTCCTTGGGATAATCGATAACGAAAATGGGGCTTTTGAATATCTTCTCTGTAAGGTACCTCTCATGCTCGGTCTGAAGGTCGCATCCCCACTCTACGGGATAATTGAACTTCTCGCCGCTCTTTTTAAGAAGCTCCACCGCCTCGGTATATGTTACCTTTTTATAGGAACTGTTCGAGAGCTCGGTAAGGCGAGCCAAAAGCGTCTTATCAACAAAGCTGTTGAAAAATTCAAGCTCCTGGCTGCAGTTTTTCATAACGTGGCGGATGATGTACTGAATCATGTCCCACGCGAGTGCCATGTTATCGTCAAGATCGGCAAATGCGATCTCGGGTTCTATCATCCAGAACTCCGCCGCATGGCGCGCCGTGTTTGAATTTTCCGCTCTGAACGTCGGTCCGAAGGTGTATATCTTACCGTAAGCCATTGCAAAGGTCTCGCCCTCAAGCTGACCCGACACGGTAAGGTTTGCGCTCTTTCCGAAGAAATCCTTTGTCCAGTCGATTGACCCGTCCTCCTTCTTCGGCGGATCGTTTAAGTCAAGCGTCGTCACCCTGAACATCTCGCCGGCGCCCTCACAGTCCGACCCCGTTATAAGGGGAGTGTGAACGTACACAAATCCTCTTTCATGGAAGAAGCTGTGAATAGCAAAGGCAACTTCGCTTCTCACTCTGAACACCGCGGAAAAAAGATTCGTTCTCGGGCGCAGATATGCCTGCTCTCTTAAAAATTCAAGCGAATGGCGCTTGTTCTGAATGGGATAGTCGGGAGTCGAGGTTCCCTCGATTTCGACTGATTCAGCCTTGATTTCGAAAGGCTGTTTCATGCCCGGTGTGAGCGCAACGACGCCCTTTACAACAATTGCCGCGCCAATATTAAGAGCCGCTATTTCATCATAATTTGAAAGCTTTGACCTCTCGATTACGACCTGAGCGCACTTAAATGCGCTTCCGTCGTTCAAATCAATAAATCCGAATTCCTTACTGTCTCTTATATTTCGGATCCACCCTCCGAGTGTAACTGTTTTTTTGTCATATGAGTCGATCGAAGCATATATGTCGCGGACAAAATCTCTTTTCATAAAAGTCCTTCTTCCTTTCTTTAATATTTTTATTTGCTCTTGCCGAGATAAGCCTCTTTAATGCTCTCGTCAGCCAAAAGCTCCGCTCCCGTTCCGCTCTTTGTGATACGTCCCGTTTCAAGAACGTACGCATAATCCGCGGTCTGAAGCGCCATGTTTGCGTTCTGTTCGATCAAAAGCACGGTTATTCCCTGCTCGTTGACGGTTTTTATAATCTTGAATATATCCTGAACGACTATCGGCGCAAGTCCGAGTGAAGGCTCATCCATCATGATAAGCTTCGGGCGGCTCATGAGCGCTCTGCCGACCGCAAGCATCTGCTGCTCGCCTCCGGACAGTGTTCCTCCCGCCTGCCATTCACGCTCCTTAAGTCTGGGGAAAAGCTCATACACCCATTTTAAGTCGCCCGAAATATCGTCATTTCTTAAGTATGCCCCGATTTTAAGATTTTCCTTAACCGTAAGGTCGGGAAATATTTTTCTTCCCTCGGGAACCAAGGTTATGCCCTTTGTCACGATATGAGTCGGGTCTTTTGAGGTGATGTCCTCCCCGTCAAAAGTGATTTTTCCGCTCCTCGGGCGCACGAGACCCGATATGCACCTGAGAGTGGAGCTTTTTCCGGCTCCGTTCGCACCGATAAGCGTTATTATCTTGCCCTCCGGAACATCCAAGCTGATGCCCTTAACGGCTTCGATTCCGCCGTAATTTATTTTAAGGTCCTCAATTTTCAAAAAGGAATTATTCATCGTCACTCACCCCCAGATAAGCGTCAATAACGTGCCTATTCTTCTGCACCTCGTCCGGTGTGCCCTGTGCTATAAGCTTGCCGAAGTCGAGCACATATATCCTGTCGGATATATCCATTACAAGATCCATGTGATGCTCTATCATGAGCACCGTGAGGTCGTATTTATCCCTGATTTCACCGATAAACTCTGAAAGCTCAAGCGTTTCCTGCGGGTTCATGCCTGCCGCCGGCTCATCCAAAAGCAAAAGCTTGGGGCTTGTCGCTATAGCGCGCGCGATCTCAAGTCTTCTCTGAAGACCGTAAGGAAGGCTTGTCGCAAGTTCGTCCCTAAACTGCCAGAGATCCTGCTCTCTTAAAAGCGCCTCGGCTTCGCGCCTCATGCGCTCCTCTTCCCTGCGTGAAAATCTGAACGTCGCCGAAAAAACATTCTGATGTGCTCTCATATGATACGCTGTCAAAACGTTCTCAAAAACGGTCATGCTTTTCCAGAGTCTGATATTCTGGAACGTTCTCGCGATACCGCGCTTTGTTATCTTATCGGGCGTGGGGCTTACCGTCCTTGTATGGCGGTACATCCCCGCGTTTTCGCCGCGGTATATCTTTTTCATTTTTCCTCTGGGGTGGTTTTCAACCATTACACTGCCTTCAAACTCAATTTTACCGTTTGTCGGCTCATAAACACCGGTGATGCAGTTAAATGCCGTTGTTTTTCCCGCTCCGTTGGGACCGATGAGAGCGACTATCTCACCCTTATTTACCTCCAGTGACAGATTGTTCACGGCAACGACGCCGCCGAACTGCATTGTCACATTTTCAACCTTAAGCATTGTCTCACTCATTTACCTCACCCCCGGAATTTTTTTCTTTCCTGAATCGGCGGGCAAAGCGCCTGAACGAAAGCTCCTTATCGCCCATTATACCTCTCGAGAAAAAGAGCACGATAACCATTATTATAACCGAGAATACGACTTTTCTGAAGCCATCGCGGAAAAACGGCACCGAGATGACGCCGAAAAGCGAACCGGAATCCAAAAATCTTAACCACCACTCCGAGCAAGCGATGTATAAAAATGCCGCGATGCAGCTTCCCGATACCGAGCCGATACCGCCGATAACGACCATAAGAAGTATCTCATAGGTCATCGCCGTTTTGAATGCGGATGCCTGAATCGTCGTCTGGAACATCGCAAGGAGCGCGCCGCCGACGCCGGCAAAGAAGCTTGAAATGATGAAAGCCTGCATTTTGTGTTTAAAGAGGTTAATTCCCATTGCCTCCGCCGATACCTCATCGTCACGGATTGCCTTATAGGCTCTGCCGTACGAGGAGTTTATCAGAAGAAGGATTATTCCTATAGAAAGAATCGCAATGATAAAGGGAAACGCCGTGCCGAATTTTATGACCTTTCCGCCGAGCGAAAACTGCATGTCGTTAAAATTCGTGTATTTTCTCAAAAGGTTGGAGCCGTTTGTGATCTTCCCGAGCTTATCCCACTGGAAGAACGCCCTTATAATTTCCGCAAAACCGAGTGTTGCGATGGCAAGATAGTCGCTCTTTAATCTCAGTACCGGAATACCGATGAGAGCCGCAAATGCCGCAACCACTATGCCGGCGATGATTATCGCGATTATCGCTCCGAAAAAGTTGCCCGCGTTGACGCCGATTGCGCCGGAAAGTATCTCCGCTATCGAGAATTTTAAAGTGCCGCCGTCAAAATACTGATATACCGCGTCATGCTGCCCCGCCGGAATCATTATCGCCGCGTATGTATATGCTCCGATAAGCATGAATCCTGCCTGACCGAGGCTGAAAAGCCCCGTAAAGCCGTTAAGAAGGTTTAACGACACGCAAAGGAGCGAATAGATTGCCGCTTTTTTAAGAACGGGAACCAGCATAAGCGTGAATGAGTTCATCGGCAGAACGTTATCAACAAGATATAAAAGCACAAAAAGCGCCAATATGAGTACCGCCGCTATTATTCCGCCCGTGCGGTTTTTCTTTTCCAATGTATTTTTCATATCCGTCACCTCACACCTTATCGGTTGCCTTTTCACCGAAGATACCGGTGGGCTTTACCAAGAGTATAACTATAAGGAGAACGAATGTGAACGCGTCGGAAAAAGTGGTCCATCCGATACCCTTTATGATGTTTTCGCATATTCCGATGATAAACGCGCCGATAACCGCGCCGGGAATTGAGCCGATACCGCCGAATACCGCCGCAACGAATGCCTTAAGTCCGGGCATCGCTCCCGATGTGGGGATTACCGAAGTGTAGTTCGTGAAATACAAAAGCGAGCCGACAGCCGCAAGGAAGCAGCCGATAACGAACGTTATGCTGATGACCGAGTTTATCTTTATGCCCATGAGCTGGCTCGTCTCAAAATCCTTCGAAACGGCGCGCATCGCCATGCCTATCTTGGTATAACGGATCAAAAGCACCAGTGCGACAACAAGCAATATCGTAAGAACGGGCGTAATAAGCGTTACCATTTTAACGCTCGTTCCGTATACGTTGACAGACTTTGACAAAAACGGAATTGCCGGATATACCTGCGGAAGACCGCCGGTAAAATAAAGCGCGCAGTTCTGAAGAAGATAAGACACACCGATTGCCGATATCATGACCGACATTCTCGGCGCGCTGCGCAGGGGCTTGTACGCCGCTCTTTCAATCAAAAATCCGAGCACTACCGTTAAAATGAGCACCAGCGGAATGGAAATGTACATAGGCATAACCGCCGTGGTGTATACCATGATGAGTCCGGCAACCATGAAAACGTCGCCGTGCGCAAAGTTTATCAGCCTCAATATTCCGTAAACCATCGTGTAGCCTATCGCTATCAAAGCGTACTGACCTCCGACGGAAATACCGGCAAGAAGGTAAGGCAGGTTTGCACTTATAAATGCCGACATATGAATTCTCCTCTCAAATTTAAAACGTATAAATCCGTTTCATACGGGATAAGTGTATGGAACGCGTTTATACGTTCCCATGCGCCGAGACACATGTATGATTCATGGCGGAAGCTATAGCTTCCGCCACGAAAAATCATATAATTTTAGTAATTATTCGGTTATGCTCTGAACCTTAACGAAATCCCATGCTGCGTTCTCGTTGTTTGCCTTCTTGATGAAAGCTTCGGTTCTCTCAGCATCGCCTGTCTCGTTAAACTTGATCTCGCCCGTTACGCCGGTGTATACGATCGAGGGAAGAGCAGCCTTTACCGCCGACGCGTCCTTCGAATCAGCAGCCTTTATAGCCTCAAGAGCTACCATATAAGCGTCATAACCCATTACGGATACAGCGGAAAGAGTGTCGTTACCGCCGTTGTTTGCCAGGTTCTTGGAATCAGCGTTGATCCAAGCCTTGATGCCGTCCTCAAACTCGGGGTTTCCGCCCTCAGCGTAGAAGGTCGTGATGTTGATGTTGATGTCCTTACCCTTTGCAGCCTCTAAGATAACGTTGGAATCCCACGTATCGGATGCAATTAAGGGGCAGGTGATTCCCTTTGCGGCAGCCTGTTCAACGATAAGCTGAGCATAGCTTATGGAGCAGGGCGCAAAGATAACGTCCGCGTTGTTATTTACTGCGTTTGTAAGGTAAGAGTTGAAGTCCGAGTTATTCTCGGGGAAGTTCTCGGCGATAACCTTAACGCCGAGCTTTTCAGCAGCTTCCTTAAAGTAGTTGATAAGACCCTGGTCATAGTCGTTTCCGAGCTGACCTAAGCAGTAAGCCGTCTTAGCCTTAAGCTCGTCTGCGGCATAGTTAGCCAAAACCGTGCCCTGGAAGGGATCAAGGAAGCAGATTCTGAAGTAGCAGTCATTGCCCTCCGTAACCTGGGGGTTTGTGCAGGTAACGCCGATTGCCGGGATGTTAGCTGCCTTGAACGTATCGCCCGCTGCGATCGCAACGCTCGAACCGTAAGAACCCAAAACAACAGATACACCCTTTGATACGAGTGTCGATGCGGCAGATACCGCCTTATCGGTAGAAGACTCGTTGTCTGCGTATACAAGTTCTACATTATATGTCTCTCCGCCGATCTCAACGGTGGGATAAAGAGAATTTGCATACTGCATACCGAGGATCTCCTGCTTACCGCCGGCGCCGTTATCGCCCGACTGAGGCTCATAAACGCCGATATAAACAGTCTTGTTTCCGTCCGTGTTTGCTTCATTTCCGCCTGTGCATGCCGTAAACGCCATGCATACCATGAGGCAGGCAAGAAGCAGTGCTAATGCTTTTTTCATTCCTATAACCTCCAATATAATATGTTTTCAAGACGGCTTTACCGTCTTTTTGCCAAACTGCGGCATTTTGACCGCCTACGGCGGACTAATGTAGCAGTTTCACATACAGATATAATACCATGTTGTTCAATATTTGTCAACAAAAAATTAACATCCGACGCAATTTATTTGAAGCTTTTGTGTTTTTTAATAAAATTATCATAAAACTTTCTTCTGCGTCATACATATGTACAAACTACACTTAGATGGAGGAATTTTTATGGAAAACATTTATTCCGATATTGCCAGAAGAACAGACGGCGATATCTACTTAGGAGTGGTGGGACCGGTCAGAACCGGCAAATCCACATTTATAAAAAAATTCATGGAATATTTTGTGCTCCCCAGAATCGACAATCCCTATAAGCGCGAGCGCGCGGCGGACGAAATGCCGCAAAGCGCCTCAGGCAGGACGATAATGACGACGGAGCCGAAATTCATTCCGAACGAAGCCGTGAAAATTTCCTTCGACTCGAACAAGTCGTTTTTAAATGTACGGCTTATCGACTGCGTCGGCTACATTGTTCCCGGTGCAATAGGTCAGTTCGAGGATGACGCGCCGCGCATGGTCAAGACCCCCTGGTCCGACGAGGCGATGCCGTTTGAGGCGGCTGCCGAAGCGGGCACGAAAAAGGTCATCAACGAGCACTCCACAATAGGGCTTGTTATAACGACCGACGGAAGTATCACCGATATCCCGAGAAGCGACTACACCGACGCCGAGGGCAGAGTCATTTCGGAGCTTCAGGCGATCGGAAAGCCTTTCTTGGTTCTTTTAAATTCAAAAGACCCCGAAGGCGACGCGGCAAAGAGCGCGGCAAAGGATATCTCGGAGAAATACGATGTCAGCGTAAAGCGCGTTGACTGCGCTAACCTTACCGAGTCCGACATTTCGTCGATTCTTGAATCGGTGCTCTATGAGTTCCCCGTTACCGAGATCGGAATAAACATTCCCGGCTGGATCGAGGCGCTCTCCCCCGAGCACGAGCTCAAAAACAGAGTGTATTCAAAGATTCGCGAAACGGTTTACAAAATCAACCGCATAAGCCAGATACATTATCTGACGGACGCATTTTTGTCGGAGGACTATATCTCGGGAGCCGCGGTCGAAAATGTTGACCTCGGCACCGGAAACGTCACCGCCGGCATAAACGTTAAAGAAGATCTTTTCTATAATATAATAAAGGAAACGACAGGCTTTGAGGTCGACAGTGACGAAAAACTGATGCGCCTTTTAATGCGTCTTTCTCAGACCGAAAAGGAGTACAGCCGCATTAAATACGCGCTTCATCAGGTTCGCGAGACCGGATACGGAATAGTGAACCCCGGTATTGACGAGCTTACATTGGAGGAACCCGAGATCATCCGCCAGGGCGGTAGATACGGCGTCCGCCTCTCTGCCAGCGCTCCGTCGATACATATGATGCGCGCGGACATTCAGACAGAGGTTGCCCCCATTGTCGGCACGGAGCGCGAATCGGAGGAGCTTGTGCACTATCTTTTGGAGGAGTTCGAGTCCGATCCCAAAAAGCTCTGGGAATCAAACCTCTTCGGAAAATCGCTTCACGAGCTTGTTAACGAAGAGCTTAACAACAAGCTTTCCAGAATGCCGGACGATGCGCGCGAAAAGCTCCGCACGACCCTTGAACGTATCATCAACGAGGGCTCCGGCGGTCTTATATGCATCATACTTTAATTTGACAAAAGTCCCCTCTTATGCTAATATATTAGCGTGAGCCGGTTCGCGATAAGAAAGTAATGGTTTTACAAAAAAGTACCGAGCCTTAAGGTCCCGGTACTTTTTAACGCAGTAATTCGCAAAAAAGATGCTTTTAAGACGTTACTTTATTATTACGGGACGGCTGAAGGGGGGACTTTTTTTGGACATTACCGTATCAGCAAACGCAAAACTGAACCTTTGCCTTGACATCACGGGAATCAGGGAGGACGGTTATCACAGTATAGAAACCGTTATGCACTCGGTAGACCTGCGAGACAGTGTCAATGTCCGTCTGAACGATACGGGAAAAATCGTTTTAACGTGCGACAAGCCGTATATTCCGACCGATGAAAAAAACATCGCCTATAAAGCGGCGGCGCTTTTTTTATCGGAGACCGGAAAGAAAAACGGCGTCCGCATTGACATAAAGAAAAGGATTCCCGTCGGCGGCGGGCTCGGCGGGTCCAGCACGGACGGTGCGGCGGTTTTAGAGGCGCTAAATTACCTTTCGGGAAAGCCTTATTCGGAAACCGAGCTTATGACTCTTGCCTCAAGGCTCGGGGCGGACGTGCCGTTCTGCATAAAAAAGGGCGCCGCGCTCTGCTCCGGCATAGGAGATGAAATAACTTCGCTCCCGCCGCTATCCGGCGTTTTTGCGGTTATAATAAAGCCCGCGTTTTCATTAAATACCAAGGAGATGTATTCTCTTTTCGACTCGGTCGGAAAGCACCCGTCTCCCGGCATTAAAAACATGATTTCTGCGGTGCAAAACAATGACTTTTCCGCCGTTTGCAAAAACCTTTACAATGCGTTTGATCTTGCGGCTGAAAAGTTAAGACCGGAGATTTCGCTTTTGCCCGGAATCCTTTGCGAAAGCGGCGCAGCGGCGGCATGCATGAGCGGCTCGGGCTCGTGCGTTTTCGGACTTTTCGATTCCATGAAAAAAGCACACATTGCCAAGGACCAGATTAAAGCGTCGGGGCTTTCTGCCTTTTTAACAAGACTTATATGAAAGACGGTGTAATAATTGTTTGAAACTTTTAAGGCGACACTGTCGCCGATGCTCGTTATGTTTTTGTGTATGATAGTCGGTTTTCTGTCAAACAAGCTAAAGCTTGCGCCCGATAATACGGCGACAGTACTCTCAAAGCTTGAAAACTACTTTTTTGTTCCGGCGCTCATAATCAATACGTTCATGAAATATTGCACGGTCAGCTCGGTGACCGAGCAGTATAAGCTCATATTATACTGCCTTGCGGCGCTTGTAATTGCGCTCGCCGTTGCCCTTCCGCTCTCAAAGGTCTTTTCCGGCGGCGACAGCTACAAAAGGAATATTTATAAATACGCGCTCGCCTTCGGAAACTTTTCGTTTATGGGCAACGCCATCGTTCCCGCTATAATGGGCGATTCGATGCTTTATAATTATATGCTCTATATACTCCCACTCAATGTGGCGGTCTACACATGGGGCGTTATCATTCTTATTCCCAAGGGCGAAAAAACTCAGAACCCGCTTAAAAATCTCTTAAATCCGATTTTTATTTCTATTTTAATAGGCGCGGCTTTGGGACTAAGCGGAGCAGCCGAAAGCGTTCCCTCATTTATCCGTCAGACCATAAGCAGTCTTTCATCCTGTATGGGACCTCTTGCCATGGTACTCACGGGCTTCGTCATCGGAAGCTATGACATAGGCAGACTTTTAAGGAATAAAAAGGTGTACATAGCTACATTTTTAAGGCTCATCGTTCTTCCCTCTGCCTTTATAATACTCCTTAAGCTTCTCGGTGCGGATAAAAACACGCTCTTTTTAACTCTTTTCGCATATGGAACGCCCCTCGGCTTAAACACCGTTGTGTTTCCGGCGGCGTACGGCGGGGACACCTCCACCGGTGCGTCCATGGCGATGATTTCGCACACATTATGCATTATAACGATTCCCGTTATGTATGCGCTTTTGACGGTGCTCTGCTAAATCAGATCGCAAAAACACCTGTGATATAATCACAGGTGTTTTTATTATTTTTCAAGCGTTACCAGGGCAAAGCCGTACGGCGGCAAAGGAGATTTAAGCGTGACGGTTTTTCCGTCGAGCGTGCCTTTCGCATTATAAAAGTCCGCACTGTCAAAGCTTTCGCCGAGCAAAATCCGGGGCTTTCCGACCTCGTCCGGTGAAATGTTGAAAAGCCCGAGCGAGAGCTTATTATCATTGCCCTTCGCAATCATATAAAGACCCGGGCAATTTAATGCGGCTGCGGGAAGCTCCTTTCCCGAAAGCCATTTATATCCGCCAATGAGTTGCTTTTGTCTGTAGTAATTTCTGAAAAGTCCCATGTGCCATTCGCTTTTCGTTTTAACAAAGGTCGGCGAAAAGGTGTAGACCATGAAGCGCTGACCGTCCTTATTTTCATATGTATAGCACGCGGGAAATTCGTCAGTCCGCTCAGAATATCCCTTCGCCACGCCGAGAATCGCCTCCGAACAGTAGAACATACTGCCTACATTTGCGCCCTCTTTCAGCTTAAAGCGAAAAAAGCCCCTGTCCGTCGGCGTCAGCACGATCGTCTGATCCTCATCGTCAAAGAAATATTCTCCGTCCGGCTTTTTTGCACTTTCCATTTTTTCAAAGCCGACGTCGATTCCGCGCTCTGAGAGTATCTTTGCCGAAACCGCGTCCAAAATAACGCCGTTTGAAAGTTCCTCTTCGGTCAAAAACTGCGCGCTCGTGCCCCATGAAAGCACCGCCCCGTCCGTTTTTTCATAGCTTGTCGTAACGGAATTGTCCGTCACGAGCCAGCTTGACATAAGCGGAAGCACGCCGTGCGAGGTAAATTCCGTAAAGCCGAACACATCCGAAAAATCCATGTCCTTGATCGTGTGCGGTTTTTCAAACACGTAAAGTCCCTTTGCTTCAAGGTCGGAAAATCTTTTTTCTATCTCGGCATAGTGCGCAAGGTTTTTCACGTGGCGGTCAACATAGCCCGTTTCGTAGTCGGCGCGCGAGTTATAGTCTATCATGTATTTTAATATTGCATTTGAATTTCCGTCCGCGCGGAGCGCCATATCGTACATTTCAAGCTCGGACGCGGAAACCAAAAACCGCGGTCTGGGATACGTATCACCCTCAGTCATGACGTCGATCCCGTCCTCCTTCGCGCACTCAGACTGCCACCTTGCCGTCTCTATAGTCGAGTTAAGGCTCGGACCGTTCTTCCAGTACGGAGCGCCGGTAATGCGGCAAAACGGGCGGTTCTTTCCCGCAAGGATTTTTGTGAGCTCGAAAAATGACGCGCCTTCGATGTGGTAGAACGCGGAGTTTGCGCTCGTCCCTATCATTATATCGGGCGAAACCGAGTGAACCGCTTTTTCGATTTTATGCGCTATAGAGCGGAGCGTGTCGCCCATTATGTCGCAGAACGCGCTTCTCACCTCGTTGCGCTCCCCGGTTAAAAGCATATCTTTTAATTCTTCTTTTGTAACGCTTTTGCCGAGGCGCTCCGATAAAAGCTTCATATGGCGCGGGCAGGTGCAGGCAAGCGTGTTTAAAAAGAACTTGCCGCCCGATATCGTAAAGTCATCCTCCAACAGGATGTGCGTTATATCCATCCTTGCAATCCTTGAAAACTGCGCCGATAGCTCATCGGCAAAGCCCTCGTCAAGCGGGCAGTAGGCGTTTACCTTGTTTCCTTCAAGAGTGGTTATTTTCTCATACGGCGCCTTCTCTGAGTTTGACCCGTCTCCCCCGTATCCTATTGTGGGCGCGACCCAGATGCCGACGTTGAAGCCTTCTTTTTTGAGGAAGTTAACGCACTCTTCAGCTTCATTTAAAAGCTCGGCGGATTTTTCTCCCATCGTCCTTCTGTACGCGGCAAAGACAAAGTCGGTCTTCGCTCTTTTAAGCTCTTTAGCGAGTGCCTTTTTCTCTCTGTCAGTGTACTTTTTCGCCATAACAGGTACATAGGTTTTATACATTTTCATCCCTCCGCCCATGATTATACAATACGACAATAAAGATTTCAAGCATTTTTTTGCACTCTTTCAGCACAAAAAAGGACGGCTGAAGCCGTCCTTTTTTTATTTTATCATGCCGAGCATTTCAACGCTGCGCTTGATGAATTTTTCAAGCTCCTCCGCTCCCAAAGGCTCGGACTCCATCCTCGCAAGGTCATATATCTGGTTTATCACCATTTCCGCCTTTTCCTTATCCATATCGGCAAGGCTCTCTATAAGCGGACTGTTAAGGTTTATCATAAGGCGCTTTTTATCGGGAAAATCGGTTCCGCCCATCGCCGCGGAGATCATTCTCATTCTTCTGGCGTACTCGTCTATCATTACGAGTGCCGGAACCTCCTTGCTCTTTAAGCTCTGCGTCTCAATCTCGGTGTCCTTGGGCAAAAACTCCGCGAAAAGCTTTTTCGTCTTTTCAGCATCCGCCCCCGTCTCATCGGACTTGAAGCTGTCCGGTGTTACGGAGTCAATGCTCATAAACTTAACGTCCGAAAACTTACTCTCTAAAAACTGAACGAATGTCGCGTCAATAAGTCCCGGCATTAAGAGCACCTCGATGCCCTGGTCGCTGAAAAGGTTTATATAGCTCTTCTGGTATTCCCCGCTCGTCGCATAGTAAACCTCTTTCTTGTCGCCGGCTAAATAGTCCGCCATCGTGACGTATTTGCCCATCGTGGTCTTATAAATAAGGCAGTCTTTCACCTTGTCGTAAAACTTCGGATCGCTCATCGCGCCGAACTTAATAAAGCCGGAAATGTCCTCCCAGTACTTTTCATAGCTCCCGCGGTCGTTTTTAAACATATCGGTGAGCTTATCCGCAATCTTTTTGACGATGTGGTCTGCAATCTTGCCGACTGTTCTGTCGTTCTGCAAAAAGCTTCGCGAAACGTTGAGCGGAACATCCGGGCAGTCGATAACGCCCTTTAACATCAGAAGAAATTCAGGGATTATCTCCTTGATATTGTCCGCAACAAACACCTGATTGTTGTAAAGCTTAACGGGTCCGCCCGTTAAATTCATCCGGTTTTTCTCAATCTTCGGAAAATACAAGATTCCTTTTAAGTTGAAAGGATAGTCCGTGTTTAAGTGGATCCAGAAAAGCGGCTCGTCATAACGCTTAAAGAGCCTCTGATAAAACGTTTTGTACTCGTCATCCGTACACTCGGAGGGGGATTTCATCCACAATGGGTGCGTTTCGTTTACCGGCGTGCCTTTGTCCTCCCCTGCCTGATAGCAGTAGATAGGAACAGGCAGAAATGAGCAGTATTTATCCAGTATCTCGCGTATCTTGGAGATTGAAAGATAGTCAGAATCGTCCTCCGTAATGTGCATTATAATGTCCGTTCCGCGCTTTTCTCTCGTGCCCTCAGTCATCTCATATTCAATGCCGCCGTCGCAGCTCCAGTGCGCGCTCTTCGCGCCCTCGGCAAAGGAAAGCGTCTCTATCTCCACCTTGTCAGACACCATGAAGGCTGAGAAAAAGCCGAGTCCGAAATGCCCGATTATCTGGTTTTCGGGGCTCTTGTCCTGATATTTATTTAAAAAATCCTCCGCGCCGGAAAACGCTACCTGAGTGATGTACTTCTCGATTTCGCTTTCTGTCATTCCGATTCCGTTGTCGGACACGGTCACGGTCTTATTCGGCTTGTCAACGACAACATGCACTTCATATTCCTCATCGGTCGGAAGCGCGGCGCCCGCGTCCTTCACCTTCTTAAGCTTGGTCACCGCGTCGCATCCGTTTGACACGATCTCGCGCAGAAAAATGTCTTTATCCGAATACAGCCATTTTTTAATGACCGGAAAAATGTTTTGTGTGTGTACTGTAATATTGCCCTTCATTTGTAACAGTCCTTTCATTATTATGAGCATATACGCCCAAGATCTATTATACTCACATTAAAAATTCTGTCAATAGGACAAAAAGGGGACCGACTTAGCCGGTCCCCTTAAGTGTGTCAATATACCTATAATTTTTGCAGTGTAGGAATAAAAGTGTAGGAGTAGTGTAGGAATAATGTAGGAATTACATACATTTCCCTGCTTTTCACTAATTCTTCTCACTTTTAAAACCCAGTATTTAAGCGCATTTCAACGCAGTTAATTATTTCATTGCTTCCTCAACAGCAACGGCAACTGCAACAGTTGCGCCGACCATGGGGTTGTTACCCATACCGATGAGACCCATCATCTCAACGTGAGCCGGAACGGAGGACGAACCTGCGAACTGCGCGTCGGAATGCATTCTTCCCATAGTATCTGTCATACCGTAGGAAGCGGGACCTGCCGCCATGTTATCAGGATGAAGCGTTCTTCCCGTACCGCCGCCGGATGCAACGGAGAAATACTTCTTGCCGAGCTCGTTGCACTCCTTCTTATATGTTCCCGCAACGGGATGCTGGAATCTTGTGGGGTTGGTGGAGTTACCGGTAATGGAAACGTCAACGCCCTCTTTGTGCATGATTGCAACGCCCTCGCGAACATCGTCCGCGCCGTAGCAGCGAACCTTTGCTCTCTCGCCCTCGGAATATGCCTTCTCGCTGACGATTTTGAGCTCACCCGTATAGTAATCAAACTCGGTCTCAACAAATGTGAAGCCGTTGATTCTCGAAATGATCTGAGCCGCGTCCTTACCGAGACCGTTAAGGATAACTCTTAAGGGCTCTTTTCTTACCTTGTTTGCAGACTTAGCGATACCGATAGCGCCTTCTGCCGCTGCGAAGGACTCGTGACCTGCCAGGAAAGCGAAGCACTTTGTCTCCTCGGAAAGGAGCATTGCTCCGAGGTTACCGTGACCCAAGCCAACCTTTCTGTCATCTGCAACGGAGCCGGGAATACAGAAAGACTGAAGTCCCTCACCTATTGCTCTTGCCGCGTCAGCCGCGGTCTTAACGCCCTTTTTAATAGCGATTGCCGCACCTACGGTGTAAGCCCAGCAAGCGTTCTCAAAGCAGATGGGCTGAATGCCTTTAACGATAGCGGCAACGTCGATGCCCTTCTCGTCGCAGACAGCCTTTGCTTCTTCTATCGAAGCTATAGAATACTTATTCAAAGCTTCGTTAATCTGTTTAATTCTTCTCTCGTAACTTTCAAATAAAGCCATTTTAAGTATCCTCCTTATTATTCTTCTCTGGGATCGATTACCTTAGCGGCATCGTCAAATCTTCCGTACTGACCGGAAGCCTTTTTAAGCGCCTCATCAGCGTTCATACCCTTTTTGATCATATCCATCATCTTTCCGAGATGAACGAACTTGTAGCCTATAACGCAATCGTCCTTATCCAGAGCGATCTTTGTGATGTAGCCCTCTGCAAGCTCCAAGTATCTTACGCCCTTCGCCTTTGTGCTGAAGATCGTACCTACCTGGCTTCTGAGTCCCTTGCCCAGATCCTCAAGACCTGCACCGATGGGAAGTCCGCCCTCGGAGAACGCGGTCTGCGTTCTTCCGTAAACGATCTGAAGGAAGAGCTCTCTCATAGCCGTGTTGATAGCGTCGCAAACGAGGTCGGAGTTAAGAGCCTCCAAAATTGTCTTACCGGGAAGAATTTCGCCCGCCATAGCAGCCGAATGAGTCATACCCGAGCAGCCGCAGGTCTCAACCAACGCTTCCTCGATAACACCCTCTTTGACATTAAGAGTAAGCTTGCAGGTTCCCTGCTGGGGAGCGCACCAGCCTATTCCGTGTGTAAGACCGTTAATGTCCTTTATTTCCTTTGCCTTTACCCATTTTCCTTCTTCAGGAATGGGAGCCGGCTTGTGACATGCATCTTTTTTTACGATGCACATGTTGTTAACTTCCTGTGAATAGTTCATCTTTATATACTCCTTTCAAAAAAATCCTATTATATTTTATCACTAATATGTGATTTTTTCAAGTATTTTTTATAATTTTGTCGATTTATATAACCTTTGTTATTCCGTTGTAAACGATTCCGCGGTACCCGTCCACCGTCGCGACCGTGCCGGACTTTAATATATGCGTCGCATTCTTAACTCCGGTAACGACCGGAATGTCCAACGTCATGCCGACGATTGCGGCGTGGGAAGCGCTTCCGTCAAGCTCGGTGATGATTCCCTTGCACTTTTTCAAGATATCCATCATCTCATTCGTCGTCTCGTCAACCACTAAGATATCGCCCTCCTTAAAGAGCGCTCTTGCCTCCTGAGGATTGTCCGCAACACAGAGCGTTCCGCTTGCCGCAGCGTGGTTCACGCCGTTGCCCTGGCAGAGCACGTGACCGACTATCTCGACCTTGACGATATTCGTCGTTCCGCTGACGCCTAAGGGCACTCCGCCCGTGATAACCACAACGTCGCCGCTCGCGACGATTCCGGTTTCTCTCGCAAGCTCCAAGGCATGATCAAAAAGCTCGTCGCTTGTCTCCTTATGCTCCGCCTTAACCGGGATAACGCCCCAGCTCATCGAAAGCTGGCGTGCGACCCTCTCATCCACCGCGGCGGCAATTATCGGGCACGCCGGACGGTATTTTGATATCATTCTCGCGGTAAATCCGCTCTTGGTAACGGTAACGACCGCGCCCGCCTGCATATCCTCCGCCATAGTGCACGCCGCATGGCTGACCGCGCCCGTCACGCTTCTTGACATTTCGGAGTCTTTTAATATCTTTCCGTAGTCAATGGAGCTTTCGGTCTTTACCGCGATACGCGCCATTGCGCGGACCGCCTCAACGGGATACGCGCCGACCGCGCTTTCGGCGGACAGCATCGTCGCGCTCGTGCCGTCATAAACGGCATTCGCAACGTCCGAAATCTCCGCCCTTGTCGGTCTCGGCTTTTCTATCATGGATTCAAGCATCTGAGTCGCGGTGATAGCGATCTTTCCCATCAGGAAGCACTTTCTTATAAGCATTTTCTGGATGCTCGGAAGCTCCTCCATCGGAATCTCAACGCCCATATCGCCGCGCGCCACCATGATTCCGTCCGCCGCTTTCAATATGTCGTCCATATTCGTAACGCCGTCACGGTTCTCAATCTTTGCAATTATCTTAATGTGCTTTCCGCCGTTGTCCTCCAATATTTTTCTTATCTCGAAAACGTCATACGCGCTTCTGACAAAGGATGCGGCGATAAAATCGACTCCCTGCTCGATTCCGAACAAAAGGTCGGACCTGTCCTTCTCGCTGACATAGGGCATATTGATCGTGGAATCGGGAAGGTTCACGCCCTTTGAATTGCTTATCTCCGCGTCATTGTCCGCGATACAGATTATCCTGTTCTCCTTTATGTCTATGACTTCAAGCTTTAAAAGTCCGTCGTCTATCAATATCACGTTGCCCTTTTTTATCTCGCCCGGAAGGTTTTTATAGCTGACGGAAACTATCTCGTCGGTTCCCACCGTATCATCGGTCGTTAAAGTGAACTTCTGCCCCGCCTTTATCTTCACTTTCCCGTCCTTAAAATGCCCGATCCTTATCTCGGGACCCTTCGTGTCAAGCATTATCGGGATGAATCTGCCGAGCTTTTCTCTGACCGCCTTGACCTCGTCCATCCTCATCTTATGGTCCTCATAAGTACCGTGCGAAAAATTGAGTCTTGCAACATCCATTCCGCTTCTTATCATTTCCTCCAAAACCTTAGGGTCATCCGTCGCCGGTCCTATCGTGCAGATTATTTTTGTTTTTCTTATATTCATTCACGCCACCCCTTAAAAGATTGTTAAAAATTAAACGGCGAAACGTAAACCCGTTTCGCCGCCGCATCAATATCCGCTTCCTATTATCACCTTATGCGCCTCATCCTTCTCGGTCTGAGGAATCAGAATTTCAAAAGCATTGGCTTCCCCTTCGGCAGCCTTCGTAACCGGTCTTATCTTAACCAAAATACCGGCGTTTTCTAAAAGCGCCCTCAAGTTATCGGCAGCTTCCCGGCTCTGAGCCATATATATCACTGTCCACATAGCCTACACCTCCGCAGTACGGTTTTGCAAAAACATTATTGCAATTATACATTATAGCATAAGTCCTGAAAAAAATCAAGCATTTCCTTCAATTTCGATTCCAAAGTGCAATAATTCCGCCAAAAACTCCCCGTCCGGCTCCACGCCGTACAAGGTTTCGGTGTATTTCCCGCCATGCTCTATGACGAACGCTCTCTCCCCCGGGTGCCTTTTTACTATCGGGTTTATATCGTCAAGCACATAAAGGTCTTTTACCTTTGCAATCACCGGGTCATTGCTTTCCGGGCTGAGCGTGCCGACCTTTTCCGCCATCAGCTCCGCCGTCCCGTCGTCGCGGTAATTTATCCTTCCCGAAACGGAGACGACCGCGTCCTCAAATATCTTATTTTCGGACTCTGCAAGCACCTTCGGGAAAACGATGATTCTTAAGCCGGAGGTCATATCCTCAAGATTTAAAAATGCCATCATCTGCCCCGACTTTGTCATCTTTTCCTTCTTTTCGGAGATTATGCCGCACACCGTGACATATGACCCGTCAGGCACCGCGGTGTCCTCCCCTTTTGAGAAATTCTCAGCCGATTCTTTTATCACTCCCGCCTCAAGCGCGTTCATCCTCCTTATAAGCGGAGCGTACTCCGAGAGCGGGTGACCCGTAAGATACACCCCGGCGGACTCCTTTTCCATTGAGAGTCTGACCTTCGCCGGGCAATCCGGAATATCGGGAAAAACGTCCTTTTCCGGCTCGTCATCCTCGCCTGAAGAGAAAAGGTCCATCTGCCCGTCCAAATTGTTCTTGGCGTCCTTCGACGCGCCGGAGAGCGCACCCTCGTAAACCGATAAAAGCTGCATCCTGTTCGCTCCCAGAAAGTCAAACGCTCCGCATTTTATCAAGCCTTCGAGCGTTCTTTTATTTAAATTAAGGCTTCTCATTCTCACGCAAAAATCGTTAAGCGAGGTAAAGCTGCCGTTTTTCTCACGCTCCGAGGCAATGCTTTTAACAATCTCTCTGCCGACGTTTTTTATGGCTGAAAGCGAAAACCTTATGCCCTCGTCCTCAACCGAGAACGTGTCCGCGCTCTTATTGACATCGGGCGGGAGAACCTTTATTCCCATTGCCGAGCAGTAGCTTATATAGAGCGCGACCTTGTCCGAGTTTCCCTGCTCGCTTGTCAGCATTGCCGCCATAAACTCCATTGGATAAAAATGCTTTAAGTAAGCCGTCTGATAAGCGACAAGCGCATATACCGTCGCGTGCGACTTGTTAAACGCATACTTTGCGAAGTCTATCATCTCGTCAAAGACCTCGCCGGCAGCCTTTTCGTCCACCCCGGACTTAAGCGCGCCGGGGATGTTTTCCTCCTTTGAGCCATAAATGAAGTTCTTGCGTTCCTTCTCCATCACGTCCATCTTCTTTTTGCTCATCGCGCGGCGCACAAGGTCTGCCCGTCCCAGGCTGTATCCTCCGAGCGAGCGTACAATCTGCATTACCTGCTCCTGATAGACGATGCACCCGTATGTCATATTCAATATCGGCTCCAAAAGCGGAGTTTTATATTTTATGCTGCCGGAATTTTTCTTGTTCTTTATGTATCGCGGAATAAAATCCATCGGACCCGGACGGTAGAGCGCGATTCCGGCGATGATATCCTCCATCGACTCGGGCGAAAGCTCCTTCATAAACGAGGTCATCCCCCGGCTTTCAAGCTGGAACACACCCGTCGTGTCCCCGTCCGCTATCATTTTATAGACCTCGGGAATGTTATAGTCGATATTGTCTATATCAATCTTTATCCCGTGCGTCTTTTCGACATTGGCGATAGCGTCCCTTATAACGGTTAAGGTTCGAAGTCCCAGAAAGTCCATCTTTAAAACGCCGAGCTTTTCTAAGTTTCCCATCGCGTACTGCGTGGTTATAACGTCGTCGTTTAACTGCAGCGGAACCCTTTCATAGACCGGCTCGTCCGTGATGACGACTCCCGCCGCGTGGGTTGACGTGTGGCGGGGCGTGCCCTCAAGCGCTATTGCGGTATCCAAAAGCCTTTTGACCTTGGGGTCTGACTTATACGCCGCATTTAATTTGTTATTTCCGTTTGCCTCCGAAAGAGCCTTTCCGATAGTCATTTTAAGCTCCATCGGAATCATTTTTGCAACGGCATCCACCTCGGAATACTCAATTCCGAGAGCTCTGCCGACATCGCGCACGGCGCCGCGCGCCGCCATTGTTCCGAACGCAATTATCTGGCACACGTGGTCGGAGCCGTATTTTCTGTTCACGTAGTCAATAACCTCGCCGCGGCGCTCATAGCAAAAGTCGATATCAATATCGGGCATGCTGATACGCTCGGAATTTAAGAACCTTTCAAAAAGGAGGTTATACTTTATAGGGTCAACCTTGGTGATATGAAGCGTGTATGCCACCATGGAGCCGGCGGCGCTTCCGCGCCCGGGACCGACCATGATATGCTCGCTTCTCGCAAAGCGGATAAAGTCCCACACGATAAGGAAATAATCGGTATATCCCATAGAGTTTATGACAGAAAGCTCATAATCAAGCCTGTCCTTATATATTTTTCCGGGGTTCTCGCCGTAATTTTCCTTAAGACCCGCCTCGCAAAGCTCCCTCAAATACTGCTCGGAGGTCTTCCCGTCCGGCACGGCGAACCCGGGAAGGTGCGACTTTGAAAAGTCGAACTCGACATTGCACTCATTTGCGACCCTTTCGGTGTTATCCACCGCTTCCTCAACATAGGAGAAAAGGGAGCGCATCTCCTCTTCGCTCTTTAAGTAAAACTCGTCGGTCGACATTTTCATTCTGTCCTCTTCGTCCACCGTGTGCCCTGTCTGTATGCACAAAAGAACGTCCTGATATACCGCATCCTCTTTTCTTATATAGTGTACGTCGTTCGTGCAGACCATTTTCGTGTTTGTTTTCCTTGCAAGGGAAATAAGCATGGGATTAAGCTCCCTCTGCTCGGGAAGGGAATGGTCCTGAAGCTCGATATACACATTTTCTTCACCGAAAATGCTCTTAAATTCATTAAGCTTTTCCTCAGCCTTCTCATGCTCTCCGCGCAAAAGCAGCGTCGGAATATCGCCTTTTAAGCACGCGGTAAGCGCAATGAGCCCCTCGCCGTGAGCACGCAAGGTTTCCATATCGACTCTCGGCTTATAGTAAAACCCTTCCGTGAAGCCGACGGACGAAAGATACATAAGGTTTTTATATCCCGTCTGATTCTTCGCCAGAAGCACAAGGTGACCGTACTTATTGTCGATTCCGCCCGTCTTGTCAAAGCGGCTCCTCGGCGCGGTATAAAGCTCGCACCCGATGATGGGGTGAAGCCCCCTGTCTTTTGCCTCCTGGTAAAAGTCGATAACCCCGTACATCGCGCCGTGATCGGTTATGGCGATGTGGCGCATGCCGAGCTCCTTTGCTCTGTCAAGCAGCTTTTTAATGTTACACTCGCCGTCCAAAAGGCTGTATTCGGTATGAAGATGAAGATGTGCAAATCCCATTAAAGGTTCCCCGCAATCTCTGATATTTTTTTAAGCCGGTGATTCACTCCCGATCGGCTGAGCCCCGAAAGTTTGGCAAGCCCCGACAGGCTCTCCTCCGGGTTTGCCAGGCGCAAAAGCGCCATTTCCTGCAAGGTATCGGGCAGCGCGTCCAGCCCGACGGTATACATAATGCTCTCAATCTCGCTTATCGACTCGTTTGCCGCGTCGTTCGTTTTCTGCATGTTCGCAACCTCAAAATTTACCTGTCGGTTTAAGAGGTTTTTTTCTTCCTTTTCGATCTTTATGTTAAAAAGCTCCATCATCGACTTATGCGCGCCTAAAATGTTTAATATATTCTCCAGACTGTCATAGCTTTTAAAATACATCACATGATAGCCGTTTCTTACAACGCGCTTTTGAATCTCGCCGAACTCTGAAAAGATATAGCCGAGCTCATCTAAAGCTCTTTCCCTTTTCGCAACGAATTCAAGGTGATATATTTTATAAGGGTCCGCCGCAAAGCCGCCGCCCAAAAACGCGCCCATGACGAAGTGGCGCATCTCGTCCGTCGCGGAAAAGCGCTCGGAATCAACGTAAAAATCCCCGTCCGACAGCGTGTTTTTGTCAGACAAAGCCAAAAGTATCTTTTCCGAATCCTCTTTTTTATAGCTTAATCTGAAGCACTTTCCCCCGCGCCCGACATAGGCGCGCGAAAGAGTCCCGTCCCCTATCGAAAACTGCTTTTTCATAAGGTAGGATATCTTTTTTCCAATCGTCTCGCCGTCGGTAAGAAACGACGCCTCGCCTCCCGAAACGCTTAAGGTAAACGCGGCAAAGCCCGATATAAAAGCAAGGCTGCAGCTATTCTTTCTGCAGTCCGCCTTCTGTATTTCTTCTTTAATATTCTCACAAAATGACATTTTACTGCCTCATTTTTTATCAATATCCCTGTGCGACACGGAAACGTTTGCATTTTTCTCCCTCAAGTGGCTTGCAAGGCTTTCCGCAATCGCAACGCTTCTGTGCTTTCCGCCGGTGCAGCCGATTGCAATAACAAGGTTGTTCTTGCCCTCCTCGGTGTACTGCGGAACCAGAAAGTCCACCATATCGTATAATTTCTTAACAAACTCGTGCGTTATCTCCTTGCCGAACACATAGTCAGATACTTCCTTGTCCACACCGGTCTTATGCTTAAGCTCCGGCACGTAATAAGGGTTTGGGAGAAAGCGCACATCGAACACAAGGTCGGCGTCCAGCGCCATGCCGAACTTAAATCCGAAGGACTCCACGTCGATCGTAAAGCTCTCCTGATTCTCGCCGCACGAGAAAAGCTCGGTTATCTTCTTTTTAAGGTTGCCGATGGTCATATTCGACGTGTCGATTATGTAGTCGGCGGACGACCTTATGGCGCTCAATATCTCGCGCTCTTTCCTGATCCCGTCCGTTATCGAGCCTTCTGCCGCCAGGGGGTGCTTTCTTCTTGTTTCCTTATAGCGCTTTATAAGTGTTTCGTCATTCGAATCAAGGAACAGTATCTCATATTCATAGCCGTTCTTCTTAAGGTTCGAAAGCTCCTCCTCAAGCTGCTCAAAAAGATATCCTCCGCGAAGATCCATCACAAGTGCGACTTTTTCAAGCTTGCCCTGTGAATGGCGGCAGATATCCGCAAATTTGTCTATCAGAACGGGCGGAAGATTATCGATACAGTAATATCCCATATCCTCCATACAGTGCGACGCCTGCGTTCTTCCCGCTCCGCTCATTCCTGTCACAATTATAAAACGCATCTTAGTATCCGCTCCCTCAAATGAACTTTATCTCAGTTTCAAGCAAAACCTTGTATTTTTCGTAGACTCTTGTTTTGATTATCTCTATAAGCTTTTTAACATCCTCCGCCGTCGCCCCGCCCGAATTCACGATGAATCCCGCGTGCTTTTCGGAAACGCGGGCGCCGCCGACGCTTTCGCCCTTAAGAGATGCGCCTTCTATCAATGCTCCGGCGTAAAACCCCTCGGGTCTTTTAAAAACGCTTCCGGCGCTCGGCAGCTCAAGCGGCTGCTTTTCGCGCCTGCGGCGGGCAAGGTCGTCCATCATTTCTTTTATTTCTTCGCTTTTTCCCGGCGAAAGCTTTATTTTTGCGCCGGTGATGACCTTTCCCGAGTCCTTATAAACGCTCGTTCGGTAGCCGAAAGCGTGGTCTGTTACTTCTATTTCGTCAAAATTTTCATCTATTGCCGTGCTTTGGACGGTTACCAAGGACATTTCTCCGCCGTACGCCCCGGCGTTCATATAGACCGCTCCGCCGAGACTTCCGGGAATCCCCGCGGCAAATTCAAAGCCGGTGAGCGAATTTAAAAGCGCGCACTGTGCGATTTTTGAAAGGTGCGCTCCCGCTTCGGCGAAAATATATTCGCCCTCCGCCCTGACTGACGAGAACTTACGCCCCATCAATATCACGAGCCCGTCAATTCCCGAATCGCTGACCAAAAGATTGGACCCGCTCCCGATGACATAGCTTTTAACGGAGTGCTCTTTCGCCGCCGACAAAGCCTCCTTCACCGTTTTCACGCTGTCAGCCTCGATAAGAAATCTTGCCGGACCGCCGATCTTAAACGTCGTATGACGCGCCATCGGCTCCTCGGTCTTGACCTCTGTGATATTTTTAAGCTTATGAAGAAATTCTTCCATTCTTTCCTCCGGATTAATATCTGCCAAGGAACGCCGCGCCGATAAGTCCCGCGTCGTTACCGTATTTTGCGATCTGAATCTTTGTCTGCTCCACGTCGCGCGAATATCTGTATTTTTCAACATATTCGATTATGGGCTTTAAGATAGCGTCTCCCTCGCGGCTGATCGCACCGCCGATAGCTAAAACCTCCGGCTGGAAAATGTTCACGATATCGGTGATTCCCGCCGCAACGTTTTCTATCCACTCGTTAACAACCTTTGTTCCGAGCGCGTCGCCGTTCTCCTTCGCGGTAAACGCCGTCTTTCCGCCGACCTTTTCTATATCGTTATCGCAGAGCGACGCAAGGTAAGAGCCGGGATTTTCCATGACCGCCTCTTTCGTCATTCTGATGACCGCGCTTGTCGAAGCGTACGCCTCATAGCATCCGTTTCTTCCGCAGGTGCAGGGCACCCCGTCCTTCACAAGCGTGATGTGTCCGAGCTCCGCTCCGGCGCCGTTAAAGCCTGTGTAGAGCTTGCCGTTTATAACGATTCCGCCGCCGACTCCCGTTCCGAGCGTTACGAAAACGAAGCACTCCATCGGCTGCTTTAACATAACATACTCGCCGAGTGCGGCGCAGTTCGCGTCATTTCCCATGTATATGGGCTTTTTTATATACTTCTGCATTTCTTCCCTTACCGGGGTGCGGCGGAAGTTTATGTTATTTGCATAAACGATCATTCCGCGCTTATTGTCAACCGTTCCGGGGCTTCCTATTCCGACAGACTCGATATCGTCCATCGAAACGCCGCCGTTTTCCGCAGCTTCGATAGCGCATAAGCTCATATCGCGCACAATCTCCTCATAGCCTCTCTGCGCTCCCGTGGGGCGGCTCGCCCTTGCTAAAATATTGCCCTCAGAGTCAACCAGTCCCGCCTTGATATTTGTTCCACCCAAGTCAATTGCCAAAAACATATTCATTTCTCCTTTATTCTTCCTCGGCTTCTTCCTGCATCGTCTGCTCCATCTGCTTTGTCAGCCTTTCGGAAAGCTCCTCTGCCGCGTTAAAGCCCATTTTCTTTTGTCTGTTATTCATCGCCGCAACCTCAACGATAACGGCTAAGTTTCTGCCCGGACGGACCGGCACGGTAAGTGACGGCACGCTGATTCCGAGAATCTCGGTCTCGTGGTTTTCAAGTCCCAGCCTGTCATATGACTTTTCCTTGTTCCACTGCTCGATATTTATTATAAGGTCGATTTTTTCGGAATCCTTGACCGCGCCCATACCGAATATCTTTCTGACGTCAACTATTCCGATACCCCTTATCTCGATAAAATGGCGGATGATTTCCGGCGCGGAGCCGATAAGCGATATCGACGACACTCTTTTTATCTCCACCGCATCGTCCGCAACGAGTCTGTGTCCTCTTTTTAAAAGCTCAACCGCCGCCTCGCTTTTTCCGACGCCGCTTTCGCCGAGCATTAAAACGCCTTCGCCGTAAACCTCCACCAAAACGCCGTGCCTTGTAACTCTCGGCGCAAGCTCAACGTTAAGCCACGCGATAAGCGCGCTCATAAAGGAGGATGTTCCGGTTCCCGTTCTGTAGAGCGGAATATGGTATTTTTTCGCTGCCTCTTCCATTTCGGGATATATTTCAAGACCGCGGGTGATTACGACTGCCGGCGGGTTGTGCGAAAAGAGCGTGTCTAACACCTCATAGCGCTTCGCCGCGGAAAGCGACGATAAATAGGCGTGCTCCACCTTGCCGAAAAGCTGGATCCTCGTATTGTCAAAATACTCAAAGTAATCCACCGCAAGCTGAATTCCGGGACGGTACACGTCCGAATTCCTTATTTTGACCTTTTCAATATCCTCCGGCTCAAACACCCGTTCAAGCTTGAAATAGCCCGCGAGCTTGGTTAAGGCGACCTTAAATTTCTTCTCCGACAATCATTTCCCCTCCCCTTATTTTTTGTACCTTTTAGTATACCATAATTTCATCCGCATGTCAATTTTATTATCGGGTCAAATATTATATGCATAAAATATATTCTTATGAATAATCTTGTCAAGCCGTCTTCTAAAATGTAAGTTTTTGTCTGCTGTGCCCCGCATGTCCCCGAAATGCGCTTACCGCGAGGGTCGGCGGAGTTTTCCACAGGATATGCCGACTTATCCCGTTTTAGATGTGGATAAGGTGTATAAATCTGTTGATAAGTGCTGTTTCGGGCTTCCGGGAGTGGATAAACCCCCGGTTAAAATAAATTTAGATTATTTTTAGATTGAGTTTCTTTATGCAAAGAGATTATATTATTCACTCAAGTATGTTTATTTTGTACCATTTGACATTTATTTTGTACCTTGATTTTTTTAAGGTTATGATTATAATATTTATATGTGAAGGGTGGTTTCTTATGAACCTTTATAAAAAATCGGGCATTTCAAAAAAAACTTATTATTCCGAGGTCATGAGCCTTGCCGTGCCAGCATTTTCGGAAAAGCTGTTGCTGACCTTGGTCGGGCTTATCAGCAGCGTTATATTGGGGCGCGTGACAGGGAGCGAGGCGATGAGCGCGGCAAGCGCGGCGACGACAATAACGGACATTTTGCAAGCCCTCTACTTAGGCTTCGGCTTCGGCGCTTCGATACTCATTGCGCGCGAGGCGGGAAGAGAGAATCCGAAAAAACGCATAAACGAAATAACGTTAAATTCCATATACCTAAACGCGGCAATGGGACTTATCTTCGGAACGGTTTGCCTCATCTTTTCGGAGAGCGTCTTAAAGCTTCTCTTTTCAAAAAAGGCGGAAAATGTCATCTTACTTGCGACCGACTATTTAAAAACAGTTCTTCCGATATCCTTTATCGCCGCGGTGGACGCGTCCGTTTCCTCCTGTTTAAGAGGCGCGCATGACGCGAAAACTCCTTTTATCATAACCGCGGGAGTAAATGTATTAAACGCCGTTTTATGCATCGTTTTCATCGGTTTTATGGATATGGGCATAAAAGGCGCCGCGGTTTCATATGTTATATCGACCGTTGCGGGCTGTCTTTTCAGGCTTTTGTTCCTTAAAATGAAGCGTTCGCCCATACATATTGAGTCCTTCCACAAGCCGGACTTTTTCATGATGAAAAGAATTGCCAATGCTTCAATATCGTCGGCATCGCAGTCGTTCCTTACAAACCTTGCGTTCCTCGGCATGCAGGCGGTCACCTCCCTCATCGGCACCGCCGCACTTGCCGGCTATCAGATAGCAAATAACATTATTAAGCTTACATACTGCATAACCTACGGCTTTGAGTCCGCACAGGCGACGCTTGTCGGAAACAACTTAGGCAGAAAGAACCCGGACGGCGCAAGACTTTACGCGTACGGGCTTTTGCGAACGGCTGAGATCTTCTGCCTTGTCTGGGCTGTTATAATGTTCGTATTTGCAAAACCGCTCTGCCTGCTCTTTATAAATCAGAGCGAGACCGAGACCTTGAGCCGCGCGGTCGTGATATTAAGAGTGCTCTGCTTCTCCGTTCCCATAACGACATATTTTCAGGGGTGCCAGGGCGCGCTTAAATCGGGCGGCGAGACCGCGGCTATCATCATTTCCACCGTGCTCGGTCCCTGGGTGATAAAAGTTCCGCTTTCATACTTTTTGGTAAAAGCAATTGTGGACGGAAGGCTTTTCGCTTTCTTGGGTCCCCTCTTTTCCGGCACGGCGCTCTATCCTTTGGCAAAGACTGTGCTGACGGACGGGGTGACCGGAATGATGGTCGGCTTCTTTGTGGACTACACTGCGCGAAGCATCGTTTACGCCGTACGCCTTCATAAGGAGCGCTGGCTCACCGCAAGACTGTAAAAAAATCCTCCTTACTGGGGATTTTTTTATAGCAAAAGGACGTTATATTTTTTTACTCGTATTTATTTTGACAAATATAAACTTTCATTTCGGCATCATACCTGTTATTTACAATAAAGCCTTTTATCGCGCCATTTTCATACTTGTTGTCTGTTATGTAGACCTTTTTGACGCCCAATGCATATTTACTGTCCTCAACGTAAACCTTTATTACATCTTTGTCAAATTTATCATTTGTAACTATCATGGGAATTGCCATAATTCTTCCTCCTTACTTTATCTTAGGTTTTTCTTCACGCACGCATTTTCTTTCGTGCGTCTTTCCGCAATCGGAGCACTTATATTTAACCGTGTAATATATTCTTGTTCCTTCGAGTATAACGTCCTTTTCAACTACCTCTTTTGCCTTTCCGCCGGAACCGAGCTTTGCCATATATTCCATTCCGGGTCCTACATAATCGCCGCCTTTGTTGGAATATACCCTGTCGTACACTTTTTCTTTAAAGTATACCGGCTCTCTGTCGGTCTCCCTTGTCGAAACCTTAACACAATTTCTCTTTTTACAGTAAGGGCATTTTTCTCTGCCGAAGATTTTCACCAAAATGCCTATCACTGCAATCAGCAGTATGATTACCACAACCGTTTTGCTCATAACATTTTCTCCTTTCTCACCTCATCTGATAGTATATCAAATAATATGTACCGTTTTTCAGCCATTAAAATCCATATAATAAAAAATGCGCCAACCCAAGGGGCTGACGCAAAAAAATGCATGGCTCCCGGATTGTCGCCAAACAAATTCCTTTGTATACGGTAAGAGTATGCAAAACAGAGCCTGCATTTTTTGTCAAATGGCATGCACACTCTTAACCGATATATGGAATTTGTTTGGCACATTTATTATACCACACATTTTAATAAATTGCAATATTTTTAAAAATGAAAATCCCGGCTTTATAAAGCCGGGATTTTTCATTTTATTTTACGAAATGCGCCTTTATGTAATCCGCGCTTAACTTAAGGCTGTCTAACGGGTCGCCGGGGCAGGTGTCCTGCTCAACGCAGTAGTATTTAACTCCGCTCTCATCGGCAACCTTTACAATGGAATCAAAGTCCATATTTCCCTGACCTATCTCTGTGATATAGCCCGAGAAATCGCCTTCCTTCTTCGTTGCCATGTCTTTAAGGTGAAGGATGTCAATTCTGCCGGAAAGCTTCTTTATCCACTCCGTGGGGCTTCCTCCGGCGAACTGAACCCAATATGTATCAAGGCAGAAGGAAACGTTATTCTTATCAAACCCTTCCACAAGATAGTCAATCATTCTCTTGCCGTCGGAAAACTTTGTAAATTCAAAGCTATGGTTATGATATGTGAACTTAAAGCCGTACTTTCTGATATACTCAGAAAAAGCGTTTACCTTATCGATAAACTTAAGAAGCTCGTCCTCCGACTGTCTTGCCCATAAAGGCATGCTCCCGATTCCTATAAAGTTTGTGCCGAAAACCTCCTTATGAAGCCTCATTGCCTCGTCGGGATCCTTTTCGATATCGTCAAATCCGACATGGGTGCCGACTATCTTTAAGCCCGCGTCCTTTGCCGCTATAGCATATTCCTCGGGCGAGAGCACACCGTAGCCGGCGGTCTGAACCTCATCGTAGCCGAACGATTTCATTTTCTTAAACGCCTCTGTGAGCGACTCCTTGGTTACGCCTTCCTTCATGTAATAGTCTCTCATACTGTAAGCCTGGAAACCGAACTTTGAAAACATGATAAATCTCCTCTCTATTTGTACAGTCCCATTTTCTGAAGACTGCAAAGTGCATTTTTAACCGAGGGGGCGTCCTCCTTATAGGTTACTCCGTACCACTTGTCCGCCGTTTTGTAAACCTTCACGCGCCATTTGTTTTCCTTTATTCCGCGCCCGATAACGAGCGGGAGCAAAAACTCCGATTTTAACTCCTTTCCCTCTTCCGAAAGAAAATCGCCAAAATACTCATGCAGCGCGGGGAAAATGCTTTTATCCAGCGCCCACATGTTCATTGACACGGGCGTTCCGTCGGGATATGAGCTCTCCTTCACGTTGTGATCCTCGTTTATGTCCGCAAGGAATCCGCCGTCCACCCTGCACACTCCGCGCGTTACCGTGCCCGTCTCCGAAAGCGTGTTTTCAACCATGTACGCTGCCATGGCGAACGCGTCCGACCCGTCTATGTGCTTTTTCAATATTTTAAAAGCGTCTTTTCCATAGTAATCGTCCGAATTTATGATAACAAAAGGCGAGTCTATCTCGTCCTCTGCGCATAAAAGCGCATGAGCAGTGCCCCACGGCTTTATTCTTCCTTCGGGCACGGTATAGCTCTCGGGGAGCTTTGAAAGCTCCTGATACGCGTACCTTACGCTTATTTTCCCTTCTATCCTTTTTCCGACAAGCTCCTTAAAGTCCTTTTCAATCTCCTTTTTGATAATGAAAACGACCTCGGAAAAGCCCGCCTCTATCGCGTCATGCACCGAAAAGTCCAGTATCGCTTCACCGTTTTCTCCGAAAGGCTCCATCTGTTTAAGCCCGCCGTATCTGCTTCCCATTCCCGCTGCCAATACCACAAGCTGAGTCTTTTTCATCGGTAAATACCTCCTTAAAAACTCTCTTCCTTCCTGTCCCTTGTCATCAGGTCCAAAACTGCCCTTTTTGCATTTTTATCCTTATAAAGCACCGCGTAAGCCTCGTTTACTATCGGCATCTCAACACCGCACTTATGCGCAAGATCATATGCCGCGGAGCAGCTTGTGATGCCCTCCGTTACCATATGTATCTCCTCCAGCGTCTCCTTAAGCGTTTTTCCCTTGCCCAAAAGGATTCCGGCACGTCTGTTTCTTGAGTGCATGCTCGTGCAGGTCACTATCAAATCGCCGTTTCCGGCAAGTCCCATAAGCGTTTCCGGCTTTGCTCCGAGAGCCTTCCCGAGTCTTATGATTTCGACAAGCCCGCGCGTCATCAGCGCCGCCTTGGTGTTGTCGCCGTAGCCGATCCCGTCAACCATTCCGGCGCAGAGGGCGATAACGTTTTTAAGCGAGCCGCCTATCTCAACTCCCAAAACATCCGTGCTTGTATAAACCCTGAATGTCTCGCACATAAAGATGTCCTGCACCTTACGGGCTGCCTTTATGTCCTTCGCCGCGGCGACAACCGCAGTCGGAATAAAGCGGGCAACCTCCTCCGCGTGCGAGGGTCCCGACAGAGCGGCAACGGCCGCGGTCGGAATTTCTTCTTCTATGCACTCAGTCATCGTTTTAAGCGTTTCCGGCTCAAGCCCCTTCGTACAGTTTACTATGAGCTTTCCGCCGGCGTAAGGCGCCATTTGTTTTGCATACACCCTCATTCTGTGGCTGGGAAGAACGGTGACGACCGTTTCAGCCGATGATACCGCCGCCTTTAGATCGGAAGTAAAGCTTATTCCTTCGGGAATTGCGACCCCGGGAAGGAACGCCTTATTCTCCCTGTCTTTTTTAAGCGCCTCGCACTCCGACTCCTGCCAAGACCAGAGCGTGACATCGTGATTTTTACTGTTCAAAAGTATCGCCAGTGCAGTGCCCCATCCGCCGGAGCCGATAACAGATATTTTCATGCTTTTTACTCCTTATGAGAATGAAATGTTGTTTTCGATTCTGTGCCGTTTATAAGCCTTACAATGTTTGTTTTGTGCCTTATTATCGTAAGCACCGCTGCAAAAACCGTAAAAACGGTTATGTATTTATTCCCCGAAAAAAGCGACGCAACAATTGCCGCCGCCGCGCCCGTTATCGACCCGAGCGAAACGTAGCGCGAGATTATGAACACAATTATAAAAGCTGTGAGCGCCGCGGCTCCTATGCGCCAGTCAATCATAAAAAGAGCGGTAACCGAAACGAGCACTCCCTTTCCGCCCTTAAATCCGAAATAGAGCGGGAAATTGTGACCCAAAATACAGCCCGACGCGGCAAATATCTTTGCGAAAACCTCGTCAGACTTTAAAATCCGCGCCAGAAATGCTGCAAGCAGAACCGAGAGCACACACTTTAATATATCCGATAATGTGACGGTCAATGCCGCCTTTTTTCCGAAATTTCTTAACGTGTTCGTCGCCCCGGCGTTCCCGCTCCCGAGCGTTCTGATATCCTGCCCCTTTACCTTGGAGTAGATTATAGCCGGGTTTATACTGCCCAAAAGATAGCCAACCGAAAGTGAGAGTAAAATTAAAAGCATATTCATTTTATCAGTCCCTTTTTTCTTCGTTCCTCTCTCTTATAATAAACTTAACCGGCGTTCCTGTCAAGTCAAAAGCCGCGCGAATCTGATTTTCAATGTATCTTAAATAAGAAAAATGCATAAGTTCCTTGTCGTTGACAAAAAGAACGAATGTGGGCGGAGCCGAGGACGCCTGAGTGGCATAGTATATCTTAAGCCTCTTTCCCTTGTCCGACGGCGCCTGATTTTTGTTTATCGCCTCGTTTATAATATCGTTAAGCGCACCCGTCGCGATGTGGGTGTTGTGCTTTTCATAAACGTATTTAACGGTTTCAATGAGCTTATCCGTCCTCTGCCCCGTCTTTGCACTGATATAGACCTGCGGCGCGTAATGCATGAACGGGAGCATATCGTTTACTTTTTTTCTGAAATTTTCCATGGTCTTATCGTCCTTTTCGATAAGGTCCCACTTATTTACAGCGATAATGCTCGCCCTTCCGTTATCGTGGGCATAGCCCGCTATCTTCGAATCCTGCTCGCTGATGCCCTCGTCCGCGTCCACCATGATAACGCAGACGTCCGACTTCTCGATCGCCGCGAGAGAGCGGACAACGCTGTAGCGCTCCACATTATCGTCAATCTTTCCGCGCTTTCTCATCCCGGCGGTATCGATTATGATATATTTCTGCCCGTCCTTGGTAAATTCGGAGTCGATCGCGTCCCTCGTAGTTCCGGGGATGTTGCTGACGATAACTCTCTCCTCTCCGAGAATACGGTTAACAAGGCTGGACTTTCCGGCGTTGGGCTTCCCGGCAACGGCGATTTTAATCGCGTCCGAGTCCTCCTCGTCCTCGTCGGACGGGTCAAAATGCGAGCACACCTCGTCCAAAAGCTCGCCGAGTCCCATTCCGTGGGTCGAGCTTATCGCCATGGGCTCGCCTATTCCCAAATTGTAAAATTCATAAAACTCCATCGGCGGGTCGCCGGGCGTGTCCGTTTTATTGCACGCCAAAACGACCGGCTTTCCGGATTTTTGAAGCATCGCCGCAACGTCCATATCCGCGGCGGTCATGGCGGTCTTAACGTCCACCATGAAAATGATAACGTCCGCCTGCTCTATCGCAAGGTCCGCCTGCCGCTTCATCTGCTCTAATATAACGTCGTCGCTCTTGGGCTCGATTCCGCCCGTATCAATAAGTGTGAAGCGTTTTCCGCACCACTCGGCGTCCTTATAAATTCTGTCTCTCGTTATTCCGGGAGTGTCCTCCACTATCGCGGTGCGACCCCCGGTGAGCCTGTTAAATAATGTCGATTTGCCGACATTGGGCCTCCCCACAACGGCAACCTTGGGTTTTGGCATCGAAAACGCCTCCTTTACTCTGTTCCCAGTATCTTTCCGACAGTTGAAAAACCGTCGGTCTTTACCTTTGTAATATTGACATTAAGCTTTTCCGAAAGCTCTTTTATCGTCACATCGTCAAGCATTATATCTGTGCCGGATCTGAACATTACCTCCGGCATCAGGATGTTTTCGGGCAGCTTTTCGCCCGAAAGCTGATCCAGCACGTCGCATCCGCAGACAAGACCCGAGACGGTGACCCCGCCTCCGAAAAAATTGTTCTTTATTGCATAGACTTTAACGCGAATATTCGGAAACTTCCGCATGACCGCCTCTGCCGTTTCCTCCATCAGCGCCTTTGCCGCAAAACCCGTGATAATACCGACCTCGCGCCTGATGTCAGCCTTCTCCGCTTCGTCAATCGCCTCTTTTGCCTCCTCGGTGAACGAGCGTATCATTCCGACGCCGTTTTCGATCTGCGGATATCCGTCATACTCCTCCTCCTCGGGGAAGGGGCGCTCCGCAATCTGATAAAACTCGTCGGACGCATACACAAAGGAAACCTTGTGTTTTTTTCTCGCCTTTTTCTGAAATGCCTCAATAAGGTCAATGACCTCCGCCGCATCGTCTTTTAAAAACGGGGAAAGGTGCGGCAGCTTTTCGCGGTACTTGGTAAGTCCCACCGGAACGACGGAAAGACTGTTTGCGTAAGGATAGAGCTTTAAGAGCTTTCCGATGGTGCGCTTTAACTCCTTTTTATCGTTCACGCCCTTGACCAAAACGACCTGGCAGTTCATCACTATCTTATGGCGCGCCAGGCGCTTCATGATTTTATAGACCTCGCCCGCATGCTTGTTTTTAAGCATCTGGACTCTTAAAGCCGGATTTACCGTGTGTACCGAAACATTGACCGGGCTTATATGCTGGCGGATTATTCTTTTAATATCGTCATCCGTAAGATTTGTAAGCGTTATATAGCTTCCCGTGAGAAACGAAAGCCTCACATCGTCGTCCTTTAAATAAAGACTGTCGCGCATGCCCGGAGGCATCTGGTCTATAAAGCAGAAGATGCATTTGTTTTTGCATCTTCTCGTCTTGCCGTTGTCCCCGTAGCAGAGCTCGATTCCGAGGTCCGCGCACGAGTCGTTGGCAATATAAACCTCTTTTTCCCCGCCGTCCGGCTTTATGACTTCAATGTAAAGCTCCGGGTCCGCCGAAAAGAAGCGGAAGTCAAGCACATCCGCTATATGTTCGCCGTTCACGGATTTAATCTTATCTCCCTCTTTTATGCCGGCTTTTTCCGCCGGGCTTCCCTTTTCGGTGTGTATAACCACAGGATAGTCCATTTTTAAAGCTCCTTGGCAAGTTTTAATAGCTTATCAACATATTTTCTCTGTATGGTAAGTCCCGAAACTCCGGGCTTTTTAACCTCGTACTTTATTACTCCGGCATTAATAAATTCCGTTGTTTCAGCGCCGTCAGCCGTATGAAGCGTGATGGTGACCTCGGCGCCGTCTGACTCTTCGCCCTCCTTCATCTCCCCGTCATAGCAAAGGGAAATGACAGCCTGATAAAAGTTTGTCGCCGCGTCGGACTCTATCGCCCTTCCGTTGACCGTCGGGTTATCGCCCAGAACTATAGTATATCCGCCTTCGGGCGATGTTATGTCAACAGAGGTAACATCCGAAACATAGCGGATATTAATGTGTTTGTCAACCACGGTGAATACCGAGGTATCCATAAACGAAAGCTGGGATTTATCGACAACGTAAACTCCGCTCTCGCCGTGCTTTTGAACATAGTATCCGCCTGCCGTTTCGGCGCCTATATAATATTTAAGGCTTCCCTCATCGGTCACGACCTCAAAAAACTTTCCTGGGTCTATCGCTGCCGTTTCGGCATCCGGATTCGGGACAAAGCTTTTCGCGCCGACGGACGAAACACTGTTAAAGAGCTTCTGCACCTCTGTGGGAGAAGCGTTCGCCGTCACCGGGCTTATGACTCCGTAGCTGAAAAGAGAATCCGCCTTTGACTTATCCGCAGCCGTTGCCGCTCTTTTTTCGATTGCAATCTCCTCGCCGTTTGAAATCACAAGCTTTGAGATGTTTTCAATGTTCGTGTCCACAAGCGAAAGATCGACGAAAGCGCCCATGCCGACAAGGAAGAGCCCTCCCTCGTCCGCGCTCACGGTGTACACGTTTTTATCGTCAACGGTGAAGTAATATTTTTGACCTACAATACTGTTTCCGATCTTTATGAAATATACTCCTCCGTTTTCTCCGCTGCCGGTTAAAACCGCCGCGGGAGAGTCAAGCCCGTACTTATTGAGCGACGCGGCATTTTCCTCTATAAGCTCCGCCGCAAGCGTCGTTTTCAGCATGCTTTCAAGCGAAACGACGGTGTTTCCGTGTGTTTTCTCTCCGTTTCTGAAAACGCTCTGCCATTCTCCCGAAACCTTTGCGAACGTAAACGTTCCCTCGCCGTTTGAAAGCGTCATCGAAGAAAGCTCCTCGTCTAATTTTCTTACAATGATTGTGGGCTCTTTTGTATTTTCTCCGCTTTCATCACTTTTTGCCGGCTGTTTTGTAACTATCCAAAGCGCGGCAACGAGCAAAATAACAATGGCAAAAAGAAGTATCGGCTTAATATAGCGCTTCACAGGCGGCGCCTCCTTAAGTATACATATATTCCGTATCCGAATAAGATTGCCGGGATAACGCCCGCCAAAAATACGGTGCAGGTCAAAAGCTTCGTCTTTTCAAGCACTTCCATTTTTTCATGAACAATGTTTTTGGACGAAACGGAAACCGGCGCGTCCTCTATTCCGGACATGTAATTTATCGTTTTTACCACAAGGTCCTTGTCGGCATAAGACGACGAGGAATCAACGTAGCGGTCAAACAACATATAGTATGTACCGCAGAGCAAAAGGCGCGAGGTAGCCTCGGAATTATTAAGAGAGTTCTTCCTCAGATATACCATAATGTTCTTTTCGGACATTTCCGAAACGTTATACGGCTCTCTTGCGTTCTTTTTCACCCAGTTTTCCCTGTCCATCGAAACGCCGGAGTCGTTGGTGGCAACAATAACATTTGCCTCAATCTCGTTTTTCTCGGCAATTGTAATACTGTTGACCTCGCCCTCCTGCACTCTGAGCTTGGACGAAACCGATTTAAGATAGCTCGTTATCGCGTGCTCCTTCATATAGGGAATCAGGTAATTGCCCATAGCGCTCGACGCAATAAACGCGGTGTTGGAATCCGTCACGCAGTCGTTATTGATATAGGCGCCCCAGTTATTCGAAAAATATGCGTTTATATTGGGCAGCGAGTACGAGGGATTGGAGTAAAACTGCACTCTTCCGCCCGCCTCAAGATAATCGTCCAGCTTCTTAATGTCCGCGTCCGTAAAGTCCGCCGTGGGACCGGCAAAAAGTATCATGTCCGCGTCGCCGGGCACCAAGTCCGTCGTAAAGTCCAGAAGCTTAACGCTCATCGCCTCGGAATAGAGCATATTCATGAGGTAGTCCAAAAAGCTTGAATTTTCAATTATCTCGCCGTGACCCATCGCGATATAAACCATGAGGGGCTTTTCGCTCGTAACATAGCGTATCGCCGCGGAAACATAGCTTTCAAGATAGTTGACCTTTGTGTTTATAACTCCGTTATCGTTCTGCCCGTTGTACTCGATAAGCGAGCTGTCAACTATTCTTACCTTGCTCGTCTGAGTGCACTCGACAACGACGCTGTTGTAGCTTTTTATCTTATATGTCCTTGAAAATCCGGGGTCGGTGTCAAGGTTCACCTCTTTAACGCTGATCAAATCGTTCGCGCGGGCAAAGTTTTCCAGTATTTCGGAATAGCGCGCGTTTCTGTTGTCGGCGTTAGTTGCATAGTAAATATTTATTTCCTTGCCGGCAGCTTCGGCAACCGCCTTGCTCTCATCGGAAAGCGTGAAAACTCCGCCGCCCGTCATATCAAGCTTTAAATTCACCTTTTCGCCGAGCACGGAAAAGATGAGGTTTAAAAGTATCACCGCGGCGATTGCGAGCGCGGTTACTGCGGCGCCCTCTATTTTGAATTTCATTTTGTTATCTTTCATGAAAGGCACCTCCTACCATCTTCTTTTCTCGATCACTCTGACGGTGAAGCAGTTAAAAAGAGCCGCAACCGAAAGATAGTAAACGACGGATGAAATATTTAATATTCCGAGAGAAAAGTCCGAATATCTCGTCGCAAACGAAATGCTTCCCAAAATCGCATAAAGCGCGGGGCTCTGGATTGCCGGAACGATGAAAAGCTCCGTCGCAAGCATTAAAATGAACACTGCAAAGCTCAGTACCGCACTGATGACCTGGTTTTCCGTGAGCGATGAAATGAAGATTCCCATTGAAGCGTACACAGACGAATAAATCAAAAATCCGAAATACGCCAAAAACGTCATCCCTATCTGGGGATTGCCCTGAAGAGAGAGGATAACAACGTGCGGAACGGTGAATAAAAGCGCGATAAGAATAAGCGTCATCGCGGCAAAAAACTTGCCGTATACTATTGACGCGGCGCTGACCGGCGAGCAGAGCAGAAGCTGATCAGTCTTTTCCGCCTTCTCCTCGGCAATGAGCCGCATGGTCAAAAGCGGCATCAGGAAAAGCATGAGATATATCATCACCCCGAAGGTATGAGATATATCGGAGCTTGTGTAAGTATAAAGGTTCAAATAGCAGAATATCCCCGAGAACATTAAAATGAATATGCCTAAAAAGACATAACCCATGGGGTTATTCAAATAGTTCCCGAGCTCTCTTTTATAAATTGCTCTCATCTTTTTCGCCTCCCACATATTTTAAGAAAATATCCTCAAGGCTCAAAGTGTCAAGCCCGAACCTGATGACGCGCACTTCCTTTTCGGCAAGCCGCTCCATAATGCGGCACCGTGCGTCCCTGCTCGTATGTATTATGATTTCGGCAGCTTCAGCACCCTCTGACACATCCTCCATCGACTCGACTCCGCCGGTAGAGGTCAGTATCTTCATGATATCCTCGGCGCTGCCCTCAGCCTTAAGCCTAAGCCTCTTTTCGTCCTCAAACTCCGAAATGAGCTTTTCGGTGACCGCCGCCGCGGCAATGCGCCCTTTCTGGATTATAATAACTTTTTCGCACACGGCGCTGACCTCGGACAAAATATGCGAGCTTAAAATTACCGTGTGTTCTTTTCCGAGCTCACGGATAAGGTTTCTGATCTCGATTATCTGAACCGGGTCAAGCCCTACCGTCGGCTCGTCCAAAATAAGTACCTCGGGATTTCCGATAAGCGCCTGGGCAAGCCCGACTCTCTGGCGGTAGCCCTTGGAGAGATTCCTTATAAGTCTTTCGTAAACTCCGTCAATTCCGCATTTTACGCAAATCTCGTCGATATGGAGCTGCTTTTCGCTCTTTTCGCCTTTTTTCGCCTTATCGGAAAGCTTAACGCCCTTTAACCCGAACACAAAATCAAGGTATTCCCGAACCGTCATATTCGGATATAGCGGAGGTTTTTCCGGAAGGTAGCCTATGTGCTTTTTCGCCTCCTTGGGGTTTAAAAGCACATCTATCCCGTCAATCAAAACCGTCCCCCGGTTTGACGACAGATAGCCCGTTATGATGTTCATCGTGGTGCTTTTTCCGGCGCCGTTTGCGCCAAGAAAGCCCATTACCTCTCCCTTTCCGACTCTGAAGGTGATGTTGTCGAGCACCTTCGTTTTGCCGAAGCTCTTTGACAGATTTTTTACTTCAATCATACTTTATTTAGTCCCTCCGATTTTAAAAAGCTTATCAGTCCGTGATAGCTATATGAAGCTCTTTAAGCTGTGCCGGGTCAACCCCGTCCGGTGCGTTCGACATAAGTTCGGACGCATTCTGAACCTTCGGGAACGCGATAACGTCCCTTATATTGTCAAGCCCCTGAATGAGCATGCACAGTCTGTCAAGACCGTACGCCATTCCTCCGTGAGGCGGAGCGCCGAAACGGAATGCATTTATCAAGAATCCGAAACGGACCTGTGCCTCCTCCTCTGTAAATCCGAGGCATTTAAACATTCTGTCCTGAAGCTCGGAATTGTTGATTCTGATGCTTCCTCCGCCGAGCTCGACTCCGTTTAACACGATGTCGTACGCTCTCGCTCTCACTCTGCCGGGGTCAGACTCGATATATTCTATATCCTCGTCCATCGGCGCGGTGAAGGGGTGGTGCATCGCATAGAAGCGCTCGTCCTCCTCGCTCCACTCCAAAAGCGGGAACTCGGTTACCCAAAGGAAATTGAACTTGTCCTTATCAATAACTCCGGCTCTTTTTCCTACCTCGCAGCGCAGCGCGCCGAGAGCGTCATAAACAATCTTATTTTTATCGGCAACGATAAAGAGCGTGTCGCCCGTCTTCGCGCCGGTCTTTTCCTTTATCTTTTCAAGCACATCGTCCGTTAAGAATTTGGACGCCGAGCTCTTCACGCCATCCTCGCCGAATGTGATGTATACAAGTCCCTTTGCCTTGTAGGTCTTTACAAACTCGGTTAAATGGTCGATCTCTTTTCTGCTGAAGGAGTGACCCTCTGTGCTTATCGCTCTGACGCTTCCGCCCGCCTCGATCGCACTTTTGAACACAACGAAATCCATATCTCGCACGCAGTCCGTAATGTCGCAAAGCTCCATGCCGAATCTGGTGTCGGGCTTGTCCGAGCCGTAACGGTCCATCGCCTCCTGCCAGGTCATTCTGGGGAACGGTGTCTCAATGTCAATTCCCTTGTGTTCATGCATGAGCTTTTTTAAGAATCCTTCGTTTATTGTCATAACGTCGTCCTCCGAAACGAACGACATCTCAAGGTCAAGCTGGGTAAACTCGGGCTGGCGGTCGGCGCGCAGGTCCTCGTCTCTGAAACAGCGCACTATCTGCATGTACCTGTCCATTCCCGCAAGCATCAAAAGCTGCTTGTATAACTGGGGCGACTGCGGAAGCGCATAGAAGCACCCCTTATGCACACGGCTGGGAACAAGATAGTCTCTCGCGCCTTCGGGCGTGCTCTTGATAAGATACGGAGTCTCTATCTCGATAAAGCCGTTTTCGTCATAATATTCTCTTGCGATTCTCGTTATCTTGTGCCTGTCGATAAGCTGCTTCTGCATCGACGGACGTCTCAAATCAAGATAGCGGTATTTTAATCTCAGTTCGTCCTTCGCTTTAACGTCATCCTCAACGACAAAGGGAGTCGTGTCCGCCTTGGAGAGTATCCTAAGCTCGGTAATTTTCACTTCTATCTCGCCGGTGGGAATGTTCTCATTTACCGCTCCGCCGCGCTTTTGCACAATGCCCTTCGCTGCAAGCACATATTCAAGCTTGACGGACGCTGCTTTCTCGGCAATCTCGGGAGAAGAATCGTCCGCAAAGAGCTGAACTATTCCGCTCCTGTCGCGAAGGTCGATAAACTTAAGTGAGCCCAAATCTCTGACCTTTCCCGCCCAGCCCATAACTGTGACTTCTTTTCCGATATCGTCCTTCGAAAGCTCTGCGCAGTAGCAGGTTCTTTTCATGTTCCCCATTAATTCCATATTACACAATCTCCTTATCAATCTCATCCGCGCTCACGTTTTTCGTTTCGCCCGTCTGCATATTTTTAAGCCTTAACACGCCGCCGGCAATTTCATCGTCCCCGATTATTACCGAGTAGCGCGCGCCGATCTTGTCGGCATATTTCATCTGCGCCTTAACGCTGCGTCCCAAAAGCTCCGTTTCCGCGCTGATTCCCTTTTTTCTTAATTCATAGACTAACTTTTCCGCGTACTTTTCCGCATTCTCTCCGATATGACCGATAAAAAGCGCGGTCTTCTCCTCCTCGGGAAGAGGCGCTTTTTCCGCCTCCATAACAATTAAGAGGCGCTCAATTCCCATGGCAAAGCCGATTCCGGGAGTCGGATCGCCGCCGATGGTCTCAATAAGCCCGTCATATCGCCCGCCCCCGCAGATGGTCCTCTGCGATCCGATGTCAAGTCCCGTTTTTATCTCGAACACCGTCTTGGTGTAATAGTCAAGCCCTCTGACTATCGTGGGATCTAAGTTATAGGGGATACCGAGGTCGGTAAGCGACGACTTAACGCCATCAAAATGCTCCCTGCACCCGTCGCATATGTAGTCGATAAGCTTCGGCGCACCCTCTGCAATTTTTCCGCAGACGGGGCTCTTACAGTCAAGCACCCTTAAGGGGTTTTTAACCATCCTGCCCTTGCATGTGTCGCAAAGCTCGTCCTCATATTTTTTAAGATAATCCCTTAAAATCTCGTTATATTTCCTTCTGCACTCGGGACATCCGATAGAGTTTATGTTTATCGTGATGTTTTTAATTGAAAGTTCGGACAAAAAGAGCGCGGCGAGCGAAATTATTTCCGCGTCAATCCCCGGTCCCTTTGCGCCGTACGCCTCGATTCCGAGCTGGTGAAATTCTCTTAATCTTCCCGCCTGCGGCTTCTCGTGGCGGTAGCACGAAATGTCATAAAAAAGCTTTATAATGGGGCTCTTTGCATATATGCCGTCCTCCAGAAAAGCTCTCGCCGCGCCGGCGGTTCCTTCGGGGCGGAGAGTAATGCTTCTGTCACCCTTGTCGGAAAAGGTATACATCTCCTTCTGCACCACGTCCGTCGTATCGCCGACCCCGCGGGAGAAAAGCTCGGTATATTCAAAAACCGGCGTGCAGATCTCCTTAAATCCGAATCGGCTGCACACGTCGGCAAACTTCCCTCTCACAAATTTCCATTTGCTGATTTCTTCTGGCATTATATCCAGCGTGCCCTTAGGTCTCTTAATCACTTTTTGACCCCCTCTTTTTTCGATAATAATCCTATCTTATTAATTTTATTCTTTTTTGCATGTTTTGTCAAGTAAAAGAGCAGAAAAAGAGGATATAAAAAGAGTCAGGAGGATGAAAAAAATGCGTGCAGAGTTTGCAAACCGAACAAAAAGCACGGCTTTTAGCCGTGCTTTTCGGAAACCCGAAGTTGTACTAAGTACTACGAGCGGTGAGGTTTGCGAAGAGCGGTCTGCATATTAAAATTTGTCATCAGACAATTTTTTCTCTTAAAACCGCTTAAACCGAGTACAAAACCTCAAAAGCCTATAAAATTAATTTTCAACGCAGACCGCGGTCGGTATGCGTTTTTACATTCCCTTTTATCTCTGTGCTCTGGAGGAATCCTTTAACATAACATCGTGCGCGCCGCCCTCTATAATGCTCGTTGCCGAAACGAGAGTGAGCTTTGCTTCCTTCTGGAGCGTGGGAATATCGAGCGCTCCGCAGTTGCACATCGTTGAACGGACCTTTGAAAGCGTCTTTGTTACATTGTCCTTTAAGGGTCCCGCATAAGGAACATAGGAATCAACGCCTTCTTCGAACGAAAGCTTTTTATCTCCGCCGAGGTCATAGCGCTGCCAGTTTCTCGCGCGGTTGGAGCCTTCGCCCCAGTACTCCTTAACGAAGCTTCCGTTGATTGATATCTTGTTCGTGGGGCTCTCGTCAAATCCGGAGAAATATCTTCCCATCATAACGAAGTCCGCTCCCATTGCAAGAGCAAGGGTGATGTGATAATCGTGAACGATTCCGCCGTCGGAGCAGATCGGAATGTAAACGCCGGTCTTTTCAAAATACTCGTCCCTCGCCTTTGCAACCTCAATGACAGCGGACGCCTGACCGCGCCCGATGCCCTTCTGCTCTCTCGTGATGCAGATAGAGCCGCCGCCGATGCCGACCTTTATAAAGTCCGCTCCGCACTCGGCAAGGTACATAAATCCATCACGGTCGATAACGTTTCCGGCGCCGACCAAGACAGAATCGCCGTACTTATTTCTGATAAAGTCTATCGTTTCCTTCTGCCACTCGGAGTAGCCCTCGGAGGAGTCGATACAAAGAACGTCCGCTCCCGCCTCGACAAGCGCCGGCACTCTCTCGGCATAGTCGCGCGTGTTGATTCCGGCGCCGACCATTAAGCGCTTGGAGGAGTCCAAAAGCTCGGTCGGGTTGCTCTTGTGAAAGTCATAGTCTTTTCTGAATACCATGCAGACAAGATTTCCGTCCTCATCTATTATAGGAAGGGAGTTTACCTTATTGTCCCATATGATGTCGTTCGCCTCTTTTAAGCTGATTCCGTTTTTCGCATAGACAAGGTGTTCAAAAGGCGTCATAAACGTCGCAACCTTCGTTTCGGGATCCATTCTGCTGACTCTGTAATCCCTGCTCGTCACGATTCCCAAAAGCTTGCCCGTTGCCGTTCCGTCATCCGTTACCGCGACGGTGGAGTGACCGGTCTTTGCCTTTAACGCGACAACGTCCGCCATCGTCGCGTCCGGCTTAACGTTGGAATCGCTCACAACAAAGCCCGCCTTGTGGTTTTTCACGCGGCGCACCATTTCAGCCTCCGACTCGACCGACTGCGAGCCGTAAATAAACGAAATTCCGCCTTCCTTGGCAAGCGCAACCGCCAAAGTGTCATTGGAAACCGACTGCATGATTGCCGATACCATGGGAATATTCAATGTTATCTTAGAGGTCTCTCCCTTTTTGAATTTCACAAGCGGAGTCTTTAACGACACGTTCGCCGGCAGACACTCCTTTGACGAATATCCCGGCACAAGCAGGTACTCACTGAAAGTTCTCGATGGTTCTTCAAAATAAAACGCCATAATTATCCTCCTTGTATTTTTAGGTATTTCTTTGATTATATACTTTCAGAATAAAAAAGTCAATAATTTTTTGCCCGGCATTTTCACGAATTTTCCGCCTCTGCATAATATAATAGTATCGGAGGTGCCAATAAAATGAATAAGCTTAAATTTACCCTTCTGGGCGGCGACCTGCGAAGCGCTTTCGCATGCCGCTATATCAAGGAAAAAGGCTTTGATGCCGACACTTTTTTGTTAGACGACGCTCCTGTCTTATCCGACAGTGAAAAGCGCGACGCGTTCCCCTATTCCGACTGCTATATTTTAGGGCTTCCCGCGTCCGACGAGCACTCATTAATAAGCGCTCCGCTTTCGCGCCGCAGTCTTTCGGTAAAGGATTTTTTCACTCTTGTTCCGAAAAATTCAATTGTCGCGGGCGGGCTTTTATCCGGCGAGTTTTATGACCTCGCGAAGGAGAAAAACATCCGTCTTCACGACTATTACGACTCGGAGGAGCTTCAGATAAGAAACTCTGTCCCCACCGCCGAGGGCGCGCTTGAGATTGCCATGCGCGAAATGCCGGTTACCGTTTCGGGCTCCAGGGTCTTAATCATCGGCTACGGCAGAATTGCGCGTGCGCTCATCCCGATGCTTTCGTCATTAGGCTCCTTCGTATCCGTCAGCACAAGAAACCCGGATTCGCTCGCATGGTGCTCCGTTTCGGGCTGCGAGCCCATATTTCCTTCAGAGCTTAAAGATAAGATCGGCTCTTTTGACCTTATAATAAATACAGCTCCCGCCCGTGTGCTTGAAGGCGATATCTTGGACCTTATAAAGCAGGACTCCCTGATAATCGATCTCGCCTCGCGCCCCGGAGGAGTTGACATAAAGTCCGCCTCGGTAAAAGGGCTCCACGTTATCTGGGCTCTCGGACTGCCGGGAAAATGCGCCCCGGTGACTGCCGGACGCATAATTGCGGGCACTGTACTTAACATCGTGAACGGGAGGTGATTTTTATAGAAACACGCGACACCTTAAAGATCGGCTTTGCCTTAACGGGCTCGTTCTGCACATTTTCCGCCGTTTTGCCGCAGATTGAAAAAATCACCGCCGCCGGAATCGAAGTCGTTCCCATTATGAGCGAAAAAGCATATTCGACCGACACGCGTTTCGGCACAAGCGCCGAGTTTATTTCAAAGATTGAAGCCATGACGGGGCACAAGATTCTCCACCGTCAGACCGAGGTTGAACCCATCGGTCCGAAAAAAATGATAGACGCGCTCGTCATCGCCCCGTGCTCCGGCACGACCGCCGCAAAGATTGCAAACGCTATAAGCGACACGACCGTTTCGCTTGCCGCAAAGTCAACCTTAAGAAACAGCTTTCCCGTAATTCTTGCCATCTCGACGAACGACGGGCTCGCCGGGAGTGCAAAAAACATCGGGCTTTTGCTAAACACGCGCGGAATATATTTTGTCCCCTACAAGCAGGACGATCCGGAGAAAAAGCCGCGCTCGCTGGTTTCCGATATGAACCTGATTCTGCCGACGTTATCCTCCGCCATGGCGGGGCGGCAGCTGCAGCCAATTCTCTGCTAAAAACCGGATAAGTAAAATATGAGCCGAAAAAACTACGTTTTTTCGGCTCATATTTATTATTTTTCAATCAGTCTCTTTGTTTCAAGCGCGATTGCAAGCTCTTCGTTCGTGGGAATCAAAAATGCCTTAACCGTAGAATCGTCGGTCGTGATGAGCGCTTCTTTTCCTCTTACGTTGTTTCTCTCATCGTCAACCTTAACGCCCATAAACTCAAACGCACTCAAAACGTCCTTACGCATGAACGCATTGTTCTCGCCGACGCCCGCGGTGAACACGATAGCGTCGCATCCGCCCATAGCAGCCATATAAGAACCGATGTATTTCTTTGTTACATAGTGTGCCATATCGAGCGCAAGCATTGCCTTCTCGTTCTTCTCGTAGTACAAAAGCTCAAGATCGCGGAAGTCATTGCTGAGACCGTCTGTAATACCGTAGATACCGGACTTCTGGTTCATGAGGTCGTTAACCTCAGAAGTCGTCATATTGTACTGATCCATAATGAAGGTTACGACTGCCGGGTCAATGCTTCCGCAGCGCGTTCCCATTATGCATCCGTCAAGAGGCGTGAAGCCCATTGTGGTGTCAACGCTCTTTCCGTTCTTTACCGCGCAGATGGACGAGCCGCTTCCCAAGTGGCAGGTAATTATCTTAAGCTCCTCTATAGGCTTGCCCATGAGCGCTGCGCAGCGCTCTGCCACATACTTATGGCTTGTGCCGTGGAAGCCGTATTTTCTTATCTTCTTTTCTCTGTAAAAGCTCATCGGAAGAGCGTAAAGATAAGAAGTCTTGGGCATTGTCTGATGGAACGCCGTGTCAAAAACGCCGACCATGGGAACGCCGGGCATTACCTCCTCGCACGCCTCTATACCTGTGATGTTTGCCGGGTTATGGATGGGCGCCAAAGGATAGCACTCGCGGACAGCCTTTTTAACCTCGTCGGTTATGATAACGCTGCCGGAAAAGCTCTCGCCGCCGTGAACGACTCTGTGTCCTACCGCGTCAATCTCCGAAATGTCCTTTATAACGCCGATCTCGGGATCGGTAAGGTAAGAAAGGATTATCTTAACCGCAGCCGCATGGGTGGGCATTTCCTTGTCAAACTTCATCTTCTCGCCGTTGACTCTGTACTCAATGTTGGAGCCCTCTCTGCCGATTCTGTCGCAGTTGCCCTTTGCCATTACCTCGTCGTTATCCATATTGATAAGCTGATACTTAACGGTCGAGCTTCCTGCATTGATAACTAAAATTTTCATTATTTTCTCTCCTTTTTATTTGTTAGCCTGTGCCTGAACGCAGGTGATAGCTATTACTCCGACGATATCGTCCGCACTGCATCCGCGCGAAAGATCGTTTATGGGCTTTGCGATACCCTGTGTGACAGGTCCGTAAGCCTCCGCCTTTGCAAGGCGCTGAACAAGCTTGTAGCCGATGTTTCCGGCGTCAAGGTCAGGGAATACCAAAACGTTTGCTTTTCCGGCAACGGGCGAACCGGGAGCCTTTGACGCGCCGACGGAGGGAACCATTGCCGCGTCCGCCTGAAGCTCGCCGTCAACCTTAAGGTCAGGATAAAGCTCCTTAACTATTCTGGTCGCCTCAACCACCTTGTCAACATCCGCATGCTTTGCGCTTCCCTTTGTGGAGTGTGAAAGCATTGCAACGTAAGCCTCCTTTTGAACGAGAAGCTCAAACGATTCCGCCGAGCATGCCGCGATTGCCGCAAGCTTTTCGGGATCGGGGTTCTGCTCAAGTCCGGAATCGGCGAAGATGAATGTTCCGTCAGCTCCGTACTCACAGTCCGGAACGACCATTAAGAAAAATGCCGAAACAAGCTTTACTCCGGGCTTTGTCTTTATAATCTGGAGCGAGGGGCGAAGGGTGTTTGCCGTGGAGTGGCATGCGCCCGATACAACGCCGTCCGCGTCGCCCGCCTTTACCATAAGGCACGCATAGTACATATAGTCGCCGAGCGCAGTCTTTTTAGCCTCCTCATAGGTGAGCCCCTTATTCTTTCTGAGCTCAACGAAAAGATTTAAATATTCATCAGTCTTTTCATATGTATAGGGATTTACTATCTTTGCCTTCGAAATGTCAAATCCCTTGCCGTTTTCTTCAATCTCCTCGGGAGTGCCGATTATGATAAGGTTTGCAATGTCCTCCTTCAAAACCTTTTCAGCCGCTTCAAAGGTTCTTCTGTCCATGGACTCAGGAAGAACGATCGTCTTCTTATCAGCCTTTGCCCTTGCAATGGTGTTCTCCAAAAACTTACTCATTATTTATACTTCCTTTCGGGATAATTAAATCAAGGTTATTACTTGATTTTTTACGTGAATTATATTAAAATATTGATTAAAGGATGTGAATTCATGAAAACCGCCGCAATAATCGCAGAATACAACCCGTTTCACAACGGTCATAAATTTCATATCGAAAAAACGCGCCTCTTTTCGGACCGTGTTGTCGTTTTGATGAGCGGAAGCTTTGTTCAGCGCGGCGAGGCTGCCATTTTTTCCAAGTGGCAGAGAGCCGAATCGGCAGTAAAAAACGGTGCCGATCTTGTCATAGAGCTTCCGTGCCATTACTCCGTTTCGTCAAGCCGCGACTTCGCCTGGGGCGCAGTCAGGATTCTTGACGCGCTCGGATGCGTTGACTTTCTCTCCTTCGGAAGCGAATCGGGAAGTCCCGAAATGCCGGAGGAGACAGAAGCTTTTTCCCGGCTTTTAAAAGCCTATCAGAAAGAGGGGCTCTCTTACCGCGCGGCATCCGAAAAAGCCGCGGCGGAGCTTAACATAGCGCTGCCGGAAAATCCGAATGACCTTTTGGGCGCGGAATATATAAAGGCTCTCCGCCGCATAAAAAGCAGCATCGTCCCCGTCGCGACAGAGCGCACCGTCGCGCACGATTCTGCCGAAGCTGCCGGCTTTTTCGCCTCAGCCTCCCGCATAAGGGAGCTTATAAGCGAAGGAAAAGACGTGTCAGCCTTCGTTCCGGAATTACCGCCGGAGCACCCGCTTTTTTTCAGCGACCTTAAAAGCCTTATTTACCTTTCTGTGCTGAATTTCGACCCGGAGCGCTTCAGTGTAAGAAGCCTGTCCGACTCGGAGCTTTTGAACACAATCGCAAAAAAACAGCCCGAAGAGGATTTTATGTCCCATCTATATAATATTAAATCCAAAAGGTATGCAATGTCAAGAGTAAAAAGAACTTTATTGCACATTTTGTTAAATTCCGGTGAAAAAATTCCGGATTTTGCCCCGTATGCGCGCGTTCTTGCATTAAATAACACCGGAGCGTCGATTCTGCGCGATGCAAAAAAGAGCGGCATAAAGATAATAACAAAGCTCAAAAAGAGCGACCTTAAGGAAAACCCCGGTCTGGCGCTGGACGTTCGCGCGTCGGACATTCGGAGCATCGCCTTAGGCGAGGGCGCGGGCGGGGATTTTCTGACCTCGCCCCGCAAAATATAAAGGTTAAAAGAGACGGCTAATGGCGGTCCGCGTTGTGTTAATAGCCCATTTTCCACCAACACTGAGAGCCTGAACACTCGAAATATGCCGGGCATTTTAAAAAATCCTCCCGGCTTTTATTGCATAAAAACCACCCTCCTTTAGCAAGGAGGGCTTTTTCGGCACACCCGTTTAACCTATGGGTGGCTTTCTGACAGTCTAAGAGAAGGCTAATGCCTTCTCTTTTCTAATAAAACGTTGCTACCTCGTTTTCCGGTGCCTTTGCCGGCTCGATCTTAATAAGCTTTAACACGGGTGCCTTCTGGTTATAGAGCCTGTGTTTTTTCATGATTATGCGCGCGGTGAGCGTGTTCCATGTTCCGTTTTTCGCATCAACATCGCCCGAAAATTCGCACGCAATGGGTCTGAACGCGATGTCCGCCTCGCAGCAGGTCATGATCTTTCTGCCGATAAGGAGCGTATCGTCCCCCGCCTCCTTCGGGCGCGCAACCATGCCTTTAAAGCGCACCGTTCTGCCCTCATATTTTCCCGATTCCTCCATAAGGTCGCGGTACCATACCGCATAGTCCTTATCCGCAATCTCGATTACCGGGGCGTTAATATCAAAAGGCAGCGGGTCCTTGATATCGTCATACTCAAGCTCGCCGTTGACATATTCATATATTATCTGGCAGCGCCTGTTCACGCCTCTTATTATCTTGTGTATCTCGGCTTTATCGGTCTTATCCGTCGCGCGGTTCAAGGCAACAAGCTCGCAGTCTGTCAGCTTGTCCACCATAAGCTGGCGCATATTGGCGTTATAGGACAAAAACGTTTCGCTGTCGGCAAAAAATATCTGCTGATACATTATCCAGTTGTCGGGCAGTGCATTATAAAGGTCGGGAAGGAGCCACATTCCGTTATATTCTATAACGACCCTGTCCGCCTTGTATTTTCTCGCCGCCTTGGCAAGCGTGCTTTCTTTAAGCTCCTCGGGCGAATTCACGATCTCGGTAAACACATTTTCAACCGCAAATTTTTCTTTGTTATACTCCTCTTCGCCCTCTTCACAGATTAAAAGAAGCGTTCTGTCCTTCGGGTTGAAATTTTCATCCTCAAGCGTTTCCTGAATAAACTTTGTTTTGCCCGCCTCAAGAAAACCGGTGAAGAGATATACCGGAATTTCCTTTTCCATAGCCATTCCTCCGTCAGTTTAACTTAAAGAGCCTGCCAAGCTCGTCCTTATTTATCTTCGAGCCGATAACGCAGAGCCTTCCCGTAACGTCGGGCGCGCCGCGGCGCACGTCGATCGAGCCGGGAACGTAATCGTAATGAATGAACTCCGTTCCCTCCGAAGGCAAAATGCCCTTCGCTCTTAAAATAACGCCGTACTTTGCCTCGTCCGAAAGCTTTGAGAGAGCCTCTTTTATCTCGTCCTCGGTGTATTTTCTCGCGGTCTCTTTTCCCCAGCTTTCAAAAACCTCGTCCGCATGATGGTGATGATGCTCATGATCGTGTCCGCATCCGCAATGGTCGTGCTCATGCTCGTGCTCGTGCTCGTGCTCGTGCTCATGCTCATGCTCGTGTTCGTGCTCATGGTCGTGATGATGACCGCATACCGGGCAAACCTCTTCCTCATGAAGATGGTGAAGCGCCGCCTCAAGCGTATTTTTTCTCTCCATGGCGGAAAGAATCGTTTCTCCCGTAAGCTCCTCCCACGGAGTGGTAACTATGACCGCTTCGGGGTTATGCCCGCGGATAAGAGCGACCGCCTCGGCTGTCTTTTCCTCCGACGCGTCCTGCGTTCTGCTTAAAACGATGCAGCCGGCATGCTCTATCTGGTCGTTAAAGAACTCGCCGAAATTCTTCATATACATCTTGCACTTTTTAACGTCCGCAACCGTGACGAAAGCGTTGAGCGAAAGCTCAGCTTCGTGAGTGTTCTCGACTGCCCTTATAACGTCGCTCAACTTGCCAACGCCGGAGGGCTCTATGATAATTCTGTCGGGCGCATACTCCGAAACCACCTTTTTAAGCGCCTTTGAAAAGTCGCCCACAAGACTGCAACAGATGCAGCCGGAGTTCATTTCGGTTATCTCGATCCCGGCGTCTTTCAAAAATCCGCCGTCAATCCCGATTTCGCCGAACTCGTTCTCAATCAGAACGATCTTCTCCGAGCCGTATGCCTCTTTTATAAGTTTTTTAATTAAAGTTGTCTTCCCGGCACCCAAAAATCCGGAAAATATATCAACCTTTGTCATAAAAATCATTCCTTTCCGACATCAAATTATACTCCGATTTTTTAAAAAAGTCAAGAAACCGGAAAAACTTTATCTGCTTTTCCGGTTTCTTTATTATAATACCTTGCTCAAGAAGGATTTTGTACGTTCGTTCTTCGCGTGATTGAAAATTTCGTCGGGCGTGCCCTCTTCCTCGATAACGCCGCCGTCGATAAATAACACTCTGTCGGCAACCTCTTTCGCAAAACCCATTTCGTGAGTGACGACAACCATCGTCATTCCGTCCTTTGCAAGGTTCTTCATTACCTGCAAAACCTCTCCGACCATTTCGGGATCCAGCGCGCTGGTCGGTTCGTCAAAGAGCATAACGTCAGGATCCATGCAAAGCGCGCGCACGATCGCGACTCTCTGCTTCTGTCCGCCCGAAAGCTCGGAAGGATAGGAATTTGCCCTGTCGGAAAGTCCGACGGTCTTTAAAAGCTCCATGGCTTTTTTCTCCGCTTCCTCCTTCGGAACCTTTTTAAGCTTCATGGGTCCCAAGGTCATATTCCGAAGAACCGTCATATGCGGAAAAAGATTAAAGTGCTGGAAAACCATACCCATCTTCTGACGGTGCAGGTTTATGTTCGTTTTGGGATCGGTTATCTCCTTGCCCTCGAAAGTAATCGTTCCGCCGGTCGGAATCTCCAGAAGGTTAAGCGAGCGCAGAAACGTTGATTTTCCCGAGCCGGAGGGACCGATGACAACAACGACCTCGCCCTTTTTAATTCCGGTCGTGATACCGTCAAGCGCCTTGATTTTTCCTCCGACATAGTGCTTTGAAAGGTTATTTACCTCGATTAAATACTCACCGTTCACTCTTACGCAGCCTCCTTTCAAGAACACCGACAAGCTTGGTAAAGAAAATTACCATTATAAGATATATGAGCGCGACCGCAATCAGGGGCATAAACGCCGAATACGTTGCCGCTCTTATGATATTTCCGCCCATCGTAAGGTCTCTTATGGTAACATAGCCGGCAACGGAGGTTTCCTTCAAAAGAACGATAAACTCGTTTGCCAGAGCCGGGAGTACATTTTTAAACGCCTGGGGAATGATAACGTACCACATTGTGCTCTTGTAGTCAAATCCTATGCTTCTGCCCGCCTCAAACTGTCCCTGATCGACCGACATTATGCCCGAGCGGATAATCTCCGCCACATACGCTCCGGAGTTTATACCGAAAGCGATAATGGCAACGAGCAGACTGTTTCTCGACGTTGCAAATATTATGTAGTACATGATCATAAGCTGTACAACAACGGGGGTTCCTCTTATCACCGTTAAGTAGACCTGGCACACTCCGTTGAAAAAGCCCAGAAGCGCTCTGCCCACTCCCCTTCTCATTTCCGAGTGGTTTTTATCATAGCTTGAGCGCACGATAGCGACAAGCGCGCCGACCGCAATGCCGATCAAAACCGCAAAGAAGGTGATTATCAAAGTGTTTTTAAGACCGCTGGTCAGAAACTTCCATCTGCCGCCGTCAACAAAGTTCAATATAAAGTCGCTCTTTTGCTTCTCATACCAGAGCTTCAAGCCTTCAATAAATCCGTCCATTTTTCCACCTCTTTAACAAAAAATCCGGAGCGGACCTTTTTAAACCGCCCCGGACTTTTATAACTTCAAAAATTATTTGTTGTTAGCTTCAACGTAAGCCTTAGCGGGCTCATTGTCGATGATAACGCAGTCAACCTTGCCGGTAATAAGTGCCTGAACAGCCTCGTTTCCGGAAGCGTACTTCATAACGCGGTCCGCACCGAAGTCACCCTCAGCATAGATGTCGCCCGTGGTACCTCTCTGAGTACCGATGAGATATGCTGCGCCGTCAGCCGAAAGATCGTCAACCGATGTGATCTCGCTGTTCTCGGGAACGATTACGACCTGTATGCCCTGTGCATACGTGTCAGAGAAGCTGATGTTCTTAAGGCGCTCCTCTGTAACGGTCATTCCCGCCATACCCATATCGGACTTGCCTGTCTGAACGGAAGTAATGATAGCGTCAAACTCCATATCGTCGATAACAAGCTTCTTGTCAAGCTTATCAGCGATTGCAGCTGCCATCTCAGCGTCAATACCTACAACCTTGTCGCCATCGTAGTACTCATAGGGAGGGAACTGTGCGTTTGTAGCCATGTGAAGCTCTTCCTTGCCCTCAGCGTCCTTCTGGAACTTTATGTCATGCTCAACGCCGGAGATGTACTTGTCAACAATCTTCTGCTGAGTACCGTCAGCCTTGATTTCAGCAAGAGCTGCATTAATCTGGTCTAAAAGCTCTGTGTTTTCCTTTGCCACGCAGATAGCGTAGTCTTCGTTTGCATACTCTGTGTCAAGAATCTTTAATGTTACCTTGTCCGTATTCTTGTCTGTATTATTGTCCGTAACCTCTTTCTGTCCGCAGCCGGAAAGGCAAGCGGCAAGCATTGCAACCGCCGAAGCGAGTGCCAAAATCTTTGATACTGTTTTTTTCATTTTAACTCTTCCTCCATTTATTTTTTAATGATAGACACATTATAGCAACCGATTTATATTTATGCAAGATTTTTTTATAAAAAAATTAAACTTTTTTACGCTGCGCATTATTTTTGCACAGTTTATGCAAAAATACACGCCGTTATTATATGCATTATGCACTATCGGTACCCCGATTTGTATTATCATACATTGTATAAACCGGGGGAAATATTCATAAAACAGTCAATTATGCATGAAAATTACCAACAAATATTTTTCTCCTGACCAATTTTATTTTAAATTTACTGTTTACATTTTAAAAAGTGTTTGGTATAATAATAGAATGATTGAATTTTTATTCATATTATAAAGGTGGTAAATCATGACTAACAGCAAAAATACGGCACACAGAAAAATCAGCGTTCCGATAATTGTCGGCTGCGCGGTTTTGCTTCTTTTAATCACCGTGGTTACGGTGACAATAATCAAATCCAAAAGCGGCGTCATCTTGTCCGGCGTGACCGCGGGAGGGGCCGACCTTTCCAACATGACGGCGGAGGAGGCTGCTGCCGCAATCTCCGAAAAAATCGCCGAGACTGCGGAAAAAAAGATAGAGATAACCGCCGGGGACGATGTTTTCTCCGCGACGTATAAGGACTTCGGCGCGTCGTACGACTGCGAGAGGACGGCTGCCGACGCTTTGGCTTACGGTCACGGGAACCTCTTCTCTTCCATTATTCCGGCGCTTAAGTCGGCTTTCGGCGGAAAAACGTCAATCGACCTTGCCGTGATAATAAACGACAGGACGTTTGACAGGACGATGGCTGAAAACACAGATTACGACAAGTCGGTCGAAGCGTCGTTCGAAATACTCGATTCCTCCGTCCGCGTTACCAACGGAAAGCCGGGGTACACCATAAACCCCGTGACGGCAAAGAAAAAGCTTGTCGCAATGATGAAAAATCTTGACTTTTCATCGCTCATCTTTGAAAAGGAAAATATCGAGCCTATCCCCTTTGACCTTGACATTATACTTGAGGAATATTCAGCCGAGCCCACATCGGCAACGTATAAGCGCGACGAGGCGGGAGACATTTACGTAAGCCCCGGAAACGATAAGGTTACGGTAAACGAAAAGGAAGCCCGCGCTATTATAAAGGAACATTCCGCTCCCGGAGAGATTTACGAAATCCCTGCGACGGTCGAAAAGGCGGCTCACACGACCTCGGAGCTTACCGAGGCGCTTTTCCGCGATACGCTCTCAACCTATCAGACCAGCTTTGCGACGAGCGATTCAAACCGCTCCACAAATGTTACGCTGGCGTCAAAGAGCATTAACGATAAAATTCTTCTTCCCGGCGAGAAATTCTCGTATAACGGCACTCTCGGAAAGAGAACTCCGGAAGCGGGATACAAGATGGCGGGTGCCTATGCGAACGGTCAGTCCGTTCAGCAGTACGGCGGCGGAATCTGCCAGGTATCTTCCACCTTATACAACGCAGTAATGCTTGCCAACCTTAAGGTTGACGAGAGAACCTGCCACATGTTCAAGGTCGGCTATGTTCCGCTCGGGCGGGACGCGACGGCGGACTACGGCACGGTTGACTTTGTTTTCTCCAACAACACGGAATATCCGATAAAGATATCCAGTTATGTTACAGGCTCAAAACAGGTTGTGTGCGATATAATAGGAACGAAAACCGAAAACTTCTCCGTTTCATTTGAGACGACTGACGTTTCGTCCGTTCCGTTCTCGACCAAGCGTGTGGACGATCCCACCCTTCCCGAGGGAACGGAAAAATACTCCGAGCGCGGGTCGAACGGTGCAAGGTGCAAGGTCTACAGAATTGTAACGGTTGACGGCAAGGAGGTTTCAAGAACTCTCGAATCGTCAAGCTACTATATGCCGCATAACGCGACCTTGCTTGTCGGAACGATGAAGACTGAGCCCGCAATGAGCGAGACGGTGACGGAGCCGTCCGAAACCGAGACTCCCGGCACACCGGAAACCGAAACGGCGCAGCCGGAAGATACATCCGGCAACTTATAATTTTTCAGAAGGGATGAAAAAAATGTGTCCGAAGGATTCATACGATAACCAATCCATCCAGTCCTTAAAGGGTGCGGAAAGAATCAGATACAATCCCAGCACCATTTTGGGCTCCAACGGACTTGAAGGCTGCGAGCACGCCTTTTTCGAAATACTTTCAAACTCGATTGACGAGGCGCGCGCCGGATACGGCAAGGTGATTGAGGTCACGAGATTTTCCGACCGTTCGGTTCAGGTCAAGGACTACGGGCGCGGAATCCCTCTTGACTTTAACGAAAAGGAAGGGCGCTACAACTGGGAGCTTGTCTTCTGCGAGCTTTATGCCGGAGGCAAATACCACGGTAACGAAAGCGATACCTATAAATTCAGCCTCGGCTTAAACGGACTGGGCGCATGCGCGGCTCAGTGCACCTCCGAATATATGGACGTCGAGGTTGCGCGCGACGGGAAGCTTTATTCGCTTCACTTTGAAAAGGGCGAAAATGTCGGCGGACTTTTAAAGATTGAAACAACGTCCAAAAAAACGTACTCCGTGCAGAAATGGCGTCCGGATCTTGACGTTTTTACCGACATTAACATTCCGCTTGAGTTTTTCACCGAAACGTTAAAGCGCCAGGCGATAGTCAACGCCGGGCTGACCTTTATTTTATATGACGAAACTCCCGAGGGCACAGAAAAATACGAGTTCTGCTATCCCGAGGGCATCAAGGGCTATGTCGAGGAGGTCGCTTCCGGGCAGAACGAAACCGCGGTCACCTATATTGAGGCGGAGCGCATGGGGCGCGACAGAGCCGACAAGGAGGACTACAAGGTCAAGATGCAGGCGGCGTTCTGCTTTGCCCCGACCAATACGATGATAGAATTTTACCACAACTCCAGCTTTTTGGAGTACGGCGGCGTGCATGACGCGGCGACAAAAACCGCATTTGTATACGCCATCGACAAATATATAAAGCAAGCAGGAAAATACTCGAAAAACGAATCGAAGATTACGTTTAACGATATATCCGACTGCCTTATACTTGTGATAAGCTCGTTTTCAACGCTCGTCAGCTATGAGCACCAGACAAAAAAGGCGGTAAACAACCCCTTTATAAAGGAAGCGCTGACGGACTTTTTAAAGCACAATTTAGAGGTTTATTTTATCGAAAACAAAAAAGAGGCGGACAAGATTGCCGACCGCGTTTTGATAAACAAGCGCAGCCGCGAGACCGCCGAGCGCACCAGGGTCAACCTTGTAAGCAAAAAGGTTTCCTCCTCGCTCGACGTTACGAACAAGGTCAAAAAATTTGTTGACTGCAGAACGAAGGACGTTAACCTCCGCGAGCTTTTCATAGTGGAGGGCGATTCTGCCGCTACCGCCTGCAAAACGAGCCGCGACGCTGCGTTTCAGGCTATCATGCCCATCCGCGGAAAGATATTAAACTGCCTTAAGGCGGACTTTTCAAAGATATTCAAAAGCGACATTATATTGGACCTTATAAGAATACTCGGCTGCGGCATTGAGGCTAAGACCAAGCTTAACAAGGAATTTTCCGATTTTGACATAAACGCCCTAAACTACAATAAGATAATCATCTGCACCGATGCCGACGTTGACGGGTTCCAGATCCGCACGCTGGTTCTCACGATGCTCTATACCCTCACTCCCTCGCTGATTGAAAACGGCAAAGTATTCATTGCGGAAACACCGCTTTTTGAGATCACGACGAAGGAGAAAAAAAGCCGCACATTTTTTGCGTATAACGAGCGCGAAAAATCGGACATTCTGGCAAAGTTTGATTCCGAGGGCGTAAAGTACGGCATTCAGCGCTCCAAGGGACTCGGCGAGAACGACCCGGACATGATGTGGCTCACCACTATGTGCCCGGACTCAAGGCGGCTTATCAAGGTTCTCCCGTCGGACGCTGCGGAGACCGCCGCCATGTTTGACCTGCTTTTGGGCGACAACTTAAACGGAAGAAAGGAATATATTGCCGAAACCGGTTCGGAATATATGGAAATGCTGGATATAAGCTGATGGTATATATTTTTGATTTTGACGGGACGTTAGTCGATTCCATGCGCCGGTGGTCGGACAAAATGCTTAACATTCTCGATAAGAACAATATAAGCTATCCGCCCGACATAATTAAAACCATCACCCCCTTAGGCGACAGGGGCACCGCGGAATATTTCCGCTCCCTCGGCGTTAAAATGAGTGTGAGCGAAATACTTGATCTTATGGATAGCTATGCCATGCGCGAGTATGAGTACAATATTCCCGCAAAGCCGCATGTCGGCGAGGCTCTCGCCCGCCTTAAGTCAGAGGGGCACAGTCTTAACGTGCTCACCGCAAGCCCGCATAAAATGCTGGACGTCTGCTTAAAGCGCCTCGGGCTTTACGGGCTTTTCGATAACGTGTGGTCGTGCGACGATTTTTCATACACCAAGTCTCAGCCGGAAATCTATACCGAAGCCGCGCGCCGTCTCGGCGCCGAAGTGTCCGGCTGCGTTTTTGCGGACGATAACTATAACGCGCTCGCCGCGGCAAAAAAAGCCGGCATGAGGACTGTCGGCGTGTATGACGACACATCGGCTGAGCTTGAAAAAGACATCCGCGCTCTTTCAGACAAATACATAAAAGATTTCAGCGAAATTTAAAACGGGGTCATATGACCCCGTTTTATTTTAAGCACCTCGCGACGGCACGCGCGGCATATTTCACATTTTCCTTTGTCGTGAAAAAGCCGGGAGAAAAGCGGACCGTTCCGCTCTCTAATGTTCCGAGCGACCGGTGAGCCAGCGGCGCGCAGTGAAGCCCGGCACGCACGGCTATGGAATAGTCCTTTGCGAGCATATCGGCAAGCTCCACGCTTCCGAGCCTTGTCGTAACGGATACGACGCCGACGCTTGCCCCGCTTCCCGGTTTTCCGCAGACTCTGACGCCTTCGATTGACGAAAGGTCCTCGGCAAGAATTTTTGAAAGATAGCGCTCCTTTTCGCCTATCGCGGCGGCGCCGACCTTTTTCACGAAGCGCACTCCCTCGTAAAGCCCGGCGATTCCGGGCACATTCTGGGTGCCGGACTCGAATCTGTCCGGCATAATGTCCGGCTGCAGAAGCGATTCGGACATGCTTCCGGTTCCGCCCTCGGTCAGCGTGCCTAGTGTAAGACCTTCTCTTATATAAAGCCCCCCGGTGCCCTGGGGTCCCAAAAGTCCCTTATGTCCCGGAAAGGCAAGAAGGTCGATTTTGCACGCCTCTACGTCAATATCGGTGCACCCGGCGCTCTGCGACGCGTCCACCATGAAAACGGCGTTATGCCTTTTTACAATTTCGCCTATCGACTTAATATCATTAAGGCTTCCGCACACGTTGGACGCATGAATAAGGCACACCGCGCCGACCTTGGATGAGGAAAGCACCCTTTCGACCGCCTCCGGAGTTATAAACCCGTCGGAGTCTGCGTCTATCATAACGACCCTCTCGCCCGAATCGGAAAGCTTTTTCGCCGGGCGCGCAACCGCGTTATGCTCCATTTTTGATATCGCGATGCCGTGACCCGCTATGCCCTTAAGACCGGTGTTTATCGCGGTGGTCGCATTATCCGTGAAGATTATGTTCTCGGGCGAGGCGATATTAAAAAGCTCGGAAAGCGCCTCCCTTGCCGCATATAAAGTTTCGGACGCCTTCACCGCCGCCTTATATCCGCCGCGTCCCGGGCTTGCCGAGCTTTTTAACGCCGCGGCAACGGCATTATACACGCTCTGCGGCTTTAAAAAGCTTGTTGCGGCATTATCAAGATAAATCAAAATATCACTCCTTCCTCCTGTATGTTCGCGTTTTGCCCCCGCCCTCTTCAATGTAAACGCCCTTAATGCCTATGTGCACCTCTTTAGCCTTTTTGAGCGCTTCTTCCCCATGTGCGTCTCCGACCTTGAGCGAATATCCGCATCCGCCTTCGGATATGCTTTTCGGAGTCTGAACGACCTCGGAGGATATCTTCCCGGCGGCAAGCAGCTTTTTTAATCTTTCCGCCGACGTGGCGGACGACAGGACTATCAGCATTCTCCCACTCCTTTCATTTTCATTAGACATTTTATGCCATTTTTTTGTCCGTGCTACAAAAAATACGCCTATTTCAAAAAAATTTACAAAATAATTGAAGATTTTTCTTGCAAAATTGACAAAAAGATATTACAATAGTATAAGAGAAAGTTTATAAAGGAGAGATTTATTAATGTCAAATAAATTTTTTCAGAGCGTGATCTACCAGCTTAAAGAAGCGTTCGGTCGCCCTGTCGGAGTTATTTTCGATAACGACACTATCCGCTCCTTCAATGACATGAGCGCGATCGAGAACATTTTGGAAGAGGTTACGCATCAGTGCAGCGAGCCCGGAAAAATTTACACTGCCGCAGGCTTCACCTTTATCGGCGGCGGAATGCGCGGAAAGACTGATTTTATCGCCTTCGTCGAAGGGGATGACGAGGAAGCGAAAAAGGATGTCAGCATTCTTTCGGTGTCGATTCTCAGCATAAAGCAGTTCTACGATGAAAAATTCGATAAGATAAACTTTATTAAAAACGTGTTGCTTGACAATATTCTGCCCGGCGATATAAACGGAAAATCTAAGGAGCTTCACATTCCTACGGACGTTTCAAGGGTCGTTATGACCGTGCGTATTCCCAACGACTATGACCAGACTGCGGCGGATATGATTGCCAACATTTTCCCCGATAAGGAAAAGGACTTTATCATAAGGATTGACGAGAAGGATATCGCCGTTGTAAAAGAGGTTAAGCCCGGAATTACCGAGAAAGACATAAAGAAAATTGCAAAATCGCTTCTGGAAACTATCAATTCCGAGCTCATGCTAAACGCCTCGATCGGTATCGGAACAATAATCTCCGATATGAAGGACCTTGCAAAGAGCTACCGCGAGTCGCACGTCGCTCTTGAGGTCGGCAAGGTGATGGATACGGACAAGTCCATAATAAGCTATAATAACTTAGGTATCGGACGCCTTATTTATCAGCTTCCGACAACGCTCTGCAAGCTTTTCTTGGACGAGGTGTTCAAAAAAGAGTCCATTGACTCGCTTGACAACGAAACCATTTTGACTATCCAGAAATTCTTTGAAAAGAACTTAAACGTTTCGGAGACAAGCCGTCAGCTCTACGTTCACAGAAACACTCTCGTATACCGTCTTGACAAGGTGCAAAAGCTCACCGGTCTTGATCTGCGCGTATTTGACGACGCTATCGTATTTAAGGTAGCTATGATGGTTAAAAAATACTTGGAATCTAATCCTAACAAAATCTGAGGTGCTTAATTTTGATTGAATTCGTAAATGTTTCGCTCGTGTACCCCAACGGTACAAAGGCGCTTGACGACCTTTCCTTTAAGATCGACAAGGGCGAGTTTGTGTACCTGACGGGTAAAAGCGGCGCCGGAAAATCCTCCATAATGAAGCTTTTGATGCGCGAGGAAAACTTGACTTCCGGGCAGATATATGTTGACAGTGTTGAGATTTCCGGGCTTTCGCGAAAGGAAATTCCTTATTTAAGGCGAAGCCTCGGAATGGTCTATCAGGACTTTAAGCTTCTGCCCAAGACCACTGTCTACAACAACGTTGCGTTTGCAATGCAGGTTGTCGGCGCAAGCAACCGCCTTATAAGAAAGCGTGTGCCGGAGGTGCTTGACCAGGTTCGCCTTTCCAACAAGGCAAGGTGTGATATTTCCGAGCTTTCCGGCGGCGAGCAGCAGCGTGTTTCCATAGCCCGCGCCCTCGTTAACAGACCGACGGTTATTTTGGCGGACGAGCCGACCGGTAACCTCGATAAGGTCGTTGCCATGGATATCATGGATACGCTTGAATCCATTAACCGCAGCGGGACGACCGTTATGATGGCGACACATGCCGCCGACATCGTCAACGCGCGCCCGAAAAGGCTTTTGACCGTTCACAAGGGCAAGCTCATCCGTGACGAGGAAGGAGGCTTGTATAACCTTGATGACTAATTCAAGATACTACACGAAGACCGCGCTTTTAAGCATGGCGAATAACAGGCTCATGACGGTTTCGTCCGTGCTCACCATAGCGTGCTGTCTTTTCCTTTTCAGCGTATTTTTGCTTTTCACAATGAATATAAATTATATAAGCGACCAGGTAAAATCGCAGTGCGAGATTCAGGCTTATATTGACTCCTCGCTCCCCGATGAGTCCGCCCGCGCTATCGAAGGCGAGATTGCGAAGCTTTCAAACATCGCTTCAACAAAGTTTGAAAGCAAGGCTGACGCTTTTCAGAACTATAAAGAAAGGCTCGGGGGAGATTCCGCCGCGCTGGACGGGCTGGAGGAAGAGGATTTTTTAAGAAACAGTGTTAAAATAAGCCTTTCCGACCTGACACTTTCCGCCGATACCGCAGCCAGGGTTGCCGAAATTCCCGGCGTTGCCGAGGTAAAGAACCACCAGGAAACGGTTGACCGCGTTATAAAAGTTACAGGCTACGTTCAGAATGCAAGCTTTATAATCATGCTCATTTTAATGGTCGTTTCGCTTTTCATCATTTCGAACACGATAAAGCTCTCCGTTGCATCGAGAGCAAATGAGATACACATAATGAAATTTGTCGGCGCAACCAACTGGTTCATCCGCTGGCCGTTCATTATCGAGGGAATCTTCATCGGATTTTTGGGCTCGCTCTTAGCGCTCGGCGTAACGTACTTGGGCTATACGCCGCTTTACAACTCGGTTACCGAGTCGTTCTCGCTCATCAAGCTTTGCTCGCCCTCGTCCGTGTCCTCTTCCCTTGTTTCCCTGGTCATCCTTTTCGGATGCATCATGGGCGGATTTGCAAGCACGATATCTACCACGCGCCATCTTAAGGTATGACGGGGAGGCACATATGAAAAAACGCAGACTATTGGTTTCCGTTATTGCCATACTCGTCGCGCTGATATTTATAATAACGTTTATCGCCTCCGCTTTCCCTGTGAGCGCGGCAACGCTCTCTCAGCAGCTGGAAAGTGCGAGAAATCAAAAGAAAGCCGCCCAGCAGCAGCTTTCCGAAATTCAGAATCAGAAAAAGACCGCGGTGTCGGATAAAGAGAAGATTGATTCCGAAATTGCGGACTTAAACGCACAGATAAGCGCCGTCGCGTCGGAGCTTGATAAAACCGAAGCTCTCCTTGCTCAGAAGGAGGCGGAGCTTTTAACCGCCCAGGAGGAGTGCGACAGGCAGTTTGATTCTTTCAAAAGCCGTGCGCGCATCATGTATGAAAACGGACCCTCGACTTATATCGAGATACTCTTTTCCTCGGGCAGCTTTTCCGAGTTCCTCTCAGGCATCGAGATTGTCAAAAACCTTTTGGATTATGACAACCGCGTGTTAGAGGAGCGCAAAGCCGTCCGCGAACAGATTGCATCCCAGAAGGCGGAGATTGAGCAAATCAAAGCCGACCAGGTGACGAGAAAGCAGACCCTTGACCAGATGCGTTCAACCTTAAAAACCAAACAGGAGGCGCAGTCTGCCGTTATAGGTCAGCTCGCAAGCCGCGAAGAGACTGTCCGCCGCCAGGTGGAGGAGCAGGTCGCAGAGGAGGCAAGGATTCAGAATCTTATCGCTCAGGCGGTCGCCTCCCAGAAGGTATCGGCTCAGAGCGCGGCAGCTTCTGTTTCCGGCACCGGCACAATGCAGTGGCCCTGTCCGTCAACAAAACGCCTTACAAGCCGTTTTGCAACACGCCAGCACCCCATCGACGGGGTAACGAAAATGCATAACGGAATCGACATTGCGGGAGGCTACGGTGCGGACATTATCGCCGCGGACTCCGGAACCGTTCTCTTTTCGGGAAACAGCTCGTCCTACGGGAAATACATCGTTATCTCCCACGGAGGCGGACTCACAACGCTTTACGCGCATTGCAGCCAGCTTCTTGTCAGCGCCGGAGCAACCGTTTCGCGCGGGCAGACGATTGCGAAGGTCGGCTCCACCGGCAAATCGACAGGACCTCACCTTCACTTTGAGGTATCGTTAAACGGCTCCAGACAGGACCCTTTAAGCTATGTAAGTTAACTGATGGGGTGTAGCAAAATGAAATTATTTTGCTACACCCTTAAAATATAAAGGAGTGTTTTTATTGTATAAAGAGAAAAAACGCGCTGCTCTTATTGCCGCCTTTTTAGCTGTCGCCGTCATTTCTTTTTTCGCCGGGCGGTATAATTTATTAAGCTCGTCAAAGCTTTTAACTATCTCAAAAACAATAGAAGATCACTACGCCCTGGATTTTGACAAGGAAAAGGCGACGGACTATGCCGCCTGGGCATATGCCGAAAGCCTCGGCGACCCCTACACGGAGTACTTTAACTCCGAGGAATTCCGCCTTTTCAATGACAGTATAAATTCAGTATACCACGGGCTCGGCGTCACGATAGACTATAGCTCCGGGAGCGCGTTAATAACGGATGTGGCAGAGGACTCTTCCGCCGAAAAAGCGGGCATCCTTCCGGGAGACATACTGGTCTCGGTTGACGGGCGCGTTATAACCGAGGAAAATTACGGAGACGTGGTTAACTATATCCGCGGATATTCCGAGGACGCGGTATCCGACGATACCGAGATGGAATTTACCGTAAGCCGCGGCGGAGAAGAGAGCGTTTACAGGATAAAGCGCTCGTCATTTCACATTCCGCCGGTCGCTCACTCTGTGACGGACGAGGGGGTGCTCTATGTTACCCTCAGCGTGTTTTCCGACGAGTCCGCGAAGGAATTTTCCGAGCTTATGGGAGAGCTTAACGGCAGTATCAGCGCGATAATCCTGGATCTGCGCAATAACGGAGGCGGTCAGGTAAGCTCCCTTATTACGATTGCAAGCGAGCTCATGCCCGAAGGTCCGCTCTTTTCGTCCGTCAACGCCAAAGGCAAGACAACGGAATATAAGATTACGGATAACAACTATTCAGCCGTTCCGCTCGCGGTCCTTGTCAACGGCGAATCGGCAAGCGCCTCGGAGATTCTTTCCGCCGCAATAAAGCAGTCCGGGCGCGGCGTTCTTATCGGCACAACGACATACGGTAAGGGGCTTGTTCAGACCATCATCACTTTCGGCGACGGCAGCGCCTTAAAATACACGGATGCGAAATATTACACCTATGACGGCTCCTATATCAATGAGGTCGGAGTCGAGCCGGACATAACAGTCGAAGGGGAGTCCGAGCAATACGATGAGGCGCTTTCCTACGTTCTCGGCAAAATCTAAACGTCTTTTCCGACATTTACAATATGAATAAAACGCACCTTCTTAAACGCGTAACTGTCAAGAGGGCGGCAATTTGAGTCAAACGTATGCGCCGCAACGAGTATTTCGGACGGCTTCACGGGGCTTCCCACACTCACGATGACCGGGGTATGTTCATACCTCTCACCCGCAAAGCTCAGCTGCACAAGGTCGCCCTGTTTCACATTTTCAATGCCTGTTTCTTCGCCGCGGGGTCCTGCCCCGCGGTTTTTTATTAAAAAGTCATATAAAAACTCCACACCCGTCCACGACGGCGAGCGGTCGTTTAATCCGTAGTAATACCACGAGGGATAGTTCATCACACCGCTCCCTGCGTAAAGACACTGCGAGGCAAAATTGGTGCAGTCCCCGCCGAGCCCGTTAAAATCGTAGAACCCGGGGTTCCTCCGATACGCCCATTTATTTGCATATTCCACCGCTTTTATTCTGTCATAAGGCACACTTATAAGCATTTTTATCCCTCCCTTCTTTTGCCTCATTAACAAAATATGCAAAAGGAGCAAAAAGGTCATTAATTAAGCGCCCGCAAAACTTATTTTGCGGGCGCTTAAAAAGGAGTATAAAATGCCTTGCGGCAAGGATCAAAGCTCGGGAACAAGCAGCTTCTGACCGACATAAATGTCCGCTCCCTCAAGAGACGAACACTCGGAAATTTCAAAAACCGCTCTTCTTAAATCTACACTGTCGCCGTAGTACTCCTCAGCGATTCCCCAGAGCGTGTCGCCGGGCTTAACATAAACCTCGGTATAATTCGCATATTTTCCTCTGTCGCCGTTCGAAAGTGCCGTTACGCTGACAAGAGTTGTTACAATCACAAATACAATAATCATGACTTTCATCATTCTGATTCTTCTTTTTCTCATAAGTATTACCTCCAAAATAAGAACTTTTGTTCTCGTTGTACTTATATAATACACGAACAAATGTTCTTTGTCAAGTATTTTTTTAAAAAAAGACAAACAAATGTTTGCATTTTAAATAAAAGTGTGCTATACTATAATCAGAACATATATTCTTATTTATAAGGAGCAGTTATTATGTCAAAAGATACAAGCACTCATATACTTGAATTCATCACCGAATACACACGCGAAAACGGCTATTCCCCCACGATACGCGAGATTTGCGACGGGGTCGGCTTAAAGTCGCCCTCCACCGTGCACGGTCATATCGAAAGGCTGCGCCGCGCCGGAAAGCTTGACAAGGCGGATTCGAAAACGAGAACGATAAAGGTGTCGGACGATACGCCATTCGGCGAGTCTGAATTTCTGGAGGTTCCGGTTCTCGGCACCGTTGCCGCGGGTATTCCCATAAGAGCGCAGGAGGATATTGAGCGCACCTTCCCCCTTCCGATGGACTTTGCAAAAAAGGGCGAGGTATTCATGCTGAAGGTCAGAGGCGACTCCATGATAAACGCCGGAATACTTTCGGGCGATTATATTATTGTGGAGCAGACGAGCGTTGCATTAAACGGGCAGATGGTCGTTGCCATGATTGAGGATGAGGTAACGGTAAAGACATTTTATAAAGAGTCGGGCTATTTCCGCCTCCAGCCGGAAAACGACTTTATGGAGCCAATCATAACAGAGGACGTCACCATTTTGGGAAAGGTCGTCGGCGTCTACAGAAAGCTGTAATAAAAAAACTCACTTCAGAAATGAAGTGAGTTTTTTTCATTCATTTTCCTTTTCAGGGTCGTTAATAATATTCTCTGTCAATATTTTGCATATATTTGCCGCGACGCTTACCTGAATCACAAGATCTGTCATTCTCTTTTCGGAGTCAAGCCCCAGAATCGGAGCAGCAACGTTTTTCACGTTGTCCAGAACGTACGATACCGCCTTATGCTGATTTTCGACAAACGAAGAATATACCGTTTTTACCTCGTCCGGACCGATTCCGATGGGAATTATCTTTTTTATCGTATCCATGCTTAAGGTCTGCTTCAAAAAGCAGATAATAATAAGGTATGCAAGGTGCACTCTCGAATACCGCTTTTTTTCGGGTGCGGGCATTATTCCGAGCTTAACGTAATTATTGATCATCGGCTGGGTTATCACCTTGCCGTCGCCCAAAACGGTCAGATAGCGCGACAAAAGCGTTATGACCTGATCCATATAAAGCTCTATTTCGGGAAGCGCCTCCCAGTCGGGCAGAGTGTTCTCCCCATGGTCATTGTCCCATCTGCCGATCGCCGCCTCAATTTTCCTCTTATCTATCTGCATTGCACATCCCCCTTTTCCATAATTATATATTAAAAAGCAGTTCTTGTCAAATAGATTTTTATTGACAAAATACGTTTTATGGTGTAATATAGTATTAAATACAAGATAATATTATATCAGAAATTAAGGAGTGACTTTATGAGCACAATCAAATCATATTTTACCGCATTATGCAAAGAATATAAAAATAATATTGCTTTCACCGTAAACGAAAAGGGTGCGGACATCGATATAAGCTATCCTGAGCTTTACGAAAGCGTTTCCGCACTTTCGAACGGGCTTTCGGATTACTCCGGAAAGCGCATCATGGTGACCGGGAAAAATTCCTATAGCTGGGTGCTCTCGGCTCTCGGCGTTCTGTGCGCGGGCGCTGTACTCGTCCCTGTCGATCAGTCGCTTCCGGACTCTGAATTTGCCCGCATTGCCGAGAGGAGCAAAGCCGAAATGCTGATTTATTCTGACGAGGTGAAGGAAAAGGCGGATGCTGTAAGCATCGCATCAAAAATTCCGATGAGCGCCCTTTCCTCGCTTTCAAAGCCGGGCGAGATGCCGGACTGCGAGCCCGATCCCGACACACTGAGCGTTCTTATGTTCACCTCGGGCACAACGTCAAAATCGAAAGCGGTCATGCTTTCCGCAAACAACATTTTATCAAACATCCGCCAAATGCAGGAATGTGAAAACTTCTATGAACAGGATGTCAACTTAGCGCTTCTCCCCTATTACCATGCGTTCGGGCTGACCGCCATGCTCCTCTTTTTGGGGTGCGGAATGCGTTCGGTGTACGCCAAGGGGCTCAGAATCAAAAACGCTCTGTCCGACTACGGAGTGACCGTTTTTGTCGGAGTTCCGCTGATACTTGACAGAATCAAGCAGAACGCTGATTCCGCAATTGAAAAAAGCGGAAAAAAGCGCCTGTTCTCAGCAATGGTCATGTTCAGCCGTGCCCTTTTGAAGGTCGGGATCGACCTTCGCGGTCCTATCTTTTCGTCGGTCAGAAAAAAAATCGGTGCACTGCGCCTTGTCATAAGCGGAGCCGCTCCGCTCTCCGAGAGCACGATACAGTTTTTTGACGATATCGGAATACTTTTGATTCAGGGCTACGGTATGACCGAGACCGCGCCCGTTATTGCCGCCGAGAGAGAAGATGAGAGACGTATCGGCTCTGTCGGCAAGCCTATGCCGGGGGTTGACGTTAAGATAGACTCGCCGAACGAGGATGGAATCGGCGAAATCCTCGTCAAGGGTCCCAACGTGATGCTCGGATACATGGACCTAAAAGAGCAGCCGTTCAAGGACGGATATCTCAAGACCGGCGACTTGGGCTATATAGATTCCGACGGGTTTATTTTCATCCGCGGGCGGTCAAAAAACGTGCTTGTATTAAAAAACGGAAAGAACGTATATCCCGAAGAGCTTGAGTCTTTGATGAATTCACTTCCCGGGATTACCGAGTCTGTCGCTTATCTTTCTCCGGATTCCAAAACGGTTTCCGCAATCGCGGTATACGACCCGGAAGCGACGACTGAGGAGGAAGCACTGCGCTCCGTTGAATCACTCAATTCAAATCTTTCGGAATATAAAAAGCTCCGCCGCATCAAGGTAACGACAGAGCCCTTCCCGAAGACCTCGACAGGCAAGATAAAACGAAACGAGATCGGAATATAAAAAAGAAACGGTGTACAAAAATTGTACACCGTTTCTTTTTATGCCATTTCAATCGGGAGCTTTTTACCGCCCAAAATGTGGAAGTGAACGTGCATCACTGTCTGTCCGCCGTTCTCGCCGCAGTTATTTATAACGCGGTAGCCCCCCTTGTCGATTCCGAGCTTTTTCGTGATCTTCGCGACCGCCTCAAAAACCTTCGCCGCGTAAAGCGAATTTTCCTCATTAAACTCGTTTGCCGAGGCAATGTGCTTTTTCGGAATCACAAGAAGGTGAACGGACGCCATCGGGTTAATGTCCTTCACACACACCACATAATCATCCTCATATATATATTCTGACGGTATCTCGCCGTTTGCTATCTTACAGAAAATACAATCCATATAAATTCTCCTTAAATCTGAGCCTCGATAACCTTTGTTACCGCGCCGAGCGCCTCGTCGGTCTTTTCAGGGTTCTTGCCGCCTGCCTGGGCACTGTCCGGCTTTCCGCCGCCGCCTCCGCCGGCAATGGAAGCAACCTCCTTGATGACCTTTCCGATGTGAACGCCCTTTGCTACCGCGCCCTTCGTCGCACCGCCGACAAATGTTACCTTGCCGTCGGAAACGGAAGCGATGACCGCAGCCGCAAGCTCGTATTTATCCTTAATGGTATCAATCATTTCACGCATCTGCTCAACGTCCGAGTCACTTATCTTCGCGGTGATAACCGAAACGCCCTTAACGTCAACCGCACTGTCGGCAAAGCTCTTCGCCAAGTTCTTGGAAACCTCCGCCTTTAATGCGTCATATTCCTTCTTCGTTTCGTTCGCGTTCTGAACGAATGCCTTTGTCCTGTCGAGAACCGCATTGACAGAGGACTTCATGAGCGAAGCGATTTCTGCAATCGTCCCGTCCTTCGAAGCGATATAGTTAAGCACGCCCTGACCGGTCACGCCCTCGATTCTTCTTACGCCGGCAGCAACTCCGCCTTCGGAGAGAATCTTGAAAAGCCCGATCTGCGAGGTTGAGTCAAGGTGTGTGCCGGCGCAAAATTCCATTGAATAGTCGCCCATTGAAACGACGCGCACCGTCTCGCCGTACTTCTCGCCGAAGAGTGCCGTAGCTCCGAGCTTCTTCGCCTCTGCGATCGGCATTTCCTTTTTGATTATCTTAAGGTCTTCCAATATCTTGCCGTTGACATTCTGCTCAACCTCAGAAAGCTGCTCGGGAGTCATCGCCTCAAAATGTGAGAAGTCAAACCTCATTCTGTCCTCGCCGACATATGAGCCCGCCTGTGCAACATGGTCGCCGAGCGTTTCTTTAAGCGCCTTCTGAAGAAGGTGAGTCACGCTGTGGTTTCTCGAAATCGCCATTCTGCGCTTTTTGTCAACCGCCAGCTCCATCTTATCGCCGAGCTTTACAGAGCCGCTCTCAACCCTGATCTCGCTTGCGTCCTTACCGGACACCTTGCGGCTGGTAAGCACAGTAACGACCGCCTTGTCAGACGATGCCGTTCCCGTATCGCCGACCTGACCGCCGCACTCGGAATAGAACACGGTCTTATCAAACGCAGCAATTGCCGTTTCGCCCTCTTCAACCGAATCCGCAAGTTCGCCGTTTTTGATAAGTGCCTTAACGGTCGCGGTGCAGGAAAGCTCGTCATATCCTAAAAATTCGGGAGTAACATCATCCGGAATCGACGCGTCGGAGCTCCAGGCATTGTCGGCGTTTTCCGCGCGCGCGGACTTTGCCGTCTGCCTCTGGTTCTGCATGCACTTGTCAAATCCGTCCTTATCAACCGTAAAGCCGTTCTCGCCCGTGATGTCCACCGTCAGGTCAAGCGGGAATCCGTATGTGTCGTAAAGGCGGAACGCGTCCTCCCCGGAAAGAACGGTCTTTCCGGACTTTTTCATCTCGTCCATATATCCTCCGAGAATGGAAAGTCCCTGGTCGATCGTCTCCGCGAAACGCTCCTCCTCTATCTTTATTATCTTCTTGATATAGTCCGCATGCTCCGCAAGCTCGGGATAGCCGGACTTGCACTCGTTAAACACAGTGTCCGCTATCTTGTAAAGGAACGCGCCGGAAACGCCCAAAAGCTTTCCGTGGCGTGCCGCACGGCGGAGAAGTCTTCTTAAGACATATCCTCTGCCCTCGTTGGAGGGAAGGATTCCGTCCGATATCATAAAGCAGGTGCTTCTGATATGGTCGGTTATCGCGCGGAGCGAAACGTCCGTCTTTTCAGAGTCGCCGTACTTAACGCCGGTGAGCTTTGAGACAGCAAGCATGATGTTTCTTATGGTGTCAACCTCAAAAAGGTTATTCACGCCCTGCATGATGACCGCAAGACGCTCAAGTCCCATACCGGTGTCGATATTGGGATTGGGAAGGCGGTTGTAGTTTCCGTTCTCGTCCTTGTCGAACTGAGTGAAAACAAGGTTCCAGAACTCAACATATCTGTCGCAGTCGCACCCTAACTTACAGGTAGGCTTGCCGCAGCTGTATTCGGGACCTCTGTCAAAGTGAATCTCGGAGCAGGGACCGCAGGGACCTGTTCCGTGCTCCCAGAAGTTATCCTCCTTGCCCATTCTGACGATACGCTCAGCCGGGAAGCCGATCTTCTTGGTCCAGATGTCGAAAGCCTCGTCATCGTCCTGATAAATGGTGACCCAGAGCCTGTCAACCGGCATATGCATAACCTCTGTTATGAACTCCCAAGCCCAGCTTATAGCCTCTGTCTTAAAATAATCGCCGAACGAGAAGTTGCCCAGCATCTCAAAGAACGTGCCGTGGCGCGCGGTGTGACCCACAAGCTCGATATCGGGCGTTCTGATGCACTTCTGACATGTTGTGACCCTCTTTCTCGGGGGTGTTTCCTTGCCCGTGAAATAGGGCTTTAACGGCGTCATTCCGGCATTTATCAAAAGCACGGAAGGATCGTCCTTCGGCACAAGGGGAAAGCTCGGCAAACGCAGGTGCCCCTTGGATTCAAAAAACGAGAGATATTTCTCTCTTATTTCATTAAGTCCTAATTTTTCCATCTTAAATCAAAACCTTTCATTTGTACAGCTTATTTTATAATTATACCACTTAAAAAACTCAAAGTCAATAAAAACAGTGTCAATATAGGTGTTGACAGAGCATATTTTTTGCAATATAATGCTGAAAAAGAGGTGTTTTTATGGATAAGGACTCATTAAGAGCCGAAATGAAGTTAAAAAGAAAAAATTTCGGCGATAAAGAAGGCGCGTCGAAAAAAATTTTCTCGCACCTTGTAAATTCGCCCTTTTATAAAGAAAGTAAAAATATCTGCGTCTATATGTCGTCGTTCGGAGAGGCGGAAACCGGCGAAATACTGTCCCACGCGCTTTCATTAGGCAAGGTCGTCTGCGTTCCGGTAAGCGGGGAGGATTTTTCGCTCCGCCTTTCAAAGACCGACGGAGCTTTTACGCCGGGGCTTTACGGGATATGGGAGCCCGAGCACCCCGATTTTGTGGATTTTTCGTTTCCCGATCTCATACTCGTTCCCGGGCTCGCATTCTCCGAAAAGGGTGACCGGCTCGGCTTTGGCAAGGGGTATTACGACAGATTTCTGTCGGAGGCTAAAGGCTTAAAGGTCGGGCTCTGCTACGGGTTTCAGCTTGTCCCCGCCCTCCCGGCGGAACCGCACGACGTTAAGCTTGACGCGGTCATAACCGAAACCGGCGTTACGGTGTTTTAAAAGGCTCGCGGAAATTTCCGCGAGCCTTTTATCTCATATTTCTTTGCACTCCGCGCTTAATACTGACCAGCCGTTATTTTTCGGAGAAAAAGTGAATGTGATTGAAAAATTCCTTTTTTCTCCGTCTGCGTATTCAGCTGCGATTTTATACGCATCCTTTTTGTTTTTCAGATCGCCTGCCCGCCCCAAAACCTTAACGCTTTGCACTCCGTCATATCCGCAAAATGACAGTGCAAGCATTATCTCGTCGTGCGAGAAGCAGCTCGTCCGAAGCGGTATGACCTGTTCGGACAGCACCTTAAATGATTCAAGCATCCATTCGTCGCCGACCGATACATAAGTCATGGAGTATTCTCCCGTAACCCTCAACACGCCTTTCGGGTCATCAGCCGAAGCGTCGATAATCATCTCGTCCTTTTCTTCCGTCTTCAGTCGCGTTATGATTTTGAATTTTTCTGTTTCAATATTTTTTATATCGGCGGTCTGGAATTTTCCGAAGTAGTTTCTTAATGGATATGCAAAATAGTGCTCCGCTATAAAATCTTCCTTTATTTGTTTGGTGTTGAGCCTTTTTGCACCGCAGCCGGAAAGCACGGAAACTATTAATATAATGGCAATTACGGCAGCGAACCTTTTGACTTTCCTTCTCATCGGCTGCGCCATGTTGTTCCGTCGCTATATGCAGCCTCTACAACGCGTACATTTTTTATTGACGCGGTGCGCTCGTTGGAGTAAAGAGTCCAGTACCAATTGTTTTTTGAATTGCTCTTAAAATTACATCTGTCGTCTCTTCCGGTAAACTGTCCGTTATAGAGCCACGGATAATCCGTTGTAACCCTTCCGTATGCGTCATAGCAGGTAAATTCTACCTTAAAGGAAACTATAGTTTTATCGCTTATGTTTCTTAAAGATATAACCGCATCCGGATATCCGTGGTCCTCCTCAACATTCGAAGAAATTATGGCAATAGGGGAATTTATGACCTTCATCCATGAATAGCGAAGGTTCTGCTCCTTTTGCTTTATAACCGCCTGTTTTCCTTCGTTCCATTTGTATGTTTTTTCAGCCTGTTCCAGGGTCTGCATTGCAGTCTCAAACTGTTTCGACTTTATCAGAGGGTCTATTTTAAGATCAAGGTATTCCTTGTATGTGTACCAGCCGAGCTTTTTGTATGTCCCAACCTCTGTGTTTTTTACGGCAAGCTTTCTGTCGTCAGAGGAGAATAGTACCGTCATATAATCCTCCGTAACAAGATCCCAGCACCCCTTTTGAATATACTCATTGGTTTTTGCCGCCGGAATTTCCAGCTTTTCAAAAAACCATTTTGACGTTTCGTATATTATGCTGTTAACTGCGGAGCGTGTCGTATACCAGCCCACTTTTTTGTAATCTTCGACACTGTCCTTCCATACCGTTATCGTCCGACCGTCCTCGGCATACATAGGGACATACAGTTCGTCAAACTCATACCAGCCGACCTTTTTGTAAGCCTGGACTTCATTTTTGTTTACAGTAATTGTCCGCCCGTCTGCCGAATAAAGTGTCGGATAAAGCTCACTCCACTCATACCAGCCGACTGTTTTTTGGCGGTCAACGTCCCTGTTTAAGAAATCCTGTTTTCTCCCGTCCTCGGCATATAACGTCGTGTAGGCGTCGCTTTTGTCTTTCCAGCCCACCGCCTTATATTTTGCGACCTGGTCATTATTAACCTCTATCGACCTGCCGTCATCACTGTAAAGTGTGGTAATAAGCTCCGACTTGGGAATCCATCCGCTGTTCTTATAAGATTCCACATCTTTGTTCAAAACCTCAATCTTTTCTGCGGTATACAAATTCTTCGATGAGTACATTACGGTGTAGATATCATATTTATTTTCTGACCATCCCTGTTTTTTGTAATTGTTGACTTCCGATTTGTGAATGTCCGCCGTCTGTCCGTCCGGACTGTACATCTTAACATAGTCCCATGAAGACAGAACCATCTGTTTTTTACCGTTATCCGGAGCGTTTTTTCTCAAGGCTCCGTCCTCATTCTGAAATCCGTGTGACATCGGCGTCATGCCAAGCATTAATATAACTGTACTCATTGCCAGCGCCGCAAACCGTTTTGTTTTCTTCATTACATCTTCCTCCTAAAAATTAATTTTCACCACGGAATATACATTACGTGGTCAGGAAAAAAATCAACAAGGATTTTTTTCGGACCAGTTTACGAAAAATATTCAAGTTTTTCGTAAACTTGGTATACAGGAGCCGGCAAACGCCGGGTCCGTTCACGCCGAAAGACCACGAAAAGAAGACCGATGAAAGCAATTTTTCATCATCGGTCTTAAAACCATGCAAAAAAATATTTTTGCCGATAAATATTGACATACTTTTCCAAAAGTAGTATAATAAAGATACCCCAATTTCGCTTTTCGAGGAAAAGGGCTGCATGGTATACAACAGAATGTATATTATGTGGCTTTTTTCTTTTATTCCTGCAAAAAGCCGAGCATTTCGATTCTGGAGCGGTGAATCTCCGAAGATTCCGCAGTGTAAATGCGTGTGGTGTTCATGCTGACGTGCCCTAAGAGCTCCGAAAGGCGCAGTAAGTCCTTATGCACCTTGTAGTACGTCCGCGCGAAAAGGTGGCGGAGGTTATGCGGAAAAACCTTCTTTTCGGACACATTCGCCTTTTTGCAAAGCGCCTTCATTGAGCGCCAGATATAGAACCTGTCAAGCGGTTTCCCTGTTCTCGTAATGAACACGGGTCCGCTTTTTATTTTGTTCTTTTTGGCATATTTAATCAACATTTTGCAGAGCTTTCCCGGAAGCAGCACCGTGCGGACTCTGCCCTTTAGCGCGACGGTAGCGGAGCGCAGCATCAGTGCCTCACACGTGATAAAGCGAATTTCGGAAACTCTGAGTCCGCAGGAGCATGCCGTCTGCATGAGGAGATACAGCCGCTCGCTCTTTTCCTTCGCGGCGGATAAAAGGCGGTTGTACTCCCCCGCCGTCATCTCCCGCTCCTTATCCGCAAAGCTGCTCCGGGAAAATTTAAGGCTCTTTAATTTTAAATCGTGCCGCCCGCAAAATGCGAAAAATGAGTTAAGCCCCGCAACCGCGGCGTTCACGCTCGCCGGTGCGCGCGTCGCCTTCAGGCGGTTTTTATACTCTACCGCAAGCTCCTTTGTCATCCTTCGCCCGGAGAGGTATTCGGCAAAAAGCCGCACGTCGCGGGCGTATTTCTCCGCGGTCGCCCTCTCCTTTTCGCGTTTAATAAGGTCGTTTTGGAATTTCATAATCTTTTCTTCTGTGATAAACATTCTCTCACCCCGTGAACCATTTTACCACAGAGATACCCTCTGCCGAAAGTCCGTGCCCGACGGGTTGCGCGCATGAAGTGTGTGCGTCGAAAAATCCCTCCGGTTTTTATTGCATAAAAACCACCCTCCTTTAGCAAGGAGGGCTTTTAAATGGCTCCCTTGCTAAAGGTAGCTGGGTCTTACTCCGAGGGATTTTTCAATCATTTCCGCTGCGGCTCTCCTCACGCCTTTAGTTCTTGAGGGCTTTATATTGGTACACGCTCATCCTCCCAATTTTTTATATGCAGCCACTACGCTAATGCGCCGTAGGGTCGATTCATGAATCGACCGGTCTGCATAGCTCAAATTTTGCGGGTTGTCAAGGATGCCAACCCCTACGGTTTGCGCGAATACAGTGTGTGCGCCGAAAAATCCTCCCTTCGCCTTCGGCTCTTCCCTCCTTTAGCAAGGAGGGCTTTAAATTGCCCCGCCGCTACGCTGCCTTTAACTCCTGAGGGATTTTGCAAAAAGGATGACCGACGGCGCATATGACTGATTTTTCCGCATAAAAAAATCGGAACAAGTTAAACTTGTTCCGACATGGTTGCCGAACTAGGATTTGAACCCAGACAAACAGAGTCAGAGTCTGTCGTGCTACCATTACACAATTCGGCAAAAAAATGGTGCGAGAGACGGGAATTGAACCCGTACGATGAAATCACACGCCCCTTAAACGTGCGCGTCTGCCAGTTCCGCCACTCTCGCATTTCATATTAAGTTATGCTCTTCAGAGCACTTTTATACTATATCACACTTTATCCCGGTTGTCAAGCATTTTTTTATTTTTTTTCAATTTTCTCTAAAACCAGGCATGCCGCATCATAATTTTCCCGCATGTAGGAAGACAGGTCCTTATCCTCCGTATCGTCCGACCTTATGAAAATGCAAAGATTATCGTAATCATAAGAAAGCCCGAGATCGCCGAAGCTCTTAAGCGACTTTGCAAGCACCTTTCCGCCGCTTTCAATGTCTCCCCCGACCGAATCCGGAAGCGGGGCGAAAAGCCCGTCATCATCCACAATGCTCCTCACAACATCATAATCCGCTATATAAATGACCCCGCTGCCGTACAAAAGCCGCGACAGTGCGTTCTGCCTGCCGGTTCCCTCGTCAGGCATTATTGATATCTCCTCAACATCTATATCCGCGTTTTCGTATCCCGAAATACCGCTGAGCGCATCACGCATCGCGCCGGTCAGCTTATTAAAATCCGCCTCCGCCATGCGCTCGTTCGCGATATAGGTTATTCCGAAACTGTAACTATCGGGTCTCTCCGCGAAAAAGCTCACAATCAGAAGCGCGACCGCCGCTGCAACAAGCCATTCTTTATGTTTTTTTATAAAACGCATAACCATCTCTCCGCTATGTAATATAGCCAAAGTATACCACATATCCGCGGGATTTGCAATAAGTTAGTTTAGGCTAACCCGCAGTGCTAAAAAATCAGCCCTTACAGCATGACAGAGCATCGGAAAGTGCCGAGGCGCTTGACGAATTTAAGTGAAGTATCTTAGCGCCGGACTTTTGCGCCTTTTCGGACGCGGTGCTGAGCATTTTATGCGCCACGGTTCCCGTGAACACCACAATAATATCGGGCGAACCGATCTGCCCTTTAAAGTTTGCCGGGCACTGTGTAAAGACCTTGCATTTATATCCGAATTTTTTACATATTTCTTTATAACGGCAATGCATCCTGTCGTGACCGCCTACAATTACAACGCTCATAACATCTCCTCTTGATATAGTCAGACCGCATCCGCTTACGGACGCGGTCTTCTCAAAAACTTTATTATCTTTTCCTTAAGCAGTGTGACGGCTATGCAAACGGACACGCAGACGGCAATTGCCGCAGCGTCTTTTAAGAACATATCCATTGTCCGCTCACTTCCCGCCGCGGCACTTTGCGCTCATCGCGCAGTGCTTGCAGTCACAACCGCAGGAGGACTTTCCCTTCTTTTTGTCTTTTATCACGGACCGCGCCGCGAGACCTATAACCGCTAATACTATTACCAAAACGATTGCTGTTCCCATAGAAAGTCCTCCTTACAGTTTATTTTATTGTGAAATTATTTTACCGTAAGCTTATCCGCTTCTTTGTAGGGGCGGAAAAGCATGTAGATTATGAATGCCAGAACTATAAGTGCAACGATGAATCCGAATACATTTCCGTTACCTGTGAACATGTTGCCGAACTGATTTACCATAAGTGCTACCGCATAAGCGAATACGCACTGATAACCGATTGCAAACCATGTCCACTTAGCGTTATTCATTTCACGCTTGATTGCGCCGATAGCCGCGAAGCAGGGTGCGCAAAGAAGGTTGAATACCAAGAACGAATAGCCCGAGATGGGAGTGAACGCCTCTGCCAGGCTCTTATATACATTGCCGGAAGCACCGTAGAGGATACCCATTGTGCCGACGATGTTCTCCTTCGCTACAAGACCGGTGATGGATGCAACCGCTGCCTGCCAGTCGCCCCAGCCGAGGGGTGCGAATATAGGAGCGATAAATCCGCCGATTGCGGCAAGAACGCTCATTCCAAGCTCATCATCGCCAAGCATTCTGAATGTGCCCGTCTCGTCAAATCCGAAGAAGCTTGTGAACCATACAAATATCGTGGAAAGAAGGATGATGGTTCCCGCCTTCTTGATGAAGGACCAGCCGCGCTCCCACATGCTGCGAAGAACGTTTAATACCGTGGGAAGGTGATATGCCGGAAGCTCCATAACGAAGGGAGCCGGGTCGCCCGAGAACATCTTAGTCTTCTTAAGCATGATACCGGAAATGATGATTGCCGCCATACCCACGAAATATGCGCTGGTTGCAACCCATGCCGAGCCGCCGAAGATTGCGCCCGCAATCATTGCGATGAAGGGAACCTTCGCTCCGCAGGGGATAAACGTTGTTGTCATGATCGTCATCTTACGGTCACGGTCATTCTCAATTGTTCTCGAAGCCATGATACCGGGAACGCCGCAGCCGGTACCTATCAGCATCGGGATGAACGACTTACCGGAAAGACCGAACTTTCTGAATATTCTGTCAAGTACGAATGCGATACGTGCCATATATCCGCATGCTTCCAGGAATGCAAGGAGCAGGAAGAGCACGAGCATCTGAGGAACGAATCCCAATACTGCGCCGACACCGGCAACGATACCGTCAAGTATCAGTCCCGAAAGCCACTCGGAGCAGTTTGCAGCCTCAAGCGCGTTGCCGAGCAAAACGGGAACACCGGGAACCCATACGCCGTAATCAGCGGGATCGGGCTCATCAAAGCCGTTTTCTTCAAAATAGCTTACAGCGTCAAGATAGCTCATTCCAACCGTCGATTCTTCATCGGCACCGTCCGGAACAGCGTCATAATATACCGTCATTTCGTTTGTTGCCAATGTTTCTTCATCTTCAACTTCGATAGTTGCGGTTTTGTCTGTTGTCTCAAAGTCTTTTATTTCGTCAAGAGCGCTGTCTGCGTCAAAGTCGTCAGCCGTAACGTCAATCTCAGTAAATGCGTTTACTGCTTCGGATGCAGCGGTAAATTCATCCGCATCGTCTGCGTACGCCGAAGATCCTATACCGAAAAGATGCCAGCCGTCGCCGAACAGTCCGTCATTCGCCCAGTCTGTCGCCATTGAGCCGACAGTAACCATTGAAAGGTAGTAAACCAGGAACATGATAACTGCGAATATCGGAAGACCGAGCCATCTGTTTGTAACGACCTTATCAATCTTATCGGAGGTCGAAAGCTGACCCTTGTCTTTCTTCTTATAGCAGCCCTTGATAATTTCGGCTATGTATACGTATCTTTCATTTGTAATGATGCTCTCAGCGTCATCGTCAAGCTCTTTTTCAGCCGCCTTGATGTCCGCCTCGATGTGCTCCATTACGCTTTTTTCGATGTGGAGCTTCTCGATGATCTTCTCATCCCGCTCGAATATCTTTATAGCGTACCATCTCTGCTCGTTTTCGGGCATCTGATGAAGAACAGCTTCTTCAATGTGAGCGATTGCATGCTCTACCACGCCGGAGAAGGTGTGCATCGGAACGGTATTTGCATTCTTTGCCGCGTCAATCGCCACATCAGCCGCTTCCATAACGCCCGTTCCCTTAAGTGCCGAGATCTCAACTATCTTACATCCCAGCTCCTTGGAAAGCATTGCCGTGTCGATCTTATCGCCGTTTTTCTTGACAACGTCCATCATGTTGATTGCGATAACGACCGGAATACCGAGCTCGGTAAGCTGCGTCGTCAGGTAAAGGTTTCTCTCAAGGTTTGTACCGTCAATGATGTTAAGTATTGCGTCCGGTCTCTCTCCTATGAGGTAGTTTCTTGCAACGACCTCTTCAAGAGTGTAGGGCGACAGCGAATAGATGCCCGGAAGGTCAGTCACTATAACGCCGTCGTGCTTTTTAAGCTTGCCTTCCTTTTTCTCAACAGTAACGCCGGGCCAGTTGCCGACAAACTGATTCGATCCCGTAAGTGCGTTAAAAAGCGTTGTTTTACCGCAGTTCGGGTTACCCGCAAGGGCAATTCTCAAACTCATCTTTATATCCTCTCTTTCAAAAAATTATTCAACCTCAATCATTTCGGCATCGGCTTTTCTTAAAGAAAGCTCATAGCCTCTTACAGTCACTTCAACCGGATCGCCAAGCGGAGCAACCTTTCTCACATACACCGAAACACCCTTGGTGATTCCCATGTCCATGAGTCTTCTCTTAACCGCTCCCTCGCCGTTTAGCTTAACGACTTTGACGGTCTCCCCGATTTTTGCCTCTTTCAACGTTTTCATTAAGACTTCCTCCTTAAATCATTATTTTCTGCGCCATCTCCCGGCTCACCGCGATGCGCGCTTCTTTAACGTTTACGATAACATTCTCGCCGACGCGGTTCACTATGGTGACCCCTCCGCCGACAACGAATCCGAGGTTTTCAAGATGCTTTTTAACCTCCGGCGATCCGCCTATCTTTTTTATAATGTTTTCTGTCCCCGTGTCTGCCAATGTCAAAGGCAACATATACGCCACTTCCTTCTTCCGGTGCTTTGGTTAGCCCTTTCTAACCTTTCTCAGTTAGTTTAGCACAACTAACCTATTTTGTCAATAGGTTAATTGGATTAAATTCTCACATATAACTGTTTTTTTAAGCCTTTATGTTTGTGCAAAAAAGAAAAAGCGTTTGACAAAGCATTAAAGGTGTGATACAATGATTTTAATACATATTATTAAAAAGCAGGTGATTTTATGAGAATGCAGGAGTCTGCGGAAAACTATCTTGAAGCCATTCTCATGCTTAAGATAAAACAGGTATATGTCAGGAGCATTGACGTTGCAAATCAGCTTAACTTTTCCAAGCCGAGCGTTTCGGTCGCTATGAAGTCGCTCCGCGAAAGCGGGTACGTCACTGTGGATTCCGACGGAAATCTGTCACTCACCGAAAAGGGTGCGGCAATCGCCGAAAAAATCTATGAGCGCCACCAGGTCATCGCCCATCTTCTTATCTCTCTCGGGGTCGATTCCGACACGGCGTATGAGGACAGCTGCAAGATTGAGCATGATTTGAGTGACATAAGCTTCCAGAAGCTTAAAGAGCACTATGAAAAGCACTCATAATTTAAAAAAATTTCATATAACTTTCCGTTAAAATGACACGATTTTCGGCATAACCCCGAAAATCGTTTTATTTTGCTTATTTCGTTGACATTGCTCCTTCAAAATGCTACAATTACATATGTAAAGTTAGTTTAAGGGAGGGGGACTCCCTTTAATGTCAGCGACAGGTTAGGCGTATCTATCTGCGACATTTTTGCAATAATACATTAGGAGGTATATATCAATGAAAGATTTCAGTCAGTGGCGGGGCTTTAAGGGCAAGGCGTGGCGTGACGAGATAGACACCCGTGATTTCATCCAGGATAACTACACACCCTATGACGGAAACGAAGATTTCCTCGAAGGTCCCACCGAAGCAACAGAAAAACTCTGGGGCAAGCTTTCTGAGCTCCAGAAGGAAGAGCGCGCCAAGGGCGGCGTTCTCGATATGGATACAAAGATCGTAACGGGTATCAATTCGCATGCTCCCGGATACATCGATCCCGAGCTTAAGAATCTTGAAAAGGTTGTCGGTCTTCAGACAGATAAGCCCTTAAAGCGTGCATTCATGCCCTTCGGCGGTATCAAGATGGCAGAGGAGGCTTGCGAGACCTACGGTTACACTCCCGATCCCGAGCTTCACAAGATATTCACAGAGTATCACAAGACTCATAATCAGGGCGTATTTGACGCATATACTCCCGAGATGAGAATAATCAGAAAGAACAAAATCGTAACCGGTCTTCCCGACACCTACGGAAGAGGACGAATCGTCGGCGATTACAGAAGAGTCGCTCTTTACGGTATTGATATGCTTATCGAGAAGAAAGAGGAGGATTTTGCTGAGTGCGCAAGCGAGTCGATGTTCGAAGATGAGATCCGTCAGAGAGAAGAGATCACAATGCAGATCAAGTCTCTTAAGGAAATGAAGAAAATGGCAGAGTCTTACGGATTTGACATTTCTCTTCCCGCAAACAACGCAAAGGAAGCGTTCCAGTGGCTCTACTTCGGTTATCTCGCGGCTATAAAGACTCAGAACGGCGCCGCAATGAGCGTCGGCAGGATCTCCACATTCTTAGATATCTATATTGAGCGTGATATAAAGGAAGGAACACTTACCGAGAAGGAAGCTCAGGAGCTTGTTGACCACATGGTTATGAAGTTCCGTATGGTAAAGTTTGCAAGAATTCCCTCGTACAACGAGCTTTTCTCCGGCGACCCGGTATGGGCGACATTGAATGTCGGCGGCAAGGGTGTTGACGGAAGAAGCATGGTAACAAAGAACGACTTCAGATTCCTTCATACTCTTGAGAACATGGGTCCCTCGCCCGAGCCGAACCTCACCGTTCTTTACACCGAGAAGCTCCCCGAGGCGTTCAGACGTTATGCGGCGGCAATCTCTGTAAGAACAAGCTCCATTCAGTATGAGAACGACGACGTTATGAGAAAGGTATGGGGCGACGATTATGCTATCTGCTGCTGCGTATCCGCAACTCAGACCGGCAAGGAAATGCAGTTCTTCGGAGCAAGAGCAAACCTTGCAAAGTGCCTTCTTTACGCTATAAACGGCGGCAAGGACATTAAGACAAAGGTTCAGGTAGGTCCCGAATATCCCAAGATCACAGGCGAATATCTTGATTATGACGAGGTTATCGCACGTTTTGAGAAGATGATGGACTGGCTTGCAAAGGTTTATGTCCGCACTCTTAACGTTATTCACTATATGCACGATAAATATTACTATGAGGCGGCTGAGATGGCGCTGATCGATACCGATGTAAGAAGAACCTTCGCAACCGGTATTGCGGGCTTTTCTCACGTTGTTGACTCGCTTTCCGCTATAAAGTATGCGCGCGTTAAGCCCATAAGAGACGAGGACGGTCTCTGTGTTGATTTCGAGACCGAGGGTGACTTCCCGCGCTACGGTAACGACGATGACAGAGCGGACGAGATCGCGGTATGGCTCTTAAAGACCTTTATGGATAAAATCCGCCACTGCCACACCTACAGAAATTCCGAGCCGACAACATCCATCCTTACAATTACTTCGAACGTTGTATACGGTAAAGCAACCGGAACTCTTCCGGACGGAAGAAAAGCGGGCGAGCCTCTTTCTCCCGGTGCTAACCCGGCTTACGGAGCAGAGAAGAGCGGACTTATCGCATCGCTTAACTCCGTTGCAAAGCTTCCCTACGAGTATGCGCTGGACGGTATCTCCAATACTCAGACGATCAACCCCGGTGCTCTCGGAGCGGATGAGAACGAGCAGATCACAAACCTTGTCAATGTTCTTGACGGCTACTTCACACAGGGCGCTCACCACTTGAACGTAAACGTATTCGGTAAGGACAAGCTTATCGACGCTATGGAGCACCCGGAGAAGGAAGAGTACGCAAACTTCACTATCCGTGTTTCCGGATATGCGGTTAAGTTCATTGACCTTACACGCGAGCAGCAGCTTGACGTTATCGCAAGAACCTGCCACGCTTCGTTATAATATGGAAGCAAGCGTCTATTCCGTGGAGAGCTTCGGCGCGTCCGACGGTCCGGGAGTGAGATATATCGTCTTTCTTCAGGGCTGCCCCATGCGCTGCGCGTACTGCCACAATGTGGATTCGCGTGCCTTCGGAACAGGAGAGAAAAAAACGGCGGACGAGCTTTTAACAAAAGCTCTCCGCTGTAAAAGCTATTGGAAAAACGGCGGCGGCATTACTTTGTCCGGCGGAGAGCCTCTGGCTCAGATGGAATTTGCCACCGAGTTTTTCCGCAAAGCGAAAGAGGAAGGCGTTCACACAACGCTTGACACCTCCGGTTGTTATTATACCGAGGAGGAGCCCTTCTATTCCGATTTTATGGAGCTTATGAAATACACTGACCTTGTCATGCTTGACATTAAGGAGATAAATCCTGAGCGCCACAAGGCGATAACGGGGTTTGACAATAAGAACATCCTGGCAATGGCGAAAAAGCTTTCTGACATAGGAAAGCCGATGTGGATAAGGCACGTTCTTGTTCCGGGATATACCGATTTTCCGGAGGATCTTAAGGCTCTCGGCGACTTTTGCCGTTCGCTTAAGACCTTAGAGCGGTTCCAGATACTCCCCTATCACACGCTCGGCGTGTTCAAGTGGGAAAAAGCCGGAATTGACTATCCGTTAAAGGATGTTGTTCCTCCGACCGCGGAGCACATTAAAGAGTGCGAGGCGCTGGTTGGAATTAACGCATAAAAACAGTGTGAGAATTTTCTCACACTGTTTTTTTATATTACGCAGAGCGGAGCCTTTATTCCGCCCGTTTCGGAAAGCTTTTTTGCCATGCCGCCCTCTAAGTTGAAAACGGTCACACTGTCCGAATCCATATTGAGGCAGACCAAAAGATTACCGAAAATGTTAAAGTCGCGCGGCGTCCTCCCTGTCTTTATATAGCCCGATAAAGTGAGCTTTCCTCCCTCCGCGTCAAACACCGCTATCGAATCGTGACCGCGGTTTGACATATAGACTCTGCCGCCGTGCACTCTTATTGCCGAGCCTAAATTATCGCCCTCAAAGTTCTTCGGCGAAGCCATATATGTTGAGAGATATTCAGACTCCTTTCCGTTATACGAAAACACGCTGACGGAGGATACAAGCTCATTTGCAACGTAAAGATATTTTTTATCCTCGGAAAATGCAAGGTGCCTTGCACCGTACCCCGCCGGGACACGGAGAGTGAACTTTTTCCTTAAGTCACGGTCGTAAAAATACACACTGTCCGTTCCAAGGTCTGTTGCGGCGACAAGCCCGTCAGGTGTTACCGTAACAAAATGGGTGTGCGGCATCTCCTGGCGCTTTTCGTTCGGTCCCCTTCCCTCGTGAGTGTCTGTAACGTCCGGCATCTTCACAACGTTTCCGCTTAAATAATTTACCACATAAACGTCGCCCGAGTCGACCGCGAGATGGCAGGCAACAACGCCGTGCGTATCCGAAAGGGCGCTCATATTGATAAGTCTGCCGTCCTCCTTTATGTCAAACGAAGCGAGAGCACTGTTTTTTTCGCCCTCCGGCGCTCTTAAAAGGACATACATTTTATTGTTTTCGCGCGCAAGGAACATCGGGCGGTCAAGCTCCGTTTTTTCCCGAACGGTAATTTCCCCACTGTCCGACAGCGTGCAAAGATAGATTCCTCCCTCTTCATCGCAGGACGCAATATAAATATTTCTCATAATAATCACTCGCTTTCAGGCTTATTTTAGCATACGCCGTACCTCAAAACAAGCGCTATATTTTGACGATTCTCTCATTTCTTTTGAAGATAGTTTATCCACACACGCATATCGCTCTCCCCGCGGTTTGCAAAAAGGCGGTACGGGATCAATTTTACTTTAACCTTATAAAGCTCGCCCGGGCGGTCGGAATACAGCTTTTCCGACGGCTTTTTAACATATCCGTCCACCGTTACCGCATTAAATTCCGGACTCCCGAGTGAGAAGTCTTTTTCGGAAACGACTGCATTGATGTTTTCGTCAATATACACATTTGAAAGGTTAAACGCATTGTCTTTGCCCTCCGCAGCGTAGACAATCGGTCCCAGCATCAGCGCAGCTTTGCCGGATAAATAATCGCACTCGGGATTTGCAAAGTAAAGCTTCGGCTTCATTTCAAATTCAATTTCGAGCTTGCCCGGATTTTCGATATAGGCATAGCCGTTTTCGATTCTGTATGGTGCGCCGATCATGAACCTGTCACACCAATAAGGAATTCTCACCGCCGCATAGTCCGCTCCAGAAACGCAGAGCGTGATCTTAAAGTCATAAGGATAGTCCGTCGTCATCGCTGCCTTTATGCCGTCTTCCTCCATTTCGCTTTCGATGAACTGGTCGATATAGAGCGTTTTGCCGTCCGTCCTGTAAATATAGCCCTCCATCGATGAAAGCACGCGGTTTAAGTTGGGCGGGCAGCACGAACAGTCGAACACCTCCATGCGCTGCGTGATGGGAAGCCTTAACCTTTTGTCTGCCGACACATTCTTTTTGTGGTTTCTTAAATTTATCTCCAGCGGATTTTCGTAGAAAAACGATTTTCCGTCCGCCGAAAGCCCCGAAAGCATCCCGTTATACATAATGCGTTCAACGGTATCGGCATAGACCGAATCATTTTCAAGCATCAGCATGCTCTCGCTGAAAAACATAAGGCTTATTGCCGCGCAGGTCTCGGCATACGCCGTCTCGGGCGGAAGGTCGTACGCCACGGTGAACGCCTCGCCGATACTGCTTTGCCCGATTCCGCCGGTTATATACATTTTCTTTTCCACGATGTCCGAGTAAAGCCTTTTGCACGATAAAAAGAGCTCCTCATCGTCCGTTTCCTTTGCCAAAAGCGCCATCGCCGTATAAAGATAGCACGCCCTCACCGCGTGCCCGTTTGCCTCGCTCATCTCCCTCACCGGTTTTTCGGACTGCACGTACATCTGATTTTCAAAGAACACGCTCTGCTCTTTTTCTTTTCCCCTTGTGTCTATAAAAAATTTTGCCGTCTTTAGGTACTTTTCCTCCCCGGTCGCGCGGTAAAGCCTGATTAAAGCAAGCTCTATCTCCTCATGCCCTGGAGTGGCAAATTCTGCGCTTTTTTCCGTCACGAAAATTTTGGTTATAAGGTCGGCATATTTTCGGGCTGCCCTTAAAAATCTGTCCTCCCCCGTCGCCTCGCAATAACGAACCGCCGCCTCGATAAGGTGCCCGGCACAGTAAAGCTCGTGCATGCCGCGGTCGGTAAAGCGCTTTTCCGGCTCCGTAACGGTGTAGTAGGAATTTATATAACCGTCCTCCCACTGATTGTCAATAATATCCGAAATTGCGCTCTCCGCCTTTTTATAAAGCTCCGGGTCAAACTCCCGTTCCAAAACGTTTGCCGCTCCCTCGAGCCACTTTGCCACGTCACTGTCCCAGAAAAAATGCACGTTTTTGTTCTCCTTATCGCAGCGAAGCGCTGAAAACCTCCCGGTATCGGTGAAGCGTTTATACACCGCGTCCATCGTCACGCGCCTGTTTTTCTCCTCCATGGCTTTCCAGAATCCGCCCGTTATTCTCACATTTTTAAGCTTCGGCATAATTTACCTCCTTGACTTATTTATAATTAAATTATATAATCAGGATAAGGGTTATTCAATAGCCAAAACAAGACAAAAGGTGAGAAAATAAGATATGATTATAACCGACAGTGTTAAATTTAAAACGGGGCACGCCGGGCTTTTCACGACAGATAAAGAGTGGATCCACCCCGTAATATGTGAGAAAACTTATGAGATCATCTATGTGACCGAGGGAACCGTGCACCTTTTCGAAGGCGAAAAAACGCACACGCTTAAGGCGGGCTCTTTAATAATCCTAAAGCCCGGCACCGTTCACGGCGGAAGCGAAAAGAGCACCGGGCGCACCTCGTTTTACTGGCTTCATTTTTATATTGACGGAATCGAAATAAAAGATGTCCTCTTGGATAATTTCGTCAAAGGATTTCTCTTCCGTGAATTTCTCCACGAAAAGTGCTCCCCCGGCACAAACGGCTTTTTTCAGGACTCGTTCGCCCTTTATATTATTTCGGAGATACTTTCCGCCGCGCGCACTCCGGAGACGACCGCGCTTTCAAAAAATGTCTCCGAATACGTCCGGATAAATGCAAACCGCCGCCTGACAGTCAAAAAAGTGTCCGCACATTTCGGCTATAACGGCGAGCACCTTTCAAGGATAGTCAAAAAGGCTTCCGGGCTCACGCTGAAGGAGCTTATTGACAGTCACATATTAAGCCGTGCGAAAAGCTATCTTCTTAACACATCGTTCTCGGTGAAAGAAATCGCCGCTCTTTTGGACTATCCCGACCCGAACGCTTTTATAAACTTTTTTAAATATCACGAAAAAAAGTCGCCTACCGCGTACAGAAACACTTTTTCAGGCGTCAAAATGAACAACCGATAAAAGCCAAAAAGAGGCAGCACAAATTATGCTGCCTCTTTTTGGCTTTTAGGTTATTTCTTTTCTTTGATTTTTTTCATTCTCGTATGCTCTTCTCTGTCCTTTTCCTCTAAAGCGTCTGAGATCTCCTTCACGATGTTTTCATACATCGGAATGGTAATGTTGCAAAGAGCGTTCGCCCTTTTCTGCGTTTTCTTTATGTTGACCGCGAGCCTGTAGACCGAGTTTTCAATCTGCGCAAGCTTCGAGGTGAGCTTTTTCACCTCGGAAAACGAGCAGAACGCCTCATCAAACGCAGAGCCAGTCGAATAGAAGCTGTACATCGGGCGCGTTTCCTCGTCGGAAAGCGTGACCATCGGAAGCTCAACGCCCATAACGCTGCGAAGGCTGATGTTAACGTTTTCCTCAATGCTCTGTGAGTGCGATATGTCATAGACCGTATCGCAGCCCATCATAAGGTTCGCGCTCTCAAGCGCGGCGTACGCTTCCTTAAACGTCGCCTCGATGTTTTTTTCAACGTCCTTCGCCTCGTCGATAAGTGCCATCATTTCGCGGATAAGGATATTACGCTTTTTATCAAGCATTTCATATCCCTGCTTAGACAGTCTTAACGTGTTTTTTGCCGCCAGCAGGTTACCCTTGGTCGGAGCCATTGAAACCGCCATAAGCGCATCTCCCTTCTAATCAGCCTTTGTAGTATTTGTCCAGTATCTCGTCGGACACTCTGTCAAGCTCGGACTTGGGAAGCATGGACAAAAGCTCCCAGCCTAAGTCAAGCGTCTCATTCATTGATCTGTTTTCGTGAATTCCCTGAGTCAGGAATTTTGCCTCGAACGCCTTGCCGAATTCCAGATACTTTTTATCTATCGGCGAAAGCTCATCCTCACCGATAACGGAGGCAAGGCTTTTAGCGTCATTCACCTTGGAATATGCGGCGAAAAGCTGGTTCGAAAGCGCCGGATGGTCCTCTCTAGTGAAGCCTTCGCCTATACCGTCCTTCATCAGACGGGAAAGCGACGGAAGCACGGACACGGGCGGATAAACGCCGGCGGTATTTAAATCTCTGCCCAAAACTATCTGCCCCTCTGTGATGTATCCCGTAAGGTCGGGCACGGGGTGGGTTATATCGTCGTTCGGCATGGATAAAATCGGCACCTGTGTAACGGAACCCTTCGCGTCCTTAATTATTCCGGCGCGCTCATAAAGCGACGCAAGGTCGGAATAAAGATATCCGGGATAGCCCTTTCTTGACGGAACCTCGCCCTTGGAGGACGAAATCTCACGAAGCGCCTCGGCGTAGCTTGTCATATCAGTCAATATAACGAGCACGTGCATGTCGTGGCGGAACGCAAGATACTCCGCCGCGGTGAGCGCCGCACGCGGTGTGATTATTCTTTCAACGACCGGGTCGTTGGAAAGGTTTAGAAACATTACAACCTTATTTAAAACTCCGCTCTCTTCGAACGACCTTCTGAAGTAGTTAGCAACGTCGTGCTTAACTCCCATTGCGGCAAACACGATAGCAAACTTATCTTCTCCGCCCTCGTCCGAAATCTTTGCCTGGCGCGCAATCTGAACCGCCAGATCGTCATGCGGAAGTCCGTCTCCCGAAAAAATGGGAAGCTTCTGCCCCCTTATAAGCGTTGCAAGGCAGTCGATTGAGGAAATTCCCGTCTGTATAAAGTTATTGGGATATGAGCGCGATACCGGATTTATCGGGCTGCCGTTAACGTCCCTGACCTCGTCGGCATAGTAGTCGCCCAGGGAATCTATAGGTCTGCCGACGCCGTCAAACGTTCTTCCCAGTATCTCACGGCTTAATGCCATTGTCATCGGCTTTCCCATAAGGCGCGTTTTGGTGTTGACAAGCGAAAGTCCGCTTGTGCCTTCAAAAACCTGAATGACAGCGCGGTCGCCCTCCAAAGCAACGACCTTGCCGAGCCTTTTTGACCCGTCCGGAAGGCTCATCGTAACAAGCTCCTCGTTGGAGGCACCCGTAAGATGGTCGATCACGGCAAGGGGACCGTCAATATTCTTAAGACCCATATATTCAATTGCCATGTGATCCCCTCCTTAGTTCTTGTATGAGTCCAAAATCGACTCAACCGTTTTTGTGATTTTCTCTTTAAGCTCCCCGATAGGCTTTAAATCGTCGTTCCCGACGGAATATTTGATTCTCGAAACCTCGTCCAGCACTCCTGTCTTTAAAAATACCGACACGGGAATCGACCTTTCGGTGAGCTTATCCAGCTCATGCTTTGCGTGAAGTATTACGTCCATCATCGCATACTGCTTTGAAAGCGGAACGAAAGTATCGTCCTTATGATAAGCGTTCTGCTGCAAAAAGCCGACTCTTATTACCTTTGCTATTTCAAGCGTCGCCTTCTGCGAATCGGGCAGAACATCGGACCCTATAAGCTTAACGATCTCCATAAGGTTTGCCTCTTCGCCCAAAATGGATATCATTTCCTTTCTGTGCTCCATAAACCTGGGCGACACATTTTCCTCGTACCACGCCGTTATGTCCGGAACATAGCCCGAGTAGCTGTTCAGCCAGTTTATCGCGGGATAATGCCTTGCATACGCAAGCGCCTTATCGAGCGCCAAAAAGCAGCGTATAAATCTCTTTGTGTTCTGTGTAACTGGCTCCGAAAAGTCGCCGCCCTGAGGCGAGACCGCTCCGATAAGCGTTACCGAGCCTTCCTTTCCGGAAAGCGAGGTCACATAGCCCGCGCGCTCATAGAACGCCGAAAGACGGGACGCCAAGTATGCCGGGAAACCTTCCTCCGCCGGCATTTCCTCAAGTCTGCCGGATATCTCACGGAGCGCCTCCGCCCATCTTGACGTGGAGTCTGCCATCAATGCTACGTGATAGCCCATGTCCCTGTAATACTCGGCAAGCGTTACGCCGGTGTATATCGAGGCTTCACGCGCCGCAACGGGCATGTTCGATGTGTTTGCGATGAGCACCGTTCTGTCAAGAAGGCTCTTTCCGGACTTCGGGTCGATAAGGTCCGAAAATTCCTCAAGAACCTGAGTCATCTCGTTTCCGCGCTCTCCGCATCCTATATATACTATAATGTCCGCGTCGCACCACTTTGCAATCTGGTGCTGAGTCATCGTTTTTCCCGTTCCGAATCCTCCGGGAATTGCCGCGGCGCCGCCCTTGGCAAGCGGGAACATCGTGTCGATTATTCGCTGACCGGTGATAAGCGGACGGCTTATCGGCTGGCGGCTCTTTATCGGGCGCTCGGTCTTTATGGGCCATTTCTGAGTCATCGAAAGCTCTTTTTCTTCACCCGACTCTGTAGTAAGCCAGACGATAGTATCGTTAATCGTGTACTCTCCGTCCGGCGCGACTTTTCTGACCGTGCCCGAGATATAGGGCGGAACCATTACTCTGTGCATTATGAGCGAGGTTTCTTTAGTCTCGGCAATTATCGTGCCGCCCGAGACCTTGTCGCCCACCTTAACCAGCATCTTAACGTCCCACTTTTTCTCGGTGTCAAGCGCCGGGAAGTCCACACCTCTGCCGATAAACGAGCCGAAGTGCTTTGCGATGTCCTTAAGCGGACGCTCGATACCGTCAAAAATATTGGAAAGTATTCCGGGCGCAAGCGTTGCCGAAAGGGGACTTCCCGTTCCCTTTACCTCCTCGCCCGTCTTTAGCGAGGTCGTGTCCTCATAGACCTGAACGACAGCATACTCGTCCTCCACGCCTATAACCTCGCCGATTAGTTTTTCACTGCCGACGTAAACCATTTCCTGCATTGAAAGGTCACGGTCTCCCTTAACCTTTATGACAGGACCGTTGACGGCATATATATATCCGTTACTGCGTGACATTGCAATTCTCCTTTGCTCACAGTTTGCTATTCGATTGAAAGAGAGCTCTTCTGAAGGAAGTCATTCCTTGCCTCGGAAAGCATTTCGCCGAAGGAATAGTCAGCGATTATGCCAAGGTCTGAGTTCACGACCCGGACTCCGCCCAAAAATGACGGATCGCTGACCGCCAAAACCTCCCCGCCGGACTTTTTTGCCGCTTCAATATCTCTGCCCGTGACATACACCGTCTTTTTTCCGTCACCGGTATCGTTAAGCGCCAAGGAAAGCTTTTTGTCAAACCAAACTTTATATTCCTCGCTCCCGGCGAATTTTTCAAGTTCTTTCTTCGCCTCGGAAAAAACCGAGTCAATAATCTCCTCGCGGCGTGAAAGTATCTCCTTTTTCATATCGTTTTCCGCGCGCAAAACCTTTTCGCTTTCGGTTCTTCTGATTTTCGCGACACCGCTCTGAATCATGCGGTACGCGTCCTCCAAAAACTCGTCATGCTTTTTTTCGGTTTTCTCTTTTCGGATCTCTTCCGTTTTTTTATCCGTCTCGTCGCTCTGTCTTTTTGCCTCAGAGAGCACACTCGATGAAAAAGCGGAAAGCTTTGCTTCCATAGCTGAATCCATAACCCTTACCTCCGTTACAGTTTAAGACCGATTGACTCCGAAACCATGGAATTTATACTGTTTCCGATGTTTCGGCTTCCGTGTCGGTCCGGAATCTCGACGATCAGAGGCGTGTGCAGCGTGAGCTTTAAGTTTCTCACATAAGGCTCGTCGATCGCCGCGGCTTTCTCGGTGAATATCAGTATTCCGACCGATTCATCCTCCATGACAGAGGAAACCGCGCTGTGCAGCGCCTCCGCGTCATGCACGACCACGCCCTCGATTCCTGCAAGTCGCATGCCGACCTGAGTGTCGATATTATCGCTTATAAGATAAAGCTTCATAGTGAAAATTCCTTCTTCGTCAGGAAATGATCATGATGGAGATAACCAGTCCGTAAAGCGCGATACCTTCGGCAAGCGCAACGAATATAAGCGTTTTACCCATTATCTTTTCATTCTCGCTCATCGCGCCGATAGCCGCAGATGCCGCAGACGCAACGGCGATACCGCCGCCGATGCCGGAAATTCCCGTTGCCAAAGCCGCGCCGATGTACTTTAAGCCCTCGCCGACAGTGAGACCCGCGCTTGCCGCTTCGCCTGCCGCGAATGCGGGAACGGCGTTAGCAAAAGCATAGCCCGTGCCGATGAGCAAAAATCCGAAAAATGTGATTATGTTAAGGATAAGGCATTCCTTGCCGTTTTTGTTTCCGGTTGCCTTATAAATGATGAGGGGAGCTGCCAATGAAAGAACTACAAGAAAAAATAATACGTTTAATAACATTGTTTTTTATCTCCTTTTATGTTTAATTATTTTTATCTTTTAATGAAACGAAGGGCTTTCCTCCGCCGTGGTAGTAACGCGAGAACATCTCGTAATATTCAAGACGCAGAACCTGTATGCAGACTATCATGCCTTCAAGCGCCATGACGAAGATGTTGCCGATGATGTAAACTATAACCGTCTTTGCTCCGCCGCCGGACGCCAAAACCTCAACGACCTTCATCATGCCGACGTGGGCGATAGCCAAAGCGCCGATACGAAGGAAGGATATCGTGTTTGAGAAATAGCTCAGTAACACCTCGACCATTTCAAACAGGCTCTGAACAAAGAATATCTTGTCCTCCGGGAACCAGTTTTTCTCCCCGTCAACCAGCTTTTCCAAAGGCTCTGACAGATACATAAGTATGAGCGTTACCGCAATCAGTATTCCGGGAACCGTTCCGGGAACATGAATGATTCCGAGTGCGGAAAGGGCGAATACCAAAAGGCTTACATAAAATACAAGCCCGGACACACCGTTATGCGAGAACAGCATCTCTCCCCATTTTTTCTGCTTTGTGAGGTTGAATATGTTGATTCCCATCGCGATGATGATGACCACGGCGCCCATCGAAATAGTTCCGATAAGAAGCGTTGTGATGTTTTCCATCGGCGGCAGAACGCCGTGAATTATATTTTCAAGCCCGAATACCGAGCCGTAGAGCACACCGAAGACCGCGCCGGAAAATCCGACGATGCCGAGTATTTTTGCCAGATCGTTATTCTTTTTGTACCCCACATAAAGTCCTAAAATAGCTATTACAAGGCTCTGTCCCAGATCGCCGAACATCATTCCGAAAAAGAGAATGTATGTCACCGCAAGTATGGGCGTGGGGTCAACCTCGTTGTATTCGGGATAGCCGTACATCTTGACAAACATCTCAAACGGCTTGAACACGGGGTTGTTGCGAAGCTTTGTCGGCGGCGAAACGATGCCTTTTAAGTTTTCCGGCTTTTCCGTGTAGAAAAGCGCCACATCGGGATCGTTCTTCGTTTCTGCGCCGAGCGCCTTCGCGTCCTTCTTGCTCATCCAGCCCACTATGTAAAAATAGTCGTCCGAGTGAGCCGCCATATTTCTGACATCGGAATACGCGCGCCTCTTTTTCGCCGTTTCGTAAAGCGAAATCAGCTCTTCTTTATATTTATCAAGTCCCGAGGAGGCGGATTCGGAAATCTGCTTTCTTTCCGCCGCGAGCTTTTCGTTTTCCTTCTTTAACGCCTCAACCATCTGCTCCGGCGTTCCCGAAAGCTTGGGAAGGGCTATCCTTTCAAAATAAAGCGACGTGAATATTTCGTCCGCCTTTTTCTTTTCATCTGTCGGAACGAAATAAATCCCCCAGACGCTGTGTTCGTCCTCCTTGGTCTTTACAAAGACAACGTTCATATCCGAAAGGTATGTGTTAAGCGTTTTGTATCCGCCCTTGGGAAGCTTTCCGAATCTGAACGAGATGAATTCAAAATCGCCCAGAGCCGAAAGATCGGTATCTACGGACAAAAGAGGCTCTAAATTTTTGATATACTCCTCATTTTCCTCAATCTTTTTATCGATCGCGCTGCAGTCGCCCACCGTTTCCGAGAACGACTCGGACGCTTCCTTTAAAAAGGCTTCCATTTCTTCCATGGTCATTTTACACTCTTTCGCCGTCTCGCAGGGCTTTATCGATGCCGCGGAAAGAAGCTTTGACGCTTCCTTTACCACCGCGTCGTACGACCCGAATGTGTCGAACGCCTTAAGCTTTTTCTGCTTTTCGCCGAGCACCGAAAGAGCATTTTCAAGATGAATATCGCTGTTGTAAATGTACTTGCTCACAATGTGATCGAAGCGGTCAAGCGGTCCCGCCATCGTCACAGCCAGCATTTTAGTTACCGACAATTTATATCGCCTCCCGGCTGAATTTTATTCGTTTCAAAATCGCGTCCGGCTCTATGCCGTACCTTATCCCCTCTATTGCACATGTGATATTTAAAACCTCAAATCTTTTAAGGTAAAGGTAAGCAAATATCGCCGCCATGGAATCGGGCTCTTTTCTGAAAAACGACTTTGCGTTTTTATAAAGCATTCTTCTGTAGTTTTCCTCTGCGAAAAATCCCCCGTCCGCTTTAAAGAAAAGCTCTTCGTATGCGCTGCCTTCCAAAAGCACCGGAATTTTTTCGGGAGATTCCGCCCGCACAAGCGCCTTTAACATTTCGTCCGTAAGCTTGAACCGCACCGGAATTATATAGGTGTATATAAGCTCGGGATCCATCTTAAAATACTTTTTGCCGCGGTATATCCACATAATGTTTAACATGTCGCACTTTGAGCCGACAAGCTTTTTAAGCGAGGCAATTTCCTCTTCGGGCAAGAGCTTTCCGGCTTTGTCGAAAAGCTTTTTAAAGTAAAACCCGTCAAGCGTCATCGCAATCGTGAAAAAGTCCGCTCCCGCGCCGGACGCCCGCAAAAATATTTCCTTATACGGGGTCTGGTCCGTCGCCTCGGCAAAGTCCGAAAGCGACTTTGCGTTAATGCATTTATCAAGCTTTATTTTAGTGTGCGACTCTAAAAATTCCGTTATCTGCGGTACCGCGGAGGGTGCGCTCTCGTGCCCCATCATGTTCATAAGGCAGCTCTTTAAGAACTTTATTTCGGTTCTGTAATGCCAGAACTCCAGTATGGACTGCTGAGATGCGTCCAAAAAGCTGTAGATCCTTGCATATTCGTCCGCCGCCTCGATTGCCAGGCGCTGCTCTATCACCTCTCGGTGCATATCGCCCGGATTAACGTCGGAAAAAACATCGCCGTACGCGGTTTCATTTTTAAGATATGCGCACATTTCCGAAACCGAACCCTTGGATAAAAGATTTTCGTAATCCGAAAATTCAAGGTGCCGTCCGTACATTGACCTGATCTTTGCCGACACTGCCGAGTATCCGCTCATTTTTCTCCGATTACCGAGTCAACTATCATTTTGACCCATTCGTCTTTCTTCTCAGCATAAATTTTATTAAGGCGCTCCACCGCCTCATCGCGCTTTTTTTCGGTCTTTGACAAAAGCTTTTCCGATTCCGACTCTTCAAACGCCTTCACGGTGCCGAGTCTTTTCTCTGCCCGCTCTTTCGTTTCCTTTTCCATTTTGCCGATCTCGGTTTTGACCGATTCGTCAAGCTTTTCCGCCCTGTCCGACGAGTCCTTCGCGATGTTTTTCGCCTCGTTTTCGATCCTTATAATCCTTCCGATAATTTCTTTCAAAAAGTCCGCCCCCTCTTTCCTCAGTTTTTAAGAGAATGCATCGGCGCGGGAATCCTTCCTCCGCGCTTTATGAATTTTTCGGACGAGAAGGGACTTACCGGCATTACCGGACCGGTTCCCAAAAGTCCTCCGAATTCAACGCTTTCGCCCACTTTTTTCCCGGGCGCGGGAATTATTCTCACGGCAGTGGTCTTGGTATTGACCATGCCGATTGCCGCCTCGTCCGCGATTATCGCCGAAATCGTTTCCGCGCTCGTATCGCCCGGAACGCAGATCATGTCGAGTCCGACCGAGCAAACGCACGTCATCGCCTCAAGCTTTTCAAGGCTTAATGCCCCGCATGACGCCGCCTCGATCATTCCCTCATCCTCGCTCACGGGAATAAATGCGCCGGAGAGCCCCCCGACATTGGAGCTTGCCATGATTCCGCCTTTTTTAACCGCGTCATTTAAGAGCGCGAGCGCGGCGGTCGTTCCGTGCGTTCCGCACTTTTCAAGCCCCATCGCTTCAAGTATTCTTGCCACACTGTCGCCCACCGCCGGGGTCGGCGCGAGCGAAAGGTCAACTATTCCAAAGGTCGCCCCGAGTCTTTCGGAGGCCTCCTTTGCCACGAGCTGACCGACTCTTGTTATCTTAAACGCTGTTTTCTTTATCGCCTCGGCAACCACGTCAAACGGCGCGCCGTCAAGCTTGTCGAGCACGCATTTTACAACTCCGGGACCGGAAACGCCGACATTTATCGCACATTCGGGCTCCGATATTCCGTGGAACGCGCCCGCCATAAAAGGATTGTCCTCCACAGGATTTGAGAACACAACAAGCTTTGCGCACCCGAATCCGCCTTTATCTTTTGTAAGAAGCGCGGTCTTTTTAATAACCTCGCCCATCCTTTTTACCGCGTCCATATTTATGCCCGCCTTGGTGGAGGCAACTGCAACGGATGAGCAGAGAATATCGGTCTCGGAAAGCGCCTCGGGAATCGAGTCTAAAAACACCTTGTCGGCATCGGTACAGCCCTTCTGAACAAGCGCGCTGTATCCTCCGATGAAGTTGACTCCGACCGCTTTTCCCGCCCTATCGAGCGCTTTTGCTATCTTTAAAGGCTCGCCGCACGATGACGCGATCACCGACGCCGGCGTGACGGAAATTCTTTTATTTATTATCGGAACGCCGAGCTCCGATTCAATTTCCTCGCCCGTTTTAACAAGCTTTTCCGCTCTCTTTGTTATCTTATCGTAAACCTTCCGGCATGTTTCATCCGCATCGGACTCCATACAGTCCAAAAGCGATATTCCCATTGTTACCGTGCGGACGTCCAGATGCTCTTTTTTTATCATATTTAAGGTTTCCCCTATTTCAAAAGGTGTCAGCATAGTCCAAAAATCCTTTCTGTAATGTTAGATTTTATATTCTGTGCATCGAATTGAAAATTTTCTCGCTCTGGACGGACGCCGAAACACCGCATTTTTTTCCGACATCCGAAAGCCCCTTTGCAAGCTCTTCATAGGAAACCTTTGCCTTTTCGGTCTCCACCATCATTATCATCGTAAAGGTATCCGCCATGATCGTCTGCGAAATATCCAGTATATTCACCGAATTTTCCGCAAGATAGGAGCTGACCGCGGCTATAATGCCGACTTTATCCTCACCTATCACGGTTACTACAGCTTTCATAAATATCCTCCTTAAAAATTTCTTTTCTTTCCCGCCTGCCTTGCGTTAAACTATTCACAAACTTTATTATAGCTTTTTTAATGCATAATTTCCAGAGTAAAAAGTTATAAATATACCGTCGGCAAATGACGAGAATTGTATAAATTAATTCTTTCTCTGGCGCACCGCTTCGTAAAGCAGCACCGCCGCCGCGCATGACGCGTTTAATGACTCCGTCTCGCCGAACATCGGGATCGATACCAAAAAGTCGCAGCTTTCCGCCGCGAGGCGGCTTATCCCGTCCCCCTCGCTGCCGATAACGATTGCCAAAGGTCCCTTAAGGTCGGTCTTATACATGCTTTCGCCGCCCATTGCCGCGCCTGCAATCCAGAGCCCCTTCTTTTTAAGTTCCAGAATGGTTTTCGTGATATTTGCCGCCTTCGCCACGCGCGTATATTCAAGCGCCCCCGCGCTCGTTTTATCCACGACTGCGGAAAGCCCCGCCGCCTCATGGCGCGCTATCACGACTCCGTGCGCGCCCGCCGCGTTTGCGCTTCTTATGATTGCGCCCAAGTTGTGCGGGTCGGTTATCCTGTCGCATATCACGATAAAGGGATCCTCGTCTTTTTCCTTGGCGTACGATAAAATATCCTCAACCGTACTGTACTCCTTCGCAGCGCAGCGCGCGACGATTCCCTGATGCGGAGAGGACGGGCACATCTCGTAAAGCTTCTCGGCGCTTACCGATGCGACCGGAATCTTATGCTCCTTCGCAAGGGCAATTATCCGCCCGAGGGTCTTATCCCCGCTTTTTATGTAAATTTTATCAATCGTCCTCCCCGCTTTTATAGCCTCCGTCACCGGATTTCTCCCGGCAACGATATTTTCAGAATCGCTCATAAAAAACTCACTCCCCGTCACATTTTTCATATTCTAATTATTTTAACATATGACCGCTTAAAAATCAAGTTTTTATTGACATATTCCCCTCGGACTGATAAAATGAATTAATAGGAAAGGTTTTGATCTTTAATGGCACTTTTAAATATTTCGGGCGGAAGAAAATATTTCGGCGATGTCCGCCTTTTTGATAATCTTAATTTTCATATTGATGAAGGTCAAAAGTGCGGTCTTGTCGGCGCGAACGGAGCGGGCAAAACCTCACTTTTTAAGGTGATAACGGGAGAGATGGAATTAGACTCGGGCGAGATATTCCTAAGCCCGTCCGCCTCGGTCGGATACCTTAAGCAAAACATCGAGTACGCCTCGGAAAAAACGGTGCTCCGGGAGGTCATGGAGGAGTTTTCCCATCTTTCGGACATGGAGGCTTCTTTGGAAGAGATAAGGCTTGCCCTTGAAAAGGAGCCGGACGAGGCGCTCATAAAAAAGCAGGACAATCTTATGACCGAGTACGAAGCCGCCGGCGGATTTATATATAAAAGCCGTGCACGCGGCGCGCTTATCGGGCTCGGATTTTCAGAGGACGACTTTGACCGCCCTTTTTCATCGCTCTCCGGCGGTGAAAAAACAAGGCTCCTTCTCGCCCGTTTATTACTGGGCAGGCACAGCCTTTTGCTTCTGGACGAGCCGACAAACCATCTGGACATGTCGTCCGTCCGCTGGCTTGAAGGGTTCCTTCGTTCATATCAGGGCTCATACATCGTCATTTCGCACGACCGGTATTTTCTTGATAGGACGACGGACGTGACGCTCGGGCTCTCGAACGGCAAAATCACGTCATACACGGGAAGCTATTCCGACTTTATAAAGAAAAAGGAAGCGGACGATGCGGCGAAGGCTAAAAGCTATGAACTTAAAAAGAAGGAAATAAAACGCATCGAGGGCATTATCGCCCGGCAGAAGCAGTGGAACCGCGAACGAAACATCAAGACTGCGGAAAGCAAGCAGAAGATGATTGACCGTATCGCCGCGACGATGGAAACGCCGGAGGAAAAGGAAGCGTCCATCGACTTTTCGTTCGATGCAAAAGAGGGCGGCGCGAACGAGGTTTTAACGGTCGCCGGTATAAAGAAAAGCTTCGGCTCCAACGTGATTTTATCGGGGGCGGACATGAACATCTATAAAGGCGAGCGCGTATTTTTGCTCGGCGACAACGGATGCGGAAAAACAACGCTTTTGAAAATGATCATGGGCTCCGAAAAGCCGGATTTCGGCACCGTAAGGCTCGGCAACGGAATCTATATAGGATATTATGAGCAGCAGCACACGAATCTGTGCGACGGAAAAACGGTGTTTGACGAGATCGCGGACGCTTATCCCGGGCTTGACAGAACAAAGATACGCTCATCTCTTGCCGCGTTTTTGTTCCGGAATGATGATTGCTTTAAGCTGATCGGCTCGCTCTCCGGCGGCGAAAAGGCGCGCGTTCTTCTCTGCAAGATAATGTTATCGGACTCCAACTTTTTAATATTGGACGAGCCGACAAACCATCTGGATATTTTCTCAAAGGAGGCGCTGGAGGACGCGCTTAAAAGTTATTCCGGCACGATACTTGCCGTTTCGCATGACAGATATTTTATCAACGCGCTTGCGGACAAGATATATAAAATGACGGATTGCACGCTCACATTATATAACGGAAACTATGACTATTTCCTTGAAAAAAGTCAAGGTCCCGAGCCCGAGAAAAAAGCGGAAGTAAAATCCGGCGGCGAGGACTATAAAAAAAGGAAGGAAGCCGAGGCGGCGCGGCGCAAGGCGGCGTCACACCTTAAAAAAGCGGAGGAGAAAATAGCGGAGCTTGAGGAAAAAATCTCGTCTCTTGACGCGCTGTTATTTTCCGACGAGGCGGCGGACATTGAAAAGGCTATGGCTTGGCACTCGGAAAAAGAGGAAACCGAAAAAGAGCTTTCCGGGCTTTACTCAAAATGGGAAGAGCTTTCGGACGAGATGGCAAAATTTACTTGAAATAGTTTTTATTGTAGTGTATAATAGATATATTAAGATATAACGGAGGAATACTATGGCACAGGAAGTTAAAAATAACGAGGTCGTTACAGAAGATATCAACGAGGTCATGAAGGTCCGCCGCGACAAGCTTTCAGAGCTCGTTGCCGCGGGTGAAAATCCCTTTGAGATCACAAAGTTTGAAAGAGATACCAGGGCTTCGGACATAACGGAGAATTTTGAAGCGATGGAAGGCAAGCGTGTTACCCTTGCGGGGCGCCTTATGTCAAAGCGCGGCATGGGCAAGGTTTCGTTCTGCGACCTTCGCGATTTATCGGGCAAGATTCAGCTTTACGCCAAGAAGGACGATATGGGAGACGATGCCTATGCAAAGTTTAAAAAGCTTGACATCGGCGATATTGTCGGCGTTACGGGAATTGCATTTAAAACTCAGCGAGGCGAGATTTCGGTGCATCTTGAGTCCTGCACCCTCCTTTCCAAGTCGATGCGTCCGCTCCCTGAAAAGTTTCACGGACTTAAGGACATGGACTCGCGCTACCGTCAGAGATACGTTGACCTTATAATGAATTCGGACGTGAAGGACGTTTTTATGCAGAGGAGCAAAATCGTGCGCGAGATCAGAAATTATCTTGACACACGCGGATTTTTGGAGGTTGACACTCCCATGCTCAACACCATTCCCGGCGGCGCTGCGGCGCGTCCCTTCATCACGCATCACAACGCGCTTGACATTGACATGTACCTTCGTATCGCGACGGAGCTTCACTTAAAGAGGCTTATTGTCGGCGGTATGGAAAGAGTCTACGAGATGGGGCGCCAGTTCAGGAACGAGGGCATGGATCAGACTCATAACCCCGAGTTCACTACGATCGAAATTTACCAGGCTTATGCCGATTTTCACGATATGATGGACCTTATGGAGGGGCTTGTCCACCACCTTATAGACACGATCTATCCCGGACGAACGACTCTTTCCTGGCAGGGCATGGAGGCGGACTTTGCAGGCACATGGAAGAGAATGAGCATGAGCGAGGCGGTTAAAGAATACGCAGGCGTTGACTTTGACAGGATAACCGACCTTGACGAGGCGCGAAAGGCTGCAAAGGAGCATAACATTGAGTTTACCGAGTCTCACGAGATCGGCGACATATTAAACCTCTTCTTCGAGGAATATGTTGAAGACCACCTTATTAATCCGACATTCATCACCTATCACCCGGTCGAGATTTCGCCCCTTGCGAAAAAGAGCCCGACCGATCCCAGATATACCGAGAGATTCGAGTGCTACGCGTTCGGAAAAGAGCTTTCAAACGCGTTCTCCGAGCTTAACGATCCGTTTGACCAGAAGGAGAGATTCCTCCGTCAGGTTAAGCTCCGCGAGGCAGGCGACGATGAGGCGGGCATGATGGACGATGATTTCATCACCGCTCTTGAATACGGTATGCCTCCCACGGGCGGTATCGGCATCGGAATTGACAGACTCGTGATGTTCTTAACCGGCGCAACCTCTATAAGAGATGTGCTCTTCTTCCCCACAATGAAGCCGTTGGACGGTGCAAAAAAGGAAGCTTCGTCAAAAGAGCCCTTCAGCGCGGCGCCCGAGAAGATAGATTTTTCCAATGTGGAGATCGAGCCGTTATTTTCAGACTTTGTTGATTTTGAGACATTCTCAAAGTCCGATTTCAGAGCGGTCAAGGTTATAGCATGCGAGGCGGTTCCGAAGTCCAAAAAGCTCTTAAAGTTCACGCTTGACGACGGAACGGGCACTCCCCGCACCATACTTTCCGGTATTCATGCGTTCTATGAGCCCGATGAGCTTTTAGGAAAGACGCTTATTGCTATCACCAACCTTCCGCCCAGACCGATGATGGGCATCGATTCGTGCGGTATGCTTTTATCCGCGATTCACAATGAAGAGGGCGAAGAAAAGCTCCATCTTCTCATGGTCGATCCTCACATCCCGGCAGGCGCAAAGCTTTATTGATCATAAGCGGGCTGATTTTTGCTCCGTGCCACATAATAATTTCGTACAAAAACGCAAAATCATCTTGAAGATTTTGCGTTTTTATTATTTAAGCCATTGAATTAACATGTAAAATGTGGTATTATTATTTTATCAATACTTAAGGGGGATTAAAATGAAAAACAAACTCAAAAAAACGGTCGGCATAATTCTTTGTTTAATTATGCTCATGCAGGTGACGGCGTTTGCCGCCGGCGCGCCTGAAAATGTCCGCTGGGTCACGGGGATGGACCTTGGCTGGAACACAAACGACGATAAATGGATCGCATGGGACCTTGTGCCTGGGTGCGATATTTATGTCCTTTACATCTATAAGGACAATGCATTTGTTGACTGCTGGTTTTCCGAGCGCGACCCCGATTACGACGACTTATCGTATGAATCCGTCGAGGGTACCATGAGAACTTACGGAACCGGAAGCTACACCGTCAAGGTCGGCGCATACTCGGGCGACGAAAACGATATTAACAGTTATGACTGCAACGAACCGAACATGCCGGTCTACGGAATCTCCGAAATGTCCGCTCCATATAATTACGTCGGCAGCGGCGCTTCCTCAGCCGAAAATAACGGGGCGACAAGCGTTCCGGCAGAGCCCGAAAAAACCGAGCCGGCAAAGGAAACGCCCGCGGAAGAACCTGTAACCGGAAGAAGAACGAAATTTGACTACGCCGAGAACGCGGAGATCGAGTGCCCTCTGGCGGTCAAGGTCTGCTATGATCTCGGCATTCTTCCCAACGTTTACGACGACGCGAAAAAGTTTGTGACCTATGACGAATTCTTAAATCTCTGGAAAAAGAACTTCAATCCCAATAGATATAATGAGAACTCAGAACCCCAAAGCGAGGAAAACATATACGCTACCACTCTGAACAGTATAATTGCGGGCACCCTGTTTCCCGGTATGTCCGGTCAGCTGCCGCTTTACCCGTCACTTACAACCTACAGCCGGTTCACCGAGGTTACGTATGCTCAGCTGGCAAAGATTATTTACGACGCGCTGCTTGTATCTATTCCCGCGACCGGCGGCTATAACCGCGACGAGAACGGGGTGCGCAGATTTTATCCCGACCTCATATATACCCTGCCGAACGGCTTGCTCATAAAATTCGGCTATGATAAATACATTGCCGACGTTACCGTTTCCGGCGGCAAGGCAACCGTTACGGGAATACACTACTCTTTTGAAGAACCGAACGGCGAAAAGGTGTCTGACGCTGTCCTTTCCATTGCCGACGGCGACTTGAAGGCGGACGCGAAGGACATGATTCTCTTCGTTAAGGACGGCGCAATCGTTTCCGCAGTTTCGAATGAAGCGGCAAAGAAAGAGAAAAGCACAAAAGACTATACGCTCCCCTTCACGCTCAGCTTAAAAATCGGCGACAAGTCCGCATCAATAAGAGATTACAGCTTTGCGGCGGACGCTGCCCCCAAAATCGTTAACGGACGCACCATGCTCCCGATCCGCCTTGTCGCGGAAAAGCTCGGCGCTTCAATATCGTGGGACGGCAGCACCGAGACCGTCACCATAATTAAGGACAAAAAGAAAATTGACATTGTCATCGGCGGGAATAATGCAAAGGTGTGGGATCCATGGGTAAACGACTTTGTTTCCGACTCTCACTTGCTGCCGCTTGACGCTCCGGCGTTCATCGAGGACGGAAGAACCTATCTTCCCGTCCGCTTCGTCGCGGAAAATCTCGGCGCGTCCGTCACCTGGGACGGGGATACTCAGACGGTTACGATTAAAAGAGAGGACAACTGAAAGAAAACAAAAAATACTCATAATTTTTTGCCGCATTTATGAAAATAAATGCGGCAAAACTATTGAAAAATGCCATTTTCTGTGGTAAAATGTTATGAGTAATTTATGTGAGTATCGGAGGAAAAGAAATTGGCGGATAAAGCAAAAATCAAAAAGATTTATGACGAGGTCATGTCAAGGATCCGTAACGTACACATTGCCTGCTTCAAGGGCATGAAGGACCCCCTGTTTCTAATATCGGATCAGTATCCGGGACTCTGGATGGAGCATACATATGATTCTGTTATGTTTGCGCGTCTTGAACCCGAATACATAAATCTCGCAGAAAATGCGATCAATTTATTCATTGACCGTCAGACAGAAGAAGGTCAGCTTCCCTTCACCGTGATGGACGGCAACAAGTTCCCGAATGACGATCCCGAAAGCCTCGTGAGATATTCTCACATCCAGGAGTGCGTTTCGTTTCTGACATTAGCGCTTGAGGTTTACGAAATGAACCGCAATAAAGCATTTTTGGAAAAGGTATACAGCTCGGGATGCAGATGGAACGCGTGGTTTAGAAAGTACAGAATGACGACCGGGCGCGGTCTTATCGAGATGTTCTGCGGATTTGACACGGGGCATGACAACAGCGGAAGGCTTGAGGGAATTGCCTGGCCCAACGGGAACTCCAAAAACGGAGTACGGCAGAACGCCTCCGTCCTTCCTCCGGACGATGGGATAACCCCCATTTTGGCGGTAGACATGAACTGTAACTTCTACGCCGATGAGGTTGCGCTTTCAAAAATGGCGGCAATATTGGGCAAGAGCGATGAAGAGCGCGCATGGTCATCCTCCGCCGAGGAAGTAAAGAAAAACATTTTCAAATACTGCTATGACGAAAACGACAATTTCTTTTACGATGTTGACAGGTTCTCCGAAAAGAGAAAATACAAGTCCAGCACCATATTCCACCTTTTCCTTGAAAAGGTGCTCGACAAAGAGAAGGATGCTGAGCTTATAGACTGCATATATAAAGAGCACATTAAAAATCCCGATGAGTTCTGGACTCCCTATCCCTTCCCCTCAATGGCTGTCAACGATCCGTCCGTTATCAATCACCCGGACTTTAACTGCTGGGGCTATTACACCCAGGGGCTTATCATTTTAAGGTGCACACGCTGGATGGACTACTACGGCTGGAGCGGGGATCTTGACTACATCTTAAGAAAATGGGTTGAGACGTGGACGGAGCATTTCGGCGAAATCTGCCTTGCGCAGGAGATCGACCCCATAACCGGAGTTCCCACAAAGTCAAGCGAGTGGTATTCAAGCTGCATGCTTGCCTATGTTTACGCTGTAAGAAGACTGAATTTAATATAATAAAGGCTCACCTTTCAGTCGGTCCGCGATAAGAAAGTATCGGTTTTACGAAAAAAGTACTGTAACCTTAGGTTACAGTACTTTTTTAATTGGAGGAACGCGCGGACTGCCCGCGGAAGGAATGCAGAGCAGCCGCGCCGTGCTTAAAAAATACGAAGAGCGGCATCTCCTTTTTTAAGCACCCATTTTGAGAATCAAATCATTGCGGTTTTTGCAATTCATTCTCTATAAAAATTTAAGATAACTGACTTATTTATTGTAGCCGTCGGCATACTTTTCGTTATACTCTTCTGCCTTCGCCTTAAGTGCCTCCGTATTCTCCGCAATATGCGTTGCAACGGACTTTCCTGCCTTCATGTCGGCAATGAACTTATCGCCGATCTCCCAAACGCCGTCATAGAACGCGCCGGGAAGGAAGGTCATGTTCTCCAATGTCTTTTCCCAGATTGCATAGTCCTCGTCGCACATATGCTCTTTATAGAGGCTGTCAACCTTCTTGGACTGCTCGTCAACCATGTATGTTGCGAGCTCGATGGAGCACTGAAGCTCCTCCTCGGAGATACCGTTAACGAACATGAAGTGTCCGTCGGTCATGTAAGAGCTTACTTCGCCGTCCTTGCCGGGGAAGTTTATGTATCTTATAACATCGTTTGTTCCGTTTGTGATCTCATACTCCATGATCTCGGGCATAACGTTGTCACGCATCATTATTCCGCGCTCCGATACATAGCCCTGATGGAAGTAATCGTATCTGGGATTGGTGATAAGGTCGCCCCAGAAGTTGAGCCACTCAACGTTTTCGGGTGAATCGTAGGTAACGGTAACCTCGCCCTTGTCAAGATCCCACTTGGACATATACTTTCTGCCCGTATGGGGACGGCGAACCTCGCTTCTCGTGCCCGAGCCTGCCTCAACGGCAGCCGCGCAGATCGTCTTATAAGCATCCCAGTCCCATTTGCCCTCTTCATAATACTCATAGGGAGTCTTTATGCCGAGCTCCTTCATCCATGTCTCGTTATATACAACATAATAGATTTCCTGCATCGGAAGCGCGCTTATACCGTAGTATTCGCCCTTCCAGTAGTTAGCGTCCATCGAAAGCTTGTCGATCTTGTCGTTTTTGTCAAAGTCTACATACTCTGTGATCGGAACGTAAAGGTCCTCGTTGTATGCCAAGGGAAGTACCGAGATACCCCAAACGAACTGTATCTGCCAGGGGTTGCCGGACATTATCGCCGCAACGATATCGTCGCCCAATCCGTCTCCGCCGGCAAGCATGAAGTTTACCTTCGTGCCGTACTCTTCTGTGAACTTGTCAGCGCCCATCTTGTAGCCCTCAAGTCTGGGTGCGTCGTTAAAATCTCTGAATGCGCCGACGGTTATCTCCATGTCAGCCCATGCCGTTTTATCAATTTTCTTCTCTCCGCAGCCGATAAATGATGCCGCGATTGCCAGAACCATTATTACTGCAAGTGTTTTTTTAATCATATACATCCCCCTTTATTTTGTTGAAATTGTAATTTCCTGCGTTTCCCCGTTCCAGTACACTTTGTATCCCAGATTTTCCGAAGCAAAGCGGAGCGGGATATATGTGCGGCTGTTTGTTATCTGGGGAGCCACGGGACAATTGTAGCGAACGGAGTTTATGGTAACCGCCGGGTTTTCGATTCCGAACTTCATCTCGTCAAAAACGCTCTTGACAGTGATTGTTTCGGTCTCTCCCGTCCAGCTTACCTCGCAGCCCATTTCTTCCAGAAGTCCGCGGAGCGGAATCATGGTAGATCCGTTATAGATATAAGGCGCTGCGTCGATAGTGACGGTCTTCTCGGCTCCTTCTTTGGTTACCTTAATCTCGCCCGAGCCTATCTTAAGCACATATTTCTCCTCATCCTTCTTCATTTCCTCTTCATGCGTTTTTGTGTTCTGAAGGAAGTAGATGTCCGCGCATGCCGCAAAATTATCCTTGCCCTCTAAAACGGTGATCTTTAAATACTTTGCGGCAACATCCTTGTCGAAATATATGTCTTTAGATACATTCTTTGAGGACGCTATACTGAATTCTCCTACGGATTCATAGGTCTTTGCGTCCATTGATTTTTCAACCTTTATTTTCAGGAAGTTTCCGGATTCGCGTCCGTCCTGTCTGCCCATGTATCTTATGCCCTTTATCGTGTATGGATAGGAAAATTCACAGTCGATTGCCACAGGCTCGCCGTTTAATACCGATGCCGAGTACCAGAACGATGTCTTTTCCCCGTCCGTCATACGGTGAGCGATGAGGTTCGATTCGCCGGGTGTATGTATCTTCATTCCGTCAAACATATAAGCCGAAAGAAGATAATTCTTTTTAGCCTCTTCATACTTTGAAACGTCGATCTCGTCAAGTCCAGTCTTTGCCTCCAAGAGCTTTATCTCCGCTCCGCTTCCGAAGCCGCCGGTGCCTTCAACGATGACGAATTTAAATGCCTTGACCTTCACGTTTCCGACAAAGCTTATCGTCTTTGCCGCGGTAGTGCTTTCCCATGTTCCCTCTTCCATTTTATAAAATGTCTTGCCGTCCGCCGATGCGTGAAGCTCAAACTTTGTGCATATTCCCGCTCCGCCGTCCTGTCTCGGATAGTAGCGGAAGCCGTTAACGCTTGTAACTTCGGGAAGTGTCAGCAAAATCTCAAAAGGAGCCGGGTCCTTGGGGCTGATCTTTGAATGCCACATTGAATTAAGGTCGCCGTCGATAAGCTTCTGATCGGACTCTCTCGGCGTTACTCCGTCGTCCTGCGTGTTGACCGACGATGCCTTAACCGTCCAGCCGGTCTGGGGAAGTTCAACGCCCTTGTCGCCTTCCTCCGTCTTGTTTCCGCCCTGGGCGCTGTCAAGCTTTATCGTTGCGTTAAGCGCCTCGGTCTTTTTCTTGGGATTGGGCACCATGAGCCTTAACTCGCCGGCGCTTCCGAATCCGTAAACGCCGTGAACGATTTCAAGACGCACATATTTTGCCTTAACGTTCTTTACAAAGTAAACCGTTTTGGGGTCCGTTCCCGTGTCCCACTTACCCGCGGCAAGCTTTTCAAAGTTCACATTGTCGTTTGATGCGTATATCTCATAGTCGGTGCAGACGCCCGCCTCGCCCGACGCTCTGGGAGTGTAGCGGTAACCGCCGATCTCCTGCTCGTCAGGGAGCACGATCGTAATCCAGTGAGGCTCTCCCGCTTTGGGATTTATCATTGAGTGCCAGTGAGTCGCCGGGTCGCCGTCGATAACTCTTTCCGGAATTTCCGCCGGAACGCCGTTATTCGCGTTCGTGGAGGAAGCTAAAAGCGTCCAGCCCGTTGTCGGGAGCTCTTTGTCTATCTCCTTGACGTTTGAGACGGCACTGTCGGCGCCCTTGGGTCCTAAAAGTCTTATCTCGCCGGCGCTTCCGAATCCGCCGACACCGTCTAATATGACAAGCTTTACAAAGCGCGTTTCAACCAACTTATTAAATATTGCAGTCTTTGTTTCCGCATCGGGAATCCACTCGCCCTCTGCAACCTTCTCAAAGTTTACGTTGTCCATGGATACCTGGATTTCATACTTTTTGCAGTTTCCGGCGCACATGTTTGCCCTGGGGGTATACTTTAATCCGCCGACCTTCTGAGTCGTGGGAAGCGCTATCGTAATCCAGTGAGGACCCTCCGCCTTGGGGTTTATCATGGAATGCCAGTGCTTTTCCGGCGTTCCGTCGATAACGTTTTCCGGAACCTCGGAAGGTATACCGTTATTTGCGTTGGTGGAGGACGCTTCAAACGTCCACCCCGCCGTGGAAAGCTCAACGTAATTTGAAGCGCTTGTGTTCGTTGTTCCCGTTGAACCGGTCGTGCCGGTCGAACCTGTTGTACCGGTCGAACCTGTTGTGCCCGTGGCGGCAGAACCCGCCTTTACAAGCCTTAACTCGCCGGCGCTTCCGAATCCGCCGACGCCCTCTAAAATGATGAGCTTAACATATTTTGCGGTCACGTCCTTCGTGAACTTAGCCGTCTTCGTGTCTGCGTTGGGAATCCATGTTCCCTCGGCAACCTTTTCAAACTTCTTGTTGTCATTGGAAACCTGAATTTCGTACTTCTGGCAGTTACCTGCGCACATGTTCGCTCTGGGTGTGTACCTGAGTCCGCCGATTTTCTGTGCCTCGGGAAGGATTATCGTAATCCAGTGAGGACCCTCTGCCTTGGGGTTTATCAAGGAATGCCAGTGCTTTTCCGCGGTTCCGTCGATAACGTTTTCCGGAACCTCATTGGGAACGCCGTTATTTGCGTTTGTGGAGGAAGCCTCAAACTTCCACCCGGTTGTCGGGAGCTCATCCGACGCTATGCCGATAGTCTCTGCCGCGGCGGAAAAGATCACAGTGCTTAAAATTAAAGCAAATATTGTTAATACCGATAATAATTTTTTCACTTTTTTCTCTCCCTTCCGTTAAAACTCGTTTACGAGCGAGTCGATGACTGCGCCGTTTATTCCCGTTCCGAATGCGGACAGGCTGCCCGAATCGTAAACCTGGATGCCTAAGTTTTCTTTAAGAAGCGTAACCGGAACATAAGGAATTCCGTCAATTACCGTGACGGGGTTTGTAACCGCCTTTAACACGCCGTTGACTCTTGCCTCGCCCGTTCCCGCAACGGTGTATAAAAAGTCGTCATAGAAAACCTTTAACATATTGCGTCCGCCGTCCCACTCGACCTTATAGCCCAGAGCGTCATACAAAAGCTCTGCCGGGAAATACATTACGCCGTTTATGCGCCTTGCGCCGTAGTTTATGTTCTTGTCATAAGCATATGCCTTGCCGCCGGACATGATAACTCTGTTTGAGCCGTCCTTTAATACGGTAATGCCGGAAAGCTGCTTTCTTACGTCGTCGGAAAGCGCCTTCTGCGCCTTCTGGGTGTAAACATAGTTGAATCTGCCCATGGGAGCTGAGTTACCGTCCGCATAAAGGTTCAATATGTCGCCCGACGCATTGTCGACCCACTTAAACTCAAAGCTAAGCTCGCCGGAAAGTCCCAAAAGCGCTCTAGGAACCTTGACTGAAAGCTTATTGCCGGATACCTTAAATTCCGCGGTGCCGATAGTCTCGGTGCTGCCGTCCGCGTTAAGGCGGGAGATGCTGCCCGCCGCCGGAGAGTTGATAACGTAATCGTAGCCCTCCCAGCCGGTGGGTCTGTTTCTGTCGGTATCAATATAAAGCTTCATCCAGTCATTTCCCGTCTGCTCGGTGATATCCGCCGCGCACTCAGCCAGGAAATAGAGGTTTCCAGAGTCTTTCGATACCTTTGCTCTTATAACGTTGTTTCTTGCCGTGTTGTTTTCGTATTTGATTCCGTAGGATTCGGAATTTCTGTTATATGTGCCCTTGTTGTTGTAGTAAACGGGAGTCACACTGTCCCAGGACGAAACGTCGTTAAGGTCGATCGTCTTGTCTTCCCCGGCAGTGGGAACGGGCTCTGCGCCCTTCCACTTTCTCACCGCGTCAACCAAAAGAGCATAGTAGTTATCGCCCATATCGCCCTTGGTCGGCTCGATATCGCGGCTCGCCTCGTTGTCATATGTATCGCCGCTCGCGTTGACAACGTTCTGCCAGTACGGCTGCCTTGCCGCGGTCCACTCGTTCCAGCCGTCAACGAACATAAGCTCGGCGTCTATCGTGAGCGCGTGGTTTATCTGCTCGGTGAAGAAGTAGCCGTACTTATAAGCGCCGACCGATTTGTCCTGACCGTAGCGCGAGGTGTAGCTTCTGCCCATAACGTTTTTATCATTCATGGCGATCTTGTCGCGAAGCTGCTCGGAGTAGTTCGCCGAAACGGCTACAGGAACCATTTCATAGCTTCCGTCCTCATTTTTGGTGTATCCGTGCTGAGGATATATTTCAAGCCAAGCCCACTGATTCTCGGAGTTCTGACCTTCGTCATAGTTGGGCTGGCAGCTTCTCCATGTAAAGAAGTCCTTTATTTCCTGCATCAGCGCCGCGTCAACCGGATCGTTCTCTCTCGGCTTTAACATATTCTGCCAGCCGATAAGTAAGGGCTTGCCCTCCCACATGTACCAGAGGTCGGACCATTTGCCGCCATAGTATGCGCTAAAGTAAAGGCGCATGATGTTCTGCTTTGCCGCGCCGTTTGTCTTTCCGAAAGGCGTCATAAAGCAGAACTTGGGAACGTTAAGTCCGTCCTTTTTAGCGTCATAGAACGCTTTAAGGAGAACATCGGACTGTCTTCTGAAGGTCTTTGCGTCATTCGTCGCGTCGAAAACAATCGTGTCAATGCCCGCATTTGCAAGCATTTCCGCGTGCTTTCTGTAAACCCAGTAGTCCGTTCCGCTGTAGTAGCCGAAAAGCGGCTCATTCCAGTAATATGACGCGTTTTTGGGCCACACGTCACTGTTATAGTCATATTTTATTTCGGGATGCTGCGCCGAAAACTCGGACATATTGATTGCCTTGTAGTCGCTTCCGCGCTCGCCGCGCGACCAGGTCCAGTAAAACATTCCGACCTGTCTGCCCGCCTTTAAGGGTCCGACCTCTTCATAGTCTGCAACCTTTCTTCCGAGTGCATCCGTCATCGCCCAGGTCGATGCGTGCGTGTCAACCGTCACATTGTCGCCGACCGGAACGTATTTTTCTTTTTCATAGGTCTCTGTAAGGAACGAAACCTCTGTTATGACCGAGCTTTTCGCATATGCCGTGGAGCTTACAAGATATACCTTGTGCTTTCCGCTTGTCTCGGTAATTGAGCCCTTGAAGACCTTTGCATTATCGGGATCGTGCCCGTTTATCTCAACATATCCCAAAAAATCACCCTTAACGGGATCGTCGAGTCTTACCTGTATCATGTCGCCGTCCGCCTGGCTCATATCGACCTTGGCGGTGATGGCAACGGTCTTGATTCCGGTAAGGTCAACATCGGAAAATCCTATATAGCAGTAAGGACTTTCGATCACATAGCCCTGGCTCGTCTTGGACGCTCCGCCTCCGTTTTCAGCCGCTTCCAGTGCCTTATAGGTTTTGTCCGCGGCAAAGGATACCGTGCAGAGCGATGTAAGAACCGAAGCAGCAGCAAGCAAGCTAACCATTCTTTTGCCGTTCTTTCTCATTTTTATGCCTCCTTATATTGTTTCTCCTTTTTATAAAACCGAAATGCGGTGTTGCTGCGAAAAGAAAGCTCTCTTAAGCCTTTATCCGCATTTAACTCCCTCCGCCGCTTATACGGTCCCCCTCCCTTTAAGGCAAGGGATGTTTTTATTCCGCCCTTTTGCAAATGAAAGCAAAAGGGCGGAAATATTTTAATTAAAGTCTATCTCCAGTGTTTTCTTTCCGAGGAAGTTTTTGTCCTTTCCGATAACCGTAAGATTGCCGCTTGCCATTATAACGTCTTCGGTCTTTATCTCGGTAACACAGCACATCGGAGCTTCATATATTTTCTTATTCTTCATTATTCAGTTACCTCCTTATTCCTGTGCAGCAAAGTCTGTTCCGTCGCTGATACCGAGATATTTATCGGTATCAATGTTTTTAACAACTGCCGTTGCGTATCTCGGTGTATCAATGCCTTTTAACTTAACAAAGCTTATTCCTATTACAGGCTTTCCGAAGTTAATATTTTCAATATTGATAACGTCAACCGCATATGCGTTTTTGCTGTCCGCCGAAAGGTTCGTCAATTCATATGATTCAAACTTTACAAACTTTGTGCCCCCAGGAATTGCGCTTGTGTTGACAGTTTCATCGTTAAGCACATATGTTCCTATGTATTCGATCGCGTCTGTCGGAACTGCCTGAAATTCGGTTATAAAGCGGATGGCACCGAGCTCTTCTCCGCCTGCTTCGGTTCTGTAGACGCCGGAATCGGCCGTAGTCGCAGGCTCGGGATTATTTGTCCAGGCAAAGTTTGTTCCGTTGTGATAACCGAAACGAGATCCGTCGTAATCGTTCGTTATACAGCCAAGGTTAGCAAGTCCTGCAAAGTCCTCTGACGCCAGAACGTTGTTTGCCATTCTTTCCGGTTCGTTACGTCCGGTCTTGATGCCGACCTTGCCCGAGAATGTTCCCGAAATGTATAAGTAGCAATTGCCGGGAATATAGATGTTGCTGTCATTGCCGGTTATGTTGACAGTTCCCGATATTGTTGCCGTATCTCCGTTTCCGACCAACTGCAAGCCGTTCTCGTTTTTGGTAATTGTTCCGCCGGATACATTAACGCTCAGCGTACCGTCCTTGTAAACACGGATTCCGGATCCGGGATCACCGGAGGCGCCTCTGCAATTTTCTATTGTTCCGTCGGTCATGCTGACCGTTCCGCTTTTTCCTTCAATACCGTACTTGCAGTCAGTAATCGTTCCGCCCGATACATTGGCTGTTCCGCCGAGTACTCGGATACCGCTTTCAAACTTCTCTATTGTTCCGTTCTTCATATTAACGATTCCGCTTGCTAAATGTATGCCTTTTGCTGTATTGCTGCCGCTGATTGTTCCGCCGTTCATCTCAACTACCGCGGTAGCTGCACCTGCCATATAAATCGCAGAGCCATTGGTATTGATCATTCCGCCGGATATGTTGACGGTTCCCTTGTTTGCATTAACGCAAACACCCGTGCTTGTAATTATTCCGCCGGTCACATTAAGTTTTGCCGAATCTCCGTCAACCAATATCAGGTTGTTTCCGCCTGTTACTTCACCGCCGTTTATGTTGACGGTTCCGCCGGACGCTAAGATACCGTTTCCGGTGCAGTTCTCAACTTTTCCGCTAAAATCAAGTGTTCCAGCAAATTCAAATCCGCTCTCCGAGGATGCATTGATGCCTGTTGTTCCGCCCGTAATCGTGCCGGCCATTTTAACGCTGGGGCTTCCGGCCATATAGATACCGGTTGTGCAATTTTCAATTGTGACTCCACTCTGAATGTCTATAACCGCCTCGGCGCCCATTTTTTTATGCCAACTCTCATTTCCTAATCCGATTCCGGCTTTCTTATATCCGGAAATCTTGCCGGCTTTCATTGTAAGCTTCGCATTGCTATGAAGTCCGATACCGTTACGCGCTGTTCCCGATGCATCCGTTAAAGAAATATCGACATTGTCAATGACACTAACGCTTTTATTAGTCAATCCGATTGCCCCGAAATACCCGGTGCAGTTTATCATTTCAACATTCTCACCGGTGATATTAAGTTTGCAGTTTCCGCCGCCTTCAAGCAAAACCGCAGCACCGTTTCCGCCCTTAATACCATCCATCGTGACGTTATCAGAAAGTGTAAGTGTTGCTCCGTCGTTCGGAAGCCAAAAGAAAGCATTCGTCTTCTGATTAGTCCTCTTTATTGTTATGTTTTTCACCGTCACGGTACCGGATGTTATTTTTATCGAAAATGTCCCCGCTCCGCTTGCTCCCACATCTGTCAGCGTGAAGTTCTTTCCGTCGATCGTAATGCTTTTATCAATCGTCACTCCGCCGGAAAACTCCGCGTTGTTTATAAGCTCGACCGTCTGTCCTTCGGTTGCAGCGGCAACGGCTAAATCAAATGTCTCATATTCTGTCTCACCGATCTTTGCCACTTTGCCCTCTGCCTTAACCCCGGCAAGTGAGAAAATTGCCATAAGGGCAAAAACCGTCACCAGGGCACACAATTTTTTAACCTTCATAATAATCTTCCTTCCCTTTTAAAATATGTATAAAACCGGCGCGTTTTTCTGCGCCCATATGTACATTTTTAATATACCATTTTTGCTCATATATGTACACCCTAAAACCAGCAAAAAAGGTTGACTTTTCGAAACAAATCTGGTATAATTACTACTGTAAAGGGGTGATTTTTCGTGATTTTCGAACAGAAGGACATTGTTTTCCAGATACTGGACGTGTTCCCGTATTACTGGTTCGGTCCCCCGCGCAATTTTCCGGGAGCGTTTGACACATTATCCTATAAATTAAAAGCCGATATGCTCTATGAAAGCAGGAATCAGTCCATCTATATTCCGGATCACTCCGTCTGCTACATTCCGGGTTCTGTCGTCACCCAGTGCACGGGAACGGTGAACGAATCGATCTCCATTCATTTCAAGGTCTATAATTACTCGCACGATAAGATCGAAAAGTTCGTGCCGGACGACTGGGAAAAGTACGAGACGCTTTTTAAAAGCCTCTTATCCTGCTGGACGCAGAAAAACACGGCGTACCGTTACAAGTCCGCCGCAATTTTAAACAGTATTTTTTCCGAGTTCAACAAGGACACCAAGTATTCCGAGTCCGAAAATCAGAAAATATCGCCGTCGATACTCTACATAAAAGAAAATATGTTCAGGAAGGATTTTTCGCTGACAGAGGCTGCCAAAAAATCGATGATGAGCGACACATATTTCCGAAAGCTTTTCAATAAGGAATTCAATATGTCGCCGAAAAAGTACGTTATCACCAAGCGCATGGAATATGCTTCTTCTCTTATCATGAGCAAATATTACAGTCTTCAGGAGATTGCGGACATGTGCGGATATACCGACTACAAACATTTTTCGGTCGAGTTCAAAAAGCACTTTTCCATCTCCCCGTCGCACTATTACTATCCGCCGGACAGACCGGCGAAAGAAAAATAGCAAGCAAAAAGCCCTCCAAAAGCCGGTCCGGGATAAAACAGTAATGGTTTTACGAAAAAAGCACTGTAACCTTAGGTTACAGTGCTTTTTGTATTCAAACTGGCAAAAGTAATGCGTAAAAAAGTCAGCTCTTAGCTTAAACGGGTGCACTGAAAAATCCCTCAGTCACGGCTGCGCCGTGCCAGCTTAAAACCGCCTTTGCGGTTTTAAGAGCGTGCGACAAAACCTTGAACGGTTTTTCGCACCTAACGGAAAAAGACTTTGTTGTCTTTTTCCGCCACGCCGTTTAGCAAGGGAGCCTTTTAAAGCCCTCAAGAGCTAAAGGTAGCTCTGGCGGCGCCGAGGCAATGAATTCAAGTCCGGTGGACTGCCAGAACCGAGGCGTGAGGAGAGCCGCAGCGAGACGGTGGCATTTACGGAGTAAATGACGGGAGGATTTTTAGGTGCACCTATTTTAATCACGGTGCCGTTTTTTTATGCTTTTAAAAGCGCGTCAAGCACCGTTTCGGCAACGAGCCTTTGCGCAAACGGCGATAAATGAAGAGCGTCCGGCTCATGCAAAAGCTCCGGGTCAAACTCCCTCAATTTATCCCTGTAATCGTTAAACACCGCGCCGCTTTTTAATGCGGCTTCTTTTAACACCGCGTTGTACTTTTCGTTTATTTCTTTATTTATGCTCCGGTACGGCTTTATGCGGTTGAACTTTTCATAGTCCGCTTCCGCCACGGAGTTTAACACCATCTTTGCGCCGGCGGACTTTATCTTGTCCGCGATTATCCCGATATTCCGCTCATATTCGCTTAATGAAACCGAGTTATTCTCACAATCCTTATCGGTGCATATTGAATCGTTCGTCCCTATCATGACAGAAACGATATCCGGCTTGAACGCGAAAAGGAAATTGTCTAAAACATTTATAAGGTCCTGCGTTCTCGACGAGGAGATTGCTCCGTCAACAATGCGGCTTTTATCTAAAACCCTTTCCAATATCTTTTCATAGCTCAGCCTGTCGCTCGTTATGGAGTCGCCCGTAAAAAGTACCGTTTTGCCCGAAAGAGCATCGGTCTTTCCGCGGTATTTTCCGATGATCTCCTCCGCGCTTTTTTTGTTGATATTCTCATAATCGGCAAGGCAGCTATTTAAAAACTCCTCGCTCTCTCCGTACATTCCGGAAAACACGTGAACGTTTTCGGGAAAGCCGTATCCGCACTTATAAAGGTTAAACCGCAGTGCAAAGCAGTCATTAAACTTCATTTTCCCATCTCCTTTTGCACCGCCTTTTTATAAGGACAGCATGGTCTTTACAATCTCGTACGCAAACACCCAGTCCATTTCCTCCGTCGGGTGGTTTATCCTGTTTGAAAGAAGCATGTTGATGTCAACCTCATTGTCGCGGAGCATGTTCCAGATTGCGTTGCAGTCGCAGAGGGGCACGTTTTCCTCTTTGCACAGTCCGCGCACGGCATCCAAATACTTTTTAAGCATGCCGGACGCCTCGTTATTGATGACTCGGAGCGCGCAGTCGTCCAGCTGTTTATTCCCGAGCGACACACTTAAATTGTCCGACCTTACGTTCGGAGTCATGAATATGACCTCCGAGCCCGACCCCCTTATTTTCGCAAATATCTGCCGGAGCGCCCCGGTATACGTATTTATGCCGTTCTCGCCCGCCATAGCGTCATTCAACCCGTAGCAGACCACGACCATGTCGGGTCCGTAGCTCAAAACGTCCCTCTCCAGCCGTTCAAGCCCGCAGGATGAGTTGTCGCCGCTTATCCCGGCGTTGACCACGGTGACCGGAACCGTGGGATAAAGCATGCCGAGAATTTTTTTCACCTTCTCGTGATATCCCTTCTCCATGTATGTAGCCGGTTCAATATTGCCGTTTTTAATATAAAGCTCAAAACACCCGTGCGTCACACTGTCGCCCAAAAAAGCGAGCACGGGCTGGCGTTCGCTCCTGATATCCGCCTGCTTGCGCCTTATCTTTTCAATGAATTTCATTTTACGCCCTCCGGCTTTGTCTCCAGCGTCAGCGGAAAATCGCCGAGCTTCTTTACCTTAAAGCCGTTCTTCTTGTACTCCTCATAGTCGAACGCCTCAAGCTCGTCAATAGCAAGCTTATGGAATTCATAGAAGTTGTGCCACCATTCGTAGCCGCTGCCGAGCTCGGCATTAAGATACGCGTCCGCAATGTCGCATCCCATCTGGGGCGCAACGTAAAACGCGCCCATGGCAAGAACGTTTACGCCGTTGCCGGTGATCGCGCGAAGCGCCGCCGGAACGCTTTCCACAACGCCCGCGTGAACATGGGGGCACTTGCTCGCCGCGATATGTATGCCCATGCCCGTGCCGCAGAATATCAAAGCGCGCTCAAATTCGCCCTCGGATATCATGGAGCCGACCTTAAGTCCGACTCTGTGGAACATAAGGTCCGTGTCATCGGGATCCGAGTCCGCCTTCACGCCCACGTCCGTAATCGTCCATCCTTTTTTCCTTAAGTGCTCGCAAACCGCCTCTTTAAGCGGATAGCCCGCAAAATCGGCACCTACAAGCAGCTGCTTTTCCTTAACCGTTTTCATAATTAATACTTCCTCCCTTTTTCCGTTTTTTCTGTAATTCATTATAGCACGCCAATAGTCAAAAATCAAGTAAAAAAACGCAAAATTCAGGAAAGATATTGCATTTAGTATACAAAGCGTTATTTGTCGGCGAGTGCAAGGAATTTCTTGTCGGACTGTATCGCGTGAGTCACGAATTTCCCGCCGCGAAAAAGGGCGTACGTCGTGACCGGCGCGGGAGCGGACTGTGCGTCCTCTTTGCTTTCTATGTGAATAACCTTTAAGGGGATGCCGTGCTCCGCCGCGGTCTCCTGCACCTTCGGCACCCAGTAATAGGTGAAGGGGCACTGGTCGGTATAGTATAAAACAAAGCCGTCATTCTCCGCCTTCGGGTGGGCGGCGCACTCCTTAAATTTCGGCGGTTCGGCATTTTCATCCAGAGGAAGATACATAAGGCTGATTCCCGGGTCCGACACGTCGGCGGTCATAAATCCTTTATAGGCTAAAAATTTCGGGTCAGCTAAAAATTCGCGCTTTCGCCCTTCTGCGGAGAGGATGCAGATTCCCTTTTTCCCCTGTGCCCGGGCGTCGCGGATACATTCTGCCACAAGGTCGTTTGCGTAGCCGTGCCCCTTCATCGAGCCGGCAATCCACAGGCAGTTAATGTAAATATAGCCTTCCGCGTCTATCGGCACCCACGCGTTTTCCGCGGGGATGTACTCTATAAAGCACTTGCCGCGCTCTGAGCTCCTGTAAAAAACCAGTCCCTCCGAAAAGCGCCGCTTCATCCATTCCTTTTTGGCTATGCTCTGCTTGCCGGACATTGCGCAGCAGATGTGCTCATCATCAATATTGTCCTCCGTAATCTTAATGTAGTTCATTTTCATTCCCTCCGATTTTGATTCTGCACCGATATTATACCTTCCGCGCGGTCGGTTGTCAACAAAAAACGGGCATTAGGTGATGCCCGTTTTTCAAAGTTTTATCTTAAATCGCGCGTTATTTACCGCCATTTCGTCAAATGATACCGGCTCAAAACCGTTGACATCCGCTCCCGCGTTCAATAACCGCGGATTGTTTTTTATTAATGCCCGGTACGGCAGATCCGTACTGTTATGGATATGCCCGTGAACCATATAGCTTTTTTCTTCATGCTTCCATGTCAAAAGCGGATAATGGCAGAGCACAAGGCTGTGTTTACCGTCCGAGACCTCCTTAAAAATGTCAGATGAAACAAAAAAGTCCGAAACGTTCACCTTTTCCATCCATCCGCCGTCATGATTGCCGATTATCAGCCGCTTTTTGCCCTTCAGCCGCTTTAGTATTTTTTCGGGCTCCTCGTGCTTGTAAAACATATCGCCGACGATATACACGGTGTCATTGCCCGATACCTTTTCATTCCACCTTCGGACCATAAATTCATCCATCTCATAAGCGTTTTTAAAAGGGCGGCGGCACAGTCCGATTATGGCGCTGTGCCCGAAATGCGTGTCCGATATAAAGTAAATCATCATGCGCCCCCGTTATATTTTATTTTTGTTCGCTCCAGTATCTGTCAATCTCCCTTTGCATGTTTTCCCGTCCGACAGGGTTCATGGTATGCAGCTTTACAGGATAATGGGTCTTTCTTTCGGCAAGCCAGTCGATCAGCTTTATGCCGTCCCCGCCGTCGCCGGCATAATCGCCCAAATCGTGATCGCAGTTGATTTCGTCGATAACCGAATAGTTCTTTTCACATTCTGTTATCACTTGCTTTGCTTCGTTGACGCTCCGGCAGTGACAGTAGCCCTCCGGCGCTTCCCTTAAATCGTCAAGCCATATTTTAACGTGCTCGGGCTTTAATAAGCCCGCAAGAATCATCCCGGACTTCCGATAAGCGAGCGGCATGCTTTTCTCCGCATACCCTGCGGTGATTATCTGATGATATGCACCGGCAAAAAGCGCCGGATCTATTTCGCCTTTAAGGATAGAGTTAAACTCATAACCGATATTTTCAAGGTGTTTTTTTATAGCTTTCGAATTAATAAATCTTAATATATCCATTTTATCACTCCACATATATTTCTTCCATTGTATCCAAACAGATGCAGCCGAGCGGATTGCCGAAAACCGCGCCGCAGTCTATGGCGATATGATTGTTTCTTTTCCATATCTGCCCCGTATACCCGGGGTCGATGAGTCCTGTGGGCGTATGTCCCGTCACTATTATCTCATCTTCAAAATACACTTTTTCATACTCCGGCTCGCCCATGAGAAAATCCGTCGTCCGGCAGCGGGCAAGGTCCGCCATTTTTGACTTTTCGGGAACCGTGTGCGAAAGGAAAAACTTCCGCCCGCCGACCGTAAGCTCTTTATAAACCGGAAGCGAGGCAAGGCAGCAAAGCACCGCACGCCGTTCGCTTTCGTCCAATTTTACAAACTCCTCATAGGTTGTATTTCCGCCGTCGGAAAGCCATTCGCGAAAATTCCCGATAAGCCCGTCCGCGGCAAGTCCGTCACCCGGAACTGCAAAGCTTTTAAGCATTATCCCGGCAACGTGGTCGTGATTTCCTTTGTATGAAAATACATTTTTTCTTTCGGCAAGATCCAACAGAATCTTCATCCCGCCGCTCCCGCGGTCCACAATGTCCCCTAATATATACAAAGAATCATCGGAAGTCATATTAAGGCGCCCAAGAAGCTTTATATACTTTTCATAGCACCCGTGAAGGTCTGACACCGCGTATATCACGCCCACCATCTCCTTTTTTAAGGTATTTTTCATTATAACGAAAGCAACGCACCAATTTGGGTGCGTTGCTTAAAAAAGCCTTAATGCGGCTTCATTTTTTCAGGTTTTCATTATCCTTTATTTGCACTCATGTCTCCCAGCTTATGCAATTTAAAACTCCTCCTTTTTCGGCTATACCGTTTATATTTACGGCAACTATTTCTTTGCTGAAAATTTCATTTGCACGCTTTATTGCCGCTTCGTCCCGTACATCGCCGAATACCGGCAAAAAAATGTGATTTTCGGTTTCAAGATAATTAAGATAAGTCCCGATAGCGCCCCTTTTCGGGAGTTCGAAATACGGAAAATCCAAAACCGAAATGCCGTATTTGCCCAGGGGCTTTTTTCACCCTCTGCTCGTAGCCGTTTTTATAGGGTGAGGCATTGCCCACCGCGGTGTTTTCGTCCAAAAAACGCACCGCACCGTCCGCATGACCGGTCATATCGGTTTTGAGCGACGGAATAATAATTATTTCCGCTTCAAGTAATTTCTCAAGCTCGGTCAAAAGAGCGTTTCCATCATATTCGGGATTCTCCGAAAACACCCTGTCGGTGACTATAGCCCTTGACCTTGACGGCGAAAGCACAACATTTCCGCCGTCAAGATTGATGTTTAAATATGTAAATGCAAAACCGAGCTTTGCGGCAACATCGGTTTTAAAATTTGTTTTTAACTGCGGATATTTTTTGAGATAGCTCGGCTCATAGCGAAAGGAAATGTATTTTCCGCTTTTGGTTTTGACCGGCATATAATCCCTTGCCCAGATATCCTTGGTCCCCTCCAAAAGGGCAAATTTTTCTCCGCAATCGGACAAAGCAGAAAATAAATTCCCCGCCGGTAATGAATATTGGGGGTCGGTTTTTAAGAGCGATGAAAAATAGAGCATGTTATTTTAATTTCTCAATAAGTTTTGCATTTTCAAAATCCTCGAGAGCTAAATTCCAATAATTGTCCTCAATTTTAGATCCATTTTCTTGATTTGCCATTTCTCTGGCATTACCCCGTTCAATATTTGACAATGCAATAAGCCATTGTTTTTTTCTTGCTATTTTATTCTCGCTTTCCAGACTAAACGCATTATTGATATTATTCCACGGATACACAACGGCGAGCTTATTCTCCCTAAAACATTCCCTTGTTAATCCCTTTCGTTTAAGGTAAATACAAGGTTTGTCAAATTTTTTGTTGCTTTTTTGAAGGACATTACTGTACAAATCAGAATTACCATAAATATTGTTTATTTTAGAATTCAATTCTACCTGTTTGCAAAAAGCACCATCCACTAATGAATTTTTTATCAGATAAGAAAGATAATACGTTTCATCCTTATCATTGTTTAGAGCTAAGCATATATCGACCCCACCTACTCTTCCATCACTCTTCAAGTCTGCTTTAACAGAATGGCGGTATAATTCATTAAACTCTTTCTGGATTGAATTCATATGCGTATTACAGTCCGGAAACTTTTTTTCATTATAATAATACGCTTCAACCAAAAGCGGCTTAATTATAAGTTTTCCAACCTTTATTTCGTACTCCCTTATAAGCTTTGCACCGATTTCCTGTAACTTTTTAATAATCTGTTCCTTATTCGTTTCCGCTCTAAGACCATCGACTAAATTTTTAAGCTCTTTCATTTAAAATCTCTCCTTTTGTTTTTTACCTCATTATACCAAACGCCTTAGCATCAGTCAAATACCATCCGGACATAATCGGACATGCCCCAGCTGATACTGTGCAAGCCGGCTCCGTATCAGCCGGCTGCCAAAACCGTCCGGCGGTAAATCTTAAACTTTCTCAGTCTGCTTATGATGTACATACATGTTTCTCCTACCTTTTTTTAACACCTTCAGTATTTCTTTATCGGCTTCAAGTTTCATTTTCATTGCCTATGCCGAATAAATGAAGAATAAAATCGTCAATTACGTCGGGCGGAACCCACGGCGAGCCGAGAGTGATGTAAATATCCTCGGCAGCCACCGCCGGAGGAAGAACCCTTTCGATTGCCTTAATGTTTTCGTCAAAGTAACCGTTATATTCTTCGTTTGCCTCTTTCGCCGCTTTCCATTTGCGCATAAGGTTCCCGGAAAGGTACTCGTCCGACGTTTCCCAGCCCTTGTAAAAGCATTCGCCCCATGTTTGGGGATTCTGATAGATTGACCCTTTAAGAGCACGGATAACCGTTTTGTAATCCTCCCCCGTGACGGACGAGATATATTCTATATCGACCCGCCCCAATGTGTTGAGGCTCATAACAAGTGCGTCCGGGATGCTTTCCGTGTGAACGCCCTTTGCCCGTACGTCGGAATTAAAAACATTATTTCGATCAAGAGGAAGGTCCATGCAGGTGACCTTTTTGACATGCGCCTCTTTTCTTTCTTTATCCTCCCGGGCTTTTCGCTCTTCTTCCTCGCGCTCCTTAAGACGGTGCTCAGCCTCCTCGCGCTTCTTTGCAAAGTGCTTTGCCTTAAGGAGCTCTTTTATAGCCCCTTGGATTTCTTTAACGGAATACTTCCCTTCAATATCTCCGGCAATCTTTAATATATCAAAAAGACTGACCTGTCCGGATTCTTCGGATTTTCTTTTCTTTGCCATGTCCCGTCACGCCCCCTTAAATCATATTGTAAGGGCATGCATGTACCGAATTCGGAACATAAAAAAAGAACGCCAAAAGCCGGTCCGCGATAAGAAAGTAATGGTTTTACGAAAAAAGTACTGTAACCTTAGGTTACAGTACTTTTTATATTCAAAAGAGCAAAGTAATGCGTAAAACTGCCCCTCGGCACCATAAAAGCAAGATTTTTCGATGAAGTGCAAGGCAAAAAAGCGAAGAATCCTGACGGATTTTGAGCTTTTTTAACACAGCAATTCGCGAAAAAGATGCTTTTAGGACGTTACTGTTTTATTACGGGGCGGCTAAAAGCGTTCTTTTTAATTATATTTTTCAAGCCCGTTTTTAAGCGCCTCTTTTATCCGCGCTCTCAGCGATTCGGGCGAAATTATCTCCACATGGTTGATATACTGCATAGCCCAGTGTTCCATAGCGTTGAGGCTTGCTTTTATGCTGACGCTGACCCTTTTTTCGTCCTCGCTTTGCGTGATGCGTATGTCCGTGCCGAACCAGTCAACAATCTGGTCGATGATAGCCGTATCCGCAAGAAAATTGATTCGCTCCTGACTGTCCGTATACATATACGGCATATTTACGGCAAGCTCCCTATAATCAATGCCGTTTTCATAGCCCTTTACATTTTTGATCGGAGTCGACCTTTTGTCTGTGATGCTCATATTCGTGATACGGTCAAGACGGTGGAACACCATGTTGCCCCAGAACTCACTGTAAGCCATAAGGTAATAACGCTGGTTGTGCAGAACCATGAGGTACGGGCTCGCGTATTGATGGGAAGATTTGTGGAGCTTTTTGTCGATTCCGTACTTGTTATAGTCGTAGTGAATCTGCTTTCCTTCCTCAATGGCGGTGTCGATAAGCTCAATATTATAAAACAGAGCCTGATTATCCGTCTTGTTCCAGTCGTTCACCGAACGGATATGCTTAACGTGCGAGCGAAAGTATTTATTTGAAAGACCGCAGAGCCTGTCAATTATTTCCTCGGAGTGCTTTGCCGTAATGTATCTGCTGCTTAAGACCCCGTCAATCAGCATATGCAGCTCCGAATCTTCAAAGTCGCGGCATTCAAGATAGCTTCCCGCCCGGCTTGACTCGATATCTATCCCGGCTTCTTTTAAAAGTGAAAGATTTCTGCCTATTGCTTTTCTTTCAATCGCAATGCCGTATTCGTTTTCCAGCTTCACTGCGATATCCTCCTGAGTCAGGGGATGATCGGGGTCGCTGTAATCCTTAAGTATCTGCAATATTCTTAAAAGCGCAAGTTTTTTCGGTTCAAACCTCTCCATAATCCCGTCTCCTTTTAAGTGCTCATTTAAATGCTCATCCGCGGCGATACACCGCTTTTGTACCAAAAGAGTCTCATAAATATTGTATCATAAAACCGTGCGTCATGTCAATGACTGTCATTTGCCCGCGTTCAGGTCATACTTTCTTAAAATCTCAATCGCGTTTTGAACATCTTCACCGGTGGTTTTCACCATCGGAAGCGTATTTAACATACCCAACGCCGCATACCTTGATGCCGCAAGGTCATGATATTGAAGGACCTTCACCTTGGTTATCCCATTTAAATTCCGTAAAAACGCTCCTATTTTTTCACTCTCTGAATCATTATAACCCATGACAAGAGGATATCTTATCTCAATTTTACAGTTATTATCAGAAAGATAACGGAGATTGTCAAGTATCGGCGAATTCCCCTGCCCGGTGCATTTTATATGCACCTTTTCATCAATTGCTTTGATATCATATAAGAATGTATCTGTATATTTCATAATCTTATTAAGCGCCGCTCTTTTTACAAATCCGCAGGTGTCAACGGCAGTATTTATTCCGCTTCCTTTCAGCCTTTTTAAAAGCTCCGCACAAAAATCGGCTTGCAAAAGGCACTCTCCGCCCGAGAGCGTCACTCCGCCTCCGCTTTCGTCATAAAAGCTTTTGTCCGAAAGAGCGATTTCTAAAATTTCGTCCGAGGTCATCTCTTTTCCGTAAATCTCAAACGCATCGTTCGGGCAGGCATTTTCACACCTTCCGCACAAATTGCATTTTTCGCGCTCAAAGGCATGAACGCCGTTATCTGTTATGTTGCACGCACAAAGGGCGCTGCAATTTCCGCAGCCTGAGCATTTATGGGCAAAAAACGCTATCTGTCTTTCACCCGAAACGGTTTCCGGGTTGTGGCACCACACGCATTTTAAAGGGCAGCCCTTAAAAAACACCGTTGTTCTTATCCCGTCGCCGTCGTGAACGGCAAATCTTTTAATACCCGTTATATTCGCTTTCATAATCTTATATTCTCCGAGCGCTTTATGTAAGCGTCCTGCTCTTTTCTGCTCAAATTATTCCAAAGAACGTTCCACCCGTAAACACGGACCTGTAAATTTTTATACCTTCCGGGATTTTTTTGTGCTTCCTTCAATGCTTCGGTATTAAAAACATTAAACTGAATACTCTGCCCGTCACTTTTAATGTACACATTAAGGATATCCTTCATAACCTTCAATTCCGCATCTCCCGCGGCGACCGACGGGAGTTGCTCCTGTCGCCTTTCCCTGCCACACAAACTGCATTGCCGAATGAAGAATCGCTTTGTAAACGCCTCCTCTTGCATTCGGTCTGCCATTTACTTTTGACGTGTAGTAAAAAGACATTGCCTCGGTATAAATATCCGTTTCCAAATCATTGTTCCCGTACTTATGCGGACTTTTAAGGATTTCGGTATGCAAAGCCTCAAATCCTGTCCAATTATTGTCAAGCGCTTTCTTCATTTCGTAAAGCGTGACTGTTTTTTTGTCGTAAACAAACTCCTTAACCGCCATCACGGAATCCACAAGGCTTGCAAATCCGCAATTTAAGATAGATGAATTATTGAACTTTACTCCGCACTGATAAGCGTCAACAACCTTTTTTAATGCTCCTTCAATTGTTGCGGAATACATATTTGACGGATTTATATAACTCATATATTTTTCGTAAGAATACGATGATTCAATCGTCATTTCAATCAAATTTGCCCACTGCCTTAAAACGGCAAAATAAAAATCGTCAAACGTCTCAAAATCGGATAGCTTACCCGTTTTTAATCCGAGCTGTTTTCCGATTTTTTCATCATAGCCGTTTGAAAACACATATAGAACCGCCTTGACTGCATTGACATATCCGGTTGCCGAGGAAACCTCGTTCGCGCGAACGCCCGTTTCATAGCAGCCGCGTATGTCCATATCAAGCGCCTCGTCATATGTCGCGCCATAGCTCATGACCGCCTTCATCATTCCCGGCTCGTAGCAAAATACTATGCTGCTGTGTCCCCTTCGGATCATGTCAAAGGCTTTGAATAAAATCTTATCCGGAGTATTTAAATTGACCTTCAGCTGGATTTTGGGGTTATAGATATCCATTTCGTCGTAAACATCAAGTATGAGCTCTGACAGTTCATTATATTTTGTGCTTCCGTCACTGTTTGTTCCGCCCATATAAAAGGGCTGCCCCCAGTAGTTCCCGATGGCTTGCCACTGGAAAAGAAAATATTTAAAAAATTCCTTTATTTCCTCTTTTGTAAATGTACAGCTTTTTAAATCATTTTCATAAAACCTGTAAAGGGTTTTGTCAAGCCCGTTTCCCAGTGAGCGGACCTGGTATGAGTCAAAACATTCCGAGACCATGAAATATATGTATATTACCTGCATCGCCTCATATATATTTTGGGGCGCACCGTCACGAATACTTTTAAGGCAGCTTGTTATCCTTTCGGATTTTTCGCCGGACTTCGTCAGGGAATACCGATACAGCCTGTCAATAATGTCTATAACCGCGCCGTATTCAATTATGATTCCGGCAAAAAAGGCTTCTTTTTCAGGCGTAAGTGAATTTTCTCTTTTGTGCTTTTCTCTGTAAAGCTCAGCCCTTTTTACAAGCCCCGGAAAGCCCAAATTCAAAATCGAATCCCAATCGGGAACAACGTGATCAAAATCAGGCCATATACTAACCGCCCCGGACGTATTCATATCCTTCATTTTGCGGCTTATCTCCGGTAATTTCACATCAAAAACTTCCGAATACCATTTTTTTCGGGTGATATTCCCTATAAGATTGTTGACACTCCAAAACCCAATGAAATAATCGTGCCCGTTCACATCGATCCGGGTGTTGTCAAGAACATATTTGACCGCTCTTGCCTTTGCGACAGGATGCGAAAGGTCCTTTATTTCGTTATATAAAACACTTAAGCCGTCTGAAATTTCGCCATCATCAAGCCCCGTCGCTTTATCAAATGCATATCCGTGATATGCCATCCTGTTGTACGGATCAAATTTCTCATCTGCGATATGATATTTATTTTCAATAAATTCCCGGTCATCATTAAACATTTCAACACAAGCCCTTTCACATAACATATCATAATAATACTGAAAAAGGCAAATATATCAATAAACAATTCGATTTTTATTGACTTTTTCGGTACAGTATATTATACTGTATCCGGTGATTTTATGAATTTTCTTGATTCTGATTATGTGATTGCTCAAATCACGCTTGCCTGTAAAGTACCTGCGGGAAGCGGCGAGACAGTTCACAATAAAAGACCGTCGTACGGATTAGCCTTCAACGTTGACGGTGAAAAAAAATATATTTTTGATAATGATACCGCCCTGACGGTAGGAAAAAACGACATAATATTTCTCCCGAAAAATTCAAACTATGTCGTGGAAAATATTACGTTGGGCGATTGCTATGCAATAAATTTTCTGCTTGAACGGGAAATAGCCGGCACGCCCTTTGTCCATCATGTAAAAAATGCCGCTAAGCTATATGAATTATTTGTCTCTGCCGAAAAAGCGTTCAGAAGTAAGCAAGCCGGATATAAGCTAAAATGCATGTCAAACCTGTACTCAATAATTTATGAAACGGTATATGAAAGAAGCTTAAGCTATCAGCCCGCAAGCAAGGAAGCTATGATACTCCCGGCAGTGGAATACATCCACAACAATTACACCGAATCAGATATAGCTATTGAATTTTTGTCATCACTGTGCGGCATCAAGGAGAGCTATTTTCGCCGTATTTTCTTAAATCAATACGGTATTTCGCCCGTGCGTTACATAAATCAGTTGAGATTACAGCATGCAAAGGAATTTTTACTTCAAACTGAATATAAGCTAAACGATGTCGCAGATTTTTCGGGCTTTAATAATCTGTGTTATTTTTGCAGATTATTCAAAAAAGAAACCGGACTTACTCCCACCGAATACAGAAACAGTTCAAAGTCATTTACAAAGTAAGGTATTTTCCGCGTCCGTCAATGCATCCTGCCTTGTGCTCTGCTGAATTTTTATATAAATTCACCCACTCAGCCCCGTCATAATAGCATGCTCATCCGCTCCTTTCAAAAAGCTTATGCTTACCTACGGATTTTGCATCCGCTTTCGTTCATGCGTCCGTAGGGTCGATTCACGAATCGACCGCCGTTTGTGCCGCATATTTTGCGGGTCGATGTGGACAAGAGCCCTACATTTACACCCATTACGCTAATGCACCGTAGGGGATGGCGTCCTCGACATCCCACTCGTTTTACGTGTACCTTATCGGGTCGTCAAGGATGCCGACCCCCTACAGATTTTACACCCACTTTTGCTCGTACGCCCGTAGGGGCAATTCATGAATTGCCCGCCGTTTGTGCCATGTGACCCTCCCGAAAAATCCTCCCGGTTTTTATTGCATAAAAACCACCCTCCTTTAGCAAGGAGGGCTTTTAAAGGCTCCCTTGCTAAAGGGAGCTGTCGAAACCGCAGGTTTTGACTGAGGGATTTTTCAGTGCACTCACGTATATATCACATTTTGAACCAACGACCGCTCAGAAACCGTTGGTCGCTCTGCTCACCCCGCTCGCATTGCTCCCGGCTTCTTCCGAATATTTTTTTCGTTTCTAAACCGCAAAAAGGTGGTAGCGGCAGCGAGCTGACGTGAGCGCGCTTGCAAGCGAACAGGCGAGCCAAGCGTGCCTTTTTGCGAAGAGGAGGAATGACGGCGGATATGACGGTTTTTCTTTTGCAGAATAACCGGAATGAAGCA
>CAKSNL010000001.1 GCA_934476235.1 uncultured Clostridia bacterium | reverse complement strand
GGGATTCGAACCCACGCGCCCTTTCGGACAAACGGTTTTCAAGACCGCCTCGTTATGACCACTTCGATACCTCTCCACGAGTCACAACAGCTATTATATCACAAGGAAATAAGGTTGTCAAGAATTTTTTTGTGTTGAAAAATTTATTGTTATGTGGTAAAATGTTAACATGGTAATTTTAAGATAAGACTCTTTTGCTGAAAGAAGGAAAACCCATGAAAAAATATGATATCGCCGCGATCGGAGAAATGCTGATAGATTTCATTCCGTGCGGGAAATCAGAACGCGGGAAAACGCTTTTGGAGCCGAATGTCGGCGGTGCGCCGTGCAATGTTCTGGCGATGGCGTCGCGGTTATCAAAAAAGACCGCGTTTATCGGCAAGGTCGGGGCGGACTCGTTTGGAGAGATGCTGATAAATGCGGCGGACCGTGCCGGAATTTTTACCGGCGGCGTGATAAAGGATGAATCCGCTTTTACGACGCTTGCGTTTGTGAACCTTACAGAGGACGGGGACAGAAGCTTCAGCTTTGCAAGAAAGCCGGGAGCGGATACCCGCCTTACCGCTGACGAGATACCGAAGGAAATCTTAAAAGACACTAAGATATTCCACTTCGGCACGCTCTCGATGACGGACGAGCCGGCAAAAAGCGCGACAAAGGAGGCGGTCACCCTCGCGAAAAAGGGCGGAGCGCTCGTTTCTTTTGATCCCAACATACGCCCGCTTTTGTGGAAGGATATTAATGACGCGAAAAAGGCGATGGAGTGGGGATTTGAAAATGCGGATATATTAAAGATATCCGATGACGAGATTGCACTTTCGACCGGGGAGGGGGACATTTTAAGGGCACTTGAGATTCTTTCGGATACGCATAAAAATCTCCGCCTGATCTTTGTGACGCTCGGCAAGAACGGAAGCATCCTTAAATACGGCTCATCGGTCAGAAAGTGCGCTTCTCCGAAGGTCAATACAATAGACACGACCGGCGCGGGCGATACATTTATGGGCGCGTGTCTTTCCTTCATTGCCGATAAGGGGCTTGACTTTACCGATGAGGAGCTCTGCAGTGCGGTGCGCTTTGCCTCCGCCGCTGCGGCAATTGTGACGACGAGGAAGGGAGCAATAGAATCCATGCCCGAAAAAGGCGAGGTTTTGGCGCTTCTTAATGAATGGAAGTAAACAAATGGGAAGAATTAAAGAGCATTTTCTTGCGTTTTTCACGGTGCTGATATGGGGAATCACCTTCGTCTGCACGAAATATCTGACGGACTCGCTCTCCTCGCTTGAGATACTGTACATAAGATACCTGATTGCGTATGCCGTGCTCTGGATAATCTGCCCCCGTTTTTTCGGGTTCACGAATTTAAGGCACGAGCTTATGATGTTTTTCGCGGCGATGAGCGGTGCGGCGGCGTATCAGTATCTTGAAAACGTTTCGGTGTGCTGCACCTCGCCGGCGAGCGTTTCGTTCATCACGGCGACGGCACCGATATTTACGGCGGTTCTGGCACATAAATTCCTTGGAGAGAAGCTGAATTTCAAAATTTTTGCCGGCATGGCAGTCTCGGTCTTCGGCATATTTTTAATATGCTTCGGCGATTCAAAGACCATCGAGACAGGGTTACTCGGCGACATGATAATATTTTTCAGCATCTGGCTCTGGGCTGTCTACTCGGTGCTGATAAAAAAGATATCCGCCTTCGGATATCCGGGATTTTTGGTTACGAGAAGGCTGTTTTTCTATTCGGTCCTTGCGATGACGCCGTTTATGGCGGTGGCAGGCGATATGGAGCGCATGAGCTCCGTTTTCCGCCCGGAAATTTTTATAAACCTTTTGTTTTTGGGAATATTGGCGTCCGCCGTCTGCTTTGCGACATGGAACCGCTCGGTCGAAAAGCTCGGTGCGACAACGACAAGCAAATATCTTTTTATTTCGCCCATCATAACGCTTATCGCACAGTCGCTGTTTTATAAGACAACGGTCGGTCCGGCAGCACTTGCCGGCATGGCGGTAACGTTACTCGGTGTTGGAATAACTGAATTTAAGAATAATTGAAAGGGAGTTTTATTATGGTTAAAATTGCAATTATGGGCTACGGAAATCTTGGAAAAGGAGTTGAAGCCGCGGCTGCAAAAAGCGGAGATGTTTCGCTTTACGGCGTGTTCACCAAAAGAGCGCCCGAATCGGTCAAGACTGCTACAGACGCACCCGTTTACAGCGCGTCGGACGTGCTTTCCCACAAGGGAAGGTTTGACGTTTTGGTTATCTGCGGCGGAAGCGCGACCGACCTTCCTTATGAGACTCCGCTTTATGCAAAGGACTTTAACGTTGTCGACTCGTTTGACACCCACGCAAATATCCCGGAGCATTTTGCCGCGGTTGACTCATCGGCAAAGAGCGGGGGCAATGCTGCGGTCATCTCCGTCGGCTGGGATCCGGGACTTTTCTCGCTCGCGAGAATTTATTCCGAGTCCGTTCTCCCGGACGGCAATCACTACACCTTCTGGGGCAGGGGCGTGAGCCAGGGTCATTCGGACGCGATACGCCGTATCGACGGCGTTTCGGACGCGCGCCAGTACACCGTTCCCGTTCCCGCGGCGCTTGAAAAAGTGAGAAACGGCGGGAACCCGACCCTCACAACGCGCGAAAAGCACACGCGCGAATGTTTTGTTGTCGCAAAAGAGGGGGCGGACAAAAAGAAGATTGAAGAAGAAATCAAGACTATGCCCAACTATTTTGCGGACTATAATACGACCGTTCACTTCATAACAAAGGAAGAGATGGAAAAAGATCACGCGGCAATGCCTCACGGCGGATTCGTGATAAGGACCGGGAAGACCGGGCTTTCGGGCGAAAACAACCACATAATAGAATATTCCTTAAAGCTTGACTCCAACCCCGAATTCACGGGATCCGTCCTTGTAGCATTTGCGCGCGCGGCGGCACGCCTTAATAAGGAAGGAAAAACGGGCGCGCTTACGGCGTTTGACATTGCTCCGGCATATCTTTCGCCTAAATCGGGGGATGAATTAAGGAAAGAATTGCTTTAAAAGTTCAGAAATTGTTAATATTCGGTTTATTGATATTCAATTGACTCGGCGTATAATAAAATCAAGGGGAACCCCAAAGGGGAAAATTTAATGATTTTCAAAAGGAGGATTTCACAATGATGAAATTAAAGAACAGGGCGGTTGCGCTGAGTCTTGCCGGTGCGGTTTTGTTCACGACCGCTGCGGCGGCGGACATTTTGTCCGGCGACGCGTACACCGGCGCGAAGGATGCAATCAAAAACTCCGCACGCTTTATGGCGGAGGGCGAGGCTTCCTTCACGCTCGACTACGGAATGAGCATAAAAATCGACGGAGTGGTGTATGACGGCTTTTCCGCGGTCGACATGTATGACACAGAGAACCGCAGGAGTGAGCGCATGGAAACAAACTACGACACTGAAGGCTCGAACGAATACTGGAATTATCAGGACTCCGAAAAGAATGTCAGCAAGCACTCGAACGACGACACTTATTACATCTCGCACTACGGGTATGACAGTTATATTGACGATGACAACGGAATGATTGCAAACCCGTTTGACGATGACATGGCGCCCGATATTGAAAAGGTGTTTGACGCATTTGTCGGCTCGCTAAAGGAATTTGTTCAGCAAGGCGAGGAGAACGGCGACAAGATTTATTACGGCGAGCTTGAAGCCAGCCAGATTCCGGCGCTTCCGAACACACTTTGCGCATTTATAACCAAGGTAACGTTTAACGACGAATATTCAAGAGACCGCTATAACCTTCCCGAGCTTTCGGACATCTGCATTGACTCGGTATCGGGCAAGCTCACGGTGAATTCCGACGATGTTGTAACAGGCGCATACGGTGCGGCTTCGCTTGTCGGCACGGATAAATCGGGCGGCGAGCACACGATCGAGTTTGAGATCTACTACACTATGAGCGACATCGGAAAGACTTTCGTCCCCGAATTTGCGCCCGAAGGCAAGACAATTCACGATTATGAGGATTACACGGTTGAAACCGATGATATGTATGCAATGGACAGCTTTGACATCGGCACATACAAGTGCACGGTATTAAAGAGAGGCGAGACGGCATATGAAAAGGCCGGCGAGATCACTTTGACCGTCGACTCGGTTGACGGCGACGAGGTGTCCGGAACATATGTCAACACTCTCGACGGAACGAAGATAAACTACACCGCGGTAAAATCCGAGTACGGCTCCGACTACTACTCGGAGAACGAGGCGGACAATTTCGTTATCTCGAAAATATATGACTGGGAAAATAAAGTCTGCACCGGGATTATAATCTGCACCGGAGTAATGTTTGATTCTGACGGCGGCTGGAGCACAAACGATACCAGCTATTCGCTTTACAGAGTGATCGACTAAAGGGTGAAAAAATGAAAGCTATCGAATTAATTTCTCTCACGAAAAAATATAAAAACGGGCGCGGCATCGAAAATGTCAGCTTCGAGATCGAACAGGGCGAAATATTCGGCTTTCTCGGTCCCAACGGCGCGGGAAAGACAACGGCGATGAAGATACTCACCGGTCTTTCCCGCCCCGATTCGGGGTCGTGCCGGATAATGGGAGCGGATGTTTCGGAAAATTTCACCGACGCCATGAAAAAAACAGGCTCCATAATCGAAAACGTCGTGCCATATCCCAATCTCACGGCGCTTGAGAATATGGAGCTTATAGCCTCTTTTAAGGGAGGAACAATAGAAGACTCAGTAGAGTGCTTAAAAAGAGTCGGCATGGAGAAATTCATGAATGAGAAAACAAAGAATTTCTCGCTCGGGATGAAGCAGCGACTGGGCTTTGCCATGGCGATGAGCGGCGAGCCGGACGTTATGATATTGGATGAACCGTTGAACGGACTTGACGTTTCGGGAATGGTGGAGATAAGAAACATCATAAAAGAAATGGCGGAGGGCGGCTGCACGTTTTTGATATCGAGCCACCTGATTCACGATGTTGAGCTTACCTGCACCAAGGTCGGAATACTGTTTTCCGGCAAGATGGTGAATATGGACACAACGGAAAACATCATCAAAAACTACTCCTCACTGGAGAATTATTATTTGAGCGAGGTGGAGCTTTATGACAGGGTTTAAGAAGGCGCTTTCCGCGGAGATTAAAAAGACCTCCGGGCGCAAAAAGGTGAAGGTCGCAATGCTGCTCTGCCTTATCGCAACCGTAATATCGGCAGTTATATGCACCCTCGCGGGAAACTTCATGGGCGTTAACATGACGGGAAAGGCGGAATTTTCACTGACCGTTTTACCGGTATTTTTGAACTTTCTGATCCCGCTTTTCGTTATATTCATGTGTATTGATGTGTTCGGGGCGGAATTTTCATCCGGTACGATGAAGACGACGCTTTTGACAGGTGCGCCGAGGCATGAAATATTCTTTGCCAAGACCGCGCTTTTGGGAATCTTCATCGCGGCGATGCTCGCATTTTCTATGGTAGCGTCATTTATCGCTTCCATTGTAATAGGAAAGACCGAGTGGGCGGTTTTGAGGGTGATATTTTCCTACATAATATCGTTTTTCCCTTTAATGACGTTTGCGTTTATGTGTGCGCTGGTCTCCAATGTGATAAAGTCATCCGGAGCTTCCTTTATGATAAGCGTGCTTTTGTACATTGCGTTCATTGTGCTCGGAATGATTTTTCCGACTGTTTCGGCATTTTTCTTCACCTCCGGGTTTGATGTGTACATTTTGCTTTCGCGCCCGTCGCTCGGATTAGTCAAGATAATAAGAACGCTTTTGATGCTTTTTGGCTATTCCGGGCTTTTTGCCGGGATAGGTGAATATCTTTTTGAAAAGAAAGAATTTTAAGTTATGAAAAAATACTTTGTCACTCTCGGAATGGAAATATTTCTGTCGGTTCTGGCGCTTTCGGTACTCTCAATGTATTTGATCGTGAGAAGCTCCGGAATCGGCACGTTCGGCGCTTCCGGCGATTTTGCAAAGCCGAAGGTCATAGTCTACGAGCGCGACGGGTCAAGCTATGCCGATTTTGAGATTACGGATAAGGCGCGGCGCGAGGTGTATGCTGCCGCTATGGCGGGACGGCGCGTTGAGATATCCGAAAAAGAATACCGCGCGGACATAACCGAAACGCCTGACGGCGGGGCTGTAATAACGCTCTCGGAAAGGATCCCGGTCTACCGCACGGTGAGGGTGATGCTCATTACCTCGGCATCGGTTGCGACGCTCTTTTTCATTCTGGCGCTCATTTTTATTCACAGAAAGATAGAGCGGGATATAACGGCTCCGCTTAAAAATCTGACCGATAGCTTAAGATCGGTTGAAAACGGCGACTATGAGTGCAGAATAAGAGAGGACGGCGTCGGCGAGATAAAAGAACTCACGCTGGCGGCGGAAAGGCTCAGATTAAGGCTTAACGACGAGGTCTATAAGACCGAAAGAGCGGAGGACGACAGAAAGTTTTTGATCTCCTCGGTTTCGCACGACTTAAGAACGCCCGTTGCCGCGGTGCGCGGCTATCTTGAAGGGATACGCGACTCTGTGGCGGATACCGAGGAGAAAAGACGGCTGTACGTGAAAAAGGCGATCGACAGACTCGACGCCATCAAAAATATGATAGAGGATCTGCTCCTTTATTCAAGGCTTGATTCCGGCGGAGCTGATTATTGCCTTGTCCGTGCGGATATGGCAGCATATCTTTCGGATTTTGCCGAGGAGGAGGCGTTTATCTTTTCGTCCGAAAATAAAACGCTGGAGTTTAAGAACGAAACGGAAAATGCGTATGTGATGATAGATCCGGATAAGCTTGCAAGGGTTCTTCGAAACATCACGCAGAACGCGAAAAAATACATTGAGCCGGGAACGGGCAAAGCGCTGATAACGCTCCGGCGCGTGCGTAAAAGCGCGGTTATAGAGATACGCGACAACGGCGAGGGGATGGAGCCGGACGAGGTCACGAGGATATTCGACAGGTTCTACCGCGTGAGCAGCGCAAGGACCTCCGACGGGTCAACCGGGCTCGGACTTGCGATATCAAAGCGCATTGTCGAGGATCTTGGCGGAAAAATCTGGGCTGTAAGCAAAAAGGGCGCAGGAACGGCGTTTATGATAAGCTTAAAGCTCGCTGTGGAGGGTGAAAATGAAGAGAATACTGATAATTGAAGACGACAGATCAATAGCGGAGATTGAAAAGGACTATCTTGAAATGAGCGGATATTTCGTTTCGGTTGCGTATGACGGCGAAACAGGCTTAAATCGGATTCGGACTGAAAAATTCGATCTTGTGATCCTGGACATAATGCTTCCGGGGAGGGACGGGTTCTCCATTCTTTCCTCACTTCCGGAGGATAAGGACTTCCCTATAATCGTCGTTTCGGCGAAGGACGAGGAGTTCTCGAAGATAAAGGGACTGGGACTCGGGGCGGACGACTATATGACAAAGCCGTTCTCAATGGGAGAACTTGTCGCGCGCGTTTCGCGCCAGCTTAAAAATTACGAAAAGTTCGGAATGGGTGGCGACGGTTTTCTGACTCTGCGTGATCTTTCGATAAGCGAGGCGCAGAGAAAGGTGATCGTCCGCGGGGAAGAGGTTTTCTTAAAGCAGAAGGAATTTGATTTGCTTCTGTTTCTGATGAAGAATCCCAACAGGGTGTATTCCAAGGAGCAGCTTTTTGAAAAAATATGGGGGATGGACGCGCTGTCAGACGCCTCCACCGTTACCGTGCACGTCGCCAGAATCCGCGAAAAGATTGAAAAAAACGTGCAGAAGCCCGAATACATAACCACCGTATGGGGCGTGGGATACAAGATAAAGAGGGAATAGGGAAAAGATGGGCGGTCATCGGTCGCCCGTCTTTTTTTATTTTGTTTTTTCTTGTTTTTTGTTAGTTTTTCTTGACTTTTGATTTGTTTTGTATTATTATATATCTGTATCATTATTTGTCGGCAAAACCGAAAGGACAGAAAATATGAAGCTTGTTGTGAGCGATCTGGACGGCACACTGCTTTTCCGCGGGGAAAGAGAGATAGGGAAAGTGAGTGCCAATGCAATAGATTACATATTAAACGAGGGTGCTGCCCTCGCCGTTGCCTCCGGAAGAAGCTATGTTGAGTTAAAGCACCTTCTTTCGCGCTGGGAGAATGAAATATATTTTCTCCCGTCGGACGGTGCAATCGGGATATACCGCGGGGAAACGCTTTTTTCAGATCCGGTCGGAGCGTTTTCGTCAAACGAATTTGCGGCGCACGGAAAATACACCCTTTATTTAAAATCGGAAAACCTTCCTTTAATAAGAAGGTATATGAGGGACTATTTTAACCACGTTGTGAGAATTTCGGATTTTTCGGAAATTGATTCGCCCGTTTATAAGATTGCGGATTATTCCGGGTCTTTAAGTGCCGGGCTTAGGAGGGTCTATAAAAGCCTTGAAATGGCGGAATATGTGATGCCGAACGTCAACAAGGGCAGAGCGGCAAAAAAGCTTTGCGAAATGCTCGGCATTAAAAGGGAAAATGTTCCGGCTTTCGGGGACGGGGAGAACGATCTGGAGCTTTTCAAATTTGCCGGAACCTCTATAGCCGTTTCGTCCGCTCCTCCGAGGATTAAAAAAGAGGCGGACATAATATCCGATTTTACAGAAGAAACACTGAAGAAATTCATTTTGAAATAGAAAGGAAGTGGCCTTATGGATTTTATGAATTTTAAGGAGGCTCCGAAGAGCCCGAGAATCGACAGGCTTAAGGAAGCGCTTTTTGCGAAGATGCCCGAGATAGAGGCGGACCGCGCGGAGCTTTTGACCGAAAGCTATAAAGAAACCGAGAATCTTCCCATAATCGAGCGGAGGGCGAAGGCTTTCGCCCATATACTTAAAAATATTCCGATAACGATAAGGGACGAGGAGCTCATCGTCGGCAGTGCGACAAAGGCGCCCAGAGGATGTCAGACGTTCCCGGAGTTTTCGTTTGAGTGGCTGCTTTCCGAGCTTGACACGGTAGCAACGCGCAGCGCGGATCCTTTTTTCGTGTCCGAGGACACGAAAAAACGCCTCCGCGAGGTGTATAAATACTGGTCGGGAAAGACGACGAGCGACCTTGCGACAAGCTTTATGGCGGACGAGACGCGCCTTGCGATGGAGCACAACATTTTCACGCCGAATAACTATTTTTATAACGGTGTCGGACATGTTACGGTTAATTACGGCGAGGTTTTGAACATCGGTCTTTCCGGAATAAAGAGAAAAGCCGAGGAGGCACTTTTAAAGCTTGACGTTTCGGATGCGGACTATGCAAAAAGACATGCGTTTTTGACTGCGGTCATTGAAAGCCTTGACGCAGCGGTGCTTTATGCAAAGCGTTATGCCGTTCTGGCACAGGATATGGCGGCAGCGGAGACAGACCCCAAGAGGAAAGCCGAGCTTATCAAGATCGCAAGAAACTGCGAAAACGTGCCGGAGAACGGAGCAACAAACTTTTACGAGGCTTGCCAGTCCTTCTGGTTTATACAGATGCTGCTTCAGACAGAGTCGTCCGGACACTCGATATCACCCGGCAGATTTGACCAGTACATGTATCCTTATTATAAGAAGGACATTGAAATGGGACTCATCACCCAGGAGCAGGCGCAGGAGCTTATCGACTGTATCTGGGTCAAGTTAAACGATTTAAATAAGTGCCGTGACGCGGGCAGTGCGGAAGGTTTTGCGGGCTACAGCTTATTTCAGAACCTTATCGCGGGCGGACAGACCAAGGAAGGGCTTGATGCGACGAACGAGCTTTCGTTCATGACGATACACGCGACCATGCATGTGGGACTTCCTCAGCCCTCGTTTTCCGTGAGAGTCTGGAACGGCACGCCCCACGAATTCATGCTTGAGGCGGCGCGTCTCACAAGAATGGGACACGGACTTCCGGCGTACTACAATGACGAGGTCATAATCCCGTCGCTTCTTTCGCGCGGACTTACGATGGCGGACGCGCGCGACTACAACATAATAGGATGTGTTGAGCCTCAGAAATCGGGCAAGACCGAGGGCTGGCACGACGCGGCGTTCTTCAATATGTGCCGCGTGATGGAGCTCACCTTCCACAACGGATACGATAACGGCGTTTTAGTCGGAATCAAGACCGGCGAGGTGGAGGATTTTAAGACATACGAAGAATTTTTTGAAGCGTACCGCCGCCAGATGGCATATATGATAAAGCTTTTGGTAAACGCGGATAACGCGATAGATTCGGCGCACGCCGTAAGGTGCCCGCTTCCGTTCCTTTCCTCAATGATAGAGGATTGTATAGGACGCGGAAAGTCGGTTCAGGAGGGCGGAGCTATATATAACTTCACGGGTCCCCAGGGCTTCGGTATCGCCAATATGGCGGACGCGTGCTTTGCAATAAAAAAGCTTGTGTTTGACGAAAAGCGTTTCACACTTGCCGACTTTAAGGAGGCGATGGACACAGATTTCGGAGGCGAGGTGCCCGACGATGTGGCGACCCGCGTGACCGAGGAGATAGTCAAGAGCCTCGCAGAGAGCGGAAACGAAGTTACGAAAGACAAAATAATTGAGATATTCAAAAAGGCGAAGGGTGCAGCGTCCGAGAGATTTTCGTGCCTTTCCGAGGCGATAGATTCGCTTCATAAATACGGCAACGATTACGCAGATGTTGACGCGGTGGCGCGCGAGGTCGCTTATACTTACACCCGCCCGATGGAGACGCATAAAAACCCGAGAGGCGGAATTTTTCAGGCAGGGCTTTACCCCGTTTCGGCAAACGTTCCGCTGGGAGCGCAGACCGGGGCGACACCGGACGGAAGAAGGGCGCACACTCCCGTGGCGGACGGCGTTTCGCCGACCGCGGGACACGACACACACGGACCGACCGCGTCCGCAAACTCGGTTTCGAGGCTTGACCACGAGATTGCCTCAAACGGCACACTGTTCAACATGAAATTCCATCCCTCGGCGCTTGCCGGCTCGAGCGGACTTGAAAGCTTTATCGCGCTCGTCAGAGGATATTTTGACAACAAGGGAAGCCATATGCAGTTTAACGTGGTAAGCCGCGAGACGCTGCTTGACGCACAGGCGCATCCCGAAAAATATAAGAGCCTGGTTGTCCGCGTTGCCGGCTACAGCGCGCTTTTCACAACGCTCTCAAAGTCACTCCAGGACGACATCATAAGACGTACGGAGCAGGGTGGTTTCAATGCATGATCTATACTCTGTCAGGGGCAGAATATTTGACATTCAGCGTTTTTCGGTTCATGACGGACCGGGAGTGCGCACGATCGTTTTCTTAAAGGGCTGCGCATTGCGCTGCCGCTGGTGCTGCAATCCGGAGTCACAGAGCTATGAGATACAGAAGATGACTGTCGCAGGCAAGGAAAAGACGGTCGGGCGCGATGTTTCGGTCGGCGAGGTAATTCCCGAGGTTTTGAAAGACCGCGTGTATTACAGAAGAAGCGGAGGCGGACTCACGCTTTCGGGCGGGGAAACGCTGTTACAGATTGATTTTGCCGAGGCGCTCTTTGCCGCGGCGAAGGAAAACGGAATAAACACCGCGATTGAATCGACCGGTTTTGCACCGTTTGAAAACATCGAGCGTGTGCTTCCATATATCGACTATTATCTTATGGATATAAAGCACATGAATTCGGAAAAACACGAAGCCTTTACAACTCAGCCCAATGAGCTGATATTAAAGAATGCGCCGCTGATAGCCGAAAAGACCAACCTCACCGTCCGCGTTCCGGTTATACCGACGTTTAACGACACCGAGGAAGAAATAGGAGACATCGCGCGGTTTGCAAAGACTCTTCCGGGAGTGAGCGAGATCCACCTTCTGCCGTATCACAGGCTCGGGGTGGACAAGTATGAGGGGCTGGGCAGAAAATACACACTTCCCGACATTGTCACTCCGGACAATGAGAAGATGCTCTCGCTTAAAAATGCGGCTGAGAAAACAGGACTTATCTGTCGCATCGGGGGATGAGAAAGGAGAAAAAAGTGGACGAACTTTCGTTAAAGGATAAAATGCGCATAGTTCAGGAGATAGTGCCCGGCAAGCAGATAACGCTTGCCCACATTATTGCGAATCCCGACGGGGTACTCTATAAAAAGCTCGGACTTGACACGAGCGTTGACTATAAAGGAAGCGCGATCGGCATAGTTACTATCTCGCCGGCGGAAACGGCGATTATCGCGGCGGATATCGCAATAAAATCGTCCGGCGCCGAGGTCGGATTTGTGGACAGGTTCTCAGGCACACTCATAATCACCGGCACGGTTTCATCGGTCGAGGAGGCGACGGAGAGTATCTTAAAATACTCGGAGGAGACCTTGGGCTACACCGTCTGCAAGGTGACCAAAACGTGAGGCGGAAAGAAAAACGCATAATGCTCATCGGCAGAAGCGGAGCGGGAAAGACAACGCTTCGTCAGGCGCTCTCCGGCAAAAGCACGGAATATGAAAAGACTCAGGCGGTGAGTATGGATTCGAGGATAATCGACACACCGGGCGAATACATCCAGACAAAGAACTTAGGCACGGCGCTCGCAATATACTCCTATGAGGCGGACATAATCGGACTTTTGCTTTCGGCAACCGAGCCGTACTCATTGTTCAGCCCAAACATCACGTGTATGACCGAAAAGGAAGTAATCGGAATCATAACACAGAAAGATAAAGAAAATGCAAAGCCCGAAAACGCGGAAAAATGGCTCCGGCTTGCCGGATGCAAAAAAATATTTGCGGTAAATTCGCTGACAGGCGAGGGGATAGACGCATTAAAGAGTTATTTGGGCTGGATTTAGGATATCAAAACAAAAAACAACAAAATCAAAGAAAAAAATTAAAAAAACAACATTTTTGTATTGACACGGACCTTAGTTTGTGCTAATATGAAAGTGCTCAAATTATTAATAAGGAGATATGATCTATGGTAAACGAATACGAAATCAAAAAACAGATCTGCGACATCGGCAAGAGAATTTACGATCACGGAATGGTTGCTTCGAACGACGGTAACATTTCCGTTAAGATCAGCGAGAATGAGTTTCTCTGCACACCCACCGGTGTCAGCAAGGGCTTCATGACTCCCGAGTACATATGCAAGGTTGACAAGGACGGTAAGGTAATTTCCGCTAACCCCGGATTCAAGCCCTCCTCCGAGATTAAGATGCACATGAGAGTTTATAAAGAGCGTCCCGACGTTAATGCCGTTGTTCACGCTCATCCTCTTTACGCAACAAGCTTTGCGATTGCGGGAATTCCGCTCACTCAGCCCATCATGCCCGAGGCTGTAATCGCTTTGGGATGTGTTCCGATAGCTGACTACGGCACACCTTCGACGGAGGAGATTCCGGACGCGGTTGAAAAGTACCTTCAGCATTTTGACGCGGTACTTTTGGCTAATCACGGCGCTCTTTCGTTCTCGGACAGCCTTCTTTCCGCATATCATAAGATGGAGTCCGTTGAGTTCTATGCTCAGCTTCTTTATCAGTCGAAGATGCTCGGCGGTCCCAAGGAGCTTTCCAAGAACCAGGTTAAGAGACTTTATGAAATCAGAAAGGCATTCGGTCTTCCCGGCAAGCACCCGGCGGACATCTGCTTAAACGCAAAGAACGGCAACGCAAGCTGCCATAACTGCTCTCAGGGAGCTCCGATGGAGGGCTGCGGCTCGTCCGACGCGGATTTGATCGCCGCTATCACAAAGAAAGTTATGGAATCTCTCGGTAAGTAATTTTTATGGACGATAAAAAGATTTCCGAGATAGTTGAGGCTGTTAAGAGAAATTTAGAGTGCGGAAAAAGCAGCGTTTCATATACAAATGAAAATATATCGCTTGATGCGGCAAAGCGCCTTTCCGAAAAGGTGGAATCGGAGGCTGAAAGAATCGGTGTCCGCGCGGTCGTTGCAATCGCAAATGCCGGAGGGAATGTAATCTTAGTTCACGCGGCGGACGGTTCATTTATAGCAAGCTATGCCGTCGCGGTGTCAAAGGCATATACCTCGGTTTCTTTGAAGATGGCGACATCGGACTTGAAGCCGCTCGCAAATCCCGGCGGTCCGCTTTACGGAATACAGTTCACCGACCCCGGAAAGATTGCCGTTTTCGGCGGAGGAAATCCGCTTAAAAGGAACGGTAAGATAATAGGGGGACTCGGAGTATCTGGCGGAACCGAGGAGGAGGACGCGTATTTGTCCGCGTTCGGCGCCAAGGCTTTCGGGGAGGAATTTTAAGTGGCTTTTATAAGCTTAAAGGAACAAGCCGAAAAGCTTGCCCGCGGGATAAAAGGTCCTTTAACCTATAAGGTGCCGAAAGGCAGGGCGGACGAATTTATCTACTACCTTGTCGAGTGCGGCGGCTATGCGGCATCCGGAAAGCAGTTAAAATCGGCATTAAAGGCGGAGAAGAATACAAAGAGCCTTCGCGCGGTATTAAATGCAATAGGCGCCGTCACGGTGGATTCGCCGCGGTTTATCGTTTACAAGGGCGATGAAAAGGCGGAGTTTGCTTCTGTCGGTGTTATTGAGGACAGTATTATTGAAAACAAAATAAATCAAAGGAGAATAGCTATGGATATGAATCAGGACAAGATTCAGGCTATCGTTCAGCAGGTGCTCGCCGAGATGACGACGGGTTCCAAGGCACCGGCTCCCAAGGCTTCCTCGGGCGAGATTCCGAAGACCTCAAGAGTCGCGATGCTCACAAAGCTTGAAAACTTTGACATTAAGGAATATCCTATTCCCGAGCTCGGGGACGATGATATTCTGGTCAAGGTCGAGGGCTGCGGTATCTGCGGAACGGACGCTCATGAATTTAAGAGAGATCCGTTCGGACTCATTCCCGTTGTTTTGGGTCATGAGGGAACCGGCGAGATCGTGAAGATGGGCAAAAACGTTAAGAAGGACAGTGCCGGAAAGCCCTTAAATATCGGCGACAAGGTTGTGACCTGCATGATATTTAAGGATAATCCCGACATCACGATGTTTGACCTTAACAAGCAGAACGTCGGCGGAGCGGATGTTTACGGACTTTTGCCGGACGACGATATGCACTTAAACGGCTGGTTTGCCGACTATCTTGTAATAAGAGGCGGCTCTACGGTATTTAACGTAAGCGACCTTGACTTGGATTCCAGAATCTTAATCGAGCCGTGCGCGGTTTTGGTTCACGCGGTTGAGCGCGCGAAGACGACCGGAATCTTAAGATTCAACTCACGCGTTGTCGTTCAGGGCTGCGGACCTATCGGTCTTATCTGCATCGCGGTTCTGCGTACGATGGGAATTGAGAACATCGTCGCGGTGGACGGTAACGAAAAGCGTCTTGCCTTCTCAAAGGAGATGGGCGCGGACAAGAGCGTTAATTTTAAGGACCATAAGGGAATCGAGGAGCTTGCAGGCGCCGTTTCCGATGCATTCGGCGGTCACCTTGCGGACTTCGCGTTTCAGTGCACAGGCTCTCCCGTTGCACACAGCAACATATATAAATTCATAAGAAACGGCGGCGGACTCTGCGAGCTCGGATTCTTCATTAACGGCGGTGACGCTACGATTAATCCGCACTTCGACATCTGCTCCAAGGAGATCACGACGGTCGGCTCATGGGTATACACGCTGCGCGACTACGCGACGACCTTTGATTTCTTAAAGAGAGCACAGGCAATCGGAATTCCGATGAAGAAGCTCATCACCCACAAGTTTGCACTCTCTGACATTAACGAGGCTTACAGAACGAACCTCGCAATGACAGGGTTAAAGATAGCAATAATAAATGAATAAATCATTTTAGGAGGATATTAAAATGGCAAAAGAAGCATTAGGAATGATCGAAACAAGAGGTCTTACCGCAGCAGTTGAAGCAGCTGATGCAATGGTTAAGGCTGCAGAGGTAACATTAATCGGAACCGAGAAGATCGGATCCGGACTCGTAACCGTTATGGTAAGAGGCGACGTCGGAGCCGTTAAGGCAGCGACTGAGGCAGGTCAGAGCGCGGCGTCCAGACTCGGCGAGCTCATCGCAGTACACGTAATACCCAGACCCCACGAGGATGTTGAGAAGATTCTGCCCAAGTTCTGATTTAAGGATTGAAAGGCGGTAGGTTAAATGGCAACAGCTAAAAAACCCGTAAAGAAGGAGCCCGAAATGTCGGCACCGAACGCGGAAATTAAAGAAGAAGTAAAATTCAAGGAGGAAGTTAAAATGACACTCGAAGCATTAGGTATGATTGAAACAAGAGGTCTTGTAGCAGCAGTTGAAGCAGCTGATGCAATGTTAAAGGCAGCAAACGTTGCACTTGTAGGAACCGAGAAGATCGGATCCGGACTCGTAACCGTTATGGTAAGAGGCGACGTCGGAGCTGTTAAGTCCGCTGTTGAGGCAGGTCAGGCAAATGCGTCCAGACTCGGCGAGATCATCGCTACTCACGTAATACCCAGACCTCACTCGGATGTTGAGAAGATCATTCCCGTTATAAAGTAATTTCGTAAATTTCTGATAAGGAAAGGATGCTCGGTTTGATTATTGCAAAGGTAATCGGAAGCATTGTATCCACAAGGAAAAACGAAAATCTTGTCGGAAGCAAATTCATGGTGGTTGAGCCTGCCTTCGGACAGGCTCAGCCGTCTGACAGATTTGTGGCGGTTGACAACGTTGGCTGCGGAATAGGGGAAATCGTTTTGGTTGCGACCGGTTCCGCGGCAAGAGTCGGCATTGATAAGCCGGACTGCCCGATTGACGCGTCAATAGTCGGAATTATTGATTCCGACAATGAATTGGAGTTTTGATCTTAAATGGATACTTTGAAATTAAAAGAGATATTGAAAAACGCAGGCGTTGCCGGCGCCGGAGGCGCAGGCTTCCCGGCATACGGAAAGGTGACCGATAAGGCGGACACTCTCATATTGAACTGTGCGGAGTGCGAACCTCTTTTAAAGCTTCACAGACTTCTGCTTGAGAATGAAGCGGATAAGATATTAAAAGCCCTCTCTGCCGTAAGGGAGACGATCGGGGCTAAGGAATTCGTCGTTGCCGTGAAGGGGTCATACACCGGTGCGGTAAACGCGGTCAAAAAAGCGCTTTCCGGATATCCGGACGGCAGACTTCACATTTTGCACGAGGTATATCCCTCTGGCGATGAAGTCATTTTGGTTTACGACGTGACGGGAAGGATAGTTCCCGCCGGCGGAATCCCGATTTCTGTGGGATGCGTCGTGCATAACGTCGAGACAATGTATAATATTTACCGGGCGATTTTTGAGAACGCGCCGGTGACGCATAAGTTCGTCACCGTTGCGGGCGAGGTGAAAAATCCCGGAACGTTTTACGCGCCCTTAGGGACTTCTTTTTCGGACCTTATCGCTTTAGCCGGCGGAAAGACTGCCGACAAGACCGAGATTATAGCAGGCGGTCCCATGACGGGCATGCTGTCAAATGAATCCGCAAGCGTTACCAAGACAACGAATGCGATTTTGGTGATGCCGGAGGATCACAATATAATAAGGCGACGGAAAGAGAATGTAACCTTAAGCGTTAAGCGCGCGATGAGCGTGTGCTGCCAGTGCAGAACCTGCACGGATCTTTGCCCCAGGCACTTACTGGGTCAGCCTATCGATCCGGCGGCGTTTATGAGGTGTATTGCCTCGGGCGACGCGAATGTCAAGCCCTTGTACAATGCACTTTACTGCGCAAGCTGCGGAGTCTGCCAGATGTATTCATGTCCGCACTCGTTATCGCCCTCGGCGCTCTTAGGAATATATAAAGGAAAATTAAGAAAGAACGGACTTAAGCCCGAACCCGTTGAGTCAAAGGGAGCGGATCCCGAAAGAGAGTATAAGCTCGTGCCCATGGCGCGGCTCATATCGCGCTTAAATGTCGGAGAATACAACGTTCCGGCACCGCTTTACGGGGGAGAGGTCAAGCCTTCCTTACTTAAGATAAAGACAAGCCAGTCGATCGGGGCGCCTTCCGTTCCGACCGTTAAGGCGGGAGACAGAGTGAAAAAAGGCGATGTTATCGCTGCAGCAAAGGAAAATGCACTCTCGCTTCCCATTCATTCGCCGGTTGACGGAATTATAGACTCGGCGGACGAAAAAATGATAGTTATAAAGCAGTGAAAGGAAGCAGAATATGCCGAAAGCAATAGGAATGGTTGAATATTTTAACGTGTCTAAGGGCGTTAAGGCTGCGGACATAATGGCAAAGACCGCCGACGTTGAAATTCTGACGGCGATGACGGTCTGCCCCGGCAAGTACATAGTAATCGTTGCCGGCGCGCTTTCAGCGGTCAAGGCTTCCGTGGAGGCTGCAAAAAAGAATGTGCCCGAAAAATTAGCCGATTCGTTCGTGCTGGGCAATCCGCATGAGGATATTTTCCCCGCGATATACGGCGCGACCGAGGTCGGAAACGTTGCCGCGCTCGGAATACTTGAGACCTACACGGCGTCCTCCATCATCGTTGCGGCTGATGTTGCGGCAAAGACCGCGATAGTAAAGCTTATTGAGGTAAGGATAGCTAAGGGCATGAGCGGAAAGTCATACATGTTCATAACGGGCGAGATTGCGGCGGTCGAGGCGGCGATTGAAAAGGCGAAGGCACAGATCGCCGAGGAAGGTACGTATCTTGACAGCGAGGTAATCGCAAGACCCGATGAAAGCATTTGGAATTCAATTCTTTAATATATAAGGAAAGGCCGGATAAAAATGAACGAAAAACAGATCAGCGAAATAGTTGCAAGCGTTATAAAGTCGATGGAAACAACCGGTGCAAAAACAAACTTAAAGGGTGTTTTCACGAATATGACGGACGCGCTTAACGCAGTTCAGAAGGCTTATAAGGAGCTTAAGAACTATACTGTCGCACAGCGTGAAGAAATGATAAAAAATATCAGACGTCTCACTATGGAAGAGGCTGAGGCGATGGCAAAGCTCGGCGTTGAAGAAACAGGCATGGGCAGAGTTGCCGACAAGATAATAAAGCACCAGCTCGTTGCAAAGAAGACTCCCGGAACCGAGGATCTTCATCCCACGGCTATAACGGGCGACGACGGATTGACCCTGATCGAGATGGCTCCTTACGGAGTTATCGGAAGCATCACCCCGTCGACCAACCCGTCCGAGACCGTTCTTTGTAACTCAATGGGCATGATTGCGGGCGGAAACGGCGTTGTATTCAACCCCCATCCCCATGCGGCGAAGACTGCAAACTACGCGGTTGACCTTGTAAACAGAGCGGTTTTGGAGGCGGGCGGTCCCGAAAATATCGTTGTTTCGGTTGAAAAGCCCACCAAGGAATCGTCGGATGAGATGATGCATTCTCCCATCGTCAGAATGCTTGTTGCAACAGGCGGACCCGGCGTTGTTAAGGCGCTTTTGTCCTCCGGCAAGAAGGCAATCGGCGCGGGCGCGGGAAATCCCCCCGTTATAGTTGACGATACGGCGGACATCAAGAAGGCGGCAGAGGACATCGTTAACGGCGCAAGCTTTGACAATAATCTTCCCTGCATCGCCGAGAAGGAGTGCTTTGCATTTAAGAACATTGCAGACGAGCTTATAAGCGAGATGCAGAAGCACGGAGCTTTCCTTGTAAAGGGCGATGAGATAGACCGTCTTGTTAAGCTCTGCACCAAGGAGAAGGACGGAAAATACTCCATTAATAAAGACTGGGTCGGACGCGACGCACTTAAGTTTCTCTCGGCTGTAGGAATCAGCGCACCGGCTGATACAAAGCTCATTATCTGCGAAACGGATAAAAACCATCCCTTCGTTCAGACTGAGCTCATGATGCCGATACTTGCAATCGTCCGCGTTGACAATATCGACCAGGCAATCGACTGGGCGGTTGAGGCTGAACACGGAAACAGACACTCGGCTCACATCCACTCCAAGAATGTTGACCATTTGACGCGCTTTGCAAGAGCGGTTGAAACAACCATTTTCGTTAAAAACGCTCCGTCATACGCAGGCATCGGTGCCGGCGGTGAGGGCTATACCACATTTACAATAGCAGGACCCACCGGTGAAGGACTCACCGCGGCTCATTCATTCACAAGGAGCAGAAGATGCGTTCTTGTTGACGGCTTCCACATTGTATAAAACCCGAGAGGATTGAAATTTAATGAACGCATTCGGAATGATAGAGGTATACTCTTTTACCACGGCGCTCGTTGCGGCGGATCTAATGGCAAAGGCGGCAGATATAAAAATCATCGCGTTTGACCGTAACAGACCGTTTGCACCGAAAATTCCCGCTCCGCTCATTATGGGCGTGAAGATTGAGGGAAGCGTTGCCGCAGTTGAGGCGGCGATTGAGCGCGGAGAGGCATATGCAAAATCGGTCGGCAGGTTTATAGTGTCGCACATTATTCCCCGCCCGTCCGAGGATGCGGAAAAGATGGCATACCTTCTTGACATAAACAGAGATAAATTCAATAAAAAAATGCCGAAAAACTTTAAGGGTGCCGAGTATTCAATGGAGCCTTACAAAAAGTCGCTCGGAATATTTGAGGTTTCCGGTTTTACCGCGGCGGTTGTCGGACTTGACGCGATGTTAAAAGCCGCGTCGGTAAGGCTTCTTCATAAAGAAGAGCGCCTGGGCGGAAGACTCGTTACCTTGGTTGTAACGGGCAGTGTGTCGGATGTTAAAGCCGCAGTCGAGCACGGAGCCGAAATTGCCGCGCCTCTCGGACCGGTATACGGCAGAGAGTGCATATCAAATCCCCATCCCGAGCTTATGAAGTTCTTCGATATAAGCGCGATAAACGAAGGTGAATAATGATGTATGACGTTGAAAAAATAGAACAGGCGGTATCAAAGATATTTGCTGAATATAAAAAAGATGCAAACGGCGAAATTAAAGTCGGCGTTTCGCAGAGACATATCCATCTGTCGCGGGAGGATTTGGACACTCTTTTCGGCAAAGGCTATGAGCTCACAAAGAAAAAGACCCTGATGGGCAGAGAGTATGCGTCCGAGGAGTGCGTCACACTCGTCGGTCCGTCATTAAAATCCATCGAAAAGGTCAGAGTTTTGGGACCCGTGAGAAAGCACACACAGGTCGAGATATCGAGAACCGATACGTTTATTTTAAAGGTAAGCCCCCCGGTAAGACCGTCCGGTCAGATTGAGGGCTCGGAAAAGATAGTCGTTGTCGGTCCCAAGGGCACGGTATATCTTAAGGAGGGCGTTATCATCGCCAACAGGCACATCCACTTAACTCCCGAATATGCCGAGAGACACAAGATAAAGGACGGCGACTATGTTGACGTTATGGTAGAGTCTGTTAAGCCGACGGAATTTTTCGGAGTTCAGGTCAGAGTGCGCGACGATTTCAACGTTGAGATGCATATTGATACGGACGACGCAAACTCTGCCGGAATCAGAAACGGCGACCTTGTAAGGATCATAAAATAAAGCGTGATAAGGACTGTAAAAGAATTTTTGCAGTCCTTTTATAAAAGCGGAGGGAAATAAAATGTTTGCAGTCGAACGCCAGAAAAAAATACTTGAAACGCTCGCATCAGAGGGCGCGGTCTGGGTCAGCCGTCTCGCCTCCCAGCTCGGAGTTACGGAGGAAACAGTGAGGCGCGACCTTGAAAAGCTCGAAAAGCAGGAAGCGCTCGTCCGTACTCACGGAGGCGCGATCCCGGTTGTGGAGAGCAACCGCGAAATGTCGCTCGAAAAGAGAAAGTATTTAAATACAGAGGCAAAGGAGCGCCTTGCACATGAGGCGGCAAGCTTTGTCGTGCCGGGCGATACCGTGTTTTTGGACGCATCGACGACGACGTTTTACATGGCGCGGGAGCTTAAGCACACGCACGACATAACGATAGTGACAAATTCGCTCCGCGTGATAAACGAGCTTGCCGGAACCGCGGGACTTCGCGTTATCGGAATTGGGGGCTATGCCGGAAACAACCAGTCCTTTGTCGGAAACCTTGCCGCAAGCTATATCGAAGAAAATTTCTTTGCAAACAAGGTCTTTTTCTCCAGCCGCGGAGTCACAAAGTCCGGCGGAGTTTTGGACAGTAATGAGGCAGAGTGCGGAATCAAAAAATGCATGATAAAAAATTCAGACGAAAAATATTACCTTTGCGATAAGTCAAAGATAGGCAGAATCGGCTTTGCAAAATTGGCGGACTTTTCGGAGCTTAATTATTTTATAACCGAAAAGGAATTAGACTCAGAGATCCGCCAAGCGCTTTCTGACTGCAAGGTTGAAATAAGAGAAGTATAAAAAATGCCGCCCGGAAAATTCCGGGCGGCGTTTTTTGGTTAAATTACTTTATCATGTACTTGTCAAGCTCTGCCATAAGATCGGCGCAGTCATCTGAATGAACGTCAACCTTTATCGGCTTGCTCAAGTCAAGGCTGAAGATTCCCATGATCGACTTAGCGTCAACCACGTACCTTGACGAGGTCAGATCAATCTCGTAAGGAAATCTGTTAACGATGTTGACAAATTCCTTAACGTCCATAATAGAGTTTAACATAATATTAAAAGTTTTCATAAGCTTAAATCTCCTTTCCGTACCTTCTAACCTATTCTAACACAAAAAAACATTTAAGTCAACCGAAATTATACATTATTTAATCACCGGTTAAATAAAATTAATTTAAGAGGTGATTTTAATGCGTGTTTTTTTAAGAACGGCGGGCGCCCTTTTAATGCTTTTGGGAGTCTGTCTTTTAGGGATAATAACAAGCTCGCTCTTTAACGAAAAAATTGCGCTCGGGGTCAGGTCTACCGTTTCGGCGCTCTCCGAGGCGGTGAAAAATGCCGCCGGGGAAGCGGGCATAAACGAATACATCACGGGCGGTGAGGCGGATAATTAAGATAGCTAAGGGGTTTTATATTCATTATACCGTTTTCCCTGTCTTTTTATCAGGATTTATTTTCGGCTGCTTTTGCGAGCTCGCACTTGCGTTTTTAACGGCGCTCATCCATGAGTGCGCACATCTTTTGTGCGCGCTTATATTAAAGGAAAAGTGCGTATCGGTCGCGATAATGCCGTACGGTGCAAAGCTTTTGATAAAGGAGTCCGATAATTTACGGCACGGTTTTTTAATTGCGGCGGCGGGACCGTTACTTAACCTTTTGATGGTGATGATTATAAGGAGCGGACCGTTTTACGAAATGAATCTTTCCATGCTCATAATAAACCTTGTTCCGGCTCTCCCGGCGGACGGCGGGCGGATGCTCTACATTCTGCTTTCGGCAAAAAACGCGTTTTTCGCGCTCGGCACGATGAGGAAGATATCCGCCGCCGTGTCCGCCGTTTTAATTTTTCTCGGCGCGTATCAGGCGTATTTTTACGGATTTAATCTTTCGCTTTTCATAATCGGTATGTTTTTACTGTTTTCAGCCGCGGATAAGACCGGCGAGGTGAGGCAGTACGTTAAAAACGTGTCGGCAGAGAGAAAAAAATTAAGAGAGCCCGTTCGGGAAAAGAGCTTTGCGGTGAGCGCCTCTGTCCCGGCGAGGAGGCTCTTAAAATATTTTTCGGGATCCTATATGGCAGTGTTTGACGTGTTTGACGGGGACGGAAAACTCGGCGGGAGAATATCCGAAAACGACGTGATAAGCCTGATTGAGGAAAAAGGCGCGTCTGCATTTCTCTTTGAAATCGGCAAAAAGCCTTGAAAAAAGGGGCTCGGTATGCTATACTTATTCTATAATTAAGATTTTTAAGGAGGTACATATGAAAAAACTGTTTGCTCTGCTAATCGTTATCGTGATACTGTCAGCGTTTCCGGTGTGCGCCGAGGGCATGACCGCTTCTTTGCCCGGATTTGATGTTACGGTAAACGGTGTCAGAATTGAAAACGCGGACAGGCAGTTTCCTTTTTTGGTCTATAAAGATATAACATATGTTCCTATGACTTATTTTGACTGCCGCTTTCTGGGACTTTCGACAGAATTTGACTCCGCGGCGGGAGTGCTTACTTTGGAGAAAAGCAATATAACCTGTGCGTACCGCGACTACAGATGGCAGTGGGAAAACGGAAAAATCAATCCTGTAACGCCGTGTGAATTTAATATAGTCTTAAACGGCAATACTGTTGACAATAAAAAAGAAGCTTATCCCCTTTTCACGTTCAGAAACGTGACGTATTTTCCGCTCACATGGCGCTTTGCGGTTGAAGAGTTCGGCTGGGGCTATTCGTTTGATTCGGAAAAAGGGCTTTTTATAACCTCCGGCAATACTCACACGGAGACTTTAAGGCTTCCCGGTATCACAGGCAATGTCGCGACGGACGGAAAATACTATTATTATGACGCGGACTCAGACGGTAAGCATGTGGTCTGCCGCGCGGCGGTGACGGATACAAAAAATCCCGAGATCATATTCCGGTATCCCGACTACGGAATGAGGGTCAGCGCGGAATTTTACGAGTCCGAGGGAGATATTTATCTTTACTCTGTTATGGGAGGCTCGCCGCTAATGGCAACGCGGCAGGTAAAAAAGATTATGCCTGACGGCACGCTTGCGGACGGGACGCCTTCATATTATGAGTACTTCTCCCACGGCTACAGCGATTACTCCGTGCGCGGAGAGGGAATCTCGGTAAAAGCGGTCAATCCCTATTTTGACAGTGCCACGGAGTTTTCGTATACGGTCGGCGGGGAAGAAAAGAAGGCAGAGAAGCTTCCCGGGCGCGTGAGAGTGAGAGGACGGAGAAACGGAAAAACCGTTTCGGCACGGTGCGAGGAGATTCAGATTTTCGGCGGCAAAATTTATTTTGTCGGGACCGACCTTGATACAGATGACGACAGTGCGCTTTACAGGATCGACACACAGAGCGGAAAAACGGAAAAGCTTTTGGACGGCGTGTATGGATTTCGCGTTTATAACGGCTGGGACGATGCGCTCAGAAAAGACAGCGCGATGATAATTTACGATAATAACGGTACGCTTATGCGCTACAGCGAAGAAAGCGGAGAGTCCGAAAAAATCGAAGACGGCGAAGAGGGAGTTGTCTTTGTAAAAGCTGCGGGAAACGGGGTCGTTTCCGCCTTCTTAAGAAGTCCCGACGGAAGGAAAACAGTTGTCAGGACGCTTGACTTAAATGCTTCCGGCGGGGGAGGCATAAAAGGCACAGTTTTTGAGACCGCTACCGGCACAGAATGTATAACGGCGGGAGACAGGCTTCTTGTGCGCACTCTCGGCGAGTCGGAGTCCGACAGTATAAGGATTTTGGTGCCGGGAAGCTTTTATTCCTCAGACGCGGCGGACAGTGTGTTCATTTATAATAACACCTTGATATACAAGCTCGCCGGAGAAGACAGAATTGTCAAGGCGGAATTAAAATGACAAAAATTTAACCTGAACGGAGCTTACTTATGCTTGAGAAAAAACTTAACAAGATACTTAAAAAAGTGCAAAAGCCCGGAAGATACACGGGCGGAGAGCTTAACTCGGTCGTCAAGGACCCGAAGGATGTTAAGATCCGGTATGCCTTCTGCTTTCCGGATTCATACGAAATCGGAATGAGCAACCTTGGCATGAAGATTATCTGCAACGTGTTAAACCAAAGGGATGACACGTACTGCGAGCGTGTTTTCGCACCGTGGCCCGACATGGAGGAGGAGATGAAAAAAGAGGGAGTGCCTCTTTTTTCCGTTGAAACGAAAACTCCCGTTAAGGAGTTTGACATTCTGGGCTTTTCGCTTCAGTATGAAATGAGCTATACCAACGTTGTCAACATGATGATGCTGGGCGGTATTCCTGTTTTTTCGAAGGACAGGGGCGAGGGCGACCCGTTCATTTATGCCGGAGGCTCGTGCACCTATAACGGCGAGCCGATGGCGGACTTTTTCGACTTTTTCACTATCGGCGAGGGCGAGGAGTCAACCGACGCGCTGATGGACGAGTACTTGGCATGGCGCGCGTCCGGAGAGGACAGAGAGGCGTTTTTGCACCGCGTTGCGCGCCTTCCCGGCTTTTACGTTCCGTCGTTTTATGATGTGGAGTATAATGAGGACGGAACGATAATGCGCTTTGAGGCGAACACGCCGGACGCGCCCGATAAAGTGAGAAAGCTTGTTATCCGCGATATGGATACGGCGCTTTTCCCGGACAAGGTGATAGTGCCCTACGTCGAAATCGTGCACGACCGCATTATGCTTGAAATGTTCAGAGGGTGCATAAGAGGGTGCCGCTTCTGCCAGGCGGGCATGATATACCGCCCGGTCAGGGAGAAAAGCCCCGAGGTGCTTTTGGACCAGGCAAAAAAGCTTATGGCGTCCACCGGATACGAGGAAATGTCATTAATGTCGCTCTCCACGAGCGATTACAGGGCTCTTCCCTGCTTTACCGAAAAGCTTTTGGAGCTTACCGAAAAGGAAAAGGTAGGTCTTTCGCTCCCGTCGCTCCGTGTGGATAATTTCTCCATTGACCTTATGAACAAGGTTCAGAAGGTGAGAAAGAGCGGACTTACGTTCGCTCCCGAGGCGGGAACACAGAGGATGCGCGACGTTATAAACAAGGGCGTTACCGAGGAGGACCTTTTAAAGAGCGCAAAGATTGCATTTGAGGGCGGATGGTCGTCCGTCAAGCTTTATTTTATGATAGGGCTTCCCTATGAAACTATAGAGGACTGTAAGGGCATTGCGCACCTTGCGCAGAAGGTGGTGGACGAGTTTTTCACGCTCGGCATAAAGGGGCGCCGCCCGTCCGTCACGGTCAGTGTTTCGTCGTTCGTGCCCAAGGCGTTCACCCCGTTTCAGTGGGCGGGGCAGAACGAAAGAGATGAGCTTATAGAAAAGCAGAAGGCGATAGGCGAGGAGATACATTCAAAATGCATCCGCTATAACTGGCACGAATCCAAGGTCAGCGTGCTTGAAGGCGTGTTCGCCCGCGGGGACAGGAGACTTTCGGACGTTATCTACCGCGCGGTCTTAAAGGGCTGTAAATTTGACGGGTGGGACGAGTATTTTGACCCCGAAAAATGGGACGAGGCGTTTAATGAAGCGGGGCTTGACCCGAAATTCTACCGCCGCGAAAGAAACTATGATGAGATTTTGCCGTGGGACAAGATAGACATCGGCGTGACCAAGGAATTTTTAATGCGCGAAAACGAGAATGCGAAAAAGGGCGTTGTAACGCCGAACTGCCGCGAAAAATGCTCGGGCTGCGGCGCAAGATGCTTTAACGGAGGTGTTTGCTTTGAGAATGTGGCTGAGATATGAAAAGGGCGAGGCGGCAAAATACATTTCGCACCTTGACTTTTTAAGAGCGATCACCAGAACGATAAGGCGTGCGCACATTCCGGTGAAGTATTCCGAGGGCTTTAATCCGCACATGAAATTAAGCTTTGCTCTTGCTCTGCCGCTCGGAACGACGAGTGTGACCGAGCTCATGGAGATAGAGCTTGAGAACGACATGACGCCCGGAGAAATTTTGGAAAAGCTGAATAACGAGTCCTTAATGGGAATCCGCTTTATTGAAGAGGGAGTGTCGCCCGATAAAAATAAGTTCAAGGCGATAGGCTTTGCGAAATACAAGGTGACGCCCGACAAAATGATAACGGAGGACGAGCTTTCTTCCTTCCTTTCGAAGGACGAAATAGTCACGATGAAAAAAACGAAAAGCGGAACCAAGCCGACGGACATAAGGGGCGACATTGCGGATATAAAGCTTGACGGCGGAAGCCTTATAATGATACTTGCCGCCGGGAACGACGCGAACCTTAAGCCGGAAACGGTGCTTTCCGCGATGAGGGAAAATATATCAGGCTTTTCGTTTGAGGACTACGATTCGGTCAGAACGGGCATACTTGATAAGACATTTGCCTATATTTAAGAGGTGTTTTTATGGATATTGAAAAACTGAGGGAAGAGCTTAAGCGCCACAGTTATTTATACTATGTCAAGGACGATCCGGAGATTTCCGACTATGAATACGACATGATGATGAAAAAACTCATCGAGGAGGAGGAAAGGCTCGGACTTCCCGTTCCGCCGGATTCGCCTTCGGTCAGAGTCGGCGGGAGCGCGGTCTCATCATTTGCCAAGGTGGAGCATGAGGTTCCGCTTTTGAGCCTTAACGACGTTTTTTCGTTTGACGAGCTTAAAGACTTTGACAAGCGCGTTAAAGAGGACTGCCCCGACGCGGACTATGATACCGAGATAAAGATAGACGGGCTTTCCGTTTCGCTTGAGTATAAGGACGGACTTTTATTAAGGGGCGCGACGAGAGGTGATGGCGTGGTCGGCGAGGATGTGACGGAGAATTTAAAAACCATAGGTTCAATTCCCTTAAGACTGTCAGAGCCGGTGACTCTAACCGTCCGCGGCGAGGTCTACATGCCGGTTAAAAACTTCCTTTCGCTGAACGAAAAAAGGGAGGAGGCGGGCGAGCCGTTATTTAAAAATCCGCGCAACGCGGCGGCAGGGTCGCTCCGCCAGCTGGATTCAAAAATCACCGCCTCACGCGGACTCGATATTTTGATATTCAACCTTCAAAAGTGCGATGAAAAAAGCTTTGACACGCATCTTGAGTCGCTTGACTGGCTTGAAAAACTCGGTTTTAAGGTCGTGCCGGTTAGGACCTATTGCAAAAGCATTGACGAGGCTGTCTCCGAGATCGAAAAGATCGGCAGAGGCGACTATAATTTAAAGTTCGACATTGACGGCGCGGTAGTCAAGGTAAATAGCTTAAAAATGCGCGACAGGCTCGGAATGACCGCGAAAGCTCCGCGCTGGGCAGTGGCGTATAAATATCCGCCGGAGCGTAAGGAAACGCGCCTTTTGGGCATTACCGTTCAGGTCGGGAGGACCGGGGTCCTCACGCCGACGGCGGAGCTTGAACCGGTGTTTATCGGCGGGACCACGGTATCGCGTGCAACGCTTCACAACATTGACTTTATAACCTTAAAGGATCTAAGAATAGGAGATACTGTCATTTTGCAAAAGGCGGGGGAGATAATCCCCGAAATAATAGGACCGGTCAGAGAAAAAAGAACCGGGAGCGAGGAGCCCTACCGCATGCCCGATGTCTGTCCGGTCTGCGGCGCGAAGGTCGTGCGCGAGGAGGGCGAAGCTGCGGTAAGGTGCTCATCAAGCGAATGTCCGGCTCAGCTTCAGCGCGCGATAGAGCACTTTGTCAGCCGTGACGCGATGGATATCTCCGGGCTCGGTCCGGCGATAGTTTCGCAGCTGCTTGAAAAAAAGCTCATAGCTTCCACTTCGGATATTTATGCTCTTAAAAAAGAAGATATCGTGCCTCTTGAAAAAATGGGCGAAAAGTCGGCGGACAATCTCATTTCGGCGATAGAGAACTCCAAGGAGCGCGACCTTAACAATTTAATTTATGCGCTCGGGATAAGGCAGGTCGGCTCCGGCGCGGCAAAAAGCCTTGCGGCGCATTTTAAAACACTTTCCGCATTTTTGGACGCCGGGGAGGAGGAGCTTTCCGAGGTGGACGATATCGGTCCCGTTACCGCGAAGAGCATTACCGGCTATGTTTTGGAGGTGCACAACCGCGAAAACATTGAAAAACTCGTTGCCATGGGGTTAAACACCGTTTACAGCGGCGGGAGCACGGACGAAAGTCTGGGAGGAATGACGTTTGTTTTGACCGGAACGCTTTCGGGCTATTCAAGAAGCGCGGCAGCGGAGGAAATCGAAAAGCGCGGCGGCAAGGTGTCCGGTTCCGTTTCCAAAAAAACAACGTACGTTCTTGCGGGAGCGGATCCCGGAAGCAAGCTTGACAAGGCGAACGCACTGGGCGTGCGCGTAATAACCGAAGATGAATTTAACGAAATGCTCCGCTCATAGAGCGGAGCATTTCGTTTACAAAAAATTCACTTAACTAATTAACTTTTTTCTTGACATGCGCTCGAAAAAGCATTATAATTAACGTGTTAACTAATTGTGAGGGGGCTTAGTGCATGGAAATGGATGCTAAGGATAAAAGGCATCAGGCGGTGTTTGAGTTTATGCAGACGGACAAAATGCACAGAAAGCTGTGCGAAAAAAAGATTGGCGGGCTCGGGATACACAGAAGCCAGCATATTATGCTTATGGTGCTCTCGCGCTTTGACCGGAGCGTGACGCAGAAGGATATTTCACAGGAGCTTAACATAAGCGCGGCGGCAGCGGCGGTATCCTTAAGAAAGCTTGAGGCTGCGGGCTATATCGGGCGCGTTTCGTCGGGCGGCGATAAGCGCTGCAACGAGGTAAAGATTACGGAAAAGGGCAAAACGATGGTCCGGAAGTCGAAAGAGATATTTGAATCGATAGACTCGGTTATGACGCGCGGAGTATCCGACGAGGAGCTTGACGCGTTCATCCGCACGGTCAGGAAAATGGAAGCAAATCTCATGACGGAAATTGAGGGGGCAGAAAATTGAAAAGGTGGAAAAAATACATAAAACCCTATATGAAGTATTTCATTTTAGGGCCGCTTTGCATGATAGTTGAGGTTGTGGGCGAAATAGTTATGCCGAAGTTTCTGGCTGGAATAATCAATAACGGAGCGGGCAGAGGAGTTTCTTATTCTGTCACGATGTCGCTTTTGATGATTCTGGTCGCGATTATCATGATGGCGGGCGGAGTCGGCGGAGCGTATTTCGGAGGAAAAGCGTCCGTCAATTTCGCGGCGGACTTAAGGCGCGATATTTATAAAAAGGTGCAGGGCTTTTCCTTTGCGAATATCGACAAATTTTCGACAGGGTCGCTCGTCACCCGTCTTACGAATGACGTAACGCAGCTTCAGAACTTTGTCAACATGCTTCTCCGCATGTGCTTAAGAGCGCCCGGAATGCTTATCGGCGCGCTTATCATGGCGATACTTTTAAAGCCGAGTCTGGCAGTGGTTCTGGCAGTGACGATACCTTTGATGCTTATTGCGGTTGTGTTTATAATAAAGACCGGCTTTCCGCGTTTTTCCGCGATGCAGGAGAAGGTGGACGTGTTAAATTCGGGCGTTCAGGAAAACATCACGAATGTGCGCGTGGTAAAAAGCTTCGTGCGCGAGGATCACGAGATCAAAAAGTTCCGCCGCTCGAACGAAAACTTAAAAGAGGCAAATATTTCCGCAATGCGCGTGATGATATTCATGCAGCCGGTCATGATGCTTTTTATGAATTTCACAACGCTTGCGGTGCTCTGGTTCGGCAGCAAGCTTGTGCTTTCGGATAATCTTCCCATGCCGGTGGGCGACCTTTCGGCGTTCCTTAACTACGTGACGCAGATATTGTCCTCGCTCATGATGGTAACGGTAATGCTCATGCAGTCGTCGCGTGCCATCGCTTCGGCAAAGAGAATAAGCGAGGTTTTGGATGAAAAGGAGGATATTTCGGACGATACCGCCCGCTTTAAGGATAAAAAGATAGAGCACGGCGAGATAGAGTTTAAAAACGCGACCTTCCGCTATTACAAGGACAGCGAAGAGGCGGTGCTCTCCGGCATTAACTTAAAAATTCAGGCGGGCTCGACCGTCGGCATCATCGGCTCTACCGGATGCGGAAAGACGACGCTTGTTTCGATGATTCCGAGACTGTATGACTTAGATGAGGGCGACTGCCTGATAGACGGCATCTCGGTGCGCGACTATTCGCTTAAAAATCTGCGCGACGGTGTATCCATGGTGCTTCAGAATAACGTGCTTTTCTCGGGAACCGTTAAGGATAACTTAAAATGGGGCGATGAGGACGCGTCGGATGAAAAAATAGCCCATGCCGCGTCAAGCGCCGCAGCAGCGGACTTTATTAAAGGCTTCTCGGGAGGGTACGACTCCGAGATTGAGCAGGGCGGCGTCAACGTTTCCGGAGGTCAGAAGCAGAGACTCTGCATAGCGAGAGCACTTCTGAAAAACCCGAAAATATTGATTTTGGACGACTCGACAAGTGCGGTCGACACGGCGACGGAGGCAAAGATACGCTCCGCATTAAAGAACGAAATGCCGGACGCGACGAAAATCATCATTGCTCAGCGTATAAGCTCGGTCATGAATGCGGATATGATAATCGTCATGGATAACGGAAAAATAACCGGCATCGGCACGCATGATGAGCTCTTAAAAACGAACTCCGAATACAGCGAGATTTATGCTTCTCAGACAGAAAGGAGTGACGCGTAATGGCAAGAACGATAGAAGAACTTGAAAAGAGATATGCCAAGAGCGGAAACATAAAAGGTCCCAAGGGTCCGATGGGCGGACCGAGAAGAGGACCCGGCGGACCGAGAGGCTCGGGCAAGCCGAAAAACGTCGGAGCGACAGTAAAAAGGCTCTGTTCATACCTTGCAAAATACCGCCTTCAGCTTTTCTTCGCGTTTTTTATGATGATAATAAATACGCTGACCTCGCTCATCGGCGCGTATATGCTGGCACCGGTGATAGATAAGCTCTGGGTCGCAGTAATGCCCGACTATGAGGTCAATATGAGCGTGATGGAAAAAACGGCAGACAGCATTATAACCTCTGTCTGCGAAAAATTCGGCAGCACGACGCTTGCCTACGTTGCTTCGGGCATAGCGGTGCTTGCGGGAGTGTACCTTTTAGGAATCGGCGCGTCATATCTGCAGAACAGACTGATGCTTACGGCAACTCAGGGTGCGCTTCAGACCATAAGGAACGACCTTTTTGAAAAATTGCAGGCGCTCCCGGTACGCTTTTTTGACAAGGAGACGACGGGCGACATCATGAGCCGCTTTACGAATGACGTTGACAACATCGGCATGATGCTGGATAACTCGCTCGTTTCGCTTGTATCGGGCTCTATTACACTTGTCGGAACGCTTGTCTTTATGCTGACCACGAACGTGCTTTTGACGATGGTAACGATTATTTTCGTGCCGGTATTCATATTCGGCGGCGGCGCGATCGCAAAGCGGGGAAGCAAATATTATAAGGGTCAGCAGACTTCGCTCGGCGCGGTCAACGGATACATCGAGGAAACGGTAACGGGGCAGAAGGTCATAAAGGTTTTCAACCATGAGCCGGAGTGCGAGGAGGAATTCTCGCTCATTAACGACGACCTTCGCGATAAGCAGTTCAAGGCGCAGTTTTACGGCGGAATTATGGGTCCCGTAATGGGAAATACGAGCCAGATATCGTATGCCGTGACATTGGGAGTCGGCGGAATATTGATGGCGACACGCGGATTTTCACCGGGTGCGCTTACGGTTTTCGCCGGATATTCAAGGCAGTTCTCAATGCCGATAAACATGATTTCCCAGCAGATGAGCAACGTCTTTTCCGCACTTGCGGGAGCGGAGCGCGTGTTTAAGGTAATGGATACCGAGCCCGAGGTGCCTGACGGGGACGGCGCGGTCAAGATGGGAAAAATCGAAGGCAGAGTTGAGCTTAAAAACGTTACCTTCGGATATGACGAGGGCAAAACAATATTAAAAAACATCTCGGTCGTCGCCAATCCGGGAGAAAAGATTGCCTTTGTCGGCTCTACCGGCGCGGGAAAAACCACGATAACGAATCTCTTGAACCGTTTTTACGATATTGATGAGGGCGAGATTACGATAGATTCAAAGCCGATAAAAAGCTACACGCGTTCGTCCCTTCGCGAAAACATCGCCATGGTGCTTCAGAACACGCACCTTTTCACTGGTACGGTAATGGAAAACATCCGCTACGGCAGACCGGACGCGACTGACGAGGAGGTCATCTCGGCGGCAAAGACCGCAAGCGCACACAGCTTTATCATGCGTCTTTCGGACGGATACAACACCATGATAGAGGGCGACGGAGCAAATCTTTCCCAGGGTCAGAGGCAGCTTTTAAATATTGCGCGCGCCGCGGTCTCAAAGGCGCCCATACTGGTGCTTGACGAGGCGACAAGCTCGGTCGATACCAGAACCGAGCGCCACATTGAGCACGGCATGGATAGGCTTATGGCGTCGAGGACGACGTTTGTCATAGCGCACCGCCTTTCCACCGTCAGAAATTCGGACAGGATCATAGTGCTTGAGCACGGAGAGATAGTGGAGCAGGGCACGCATGACGAGCTTTTGCGCCTCGGCGGAAGGTATTATGAGCTCTACACGGGCAAAAAAGAGCTCGATTGAAAAAAATATAGTGACAAACCGCCCCTTTTGCGGTATACTATGAGCACAAGGGGTGGTTTTTCCATGGATAAAGCGCTTGAAACACTAAAGACATATCTTATAATCACCGTCGGCACGCTTATGGTCGCTTTCGGAGTGTATTTTTTCAAGTTTCCGAATAACTTTTCAACCGGCGGAGTTTCCGGTATCTCCGTAATACTGGGATATCTTTCGCCCTCTCTTTCGGCGGGAAGCTATGTGCTTATAATCAATATCACGCTTTTAATCGCCGGATTTATATTTATCGGGAAATCGTTCGGCGTGAAAACGGTGTATTCCAGCCTTTTAATGTCCTTTACCATATGGGCGATGGAAAAAATATATCCAATGTCGTCGCCGATGACAAATCAGCCGTTTTTGGAGCTTTCGTTCGCGGTACTGCTTCCCGCGGTCGGCAGTGCGGTGCTTTTTAACACCGGCGCTTCGACGGGAGGCACCGATATCGCCGCGATGATATTAAAAAAGTATGCGCGTATCGACATAGGCAAGGCGCTTTTTATGGTGGACGCGGCGATCGCCGTAACGGCAGGGCTGGTCTTCGGCATCGAAACGGGACTTTTTTCCTGCCTCGGTCTTATTGCGAAAGCGTTTTTCGTTGACAGTGTGATAGAAAGCATCAACACCTCAAAATATTTCACGATTGTGACCGAGAATCCCGAGCCGCTGCTTGACTTTATTATGAGAGAATTGCACCGCGGGGCAACGGAGAGCACGGAATTTGAAGGCGCGTATTCCAAAAAGAAAAAAACGCTCATATTGACCTGCGTGAACAGAATGCAGGCGGTGCGCCTTAAAAATTACGTTCACACAAACGATAAGAGTGCGTTTATGGTGATAAGCACGTCGAGCGATGTTATAGGAAAGGGCTTCAGAACCCCCATGATGTGAAAAAACGGCTGCAAATTTTGCAGCCGTTTTATATTTTTCAGCACTTCACGCCGAAAAGCTTTTCCGCGTTTTCATGGAATATTTTTTCATAGTCGGAATCCTTTAACTTAAGGTTTAAAAGAAGCTTTGCGGTGTTTGCGGGGTCATGCATCGGAAAGTCGGAACCGAAAAGCACGCGGTCGGTTCCGTGGCGGAGGATTATCTCCTTCGCCTCCTCCGGGGACAGAAATTCAAGTGCGCTTGACGCGTCAAGATATAAATTCCCGGGTCTTCCGGCAAGGCAGAGCGCCTCCTTCCAGACACTGTAGCCGCCAAGGTGCGCCGCAATCACGGTAAGGTCGGGGAACTTGTCAAGCACCCGTTCGAGCCTTTTGGGGTGTGAAAGGTCAGACTTTGTATCGCCAACGTGAAATAATATCGGGAGCTTTCCTCTTGCGGCTTCGTAGATTGCAAAAGCACCCTCATCGTCAATCGGGAAGCCCTGGAAGTCCGTATGGAGCTTGATGCCCAAAAGCCCGAGCTTTTGCATGCGGCCGGTTTCGGCTTTGATGTCGGGATAATCTTTATGCATACTGCCGAAGCCTATAAGTTCGCTGTCTGAATGAACGAGCGAGGAAATATAGTCATTCACGCTCTCGACCTGGCTTGCCTTTGTTGCGGTCGAATGAATAAGGCACTTATTTACCTTGCCCGCGGCAAGCTCTTTTTTTATATTGTCAAAGGTGCCGACCGTGTACATCTTAATGCCGTAGTAAGCACCTGTGGCATCGGTTGCCTTTTTCGCGATCTTGTCCGGGAAAACGTGAACATGTGCGTCAAATATCTTCATAGCAAAACACCTTTCTGTCAAATCCATAATAAATTATAGACCGAAAGGCGTTTTTTGTCAAGCTACATGATAAAGTCCTCAAATACCGAAAGTGCGGAGGAAAGAGAGTCTGTTTTTATGCCCTCTGTGAGCGACACGATGTCCTCCTCGCGCGGGAGGGGGGAGTCCGCCTTTTTTATAAGATAGCGGTCCTCTCCGCAAACGCGGTACAAATAAAGGTCGCCCTCATAGAGCGTGACGATATATTCATCACGAGGCTCCTCACCCGCCGGAGCGGAAGCCTCCTTTATTTCTGTGACCTCTCTTTCACTGACCGTTTCGCCCGCGGCAAGAGCGCCCAGGGAAAAAAAGAATAAAGTCATTATGAAAAACACTGAAATTTTGGCATTTTTAAGCATAGACAGATACACCTCACCGGATTTATTATTCCCGAATACAAAAAAATAATGCTTTTGTAATACTTTTTTAATGTTTAGGTGCTATACTGATTCTGAATATATGTCGGAGGAATCGAAAAATGAAAACTAAGACCCGGAAAAAGAACAAGAAGAAGCGTTTCGGCTTTTTCAATTTTATATTGCTGCTGTTTGCATGCTTTGTCGGACTCGGAATAATTTCGGTCACCGCGGTGTGCATATTTACCGAGCCCATAGACTCGGGGTCCCTAAGCATAAAGATGACCTCGGTGCTCTATTATGAGGATGAGGACGGAAATGAGCGAACGCTTCAGAATCTTTATGACGATGAGAACAGGACGTGGGTGGATTTTGACAAGATTCCGCTCGACATGAAAAACGCATTCGTCGCGATAGAGGACGAGCGGTTTTTCACGCATCCGGGATTTGACATAAAAAGAACCGCGGCGGCGGCGCTCAACTCCGCAATAAGAATTGTTGATAAAAACCGCTCGGTGTACGGCGGAAGCACGATAACCCAGCAGCTTGTCAAGAACTTAACGGGAGAGGATAAAAGGAGCGTTTTAAGAAAGCTTCAGGAGATATACCGCGCAGTAAGGCTTGAGGGCGATCTTTCAAAAAACGAGATACTGGAGCTTTACTTAAACACCATTTACTTAAGCCAGAACTGTAACGGCGTGGCAACGGCGTCAAGAGTGTACTTCGGCAAGGACGTGTCGGAGCTTTCGCTTGCCGAGTGCGCGTCGATCGCCGGGATAACGCAGTATCCGTCCAAATACGACCCCTATATAAACCCCGAGGCAAACAAGGAAAAGCAGATGCTGGTGCTCGGCAAAATGAAGGAGCGGGGCATGATCTCCGATAAAGAGTATTCCGAGGCGGCAGAAGAAAAGCTTGACTTTCACCGCGACGAGGGCACCGGAAACGGAGTGTACTCTTACTTTGTCGACACGGTCATTTCCTCGGTCTCCGGCGATCTTGTGAATAAATACGGATATTCCGAGGCAATGGCTCAGCAGATGATATATACGGGCGGTCTTAAGATAAAGTGCACTATTGACCCCGAAATTCAGAAAACTCTGGAATCAGTATATACCGACGAGTCCAATTTCGTTACAAAAAACGGAGAGATGATGCAGTCGGCAATGGTAATAATAGAACATTCGACCGGTGAGATAAAGGCAGTCGTCGGCGGAATGGGCGAAAAATCGGGCTCGCTCATATTCAACCATGCAACGGCGCTCCGCCAGCCGGGATCAACGATAAAACCCATCGCGGTATATGCTCCGGCGCTTGAGTACGGAGTTATAAAATCCGGCACTGTTTTGGAGGACGTGCCGACGACCTTCACGCTCTCGGACGGGAGCAAGTGGACGCCCAGAAACTCAAACGGAAAATTTGCGGGCGCGGTATCGGTAAAAACTGCGATAGCGCGGTCACTCAATATTCCCGCGGTGCGGACGCTTGATAAAATGGGAATCGACACGTCGTTTAACTTCCTTAAAAACAACCTCGGCATAACCTCGCTCGTGGACAAAAGGGAGACGGACGCCGGCGTTGTCTCGGACAAGGCGCTCGCCGCGCTTTCGCTCGGCGGTCTGACGGACGGTATCTCGCCCATCGAGCTTGCCGGGGCATACGCGGCTATCGCGAACGACGGAAAATATATCGAACCTCACACATATACAGAGATACGCGACTATAACGGGGAGCTGCTTTTTGCCGCACGCCCCGAAACACACCGCGCGATGAAGACGACGACCGCGATAATAATGACGGATATGCTCCGTGCGGTCGTGAGCTACGGAACGGGCGCGGGAGCTTCCTTCCCGGGTGTGGAGCTTGCCGGAAAAACAGGTACGACGACCAACGACCATGACCGCTGGTTTGCCGGATACACCCCGTCCTATACCGCGGTCACATGGGTCGGCTATGACGTTCCGACCGCAATTAACGTGTCGGGAAATCCTGCCGTTCCGCTCTGGAAGTCCGTTATGAGCAAGATAAATTATGATGACGAGCCCAAGACCTTCCGCGAGGTGCTCTCTTATGACGACATGAGCTACAGGAGCATCTGCTCCGTAAGCGGGCTTTTGGCGACGGACGTTTGCCGCGAAGCAGGAACGGTGTATTCGCAGCTTGTGGAAAAGGACGCTCCGTCACCGGGAAAATGCAACGAGTCATACCACGAGGAAAAAAAGGAAGAAAAAGAAGAGGGAACCCCTTCAAAGCCCGACAGCACTGTAAAGCCGGGCGAAAACACTCCTCCTCACAGCCCGGAACCTCCGGGTCAGCAGGATAACTCCTTAAAATACGGTGCGGACGAAATATAAATTTGTTGCAAAATCAAGAAAAATATGGTAATATAGAAGGCGACTACATTTAAAGGAGAACACTATGAAAAAAATTATACTGCCGGCACTTTTGGCGTTTTCGCTTATCACAAGCTCCGGCGCGGCGGACGTGCGCGTATATGTTAACGGCATCCGCATTGATGAGGAAACGATTCTGAGTGACGGGAGGACTTATATTCCGCTGCGTGCAGTGTCTGAGGCGCTCGGCGCGGAGGTCGGATGGGACGATGTGTCAAAAAGCGCGTTTATCACCTTTTCGGAGGACGATGCGGTCTCAAAGATCGTTGAAAATGTCAGTCCGTCCGTAGTCGCTGTGATAGGCAATTATGTTTCGGGCTCCGAATCTTCGAAATTTAACAATCCCACGGCGCATGGCACGGGGGTCATTTATAAAAGCGACGGGCACATTGTAACAAACGCCCATGTTGTAGCCGGGATAACGAACATTACAGTTGTTTTGGCAAACGGCGAAAGCCTTCCCGCCCGCATTTTGTATTCGGACGAGGTGGCGGACCTTGCGGTGATAAAGGTCGATAAGGTCGGTCTCACACCGGTTAAGATGGCGGAGGAAAACACGGTTTTTTCCGGGCAGACGGCTATTGCGATCGGCACGCCTATCTCGCTTTCGATGCGAAACACGGTGACAAAGGGCATCGTTTCGGGCACCGGCGTTGCTTTAAGTGACTCTTATTACAAGCTTTTGCAGACGGATACCACCATAAATCCCGGAAATTCCGGCGGTCCGCTCCTTAATTTAAGAGGCGAGCTTATCGGAATTACCTCAAGCAAATATGTCGGCATCGGCATCGAAAATATGTCGTTCGCAATTCCGGCGGACACGGTGCGCTATGCGATCGACCAATTTGAGAAGAACGGCAAAATAGTCCGCGCAGAGCTTAACATGACGCTTGAACAGTCCTGGGAGGCAAAAATCGGTCTGCCTACGGAAAAGGGGCTCACCGTAAAAGCGTCAAAGCAGGAAAAAATCGCACCGGGAAGCGTTATCACCGAGGTCAACGGTATCAAGGTCCACTCGACTGCGGATCTTAACGAGACATTAAAGAAAACATATACGGGCGGGCAGATAGAGGTGACAATTACACTTAACGGGCAGGCGCAGACTGTTTATATAAACTAAAGATACAAAATTAAGGAGAAGAAAATGAAGAGGATTTTATTTCAGGGAGATTCGATTACGGACGCGGGAAGGGACAGAGCAAACGATCTTTTTCGCGGAAACGGGTATCCGACCATCGTTTCGGGGCGCATGGGATGCGACTTTCCAAACGAATATGAGTTTTTGAACCGCGGAATAAGCGGCAACCGCGTTATCGACCTTCTTGCAAGGGTGAAACGCGACGCTGTCAATCTTAGTCCGGATATTATGAGCATACTCATCGGGATAAACGACGTGTGGCACGAGGTGAATGAGCGTAACGGCGTTTCAACCGAAAAATATGAGGCTTATTATAATATGTATGTCAGGGAGTTAAAAGAGGCAAAACCCGATATTAAAATTATGATCTTGGAGCCTTTTGTTCTGAAGGGCGGAGCGACGGAAGAAAAGTGGAATGTTTTCAGAAGCGACACCGAGGAAAAGGCGAAGGCTGCAAAAAGAGTCGCGTCTGATAACGGGCTTACTTTCGTTCCGCTAATGGACAGGTTTGACGCTCTGGCAAAAAAAGCGCCCGCGTCCTACTGGCTGATGGACGGGGTGCACCCCACTGCGGCGGGTCACACTGTGATTGCGGACGAGTGGATCAGGGCATTTAAGGAGCTTAAATAAAATTAAGGAGAAGAAAATGAAAAAAATCAAAAAACTTACGGCACTTATTTTGGTATTGGCGCTTTTCTCGGCATTTTCCGCATTTGCACAGGATAACGATGTTGAGATAAGCTTTAAGGTCGGGGAGTCGACACTGTCCGTCAACGGCAATGCATTAACGGTTGAAACGCCGTATGTTGCCGGAGAGGGCGTAACGCTTGTGCCCCTGCGCGTTATCACCGAGGCGTTCGGCGCGGAGGTCACATGGGACGGGGAAACTAAGAGCATCGCGTTAAAATACCCCGGGGTGGACATTTTGCTCACCATCGGAAGCAAGGTTGCCGAGGTAAATAAAAAGGCGGAAACGCTTCTGGAAGCACCCGCACTGTCAGAGTCCGGCGTAACTATGGTTCCGCTCCGCTTTATAAGCGAGACCTTCGGAGCCGAGGTATCATATGACGCTTCGACCGGCGCCATCAAGGTTAAGCTTTCTAAAAAGACCGACGGCGGAAAAACCGTTGCCGGAGCGGTGACGGAGGACTATATCGGCGACAGCTACTACGGCTGGACAATAGAAAATCCCAAGGATATGAAGATGACCGACAGAAATTTTGACGGGTCGTATACCGAGTTTTCAAAGGACGATAACAACTGGTTCTATATTTCAATTGACGTTATCCCCGAGGACTTTTCGTTTGATCAGTATTTTGCTAAGGTAAAGAACGATTTTTCCGGTACGACGCTTGTTAAGGCTGACAAGGGCGAGTCGGACGGTGTCCGCACAATGCATTTTCAGGGAAGAAGCAAGGATGCGTTTGAAGACAACCTCTTCTTTGTTACAGATAAATACATTTATGAGATTTACGGTTGCTTTGAAAGCAGCAACGAGGAAAGTAAAAATGAGTGTGTCAGACTCTGCGAAACATTTAAGCTTGCCTTCTCGAAGGACGGTACATATGACCTTTCAACCGTTGTTGACGGCATGAGACTCTTTAAATCCGATATGATCGCGCTTGAAATGAGCATCCCGGCAGACTACTATATCTATAACGAAGATGCTTGCATTGATACATATAGCTTTGATAAAAATACCGGAAATTCGATGATAGTTATTTCGGTTGTTTCAAAATCGGACGCAAAGAGCGCTGAGGCTGCGGCAAATGCGGACAGGGAGCTTTCCTTCGATATGCTCAATCCGTCGCTTGTAAAAGTGAGCGAGCCCTTGTGGTATCAGTTCCCCGGCTTTGCGGGATATTATTACACGCAGACGATCAAGGGCAGTGTGAATTTGGACGGAAACGTTAAGAATGTGTTTTTTGAAAACGGAGACTATGTTTACAGCATTTCCGTTGTTTTTGTAAGCGAAGATGACAGGGACAATAAAGAGCTTATCGATAAAATAATAAATTCTGTTAAGGTAAGTGAACCTGACTCATCAAAGCTCGGCACGATCCTTTCCAACACTCAGGACAGAAGCCAGATGAAAACGGTAAAGACGGCAAACTTCTCTGCCGAGATGCCGGTGACCTTTGAAGAGGCATATGTGTCCGGGTTGGACAGTTCTTATGTAGACAGTGCCAGCGGAATCATGATTGGCTATAATAAAACATATGTCGATGTTTCGACCAAGAAAAAAGACATAAATGAGGCGATTATTGCACTGCAGGACCAAAGCAAACAGAAAAAAGAGGAGATCATCAAAGAGGTTTCGGACATAAAGCTCGGCGACAAGAATCTTTATACCTATTATGTGGCAAAGGCGACGAAAGAGGACTCGGGTTACTACATGGCATCTTATGCGAAGCTTAATCAGAATTCTCTGGAATTTATAACGGTCGTTTATCCGGAGCTGGTATATTCAGAATCAAACGTCAAAATGATTGAGGCGGTACTCGCAAGCCTTGAAACAAAATAACAAAAAGTCCCGTGCCTAAAGCACGGGACTTTTTCATCTTAATATATTGATTACGGGAACGGCGCTTTCCCCGGCATAGAGAATAGTATTTCTCGTGCCGGAGGGAACTCCTGAGTATCCGGCTATAACAAGGGAGGAGCGGTCAACCATCCAGCGGTTTCTCACCTGGTAGCACCCGGCAAAATACCATTCGCTTACAAGGTGTACCTCGTCGGCACGGTCAATGATCCTCTGATATGCATTTTTTTCGTAAAAGCTCCTTTTTTTCTCAAAGCCCGGGTGCGGAACGGCACATATCAGCTTAAGAGAAGGGTTTTTCGCCTTTGCGGCAATTACCGCCTCAGCCGCCCATATGTCAAATCCCCTTGCCATACCGGAAATAAAGGTGCGATAGCCTCTGTCTGAGGCATTTTTTATCTCCTCCGCAAGGCGGGAGCGGATAACGCTCTCGGGAGAGAGAAGCTTTTCGGGTCTGTGCCCGGTAAAGCAGCAGGTATATTTTTTTTGATCGTTTTCCATAATGCTTACTTCTCCTTGTTAAAAATCCGGAGTTTGGTATACAAGCTATTTTAGCACATTATCGGGGGATATTCAAGTGCAGGAATTAAAAAAATCGGCACATTTTGGTCAAAATTGTGCAACAAAAGGTCAATGTAGTAGTAGAAATTATTTTTGATTCGTATTATAATATGCGTAGAACAGGATATAAAAAGCTTTTATATCGCTATTATAAGGAGGAAAAGTTTATGAAATTAGGAGTTATGAACCCCGTACTTGCAACCTATAGCTTTGAGGATGCACTTTCATATCTTCATTCGCTCGGCGTTCAGTGCATCGAAATCGGTGCCGGCGGATACCCCGGAAACACACATTTAAAGCCCGAGGAGCTTATAGGAAAGCCCGATAAAATAAAGGCATATAAGGAGCTTCTTAAAAAGTATGATATCGAGATTTCGGCAATAAGCTGCCACGGAAATCCCCTTCATCCGAATAAGGAGCTGGCTGAAAGCTGGCACAATCAGTTTAAGAACGCGATACTTGCCGCAGAAGCGCTCGGAGTTGACACGGTTGTCGGATTTTCCGGCTGCCCCGGCGACTGCGAGGAATCCAAAAATCCCAACTGGGTAACCTGCGCATGGCCCAACGAATACGGCGATATATTAAAGTGGCAGTGGGAGGAGAAAATAATCCCCTACTGGAAGGACATGGCGGAGTTTGCAAAGGCTCATTCCATAAGGAAGATCGCGTTTGAAATGCATCCCGGCTTCGCGGTATACAATCCCGAAACACTCTTGAAGTTAAGAAACGCGGTCGGCGATATCATCGGCGCGAACTTTGACCCCAGCCACCTTTTCTGGCAGGGAATCAACCCGGCTGCGGCAATCAAGTATTTAAAGGGCGCGATCTATCACTTCCACGCGAAGGATACGGCGATCGACAAGAGAAACACGGAAATTAACGGTGTGCTTGACACCAAGAGCTATGCCGATCTTTCCGGGCGTTCGTGGAGCTTCCGCACCATCGGCTACGGTCACGGTAAGGAAGTGTGGAACGACATTATCAGCGCGCTTAAATTAATAGGCTACGACGGAGCGATCAGCATCGAGCATGAGGACGCGCTTATGTCGAGCAAAGAGGGTCTTGAAAAAGCGGTTTCCTTCTTGAAGGACGTGCTTATTTACGAGAATCCCGGAAACATGTGGTGGGTATAACCGCATCCAAAGAGGAAAGGAATTGATTTTTTATGCTGCATAAGGTTGCGTCGATCGGATTCGGCGGCATGGCAACACATCACTTTAACCAGTCCAAATGCCTGGATATGATAGAGCTTAAGGGTGTTTATGACATTGATCCCAAAAGGCAGGAGGCGGCGAGAGGATACGGACTTTACATATATTCCTCCGCTGAGGAGATATATGCCGATCCCGAGATTGACATTGTGCTCGTTGCGGTTCCCAATGACTTACATAAGGCTTACTGCATAGATGCGCTCCGCCATGGCAAGAACGTGCTTTGCGAAAAGCCGGTGACCATGAATTCAGCCGATCTTGAGGACATTATGGCGGTTGCAAAGGAAACGGGCATGATCTTCACGGTCGATCAGAACAGGCGTGTCAATAAAGACTTTGTGCTGATGAAAAGAAGCGTTGAGGCAGGTCTTTTGGGCGACGTTTACGTTATCGAGTCGCGCGTTGAAGGCTCCCGCGGAGTTCCGGCAGGCTGGCGCACGACAAAGGCGCAGGGCGGCGGAATGATGCTTGACTGGGGCGTGCACCTTATCGACCAGATAATGTATATGTATCCCGACGCGAAGGTTACCAACGTTTTCTGCAAAATGTATGAGGTGCACTATGACGTTGACGATAATTTCAGACTGACGATGACGCTTTCCAACGGCGTTACCGCTCACATTGAGGTTTCGACCAACAACTTTATAAAGCATCCCAGATGGTACGTTCTCGGAACAGACGGAACGCTGCAGATTGACGACTGGGATTCCGAAGGCAGAATAGTCCGCTGCAAGTCGCGTGAGGACACGTGGGGCGCGGAGATTGCCAAGAACAAGGTCGGTCCTTCAAAGACCATGGCACCCCGTTCTCCCGAGAGCGTTGAGGAAATTCCGATCCACGCGCCGACGGACGTTGAGGATAACTTAAATCCCACGTACTATCAGCTTGTTGACGCGATAGAGGGCAAGGCGGAGCTTACAATAAAGCCCGAACAGGCATTAAGAGTTATGCGCGTTATGGAAGCGGCGTTCAAATCGTCCGAGACAGGCGAGGCAATTAAAACGGAGATATAATTTAAAGACGGCGGCGAAAGCTGCCGTCTTTAAATTATGCTTGCCAAAACGGAAAAAATATAGTATAATAAAACAGTATGATTGCGGAAAGGAGCCTTTTATCTATGTATACGGGCGATAAAAAATACGATCAGACCGAGCTTGATAAGGATGAGGCGGCTGAAAGGCTCCGCCACGAGGAGGAAATGCACAGGGCGATGGAGAGGCTTTCAGCGCGCTCCGCGAGGAAGAAAAGAAGTTTTCTCGCCGCTGCCGCGGGAGTTTTGACGGGGCTTATCTATATTCTCTGGATAACCTTCGGACCGGGCATTTTATTAAAGGACGGGCGAAGCCTTTATGAGGCGTATATTTCGCTTGCCGGCACATCCGGCGCACTTTACGCGCTTTTGGATTTTGCGCCTCCGGTCATTATCTCGTCGGTTCTTGCGCTTTTGGTATCGGGAAAGGAGCGCGGCAAGCTCTATTTCGTGCTTTCCGCACTTTTAACAACTGCTATAGTCGTTGCCGTGTTCATGCTTTATATGAGCATGATGGCGGGCGCTTAAAGGAGGAATTTATTTGGCAAAGGTAAAAATAATTTGCGACAGTGCGGCGGACATTCCGCGCGCGGACGCGGAAAAGCTCAATATAAGGGTGCTTCCGCTCTGGTTCACTTTTGACGGGGAGAATTATCTGCGCGACGGGGTCGACATATCAAACCGCGAATTTTTCGAGAAAATGAGAGCGGAAAAAATAGTTCCCAAGACCTCTCAGATAACTGCGGACGAATGGGAAAAGGCGATAAGAGAGGAAATGGACTCTTACGACTCCGTTGTCTGCATTACGATGAGCTCCGCGGCAAGCGGAACGTGCCAGTCGGCTGCCATCGCAAAAAATGAGATACTGTCCGGCGAGCCCGACCGCGATATAACGGTGGTCGATTCGATGATGCTGAGCTTTCCTTACGGAATCGCGATAATGGCGGCGGCTGAAAAGGCGCTCCTGGGCGAGGACCGCGACGCGGTAATAGCCGAATTTAAGAGAGTTTCTGAAAAGGCGGAGTATTTCTTCTTAGTTGAGGATCTGACCTATCTTAAAAAAGGCGGAAGAATAAATCTTGCCACTCTTGCAATCGCCAATATAATGGACATTAAGCCGGTTCTGACCGTGCGCGACGGGCTCGTTGTAAGCTGCGACAAGATCCGCGGCGGCAAAAAGCTTTACGACAAGTTCATGCAGATGTATAAGGACAAGGGTCACATCTTAACCGGCAAGGATATTTATATCGACCATTCGCTGACCGATGAAAAGCTTTCGGAATTCACCGAGGCGGCAGAGGAGGCGTTTAGCCCCTCGTCCATCAAAACGGTTGAGCTGGGGGCGACGATCGGGTCCCACGCGGGTCCCGGACTTTCGGCGGTTATATATATAAAAGATTGACAAAAAGATAACATAGCCAAGTTAAAGTTATATGAATAATTCAGCTTGAAAAAATGGAAAATATTTAGTATAATTGTATAGGATTGATAAAAATTAATCATGAGGTGATTGTATGAATAAAAAAACTGTAAAGGACATTGACGTTAAGGGAAAAAGAGTGCTCGTAAGATGCGACTTTAACGTGCCGCTCAAGGACGGGGTTATTACCGACGATAAGAGAATTGTCGGCGCTCTTCCCACAATAAAGTACCTTCTTTCCGAAGGCGCAAAGGTTGTTCTTTGCTCCCACATGGGCAAGCCCCACGCGGTATTGACGGAGGGCTTCGGACTTAACAAGAAGGAAAAGGCAAAGATTGAGGCTCTTCCCGAGGCTGAAAGAGATGCCGCTAAGGCGGACATGCTTAAAAAGGCTGCCGAGGAGGATCCCAAGAAGTTTACATTAAAGCCCGTTGCCGACAGACTTAACGAGTATTTGGACGGCAAGGTTACATTTGCGACCGATATTATCGGACCCGACGCGAAGGCTAAGGCAGCCGAGCTTAAAGAGGGTGAGGCTCTTTTACTTGAAAACGTTCGTTTTGACGCAAGAGAGACCAAGAACGATCCCGCATTTGCAAAGGAGCTTGCTTCTTATGCCGATGTTTTTGTTAACGACGCTTTCGGAACGGCACACAGAGCGCACGCTTCGACTGCCGGAGTTACGGCATATATCCCCGGTGTTTCCGGATTCCTTATAGAGAAGGAGCTTACCGTTATGGGCGAGGCTCTTGAAAATCCCGCACGCCCCTTCGTTGCAATTTTGGGCGGCGCAAAGGTTTCGGATAAGATCGGCGTTATCGAAAACCTTATCGATAAGGTTGACACGCTCATCATCGGCGGCGGTATGGCGTACACCTTCTTCAAGGCAATCGGCAATTCTGTCGGCACCTCTATCTGCGAGGATGATAAGATCGACCTTGCAAAGGAGCTTATGGCAAAGGCAAGAGCGAAGGGCGTTGACTTCCTGATTCCCGTTGATAACGTTATCGGCAGAGAGTACAAAGAAGACACGGTCTTCATGAGAATATATTCAGACTCCATTCCGGACGGATGGATGGGTCTTGACATCGGTTCAACGACTCAGGAGCTTTACGCGAAGACCATAAAAGGCGCCGGCACCGTTATCTGGAACGGACCCATGGGCGTTTCCGAGTGGGACAATTTCGCTGCCGGAACAGAAGCGGTTGCACACGCTATCGCAGAGAGCGGAGCAATTTCCATTATCGGCGGAGGCGACTCTGCGGCAGCGGTTAAGAAGCTCGGCTATGCGGATAAGATGACTCACATCTCCACAGGCGGCGGAGCATCGCTTGAATTTTTAGAGGGCAAGGTTCTTCCCGGAATCGCATGCCTTGAAGATAAATAAGAAAGGTCGTAATTGTAATGAGAAAGATACTTGCAGCCGGCAACTGGAAAATGAACAAAACCGCTTCCGAGGCTTCGGAGTTCATAAAGGAGCTTACCGAGAGCGTTAAGGGCGCGAAGAATGACGTTTTGATATGCGTTCCCTTCACAAACCTTGAAACGGCGGTTCGCCTGACCGAGGGCACTAACGTAAAGGTCGGCGCTCAGAATATGGATTATCACGATTCCGGCGCTTACACCGGCGAGGTTTCGGCGGACATGCTTCTTGACGAGGGCGTTAAATACGTCGTTATCGGTCACAGCGAGAGAAGGGAATATTACAATGAAACGGACAAGACCGTTAACTTAAAGGTGTTAAAGGCGCTTGAAAAGGGAATCACTCCCGTTCTTTGCTGCGGCGAGAGCTTGGAGCAGAGAGAGGGCGGAATCACCTTTGACTGGGTAAGAATGCAGATCAAGCTTGCACTTGCCGGAGTAGAGGACGTTACAAAGGTAGTCATCGCTTACGAGCCTATCTGGGCTATCGGCACGGGTAAGACGGCGACGAGCGAGCAGGCCGAAGAGGTTTGCGGAGCAATAAGAGAGTGCGTTGCATCGCTTTACGGCAAGGATGCGGCGGACAAGACAACTATTCTTTACGGCGGAAGCGTTAACGCAAAGAATGCAGCAGAGCTTTTCGCAATGGAAAATATCGACGGCGGACTCGTCGGCGGCGCAAGCCTTAAGACGGCTGATTTCACCGTAATCGCAAACGCGTAAAAAATAATATAATGGGCTGTGACTCTTCACAGCCCGTTTGTATCTCAGAAAGGAAGAAAAGTATGAAAAGACCGGTTGCACTTATAATAATGGACGGCTTTGGCATTAATAAAAATAAAGAAGGCAATGCAATTGCCGCGGCGAAAACGCCGTATCTTGACAAGCTTTTTGCGACCTGCCCGCACACCCGGATCGGAGCGAGCGGAATGGACGTCGGTCTGCCGGACGGACAGATGGGAAATTCCGAGGTCGGTCACACCAATATCGGTGCCGGAAGAGTCGTTTATCAGGAGCTTACGAGAATCACCAAGTCTATTTCGGACGGCGACTTTTTTACCAATGAGGCGCTCATGGGCGCGGTAAATAACTGCAAGGAGCATGACAGTGCGCTCCACCTTATCGGACTTTTGTCCTCCGGCGGCGTACACAGCCACATCGAGCACTTAAAGGGACTCATTGATATGGCGAAAAAAGAGGGACTTACAAAGGTTTTCGTTCACTGCATTATGGACGGACGCGACGTTTCCCCCACTTCCGGAACGGAATTTCTTGAAGAGCTTTCCGAAAAGCTTAAAGAAACGGGCGTCGGCAAGATCGCGACGGTTGTCGGAAGATACTACGCGATGGACCGTGACACCAACTGGGACAGAGTTAAAAAGGCTTATGACGCGTTCGTTCTTTCCGAGGGCGACAAAGAAGAGGATATCATAGCCGCGGTTAAAAAGTCCTACGAAACGAAGGATGAGAACGGCGCACTTTTGACGGATGAATTTATCCGCCCGATAGTTGCTGTGGAAAACGGCAAAAGCGTCGGACATATCGGCGAGAACGACTCGGTGGTATTTTTCAATTTCAGACCCGACAGAGCAAGAGAAATCACAAGAACGCTGGTTGACCCGGACTTTACAGGATTTGAAAGAAAATTCTTCCCGCTTTACTATGTGTGCATGACTCAGTATGATAAAACGATGCCGAACGTGCACGTTGCATTCAAGCCCGAGTCACTCAAAAATACCTTCGGTGAGTATATTTCCGGAAAGGGCTTAAAGCAGCTCAGAATCGCCGAGACAGAGAAGTATGCGCATGTAACGTTCTTCTTCAACGGCGGAATCGAAAAGGAGTATGACGGCGAGGACAGGGCGCTCATTCCTTCTCCCAAGGTTGCGACCTATGACTTAAAGCCCTCTATGAGTGCGCGCGAGGTTTGCGCCGAGGCGTTATCGAGAATCAACTCGGATAAGTATGACGCTATCATATTAAACTACGCGAACTGCGACATGGTCGGTCACACCGGAGTGTTTGAAGCTGCGGTAGAGGCGGTCGAAACGGTTGACGAGTGCGTCGGCAAGGTGGTTGACGCGGTGCTTTCCAAGGGCGGAGTCGCACTCATCACGGCTGACCACGGAAACGCGGATATGATGGTTGACCCCGAGACAGGCGGTCCCTTCACGGCTCACACGACGAACCCCGTTCCCTTTATTATCGTAGGCGACGGAGAACATAAAATGAGAGAGGGCGGAAGGCTTTCCGACATTGCGCCCACAATGCTTCGCATTTTGGGACTTGCCCAGCCTGAGGAAATGACGGGCGAGTGCCTCTTTACAGAATAAAGCTATAAAGGCACATTTTAATATGATATACTGATGAAGAGAAAGAGAGATGCACTGCGTCTCTCTTTTTGATTTGTACGAAAAGTACAAAATAAAGTTTGTTTTAGACATTGACTTAAGGTTTACTGTTATGGTAAGCTTAAATCAGCTTTAATTTTTTGCGCATAAAAGCATGAACCTACGGTGCAAAACGGCAAAAAATTAAAGAAAAAGGGATTGATACGGCAATGTAAGTATATTATAATATAATTATAGGGATGTAACACGTATAAAAACATAAGGAGGACAATAAAAACATGAAAAAACTTGCGGCACTCATTTTGGCACTTTTAATGGTCAGTTCCTGCTTCACGGTTTTCGCGGCAGACACTGCTCTTAAAGTGTCCGGTGCGTCGGACGGGTTGAAAACGGACGGCGACATTAAGCTCAAGGCGGATGAGTACATAAAATTTTCGTCTGTTGATTTTGACAAGGTAAAGTCGGTCACCGTAACGGGCGAGCCGAACTATACCTCGCACTGGAACGGAGATACGTTCGAGTTAAGGCTTGATGATAAAAACGGCAAGCTTTTGGGCTATATTTATATGGATCCCGACGGCGGAAATACCTTTTCCGCCAACGTTTCGGCAACGGGGACTCATGACCTTTATATAGGCTCAGTCTACGGCGTTGCCGGGTCGAGCACTATAAAGAGCGTTTCTGTTTCCGACGCGGCGGTGCCCGAGAAGGAGAAATACGTGCCCGTGCCGGATTCAGCCCTTCGTGACAGTTATTCGGACACATGGGCTGCGACGAGCGGACTCGGAAGGCACGTTGCCGACTATGGTGAGGTCGGAGGCGTCAAAGCGGGCAAGGCGGTCGGTCTTTTCTACTGGAACTGGAACACCGATGAGGACACGACAGTCAATATTATAAACAACACCGAATTTCAAAAGGAGCACCCCGAGGCGTACGGCGAGGACGCGTACTTTAACGAGGCATGGCCTCAGGGCAGGACAAATTACTTCCACAGTGAACCGCTCTACGGCTACTATGCCGGAGACGATTACTGGGTGTACAGACGTGACGCGGAGCTTTTGGCGGACGTGGGAATAGACTTCCTCTTTTTGGACTACACCAACGGACGCGTTACATTTAAAAAGAACTTGGAGGCAATGCTTAAGGCTCTGCGCGACGCGAAGGAGTCCGGCGTCAACGTTCCGAAGGTCGTTTTCACGTGCAATCTGACCTCCGGAGTGGCGGACACCAAATATACGCTTAAGGACCTTTACTTAACTCTTTACAAAGAGGGCAGATACGAAGACCTCTGGTATTATCACGAAGGCAAGCCACTTATATTGGCGCATGAGGAAAATCTTGACGTCGGACTGGACGCAGATGACCCGGTTGAGATTGCGCTCTCCGACGAAATATATGACTTTTTCACCTTCCGCGGTATAGAGAGCGACTGGCGCCGTGAGATGACGCAGAAGGACAACAAGTGGTCGATAGCGGAAAAATTCCCCCAGCGCACATTCGGTGTGGATTCTGAAGGGAATCCCGAAACCGTTATCGCTGCTGCGGCCGAGAATAAATCTGTTGAGACCGAGCGTCTGGCACCGATGAGCAGTGCCTATGTAAGAGGCAAGAACTACACCGAGACCTACGGATTTGATTTAAGACCCGAAGCATATCTTTATAACTATTGCTTTGAGGAAAAGATTGCCGGAGCGCTACGCACGGACGCGAAGATTCTTTTGATCTCCAGCTGGAACGAGTGGACGGCGGTAAGAAACGAGAACTATTCCGGCAGATTCAAAAACTCGTTTATCGACCATTTTGATGAGATCGGAACACGTGACCTTGCAATCTCCAAAAACTCCAACCGCGACAACGGCTATATGTTAATGGCGGACGCGGTGAGAAAGTGGAAGGGCGTGCGCCCGGCACCCGCTGCGGGGGCAGAGGTCACGGTAGACTTAGGCAACCCCGATTCGTGGAATGAGGTTACACCGGAGTTTGTCAGCGTCAAGGGCGCGTACGAGCGCGACTCGGTCGGCTATCTTAAGGTAAAATATGAAAACAAGACCGCAAGAAACAACATAACTACCTCCAAGGCGGCGCGCGACAAGGAGTATATTTATTTCATGGCAAACACCGAAAAAGCGCTCACCGGTGAGGAGACGGACAACTTCATGGTGCTCTATTTAGATACCGACCGCAACCATGCGACCGGCTGGGAGGGCTATGACTTCCGCATAAGAAAGAGCACGGTCGAAAAATACTTAAACGGAGCATGGACCGTTTGCGGCACGGCAGAATACAAGGCTTCCGGCACGATGTATCAGTTAAAAATTCAAAAGAGTGTTCTTTCGATGGGCGATAAGACCGATATTGAGTTTAAGTGGGTCGACAATTCGGACGATTCGGATATCTTAAACTTCTATATTAATGGAATCGCGGCACCTTCGGGCAGATTCAATTACGTGTTTAAGGACTATGAGGACAAGACCGTATCAGAATCTGACCGCGAACTTCTTAAAACCGTAACGGTGGTAAAGCCCGGAAGCAATAAAGCGGTAATAAACGGCGGAATAATGAACGTTTATGAGGCAAACACGGCGTACGGCGTTCAGTATCTGGACGGAAATGTGTACATTCCGGCGGCAATGTTAAATGACGCGCTGGGCTACGGCACCACAAAGGTCATTTATGAGTCCGACAGACGGTTCTTAAAAATCGACACAGAGGAAAAAATGGTTTATACGACCGTTGATTCGTCCTCCGCAGTATCGGACGGCAAGGATATTTACCTTTCCGCACCGGTTAGGGAGATCGGCGGAGTTATATATGTTCCCGTATCAATGATGAGCGAGGCGTTCGGTCTTGAAATAGTGAATTTGGGTTCATCGGTCGCTTTCGGACGGGGCATTTCGACCGAGGCGGCACAGCGTGCGGCAGAGCTGATATGAGGAGGGTCTGAAAGATGAAAAGAATAATAAGTATTTTACTTTCGGCATTTTTAGTCTTCGGCGTAACGGTATCGCTCGCCGCGTCCGACGAGGTTTCAAAGGACGGGTGGAAGATAACGGCGTCGAGCTCAAAGGACCCGGCGGAGCGTGCGATAGACTCGGATACGTCAACGATCTGGCACTCCGGCTATAAAGCGGAGGGCAGCACGATCACCGAAAAGGATTCGGCACCCTATACGCTTGAAGTAACGCTTCCCAATGTTGAAACGGTTTCGGGCTTCAGATATTACCCGAGACAGGACGGTTCCGCCTCCGGTATCGCAAAGGCTGCGGAGCTTTACCTCTCGGCAGACGGAAAGACATTTAAAAAAGCAGGAGACATAGTTTACACTCAGGACGATTCAAACCGCAAAGGGCGCGAGACGCTATTTTCAGACAACGTTAAAATAAAAGCGTTCCGTTACGTTATAGTAAGCGCGGTAAACGGCTTCGGAACATGCTCGGAGCTTTCGCTCATCAAGGAAAAAAGCTCGTTAAAGACGGCGGATGTTAAGAATATTGCGCTTTCGGACGGCGAGGATAAGAAGGCGGAGGCAAAGTCGGAGTCGGATAAAACATCTGTTCCCGCTCCAGCAGACGAAGCGGAAAAGACCGGGTGGACTATCACCGCGTCAAGCGCGAGGATAGCTCCGGAAAGTGCGATCGACTCAAATGGCAGCACTATATGGCACTCGGGCTATGAAAACGAAGGAAGCACGGTAACGAAAAAGGACGCGGCGCCCTACACGCTTGAGGTAACGCTACCCAAAGCCGAAAGCTTCTCGGGCTTCAGATACTATCCCAGGCAGGACGCTTCGGCAGCCGGCATAGTTAAAAGTGCGGAGCTTTACTTATCGGCGGACGGAAAGACGTTTACAAAGGTCGGCGATATGGCGTACTCTGAAAATATTTCAAACCGCGGCGCGAGAGAAACGCTCTTTTCCGGCAACGTTAAAATAAAGGCGTTCCGTTATGTAATAACAGAGGGCACCCAGGGCTTCGGGACCTGTGCCGAGCTTGCGCTTCTTAAGGAGAATAAGGAGCTTAAAAGTGTGGAAATAAAGGACGTTAAGCTCTCGGCGGGCGAAACGAAGCAGACCGAAACAAAGAAAGAGGAGACCAAGACCGGAAGCGACAAGGGCGCGTCAAGCTCCGCTGCCGAGCTCAGCGAGAACGCGTCGTTCGGGGAGGACGAACTCGTTCCCAATGAAAAATGGATAATCGGAGCGAGCAGCGCTTTATCCGGCAGCAATAAGCCCGCCGCGGCGTATGACGGAGACAAGTCAACATTCTGGCATTCATACTACGAGGCAAAGGACGGAAATATCGTTTATAAGGACGCGCTTCCCATAAGCTATACGGTATTGTTCCCGGAGGCAACGGTAACGTCCGGCATGCGCTATTACCCGAGAGCGGAGGGCTCGTCCGCGTCCGGAATCTTCAAGCGCGGAAGACTTTACGCTTCCGACGACGGAGAGACCTTCTATCAGATAACGGACGATTTCGAATTTTTATACGGCGTTTCAAGCTCGGCAAATTATAAAAGAACGCCTGTTGACATCACATTCCCGCAGAACATCCGCGCAAAGGCGGTGCGCCTTGAGGTGACCGATTCCGTTTCGGGATATGCGGTTGCGTCCGAAATCACGGTGTTAAAGCCGGATACGAAGCTTAAGACCTACACCGCGAAGGAGTTTAACGATAAAAAAGACACTCTTTCCATCAGCGCGATAGACAAGTCAAAGGTAAAGGTAACCGCGTCCAGCGAGCAGCCTTATCCCTTTGAAAATGCGAACGACCTTGACTTAACGGCGGTCAAGACTATCGACACAAACATTTATAGCACATGGCACACACAGTACAGAAACGAGGACGGCTCCACGGAGGGCTTTGACAAAAAGGTCATGCCGGCATATCTTTCCTATGACTTCGGAACGGAGTATGAGATTAGCGCGGTAAGCTATATCCCGCGCGGCGGCGGATTTTTGGGCACGCACTGGGTCGAGATCGGCATCAGCACCTCAAGCGACGGAGTAAACTTTGAAACGGCTGAAACATTCACGATACCGGAGATAAGATACCTCTCGTTCGCGAGAGAGATGTTCTATCTTTCGGCGCCGGTTAAGACGAGGTATTTAAGAATCGACATAACCTCCACCATAAACGACCAGGGCAAGATAGCAAACGTTCACGCAGGCGCGAGCGAGGTTGATTTTTATGAAACTCCCGCAGCTAAAAAAACGAGGGAAACTGCCAATGCGGAGCGCTACACGCTTAAGATAGGCGACAATAAGATAGGCGTCTTAAAGAGCGGCAATTCGTATGATAAGGAGCTTGACGCATCGCCCTTTATCGCTTCGGGAACCACATTGATTCCTCTCCGCGGTCTGTTTGAAGAAATGGGAGCGTCGGTTTCCTGGGACGGCGAATCGAAAAAAATCACCGTTACCGCAAGCGACGGAAAAACCATGGTATTCCAGGCAGAAAACACGAGAGTCCGGATAGGCGACGTGCGCTACGGTGTGGCGGTCGCACCGAGAATAGTCAACGGCAGAACCTATATTCCGCTCAGATTCGTGTCCGAGCATATGGGCTATAAGGTATCGTGGGACGGGGAGACCTCCACGGTAACGATCGAGGCATAAAGTACAAAATGAGGACTTCAAAGGAAAGTCCTCATTTTTTCTTGACATTGATTTCATTACGGAGTATAATTTCATAAAAAGGAGGATAAACGAATGAAAAAATTAATTATATTAATGCTCGGCACGGCGATGTTTTTCTCACTTTCGGCGTGCACGGATAAAGAAGCGGTAAAAAATGAGGAGCAGGAGCAGGTGACCGAAACCGGAACGGAGGAAGGAACGGAAAGTGTGCCCGGGAGCACGGACGATATGTTTTCCGGAGTTGATGTAGATTCGCTTCCCAAGACCGAATCGGGCAAAAAAACGGTTGACGAGAGTTTTTCCAAGCTTTCGGATAAGCTTGTGGCAAGCCATTCGGACGATAACTTTACGATGATTTTAACGTTTTATTTTGAGGACGGCAAGGCGGTCGGCGGCTTTGTTGAGGGCACGTATAAAAACATAGCTCAGGCAAAGACGGTTTATGACAGCTACCTTAAAAACACCGACTACTACGCTAATGTAAAGCGTGACGGCGGAACGATTACTTACACTCAGACAGAGAAAGGATTTGAGGCGTATAAGGGCAAAACCAAGGACGAGATTAGAGAATCGGTTAAAGAAAGCGGATTTGACGTGACGGAGGAATAAAAATGAGGCTTGTAACCAACACTGAAGGTATTGCCGACTGGTTCGGCGACAAAACGGCAGTAAGACTTATAAAGGAAGCCGGGTTTGACGCGGCGGACTATTCAATGTTTAACATGAAAAGCGACTCGTCGCCCCTGGTTGGGGACGGATGGGAGGATTATGCGAAGGACTTAAGGGCATATGCGGACAGTATCAATTTCACCTTCCGCCAGGGTCACTCGCCGTTCCCGTGCTATAACAGGGACGATATGGCATATACCGAAAGGATAGTGCCGCTCGTTCGCCGCTCGGTCGAAATTGCCGGAATACTCGGCGTTGAAAACCTTGTTGTTCATCCGGTCGCGCCCACGCAGATGCCTTTGGGAGCTGACCTTAAGGAGTTTAATATGGAGTTTTACCGCTCGCTTCTTCCTTTGGCAGAAAAGCGGAACGTTAAGATATGCCTTGAGAACATGTGGGGATATGACTCAAAACGCGGGTATATAATCCCGAATGTCTGCTCCTTCGGGCGCGAGCTTGCCGATTATCTTGATACGCTTGGCGATGAACACTTCACCGTCTGCCTTGATTTGGGACACTCCGGTCTTGTCGGGGAGAGCACGGCGGACGCTATATATGCTCTCGGCGGCGAAAGGCTCGGTGCGCTCCACGTGCACGATAATGATTTTAAGCACGATACGCACACGCTTCCTTATTACGGTAAGATGGACTGGGACGAAATAACCAAGGCACTTTCGGACGTCGGTTATAAGGGCGATTTCACGTTTGAGGCATTTACCTTCCTTTCCGGCTTGCCGCATGACGAGAAAATAGTCATCTCCGCGCTTTCTTATATGCGCGATATGGGACGGTTTTTGATTAAAAAGATAGAAGGATAAATAAAAAAGCGCTTCTGCTTATAGCAGAAGCGCTTTTTTATTGCATTTTTGCAGTTTGCGCAAAATAGAGCTTTCTGTATTCATTCGGAGTCATGCCTGTTTTCTGCTTAAAAAACCGGCAAAGATAGCCGCTGTCGCAAAACCCCGTTTTTTCACTGATCGTGTTTAGCGTGATTCGATCGTCATGAAGCAGGGTTTTTATTTTGTTAATGCGGTAAAGGTTTCGGTATTGCGTGGGTGAGATTCCGGCGTAATTTCTGAAAAGTTTCTCGTAATAACCGATGCTGATATTGCACATTTCGGCAATTTCGCTTATTTGTTTTGTGTTCTCACAAATCTCCTCAAGGTATTTTAAGCTGTTTTTTATAAGCCTTATATCCGCGCTGTTTTCCTGCCCGATACGGCAATTGGCAGACAGTGTGTCGAAAATTTCATATGCCGTACTGTATACCGAAAGCAGGGAATGCTGCCCGTGGGAGAAGGATTCAATCAATGAATAAAAAAGCTTTTTGTAAAGCTCCGTGTGATGAGTGGTGAGTATTTTAACATGTTCGCCGAGTGCGATATGCTCATAGTATTTCGCAGAATTGATGATTTCGTTTTTGGGTTTGCTGCCGCGTCTGATATCGGCATGTCTTAAGGTGAATTCAAAAAGAAGGTTTTCCTGAGTGCCGCGGTTTGCCGCCGGAGAATTTTCCCATATATAATGGCTGTTTTGCGGCATGTAAACTAAAGCTCCCTGCGGAACATAAAGCGGGGGCATATCCTTTTGATAGCATATGCCGTTCGTGTTTACGAAAAGTAAAAGCGCGTCGGTAGGGCGCGGCTCATGCATTGTGAAGGTGGTTTTGCCCGCCATAACTTGCTTTACAGGGAAAATATTGGTTATATCAAAAAAATGGCTGCCGAGCTCGGAAACATTAAGAATCATACTTCTCCCTCCACGGAACCATTATATATGATTGGATGATTACTGTCAAGATTAGTATCAAAATATCCAATTATTCAGCTACTATATCCATTGTCTTTGCACGATGCCGATGTTATAATTTTTAAAAAAGGAGGGAATGAAATGAAGGAAAAATTTACGGTTGCAATTCTGGGAGCCGGAAACAGAGGATGCGCCTACGGCGAAATCATGCGAAACGAAAAGAATATTGAGCATTATGAAATCAGTGCGGTATGCGATATAAATCCGAAGCAGCTTGAAAAAGCAAAAAGGATTTTTGATTTGCCGGACGATGCACTGTTTTCCGATGAGGAAAGCTTTTTTGCCGAGAAGCGGGCGGATATAATGGTTATCGCGACCTATGACAAGTGCCATGTACGCCAGTGCATCCGCGCATTGGAAAAGGGATATGACGTGCTGCTTGAAAAACCGATAAGCGATTCGAGAGAGGAAATCAAAGAATTGCTCAAGGTGCAGGAAAGAACGGGAAGGACGGTTGCGGTGTGCCATGAGCTGCGCTACGGTCCCGCTTATGAAAAGATATACGAGCTGCTTCAGGAGGGAACCGTAGGCGACATATATGCGATTGACGCTATGGAGCGCGTGATATATTGGCATTTTGCGCAGGCATATGTCAGAATTCAGTCTGAGTACAATGACGTCGCGCATCCCGTAATACTCGGAAAATGCAGCCACGACCTTGACCTTATCTGCCATTTTGCCGGGTCCGAGTGTGAGAGCGTTGCATCGGTGGGCGGTCTTACATGCTTCCGACCGGAAAACGCGCCGGAAGGGTCTGCAAAAATCTGCTTAGACTGTGCAAAAAAGGAAGAATGTCCTTTCAGTGCAAAGAAGATTTATATAGACAAATGGAAAGCTAGGGGCTGCCCGGAATTTATTTGGCCCTTTAACAAAGTCTCTTACAAAATCCCGAATACCGAGGAGAGCCTTTACGAAGGAATAAGAAATACACATTTCGGGAAATGTGTATTTCGGTGCGGGGTCGAAAAAAATCCGCATGTGGCGGATCATCAGATTGTGCAGATGCAATTTAAAAACGGAATTACGGCAACGCTGAAGATGATGATGGCTGGCGCGAGCGGCAGAAGAATAAACATTTTCGGAACAGAGGGAGAAATCCTTATGGATGAGCGCAATTCAACTATTGAAATTATGCGTTACGGGGAAGGAAAAGAGGTCATCGGGTTTAACACGATTATTGAGCGCGGTCATGCCCACGGCGGCGGGGACGAAAGAATTATAGACGGGCTTTATCATGTTTTGCGCGGGGAATGCGAAAACCGCACCTCGCTGCGCGAATCGGTCCGTTGCCATCTTATAGGAATTGCCGCGGAAAAATCAAGGCTTGCCGGAGGTGCGCTTGTAAAGGTCGATAATGACTGACAATAAATATCCACCCGCATAGCGGGTGGTTTTTAATTTTCGTAGGTTCTTATAATGCTCTCGGCGACGGCGCGGCGTGTGGTGCGGGTATCCATCGCCTGCTTTTCAATCAGGCGGTGAGCCTCGTCCTCCGTCATGTTGACGTGTTTTATTAAAGCCCACTTGGCGCGGTTTATGATGCGTATCTCCTCCATTTTGTCACTGAGCGACACGGTCTTTTTATTAAAAAATGAGAGCCGTTCGCAAAGAGCGTACAAAATGTTTATCACCTGAACGAGCGTTGACTGCGCAAGCGGCTTTGAAAGCGTAAAAACGCCCGAGTCCGAGGCAGAATCCGTCACGCTCTCGTACAGGTCGTTTTTTACAAACATAAGTACTCCGCTTCTGGAGCTTGAGGCAACATCTTTGGCAAGCTTTGAGCCGAAATCATCTGAAAGCGGAGTGTTTATTAATACTATGTCAAAGCTTCGGTCGAGCAAAAGCCTTTTTGCCTCGCCGGAGCTTTTTGCGCATATCTTAGGTCCGAACTCGTTGTCGGGAAGCATTTTTAATATCTGCTCCGAAAATTTTTGTGAGGAGGACACTAAAAGCACGCTATAGGTGTATTCTTTGAAAATCATAGCATCTCTCCGAAAAGTTATTTAAGATATGCCTTTATTAATGCCTCGGGAAGAACGCTTTTGATGAAAGCGGAGTCCTTCGCAAGCTTTGCCGCCTGCTCTTTTGTTTCGGGAAGGCGGGAAAACTTTTTTGTTACTTCCTCCGGGGCGGAGAAAAGATTTATGTTTGCCGCCTCGGGGGGCATTATGCGCCTTTTGATTCCGTCCAGCGCGGCGGATATCAAAAGCGAAAATGCGATATAGGGGTTTGCTCCGGGGTCGGGGCTTCTGAGCTCAATTCTTTTGTAGCTTCCTTCGGCTGCCGGAATCCTTATAAGCTGGGAGCGGTTTTCGGGCGACCAGGAGATAAAGCCGGGCGCCTTGCACTTTCCGAGACGATTATACGATTCGTCCGTCGGGTTTAAAAACAGCGTCATCTCGCCGATATGCTCCATGATTCCTCCGATCATATAAGGATATAAGTCCTTCTCGCCCGAAAGCGAGGTTACGGACATGTTGACGTGAAAGCTGTTTCCGGGTCCGTCCGAAAGGGGCTTGGGCGAAAAGTCGGCAAAAAGACCGTTTCTTGCCGCTACGGTCTTAACCACCCAGATAAAGGTCTGGGCATTGTCCGCGGAGGACAGGGGGTCTGAAAATTTAAAGTCAATCTCATTTTGCCCGGGACCTTCCTCGTGGTGGCTCGCCTCCGGGAAGATTCCCATCCGCTCAAGCGTTAGGCATATCTCGCGGCGCACGTTTTCGCCCTTGTCCATCGGAGCGATATCCATATAGCCCGCCGTGTCAAAGGGGGTGAGGGTCTTTTTGCCCTCATCGTCCGTCAGAAAAAGATAGAATTCAAGCTCCGAACCGAAGGAGAATAACAGCGAGTCCTCCGCCGCTTTTCTGACCGTGTTTTTCAGTACGGTGCGCGAATCGGATTCAAAGCTTCTGCCGTCCGGGTACGAAAGCGAAGAGAACATTTTTACCACTCCGCCGTGCTCCGGGCGCCACGGAAGGAGCGAGAGCGTTGCGGGGTCCGGATGAAGGAAAAGGTCTGACCATACCTCGCCGCCGAATCCGATAACCGCCGACGCGTCGATAGCGATGCCCGTTTCAAACGCGCGGACAAGCTCGCTCGGCATTATGGAGATGTTTTTCATTCTGCCGAATGCGTCGCAGAAGGCAAGGCGGATAAATTTGATATCCTCCTCCTTCACAAACTGGATAACCTCGTCTTTGGTATAGGTCACTTTAATCACCCTTTTTCTTAATTTGATACGTACATCTGCTTGAACGGATTTTTCGTGTCCGGAAGCACAAGCGTAAATTCATTTTCCATTATTTTTTTATAGTCAAGCGAGAAAAGCAGAGAAAATTCCTCAATACAGGAGCAAATCTCTTCTTTTTCCGCTTCCGTTGCTTTTTTTGCCGTTACCTGGGGAGGGAATTTGATTTTGGAGGTATCGCCCATCAAAAACATTTTTCCGCCGTGCATACCGGTGCAGGGAAAAGCGCCGACAATCGGAAAATCACCTCTGTCAAGCCCTAAGACGACGATCGTGCCGCCCGCCTGATATTCACCCAAAAAGCTTCCGGCTCTCCCGCCGATAACAAGCGTGGGGTGCTTTTCCTTGTATGCCTTCATGTGGATTCCGGCGCGGTAGCCCGCGTTGCCGCGGACATAAATTTTACCGCCGCGCATTGCGTAACCCGCAGCGTCCCCGATATTGCCGTGAATTATGATCTCGCCTGAATTCATCGTGTCGCCCACCGCGTCCTGCGCGTTGGAAAAGACCTCGATCCTTCCGCCGTTTAAGTATGCGCCGAGCGCGTTCCCGGGAATACCGTCCGAAATAACGGCGTACTTGTTTTCCGCTCCGGAAAGCATGAAGCGCTGACCGGTGCACCCGGTGATTTTCACCTTGTCCGGCGCCGATTTAATCTTTTCATTTAAGGTCTTAAAATCAAGACCCCTTGCGTCTATAACCATTATAACACACCTCCGGAAAAATTTCCACAAAAATTTTTATTCGCCGGCATGATAGATTCCGAGAATATCAAGCTCCTTTTGAGTCAAGCCGACTCCGCGGAGCATTAAACGGTTCCCCGTCAGCGCCTCGATGGAGTTTATGCCCATTCCGCCCATAAGCTCCTTTATCTCGCGCTGCCATGCACGCATTAAATTGACTAAGCGCTCGTACGCCTCGTCCGGGTCAAGCCTTTTTGTAAGTTCGGGGCGCTGGGTGGCAATGCCCCAGTTGCACCGACCGCTCTGGCAGCTTCTGCAAAGGTGGCAGCCCATTGCGACAAGCGCCGCCGTGCCGATGTAGCACGCGTCCGCTCCGAGCGCGATAGCCTTGACCACGTCGGACGAGCTTCTGATGCTTCCGCCCGCAATGAGCGAAACGGAATTTCTTATGCCTTCGTCGCGCAGGCGGCTGTCAACCGCCGCAAGGGCAAGCTCGATCGGGATTCCCACATTGTCGCGTATTTTGGTGGGCGCGGCACCGGTTCCGCCGCGGTAGCCGTCAATAGCGATGATGTCGGCACCGCTTCTGGCGATACCGCTTGCAATAGCGGCGATATTGTGAACAGCCGCGACCTTGACGATGACGGGCTTTTTATAGTCCGTCGCTTCCTTTATGGAATAAACGAGCTGCCTTAAGTCCTCAATCGAATATATGTCGTGGTGCGGAGCCGGGCTTATCGCGTCCGACCCTTCGGGAATCATTCTGGTTCTTGAAACGTCGCCCACGATTTTTGCGCCGGGAAGGTGACCGCCGATACCGGGCTTCGCGCCCTGCCCCATTTTGATTTCAATTGCCGCGCCGGCGTTTAAATAGTCCTTATGCACGCCGAATCTGCCGGAGGCAACCTGAACGACGGTGTTCTCGCCGTAAACGTAAAAGTCCTCGTGCAGTCCGCCCTCGCCGGTGTTGTAGTATATTCCGAGCTCCTTTGCGGCGCGGGCAAGCGCCTCGTGCGCGTTGTAGCTTATGGAACCGTAGCTCATGGCTGAAAACATCAGAGGCATCGAAAGCTCGAGCGAGGGAAAATCCTCGGGGATGACTCTGCCGTTACCGTCCGTTTTTACCTTGTCGGGGCGCTTTCCCAAGAAAACGCGCGTTTCCATCGGTTCGCGGAGCGGGTCGATGGGAGGGTTCGTGACCTGGGACGCGTTTATCAGTATCTTGTCCCAGTAGATGGGAAGATCGGTCGGCGCACCCATGGAGGAGAGCAAAACGCCGCCGGTGGACGACTGCTTGATGACCTCGTTTATCGCGGAGGCGGACCAGTTCGCGTTCGGGCGGTAGGTCGCGTCGTTCTTCACGATTTTAAGTGCGTGAACGGGGCAGACCGCGGTGCATCTTTGGCAGGCGACGCACTTTGAATCGTCCGTCGTAAGCATTTTTTTCTTCTCGTCATAAATGTGCACACCGTTGGCGCACTCGGTTGTGCAAAGACGGCACGAGGTACACCTTGTCATATCGCGCACCGCCAAAAATTCCGGGAAAATGTAATCGGTATACATTAATATGCGCCCTCCTTTACTTTAACGATAACGGGTTCTCCGCCCCTGGGGGAATAGATATCGGTAACCGAGGGCTCCATCGTAAGGATGGAGGATTCCTCGCTTGCGATATATACCTTGTCATCCTTCTCGCCGACCACCATGCTGCGGAGCTTTAAGCGGTCGTTTAACGCCATGAGTCCGCCGGTAAAGCCCAAAATGATTGAGAAAGGACCGGTGATCAGAAGCGAGGGAAAGACCTTTCTTAAATATGTAAGGTGTGCTTTTTCTTCCCCGGGCAGCGATTCTATCGTTGACCAGAAGGGAGCGGCAATGACCGACGATAAGTCATTGAGCGACAGGTGCTGGCGCCTTAAAAGATAGTCCGCAATGTAGGTTATGACCTCGGTATCGGTCTGAAGCGTACACTTGTAGCCGAACATTTCTATGTATTTTCTGTTCGCGTCGTAAGATGAGATTTCGCCGTTATGAACGATTGTTCTGTCCAGAAGTCCGAAGGGGTGGGCTCCGCCCCACCAGCCGGGAGTGTTGGTCGGGTATCTGCCGTGTGCCGTCCAGGAATATGCCTCATATTCGTCAAGCTTGTAAAACTCGCCGACATCCTCGGGAAAGCCGACCGCCTTGAAGGCGCCCATGTTTTTGCCGCTTGAGAAAACGTACGCGCCCTTTATCTCGGTGTTGATTTTCATTACTATGCGCGCGGTATACTCCATTTCATCAAGCTGAAGCCTTGAAAGAACAGAGGAGAGCGGCGCGACAAAATACCGCCATATCAAGGGAACATCGGTAATGCGCTTGTGCTTTTTCGTCGGAATGTTCTCAAAACGCACGATCTCAAAGCTGTCCTTTAAAAAGCTTTCGCACTCGTTGCGCGCGGCAGTGTCATTATAAAAAATGTGCAGTGCGTAAAAATCCTTGTACTCGGGATAGATACCGTATCCGGCAAAGCCGCCGCCGAGACCGTTCGAGCGGTCATGCATAGGGCGCATGCTCTCAATTATCTTATCGCCGGTCATCTTTTTTCCTTCCTTGGATATGACCGCCGATATAGCGCAGCCCGACGGTATTCTGACCTGACCTTCCAGAAGCTTCATTTTTACCTCCGCCTTTCAAAAAATAAGACGTTTATTAAAAAGCGCAAAAGCGCCTTTAATAAACGTCCTTGTTTACTGTAACAGGTATTATAGCACCATGATCGAAATTTGTCAATAGAAAAAATAAAAAAACTAAATATGAATCTTTCTGTGCGTTTCACATTATAATGTAGCCCTTTTTCTGGCTTTACAAATAAGGCGATGCCTCCGAAAAATAAAAATAAAAAATTTTAAAAAAAGTATTGACAAATGACGAATTAGGGTGTAAAATGCAAACATCAAAGGCAAAGACGCCCGATTTGGGAGTCTTTGTCTTTTTTTATTTTAAGAAAAGAGAGGTATGGTAAAATGGTAACGGTACAGGAATATTTCGGAACGAATGTATTTAATGACAGAGAAATGAAAGCCCGTCTTTCGGCGAAGGTTTATAATTCGCTTAAAAAGACAATCGAAGAGGGTCACGAGCTCGACATTAATCTTGCGAATGCCGTTGCCGACGCAATGAAGGACTGGGCGACCGAAAAGGGAGCAACGCATTACACCCACTGGTTCCAGCCGATGACGGGAACGACGGCGGAAAAGCACGACAGCTTCATTACTCCGGCACCGGACGGCGGCGTGATAATGGAATTTTCGGGCAAGGAGCTCATCAAGGGCGAGCCGGACGCGTCAAGCTTTCCTTCCGGCGGACTCAGAGCCACATGTGAGGCGAGAGGCTACACGGCATGGGACCCCACGAGCTATGCGTTCATAAAGGATAAAACGCTCTGCATCCCCACGGCGTTCTGCTCATACACCGGCGAGGCGCTCGACAAAAAAACTCCGCTGCTCCGTTCGATGGAGGCACTAAACAAGCAGGCGCTTCGTATATTAAATCTTTTCGGCAACGATTCGGTACATATGGTAAGAACCTCGGTCGGTCCCGAGCAGGAATACTTCCTTATAGATAAGGACATGTACGATAAGAGAAAAGACCTTGTATTTACGGGACGCACGCTTTTCGGCGCAAAGCCTCCCAAGGGTCAGGAGATGGAGGATCACTACTTCGGAATCATCAAGCCGAGAGTTGCCTCCTTTATGGAGGAGCTTAACACTGAGCTCTGGAAGCTCGGAATTCTCGCAAAGACGGAGCATAACGAGGTTGCTCCCGCGCAGCACGAGCTGGCTCCCATCTATTCCACAACGAACATTGCGACAGACCATAACCAGCTTACAATGGAGATAATGCAGAAGGTTGCACGCCGTCACGGTCTTGTGTGCCTGCTCCATGAAAAGCCCTTCGCCGGAGTGAACGGCTCGGGCAAGCACAACAACTGGTCGATTGCGACGGATACAGGAGTAAACCTTTTAACACCCGGTGACACGCCGTATGAAAACGCACAGTTCCTTTTATTCTTAGTTGCGGTAATAAAGTCGGTCGACGATTATCAGGACCTTTTAAGACTTTCCGTTGCGACCGCCGGAAACGACCACAGACTCGGAGCAAACGAGGCACCTCCGGCAGTCATTTCGATATTCCTTGGCGACGAGCTTACCGAGGTGCTTAACGCTATAGAGAACGACGAGGCGTACGAGGGCGGAAAGAAAGCTAAAATGAAGTTAGGAGTTGACGTTCTTCCCGTATTTAAAAAGGATAATACGGACAGAAACAGAACATCTCCCTTTGCATTCACCGGAAACAAGTTCGAGTTCAGAATGTTAGGCTCGTCAAACTCCATCGCATGTGCGAACATTATGTTAAACGGTGCGGTTGCCGAGACGCTTGAAGGCTTTGCGGACAGACTTGAAAAAGCCGAGGACTTCGATTCGGAGCTTCACGCGCTTATCAAAGAGACCGTCAAGGCTCACGAGAGAATCATTTTCAACGGAAACGGCTACGGCGACGAGTGGATGGCGGAAGCCGAAAAGAGAGGGCTTTCCAACCTTAAGACCACGGCGGACGCGATGCCCAAGCTTCTTGACAAAAAGAATGTTGAGATGCTGACGCATCAGAAGATATTTACAAAGGCAGAGATTGAGTCGCGTTACGAGATCATGCTTGAAAACTATGTCAAGACCGTTAACATTGAGGCGCTTACAATGGTTGACATGGCAAAGAAAGAAATTCTTCCCGCAATCGAAAGCTATGTGAGCGAGCTCTTAAAGACCTTGAAAAACAAGAGCGCGGTCGGCATCACGGTATCGGCGACATATGAAAAGGAGCTCATAGAGAAGCTCTCCTCGCTTACCGATATCATCTATGACAGGGCAAACGAGCTTGAAAAGACAGTGGTTAAGCTCTCCGATATTACCGAGATCGGAGAAGAGGCAAACTTCGTCCGCGACAGTTTGATTCCCAGGATGGCAATCTTAAGAGTTGCGGCAGATGAGGCGGAAACGCTTGTAGGCGAAAAGTATTGGCCGTTCCCGACATACGGCGACCTGCTTTTCGGTGTGAGATAAAATTTTAAGGAGATGTGAATTATGGATATAACAAGTGTACATTCTGAAATATATGCGGTCTGGTTTTTAATCGGCGCCGCGCTGGTATTCTTCATGCAGGCAGGCTTTGCAATGGTTGAAACGGGCTTTACGAGAGCGAAGAACGCCGGAAACATTTTGATGAAGAACTTAATGGACTTCTGTATCGGAACTATAATGTTCATCATAGTCGGCTTCGGACTCCTTTTGGGAGAGGATCTTTTGGGCATCATCGGAAAACCGGGATTAGACATTTTCACGGCATATGACAGCTTTGACTGGTCAAATTTCGTGTTTAACCTGATATTCTGCGCGACGGCGGCAACGATTGTATCGGGCGCCATGGCAGAAAGAACGAAATTCCTTTCATATTGCATATACTCGGGCGTTATATCGGCACTTATCTATCCTGTTGAAGCGCACTGGGTGTGGGGCGGCGGCTGGCTCTCACAGATCGGATTCCACGATTTTGCCGGCTCCACCTGTATACATATGGTCGGCGGTATATGCGCCTTTGTCGGTGCGGCAATGCTCGGTCCCAGAATCGGCAAGTTTATAAAGGATAAATCCGGAAAAGTTACGAAAGTAAACGCATTTCCCGGTCACAACTTAACCATCGGCTGCCTGGGCGTATTCATTCTCTGGCTCGGCTGGTACGGCTTTAACGGTGCTGCGGCACAGAGCGTTCCGGAGCTCGGCTCAATCTTTTTGACAACAACGGTAGCTCCCGCGGTTGCAACGGTCGTATGTATGATATTCACATGGGTGAAATACGGTAAGCCCGATGTTTCGATGTGCCTTAACGCGTCACTTGCCGGACTTGTTGCGATAACGGCGGGCTGCGACGTGACGGACGCACTCGGCGCAACAATAATCGGCGCGGTTGCCGGTGTCCTGGTAGTATTCGGCGTTTGGCTTTTGGATTATAAGCTTCACGTTGACGACCCTGTCGGCGCGGTTGCGGTTCACTGCTTAAACGGTATCTGGGGCACTATAGCGGTAGGGCTTTTCGCAACTCCCACGGCTCCCGGATTTGCGAGAGGATTTGGCGACGGAGTTTCCTTCGGTGCTAACCAGATCTGCGGAGCGGGACTTTTCTACGGCGGCGGATTCAAGCTTTTGGGCACTCAGCTTCTCGGAATGTTCTCGATCATAGCGTGGACGGCGGTAACGATCTGGATCGCGTTCACCATTATAAAGCACACGGTCGGCTTAAGAGTTTCCAAAGAAGAAGAAATCACGGGTCTTGACGCAACGGAGCACGGTCTTGCAAGCGCATATGCGGGCATCGCAATGCTTCCCGAGTATATCACTGATTCCGAGCCCGTTGAGGTTACCGGCACAGTTCCCGAATCGGCAGCGGTCGAGGTTAAGAAAGCTCCGGCAAAAGAGCCTACAGACGGAGTAAAGATGACAAAGGTTGAGATCATCTGCAAGGAGGCACGTCTTGAAAAGCTTAAAGAGGCGATGACCTCTATCGGAATCACCGGCATGACGGTATCGCACGTTATGGGCTGCGGCGTTCAGAAGGGCAAGCCCGAGTATTACAGAGGTGTCGCAATCGAAACGAACCTCCTTCCGAAGGTTCAGGTTGATATTGTGGTAAGCAAGGTTCCCGTAAGAAGCGTTATAGAGACCGCCAAAAAGGTTCTCTACACAGGTCATATCGGCGACGGCAAGATATTTGTTTATGACGTTGAAAACGTAATAAAAGTAAGAACAGGCGAAGAGGGCTACGACGCTTTACAGGACGTAGAATAAAAAAATGCCGGGGCGGGAAAAACCGTCCCGGCTAAACGGTACTTTAAGAAGGGGAAGATTCAGATGTGTTCAATAATGGGTTACTGCAGCGGAAAGTGCGGACTTTCTAAGTTCAACAAAGGTTTTGAAAAAACTGTATCAAGAGGTCCGGACGATTCGCGGACAGTCAATACAGGAAACGGACTTTTGGGCTTTCACCGTCTTGCAATAATGGGTCTTACCCCCGAAGGTATGCAGCCCTTTTGCCTTGACGGTTCATACGTTGTCTGCAACGGGGAGATCTACGGATTCGCACAGATAAAAGAAGAATTGATAAAAAAGGGCTATGAGTTTAAGAGCGACTCCGACTGCGAGATTCTGCTTCCTTTGTATAGCGAATACGGAACGGAAATGTTTAAAATGCTTGACGCGGAGTTTGCGCTCATCATTTATGACGGAAAGAAGAAAAAGTTCATTGCCGCGCGTGACCCGATCGGCATCCGCCCGCTCTACTACGGCTATGATGAGGACGGCGCAATCGTTTTCGCGTCCGAGCCCAAAAACATAGTTCCGCTCTGCAAAAAGATAATGCCGTTCCCTCCGGGACATTACTATGAGGACGGAAAGTTCGTCTGCTACCGCGATATGACGAAGGTGGAAAGCGTTATCACGGACGGTATCGACGAGGCGTGCAAAAACATAAAAGAGCTTTTGGTAAAGGGCATCGAAAAAAGGCTTGTGGCGGACGCTAAGGTGGGCTTTCTGCTTTCCGGCGGACTGGATTCGTCGCTCGTCTGCGCGGTCGCGGCGAAAAAAAGCAAGAAGCCGATTAAGACCTTTGCGATCGGCATGGAGAGCGACGCGATAGATTTAAAATACGCGCGCGAGGTTGCCGACTATATAGGAAGCGACCACACCGAGGTCATTATGACTAAAAAGGAGGTTTTAGACAGCCTCCCCGAGGTTATAAAGATTTTGGGAACATACGACATCACAACGATACGCGCAAGCATGGGAATGTATCTTCTTTGCAAATGGATACACAAAAACACCGACATCCGCGTGCTTTTGACCGGTGAAATATCGGACGAGCTTTTCGGCTATAAATACACCGACTTTGCACCCTCGCCCGAGGAATTTCAGAAGGAGTCGGAAAAGAGAATAAGAGAGCTTCATATGTATGACGTTCTTCGTGCCGACAGGTGCATATCCGTTAACTCGCTTGAAGCAAGAGTTCCGTTCGGCGACCTTGACTTTGTAAGCTATGTAATGGCGATAGACCCTAAAATGAAAATGAACGTTTACGGCAAGGGAAAATATCTTCTCCGCCGCGCGTTTATGGGCGACTATCTGCCCGAGGACATCTTAATGCGTGAAAAAGCGGCGTTTTCGGACGCGGTCGGTCACTCAATGGTGGACTATCTTAAGGAATATGCGAATAAGCATTATACTGACCTTGAATTTTCCGAGAAGATAAAAAAATATCCTTTTGCGACGCCTTTTACAAAGGAATCGCTTTTGTACCGCGAGATATTCGAGGAGTATTATCCGGGCAACGCCGAAATGGTGGCGGATTTCTGGATGCCGAACAAGTCCTGGGAGGGGTGCAACGTTAACGACCCCTCGGCAAGAGTTTTGTCAAACTACGGAGCAAGCGGGGTGTGATACATGAAGCTTGAGTTTACCAAAATGCACGGATGCGGGAACGACTATATTTATATTGACGGATTTCGATATAATATAGAGAACCCCGGGGAGCTTTCAAAAAAGCTCTCCGACAGGCATTTTTCAGTCGGGGGCGACGGAATCATAATTATCGGACCCTCGGACAGGGCGGACGCTTTTATGCATATGTACAATGCGGACGGAAGCGAGGGCAAAATGTGCGGAAACGGCGTTCGCTGCACGGCAAAATTCGTGCATGACAATTTTCTGCCCGGCAAAGATGTGATAAGTATAGAAACGCTTTCCGGCATCAAAAGGATTACGCTCATAAAGGAAAACGGGCTCGTGACGGGCGGAACGGTTGATATGGGAAAGGCGGAATTTGAAAGCGCAAGAATTCCGACGCTTTTGGAAGGCGGCAGCGCCGAAAAGAATCTATATATTGATAATTGTGAATATAAAGTCGTTCCGGTCGGCATGGGAAATCCGCATTGCGTTCTTTTTATGGAAGACGGTTTTGATTTAGAAAGCTTTGATATTGAAAAAACCGGTCCGAAATTTGAAAAGAACCCGGCGTTTCCCGAAGGGGTCAACACCGAGTTTGTGCAAATTGTTTCGCCGGGCACTTTTAAAATGCGCGTGTGGGAGCGCGGGAGCGGCGAAACACTTGCCTGCGGAACCGGTGCGTGCGCCGTCGGCGCGGCGGCGGTCCGGCTCGGAATCGCGGATGAGGGCAAGGATTTAAAAATCCTCCTTCCTGGCGGCGAGCTTACAGTAAACTGCACGCCCGAGAGAATTCTATTGACGGGCGGCGCCGTCACGGCGTTTACCGGGGAGGTCGGGATATGAAGATAAACAAACACTACCTTGAGCTTGAAAACTCCTATCTTTTCAAAACGATCGCAAAAAAGGCGGCGGACTATAAAAATGAGCATCCGGAGGCGGACGTTATTAAAATGGGAATCGGAGATGTTACGCTTCCGCTGCCCGAGTGTGCCGTAAAAGCCATGAGCGAGGCGGTTTCCGAGATGGGAAAAAAGGAGACGTTTCACGGCTATCCCGAAAGCTTCGGCGAGGATTTTCTGCTCAGTGCAATTAAGAGCCACTATGAAAAAATCGGCGTAAACGTCGGAACCGATGAGATTGTCGCGACCAGCGGAGCAAAAGAGGACGTTTCAAATATACTGGATATTTTTTCGGACGATGTGACCGTTCTTATCCCCGACCCCGTTTATCCTGTCTATCTTGACACGAATATAATGGCGGGTCACAAGGTCATTTTCTCCGAGGCGAACGGCGAAAACGGATTTTTGCCGCTGCCGGACAAGTCGAAAAAAGCGGACATTATCTATCTTTGCTCGCCGAACAATCCGACGGGAGCGGCATATGATTACGAGTCGCTTAAAAAATGGGTGGATTTCGCACTTTCGACGGACGCGGTGATATTTTACGACGCCGCATATGAAATGTTCATAACGGACGATTCGCCGAGAAGCATATTTTTAATTCCGGGCGCGGAAAGGTGCGCAATCGAATTTTGCTCGTTTTCGAAAACCGCCGGATTTACAGGCGTTCGATGCGGCTATACCGTGATTAAAAAGGAGCTCACGAGTGACGGAGTCCGGTTACTGGACCTCTGGAAAAGGCGTCAGTCCACCAAGTTCAACGGTGTTTCGTATATCGTTTCGCGCGGTGCGGCGGCGGTGTTTTCCGATGAGGGCGAAAAGGAGATAAGGGAAAAGATATCCTATTACCGCGAAAACACGAAAATGATGACGGAGGCGTTTTCTTCGCTCGGGTTCACTTACTACGGCGGGAAAAACAGCCCGTATGTATGGCTCTCGTGCCCGTTCGGAATGAAGAGCTGGGAGTTTTTTGACTTTCTTTTGGAAAGGTGCAATGTGATTGCAACTCCGGGCGAGGGCTTCGGCTCGTGCGGCGAGAGCTACATAAGGCTTTCCGGCTTCGGAACGCACGAAAAAACGCGCGAGGCAATGGAAAGAATAAAACGCGTCTGCTCGGGCTATACGCTAAAATAAAAAACTGCGGAAGAATTTTTCTTCCGCAGTTTTTTATTTTACTTCGCAGTTACCGATGGCGTAATCCAATAAAATGTTGATAAGCTCATTTCGTGAGCGGTTTGTCTCCTTTGCAATCTTATCAAGATTATTGACCGTTTCGTCCTTGATTCTGATAGAAAATGTCTTGAATCCGTCCTCACCTTTTAATGGCTTTTTGTTAATGATGAGTTTTTCTTTCATTAAAATTCACCTCACCACTATTATGCCTTGACAAATGTTATATATCTATGTTATAATTTATAACATAAGAACGAAATTTGATACAGAAAGGGAAAAATGAAAATGAATTGTACAAATCACCCGGAAACAGAAGCGACGGGAATGTGCGCTTATTGCGGTAAACCTTTTTGCAAAGAGTGCCTTGTTGAGGTTAAGGGAAGAATGTATTGCAAGGCTGACCTCGGCAATGTTATTGATGAGGCGAGGCAGACGTCAAATGCACAGCCGACAATTAACATTAACAATTCAAACGAAAGCGTGAACACAAATGCCAATGTTAACAAGAATAGCGGAGCAGGATATTGCGGTCCGAGAAAAAGTAAGACTGTCGCTTTGATTTTGTGCCTTCTGGGATTGTTCGGGATTGCCGGAATACACAGAATGTATGTCGGCAAGGTCGGCACAGGTATAATATATTTCTTTACCGGAGGACTGTTCTTTATCGGCACAGTGATCGACTTTATATCCATACTTTCAGGCGGATTCAGAGATAGCTACGGTCAGCCGCTGGCATAAATTTGCCGATAATAAAAAGGATGTGCCTTTCGGCACATCCTTTTACAGTGCAATAATTATTGAAGCGACAAATGCGACGACGGAGGCGAAAGCCTCTTTTTTCGTGACTTTTTCGCGCCGTATAAGGCTTATCAGAAGCGAGATAAGCATTACTCCGCCAGTTATGATGGGATACTGAACGGACGCGTCAATGTGCTTTAAGGAAATAAGCAAGAGGAGATTTCCTATAGAGCACATCGCCGTGAACGAAACGGCACATAAGAGCGGACGAAGCCCGATCCTCGGGAAAGAACGGTATTTTACGGCATAGATAAATGCGGAAAACAGGAACGATATTATCCTTGTGTGCATTAAAAAGCTGAAGCTGTCAACCGCCGACGTGCCCGACTGGTGAATGACCGAGAGCACGCCGACAGTGCCGTTTAATATGAACACCGCCGCATAGTAAAAATACGCTTTTTTGCTTTTTTTCGCCTTGCGGTCAGCCGTTAAAAAGATTGCCGCACTGATTAAGACAAAGCAGATGATTTTCGCTGCCGTCACTTTTTCCGCGCTGTAAAATATTCCGAAAACGGAGGGCAGAAGCATTCCGCCGAGCATTGAGAAAACCGAATAGACCGAGAGATTCACCGTTTCGAACGATTTTAAGCTCGCCGCGTTGTATAAAAGGTTCACGACCGAATAGATGAGCGCAATGACAACGGAAAAAGACGAAAATTCCAGGCGGAATCCGTTGATTATAAAGACAATGAAGAACCCGGCAAGCGAGGTGTAGAGCGTGAAAAGGAGTGAATCGGCGGCGCCGGAGCCTTTGTATTTTTGAAAAAGCTGGTTTAAGAGGAACTGAGAGGCAAAAAGCGCCGCCGCTAAAATCAGAAGAAAGTAATAAATCATTTATTTTCTCCGGAGCTCTGGGAAAATGCTGCGTTTCTGTATCCGTCGTCCGACTCTGTATCCCTCATCCATTTTTTTCGGGCAGCTTCGTAGACCTCATCCGGAATGTCGGGTGTTCCGCCCTTCTGGGTGGGAAGAAGCATGTCGCCGGCAACGTTTTTATCGGTGCACGCGGTGTCATTTCTCCATTTTTCGCGCTCAGCCTTATCGCGGAGATTCGGGATATCCATGCTGACAGAGCCGTTTAATATGGAGCGGAAGGCAAACATTCCGGGCAGGAACATATCCATTGCTTCGTAAACGTCAATCGTGTCCGCCTCGGGATTGCCCAAAATCTTTTCAATGAAATTGTACATTACATAGTAGTCCGAGGAGCCGTGACCGAAGCCCTTGCTGATATCGTCATGCTCGCGCACGGGGTCGTAGCTTTCGGTCGGGTGGTATTTATACTCACCGGCATAGGGGTCAGCATCCACATAAATGTGACCGATACCGCCCGCAGCGGCAACCTCTCTCGGGCACTCCATTCTGCCCTTGGAGCCGTACATGATGTACCAGTTGGAGTCCTTGTAAAGTCCGCCGTGGATGCTTTTGACTATCGCGCCGTTTTCAAGCGTCACCATTTCGATGCCGATGTCCGCGCCCTTTGCGCCGCCGGAGTAACGGCGTTCGTTTAAGGTGCTTTCAAAGCCGGTCACCTTAACGGGGCGCATACCTGACGCATGAATGATAGGACCGAGCGAGTGTGTGCAGTAGAATGTGGAGTACATGTTGTTTCTCCAGTGGTCGCGCTCGCCGTATGTAATATCGGGCCAGATGGGCTGGCAGTTGTGAATATATTCGCACTCGGCGTACTCAAGCTCGCCGATCTTGCCCTCGTTATAGAGCTTTTTCATTTCGTACGACACGGGCATATAGCAGTAATTTTCGCCGTACGCGTAGACCTTTCCGGTCTCCTCGACCGCCTCGATAAGCTCGACCGCTTCCTTCATTGTCTGCACGGGGAGCACTTCTGAAAATACATGCTTTCCCGCCTTCATAGCGCGGATGGCAAAGGGGGCGTGCTCTGTCGCGAAGTTTGCGAGAACGACCGCGTCCATATCGTGCTTTATAAATTCGTCGAAGTTATCGTAAAACGTGATGTCATAGCCTTCGCAGCGCTTTTTCTGCTCGGTGAGAACCTCGGGGTTGTTGTCGCAGATAGCGACGATCTCGGCGTTATCCGCAATCTTACAATAGTTTATCATTCCGGTGCCGCGGTAACCGCCCATAACACCGACCTTTATTTTTTTCATATTAATACCTCCCTTTTTTCTTCATTTTAAGGCGGAAAGGATAAAAAGTAAATGGATTTTTTCCATATAAGTATGGAAAAAATCCATCATAATTATTGACATACGGGTGCCGCGGCTTTATAATAAAAATTGAAAGGTGGAGCGCGAAAATGGGCAATATTTGCAGATTCCTGCCGAGAAACGAGGAAGGCACGATAAATATATTAAATTTTGTTTATGAGACAAAAAAGCAGGTTTTTACCGCCTTAAAGTGCGAGACGGTGCACAAGCTTCACCTCGTGACAAAGGGGAGCGGGCTTCTTCATGTGGGCGGAGCTGTCTATGAGCTTTCCGAGGGGGACGCGTTTTTTACATTTCCTTCAGTTTTATGTGCAATTGAAAGCATTGAGGACTTTCAATATATGTATATTAGCTTTTTGGGCTCGCGCGCAAACGCCGTGATGGATAAGATAAACATTGACAAAAAGAATTTCATTTTTCACGGCGCGCAAAGGCTCATCCCCATGTGGTCGGACGCGATAATCGACGATAAGTCGATAATGCACCTTCGGTGTGAGGGGCTTTTGTTATACAGCTTTTCGCTTTTCGGAGAAAAGATCGGGGAAAAGAGCGGGGACGAGGGCGACATCATGCCCGCGGTCAGACGGTATATCGACGAAAATTACACGGATCCCGCCCTGTCGCTCGCAAAGCTTAAAAATGAGTATATGTACTCTGAGAAGTACTTATCCTCAGTATTTAAAAAGCGCTTTCACATAGGAATATCGGAATATATAACGACGCTCAGGCTCCAGCATGCGCTGACGCTGATGGAGGAAGGATACACCTCCGTAAAAGACATTGCGCTGCGCTCCGGCTTTTCGGAACCGTTATATTTTTCAAAGGTGTTTAAAAAAAGAATGGGCGTTCCGCCCAAGGATCACATTAAAGAAAAAGCGAAGGATTAGCATCCTTCGCTGAACGTACCGATAAATTCATTTTTGCCTCCTGTGTGGCGAGCTTTGACGCTCAAAATGTGACGGGCGCTCCTAAAAATCCTCCCTTCGCCTTCGGCTCTTCCCTCCTTTAGCAAGGAGGGCTTTTAAAGGCTCCCTTGCTAAAGGGAGCTGGCTCGGCATAGCCGAGACTGAGGGATTTTTCGGCACACTCATTTAAACTAAAGATTGATTTTTTCAGGCTGCTCGGCGAAGGATTAGCATCCTTCGCTTTTATCGTGCTTTATGAGGTAATATTCGATAGAGTCCAAAAGAGCTTTTTTCGACGCCATTATAACGTCCTTCGAAACGCCGACCGTCGTCCACGAATTTACGGAGTCCGACGACTCGATCATAACGCGGACCATCGCGCTCGTTGCAGAATCGGAATCTATAACGCGGACCTTGTAGTCGGTAAGTCTGACCGCCGAGATTTCGGGATAGAACCGCTCAAGCGACTTTCTTATCGCGCTGTCCATCGCGTTGACTGGACCTGACGACGAGTCGCACGCGGTTATCTCCTCCTCGCCTCCTGCAAAGACCTTTATGTATGCCGAGGAGTAGCCGTCCGTGTCGCGTTTTGAGTCCTGTTCGATAAGGAGCCTTAACCTGTCTAAGTGGAAAAACTCTTTTTTGTTAAGATTTAAAACGCGTCTTATTTCAAGCTCGAACGATGCCGGAGCGCCCTCGAACTGATAGCCCTTGTACTCAAGCTCCTTGAGGCGGGATAACACCTTCGCTATCTCGGGCGAGTCTTTTTTTATGCCCGGAATTATCTTTTTCATCATTGAGTAAGCCGCACTTTTGCCGGCGAAGTCGCTTAAAAGGAAATTCCTGTCGTTGCCGACTGCCTCCGGGTCGATATGCTCAAACGACGAGGGATTTTTCATTACGCCGTCAATGTGTGTGCCGGCTTTGTGCGAAAACGCGTTTTTACCGACATACGGAAGATCGCGCATGCTTAAGTTCGAAATATCCGAAATGGCGCGGCAGGTGTATGTGAGCGACGAAATATCCGGTACTATATTATATCCGCGCTTTAACTGGAGATTTGCGATAACGGCGGAGAGGTTGGCGTTTCCGCAGCGCTCGCCGGTGCCTATCATTGTGCCCTGAACGTGGGTCGCCCCGCCCGCAACGGCAAATATACTGTTCGATACCGCCATCGCCCCGTCGTTGTGGGCATGGATGCCTATTTGGCATCCGACCTTTCCCCTGATGAAGGAAACGGCGTTTTGAATCTCGTCCGGGAACGCGCCGCCGTTCGTGTCGCAAAGGCACACGGTTTTTGCGCCGCCTTCCTCTGCTGCGCGGACTGCCTTTAGGGCGTAGTCGGGGTTATTTTTAAACCCGTCAAAAAAATGCTCCGCGTCAAAGATGACCTCTTTCCCGTGCTCCGACAAAAAGCGCACGGAGTCATATATCATCGAAAGGTTCTCGGAAAGGTCCGTCCCCAAAATGTCTGTCACATGAAGGTCCCACGCCTTGCCGAAGATGACCGCGGCAGGAGCAAAAGAATCCGCAATGCTTTTTAAGGCTTCGTCCTCATCCGCCTTCCTGCCGAGCCTTCTTGTCGCGCCGAAGCAGGCAAGAACGGAGTTTTTAAGGCGGAGGGTGTTGAGCCTTTTAAAAAGCTCGGCATCCTTCGGGGAGTAAGTGGGATTTCCCAGCTCGATATAGGACACGCCGAAATCGTCCAAAAGCGAGATGATCTTTAAGCGGTCCTGAACGGTGTATGAAATTTTAACGCCCTGGCAGCCGTCACGAAGCGTGGTGTCAAGAACCGAAAGTTTTTCCATAATAATCTCCTTAAAAAAGCTTTGTTGAGTCCAAAATTATTGTAACCGGACCGTCGTTGACGCTTGAGACCTCCATGTCCGCGCCAAAAACGCCGGAGCCCGATTCTATCCCCATTTCGGCAAGGCGGGATTTAAATTCCCCGTAGAGCGCCTCTGCCTCGTCAGGTCTTGCCGCTGAGGAGAAGGACGGGCGGGTGCCGCGCCTTGCGTCCCCTGAAAGGGTGAACTGCGAAACAAGCAATACGGAACCCGAAACGTCCCTAAGCGACTTATTCATTTTTCCGTCTTCGTCTGAAAAAATTCTTAAGTCCACGGTCTTTTTTATTATGTAGTCAAGATCTTTTTCGGTGTCGCCAATGGCTACGCCCAGATAGATCAAAATTCCGTGCCCGATTTTTCCGGTAACGCTGCCGTCAACCGAAACGGAGGCACTTTTCACTCTTTGAATAACTGCTCTCAAAATAATCACCCAATTATATTATAAGCGATTTTTAAGCGTTTTTCAAGTGCTGTCTTTACATTTTTAAGATGAAGTGTTATAATAAAAAAGAAAGGGTGATTGATTATATGAAAAAAATTCTCGCGTTGACGATAGCGGGCGCAATGTGTATGACTTTAGCCGGCTGTAATAACAAACATACAAAGGTGCCGGTCGATAACGATAATACCGTTGTGACAAAGTCAGAAGAAAAGGAAAATGAATTTTACGCACAGATGGAATCGTCCGATTCGCGCCCGATTGCCGTTATGATAGATAATGACGCGGACTATAAGGGCCCTCACTCGGGACTTGAAAATGCATATCTGATTTATGAGGCATATGTTGAGGGCGGCGGCACGAGGATGATGGCGCTCTTTAACGGGGATTTTATGACGGATGATGAAAAGGCTGAAAGAATCGGACCCGTTCGCTCGTCGAGGCATTATTTTTTGGACTTTGCGCTTGAAAATGACGCGATCTATGCGCACTGCGGATTCAGCCCCCAGGCGCAGAGCGAGATATCCTCGCGCGGGGTCAACAATATCAACGGACTTTACGAGAGTGCGCCTTTCGAGCGGTATTCGGAGTACAACAAGTCCTGGCACAACCTCTACACCTCATACGCTAAATTAAAGACGGCGGCGGACTCCCATAAGTACCGCGAAACGACGGACGAAAAGCTCCTTTATGCAAAGGAAATAACCGACCTTGAAGGAGGCACGGCGGCGACAGAGGTCTCGATTCCCTATTCGCTTTATACGATGAGCTATACATATGATTCTGAAAACGGCGTATACATGCGCTTTAAGAAGGGTGCGCCGCACACCATGCAATCCGGCGTTCAGCTCTCCTTTGAAAACGTCGTGATATTAAGGATGCAGAATTCGAATCTTAATGACGGGAGCGGCAAGGGAAGACAGGATCTTGCGGATACCGGAACGGGGAGCGGAACATATATCACAAACGGAAAGAGCGTGCCGATAACCTGGAAAAAGGCGGACAGGAGCGCAAGATGCCACCTTTATTTTGAAAACGGGGACGAGGTTGGGTTAAATCCCGGCAAGACCTTTATCCAGATAGTTCCGAACGATATGAATATCACAATCTCATAAAAACCGCAAAAAGCAGCCGACCCATGGTCGGCTGCCTTTAATTAAAATGTTAAAAAGTAGCTTGACAAGGGAATGGGCAAGTGATAAAATAACGGCGTTATCAAAAGGAGACCGATATGAGACCTCTTAACGAAGAGCTTTTGCGGCAGATTCTTTCCGCCGCAAAAACGGAGTTTAAAAAAGGCTTCAGGAACGCCTCAATGCGCAGCATCGCTGCTTCGGTAGGAGTGACGACGGGCGCGATCTACCGCTATTATTCCAATAAGGAGGCGCTTTTTGACGCGCTGGTCCTCTCATCCTGCCGAGGAATTTTTTAATGAGTATATGACGTACAGTGAGAATTTTTCACGTCAGGAGCTTGATGTGCAGCTTGCAACGATTCCTCAGCTTTCCGAGCCGAAGAAAAGCTTATGGAGTATATTTATAGGCATTATGACGCGTTTAAGATTATTGCCTGCTGCTCTGAAGGTACGGAGTATGAAAACTATGCGGACAGGCTGACGGAGATCAAAACAAAATCGGGCACGGTAGTGATTGACCTTTTAAAAAGAGAAGAGCGCATGAAGGTTGATATGGATTCAACGCTTGTGCATATTATTTCAAATACGATATTTACGGGCATTTTTGAGATCATTTCGCACGATGACAATGCAAGCGATGCAAAAAAGCATATTAATGCGTTATATGACTTTTATACCGCGGGCCGGCACGAAATTTTAGGGATCGGATGATCCTTAAAATTTTGAATACGGGTTAGATAAATCTAACCAAATATTAAAGAAACGGGGATTTTTATGGAGTCAAAAAAGAGTAGCCGGACAAAATTCTTTTTGCTTACTCGCAGGGTGAAAAGAAAAGAATGATCTTGTCGGTGCTGAGCGTTACGCTCGGGTAATGCATGTATAAGGTGATATGCCTGTTTACTGATGGCACTAAAAAAGCATTGTTATAGTTTAATAAAAAACGGAGCAAGCTTTGCTTGCTCCGTTTTGGTCGGAGTGAGGTGACTCGAACACCCGGCATCCTGCTCCCAAAGCAGGCGCGCTACCAACTGCGCTACACCCCGATAAAAGAATATTAAAAAAAGAAAAGCCAAACCAATGGAATCTGCTTTGGAGAGCCCGGAAAGCGGTGCCCGAAATTTTATAAGGGGGAAAAGCCCCCAAAAATTTCGACCGCGTTTCTTCGTTACGCTCGCTTAATCGCCCACCGGGCGCGCGAGCGACCTCACCCAAAGCTTACCGCGCTACCAACCAGAGCTACACCCCGATAAAAGAATATTAAAGAAAGAAAAGCCAAACCAATGAGCTCTGCAAACCGGTCTTGCTGCCGACCGGAGCTGCACCCCGATAAAAAGTATTATACGCTAAAGATAAGAAAATGTCAAGAGCGGGCATTTTTACTGTTGCAAAGTTATAAAAAACATTGTATAATATAATTAAATTGTTATATTCGGAAGCTGAAAGGAAGAATACATATGATATGTCCGAAATGCGGAGCGGAAAACAAAGACGGAAGCAAATTCTGCAAGATGTGCGGAAATGAGATGGAGGAAAGCGCCAAAAAGCCCGAAGAAAAGGCGGCGGTGAGCGTGCCGGCAGCTTATAACAAGGTGGAGAGCGAAAACAGCGGTGCGGAAAAAACACCGGAGCAGCCGAAAGAGCGGGCAAGATTTACCGAGGAAGAGGATTTGAGGAACAAGACCTCCCCTCTGGCAGTGAGAATGCAGGAAAAGTTTGACCGTGCGGATAAAAAGGTGCAGAAAAAATTAAAGCGCGGAAGGGTCTGGGCGTCAATTGCGGTTATCATGACTCTGCTTTTCATACTGGAAAATGCGGCTATAGTATGCTATGAGCTGGGCTATCTTGACGGATATATAAGCATACCGGAAAAGGAAATGCAGGAGAAAGCTCCCCTGCCCGACCCGATACCGGATCCACAGCCCGAGAAAACAGGCGCGGCGCGCTATGAGGGTGAGTGGAGCTACAGCTACAGGCTTGAAAAGTATCATGACGCGGACCTTTCGGGAAACTATGCTACAAAGACAGAAGAAATCGCATCGACCGGAAAGGCGGTGTTTACCGACACCGGCAATAATCATATGGCGGTTATGATAATTCCCGCCGAGATGACCGTTGACGGTGCGGCAACCGAGATCGGAGCGACTCCGGAGGCGTTTTCCGGATGGTTTGACGGGACGAATCTGGGAATTCAGATGAAGGGCACGGAACAGAAATTTTTTGCGCCCGGCGGAAACGAGCCGATAACGATCGAGATGCCGGTATCCGAGGGCGAGAGTGTGACGGCGGCATTTTCAAAGACCTATGACAAAACGGTCGGTGAGATGAACATGCGTTACGTCTTTACTGTAAACTTTACAAAGAATTAAGAAAACATGGTAAAAAACTTCCCTGCCGGATAACTTTTTTCGGCGGGGAGTTTTATTTTAAAGAATTTTTGCTTATTTCAAAAAAATGCTTGACTTTGCTCTTTTACTCTGTTATATTGAACAAAAAAACAATAAGGTTTGGGAGATATTCTCCTACGCTGAACCGAGGTGTTTTATATGACAAACTTTGATTCACTGCTTATAAACAAAAAAGCTCCCGAAAAGTTTTGGGAGCTTATAGAAGCGTATCAGAGCGAAGATGAGCCGCTGCTTTTCGCAGTAATAGGCGACCTTGACCTTAATGCGCATTACGGTCAGGGTGCTGTTGCTGTCGGAAAGAGGGGCTTTTTTGTTCTCGATATCGAAAAGGGAACGGTAAAATCGTTTGATTTTTCCGAGGTTAAGGGCTCTAAAATAAAGCGGATGTACTCAAACGCTTATTTTGAGATAGAAAAAAAGAACGGGGAAAAGGAAATCGTTATGCGCTTTACTTTCTCTGTCGCTTCGCTTATGGATATGACTTCGAAATTCATTTCCTCCGTTTGCGCGGGAAAGGATTTTGAAGCCGAGATGAACATAGTCCGCGGCACGTACGAAAAACTGATGTGCGTGTGCCCGAAATGCGGGAGAACGCTTCTCCACCCCGGAGCACCGTGCATTAAGTGCCAGTCCAAGGGCAGAATATTTAAAAAATTTGCCCCCTATGTAGTCCCGGAAAAATGGAGCCTTTTGCTCTGCCTTACCATAATTCTGATCATGGCGGCGATCCAGCTCGTTCCGCCTTACACGACAAAAATGATAATCGACGAGATAATTCCGAGCAACGCGTCGGCAACGCTCGGCATACTCGTTTTGGTGATGCTTGTCTGCTACATAGTGCATTATTCGCTCGCCGCGCTTCTTAACTACATTCTCTGCAAGAGCGGAGGATGCATAGTTGTGCGGCTGAGAAATGACGTTTACAGGAAGGCGCAGTACCTTCCGATGAAGTTTTACGACAAGACCGCGACCGGTCAGGTCATAAACCGTATCGGAGGCGACACGGCGACGATACAGAACTTTGTCATAAACATTGCACGCGATGCGGTGAACCAGCTTATTCTCCTTTTCGGAATCATCGTTATCATGGCGGTGATGAACTGGAGACTGACGCTTATTTCGCTCATTCCCGTTCCGCTCGTCGTTCTGGGCGGAAAGATGTTTGCAAAAAAGGTTGCCCCGATGTACAGAAGGATCTGGCGCAAATGGGCTTCCGTAACGTCCGTGCTGACAGACAGTATCCCCTGCATCAGAGTCGTTAAGGCGTTCTCCGGCGAGGAGCGCGCGGTTAAAAAATTCGAAAGCTATAATGACGAGTGGTACAAAACTACCGTTAAGACCGGGCGCATAACATCGGCTTATCCCAATGTCCTGGCGTTTCTTATGACTATAGGAACGCTCACCATCTGGGCGGTCGGCGGTCAGTGGGCGATGCATGAGACCTTCGGGCTGACTCCCGGTATATTGGTGTCGTTCATTTCGTACACGTCGATGTTCTATACACCGGTAAGGTACTTTGCCTCGATAGGGGACTCTTACCAGTCGGCGCTTTCGTCCGTGGAGCGTATTATGGATATAATTGACGCGGAGCCCGAATATAATAAGGAGGGCGCCGAAAAGCCCGAGCATATCAGGGGCGAAATTGAGTTTAACAATGTCAACTTCTCATTTGACAAAACCAAAAAGGTACTTTCGGACATTAACTTTAAGATCAACGCCGGCGATATAGTTGGTATTGTCGGAACTACGGGAAGCGGAAAATCCACGCTTATCAACCTTCTCATGCGTTATTATGACGGATATTCCGGAAAGATAACGGTTGACGGGAAGGATATTAAGGATATCGACATTCAGTGCTACAGAGAGCATATAGGCTATGTTCAGCAGGAACCGATGATGTTTTCCGACACTATATATAATAACATTGCGTACGGCGACCCCAATGCAAGCCCGGAGGCTGTTATGCATGCGGCTGACGTTGCAAATGCACACGGCTTTATCGTGACCCAGCCGGACGCTTACGATTCCATGCTCGGCGAGCGCGGGGTGGGGCTCTCCGGCGGTGAAAAGCAGAGAATTTCGATCGCCCGCGCTATTCTTAAAAACCCGGCGATACTGATATTTGACGAGGCGACCGCGGCAGTCGACTCCGAGACCGAGGAGCTTATCCAGAAAGCGATCGACCGTCTTATAAGCGGCAGGACGACACTTATGATAGCTCACCGCTTATCGACATTGAGAAAAGCGAACCGCATATTGGTCGTGGATAACGGGCGGATAATCGAAAACGGAAGCCATGATGAACTTATGGCGAAGAAGGGCAAATACTATAAGCTCATAAAAATTCAGTCGCTCTCATCGCGCACCGACGCGGTGCTTGACTAAAGGAGGCTTTTATATGGGAAGACTCTATATTAATTCCGACGAAGCCAAAATCACGCGCGGCAGCGCATATACCGTGAATCTGGAGCTTTTCGGCGGCGGAAAATATGAAAATCTGGAGCCGAGATGCTTATTTCCCATAACGGGACCGGGAAGGTACATAAGCCTTTTGACCGATAAAAACGAGGAAATAGCGGTAATAAGAAACATTGACAACCTGATGCCGGAGTCAAAAAAGGTCGTATCAGAGGTTCTTAAGGAATACTACCTCATACCGAAAATCACGAGAATCCTTGACAGAAGCGAAAAATATGGTATACTGAAATGGACGGCAGAGACGGACAGAGGAATAAGGGACATTGAGATAACTCACCGTCAGAGCGATATTAAGGTGATATATTCAAGGCGGGTTCTCATAAAGGACTCTTCGGACAACCGCTATGAGATTCCGGATTTTGAGGCGCTTGACGCAAGGAGCCTTAAAAAGATTGCGTCAGATTTATAATTAACGGAGGGGAAAATATGAAACTCGTATTGGCAGTGGTAAATAATGATGACAGCGCCATAGTAACAAGCGCACTGACCGGAGAAGGTTTTTTCGTCACGACCCTGAGCACAACGGGAGGGTTTTTGATGGCAGGAAACAGGACTCTTCTTATCGGAACCGAGGATGACAAGATTTCGAAAATAAAAGAGCTTTTGGCAAAGTACTGCTCCACGAGAGTACAGAAAACCCCGCAGCTCGGCAAGGGACTTAATAACGGCAGTATTGCCGAGGAGGTCACCGTCGGCGGAGCGACGTATTTTGTTTTGGATGTTGACGAGTTCGGAAAAGTCTGAGGTTAACGCTCCCTAACTTGGGAGCGTTTTTTATATTTATGGAGGAAGAAAATGAATTTAAAAGAAGCTATGGTCGGGCGAAGTTACCGCGTTGCCCAAATTACGTCGCCCGAGGATACGGAAAGAAGACTTGAAACACTTGGGATAACGGAGGATTCTTCGCTGTCTGTACTGGGGAAAAAACGGTGCGGAACGGTTATCGTAAAGTCGCGGGGGACAAGATTTGCGCTTGGATATAAAATCGCCGAAAATATTATGATAAAGAGGGCTGACTGATGGAAAAGGATCTTCATGTTGCCTTTGTCGGCAACCCCAATTGCGGCAAAACATCGCTTTTTAACGCATACACCGGCGCGAAGCTGAAGGTTGCGAACTGGCCCGGCGTTACTGTTGAAAAAAAGGAGGGCGCGCTTTCCTATCACGATAATGTGTTTAAGCTGGTTGACCTTCCGGGAACATACAGTCTGACGTGCTATACAATGGAGGAAACGCTGACCCGCAGGTACATATTGGACGACGATGTGGACGTTATCGTGGATGTGGCGGACGCGTCGCACTTAGAGCGCAATCTTTATCTGACGCTTCAGTTAATCGAGCTTGGAAAGCCGGTCGTTCTGGCGCTCAATATGATGGACATCGTTTCCGAACGCGGAATGGAGATAGATTTGCACCGCCTTCCCGAGATGCTGGGAATCCCGGTAATTCCGGTTTCGGCAAGGAAGAGGACGGGGCTTGATATCCTTATGCATGCGGTGGCGCACCATAACGGCAACAAAAGGGCAGTGACGGAGCACCAGCACGCGCACACCGGAAAGCATGATGAATATGTCATGGTGTATTCAGATGAGGTGGAGGACATGATAGACACAGTCACCGCGGTCATAAAAAAAGCGCGCCCCGGGATAAAGAATCCCAGGTGGTACGCGATAAAGGTGCTGGAGGGCGACGGGGAGATCACGGGCGAGTTTTCGTCCGCACTTTCGGGAATCGCCTATACCGGGTTTGAAAAAAGAATGATAAACGAAAAATATGCGTTCATCGAAGAAATAATGGACGAAGTCATGGTCGGCAAGAGCAAAAAGGAGGAGTCCACCGACAGGATCGACAAATACCTGACCGGAAAATGGACGGGGCTTCCTATATTTTTCGGAATCATGGCGCTCGTATTTTTCCTGACCTTTGCGGTGGGGGACGTTGTGAAGGCGTGGCTTGAGGACGGCTTGTCTTTTATTTCGGCAGTCACGGAGTCCATACTTGTCTCACTCGGGGCGGGAGAAATGGTGAAAAGCCTTATTCTTTCGGGAATAATATCAGGCGTCGGCGGGATACTCACATTTTTACCGAACATTTTTATATTATTTTTAGCGCTCGCCGTTTTGGAGGATTCCGGTTATATGGCGCGCGTGGCATATGTAATGGACTCCGTTATGGGAAAAATCGGACTTTCGGGAAGGGCGTTTATCCCCATGCTTTTGGGCTTCGGGTGCTCCGTTCCGGCAGTTATGGCTTCCCGCGCGCTTGAGGACGAATCGGACAAGGTGAGGACTATCCTGGTCACTCCCTTTATGTCGTGCAGCGCGAGGCTGCCGATATACGTTATATTCTCCGAGCTTTTCTTTCCGGATCATGCCGTGATAGCGGCGCTTTCGATGTATGTTATCGGAATTGCCGCTGCGATTTTAATTGCGTTTTTGCTCGGAAAAGTCAAAAAGGGCGCAAAAACGGGAATGTTATTGATCGAGCTTCCCGAATACAAGCGCCCGAACGGGAGAACCATATGGATATACGTGACCGAGAAGATAAAAGACTACCTCACCAAGGCGGGAACGACGATATTTATAGCGTCCGTCATCGTCTGGGCGGTGCTTAACTTCGGACCCGGAGGGTACGCGGGAGGCGATATGTCCCAGAGCTTCGGAAGATACATAGGCGACGTGCTGACCGGTGTGTTAAAGCCGGCAGGGCTCGGGTACTGGCAGGTCGTTGTCGCGCTCATTTCGGGAATCGCTGCAAAAGAGGTCGTCGTGACAAGCATGAGAGTGCTTTGCGGCGGAAATATATACGGTGTGCTCTCAGCCATGGGGTTTACGGGCGCCTCGGCATACGCTTTTATGGTGTTCTGCCTTTTATATGTTCCGTGCGTGGCGACGATAGCGACGATAAAAAACGAAACAAAGTCAGTAAAATACGCTGTTTTTGCGGTCGCCATGCAGCTTTTGACGGCGTATGCCGCGGCGGTTGTTGCCTATAATATCGGAAATCTTATCATAAAATAAAAAAGCCCCAAGGGCTTTTTTATTTTACAGAAAATCGGCAATCCTGTCCGTCAGCGCGGAATATCGGCGCTGCTCAACGGTGTTATGAACCATAAATTCCGCCGCCTCGGAGACTCCGACCAACACTACGAGCGTTTTTGCACGCGTTACGGCGGTATAGAAAAGGTTTTTTGTCATAAGCTGCGGCGCGCATTTGTGAAGAGGCATTATGACACATTCAAATTCGCTTCCCTGGCTTTTGTGCACGGTAATGGCATATGAAAGCGTCAGATTCTTAAGCTTGGCGAAATCGTATAATGCACGCCTTCCGTCATCGAAAAGCACGGTCATTACGCGGCTGTGCCGGTCTATTTTTAATATGCGCCCCATATCGCCGTTGAATATGCCGCTGCCTTCCTCGCCGTTTTTGGACCACTCCATGTCATAGTCGTTCTCGGTCTGCATAACCTTGTCTCCGTCGCGGAAAATGAATTCGCCGAACCGCATCTCCGCTTTTTCGCGGGACGGGGGATTAAGCTCTGCCTGAAGGCGGGAATTCAAGTACACGGTTCCGATGAGCGACTTTTTGGTCGGCGATATCACCTGGATATCGGTCATCGGGTCAAAATGGTATTTGTTTTTAAGTCTTGTCCCTGCGAGGGAAACGATAGCGTCCGCAATAGATGCGGGCGTCGGGCGGGTCACAAGGTAAAAATCGTTGTCCGCCTTGTTGAAATACGGCGTTTCTCCGCTGTTTATTTTGTGAGCGTTTAAAACGATCATGCTTTCCGCCGCCTGGCGGTAAATGTGTGTGAGCTTTAGCGTGGAAAAGCCGTCGCTTTCTATAATATCGCTCAATACCGAGCCCGCGCCGACTGACGGCAGCTGGTCGGCATCTCCCAATAAAATGAGCCCGGTGCCGGGAGCGATCGCCGCGGTGAGGCAGCGCATCAAAAGCGTGTCCACCATACTCATCTCGTCAATTATGACATAGTCGGACTCGATCGGGTTTTTCTCGTTGCGTGAAAAAGAAAGGCTGTCACCGCCTGAAAAATCGGTTTCCAAAAGGCGGTGAACGGTTTTTGCCTCCGCATTGCACGAGTCCGTCATCCTTTTTGCTGCGCGCCCCGTGGGAGCGGCAAGCTGATAGGTCGCCCCGAGCGAATCAAGACAGTCCAATATCGTTTTTATTATGGTTGTTTTACCTGTTCCGGGGCCGCCGGTGATAACGGTTATTCCGCCGTACACCGCAGTTTTGACCGCGGTTTTCTGCTCCTCGGAAAGCGTGATGTTATTTTTCTCTTCGGAGAGCTTTATGATTTTATCAAGGCGGGAAAGCTCCTTATCCGTCGGAGTTCTCACCATCGAAACGAGCTTTTTTGCGATAGAGCGCTCCGCATTGTAATATGCGGCAAGCTGATAGCATTTCCCCTCGTCGTAGGACTGGAAGGAGTAAAGCTCGCCCTCTTTTAAAAGGGCGACGCAGGCGTTATCTATCACGTCCTCGTCGACGCCCAAAAGACGGGAAGCGTACTCCGTTAAGTGAATTTCCGGAATAAAGGTGTGCCCCATTTGTGATGCAACGGTTAAAAGCACGTGACGGATTCCGCTTTTGACCCTTCTTATATCGGATTCTCCGATGTTTAATGTTTTCGCTATCTTGTCCGCCGTTTCAAAACCGATTCCGGGGATGCGGTCGCAAAGAATGTAGGGATTTTCCTCTATCTGCGAAACCGCTCCCGCGCCCAAAACCTTATGAACGCGCATGGAAAGCTCGACCGAGACGGAATACGGGCGAAGGAACATAATGGTTTGCTGAACGCGGCGTTTTTCCATGAATGATGAGTGAATTTCGGCTGCCTTGGCGGCGGAGATTCCCCTTATTGCCGTGAGCCTTTCGGGCTCGGACGCGATAACCTCAAGCGTGTCCTCCCCGAACTTTTCGACAATTTTTTTAGCAGTCGCCTCTCCGATTCCCTTTATAACTCCGGAGGAAAGATACATTAGTATTGAACCGATCCTTTTTGGCATAACGCGCTCAAACATCTCGACCGCGAACTGTTCGCCGTACGACGGATTCATGACGGTTGAGCCGGTCAGACGGACCTCCTCTCCGACCGAAAGACCGGGCATGCAGCCGACGGCGCATATTAAAATACCGTTTGACGAAACATCGCAAACGGTGTATCCGTTGCTTTCGTTGGAAAACGTGATGTGTTCAACGGTCCCTTCCAAAACCTCTGCCAAAAACTCACCCCCGGTACATCAAAGAAAACGGCTCGGATCAAAAAGCCGTCCGTTTTTATCAGCCACATAAAGACTGCCGAAGCCCGACAGCCTTGATGAAAATATGTATATATCTATATTCTCCGCTTCCTCTTCGGAGATGATTCTTACCGGAGGCTCTTTTAAAAGGTCCGACAAGAGCAAAAGGAACGCTGACAATAAAAGAACTATAACCAATAATACCATTATACCACCCTAATGCATTTTATGCAAGAGGGTTAAAAGAGTGAGAGGAGAAATTTTACCGCCTGGCTTCCGAGCGTCATAATTATCCCGGCGGTGACGACTCCGGCGCTTATCGGTATAAAGCTGTTTTTAAGCCTTAAGTCAAGAAACGATGAAACGAGAGCGCCCGTCCACGCTCCGGTGCCCGGCAGGGGAATGGCGACAAAGATGAAAAGACCGAGCTTTTCGTACTTTATTATCTTTTCCTTGTTTTTTTCCGCCTTTTCTTCAAGCCAGCCGGCAATTTTTGAGAAGAATTTCGTTCTTTTCAAAAGCTCGATTATCTTCCGCGCGAAGATGACTATAAAGGGAACGGGAATAATGTTTCCGATAATAGATACTATAAGCACAAGATAAGGATCAAGTCCCAGAGCCGTGCCGACGGGGACCGCTCCGCGGAGCTCCACGATGGGGAGCATGGAGATTAAAAATGTCATAAAATATTTCATCCCGACGGTGAGGTGGGAGAATTGCTCTATAAAAAATTCGGTCAATTATATCCTCTCCTTTATGCCTATATATACATATGATACATTAATAAAATGCCGATGTCAATTAATTTTCTATTAAATATAGTAAAAAAATGCATTAACATCTTGCATTTTTCGAGGAAATAGTGTATTATAGTATAGATAGTGCTAAGAAAGGAATGAAAAATCAATGTCAGGCCATTCAAAATGGAACAATATTAAAAGAAAAAAAGAAAAGACGGACGGGGAGAGAGCGAAGGTTTTCACAAAGCTCGGCCGCGAAATTGCCGTTATAGTTAAGATGGGAGGACCTGACCCTGCGTCGAATGCACGTCTTAAGGACATTATCGCGAAGGCAAAGTCCAACAACATGCCTAACGACAATATACAGCGCTGCATCAAAAAGGCTGCCGGTGACGGGGATGCGGATAATTTTGAAGATATCACATATGAGGGATACGGTCCCGCCGGCGTTGCCGTAATGGTTAAAACGCTGACAGATAACAGAAACAGAACCGCTGCGGATATGCGCCATTATTTTGATAAGTACGGCGGAAATCTGGGAACTACGGGCTGCGTTTCGTTTATGTTTGAGAGAAAGGGCATCATCGTTGTCGAAAAAGAAAATATCAAGGACGAGGACGAATTCACGCTTGCAGCTCTCGATGCCGGCGCGCTCGATATATCGGACGAGGACGATTGCTTTGAGGTAATTACGGAGCCCGAAAAGGTCTGGGAGGTATCGGAGGCGCTCGCCGATGCCGGAATTGAGGTTGCTGATTCTGAGGATACCTATGCTCCCGTTACCACGGTAACGCTTACCGAAGAGGATCAGATAAAGAACATGAACAAGCTCATCGAAATGCTGGAGGACGATGACGACGTTCAGGATGTTTACCATAACTGGGAAGAATAATACAAAATTATTCAAAATGCCGGCGCGAATTCTGTCGTATTTTACATTGACAGAAAAACGCGCGGTATGCTATAATTTTATAAAAGATAAAAATTATGACCGCTAAGAAATTAGCCAAGGCCACACGGACAGCCGGGTCAAACGCCGAAACCCGAATTTATTTCGGGATTATTGATTGAGTTAGAAGCTCAAATTTTATAAGTTGGTTACTTTATAACCAGAAACGATGAACATACATCGACTTGTGAAACGGTCAATAAGAGTGCGTTAACTCTCGGAAACCAATCCATGAAAGCCTTGTTATATTTTAGGTGTTTTTAAGGACAAGCGATGTATAAGTACATGGCTTGTCTTTTTTTACACTTTATTTCAAGGGGGAACGGGCATGAAAAAAATTATTGAACTTAAAAACATTACGAAGGTTTTCGACGGGGAAACGGTGCTTGACAATCTGAATCTGGATATTTACGACAGTCAGTTTATCACGCTTTTGGGACCGTCCGGCTGCGGGAAGACGACGACGCTTCGCATTATCGGCGGATTTACGGAGCCCGACTTCGGAGAGGTATGCTTTGAGGGGAAGAAAATAAACGACGTTCCGGCTTATAAGCGCCATATCAACACGGTGTTTCAGAAGTATGCGCTTTTCCCGCATCTTAACGTATATGAAAACATCGCCTTTGCCTTAAGAGTCGCAAAGGTGCACAACAAAGAAATATCGGAAAAAGTGAAGGAAATGCTTGAGCTTGTGGCGTTAAAGGGCTTTGAGAAAAAGAACGTCACGCTTCTTTCGGGCGGTCAGCAGCAGAGAGTTGCAATTGCCCGTGCACTTATAAGCAGACCGAAAGTCCTGCTTCTTGACGAGCCTTTGGGCGCGCTTGACTTAAAGCTTCGAAAGGACATGCAGTCCGAGCTTAAAAAGATTCAGAAGCAGACGGGCATCACATTTATATATGTTACGCACGACCAGGAGGAGGCGCTCAGCATGTCGGACGTCGTGGTCGTTATGAGCGATGGAAAGATTCAGCAGATAGGCTCGCCCACGGATATTTACAATGAGCCTGAAAACGCTTTCGTTGCCGACTTTATCGGCGAGAGCAACATTGTTGACGGCGTGATGAACGAGGACTTTAACGTTACTTTTTCCTCGCACACCTTCACTTGCGTTGACAAGGGCTTTTCAAAGGGCGAGGCGGTGGACGTTGTGGTCCGCCCCGAGGATGTGGACGTTGTGAAGAAAGAGGACGGCATGTTAAAGGGCACGGTCACAAGTGTAACCTTTAAAGGCGTTCACTATGAAATAATCGTCGATATCGGCGGATTTAAGTGGATGATTCAGACAACCGATTTTGTCGGCGAGGGCGAGGAGATTGGGCTTTACATCGAGCCGGACGCGATACACATCATGAAAAAATCCGAATATTCCGGCAAGTTCGGCGATTATTCCAGCTTCAGCGACGAGATGGACACCATTTCGGACGCGGACTATGTGGAAGAGTAGGGGGCAAAATAATGAAAAAACACTCATCATTGGGCAGACTTGCGGCATACCCCCACGTTCTCTGGACGGTGCTCTTTATTGTGTTCCCGCTCCTTTTCGTGATATATTTTGCCTTCACATCTGCCGACGGGTCTTTTACGCTCGATAACATTTATGCGCTCAGCGAGCACACCGAAACCTTTGCACTTTCGGTCAGCCTTTCTGTCATTGCAACGTTTTTCTGCTTCATTTTCGGTTATCCGCTTGCCTACATAATGGCAAAGTCAGGTCCGAATGCGAAAAAAGTGCTTTTGATGCTTTTAATGCTTCCGATGTGGACGAATCTTTTGATACGTACTTATTCAATGATGGCGATTATGGACGACGGCGGAATTTTAAACGGCATACTGACGGGGCTGGGGCTTTCCAAGGTGCACCTTATCGGCACAAAAGGCGCCGTTATTTTCGGAATGGCATATGACTTTTTTCCGTACATGGTTCTTCCCATCTACACCGTTATTTCAAAGCTTGACAAAAACCTTTTGGAGGCGGCGTCCGACCTTGGGTGCAGCCATATGAAAACGATAACTAAGGTGGTGCTCCCGCTTTCAAAGTCCGGCATCATATCCGGCATTACGATGGTTTTCGTGCCCTCAATCAGCACGTTCTACATTTCACAGAAGCTGGGTGGCGGAACGTTCGACCTTCTGGGCGATACGATTGAGCGCCAGTTCCAGAACATCGCGACATACAATACCGGTGCGGCGATATCGCTTGTTATGATGATACTGGTTCTTTTGTCGCTCTTTATCATGAACAGATTTTCGGGAGAGGAAGGGGGCGTGCGCCTGTGAAAAAGTCGGAAAAACTCTATCTTTTCTTTATATTTTTGATTCTTTATACGCCGATACTTATCCTTGTGCTCTTCTCCTTTAACAGCTCCGGAAACACCGGCTCCTTCACGGGATTTTCGCTTTATTGGTACAGGGAGCTTTTCAAGAGCCCGGCAACGTTTACGGCGCTTAAAAACACGCTCATACTTGCGCTTTCGGCAGCGGCGGCATCCACACTTATCGGCACCGCGGCTGCGGTCGGCATCGGCAAGATGAGAAACAGGATCGCTCAGGGGACCATTCTGTCGCTCACCAATGTGCCGATGATGAGCCCGGATATCGTGACGGGTATTTCGATGATGCTTTTATTCGTTTTTGTCGGCGGCAATATATTGATGACGGACGAGACGCTCGGATTCTGGACGATTCTCATCGCGCATATCACCTTCTGCCTGCCTTATGTTATACTTTCGGTAAGACCGAGAGTGCTTTCCTTAAACAAAAGCCTTTCCGAGGCGGCAATGGATTTGGGCTGCACGCCGATACAGTCGTTTTTCAAGGTGGAGCTTCCGGGAATAATGCCCGGGGTCATTTCCGGGTTTGTTATGGCGTTCACACTGTCGCTGGACGATTTCGTGATAAGCTATTTCACCACCGGAACGGATTTTCAGACGCTTCCGCTTTTGATTTATTCAATGACGAAAAAAGAGGTAACTCCCGATATTTACGCGCTTTCGTCCCTCATGATCGGGGCGGTGCTTATCCTTTTGATACTTTCAAACCGCTCGGGACAGAAAATTGAAGGAAAGGGGACGCTTGAGTGATGAAAAAAATTTTGGCGGTCTTTTTTACAGCTATCATTCTGCTTCTGACTGCCGGGTGCGGCACAGAGAAGGCGGAGGTCTTAAACGTCTACAACTGGGGCGAGTACATTTCGGACGGCTCGGAGGACACCTTGGACGTCAACAAGGAATTTGAAGACTATTATTTTGAAAAGTACGGCAAAAGAGTGAAGGTAAACTACACAACTTATGCGAGCAATGAGGATATGTATAACAAGATCCGGAGCGGAGGCGTGAGCTATGACGTTGTGGTGCCCTCCGACTATATGATTGCAAGAATGATTGACGAGGAGCTTTTGCTAAAGCTGGATTTTTCAAATATTCCGAATTTTCAGTATATCGACCCGCAGTACAAAAACGCGTACTATGACGAGAAAAGCGAATACAGTGTGCCTTATCAGTGCGGATGCGTCGGCATTATCTATAATACTGAGCTGGTGGATAAAACATACACCGACTGGGACGCGCTCTGGGATGAGGATTTAAAAGGGCAGATACTCCAGTTTAACAATCCGAGGGACGCGTTCGGAACGGCGATGTACTGGAAGGGAATAGACGTTAATACAACGAACGAAAATGAATGGCGCGAAGCCAAGAACCTGCTCTCGGAGCAGAAGCCGCTTGTCCAGAGCTATGTAATGGACGAGGTGTTCAACAAAATGAAGAACGGATCCGCGGCAGTCGCGCCTTACTATGCGGGCGACTTCTTCACGATGTATGAGGATAACGGGGATCTTGACTTTTACTATCCCGAGAGCGGAACCAACATGTTTGTTGACGCTATGTGTATTCCCTCCTGCGCGAAGAACAAGGAGATTGCCGAGGAATATATTAACTTCATGCTTTCTGAGGAGATTGCGGTCGCAAACGCGGAATACACCTGCTACGCCTCGCCGAATCTTTTGGTCAGCGAAAACGAGGACTATATCGCGGATATGACGGATATTCACCCGGAGGCGATAGAAATTCTCTATCCGGTCGGTGGAATCAAGTCAAGCTACTTTGAAACGCTTGACACTGTCACTCAGAACATCGAAAATGCCCTCTGGGAGGAGCTTAAGATTGACAACGCGGTAGAACCCTGGGTGTACATTTTCGCGGGCGCAATAGTGCTCGGAGTGCTTCTGCTGCTCGGCGCGGGATATGTGAGAAAGAAAATCAACGCAAGATATATGTAAAAAGAGTGCTGACTTAATTGTCAGCACTCTTTTTATTAAAAAAATACGGTGCAATTATTTGCACCGTATTTTTGGCTTTTATTTATGCTGCGGGCTCGGCATCAGTGTTTGTATCCGCATTTTCGTCAGTATCTGCATCGGCAATGCCGTCAGTGTCTGCGTCTGCCTCTTCTGCCGGCTCATCAGCCGTCTCGTCCGACGCGGATTCGTCGTAATAATCCTCACCGTCATCTCCGGTCAGTCCGACCTCAAGAAGCTCGTTTCCGTCAAGATCGCATACCGCGATGTATTGCTTATAGTCGTCCGAAAATTCCATAGACATGAATCTGTTGCCGGAAAGAATCATATAGCCGTATCCGGGATCGGTGATCTTTATTACATTCGAGCCGTCAAGATTCATGCGGTAAACGCTGAAATCCGTTGTGCTGTAGTAATATAAGAATTTACCGTAGATATTGATTGTCGCCGCGGTAACACCGTTATTTACAATGCCCTGCTCGCCCGTCTTTAAGTTATAGGTGCAGAGTGTGTAGTTTCCGGTCTGCGCGTCAATATAGTAAAGAGTGTTGCCGCTTGTCGCCATGCATGTCACAACGGATGAAGCGATGGGCTCCGCTCCGAGGTCATCGGAGGAGCGTTTGCCGCCTTCACCGAGGGGTGATTCTTTTGCAATCTTGATCGAATCGGCAAGCTTTACGCGCACGAGTGAGGTGGACTCAACGTCGCAGTAGTAAAGGTCTTTCCCGTCAACAAGATAGGATATCATGAGTGCGTCGCAAACAAGCTCGCTCTCGCCTCCGGAAAGGCTCACGCGGTAAAGTCTGCTGGAATATCCCGAATGGAACTCGGGAACAGACTTTAAGTAATAAAGGTATCCGTCCGTAAGCTGGGGAGAGGAAACGGAGTCTGACAAAATAACCTTGTCGTTCTTGCCGTCCACGAATTTTTTGTATTCGTAAACATAGGACTGTCCGTCATCGGAAGGCTTATAGCCCATGTAATAGATATTGCCCTTGTAGTTTGAAATGTAAACGGCGTAGTCGTCCGTCACCGCTTCGCCTTCTCCGGCTTTGCTGCCCTTTAAGCTTGTCTTGTGCATCTTAAGGTCGGAAAAGTCAACATGATAAAGATAATCGCCCTTTACAGCGGCAAAGCCCTGTGATAAAAGGTTGCCGGTTCCCTCGGAAGATGAACCTCTGCCGAAGAAGAGGAATGCCGCCGCGGCAATAAGCACAACTATCAGTGCTGCGATGCCGATGAAAAGACCGGTCTTCTTCTTTTTGGGAGCTTCTTCGGGCTCCGGGAAGTCGTTAACTTCCGCAAAGAGATCATCAGTCTCCGGAGCGGGTGTATCAGCTTCTTCGGAAACGGTTTCCGAAACTTCTTCCGAAACTTCTTCAGAAACTTCTTCGGAAGCCTCCTCGGAAATTTCTTCGGGAGCAGTATTCTCCTCGGGAAGGTTCTCCTCACCCTCGGGGTTTAAGTTCTTATTTTCGTCCATATTTACCTCCGAATTAAATTACTTTGCAAAGCCTGTGATGTTACCGTTTAAGTACATGAGTACGATAGTGCCGATAACAATTACGAGTGCAACGATTGCCGCAACGGTGAAAAATGCTATGCGCACGCCTTTTTTGTTCCACTTCTTATTCATAGCAAGAAGGTAGTATGCAAGGCAGAAAATGAAGTAAAGAGCAATCGCATAGTAGCTTACCGCAACGCCGGAAAGCCAGCTGTGACCTTTAAACGAGCCGAAACGGTAGAACGCCGACCATATAGCCGCGTCCGCAATACCCGCCGCACACCATTTAAAGAGCGATTTGTCCTTCTTTACATAGCCCAAAACGGCGAATACCAATACGGCGGCAATGCCGAGCCACATTAAAACGTCTATGAGCACCATCATTCCGCCGGTGAGAGTGCCGCTCTTTAAGTAGTTGTTGAAAACCGCAAAGAGAACCGCAAGAACCAAAACTATGCTTGTCTGCAGAACGATGTAGTTTTCAAGCTTTTCGCGAAGCGCGGCAGCCTCCGCTTTTTTCGCCGTGTTTCTTTCGGCATTGGTTTGTTTTTTTGACATTTGATTTCATCCCTTCTTAAAAATTATAAACCATTATATCCATAATATATGTATTTAACCGAAAAGTCAATATAAAAGAAGCATTTTTTCAAAAAAATTCACATAATTTAACGAAAAAGGAGCTCCGCATCGGTCTGCGGAGCTCCTTTTTATTGTAACGTTATTTCTTGATTCTGTCGATTATTCTGCCGGTTCTTCCGAGGATAGCCGCGGCTTCCGCTCTCGTGATTCCGCTTGACGCATTGAATGTGCCGTAAGCATCGCTTCCCGTGAGTATGCCGGCGTTATAGAGTGAGTAGATCTCCGTGCCGTACTTGTCGGTAGTCGAAACATCCGGAACGGTCCAGGAGTTTATCGCCGAAAGGTAAGCCGGTGTAACGCTGTGATAGAAGATGTATGCCATCTCGGCTCTCGACGCGATTCTGGAGTAGTCCGAAAAGTCGTCAGATCTTATAATACCGTTCTTTATGGCAAAGTCAACGTAAACGTCATACCAGTTTCCTGTTGCACTTGCGGTAAACGTTACATCCGTGCCGCCTCTTATGCTGTTGTAAAGGCGCGCGCCCATGGTGATTGCTTCAGCAAGCGTCATGCTGCCTTCGGGGTTAAAGGTCGTTTCGGAGTTACCGCGCATAAGGTCCGCGTCGCAAACGGTATTTACGGTGTCATAATACCATTTATCCTCGGTAACGTCCGAGAAAAGCTTTTTGTAGGAAGCTACCGTGAGGCGGACAACACCCGTGAAGCTTTCGCCGGAGGTGTTGGTACCTGTGTAGCTGAACGTAACATTGCCCTTATAGCCCTTTGTCGGAACAAAGGAAACTCCCGAAATGTAAGGCTCGCTTGAAGCGTTGAATACTGCTCCCGCGGGAACCTCTTTTTCGGACGCGGTTCCGTAATTGTAGTAAAGCTTGCCGTAGGAAGAATTTACCGCGCCGAAGCGGACGCTTCTTATCGAATCATCCGTTACGCTTAAACTTGCTACGTTAAACGGGCTTACCGTAAAGGTCACGCTCTTGTTTTTAACAACGCCGAGCGAAACATCGGCACTTCCCGAGTTGCCGTTATCATCATCTGATGACGAGGTGCCTTTGACTGTTATCTTGATCTTGCCGGAGGTGTAAGAGCCGCTCGAAGCATATGCAGAATAAGAAACCGTAACCGTTCCTGTGTAGTTTTTCGCGGGCACGAAGCTTACGTTCTTGATATAAGGGCTCTTGCTTGCATAGTATTTGTCGGAGCTTGAAACGGTATCCTCATCGTCGCCGTCATAGTCATAATAGAGCTTGCCGTAGGATGACGAAACGGCGGAAAATTTTACATAGCTTAAGGTTTTATTGGTCGCTTTCTTGTAAGCTGAGGAAATGGAGCTTGCGTTAAACGATACAGGCTTATTTTTGTTTGTGGTCAGCGACAGCGTTGAGATTGTATCATCATCGTCATCCTCATCGTCTGTGGTTGAAGACTTGGTGATCTTTATCTGAATACTGCCCTCGTAGTATTTCGTTCTTGAGTAATAGCCTTTGTATTTTATGGTAACCGTGCCCGAGGCGGTTGACTTGGGAACAAAGGTGATGTCCGATATTGCCGGATCGTCGTCAACATAATAATCCTCGCCGTCGGATACCACGTCGTCATACCTTGAAGAAGATTTATAGCCTAAATAGAGCTTTCCCTTTGACGATGAGGGAAGCGATGTGAACACGATCTTTGTAAGATCTGAACCGGTCTCGTCGGAGCATGCCCTTTCAAAGTCGCGCACTTTAAAGTCAACCTCGGATGTGCTCTTCACACTGTATTTGATTGTGGAAGAGGAGGAAGACGAGGATGCGGACATCTTGATCTTAACGGTTCCCGTGAAGGTCTTTTCATTTGTCGTCATTCCTGTAAAGCTTATCGAGATTGTGCCGGAGGCTCCGGATTTAGGAACGAAATAAACCTTGTTGAGCGAAGGCGTGTCTGACGCATAGTACTTTTTGTTTGCGGTAACCTTTGCCTCGTCGCTGCCGTCATAGTCGTAGTAAAGCGTGCCCTTTGACGATGAGGGAAGCGTAAATTTTACATAGTCGAGCGTTTTGCCGGTCGCGTCCGTGCACGCGGTCTTAAAGTCTGCCGCGCGGAATTTTACATAGTCGTCCTCGTCAACAGTATAGCTTATCTGAGAGGAAGACGCTGATGTTCCGGCATTGATCGTTATAACGATATTGCCGGAGAGCGATTTGCCCTTGCCGTACATCGTATAGGGAATCGTAACACTGCCCTTCTTGGAAGCAACAAAGCTTATTTTGTTAAGATATGTTGATGTGAGCTTGTTTTTGGTAGTTACTTTCTCCTGATTTTTGGTGTCGTAATTATAATAAAGAGTTCCGTAGGACGAGGAGGGAAGCTTCGTTATCTGAAGATATGTAAACGCCTCGCCGGTTATTTCCTTGTACTGAGCGCTGAAATCGCTTGCAGAGAAGGTGACATAATCGTCAGCCTTGACTTTATAGGCAACATCGTCGGGAGTTGTTTTTGCCGGCTTGTCGTCCTTCTTGCCGTCATCCTTGGAGTCATCTTTAGAGTCATCCTTCTTGCCGTCGTCCTTGGAGTCATCTTTAGAGTCGTCCTTCTTGCCGTCGTCCTTGGAGTCGTCTTTAGAGTCGTCCTTCTTGCCGTCGTCCTTGGAGTCGTCTTTAGAGTCATCCTTCTTGCCGTCGTCCTTGGAGTCATCTTTAGAGTCGTCCTTCTTGCTGTCGTCCTTGGAGTCGTCTTTAGAGTCGTCCTTCTTGCCGTCGTCCTTGGTATCGCCTGTGGTGCCTTCATCTTTCTTGGTGTCGCCGGGTTCTGTGTCCTTTTTATCATCGGCTCCCGTTTCTTCTTTTTTAACCTCGGTTTCGGTCTGGGTGCCCGGTGTGCCGCCCGCATCTTCCGCTCTCACGGCATATGTCGAAAAAGCGAAGGTGAAAACAAGCATAAGCGCCATCAGCTTCGAATAGAATTTTTTCATATTTTATGTACCTCCTTTTGGTGTATAAGTATATACTTTAATATACAACAGCAGGAGAGTATTGTCAATACACTAAGGGTAAATTTAATGATTTTCAAAAGGGAAATACTCTCCTGTACTAATAATACAGTTAAGGGAGCAAAAAAGTTGCACAATTTTTTGAAAAAATTTTTTCCGACAAATAAAATGTTCCGTTGTTTATTCTGTCAGGCATGAAAATGTGCACGCCCGGATGCTCTTTTTTTAACGAACGAAGCGCCCGGGTAATCTCTTCGTCACGCCTGAGCACGAAAAAATCCGTGACGCCGGATAAAAATGCGTCCTCACATTCAAGGTAAATTTCATCCTGAATTTTTCCGTTCATATTTTTCACTCCAATTTCTGACCGCTATTGCGGACAATATTTTTAATAATTATAGCATAAAATATACATAATTGCAACCAATACTGGTCAATTATATGGAGGTGTTTTATGGAACAGAAATTAAGGCGCGATCTTAATATGGGCGAGAATTTAAAAAGACTGCGGTTGAAACACAAGTTATCGCAGGAAAAACTTTGCGCCAGACTTCAGTGCATGGGGTGCGACATAGGCAGGACAACATATGCAAAATATGAAGCGGGTGAACTGAATATCAGAATCAGTGCACTTATTGCATTAAAGGAGATATACGGCTGCGAGTATGACGAATTTTTCAGGGGACTGGAGGTTTATATTGAAAAATAATAAAACCTTGAAATGGGTTGATGTTTATGAAAATTGATTATAAAGCGATCGGAAAAAGGGTGCGGGAAAAGAGAAAGAAGCTTTATATAACGCAGGCACAGCTGGCGGAAAAAGCCAACTTAAGCGATACGCTGATTTCGCATATTGAACGCGGGACAACAAAATTAAGCCTTCCGAGCATAATCGCACTGGCAAATGCATTGGGCACGAGCGTTGATACGCTCCTGATGGACGTTACAGATAATTCGGAGCGTGAGTTTGACAGGGAGTTTTCGCTGCTGCTTTCCGGGATTTCTTTAGGAGAGCGCCGGCTCATTTATAACGCGTGCAAAAGCATTGCGGACGATCTTAAAAGGGAGCGCTGAATAAATTTTACATTTTATTTAAAAAGTTTTATTGCGGAAAAGGGAATTTTATGGTACAATATTAAATAGGTAGAAAAAAGGCGGGTGATAGGGCTGAAGAAAAGAGACATAATCAAAGAAAACCATGCGGCGATCGCGGAAAAATTCGGCGAGGCGGCATCGTCCGTCATGCCGATCTTATTGATAGTTACTGTGCTTTGCTTCACCGTATCTCCGATAAGGACGGATCTTATGCTTAACTTCCTTGTCGGGACGGTGTTTTTGATACTCGGAATAAGCCTGTTTTCGCTCGGAGCGGAAACTTCGATGACACCGATAGGAAGCAAGATCGGAACGGCAATGACGAAGACCAAAAAACTCCCGTTCATTCTGGCGGTGAGCTTTGCGCTCGGATTTGCGGTAACGGTCGCGGAGCCGGACCTTTTCGTGCTTGCGGAAACGGTGCCGCATATAAATAACGTTGTACTTTTGGCAACCGTCGGTGTGGGAGTGGGATTTTTTCTTTCGCTTTGCATGCTCCGAATCATAACGGGCATAAAGTTAAGATGGCTCCTTCTGGCGTGCTACGGAATCGTTTTCGCACTTGCCTCGTTTGCGGAGCCGGACTTTCTGGGCATTGCGTTTGATTCCGGCGGTGTGACGACCGGTCCCATGACGGTTCCCTTTATTCTGGCGCTCGGCGTCGGCGTGTCGAACATCAGAAGCGATAAAAAGGCGGAGGCGGACTCGTTCGGTCTGGTCGCTCTTTCATCGGTCGGTCCGATACTCGCGGTGCTGCTCCTGGGATTTTTCTATTCGGGACAGGGCGAAGAAACCTATATCGTGACTAAGGTCTACGGCACGACGCGGGAGCTCGGCAGGGAATATTTTTCGGCGCTGCCGGGATATTTTGCGGAAATGGCGCTTTCGCTTTTGCCCATTGCGGTGATATTTTTACTGTTTCAGCTTTTTTCGTTAAAGCTTTCGCGCCACTCGCTCGGAAAGATTTTGATCGGACTTTTATATACATATCTGGGGCTGGTGCTCTTTTTAACCGGCGTCAACGTCGGGTTTTCATCTCTCGGCATGGTCTTAGGCTCGTCGCTCGCGGCTGGGGGGACAAAGTCGCTCTTAGTGCCCCTTTCAATGCTTTTCGGCTGGTTCATAATTTCGGCTGAGCCCGCGGTCGCGGTATTGGAGCGGCAGATCGAGGAGGTCAGTGCGGGCGCGATACCGGGAAAGGCGATAAAAATAAGCCTGTCCGCGGCAATAGCTGCGGCGATGGGGCTTTCCATGATAAGAGTTCTGACAGGGATTTCCATTCTGTGGTTTTTGGTGCCGGGATATGTGACGGCGCTTGCGCTTTCGTTTTTCGTGCCGGACATTTACACGGCGATTGCGTTTGACTCGGGCGGTGTTGCGTCGGGACCCATGACGGCGACGTTTATGCTGCAATTCATGATCGGGGCTTCCGCATCGCTCGGAGGGAACGCGGTTTCGGACGCGTTCGGACTTGTCGCCATGGTGGCGATGATGCCGCTCATTTCCATTCAGATACTGGGCTTTTGCTACAGTCTTAAGGATAAAAAGGAGAAAAAAGAGCACGAGGAAGAAAAGCCGGCTTACGGAGATCACGATATTATCGAGCTCTGGGAGGAATAAAAATGAATTATGTTATTTCAATATGTCCGCCCGATATGCTGGGCGTGCTTGACGGGATATGCTCCGGGCTTTCGCTGCCGTTTTCGGTCGCTTTCCGTGCAAAGGGCACGGCTGTGAGCAATATGCTTGAGCTTTTGGGCATTGAAAACAATGAAAAGAGAGCGGTTATTACCGTTTGCACACGGGAAAAGACAAAGGAGCTCATAAAAGAAGAAAAAAACCGCATGTTTATCGGCGTGCCGGGGCAGGGAATCATTGTTTCGGTTCCCGTAAAAAGCGTAGGAGGTGGAAAGACCGTGGAATATCTTACCGGAGGAGAAGGCGCAAAAGGGCGTGCGCCGGAGCTTAAAGCAGACTATGAACTGATTACCGTAATTGCGAACGAAGGGCGGACCGACGTTGTTATGGATGCGGCGCGAAAAGCCGGCGCAACCGGAGGAACGGTCATTCACGGCAAGGGAACGGGAACAAAGAGCGCGGAAAACTTCTTTTCCGTTTCCATTGCGACTGAAAAAGAGATCATCCTGATAGTCGCGAAAAAGGAAAAAAAGACCGAGATTATGAGGGCGATAGTGGAAAATGCGGGAGCGGGGACAGAGGCAAACGCGATAGCTTTCTCACTGCCCGTGACGGAAATTGCCGGATTCGGCTTTGATAAGGAAGATTAAATTTAAGCCCCGGGTTCAATTTTTTGAACTCGGGGCTTGCATTATGCGCTTTTTTATGGTAGAATAAAATAAGTTTATTATGAGTTTCGGAAGGTGTTTTATTTATGAAAGCTTCAAAATTACTTATGCCCACGCTGAGAGAGGCTCCGGCGGAGGCTGAAATATCGAGCCACATTTTAATGATGCGCGCGGCGCTTATCAGCAAGCTCGCGGCAGGTGTGTACTCATATCTTCCTCTCGGAATCAAGGTATTGCACAATGTGGAAAATATTATCCGCGAGGAGATGGATAGAGCCGGTGCGCAGGAGCTTTTGATGAGCGCGCTTCTGCCGGCTGAGTGCTATCAGAAATCCGGAAGATGGGAGCGTTTCGGCGACGATATGTTCCGCCTGAAGGACAGAAACGACAGGGACTTTTGCTTAGGTCCCACTCACGAGGAGATTTTCACGCAGACCGTTAAGGATTCCGTTCATTCGTACAGGGATTATCCCTTCACGCTTTATCAGATGCAGACAAAGTACCGTGATGAGCGCCGTCCGCGTTTCGGAGTTATGAGAACGCGCGAATTTATCATGAAGGACGCGTACAGCTTTGACACGACCAAGGAAGGGCTTGACGAGTCTTATAAGGCTATGTATGATGCGTACAGAAGAATTTTCGACAGGCTCGGTCTTAACTATATGATAGTTGACGCGGATACCGGCGCAATGGGCGGTTCGGGAAGCCAGGAATTCATGGTTATTTCCGAGGTCGGCGAGGACACTATAGCGTACTGCGAGGACTGCCGCTACAGTGCAAATATCGAAAAAGCGCTCTGCGTTACACCCGAGGCGTCAAACGAGGAAATGAAGGAAATGAAAAAGGTGGAGACGCCCGATGCCAAAACGATTGACGAGGTTGCCGCTTTCTTCGGGAAGGACGCAAAGAGCTTTGTCAAGACGATGGTCTATAAGTGCGACGATAAATTTTACGCGGTTTTGGTGCGCGGAGACAGGGAGATAAACGAAGTCAAGCTTGCCAATATCACGGGCGCTTCGGAAGTGGCGCTTGCGGACGCGGCTGACGTTGTAAGAATCACGGGCGCGAAGGTCGGCTTTGCCGGTCCGGTAAATATAGGCGCTCCGGTAATAGCGGATAACGAGGTAATGGCGATGAGAAACTTCATCGTCGGCGCAAATGAGACGGACTGCCACATTGAGAACGTTAACCCGGGAAGAGACTTTACTCCGGAGATAACGGCGGACGTGCGCTCCATCGAGGAGGGCGACATCTGCCCCGTGTGCGGAAAGAGAATAAAGACCGCTCAGGGAATCGAGGTCGGTCACATATTCAAGCTCGGCACGAAGTATTCGGACGCTTTGGGTCTTACCTACCGCGACGAGACAGGCGAGGATAAGAGCGTTATAATGGGCTGCTACGGCATCGGCGTTAACCGCTGCCTTGCCGCGGTTATCGAGCAGAATCATGACGATAACGGTATAATCTGGCCCGTTTCGGTAGCCCCCTATAAAGCAGTAGTCGTTCCCGTCAACGTGAATGATTCCGTTCAGGCGGATATGGCAAATGAGATTGCGGACAGGCTTGAAAAGGCGGGCATCGAAGTCGTTACGGACGACCGCGACGAGCGCCCCGGCGTTAAGTTTAAGGACTGGGATCTTATCGGCGTGCCGGTAAGAATAACCGTCGGCAAAAAAGCGGGCGAGGGACTTTGCGAATACAAGCTCAGAAGCGAAGCTGAGTTTGAGCTTTTAACTAAGGACGAAGCAATAGAAAAAGCGATAGCATATATAAAGTAATACGGGCATATATTAGTCGTGAAAGGGGGAGGAGCTTTTGTTCGGACGAACCGGAGAAATCGGAATAGATCTTGGGACAACCTCTGTTTTGGTCTATGTCCCTGAAAAGGGAGTGGTCCTTCGTGAGCCCTCCGTCGTAGCGATCGATTCAATGACGAAAAAGATACGCGCGGTCGGCGAGGAGGCGCAGACTCTTATAGGGCGCACCCCGGGCGACGTTGTGGCAATCCGTCCGCTTAAGGACGGGGTTATTTCCGACTATTACACAACGGAGAAAATGCTCAGAAATTTCCTTCTTAAGGTGTGCAGGAACAGAATTTTCAAGCCGCGTGTTGTAATCTGTGTTCCCAGCTCCGTAACGGGAGTGGAGGAGCGTGCCGTTATAGAAGCGGCGGAGGCGGCGGGAGCGCGCCAGGCGCTTGTAATAGAGGAGCCTTTGGCTGCGGCGATCGGCGCCGGAATAGATATTTCACGGCCCGAGGGCAATATGGTTGTTGACATCGGAGGAGGGACAACGGATATTGCGGTTATTTCGTTCGGCGGAATAGTGGTTTCAAAATCCATTAAGACCGCGGGGAACAGATTCGACGAATCAATAGTAAGATACATAAGAGATAAATACGGTATTGCCATCGGGGAACGCACGGCTGAAGAAATCAAAATGAATATCGGCAGCGTTTTCCCGTCGGATGATGAGCTTTCAATGGAAGTGAAGGGAAGAAGCCTTGCGTCCGGACTCCCGAAAACGGTTACGGTAACGGGCGAAGAAATCGTAAAACCGCTGACGGAGTGCTTTGCGGTTGTGACGGACGCGGTGCATGAAACGCTTTCGCAGACACCGCCCGAGCTCGTGGCGGATCTTTGCAAGAACGGAATCACCTTAACGGGAGGCGGAGCCCTTATAAAGGGTGCCGCAAGCCTTATTCAGAGGGAAACCGGGATCAGCGTTAATTTGGCGGCGGACGCGGTTGCCTGTGTTGCCAAGGGCACTGGGATGGCGCTTTCTTATATCGACCTGATCGCAAGGTGAAGTATTTACCGAGAGCGGCGGCTTTCTGCGGACTTGCATTTACCGCCGGAGTATATTTATACAGCTTTGACCTTAAGCTTTTGGTGGTTACGGCTATACCTGTATTTTTATTGATAGTTATTAATAATAAAGACCTGACGGCGGCGATCTTAATTGTCGCCGCCCTTTTCGCAGGCTTTTATCATACCGATTTTGTTTATCGGAAAAACATTAAAACGGCAGAGGAGTTTTCCAAAACCAAAGGCGGGTTTACCTGCCGTGTAAGCTCCGTGCCGTATCAAAGGAGCGGATACATTTCGGCAGTCGCTTCGTCCGGAAATGTGAAAATGAAATTAGTGTCCTATACCGGCGAATTTTCATACGGCGATGTTTTATATGTTGAAGGAAAGGGCAAGCTTTCCGAAAGCACATATGACTATGCCGACGGGGCATATCTTACCGTCACGGCGGACAAGCTGATAAATGTCGGCAATGACATAAAGTTATCCAGGCTTTCAGATTTTGTGACCGTAACGAGAGAAAAGCTTCTTTCCGCGGCGGACTCGCTCTGGAGCGGAGAGGATCTGATGTTTGCGCGCTCGGTGCTTCTGGGCTCGAACAATTATTCCGACAGTGATTTCAGAGAAAAGCTTGCTATGGGCAGCATTTCGCATATTGTTGCAATATCGGGACTTCACGTCTCCATCGCGGCGTACGGCGTTCTTTACTTAATAAAGCGGATCACCGAAAAGAGGTGGGCGAGATTTTTGTGCCTTCCCGCCGCGGCGTTTTTCGTAATTCTTACCGGAGCGTCGCCGTCAAGCATCCGCGCATTTATCATGTTTTCTTTATTTGTGACCGCGAAAACGCTTTATGCGTATTACGACGGATATACTTCGATCGGAATCGCTTCCGCACTGATACTTATGGCGAATCCGTTTTCGGCATATTCGCTTTCATTTATTCTGTCATTTTCCGCGGTGCTCGGCATAATAATGTTCGCGTCGCCGCTTAAGAGGGCGATGGAATTTTTGCCGTTCTCGTTTTCCGATGCGTTTTCGTCGACCCTTGCGGCACAAGTGTTTGCGTTTCCGGTTATCACGGCGCAATTCGGGAGCTTTCCTTTGACGGCGCTTTTGGCGAATCTTTTTGCAATACCGCTGCTTCCGTTTATTATGGTTACGGGATACGGAGCCGTTATATTAAAGCTTTTCGGTTTTAAGTTTCTTTTGGATAAAGCGGCGGATATAATGATAAGCTTCACTCTAAAGACTGCCGAGATTGCAGCCGGGCTGCCGTTTGCGAACATAAAAGTACATTCCGAAAACGGAACCATGTTTGTCCTTTTCTGGATGTTTACGGTCGCCGCACTGTTTGTATATTTAAAATCCGGCAGAAGAAGACGGGCGTTCATTTTGGCGAATATTGCACTTTTGTGCCTTGCTCTGTCATTTCTCCCCTCGCATCCGGTGAAGGAGGGCATGTATGATTTCGGCGGCTCCGCGCTTTTCGTGCAAGGAAAAGCGAAGGTCCTGTTTATAGGGAAAGACGGGGACGACGCGAAGGATTACCTGTATTCTGCCGGCGTGAGAAGCGTGGATGTTTTGGTGTTTACCGATGTAAAATCGGAGGTACGGTATAAAGACCTTATAAGAGAGCTGGCTCCCCGAAAGGTTTTGCTGACACGGGACGATGATGTCGGCACGGACAAAATAATTGCGTCCGAAGGCGATAGGATAAGCGTCGGTCAGTTAAACATTACCGTGTGCCGTGAAAAGAGCGAAAAACGCGGATATATTATAAGAGCGTTCGGCAAGGATATTTACATTTATTCGGGAGAAAATGAAAAGTGCGACGCGGTAGTGGTTCTTTCCGACCTGCCGCGAAGCTTTGACTCGGAATATTACGAAGGCACGGGCACTTTGACGGCGGGCGATGCCGGAAGGTTCTTTTCGCCGGAGGAAATGGAGGAACTATGAACTATAACCAATTGCGCCAGAAAATTAAACAGGGGATAGATTCTCTTTATGTGTTTTTCGGCGAAGAGGTGTATCTTCGCACATATATGGTCTCGTTTCTTTCGGAAAAAACGGTTGAGCCGGATTTTGCGGATTTTAACAGTCTGACAGTAAATTCGGAAACTCTGTCATCAGACACCGTGTCGGACTTTTTCGAGGCGGTTCCCGTGATGAGCGACAGGAAGCTCCTTTTGATAAAGGATGCGGGGCTTCTTTCAGCCAAATGCCGTGACGCGGAGCTTTTCATAAAGCTTTTTTCCGATATTCCGGAGTATGTCACGGTCATAATCACGGAGGACACGGCGGACAAGCGCGGGAAGATGTATAAGTCGCTTTCAAAGACCGGGACAATGTGTGAGTTTTCATATCTTGAACGCCCGGAGCTTAAAAAACAGGTATTAAAAAAGCTTGCGGCGGCAAAAAAGAATATATCAAATTCGGATCTTGATTTTTTCTTAGACCGCTGCTCGAGCGACCTTACCGGGATACGCCTGAACACGGAAAAGCTTATTGCGTATACGGGTGCGCGCGACATTATAAAAAAAGAAGATATTGAAAAAAACATCACGCCCCCGCTTTTAAACCGGGTCTATGACATTTCGGAGGCGGTCGTGGGGAAAAATGCGGACTATGCGTTAAAGCTCTTGTCCGACCTTAAGAAAAGCAATGAGTCGGGAGTGAGAATACTTTCGATTCTGGGAGGATATTTTTCCGATCTTTGCCGTGCGGCGGCAATATCGAGGGAAAATATGAGCTATTCCGACGCCGTCGATGCGATGAACCTTCCGCCCTCGCGCCGTTTTGTGGCGCAGAAGCTTTTGTCAAGAGCAAAGTCGGTCGATATTAAATATGCCGAGGAGTGCCTTTCCGATTGCGTCCGCACGGAAAACGCAATAAAAAACGGCGCCGCGGCTGAATGGCAGGCGCTTGATATGCTGGTGCTGGAGTTTTTGGCAAGGTGATGCGGAGAAAGACCGAAGCTTATAGCAGAGGATTCGAAGGTTACGGCGCATAGCGCCGTAACCTTACAAAGGAGCATTATGCCGTACGGCATAATGCTCCTTTGTCACGCCAAGGTTTGAATCTCCGTTTAAATACACCAAGCAAAAAGGTCATACCCGGAAGGTATGACCTTTTTGCTTGGCGTGCATGAGAGGATTCGAACCCCCGACACCTTGGTCCGTAGCCAAGTGCTCTATCCAGCTGAGCTACATGCACAAACAATATTATAACTTTACCACATTATTCAGAGTTTGTCAAGAGGTTTTTACCGATTTTGAGTGATTTTTTCTTGATACCTCGCTCGGGCGTATGCCGTAATATTGCTTGAACATTTCGGAAAAATCGGACGCGTCGCGTATACCGCAGCGTAAGGCGGCAAAGTTCACCTTATACCCTTCGGTCAAAAGCTTATACGCCGCGTTGAGGCGCCGCCTTTTTAAATATTCCCGCATACTTATGCCGGTTTCACTCTTAAAGAGGCGCGACAGATATTTAGGATCGCGTTTAAGCTCGCGGCACAGAGCCTCGATAGAATATTCCGTGCTTAAATAGCTGTGGTCGATATTGTCCTTAAGCATTTTGACATAGGGGTTTAGGACCTTTTTTTTCGGCTGACCGAGAGTGTGCACGCCGGATGCGGCATAAAGCGAGAAAAGAAACGAGATTAAATGAACGTCATGAACGCCGGGGCGGTTTAAAATGGCTGCCAGTTCCTTTTCGGGCTCCGGGTCGGAAAAAACATTGTTGGCAACCGGTGCAAAGTCACCTGAGCGGGTGCCTGAAAAACCGAACTTTATATATTTTGAATCGGAGGAAGAATATATCCGGCAGTGGTTATAGGGATCAAGAATGAAAAACTGCCCCGCTTTAACATTGAAGCTTGCAAGGTAGTTTGTAACGCGCAATGAGCCTTCTGAGACGAAAACCGCGTTGTAATGGTCGCTCATCCAGAAATTGGTCGCAGCGCCTGACTTTAAGGAACCCGTTTTTATATCTACCGGATAAAGCTCGGCAAACTCCAGATTATTGTCGCAGTATGTTTTGTCGTATAAGAGCATGGAAGCACCGCCTTTCTTTAAGATATTATACACCTTTTCGCTGCCGTGTTCAATTGATTTTTCCGACAAAAATTACCGCACAAAAAAGTCACTTTACACAATGAAAAAGTCACCTCGTACAATTGAAAGGATAATTAGGTTATGATACTATAAAATCAGAGACATTAAAAAGGAGGAATAATAAATATGGCAAAAAAACTTGCGGCATTGTTTTTGGCGGTTTTGTTGGCTTTTTCGTGCCTTTCGGTTCTGGCAGCGGATGCGAAAAAGACCTATAAGACCGACGAGATCACCGAATTCGGCTCTGAAGTGACGAAGAAAGACGGTTACTTTAGCATTTCCAAGGCGCAGAGCTGGTTTGGAATAAAAAACGTTGATCTGACCGGCGTTAAGTCGATCGGACTTACCGGGAAAAATCCGCTTACGGGAGGGCTTAATGCGGAGGTCTTCAGAATTAAGTTGGACGACCCGATGGGCGACTCTGTAGGATTTGTCGCGTTTAACGAAACGAGCGTTGATTCCGATGTGACGGTGCGCGGGAATATAGAAGAAGTCTCCGGCACTCACACGCTTTATTTTGTGATGACGATGATGAAAAATACGCCCAAGTGGGAGCTTAACGGCGTTTCGCTTTATACCGACGCGGTTGTCCGCGAGGGCGTTTCGGACGATTATATCGTTGACAACTATTCTGACACATGGGCGGCAACGGACGATTACGGCAGAAAGGTCGCAGACTTTGAAGAGGTCGGTCCCGTTAAGGAGGGCGATCACTATGTCGGCATGATGTACTGGAACTGGCACGTTAATCAGAACAATAACTACAACATAATAATTCCCGACGTGATAAGGAAAGACCCCGCGGCGCGCTACGACTCGAACAGCGATTCGTGGTTCAGCCACACCAGCAAAATGTACTGGGGCGAGCCCGTGTTCGGCTTCTATACGAGCCGGGACTACTGGGTTTATAAAAAACAGTTTGCGCTTTTGTCAAACGCCGGGGTGGACGTGATCTTTTTTGACTACACAAACGGCGGACTTTGCTTTGTTCAGAACTTAAAAACATTGATGGAAGCGCTTTTGGAGTGCAAAAAAGAGGGCATGAATGTCCCGAAGATATCCGAATACGGCGGAATGGCGGCGTCAAACAACAACACGTTTGACGAGCTTGTGACGATATACTATAACGTCTTGAAAGACGACAGGTATTCTGACCTCTGGTTCCGTTGGGAGGGCAAGCCCTTTGCGGCTTCGTGGAAAACGAAGGACACAAACCAGAGCCTTATAAACACAAAGGATGCCGACCTTGTAAAGACCGAGAATATTATCGACACATCAATGAACCTTCGCCATCACGGCTCGCGCCTCGGTGCGTCGGACGATCATGACGACATTATGTGGCTTGACTCCTATCCCCAGCCTCTGCGCGGAAAGTTAAGAGAGGACGGAAGGGTCGAATCCGTCACGGTCGGCGCGGCGATAAACTCCTCCACGATATACGGACACTCAAAGACGGGCGTGTTCTCCGACCCCTATGCCAAGGGCAGAGCATTTTCCGAGGCGTTCGGCGAGGACTATTCGTCCGATAACGGCAGAAAGCCCTATTTCTTCCGCGAGCAGGCGCGCTTGGCATTGGATGTTGATCCCGCGTTTATCTATATCGACGGGTGGAACGAGTGGACGACCCCGAAATACTCAAGCTACGGCGAATATAAGGTTGCGTTCGTTGACCTTTTCGACGAAGAGGGAAGCCGTGACTTTGAGCCATCGAGAAGCTATATAAAGGACGATTACTATAACCTTTTGGTTGACTTTATAAGAAAATACAAGGGCGTTCGCCCGGCACCCGCTGCGACCGCTCCCGTGACTATTGACATTGCGGGCGATATATCGCAGTGGGACTCTGTGGGACCTGAATTTATCAACGACTATACGGATTTTGAGCGCGACACTACGGGCTATCTTGATATGGCGACGGGTGAACCGATTTCATATAAAACGACCGTGAACAACGCCATAACGCGCGCCAAGGTCGCACGCGACGGCGAAAAGCTCTACTTCATGGCGAAGACCAACCGCCCGGTAAAAGAAGGCGGCGAGGGCTTTATGAACCTTTATATCAATTCGGACAGGAACTATGCGACCGGCTGGGCAGGCTATGACTATGCGGTAAATAAAAACGGCAAAGGAACTGTCGCAAAATACGAGTCCGGCGCGTGGACGACGGTCGGAACCGCCGAAGTCGCGATAAAGGACAATTACTTAACTCTCTCGGTTCCGCGCGAGCTTTTGGGGCTTTCCGGCACACTTGAGTTTGAATTCAAGTGGACGGATTCCGTCGTGACGGACGATTACCTTGATTTTTACTCGGAGGGCTCCGTCGCACCGGGAGGCAAATTCAACTATCTTTACATTGAAAATGAACAGGTTTCGCTTTCAAAAGAGGAAAGAGCGCTTCTTTCGGGCACATCCGTTCTGAAAGCGGGAAGCGAAAAAATGACAGTTTCGGGCGGAAGGATGAATGTTTACGAACGCGACACAAATGTGACGCCGTTTGAGGCGAACGGAACGCTTTACGTTCCGGCGGAGACCTTTGAGGAGCTTTTGGGCTACGGCATGTCCAAGGTGAGATACGACTCGGAGGACAACATAATCTACCTCGCGCGCCACAACCTTTCGGACGATTACAAAGAAATCACGGATTATGTTTGGACCTACAGTGTGATAGGGTCAAACGAAGTAAGGTCAAACGGCGAGGCAGCGTACCTTTCCGCACCGGTGACGGTTCGGAACGGAATTATATTTGTTCCGCTCACTTACCTGTCAGAGGCGTTCGGATTTGCATACAGGTCTCTCGGAAACGGTGCTTACGCGGTGTCCGAGGGCGCGTTGAATGACTCCGGCATTGCGGCGGCGCTGGCAATTATAGGTTAAGGGGGGAGCTTTGATGAAAAAAATAATATCGTTACTGCTCACGGCATTTTTGGCTTTGTCATTTGCCTCGGTCTGCTCTGCGGCAACGGAGGTTAAAAACGACGGCTCGTGGCAGATATCTGCGACAAGCGATATAGGAAATACAATAGCAAGAGCAATCGACGGCGACGATGCAACGTTCTGGCACTCAAACTATACGGCGGAGGACGGGAAAATTACAAGGCACGACGAGTGCCCCCACATAATAACGATCGATTTCGGCAAAGAGATGACATTATCCGGCTGGCGTTACAATCCCAGACCGGGAAACTCAACGGGAGCCGTAACCGAATACAATATCTACTCGTCGGAGGACGGGAAGGCGTTTAAAAAGATTTTTACGGGAAAATTCGACTATACGTGGCAGGATTGGGCTGACGGCAAGAGAGGCGCTCCTTCCGAAGCCTCCTGGGGCGACACCAAGATGCGCGCCGTGAAAATCGAGATCACAAGCTCCATCGGCGGCTACGGTACCGCTGCTGAGATAACGTTCCTTAAAGGCAGCGGCGGAACTAAGAACGGTGACGGTGCGGTGTTTGTAGAAGCGAAAAAAGAAGAGCATAACACACTTTCAAAGACCGGATGGCAGATTAAGGCTTCCAGTGAGGTAAGCTGGGGTCTTGCCGAGAATATGATAGACGGCACGACGAAAAAGATCTGGCATTCAAACTACACGGCGGAAGGACAGACGATTACTAGCACGGATGAGCCTCCTTATACCATTGAGCTGACTCTTCCGAAGGCGATGGCGTCGACAGGTCTTTTATACACGCCGAGGCAGGACGGGTCGACAGGACGGTGGATGACCGCCGACGTTTATGTTTCGTCCGACGGCAAGACCAAGGGCGACAAGGTTGGAACTATCAAGGGCGAGCAGACTTCGACAGACGAAATACTTCTTCCTTTCGGAAAAGAACTTTCGGTTAAAAAAGTCACCATCGAGGTTACCGAAACATCAGGCGGTAAGATCGGCTCCTGCGCAGAGCTTGACCTTGTGGCGGGAGAAACATGGACCGGGGACGGCAAAAAAGATGATAAGAAAGATGATTCAAATTATCCCGAAGCATATTTAGATCCCGCGGGCTGGGAGGTTACGTCCTCCAGCGAGGCGAGCTGGGGCTCGGTTAAAAAAGCGTTTGACAATAATCTCGACACGGTGTGGCACACAAATTACAAAAACGAAGGCACGCTTATCACGGGGCACGACATGCCTCCTTTCACGATAGACATAACGCTCCCCGAAAAGAAAGCAATATCGGGCTTTAAGATAATCGGAAGAACGTCCGACACCAACGGACGCGTCAAGGGCTATGAGCTCTACGCTTCCGAAACGGACGGCGGAGAGATGACACTTGTTTCAAAGGATGAGATATCGGGATCAACGTCCGACGAGGTAAATTACGGAATCGCCTTTGAGGCAAAAAAGCTTAAATTTGTCGTAACGGAAGGTCAGGGCGGCTACGGCTGCATGGCAGAGCTTCAGTTTAAGAAGGCGGGAGAGAATGAAAAGATTTACCCCGTCACGGAATTTGCCGAGGCGCTTGATTCGGTTGCGCTTAAAAAGATAGACCCCTCCGGCTTCAAGGCTGAAAACGACCTTCCGGTCTGGGGCGGAAATTCAACCAAGAACCTTTTTGACGGGGCGGCGGCTTACTGGCAGACGGAAGAAGTCCCCGTCGGGACGGATTCTACAGTGCTTCGCATCGACCTCGGCAAGGTTTATACCTTCAGCGCGGTAAGCATTTATCCCAGGCAGTCAAACGACCTTCACGGCTACTGGGAACAGTTTAACATGTGGGCGGGCACGTCCGATGATGATATGACAGAGCTGCTGCATGACTACAGCTTCGGCGAAAGAACGCTGAACGAAAAAATGATAACGTTTGAAAAGCCCGTTACGGCGCGCTACGTGGAGTTTGAGATCACAAAATTTTTGAGCGGAAGAATTTCCTGCGCGGAAATTTCCTTCTGGCAGACAAAGGAGGAACGCGAAGCGTCCGGCGGCACGGGAAAGTTCGTGATGCAGATAGGCTCAAACGAGATAAAGGTGACCAAGGGCGGGGTCGAGAGCGTTAAGACGATAGACACATCACCCTTTATCACGTCCGCGGGAAGAACGCTTATCCCCCTTCGCGGACTTATTGAGGAGATGGGCGCCGAGATTGAATGGACGGATGAAAACCAGTCCATCACAATCAACAATAACGGCATAAAGCTCTATCTTCAGATACGGAATAATCTTGTTTATGTTGACTCTCCGGCGTACGGACACATTATGTATACATTGGAGTCCGAGCCCAGGATAAAGGACTCGCGCACCTTCGTTCCGCTCCGCTTTATTTCCGAGCAGTTCGGCTATAACGTTTCGTGGGACGGGGAAACAAAAACAATCACTATCGAAAAATAGTTTTTTAAGGCGGTGCATTTATGCGCCGCCTTTTTTCTTGAAAAACGCGCTTTTTTGTGATAGAATATAAAAAAGGCGGTGATGAAGTGGAAATTAAAAATATCCCGAACGACGTTAAAGAAACGCTCCTGGCGCTTGAAAATAACGGGTTTGAAGCGTATCTTGTCGGCGGATGCGTGCGCGATATGCTGATGAAAAGGACCGTTCACGACTATGACATAACGACTGACGCGCTTCCCGATGAGGTTATAGAGGTGTTTGACGGGAGCGGACTTGTGACGGACGGGATACGCCACGGCACCGTCGGAATTATCAAAAAAACGGGCGTTTTGGAGATCACGACCTACCGGATAGACGGAGAGTATTCCGACTCGCGCCATCCGGACGGGGTGCGTTTCACCAAAAGCCTTAGAGAGGATCTTTCGCGCCGCGACTTCACCGTGAACGCCATAGCGTGCGATATAAGGGGAAACATAGCTGACCCGTTCGGCGGAATTTCCGATATCGGAAAAAGGGTAATAAGAGCAGTGGGAGACCCGCGGCTGAGGTTTTCCGAGGACGCGCTGCGGATTATGCGCGCGATTCGCTTTTCATCGGTTCTGGGCTTTGATATCGAAAATGAAACGCTTTCGGCAATGCTGGAGAAAAAGGAGCTTTTAAAAAACATTTCGCCGGAGCGGATATATTCGGAGCTGACGAAGCTTTTAACGGGAAAGAATGCAGGGAGCGTTCTTAAGTATTGGGACATTTTGCCCTTCGGTATTAAACCGGATGCTCTGCCGTTTGAAAAAAGAACGCAGCAGGAGGCGGCTGACGTTTCGCTTTCATATGCACTTTTTTTAAAAAATGATAAAGAAAAGGCGGAGGGATTTTTCGCCTCACTCCGTGCGGATAAAAAAACCGCGGCGCTGACAACCGAAACATTAAATACACCCCTTCCGGATACCGAGGTCAAGATGAGGCTCTGCCTTTCTGATACAAGCCGGGAAAGCATAGAACGCGTTATCTCATATAAATACCTGACAGGGGAGATTTCATCAAGGGAGCCTTATCTTTCGCTTCTTTCCTCAGCCTTGAAAAAGTGCTTTAAGACGGCGGACCTTGCCGTTAACGGAAACGACCTTAAAGACATCGGATTTTCGGGACGAGGAATCGGAGAGGCTCTTTCGTTTTTATTGCGCGAGGTTATAGAAAACGGATGCGAAAATGAGAAGGAAAGCCTTATTTTAGCCCTTAAGAGTAAATTTACACATAATTAGCCCGTATGTTTTCGTCAAAAATGCCTGTTGAAATCACAGGCATTTTGTGGTATTATATATTAAGGTTGATAAGAGTGGCTTTTGATGGAATCTTAAGGAGTTTTTATGTTTAAAAAGGGAGATATGGTGCTCTACGGCGGCGAGGGAGTCTGCCGTATTGACGGGATAGAGGATAAGAAAATTGCTGACAGAGTAGTGAGTTACTATGTGCTTTGCCATGTTGACGGGGTCAACTCCGTTTTTTTCGTGCCGGTGGAAAGCCGGGCGGCGAGGGAAAAGATGAGCAAGGTCATTTCCGCTCCGGAGATTAAAAAGATAGTGAATGAGGCAAAGCCCGCAGAGCTTTCGGAGACCGAGAGGGGAAGAAAAGAGTCTTATAAAAACGCAATCTGCCAGGCGGACAGACCGATGATAGCTTCGCTTATAAAGAGCGTGTGCGCGGTCAAGCGCCGTTTGGAGGATGACGGGAAGAAGCTTCATAAGACCGAGGAATATTTTTTGGAGGACGCGAAAAAGTTTCTGTACGGTGAGTTATCGTCTGTTTTCATTATGGAAAAAAGCGATGTGATACCGTTTATTTTAGGCGAATTTGTGCCTGCCGAAAAATAATTTTAAAAAATACTTTACAAATCTGTCGAACGGTGTTATAATATGAAAAACGGAAAATTCTTTAATTCGATGCAGAGACGTCGGCAAGAGTTGGTTTAAAGGTAATATTATGACCTTGTCTGTCTTTGCGCGGACAAGGTCTTTTCTTATATAAGAGAAAACGGAGGTAAGGTAAAATGGGAAAAAACAAAGAGGCAATTTATGACGCCAGAGAGCTTGGCGCCGGCAAAATGCTTGTGCTCGGTATTCAGCACATGTTTGCCATGTTCGGAGCAACGGTGCTTGTTCCGCTTATCACGGGTCTTGACGTGGCGTCCACGCTTTTGTTCGCAGGTCTCGGAACACTGCTCTTTCACTTAATCACGGGCGGCAAGGTGCCGGCATTTTTGGGTTCGTCATTCGCGTTCCTCGGCGGATATGCGGCAATCGAAACGCTTTGTAAAAAAGAGGGACTTGATAACTTCTCGGCATATGCGGGCGTCGGCGTTGCGTGCGCGGGACTTGTGTATCTTATATTGGCACTGTTTTTCAAGATTTTCGGAGCGAAGAAGGTTATGCGCTTCTTCCCGCCCATCGTAACCGGTCCCATCATCATTGCAATCGGATTGACACTTTCAAGCTCGGCAATCACAAACTGTAACGAAAACTGGTGGATAGCGCTCGTTGCAATTGCAGTCATCATTATATGCAACATCTGGGGCAAGGGAATGATAAAGATAATACCCATATTGATGGGCGTTATAGTTTCCTATGTAGTGGCTCTCATAGTAAAGGACGTTGACTTTACGCTTGTAAAAGAGGCTGATTGGTTTGGTCTTCCGGTTGTATGGGATCACACGGCACTCTCGCTTTTCGGAAAGAGCGACACAAATATTTCCCTCATAATTACTTCCATCATCACGATAATGCCCATCGCTCTTGCGACGATGATCGAGCATATCGGCGATATCTGTGCGATAAGCTCCACGGTCGGCAAAAACTATATTGAAAAGCCCGGCCTTCACAGAACACTGATGGGTGACGGACTTGCAACAGCAATGGCTGCCCTCTTCGGCGCACCGGCTAATACCACATACGGTGAGAACACAGGCGTTTTGGCGCTTTCCAAGGTTTATGACCCGAGAGTTATCCGCCTTGCGGCAATCTTTGCGGCACTCTTATCCTTCTCGCCCAAGTTTGCGGCGCTCATCAACTCAATGCCCAAGTCGGTTGTCGGCGGTGTTTCGCTCGTACTCTACGGTATGATTTCCGCAGTCGGCGTCAGAAACGTCGTTGAAAACAAGGTTGACTTCACAAAGTCGAGAAACGTTATAATCGCGGCGCTGATACTCGTTCTTTCAATCGGTATCAACTACAGTGAAGCGGGAGCGGTTGTATTCCATGCGGGAGAAGCGACAATTTCTCTCTCAGGTCTTGCGGTTGCCGCAATTGTCGGAATCGTGCTCAATGCTGTTCTTCCCGGCAAGGACTATGAGTTCGGAAAAGACTTACAGGGTGACACGGCGGTTGACTTCGAATTAAGATAATTCGAATAATACAGCTTAAAAAAGCCGCCCGAAGCCGGTCCGCAATAAGAAAGTAATGGTTTTACGTATAAAGGCACTGCAATTTAAGGTTACAGTGCCTTTGTATTCTATCTGTATAAAGCGCTGCGTAAAACTGCCTTATGGCATCATAAAAGCGAGATTTTTCGATGAAGTGCAAGGCAAAAAAGCGAAAAATCCTGACGGATTTTGAGTTTTTTTAATGCAGCAATTCGCGGAAAAGACGCTTTTAGGACGTTACTGTTTTATTGTGGGGCGGCTAATGGGCGGCTTTTTGTTTTCCGAGGTGAAAAATATGAAACTTAAATCAAAATTATATGACGGAGCGGACATTTCAAGAAGCATCAAAAGAATTGCTCACGAGATACTTGAAAACACCGACTCTGCCGAGAATCTCTGCCTTATAGGCATTAAAACGCGCGGAGTGCCGATAGCGTACAGGCTTTCGGAGTTCATTAAAAAAATCGAAGGCGTCACCGTTCCCGTCGGAGTGCTTGACATCACGCTCTACCGTGACGATTTAAGCTATGCCGGAGGAGTGGACCCGGTCGTTCACGAAAGCAGCATTGATTTTGACGTGACCGGGAAAGAGGTTATACTGACGGACGACGTTATATATACCGGGCGCACGGCGCGCGCGGCTCTCGAGGCTATCTGCAAATTCGGAAGACCGGAAAAGATCAAGCTTGCCGCGATAGTTGACCGCGGACACCGCGAGCTTCCGATAAGACCTGACTTTGTGGGAAAGAACGTGCCGACGGCAAATTCCGAAATCATCAAGGTTTCGTTCACGGAGACGGACGGGGTGGACGAGATAGACATTTACGAAAAATAAAAAATAAACGGGCTGTAAAACATGTTTTACAGCCCGTTTATTTCGGCATTTTGGCTTGCTTTTTCCGCATTGTTATCATATTCCTTTGCTCGGCGGCGGTTTCTTTGGTCAATCGCCGCATTAACGGCGAAAAATATAACGGCAATGATTAAAATCGAGGCGGCAACCGCCAAAAAGAGCCTCATGCCGCTCATTTCCGGCTTGTAGCGCGAATATGACTTTCGCGCAAGACCGCACTCAGAGCAAGTGTCGCCTCTGTTAACGGTTCCGCATGACGGGCATTTCCACATATTTAGTCCCCCTTTATTATTTTATCCGAATTTTTTTCTGAATTCCCCCGGCGTCATTCCCGAGTGCTTCTTAAATTCCGAGTAAAACCAGCTGAGATTTGAAAAACCGGAATCGTAGCATATATCGCTCACGGAAAGGTTTGAATTTATTATCATATTTTCCGCATAATTTATTCTGACTTTATTTACAAAATCGCTCGCGGTGACGCCCAAATGCTTTTTTAAGCTTCTTAACGCATGCTCATAGCTTTTGCCCGAAAGGCGCACCAGTGCGGGGATTCCCTCGCTGAAATTTTCTTTTTCGCGCATTTTTTCAAGTGCCGAGCAGAGCCATTCGGGAACGGAGCTGTCATTCTTGGGCGAAAGCCCACGCACAAATATTTCCGCAAGCAAAAGCCTTGTCCGAACGGCATAATCGCGGCTTCCCTCACCCGGCAGTGCGCGTATCTTTTCTGCCAGAAGGTCGGTTTCTTTATCTGTCAGAGCAAGGCAAAACGGCTCGTCAAACGAAAAGCCGCCGCCCAAAAAGGCGGAAAGCGCCAGTACCGTTTTTTTTGAAAATGCGATGTTAATCATTTCGGTGCGGCAGGTAAATTTGAAAAAATGGCAGTCGTCAGGTCGGACAAGCGAAAGAGTGCCGCGGCAAAGCGGTTTTTCTTCGCCGTTTATCACGTGAACGGCACCGTCCCCGAGGATCAGGAAGACCTCATAAAAATCGTGGCAATGCAATACCTGGCGCTCGGTGTCCGAATCAATGAACCGGCACCGGCAGCCCGAGTCTTTATCAATGTGCCATTCCGCGAGAAGTTTTTTTGCTTTTTCCATGGTATTCTCTCCTTAAATATCATTATAGCATAAAAGAAATATCATGTCAATGTATTGACTAATGGAGCCTGTATGATAAAATACTTATGAGGTGATTTTATGATAAGCTATAAAAACCACATTATGCAGACCGTGAAGGTGCTTTCGGAGCTGATTTGTACCGAATATGAAAAAATCGGGGAGGCGGAGTATTTTAACTGCCCGTATAAAAAGGGTGAGAGCCTTCCTTATGACAGTGCGGAATTTAAGAAGTATGACGGGGTGCTTCCGCTTGGGAAGGACTCGCACGCATGGCTCCGGTTTAACTTAAAGGCGGAGGACAAGGGCGAAAACAAGCAGCCTTATCTTAGAGTGAACACCGCAAACGTCGGCGCGTGGGACGCACTGAATCCGCAGTGTATGCTTTATATTGACGGGGAGTTAAAGTGCGGGCTTGACATAAATCACAGAGAATTCCCGGTTGAGGCGGGAAAAAGCCAAGAGGTGTATATTTACATATATTCCGGAATGAACGATATAGAGTCGCTTCCTTTTTCGGCTGAGATAGTCTATAAAGACATACTGACCGGGAAGCTTTATTACGATATGAAGGTTCCGTTTGACGCGGCGTGTGTGTTCCCGGAGCATTATGAGGAATCGGTCATAATACTGAAATATCTTGAAGCGGCGGCGGATATGATAGATTTCAGGGAGCCTTTTAGCGAAAAATATTATTCTTCGCTTAAAAAAGCGGAGGATTTTCTTGAAAACGAGTTTTACAAAAAGGTATGCGGCAGAGAAAACACGCTCTGTGACGGCGTTTTCTGCATCGGTCACACGCACATTGACGTTGCGTGGCTCTGGACGTATGCACAGACCAGGGAAAAGGCGCAGCGCAGTTTTTCAACTGTGCTTTCGCTTATGGAGCGCTATCCCGAATATAAATTCATGTCGAGCCAGCCCCAGCTTTACGAATACCTTAAAGAAGAGTCGCCCAAGACTTACGAGCGCGTCAAAAAGGCGGTTGCCGAAGGCAGATGGGAGCCGGAGGGCGCAATGTGGGTCGAGGCGGACTGCAACTTAATAAGCGGAGAATCCATGATACGCCAGATTCTTTTCGGAAAGAGATTTTTCCGTGAGGAGTTCGGAAAGGAATCAGAGATTCTCTGGCTGCCCGATGTTTTCGGATACAGTGCGATGATGCCGCAGATACTTAAAAAAACCGGTGTTAACGCGTTTGTGACGTCAAAAATCAGCTGGAACGACACGAATATGATGCCGCACGATACGTTTTTGTGGCAGGGAATAGACGGGACGGAGATTTTCTCATATTTCCTGACGGCGCAGGATTCGCACTTAAATAATCCTGTGAGATATACAACCTACGTGGGCAATATCACACCGCGCCAGGTGCTCGGAACATGGGAGCGCTATCAGGACAAGGCATATAACACCTCTGTCGCGCTGACGTTCGGCTACGGCGACGGGGGCGGAGGACCGACCGAGGAGATGCTCGAATATCAGAAAAGAATTGCGAAAAAAATTCCCGGAATCCCCGAAACCGTTCCAGCACACCCGTCCGAATTCATTAAAACGGTGAAGGATAATTTCGAAAAAAATATAAAGCTTTTGCCGGAGACGCCGCGCTGGGTCGGCGAGCTCTATCTTGAGAACCACCGCGGAACATATACCAACGCCGCAAAAAATAAAAAATTCAACAGAAAGAGCGAGCTTTTGCTCGGCAGAGCGGAGGCGCTTTCCGCTTTCGGCATGCTTATGGGCGGAGAATATCGTGAAAATGAATTTCGCTCGCTCTGGCATGACGTGCTCTTGAATCAGTTCCATGACGTTGTTCCCGGAAGCTCGATAAAAGAGGTCTACTCTGATACCGATAAAATGTATGAGCGCATTTTATCGGACGGAGAGAAGCTTTTTGACAGTGCGTTTTCGGATATGGAAAAAAATATCAAGACGAAAAAAGGACTTATCGTGTATAACCCCAATTCATTTAAGGTATCGGGCACCGTTAAGACGGGCGGAGCGGAGATAGCCGTCAGTGACGTTCCGGCGTTCGGCTGGAAAAATGTTGTTCCGGAAGAAAAAGAGTGCGCCGTAAAGATTGACGGACTCACGGCGGAAAATAAATTTTTCAGACTCACGCTCTCCGAAAGCGGAGCGGTAACATCGCTTTATGACAAGAGAAACGCGCGCGAAACGGTTAAAGAGGGCTCCGGCGGAATAAGATATGTTCTTTCGGAGGACAGACCGTTTAATCATGACGCGTGGAATATCGAGCGCTACAGCGCATATAAGACCTATGAAGCTGACGGCAAGGCGAAGATAAGCACGTTTTCTTCCGGCGCGTCCAAGGGCTTTACTGTTAAGGTTACGATCGGAAAAGCTGAGATTACGGAAAAGATAAGGCTCTATGACGAAACAGACAGGGTCGATTTTGACGTGCGCGTTCTGTGGAATGAGGACCACTACCTTTTGAGAAAGGTCTTTCCGTTCGACGTTAAAACCGACAAGCTGAACTGCGACATCGGAATGGGCTATGTGGAGCGCACGGGGCACGATAACACGAGTTGGGACGAGGCAAAATTTGAGACCGTTATGCATAAGTGGGCGGACGTGTCGGAACCCGGGTTCGGAGTCAGCGTGATAAATGACTCAAAATACGGCGTCGGCTCGCGCGGGGGAGAGATCGCTATGTCGATCCTCAAGGCGGCAAGCTATCCCAATCCCGAGTCGGACAGGGGAGAGCACACCTTCGGATTTTCTGTTTATCCGCATAAAAACCGCTTCACGGAGTCGGACCTCTTTGCTCACGCATATGCGTTTAACAATCCTCTTATCGCAAAAGAATGTGAGGATAACGAGGGTTTTCTGCCGGGTGAATATTCGCTTCTCGGTGCCCGCGGCGCGATCATAGAGACCGTTAAAAAGGCGGAGGACTCGGACGATATCATCGTAAGACTTTATGAGCCGGAGGGCAAGAGGACAAAGGCGAAATTAAGCTTCGGCTTTGAATTTAAGGAGGCATATTTTACCGACATCTCCGAAAACGAGCAAAAGAAGGCAGATGCAGACTCGGGAACTCTTGAGACGGAGCTTTCGCCTTTTGAGATAGTGACATTAAAAATTAAAAAATAACCTATTGACAAACCGAATCTATTGTGCTACAATAATCGACAAAGCGATGAAGAAACGAGAAGTAAGCTTATAAAGGGAGCTTAAGAGAGCCGGCGGTTGGTGCGAGTCCGGTGCACTTATAAGTCTGAATTACGGTTTCGGAGCTCCGTGTTCGAAATGTAGGGCACGGCGGAGGCGTCCGTTAAAGCGTTCGAGTAGTACGGAAGTACGGTTTTTCATTACTCGGCGAGGCAGAGTGCCGTGAGGGCTCTGTGAATCAGAGGTGGTAACGCGGAGGATATCCGCCCTCTTGAATTTATTTCGGGAGGGCGGTTTTTTTATTGCCGAAATCGCCGTCCTAACAGAAAGGAATGATTGAAATGGCAGTAAAAATCATTATGTTGGCAGTGTTTTTCGGTATTATGGTAGGTGTCGGCTTTTATTGCAGAGCGCATACGCGTGATGTGGCAGGTTTCGTTCTGGGCGGCAGGAGCGTGGGTCCCTGGCTCACGGCGTTCGCTTACGGAACAAGTTATTTCTCGGCGGTTATTTTCGTCGGTTACGCCGGTCAGTTCGGCTGGAAGTTCGGAGTCGCGTCCACATGGATCGGGCTCGGAAACGCATTTTTGGGTTCGCTTTTGGCATGGGTCGTTCTGGGAAGAAGAACCAGACTCATGACGCAGAACTTAAACTCGGCGACAATGCCGGAGTTTTTCGGAAATAGATATGAGAGCAAGGCGCTGAAAATAGTTTCGTCTGTAATCATATTCATTTTCTTGATTCCGTACACGGCGTCGCTCTATAACGGACTTTCAAGGCTTTTTGCCATGGCGTTTAACGTGGACTATGCCGTTTGCGTTATAGTTATGGCGGTATTAACGGGAATTTACGTTATCGTGGGCGGATACATGGCGACCGCGATAAACGATTTTATACAGGGAATCATAATGCTGGTCGGAATTGTCGCGGTAATCTATTCCGTGCTTACGGTTAACGGCGGATTTTTGGGATCGCTCACCGCACTTTCAAATGTGACCGATGAATCTGTCGCAATGCCGGGCGCGTTCGCGTCATTCTTCGGACCGGATCCTATAGGGCTTTTCGCGGTGGTAATCCTTACATCGCTCGGCACATGGGGGCTTCCGCAGATGGTGCAGAAGTTCTACGCGATAAAGAGCGAGAAGGCAATCAGCAAGGGAACGATAATTTCAACGCTTTTCGCCGTTGTAGTTGCCGGCGGATGCTACTTTCTGGGCGGCTTCGGAAGACTTTTCTTAACCGGCGAGGAAGTTGCGAAGGAAGGGTTTGACGCGATAATCCCCGCGATGATAGAGCGCCTTCCGGAATTTTTGATCGGCGTTGTTATAATACTTGTGCTTTCGGCGTCAATGTCAACGCTTTCAAGCCTCGTGCTTGCTTCAAGCTCCACGCTGACGCTGGACTTAATTAAAGACAACATAGTAAAAAATATGAGCCAGAAAAAACAGGTTTCCTTCATGCGCGTGCTTGTTGTGCTCTTTATTGCAATCTCCGCGGTCATCGCGATAATTCAGTATAAGAGCAACGTAACCTTCATCGCTCAGCTTATGGGCGTTTCGTGGGGCGCGCTCGCGGGCGCGTTCTTAGCACCGTTCTTATACGGACTCTACTCTAAAAAGGCAACGGGTGCCGCGGCTATGACAAGCTTTATTTTAGGAACGGGAATCATGACGCTGAACATGATTGCAAGAAGCGCTTTTCCGGCAATGTTACAGTCGCCCATAAACTGCGGCGCGTTCGTAATGGTTCTGGGACTTATCGTGGTTCCGGTCGTGAGCCTCTTTACGAAAAAGCCGGATAAGGACAAGGTTGAAAAAATGTTTTCCTGCTATGAGCAGAAGGTGAGCGTCCCCGCGAGAGAGGCGCTCGGAGAAGATTAAGGGAGTGTTTTTATGCCTATCACGGAATTTTTAGAGAGAAACGCAAGGTTTCATCCGGACGATGTGAGCCTTGTTGAGGTCAATCCGGCAAGCTGCCCGGATTCGGATATGTCGTGGCGCGAGTACAGCCTTATTCAGGCGACGAGCAGTGAAAAGTACAGAAAAGAAATCACGTGGAAGGAGTTCAACACGGAGGCGAACCGCTTTGCGAACCTGCTCTTGACAAGAGGCGTCAAAAAGGGCGATAAGGTCGCAATTCTGATGATGAACTGCATTTCGTGGCTTCCCATTTATTTCGGAATATTAAAGTCCGGCGCGATCGCGGTACCGATGAATTTCCGTTTTTCATCCGATGAGATAGAGTACTGCACCGACCTTGCTGACGTTGACACTTTGGTGTTCGGTCCGGAATTTATCGAAAGAATTACCCCGATAAAGGATAATTTAAGGGTAAAGAGCTATTTCTTCGTCGGGAAAGAGGAGGAAACTCCGGAGTTTTCCGATAACTATGAAAAAATGATAACCTACTGTTCGACAACGGCTCCGGCGGTTGAAATTACGGACGAGGATGACGGCGCAATCTATTTTTCCTCCGGAACGACGGGCTTTCCCAAGGCGATACTGCACAGGCACAAGGCTCTCGTGACGGCGGCAAAGGTTGAGCAGCACCACCATTCTCAGACTAAGGACGATGTATTTTTGTGCATCCCCCCGCTTTATCACACGGGTGCAAAAATGCACTGGTTCGGCTCGCTCATTTCGTGCAGCCGCGCGGTTATCCTCCGCGGAATAAAGCCCGAGTGGATCCTCCGCACGGTGTCCGAGGAGGGCGCGACAATCGTTTGGCTCTTAGTTCCGTGGGCACAGGATATTTTAGATGCGATAGAAAGAAAAGAAATCAACCTTTCGGACTACAGGCTCGATCAGTGGCGGTTAATGCATATCGGTGCGCAGCCGGTTCCCCCGTCGCTTATCCGCCGCTGGAAAGAGGTATTCCCGAAGCACGAGTACGACACGAATTACGGGCTTTCCGAGTCCATCGGTCCCGGCGCGGTTCACTTAGGTGTTGAAAATATCGACCATGTGGGCGCTATCGGCGTTCCCGGCTACGGCTGGCAGGTCAAGATTGTTACCGATTCCGGCAACGAGGCGGCTCCCGGCGAGGTCGGCGAGCTCTGCTTAAAGGGCGACGGAGTTATGAAATGCTATTACAAAAACCCCGGCGCAACGCGCGAGGTTCTGACGGAGGAGGGCTGGCTCTATACCGGCGATATGGCAAAGCGCGATGAGGACGGCTTTATTTATCTGGTAGACAGAAAGAAGGACGTTATCATCGAGGGCGGCGAGAACATTTATCCCGTACAGATAGAAGATTTCCTGCGCGCCTATCCTAAGGTGAGCGATGTCGGCGTTATCGGACTGCCGAACGAGCGTCTCGGCGAAATCACCGCTGCGGTCATTCAGATAAAAGAGGGAATGACCTGCACCGAGGAGGAAATCAACGAATACTGTAAGACGCTTCCGCGCTATAAGCGTCCGAAAAAGGTCATCTTCGCGGATATTCCGAGAAACGCGACCGGAAAGATTCAGAAAAACGCTCTGCGCGAGCGGTACGGCGCATCCCGTCTGGTTGAGGCGGAAACAACAAAATAAAAAAATGCTCTGCTTTAGGCGCCCCGCAATAAAACAGTAAAGCCATAAAAGCATCTTTTTCGCGAATTGCTGCGTTAAAAAAGCTCACAATCCTAAAGGATTCTTCGCTTTTTTGCCTTGCACTTCATCGGAAAATCTTGCTTTTATGGTGCCAAAAGGCAGTTTTACGCATTACTTTGCTCTTTTGAATATAAAAAGCACTGTAACCTTAGGTTACAGTGCTTTTTTCGTAAAACCGTTACTTTCTTATCACGGACCGCCTTTATACAGAGCATTTTTTATATTTCAATTACCGCGGTGTGCGGTCTGTGATCGGAGACCATTATTTCGGGAATGTCCGCCCCGGTCACTTTAATGTCGGAGGATACAAAAATATAGTCTATTTTGATTTTCGGCTCGTCGGACGGAAAGGTTAATAAAGCCGCTTTGCAAAGGGACGAAGCATCATTCATTCTTTCTCTTATCGGGGCAAGAAGCGGGCTTTCGGGGGTGACGTTAAAGTCCCCCATGAGAATACACTTTTTATCTTCAAGGGCGTTTAATACCGACTTAACCGCGTTTTCCTGCTCGTCCGGGTTAAGCCCGAAGTGAGTGACCAAAACTGTGAACCCGTCCTCAAGCTTTGCCTTGAGAATACACCGCGTTTCGTAACCGCTGTTTTCCGCCTTGGGCGTAGGATCCGGAATCAAAATTCTTTCGGCACTCACGATTTTTATCTTTGATAAGAGCGCGTTTCCGTACGGGTTTTTGCCGCCAACGTCGATAGCCTTGGCAAAAAAGTGATTTCCGATTCCGGAAAGACGGGAAAGCTCGGCGGTCTGGTCCGAATATTCGGGATCGGAACCTTTTGAGCGCATTTCGTTTAAGCCGACTATGTCCGCTCCGCACTTTTTTATAGCGTCCGCCATCGCTGAAAAATCAATTTCTCCGGTGAGAAAATTTCGGCAGTGCTGAGTGTTAAAAGTCATAATTTTCATTCGATCACTCCCCTTAAAACAGGCTTATTTTATCATAAGGAGAAAAATATGTCAATAAAAAGGGCGGAAGAAAATCTTCCGCCCCCGGCGCTATTTGATTTTTACGATTTCCGAGTTCCAGTCTGTAATGCCGTATATCTCACCGTTTTCTCCCAAAAGGTCGCAGTCTGTGTAACGGAAGTTTGCAACCTTGGTTAAATTCTCGCCGTCAAAGGTGAAATATCCGTCATTCACGGGCGAAACGTTGTGATATGACGACTCGCCCATCCGCTCGGGGCACCATTCGCACTTTAAGTAAAGCTTCCCGTCCGCTTTTCCCAAAAGAGCGACAGAGCCGTAGTCGGGCAGAGTGTCGTTAATGTTTTTAAGCGTGCCGCCCGAATATTTATAAAGCTCCTGCGACGAGAAGGGGTGCTTAAACACGGTCTGCCCGTATTGCCTTAACGAAAAGTAAGAGTCGTTTCCAAGCTTTTCGGCGTTCTCGATAAGATACCAGTTTCCGATAAAGACAGGCTTTCCGTTATCCAGAAGGTAAAGAGTCTGCATCCTTGTGCCGGAGCCCGACCCGTCCTCCCTCCAGCCGGAGAAAAAGTCCTCAACCTCTAAAAATTCAACGCCGTTGACATTTATGACGGAGCCGTATACCTTTATCTCTGAGGTCTTGAATTCCGACGCATCCTGAGCGAAGCACGATTTAACCTCGGAAAGAAGATAATCGTTATAGTAAACCTTTTTGTTTTCCTTATCCACATTGAGCGAAGCGTCCTTGCCGGGAATGAAAGATGCGTCGTACTCGGGTGCGGTATAGTCGGTAAGCTGAGTCATTTCTCCCGTCTTATAGTCAAGCTTTTTGTAAGTGTCTACAGAGTCGCCGGAGCTTACCGACCCGTCGGGATTCTGAATCATGAGGGTTTTGTGATAGCCGATAACGGCGTAGTCCGGATGCTTTTCCTCGACCGATAAGGTTACGTCCGACCAGTTTGTACCGGTGGAAAGCGAGAAACGCCCGGGCTGCCAGTCCGTCGCCCAGTTAAACTCCTTTGCCGCGTAGTCGTAGGTCATGGGGAAATACGTCACTCCGCGGAAGTTAAGGAGAGGGTAAGCCTCGTTTTTATTGTCAATCTTTCTGCCGTTTATGTAAATGGGATATTCGGGAAGCACCGCCTCATTTTCCTTTGTGTTTAATGCGGTGGGATAAACGGGGAGCGCGTCATACGTTCCGAAGGGAACATATGCTATATAAAGCCCCTTTCCCTCGACCCAGCTTGAGGCGAGGTTTAACGCGCGGCAGTAATCGTAAGTCATTGGAAAATAGGTAACGTCGCGGTAAGAAATCAAGGGGTATTCGGAATCATAGTAATAGACTGACGAATCGTTTATAATACATTCATAGTCGGGAATTATCACCTTTTCCGCGGCAGAGGCGTTTAATGCTCCGAGCATTAAGAGAGCTGCGCCCGAGGTGAGCAAAAGTTTTTTAATGTTCATAAATATTTCCTCCTCTTCTTTATCTTTAGTATACCATAAACAAAAGAAAAATCAACTTAACAATTTATTAAATAAGTTGAAAATGTATTAAATTATATTAATTGAAGGCTTTTTTTGTATTATCGCTTGAAATATTAATTCATATGTTGTATAATAATAGTTTAGTAAGGAGTGATAGACTGTGGCAAACACACGCAAAAAATACACTTTGCCCCTTATTCCGGTCAGAGGACTTGTCGTTTTCCCGGAAATGGTTCTGCATTTTGATGTGGCGAGAAAAGCGTCCGTCGCTGCGCTCTCCGCGGCGATGGAGTCTGACGACAGGCTGGTGTTTTTATCCGCACAGAAGGATATTTCGGTTGAAACGCCGAATGAGGATGATATTTACCGCGTCGGCAGCATCGCAAGAGTCAAGCAGCTTTTAAAGCTGCCGGGCGGAAACATCAGGGTGCTTGTTGAGGGATTAAAACGCGCCGAGCTTTTGAATATTGACTTTGAATCGTACGATTTTTTGCTTTCGGACGTTAAGGTGATTTCCGAGAAAAAGGCGGAATTTGATAAGAACGATTATGACGCGCTTGTAATGAGGATACATTCGCTTTTAAAAAGAATATCCGAAATAGGCGGGCAGATAAATATTGACGTTATAAATAACCTTTCTCTTAAAAACGATCCCGGAAAAATGGCGGACACCATTGCGGCGAACGTTTTTGTCAAGGTGGACGACAGGCAGGAGATTTTGGAGGAGGCTGAAATCTCGCACCGTGTTTACCGCGTTGCCGAGATATTGAGGGATGAAGCCGGGGTTTACGAGCTGGAGCAGAAAATTGCACAGGACACGAAAGAGCAGATCGACAAAAATCAGAAGGATTACCTTTTGCGCGAGCAGCTTAAGGCGATACGCTCCGAGCTCGGAGAAGAAGGCGGCGAGGAAGAGGAATATCTTAAAAAGCTTGCCGACTCCGGCATTTCCGGCGAAGAGAAAAAGACGGTTGAAAAATCAATAAAGCGCCTTTCGCAGATGCCGTCATCCTCTCCCGAGTACTATGTGGAGCGCCAGTGGTTAGACACCGTGTTTTCCCTCCCGTGGAAGGACGAGCCGTTGGCTGAGCCGGACATAAATACCGCGCAGCAGATATTGGAGCGCGACCATTACGGGCTTTCGGACGTTAAGGAGCGCATAACGGAATACCTCGCGGTAAGAAAGCGGACGGATAATGCCAAGGGCACCATCCTTTGCCTTTTCGGTCCTCCCGGGGTCGGAAAGACCTCTATTGCAAAGTCTGTTGCCGAGGCGACGGGGAGAAAATACGTCAGAATGAGCCTTGGCGGAGTGCGCGACGAGGCTGAGATAAGAGGACACAGGAAAACCTATGTCGGGGCGATGCCGGGAAGAATCATAAACGCCGTCGCGAGAGCGAAAAGCAAGACCGCGCTGATACTTTTGGATGAGATAGACAAGCTCGGTTCTGACTTTAAAGGCGATCCCGCGTCGGCAATGCTGGAGGTTTTGGACGGTGCGCAGAATAACGCGTTCCGCGACCATTATCTGGAGATACCCTACGACCTTTCAAAGATAATGTTCATCACCACAGCGAACAGCTTAGATACTATTCCGCCTGCTCTTTTGGACAGGCTTGAGGTTATAGAGCTTTCCGGATATACCGACGAGGAAAAGTTAAAAATTGCAAATGGCTATCTTATTCCCCGCCAGATGGAGGAAAACGGGCTTAAAAAGTCCGAGATAAAGATGGGCGATGCAATCATATCGGAAATAATAGAAGGATATACGGCGGAAGCCGGGGTCAGAAATCTTGAGCGGACCATCGGCACCGTGATGAGAAAAGCCGCGACGCTGATTGTTAAGGGCGAGAAAAAGAGCGTGACGGTGACTAAGAAAAATCTTTCCGACTTTTTGGGTCCGGTAAAATATGAAAGAGATCTTGTGGAAAAGAAAAATCCTCCCGGAGTCGTAACGGGGCTTGCGTGGACCAGGGTCGGCGGAGTTACGCTGACGGTCGAGGCACTCGTGATGGACGGAACGGGAAGGCTGGAGCTTACCGGAAGCCTGGGTGACGTTATGAAGGAATCGGCAAAAACCGCGGTAAGCTATATAAGAAGCCGCGCGGATGACTTTGGTGTCGATCCGGAGTTTTACAAAAAGAAGGACATTCACATTCATTTCCCTGAAGGGGCGACCCCGAAGGACGGTCCCTCCGCCGGCATTACCGTGGCAACGGCAATTTTAAGCGCCTTAACGGGCGTGAGCGCTCTCGCCGACGTTGCGATGACGGGCGAGATCACGCTCTCGGGCAGAGTGCTTCCGATAGGCGGACTTAAGGAAAAGATGCTTGCGGCATACCGCGCGGGCGCGAAAACCGTGATAATTCCGGACAAAAACAAAAAAGACCTTGTTAAGATAGACGGGTCAGTGAAGGAAAAGCTTAACATTGTTCCGGTGAAGACGGCGGACGAGGTTTTTAAAACGGCGCTCGGTGAAAAAAAGAGAAAGCCCGAGGTGTTCTATCAGCCGAAGGAGCACCGTGCCGACGGATTAAGATGCAAAGGAGAAGAGATATGAATCTTAATAATGCGTCGCTCGTCATAAGCGCCGTTTCGGAAAAGCAGTATCCAAAGACGGATTTTCCCGAGGTTGCTTTTGCCGGACGGTCGAATGTGGGAAAATCGTCTTTCATAAATAAGATATTAAACCGCAAAAACCTGGCGCGCACCTCTTCAAAGCCGGGAAAGACTGCAACGCTTAATTTTTATAATATTGATAACCGCCTCATGCTGGTAGATTTGCCGGGATACGGATATGCGGAGGTCTCCAAGGCGGAAAAGGCGAAGTGGGGCGAGATGATAAACCACTATCTTTATAACCGCAAGAACCTGGCGACAACGTTTCTTATTGTGGATATAAGGCATAAACCCTCGGTCGACGACTGCACGATGTATGACTTTATAAAGAGCCGTCAGGACGGGTGCGTCGTAATCGCCACGAAGGCGGATAAGATCAAAAAAAGCGAGATAGAGAAAAATCTTTGCATAGTATCGGACACTTTAAAGATGGACGATAAGGACATTTTGATTCCCTTTTCCGCGGAAAAGGGAATGGGAGTCTCCGAGGCGCTGGAGGTGCTTTATGGTATCTGTGAAGGAAGCGTTTGAGCTCGCTTTTTTAGAGGCTGAGCAGGCAAAAAAAGAGGGGGACGTTCCGGTCGGCGCGGTAATTGTTTCCGGAGGGGCGATAATTTCCTCCGCCCACAACGAGCGCGAGAAGAACATGTGCCCGACCGATCACGCGGAGATTCTTGCAATCAGGCGCGCGGCGGAAAAAACGGGCGACTGGCGGCTTTCGGATGCTGCGATAATCGTGACGATGGAACCTTGCATAATGTGCGCCGGCGCGATTATGAACGCAAGAATAAAAAACATTTACTTTTCCGCGTTCGACCGCGAAGCGGGCGCGTGCGGAGGAAAAGTAAACGTTTTTAATAAAAACTACAGCATATGCGGAGGGCTTTATCTTCCGCGGGGAGAAGGACTTATCACGGATTTTTTCAAAGACCGAAGAAAGGACTGATATAAATGGAAAAGGAAAAATTTTATATAACCACGGCGATTGCGTACACATCGAGAAAACCGCACATCGGAAACACCTATGAGATCGTGCTGACGGACGCTATAGCACGCTTTAACCGCCTTATCGGGAAGGATGTTTTCTTCCTTACGGGAACAGACGAGCACGGTCAGAAGATTGAGGAGATAGCCGAAAAAGAGGGCGTGACTCCGAAGGCGTACGTTGACAAGGTTGCCGGTGAGATAAAGAGAATATGGGACCTTATGGGCGCAAGCTATGACAAATTTATAAGAACGACGGATGAGGAGCATGTCGCCGCGGTTCAGAAGATATTTAAAAAATTCTACGATCAGGGCGATATCTATAAGAGCGAGTACGAGGGGCTCTACTGCGTGCCGTGCGAGTCGTTCTTTACCGATACTCAGGCGCCGGACGGGATATGTCCCGACTGCGGAAGACCGGTTAAGCGCACACACGAGGAAGCGTATTTCTTTAAAATGAGCAAGTACCAGAAAAGGCTTGAGGAATACATCGAGTCGCACCCCGATTTCATTCAGCCCGAGGCAAGAAAGCGCGAAATGGTAAACAATTTCTTAAAGCCCGGTCTTCAGGATCTGTGCGTTTCGAGAACCTCGTTCAAGTGGGGAATACCCGTAACGTTTGACGATAAGCACGTTATATATGTATGGATCGACGCGCTTTCAAACTACATCACCGCGCTCGGGTACGATGTTGATAATAAGGGTGAAAACTACAAAAAATACTGGCCCGCAAATGTTCACATAATCGGTAAGGACATTCTGCGTTTCCACACGATATACTGGCCCATCATGTTAATGGCGCTCGGCGAGCCGCTTCCCGAAAAGGTTTTCGGGCATCCGTGGCTTTTGTCCGGCGGCGACAAGATGAGCAAGTCCAAGGGCAATGTTATGTATGCCGACGATCTGGTGCGCCATTTCGGGGTGGACGCGATAAGGTACTATGTTCTTCGCGAAATGCCCTTCGCGGCGGACGGAACGATAACTCTCCAGACTATTATCTCGCGCTATAATTCCGACCTTGCGAACACACTTGGCAACCTTGTGACAAGAACCGTCGCAATGATAAATAAGTATTTCGGCGGCGAGGTCAGCCATAAGGGCTCGGAGGATGAGTTTGACGCGTCCCTGATCATAGAGTGCACTGAGACCAAAGACGAGGTTGCGGCAAAAATGGCGGAATTTAAGGTTGCCGACTCTCTTGAGGCGATTATGTCGCTCGCGAGAAGGAGCAATAAGTATATTGACGAGACGCTTCCGTGGGTTTTGGCGAAGGACGAAACGAAGAAGGACCGCCTTGAAACGGTGCTTTACAACCTTTCCGAGGCGATAAGATTTATCGGGATATTAATAAGCCCGTTCATGCCCGGGACTGCAAAAACGATTTTGGAGGTTACCGGCGCGGACGATGAGAACTATGAATCAATTGCAAAGTTTAATAAGGAAAGAAAAGTCAGAGTCGGCGAGGCAAAGCCGATATTTGCAAGGCTTGACGAGGAAAAGACCTTAAAAGAGGTATCGGACGATATTTTCGGCGGCGAAGAAGAGCAAAAAGAGGAAGAAAAGGCGCCCGAGATCACTATAGACGATTTTGCAAAGATTAAGTTAAAGACCGCAAAGGTCATTGCAGCCGAAAAAATCGAAAAGGCTGACAAGCTTTTAAAACTTACCGTAGAGCTCGGCAGCGAGCGCCGCACCGTCGTTTCGGGAATTGCGAAAAGCTATTCGCCCGAGGAGATTGTCGGGAAAACCGTTATACTGATCACGAACCTTAAAAAGGCGAAGATCCGCGGAATTGAGTCCGAGGGCATGATACTTGCGACGAGCGAGTCCGGGGAGATCAACATTCTGACCACGGATAAAGAGGGCACGTCGGGAGCGGACGTCGGATGACGATATTCGATTCTCACGCACATTATGACGATGAAGCGTTTGCGTCCGACAGGGAGGAGCTTTTAGCCTCGCTCCCGGATAGGGGCGTCGGAAAGGCAGTCAACTGCGGATGTGACGTATTGTCCTCCGAAGCGGCGCTTTCGCTTTCCGGGAAATTTCCTTTTATATATGCCGCGGTCGGCATTCATCCGGAAAATGTGGATGAGTGCAAAGATTTGCATGCGATAGAAAGCCTGGCAAAGCACGAAAAATGCGTTGCGATAGGCGAGGTCGGGCTTGACTATCACTACACCAAAGAGAATAAAGAGCTCCAGAAGGAGATATTTATATCGCAGATAAAGTTATCGGACAAGCTCGGACTTCCGCTTATCATTCACGAGAGGGACGCGTACGCCGACTGCCTTGAAATATTAAAGGCGCATACTCCGAAAAGAGCGGTCATGCATTGCTTTTCGGGGAACAGCGAGTCCTTAAAGGAAGTGCTGAAGCTGGGGCTTTACATCGGAGTCGGCGGAACGCTCACGTTTAAGAACAATAAAAAGACCGTGGAGATGCTCCCGAATGTTCCTTTGGACAGGCTGCTTTTTGAAACGGACGCACCGTACCTTTCGCCGGAGCCCGTGCGCGGAAAGAGGAACGACTCTTCCAATATCAGGTATGTCGCCGAAAGGGCGGGGCTCATTTTGGGAAAAGAACCCGATGAGCTTTTGCGCTTAACGTATGACAACGCCATGAATTTTTTCGGTATAAAAGAAGCGTAATTCACCAAATTGCGCTTCTTTTCATATTATGTAGCAGGACTTATTAAGGAGGTCTTGCTATGAACGAAAACAACACAAACCGGAACGAAAATCAGACTTCGAGAATGCCGTTTATGTGCCCGTGTATGTACAATACATATATGACGAGCGCATATCCGCAGAACGGATGCCCGTTTATGTATTGCCCCTTTATGAGCGGAGGATTCCCGGGCGGAACAGTGCCGCAGTATAATATGTTCGGGCAGAGAGCGAATATTCCGTTTCCCGAATCGCAGGAGTAGGAGCTCTGCCATGCAAGCCAAAAGCGCGGAAACGCGCTTTTGGCTTGCATGGAGAAATTTTTGCATCATCTTTTTGTCTATTATGTTTAGAAACTCAGGCATAAAACGGTTTTTTTATGCAATAATCTCATTGACGGGTTAAATTAAGTATGTTATAATCTATTATAAGAGTACATTTGTTTACGAGAGGTGGACAAAAGATGAGCAAAACTTCGTTAATGCTGATAGACTCAAAAGTGCTTCCGGAGGTTTTTTCGAAGGTGCTTCACGCAAAAAAGCTGCTGGCGGACGGTGAATGTAAGGATATCTCCGATGCGGTGAAGAAGGCGGAGATTTCAAGAAGCGCATTTTATAAATACCGCGACTACGTTTTTCCGTTCAATCAGATGCAGGGCATAATTACCCTGTTTTTCATAGTTTCGGACATCACGGGGGTGTTATCGTCAATCCTTTCCGTGCTTGCCGACGCTAAGACCAATGTGCTTACCATTAATCAGAACATACCGGTAAATTCCGTTGCCGATGTGACGATTTCAGTGCAGAACGATATTTCGGCAGTGGACTTAAATGAACTTGTTGACAGGCTTTCCGCGCTTTCCGGAGTTAAGGATGTCCGGGTTTTGGCAAGACAGTAAAGGAGAGAGACGAATGAAAAAGAAAAAGGTTGCAATATTAGGATTCGGAACGGTCGGAAGCGGCGTTTACGAAATGCTCAAATTAAACAGGGAAAAAATAAAGGATGCCTGCGGCTCCGAAATTATAGTTAAATATGTTGTGGATATAAGGGATTTTTCCGACCGCGAGGATTCGGAGATTTTTATAAAAGATTTTGATAAGGTGTTAGAGGACCCGGAAATCGGCATTATTGCGGAGGTCATCGGCGGAGTGCACCCGGCGTATGATTTCACCCGTGCGGCGCTGATTAAAGGAAAAAACGTTGTCACGTCGAATAAAGAGCTTGTGGCGAAAAAAGGAAGCGAGCTTTTAAATCTTGCCAAGGAGCATGACGTTAACTATCTTTTCGAAGCTTCCGTCGGCGGCGGGATACCGGTTATAAGACCGCTTCATAACTGCCTTGCGGCAAATAAGATTGACAGCGTCTGCGGAATTTTAAACGGCACGACAAACTATATTTTAACCGAGATGTTTGCCGAGGGCAGGAGCTTTTCGGAGGCACTTGGCGAGGCTCAGCGGCTGGGATATGCCGAGCGCGACCCCTCGTCCGATGTGGACGGGATTGACGCGTCGCGCAAGATCGCCATCTTAATGGCGCTTGTGACGGATAAAATGATAGACGAATCGCACATATATAAAGAAGGAATCTCAAAAATTGAGAAAGAGGACGTGGCGTACGCAGCAGCGATGGGCGGAGTTATAAAGCTCATCGGATACGGCTGCCGCAAGGGCGAAAGGGTTTATGCGGCGGTTGCTCCTTCGGTCGTATCTAAAAAGAGCCCGCTTTATTCGGTTAACGGCGTGTTCAACGCCATATGCGCAAGAGGCAATGCCGTGGGCGACGTAATGTTCTACGGAAGAGGAGCCGGGAAGCTGCCGACGGCGAGCGCCGTTGTCGCCGATATCTGCGATATCGCAAAGGATCCCGGAAACAAGAATTATTTCTGGTCGGACGCGCCTGAGGAGACGGTGATCCCTTACGGCGAAGCAACGGAAAGCTATCTTGTGAGAATAAAGTCGTCTGATTCGGACCGCTTGACCGAAAGCCTCGGCGGCGGAGAAAAAATTAATGTCATTGACGGTGAAACGGGCGTTATATCTCCTTATATGACGAACGATGAGTTTGAAAAGAGAACGGAAGGCTTTGACATAATAAAGAAGATAAGGATTCACAAAGGAGAATAAAAAATGATACGCGTGCGTGTTCCGGCGACAAGTGCGAATATGGGTCCGGGGTTTGACTGCCTCGGCGTCGCCGTGAAATTATATAATGAAATCGAGATTGAGGAAACCGAATCGGGAATTGAGATAATTCAGACGGGGACCTACACAAGAAACATTCCGCCTAAGGACAATCTTGTATATAAGGCTATGTGTGAGGTGTTTAAGGCGACGGGGAGGACACCGTCCGGACTAAAAATAAAGATAAACACCTCAGTTCCCGCGACAAGGGGGTTAGGCTCCTCCGCCGCGTGCATCATCGGCGGGCTTGTCGGAGCGAATGCGATAGACGGAAGGCTCGGACCCGGTGAGATACTTTCGATCGCGTCGAAAATGGAGGGTCACCCGGACAATGTTGTTCCCTGTCTTACCGGCGGGATGGCGGCGGCGTATTTTGACGGGGAAAATGTGACTTATGCAAAGTTCAACATGCCATCCGAGCTTGGATTTTTGGTGCTCTACCCCGAAAAATCGCTTGAAACAAAAAAGTCGCGCGGCGTGATACCGGATAAGGTGCCGCATAAGGACGCGGCGTTTAACGCGGCGCACACGGCGCTGATCGTTTCAGCCATTGCGAAAAAGGACTTTTCGCTTCTCAATGAGGCGATGAAAGATAAGCTTCATCAGCCGTACCGCAAAAAAATCGTCGGTCATATGGCTAAAATATTCGATTTTTACGAGTCTATAGGGGCGTACAGCTGGTATTTAAGCGGAAGCGGTCCGTCCGTCGCCGCGATAATTCCGAAGAAAAAGGAAGAAAAAATTAAGAATGAAGCCGCTTTGTGGGCAGAGAAAAACGGATTTTTATATGAAGTGATGGACTTTGAAAACTCCGGAACCCACGTTATAAAGCTTTAGTATATAATAAAGGCAGGTAATTTTAATGTTGATAGTGCAGAAATACGGCGGAAGCTCTGTCGCGAACGCCGAGAGAGTGATGAATGTGGCAAACCGCATTGCCGAAACGTACAGAGACGGCAACAGCGTTGTCGTTGCGGTCTCCGCCCAGGGCGATACGACGGATGAGCTTATCGAAAAAGCGAAAGAGATAAATCAGAAGCCCTCCAAAAGAGAGATGGATATGCTTCTTGCGACGGGGGAGCAGATATCAATAGCGCTTCTTGCGATGGCGCTTGAAAAGCTTTCCGTTCCCGTTGTGAGTATGACCGGCTGGCAGGCGGGGATATATACCGATTCCAAATACGGAGGAGCGAAGATAAAGCGCATCAATTCCGAGCGCATATTGTCGGAGCTGGACTCAAACAAGGTTGTTATCGTTGCGGGATTTCAGGGAATAAATAAGTATGACGATATTACAACGCTCGGACGGGGCGGCTCGGACACCTCGGCGGTCGCACTGGCGGCGGCGCTCAAGGCGGACCTTTGCCAGATATATACCGACGTTGACGGCGTTTATACGACAGACCCGAGAATATGCCCCGACGCTAAAAAGCTTCCGGAGATAACGTACGACGAAATGCTGGAGCTTGCGTCGCTCGGAGCGAACGTTTTAATGAACAGAAGCGTGGAGCTTGCCAAGAAATACAATGTTAATTTAGAGGTATTGAGCAGCCTTCATAAGGCTCCGGGTACCATTGTCAAGGAGGTTACAAAAGTGGAAAAATCAAATGTGAGAGGTATTGCAAGAGATAACGATGTTGCCATGATTTCGGTGCTTGACGTGCCGGATGAGCCCGGTATTGCCTTCAAGGTGTTCTCAATGCTTGCAAAGCATAATATAAACGTGGATATGATTTTGCAGTCTATAGGACGCGAGGATAAAAAGGACATAAGCTTCTCGGTTAAGCAGGACGAATGTGAGGAAGCGGTTAAGCTTCTCTCGGACAACAACATAATAAACGCAAGAAAGATAATTTATAAGGACAATGTTTCCAAGGTTTCGATAGTCGGCGCGGGAATGGTCAGCAATCCCGGCGTTGCCTCTATGATGTTTGAGGCAATGTATGACGCGCATATCAATATACATATGATATGCACGAGCGAGATCAAGGTTTCAATCCTTATCGACAGGGAGTACGCCGACAAGGCGGTGCGGGCACTGCACGATAAATATAATCTGGCAAAATAATTATAATAAAACCCCCTTTCATTGGAAACAATGAATAGGGGGGATTTTTATGAAAAAATACCTTTTGATTGCGCTCGGTGCGTTTTTGATAGCGCTCGGCGCGGCGCATTTTGCGGAGCCTGCCGGTCTTGTTACAGGCGGTGCGGCAGGTATCGCGATAATTCTTGACAAGGTTTTAAAAGTTCCGCTTTTTATAACAACGCTATTTGTAAATATTCCGCTTTTTGCAGCCGCCGGTAGGAAAATGGGGTTTAAGTTTCTTTCGTCCTCGCTTTTTGCGTCGGCGCTTTATACGGCGTTTCTGGGAGTCCTTGAAAACGTACCGCATTTAATGATAGACGATGTTTTCGTCTCGTCCGCGGTTTCCGGAATTCTCACCGGCGCGGGGCTCGGAATAACGATAAAGAGCGGGGCGACGACCGGGGGAACGGACATGCTTGCCATGCTCATCAAAAATTACAAGCCCCATGTAAAGCCGGCAACGGTGATAAACATAACGGACGGAGTGATAATTTTAACCGGAGCGGCTGTTTTCGGGGCGGAGAGGAGCTTTTATGCCATTCTTTCCGTTGTGGCCTCCACGCTTGTGATGACAAGGATATTGGAGGGCGGCTCTGCGGCTAAGGGCGTTTTAATAATCACGGATAGGGATAAAGACATTGCCGAAAGCATAAATTCGGAGTTAGAGCGCGGAGCGACGCTTATCCCGGTTCGCGGAGCGTATAAAAACGAAAGCGTCACGGCGGTCTTTACCGCGGTGAGCGAAAGGCAGCTCCCGCACCTTATAGAGGCGGTGAAAAGAAAGGACCCCGCTGCGTTCGCGGTTATAAGCGATATAAGGGGAGTATTGGGAGACTTTTAAAAACAAAAGGACCTTCGGCTGAAATGCCGAAGGTCCTTTTATTTACTCAGTCGTCTATCGAATTATCCGTTGCGCGGGCAAATATTGCCTCAACCTCTGCCGAGGGCTTTTTGTCAAGGAGTGAAACGATGACCGCGAATATAAGGCACGCGGCAAATCCGGGAATAATCTCGTAAATTCCGGTTGAGCTTAAAAGATTCAGCCAAAGAATATCAACCGCAGCACCGGCAACGATTCCGGCAACAGCGCCCTTATAGGTGAAACGCTTCCAGAAGAGCGAGAGAAGGACAACGGGACCGAACGCTGCGCCGAAGAGCGCCCATGCGTTGGAAACAAGGTCCATTATTCTTGATGCACCTTCACCCTTGCTGCTCGCGATTATGTAAGCTATAACGGAAACGATTACAACAACGATTCTGCCGACCCACAAAAGCTCTTTGTCCGATGCTTCTTTTCTTATGATGGGCTTGTAAATATCGCTCGTAAAGGACGAGGAAGCAACAAGAAGCTGAGAGTCTGCCGTGGACATCGAAGCCGCGATGATTGCGGAAAGAAGTATTCCCGCGATAAAGGGGTGGAAAAGCTTTCTTGTCAGCTCAACGAAGATGAGCTCCTGATCGCCGGGGACCAAAAGCTCCTCGGCAAAAGAAACACCGTTATCAATGAATATCCTTCCGAGGTACGAAAGAGCGATGGTTGCCGCAAGAGAAATAACGACCCAAACTATCGCGACCGTCGCGGATTTTTTAACCATACTCGGCTTTTCAACCGACATGAATCTTACGATAATGTGGGGCATTCCGAAATATCCCAGTCCCCATCCGAGACCGGAGAGAATGTCAACCGGAGTTGCGGAAAGAAAGTCCGCCGTGAACTTGTATGCCGTGCCGTTGTCACCGGTAACGATTTTTGAGGCAAGCGAAGGATCAAGGGTTCCCGAGACTGCAAGTATGATCGGAACCGCCATGATTGCAACGAGCATTAAAAGCCCCTGGAAAAAGTCGGTCCAGCAAACTGCCTTAAATCCGCCAAGGAATGTGTAAATTAAAATTATCGCCGCAAAAATTATCATAGCCGTGGATTCCGGAAGATTGGGGAAGAGGTGGCAGAACACCTTTGCGCCTGCGGAGAAAGCGGACGCAACATAGATCGTGAAGCTTACCAAAAATACAACTGCGCAGATAATTTTAAGAGCGGGATTTTTTTCGGCAAACCTGTTCGTAAAATACTGAGGGAGTGTGATAGAATCGCCCGCCGCCTTTGAAAATTTACGCAATGGCTTTGCAACGATGATCCAGTTAAGCGCCGTTCCGATGGTAAGACCGATGCCGATCCACGCCTTGCCGAAGCCGAAGGCGATGATGCTTCCGGGCAGTCCCATCAAAAGCCATGCGCTCATATCGGACGCCTGAGCGGACAGAGCCGTGACCCAGGGACCCATCCTTCTGCCGCCGAGGAAATATTCCTGTTCACCGGCGGCGTTCTTCGTCTTAAAGAAGAAGTAAACACCTATTGCCAGCATAAACAAAAAATAAATTGCAAATGCCAGAGCTTCCAGATTAAAAAACATTAAAAAATCAATCCTTTCCTATATATAACATTCAGTATACCATAAAATTACACCTAAAGCAAGAAAAAAGTCACATTTTATGATTTAAAATAAAAAATTTTTCAGCCGTACCACTACCTGTAGTGGAAAACAACAAAATGAGGCGGCAAAAGCAACAAAAATGCGAAAAAAGCAAAAAAATATACTTGTAAATCGGAACATATTTTGATAAAATAAATATGCTGAGCGGCTGACTCTCTTTTCCTGAGATCGGCTGCCTTTGAGCCTAAAGAGGAAAGGCAGAGAGGTTTTATAAAAGATGAGGGAGCTTAAAAAGTTTGAAGGCTGCCTTTTGGGCGGAGCGGCGGGTGACGCATTGGGGTACGCCGTGGAGTTCAAAAGCACCGAGGAAATCAAGAAAAAATACGGTGACGGCGGAATAACGCGTTACGAGCTTAAGGACGGCAAGGCGCTGATATCCGACGGCACGCAGATGACGATGTTTACCGCAAACGGCATCCTCTTCGGAGCGACAAGGGAACGGCTCAACGGCATTATGGCTCCCGTCTGCCACTATATACATAAGGCGTACAAGGATTGGTTCAGAACGCAGATGCCCGCACTTTCAAAGGACGAAGATATTGTAAGCTGGATATACTACCTTCGCGCACTTCAGTCAAAGCGCGCGCCCGGAAGCACGTGCCTTTATGCGCTGTCGTCCGGCGTTATGGGTGTTTTGGAGCATCCGATAAATTCGAGCAAGGGCTGCGGCGGGATGATACGCGTTGCGCCGATCGGGCTTTATTTTGACAAAGAGGAGTACGGAACGGAGCGCATTGACTTAATGGGTGCAAAGGCGGCGGCAATCACGCACGGGCACCCTTTAGGATTCGTCAGCGCGTCGGCATTCGTTCATATTATAAATAACGCGGCATATACCGATGAAAACCTTTATAACATTGTTTATGACTGTATTGATACGCTGGAGGGGACAAAGGAGACGTATCCGGAGACCGCGGATCTTATTGAGCTTATTGAGCGCGCAGTACGCTTAGCCGGCAGGGAGATGGACGATTCCGAGGCGATACGAAGGCTCTGCCGTAACGGCGGGCTCTGCGGGGACGAGGCTCTGGCGGTCGGAATATATTGCAGCTTAAAATATCAGAACAGCTTTGAGAAGGCAATCATTGCGGCGGTGAACCACAGCGGGGATTCAAACTCCACCGGCGCGGTAACGGGAAGCATTATGGGAGCATATTTGGGGGTGGACGCGATTCCCGAGTATTATCTTGACGATCTGGAGCTTAAAATCGAGATTGAAGAGCTTGCGAACGACCTGTTTACCGGGTGCCCGGAAAATGTGGAGCATAACGAGAGCTGGAAAAGAAAATACATTGACTGCGACAGAAGAGTGAAATAACGGCGAAATAACGGAGAATCGCCGTTATTTTTTTGCCCTGAATCAAAAGTTGGAACAGGAGTGCAGTATATTGAGATATTTGTAAATTGCAATTTATATAAATGGTGATAAAATAAAATTAAGAAAACGGACAAAAAGAACCGGCTTAAAAAGCAAGATCAAGCAGACTAAATCCTTACCGCAAGGATTTTTCCTGATAATTGTTCCCACCTCGGAAGGGCTGCGCTTAATGCGCAGCCCTTCTGCATTTTTTTGCGCTTGACCTTTTTGTCTGATTGTAGTAGAATAAGTAAAGAAGCCTGGAAAGGGGTAATAATATGAAAAATCAAAACAGAATCATTGCGGTGGTCTTTTTTGCCCTTGCCGCTTTAATGTCCGTAACGGAGTTTCTTTATGTCGCGGACAGGTACCCGTTCGGATTCCTTTCCGCGCTCCTCGGGTTAAAGCTTTTGCTTTTATTCGCTTCGGGAGCGGTATTTACCTTGGGCACGCTCATAAAAAGCCGCTCCGCGCTGATTGCGGCGGAGGGGATATATGCAGGCAGCATCGGCATAGCTATAATACTCTGCATCAGGACAGGCGACGGGATAATGGGCACGGCGCACCTTATGCTTATAGCGGCGGAGCTTACCGCCGTGATAATAATGATGGTTTATACCTCCGGCACGCTTGGAAATAAATACATTCCGTCGGTTCTTTTAAGTGCGGCGATCCTTGCGTCGGTTCTGCGCGCGGTGATTGCGGGAACGTATTTCCTCTCGGCAACGTATGTGACGGAGGCTTTAATGCTCTCCGCGTTAAACGTAATGGCGCTCTATCCCGACCTTTCGGGAAAACGCCGTGTTAAGACGGGTGAAATGCTCTGGCTTTCGGCGGCTACGTTCGGCGTTTATCTTGCCGTCTGGGCGGCAAGCGTTGTGAAGCAGATGACCGTTCTTTCGGGGAAGACCGACTATAAGGGGAAGATTGCGGCATTCATCATCTTTTCTCCCTACCGTCTTTATTGGTACTACACTGCGTACGAGGAGCAGACAGAGCTTAAAAACCGCGGAATTTTAATTTCGGCTGTTTCGGCTTTCGGAATACTTTTGTCTGCGGTGGCAGCGCTTTCCGGTGTAAGCGGCGCGCCTGTTTCGGGAGCAGGAGTGTCTTTGGTTGCCCTCGCGCTTGTTCAGCGCGATTTAAATTCACTCATACCCGAAGAAGTAAAATTGCCCGAGCCTTTGGCAGAGCCTGAGTATAATTCGGACAGGGAGCCGGATAAAGAGGAGTAAGCCTTGATTGGAGAGGTGTAAAATGGAGAAGGTCAAAAAAGAAGCGTTTTCGCTGCCGAATATTTTAAGCTATCTGAGAATACTTTTGATTCCGGCGTTCACATATCTTTATTTTAAAGGGGAATATGTGTCTGCGGCATTGCTTGTCGCATTTTCCGGGCTTACCGATATGGCGGACGGATTTATAGCGCGCCGGTTTGACATGATAACCGACTGGGGAAAGATATTGGACCCGGTTGCGGACAAGCTCACTCAGGCGTCACTTATTGTGTGCCTCCTTTCGCGGTATAAGGATATGTGGCTGCTTGTCGGAGTGTTTTTGGTCAAGGAGCTTACCATGGGGCTTGCGGGACTTTTCACGCTTTGCAAAAAGAAGAAAAAACTGTCCGGAGCAATGTGGTTCGGCAAGGTGTCGACCGTTGTTCAGTTTGTGGCGATGATTGCGCTTTTTGCGTTCCCGATGCCCGACAAGGCGGTCGATGTGATAATTTTAACCTGCGCGGCGTTTATGGTACTCGCCTTCGTTCTCTATATGCGGGAATACTTTTTGCTTATAAAAAATGAAAAATGAGGCTAAAGCCGCCCCGTGATAAGAAAGTAATGGTTTTACGAAGAAAACACTGTAACCTAAGGTTACAGTGCTTTTTGTAAATTTAAATGTGTATTTATGTGCGTTTATGTTGACTTTAGGACGAAGACGTGTTATAATGACCGTTAGCTTGCTTTGGGAGTGATTGTAATGAAAAAAGACTCGGGAAATGCGGCGCTTATCGGCGTTATCTGCATTATATCTTATATCGTCAGCTATTACATGAGAAATGTCCTTTCGGTGCTGACGCCGGAAATGCTTGCGGGCGGGCAGTTCACAAAAAGCTATATCGGCATGCTTTCCTCATCGTATTTCATTTCCTATGCGGCGGGACAACTGGTAAACGGAGTTGCGGGCGACGTGTTAAATCCTAAGAAAATGATCGCATCAGGGCTTATGCTCTCGGGATGCGCGGCTTTTTTGTTTCCGCTTACCGATGTGCACGCCGTTCATTTTTTCAGTTTTATTCTCTTGGGCTTTTCACTGTCGATGCTCCGCGGACCGCTCATGAAGATAATAACGGAAAACACTTGTGCCGATCATGCAAGGGTCATCTGCCTGTTCTTTTCCGCGGCAAGCTTTCTGGGCGTTTTTATCGCGAGCTTTTGCGCCGCGCTTTTTGCCTGGAAAAGAGCGTTCTTAGCTTCGGGAATCTGTGCTTTCCTCTTTGCCGCGTTCGCCTCTTTCATGCTTACATATCTTGAAAAGAAAAATCGCATAAAAAAATTCGTGCCCGGAGAAAGAAAAAAGCTTGACATAGCGGGAATATTTAAGATTCCGAATTTCGTTTTCTACCTGGGAATCGGGATGATAATAGAAATATCCGCGTCGTCGATAAACTTCTGGATACCGACCTATCTTACAGAGGTACTTTTGTTTGACAAGGTCATATCGAACATTATATTTTCCGCAATGTCCGTCATCAGGGCGGCGATCCCCTTTTGCGCGTTCTTTATTTTTAAGCTTATGCATGAGCGCGATATAGCAATCATCAAAGCCGCATATTTTTGCTCCGCGCTTTGCTTTATCTTGATGCTGCTGCCGTTCGGAAGATGGATAAACATCGGATTTTTCCTTCTTTCCGGCGTATCGTCACAGGTTGCCTCCTCCATGATGTGGAGCATCTACATTCCGGGACTCGGCGCGACGGGAAAGGTCTCCGGCGCGAACGGAATATTAGACTGCGCCGGCTATATCGGCGCGGCGGTTTCAAATATCGTGTTCTCGTCGCTTATGGGAGTTATCGGCTGGAACGGCATCATCTTAATATGGGCGCTCTTAACGCTGACGGGCTCATATGCCGCCTTTATCAAGGAGCGGAGAGAAAAAAGGCTTTCCTTATAGGAAAGCCTTTTAATCTTTTAACGGGAAAATTTGCTCCTCTATTGCCGAAAGCAGGAGCGGGTGCCTTACGATAAAGTGAATTGCGGGTCCGCGCCCTTTTGAGATTATCGCCCGTTTGCCGGATTTTATGTGTATGCTTAAATTCTTAAAGCCCGGATAGCAGCTCTTTATGAGGCGGTAGCTGCCGTTCTCTTTTGAAAACTTCTCACAAAGGCTTACGTGTCGGCAAAATTCGTCATATGTATAGGTTAAATCCTTCTCATAAAAGAGTCCCGAAAGAGAGAGTGACGGAGGGGAGAGAGAAAATTCCTCTTCGGAGGGAAAATAAAGTTCATCGGTCACCGAAGAAGCACAAAGCCTTTCGGCAATATAGCGCCGCACGGAGGAGGCATAGTCTGTTATCCTTTTAACGTCCTCATCCGGCACATTCCGCTTTTTTAAAAACGAGGTTAAAAATTCATTATCCAAAGTGAAGATGGAGGGAGAGGAGAGAATGCTTTTGTAATTCCCGGGCTCGGAATCCGACAAAACGAAATTTTTAAGCTCCTCCTTGTTTTCCTCACGGCAGATATCCATAAGAGGAAGCGCTTTTTTAAGTATTTGCTCCGCTCTTTTTCTGTAATAGGCAAGCTCCTCTTTATTTTTTGTAAAATAATATTTTCCGTCGGCGTGGTGTGATGAGATACATTCGCCGGCAAGCGCTGCGGTGCCGGAAACATTTAAAAGCCGGCAGAAAACGCCGTTATGCACGTTCTTTAGGTAATAGGGCGAGATCTGCCCGGTCATATAAAGCGGTATCCAGCCTTCAAGCCCGATCATGATTTCCCTTTCCGGGCGATTTAAATTGTGGACCACATTTAAGTGAAGTCCCCTTTTAAGCATGGCAGCAAGCCCGATCATATATTTTTTTGAAAACGCGGAGTCCTTAGCCATATCGTCCATCGGCATGTCACTGAACATAAAGACGTCGCTCTGCGCTCTGCTCGTCGCAGTGCTTTTTAAAAAATCTATCTCGCCGGATTTCATTCCCTCAAGTGTGTAATATGTCTTTCTTACGGGCAGCTCAAAGGGCACGGTCGGCACTTTAAGTGTATCGAAGTGTATCGCCCTTATGTATTCGGAAAGGTCAAAAGCGTCAAGCTTTTCCAAAAACGACGATATACCGGGATTGGCGGAGACGCGCTCTGACTCATTGCCCTTAAGATAGAGAAATATCGCTTCGGAGTATTTTTCGGGAGAGGAAAGCTCCTTTTCCGAAATCCCGGAGAGGGCGGAGAAAGCCGCTTTGCACGCCGCGGAGTCATAACGGCGCGAGATGAAAAGCGCCGTGTCCGACGCGAATTTTTCGGGGTCGGACGGCTTTCTTTCGGAATTTCTTATTCTTGAAATGTATGAAGAATCATATCTTAACGCGCGCGAAAGCTCTGACGAGTTGACCGAAAGCGCGGTAAAAAGCGCGTCCAGCCTCTTTGAAAAGGAGGGGAGCACGGCGCCCTTTTCCGGAAGGTCCGCTTTAAGGGCAAGAGCAAGCTCGTTGAACGATACCGAAACGCCCTTACATTTAAGAAGCTTATAAAGCCCCCGGCAGAGCTTTTCGGAGTCCTCCTCCTTCGGGATTCTTGTGCCGTTTCTGTAGCGGCTGAGTGTCGCCTCCGAAAGACCGGAAAGCGCTGCAATCTCCTTTGCCGGTGCGCCGGTAAGTTTTATATATTCATTAAGCTTGTCGCTGAACATAGAATCATCTCCTCACAGCATATATTTTACCACATAAAAGGGAAAAAGCAAAGAAAAATTTCCGAATTTGGCAATGACCGTTCGGAAAGCGGTGTTTACTGTAAAGGCTGTTTATGTTAAAATTTAAATATCAACTTATGGAGGCGGTTAAATGAAAAAAATCTTAAGCTTATTATGTGCAGTATCGATGCTCTGCACGGTCTGCCATGCATGGAACGTTTACGACACGGATTATGGTATGGAATGGAACGAGCAAAGTAAAACTGCCATAACCGACGATATGGAGGAGTATCGCCAAAATGATTCACTCGAATCATTGGTTTATACTATCCGTGATGACGGTTCGGCAATGATTACAAGTTATTCGGCAAAATTCTGGTACGACTCCGATCCGAATTTTACGGTTGAACTTGATATTCCGTCCGAAATAGACGGTCATCCGGTTACGGCGATAGGCGACGGAGCACTTCGTGAAAGCGCGACAAAAATTTCCGGCATCACGCTTCCGCCTACGATAAAGGAAATCGGAAACAGAGCCATTGACTGCCGGTACTTAAAATATCTTAAACTAAACGACGGTCTTGAGGTTATAAAGGACGCAGCCATTAACTGCGGCGACATTCTCGAAACTCTTGTAATTCCCGACAGTGTAAAATATATAGGAAACGAAGCAATATGCGGCGAGGCGCTTAAAAACATTACGATGCCCAAAAACCTTGAATATATGGGAAAGAGAATATTTTTCGGCACGGCATATGATAATGATCCCGGCAACCGCGTGGACGGGATACAGTATCACGGGCAGTATCTGATTGCCGGCATCAGAATCGGCTACGAAACTATAAACAATCCCGACCCGTCTGCGCCGACCGAGAATAAGCAGATTCACGAGTGGGAAGCCGTCGGAGAAATTGAGATACGTGAGGGGACAACTCTTATGGGTGTTGACGCATTTGAAATGTCAGATATCACCTCGGTTAAACTGCCGTCGACATTAAAATCAATTTCAAAACTCGGTTTTTATTGGTGTAAAAATCTTAACAATGTTGTAATCCCCGGCACGGTGAAGGAAATTGGCGATAATGCTTTTTCGTGGTGCGAGAGCCTTTCGAACCTCACCATTTCAGAGGGTGTCGAGCATATCGGAGAGGCGGCATTCTTCCGCTGCAATAACTTAAACGAGGTCACGATTCCCAAAAGCGTGACGCAGATTGACATGCACGCCTTCGGCTGGGACTATGTGAACGACTATGACGTGAGAAATGAGAATCTTGTAATAAAGTGCTATAGCGGCACGGCGGGTGAGCAGTACGCGCGCGACAACGGATTTAAGTGCATACTCATAGATACCGGCGAGGTTATAGAAAAAGGCGAGCCGACCGCCGCGGCGGACGGCAGATTCACCTGCGAGGAAAAGGGCAATAACTGTGCGGTAAAACGCTTCCGCGACATAAAGAGCGCGGACGGCGACCCCGACCACAGCGGAATCGAGTTCTGCCTTGATAAAGGCATTATGACCGGAACCGGGAGCGACACCTTCAGCCCCGACATGACCATAACGCGCGCACAGTTTGCGACAATGTTTTACCGCCTTGCGGGTTCTCCCGAAACGGGCGAAAACTCAAAATTTACCGATCTTACGCAGGACTGGTACAAAAAAGCGGTCAGCTGGGCAGCGGCAACAGGAATCTTAAACGGCACGGGAGAGACGACGTTTTCGCCGGACGACGCAGTTACAAGAGAGCAGATAGCGGCAATCTTTTACCGTTATGCACAGTCAAAGGGACTTGTTGTGTCCGACGTTTCCACAGGACTTGACAGCTACAACGATTATGACGAAATAGCGGACTATGCGAAGGTTCCCGTCGTGTGGTGCTTTAATGAAAACGTTATGTTTATCCATTCGGTTAACGGCTATGAATATGCCATCTATCCCAAGGTTGCACCCACAAGAGCGGACACTGCGACAATGTTCTGGAAGTTTTCTTATGTACTTAACAACAACTGACATAGAAAGGCGGAATTAAAATGAACAACATAAAACGGATATGGGCGGCATTTATCGTTTTTTGCATGCTTTTCACTCTTATCCCCATGACGGCGGCTGCCGAGGGAGAGATGAGCGGTAAATGCGGCAAAAATCTTACGTGGGAGTTTGACAGTGAAACAAAAACGCTCACCATAAGCGGCACGGGCGATATGGCTGTCTATTTCCAGAATCCCACCAATTTTTATTCGATGGCACCGTGGAGAGAAAATGAGGCAATAAATAACAATCTTGAAAAGGTAGTCGTAGAAGAAGGCGCGACAGATATCGGTCAGTATGCGTTTTACGAGTGCCCGGCGCTTAAAGAGGTGACTCTTCCCGACAGTGTGACAACAATAAACAGCTATGCCTTTTATAGGTGCACCGCGCTTGAAAAAATAAATATTGATAAAGTAACGGGAATCTATTTCGGCGCTTTTTCAAACTGCACGAGCCTTGACGGTATCACTCTGGCTGACGGGATCACCACTATTATGACCGATACGTTTTTTAATTGCAGCAGTCTTACCAAAATAAACGTTCCCGCTTCGCTTACATGGATTGATTCCATGGGAATCTTCCCCGGATGCACGGCGCTGACAGAATTTAACGTTGATGAGGGCAACGAAACATACGCATCGGAGGACGGCGTGCTTTTCAATAAGGCAAAGACGGCGCTTTATAAATTCCCGACAGGTAAATCGCTTGAGGGATACACTATGTCCGAGAGCGTGGATAGAGTAATCTCCGGCGCGTTTTCAGAGTACAGCAAAAACAAAAGTGCAAATTATGAAGACGGCTTGCTGATTGTCGGCAAATGGATAGTTGATGCAAAAAACGGCGATGTTGCGGGAGACTATGAAATCAACGTTCCGGAAAATGTTACTAATATCGCAGACGCTGTATTTAATTCATGCGAAAAGCTTAAAAGCATTTTTGTTCCGGAAAGCATTACCTCAATCGGTAGAAACGCCTTTAACGCTGAGAGCCTTGAAAGCATATCGGTAAGCGCGGAAAACGCAAATTATTCGTCGGAGGACGGCGTGCTTTACAATAAAGACAAGACAGTGCTCATAAGATATCCTGCCGCAAAGGGCGACGCTTCGTTTACCACCCCTCAAAGCGTCGCGACTATAGAGGAGTACGCGTTTGATGAGAACAAAAAGCTTTCGGCTATCAGACTTTCGGGAGTAAAGCAGATCTTGTGGGGTGGCTTTTCATACACCGGTATTAAAGATGTAACGTTTTCGTCAGATATTGAGGAAGTCGGAGAATTCGCTTTCTTCGAAGCAAACGACCTTGAAAACGTATACTATGCGGGAGATGAAGAATCCTGGAAGAATGTGACCGTCAATGATATTTACGAGGCAAACACGCCCTTTGTTACAAAAGAGGTCAGATTCGTTTCAGCCGATAAGCCCGAGATTAAGGTTAAAGGCTCGTACGTTTATACCGGCGAAGAACAGACAGCGGAGGTTTCGGGCTTTGACCCTGTGTTTATGACAATATCGGGCACGGTCGCGACCGATGCCGGAACATATGAAATAACCGTTCTGCCCAAAACCAAGTGGAGTGACGGTACAACCGACACTGTTACGGCAAGCTGGACTGTTGAAAAGGCAAAGCCTTCGGGCAGCCCGAATTATAAAAAAATCACGTCCTCCGGAAAAACGCTTGCCGATGCAGAGCTTAACGCGGAAGACGGCGCATTCAGCACGGAAGGAAGCGTGAAGTGGGTACAGGGCGACGGTACTTTACTTGCCGGTGAAACAGTTGTTGCGGCAAATAAAAACTATAAATGGCTCTTTGAACCGGCGGACAGCAAAAACTATGAAACGCTTACTGGTACAGTAAAGCTTTATAAAAGATCCTCGGGCGGCAGCAGCGGAGGCGGTTCGACGCTTCTTACGGTATCGTTTGACTCAAACGGCGGAAGCAAGGTTGATAAAGAGCGTGTTTATAAAAATTCCCTGCTGACCGAGCCTGAGGAGCCGACCAGGGAAGGATTTGACTTTGCCGGCTGGTACACGGATAAAGAGCTTAAGAATAAGTATGACTTCTCCGAAAAGGTGACGGGCGGAATGACGCTTTACGCCGCATGGGAGGAGAAGGACAATTCCGAAAACGAGATAGTGCTCACTATCGGCGAGAAAAAGGCAAAGGTTTTCGGAAAGGCAAAGACAAACGATGTTGCACCGAAGATAGTTGCTGACCGCGCAATGCTTCCCGCCCGTTTTGTTGCGGAAAGCCTCGGCGCGAAAGTCGAGTGGGACGAGGAGAAAAAGCTTGTCACCGTAACGGGCAAGGACGTGACCATCCTTATCACGATAGGCGAAGAAACTGCCCTTGTCAACGGAAAAGAGGTAAAGCTTGACTCGCCCGCCTTTATCGAAAACGGCAGAACGTACACTCCCTTAAGATTTATCGCGGAGGAGCTCGGAGCAAAAGTTTTATGGGTTGAAGACGGAGAAAAGGTCATCATCACAAAATAAATAAAAAAGACTGATTTTTTTGAATCAGTCTTTTTCTATGGGGAGTAAAACCTGAGTTATAAACTTGCTTTTGTCCTTGTGCTGGGGCGGACCCTCAATATAAACGTGGCGGCATGTGCCGGTCGGCTTTAGCCCGTTTTCCCTTGCGTAGGAAAGAAGCTTTTCGCGGACGGCGGGAAGAGACTCGTACGCACCGCGGTGAATGATACTAAGTGCATCGGACTCCTTGGCTTTTAATATGTTTTCGCCCTCGCTTTCGGGAGGTACCGCAACGGCAAAGGTGATGTTATCCGGCTCATCCAAGGGAAACTCGGTAAAGTACATCCTCTTTGTCGTGTCGGTTCCGTAACTTCGCATTGCAATAAGCGCGGTTTGGCGAAGAAATGCGCTTTTTTCCGCGACGGACGAGGTCTTAAGTGTCGCGGCGTAAACTCTCTGTGCATCGAGGCGGACTTTTATGATCACGCCGTTCGCTTTGTTTGTGCGCTCATATAGCCTTGAAATGTTAAGCTCAATTTCATCGCGCAGCGCCTCAAGCCTTTTGATAAGCGACGTCAGATCCGTCTTGTCGCTGAAATACTCCCTGATCTCGTCAAGCGACAGCCCGAGGCTTTGAAAAACCCTTATGGATTTTATCTGGGTGAAGGTGTCGATCGAGTAATATCTGTTCCCGGTTTGCCCCTCCTTAACATCCGGCTTTATAAGCCCTTTTGCCTCGTAATTTAATATTATTTTGCGCGTTATGTTGATTGATTTTGCAATTTCCCCTATGGAAAAAAGATTTTTGTTTTTGCTCATTTAATACCTCAAAAAAGTTAAAAAAAGTCTTGCATCGAACATCAATGTACGGTGTATAATAATTATAGCATATATAGGAAAAAAAGTCAAGGTATGGGGGAGGTGACCTTGGTTGGATTTTAAAAGCTACTGCGAGAAAGAGGGAAAGCTTTATTTGCTTAAGGAGTGGGACAGTGAGAAAAACGGAACGCTCAGTCCGGATTCATTAAAGCATACAAGCAGCTTTCCGGTATGGTGGCGGTGCGAAAAGGGTCACTCGTGGCAGACTCAGCTTAAAAGCCGGTCAACGAGCATGACGAGGTGTCCCAAATGCAATGAGGAAAAGCTTGCGGAAAAAAGAAATAATCAAATAAAAGGAAAAGGGGAGCCGGTATGAACAAAATAAAAGGAGGAATTACTGTGTTTAAAAGAATTCTAACGGCAGTGCTTTGCATAATTATGCTGCTTGGCACTGTTGCGTCCGCCGCGGACAAACTGAAGGCGGGCGACACCGCTTATGTTGTATACGGCGGTACTGTAATGGTTACGAAAAACCCCACTTATTCGGGAGGAATATGTGAGGTCAGCAAGGGAACCAGAGTAACCGTTCTGGAGGCTTACATAATCGGAGAGGATAACAGGAAGTTTCATAAGATCCAGCTTTCGGACGGGACGGTCGGATATATCCTTGCCTATGAGACGTCCCGGGAAACAAAACCGATACTTGAAGCTGCCGGGACTGCCGAAAAGGAGTTAAACAAACAATGGGAGACTTCCGATCCCGACAAGTATCAGCACGCAATTGAGATGACGTTCCTTTCCGACTACATCTACGGCGGAAGCAAAACGACCGAGGGGAAAGAAAGAAATTTCTATGCAAAGGTGCCGACGGAATGGGTCAGACACGACCGCCCCGCTTCGCTGCCGCTTGTGGGAATGGCTGTTGTACATATTGGCGATGAGGGAAAGATCGGCTCGGTAAAAGCATCGTTTTATCCCGGAAATCCGCCGATGAACTATCATATCAGAAGACTTGATGAGCTTAGGGAAATAGGTTATGACCCCATTTTTTCTGATTGGACCAGGACCGATGCATTCGCCAACACAGCGTTTTATGTTACGACAACGAGTGAATTTGAGGTTGTTGCCTATAACGAGAAATGGGTTGCCGTATGGAGCGAGGGCGGTGTTGACGAATCGCGCGGCTCGATAAGACAGTGCGGCGAGAAGGACGGTACCGCTTTCACAAGCTGGAAGCCCGGCGTATATTTCCTGCCGAGACAAAATTGCTATATTTTAGATATTAACAATCAGGTATCGACGCCTCCGGAAATTGAAGCGGTCGGCAAGGCAACGGGTCTTTTACTGGTTAAGACCACGCCCGACGATAAGGATTATGTGAAATCGGGCGTTATCAAAATCAACCAGTCTGTTCAGATAGTGGACTCGGCTCCGCAGAACGGGCATTATCAGATCTACTATAAAAAGGGTCTTTATTATGTTGAATCCAAGTATGTGAATGCACAGCTCGCGAACACTCAAAAACCGAAAACGCGGTACAAAGCCATAGCGGCAGTTGACTGTGACATTTCGGACGGTTCTTCAGTTACCGGCTCGGTCAAAAAAGGCGCGGCAATTGATGTTATCGACTTAAACTATGACGGAACAAATTCAAAAATATGGTTTAATTCAAAGGTTTGCTATGTTCCGACAAGCTATTTGGACGAATTCACCGAAACTCTGTCCATAGAGGACACGGCGGCGCTCGGTGCACCTATCGGCGTTCTGTCAGTGGATACGCCATGGGGCGAATGGGGCGCGCTGACCTATTCTGCCGAAGGAATTGCAAAGCTCAAAGCATATCGTTTCGGATATATTAACGTTGATGAGGATATGATGCTGGAATACTATAATTGGGTCAGCTCAAACAACGGCGATATTAATAAAATACACGACAAAGAATGGGTAAACGTATATGGCATTGAAGAGTATTCGTTTGACCGTGACGAGGATATGAGGAATATTCCCGGAATAGATCCTTCCGATATAGACCCCTGGATGATAACCGGAAAGATATATACCATTTTCTATAACGGCGAGATCCGCTATCTGGTTCACGAGGATGATGAGCACGATACATTCACCTATTATCCCGGAAACAAATTTAACAAGAGCTCTGTTGCAAAAACGCAGACTGTTTGTTTGGACGGTCTTAAATATAACACCGTCGCATATAACATTGACGACAACAACTACTTTAAGTTAAGAGACATCGCAAAGATACTTGACGGAACAATTAAGGGCTTTGATGTTAAGTATGACAGTGCAACAAATTCAATTGATATGTTAAGCTTTTATGATTATACATCGGTCGGAGGCGAGTTAACACCGGGCGACGGGGCTCAGAGAACGGCTCTTTCATCATCGGTATTTTTAACGCTTGACGGTGTGCCGATCAAGGCAACCTGCTATAATATTGAAGGCAACAACTATTTTAAGCTCCGCGATATAACGGATGCATTGGATTGCCGCGTTGAGTGGGATAACAATAATCAGATGATCTGGGTCATCCCGGCAAGAACCGCATATGACGATCCGGATGAGATAGTGGGCTGATATTTTCAGGGAAATCATAATTTTGTGCGGCTTATTAAGAATGCCTTAAAAATGACAGTATAAAAAACGTTAAAGAAGGGCGAATTATAATGACAAAAAAATTTTTAGCATTGGCATTGGCGCTGACGCTTCTGCTTTCCTTCGGAAGCATTTCGGCGGCTGAGGAGCAGATAAATTGGGACGACGGAAAGGTGATTTCCGGCGGCGAGATATCCGGCACTGCGGTTATTAATGTAACCGGCACCGTTTCGGTTACCGCACCTATAACTATCGCGGGCAGCGTCATTATAACAGGCGGCGGAACGCTTGAAAGAGGGTCGGCAGCAGGCTCCATGTTAACCGTTAATGAGGGAGCAGTGCTGACGCTTGAGGACGTTACCTTAAGCGGAGGAGACATAACGGTCACCGAAACAGAGGATACCTCTGCGGCAATATATGTGACGGGCGGCGAAGTCATAATGAAGGAAGGAGCCGCAATCACCGGTCAGAAAAAGACCGTGGAAATGTCCAAGGGCGGTGTCCGCGGCGCGGCGGTTTATATGGCTGGCGGAAAGTTCACGTTAGACGGCGGAACGATAAAGGACTGTGAAGCGAGGAGCTACGGCGGTGCGGTCTATATGATGGGCGGAGCCGAGTTTGACTTAAAGAGCGGAACCGTTGAAAATAATAAGACATTGGATGCAACGGCGGATTACGGAGGCGGCGCGTTCTATGTAAGAGACGCGGTTCTCAAGATAACCGGCGGAACGGTAAAGGGCAACTACTCAAATGTCGGCGGTGCGATATATAATTCATCGTTCGGCACGACCGTTATAACAGGAGGAACGATAAAGGATAACTCGTCGCCTCTCGGCGGGGCGGTGTTCCATAGCTGCAAGCAGGGAGAAAGCGCGCTTTTGGAAATCGGCGGATATGCTGATATTGACACGGGCAACGACATATATTTGATGAACGACGCCTATGTTGACAAGTGCATCGAGATTACCGCGGCAATAAACCATCCGATTATGCTGACGGTTGATAATGCGGCTGAGGGCAGATGCATTGCGACTGCCGCTGATGGCGTCACACTCACAAACAACGACATGGCAAAGCTTAAGATAAGCAATCCTGACTATACCTTTAAGCTTTCGGATAATAAAATCTCGCTCACTCAGAAAACAGAGGAAGCAACGATGACGCTGTTTTTAGGCTTTTCGGCAAACGGCGGCGAGAATGAGCCCGAGGGTCTTAATGAGGATGTCACTGTCGGTCAGAGCGCGACCTTTGATATACCCGAGGCTGAACCGACCAGAGAGGACTATACTTTCATCGGCTGGTCTTATGACAAGGACGCAACAGAGGGCACATATAAAAAGGGCGATAAGATAACAATTACGGAAAGCACCTTGCTTTATGCCGTTTGGATGAAAAATGATGTTCCCCAGGCTGAAAACGCATTTACAAAGCCCTTAAAAATAGCGGACTGGACATACGGCAGTGAGCCGGAAAAGCCCGAGGCTGAGGCTGAGTACGGCGAAGTATTCTTTGAATATGCAAAGGAAAGCGACGGAGAATACGGCAAGGAGGTTCCCAAGGATGCGGGCACATATTATGTGAAGGCGTTTGTCAACGAAACGCCGGCATATAAGGGACTTATAAGCGATCCTTTGGAATTTAATATTCATAAAAAGACCGTAAACAACGTTATAAAGATCAAGACGCCCGTTAAAAATGCGGTTGCCGAGACGAAAATAGAAACGGACGAATACAGAGCGGACATTACGTGGAGTCCTGAAGTGTCGGAAAGATTTGCATATTCCACCAAGTATAGCGCGACGATCAAAATCACCCCCGGCGCAAACTATACGGTTTCGGGAATTCCCGAGAACGGCTATGAGGCGGCGGGTGCGGAAAGCGTCACGAACGCGGCGGATTCCGATACCTTGGAGGTTACTTATCCCGAAACGGGAAAAAGGAGCTCGTCATCTGGCGGAGGCGGCGGAAGCTCAACGCTTCTTACCGTGTCGTTTGAGTCAAACGGCGGAAGCAAGGTTGCAAAGGAAACGGTGTTTAAAAATTCCGCAGTTAAGGAGCCCGATGAACCCGTAAAGGAAGGCTTTACATTTGCGGGCTGGTACAAAGACAAGGAGCTTAAGAATAAGTATGATTTCTCCGAAAAGGTGACGGGCGGAATGACGCTTTATGCCGCATGGGAGAAAAACGGCGGGTCTGAAAATAACAACAGTAAAAACGAGATTATCTTAACGATTGGCGAGAAGGACGCGGATGTTTTCGGAAAGACGAAGACCAACGATGTAGCACCGAAGATAGTAAACGACCGTACAATGCTTCCCGCGCGCTTCGTGGCAGAAAACCTGGGTGCTGAGGTTTCGTGGAACGAGGAGGAAAGACTCGTAACGATAACCGGAAAAAATGCCGACGGCGAAGAGGTTGTAATAAAGATTACGGTCGGAAGCGACAAGGCAACGGTAAACGGAAAAGAAGTTAAGCTTGACTCTCCCGCGTTTATCGAAAACGGCAGAACCTACACCCCGTTAAGATTCATTTCAGAAGAACTCGGAGCTAAAGTTACATGGGACGGGGATGAAGGAAAAGTAATCATCACAAAAATTGAAAAGTAGTTAAAAAAAGGACCGTCCGGAGAACTCTCCGGACGGTCCTTTTTGATTGAATTTTTATTAAAAATGTCAAATTTGGGTTGCATTCCAATTGACTTTATGGTAGAATAATTTTGAAGAAAGCAGCCCTTTTTTATGCGGCTGCGGCAATGAAAAATCACCCTGCCCGAAGGCGGGGCATATAAGAACTTTAAAAATACACTCCGATGACGATAGGGAGTGCATTTTTAAACTGAAACGAAAATATAAAAGTATAGTGACCTAAAAAAGAGGAGGACCGGAAAAGATGAAAAAAAGATTCTTAAGCGCGGCACTAACGTTTTCACTCATATTCTCCCAGTGCGCCGTGACGCTTTTTGACTCATCGGCGGCAGGAGCGGTAGTCTATGACAGGGTGAAGCCGGAGGCGGCGATACTGAACGCCTATACCGGAACGGACGCATCGTTTTACGAGAGCTTAAAGACAGATGCGCATGACAAGGACTACCCGGGCTACTACAATGCAGTAGGTCTGTTCTCGGGCGGAAAGTATACTCCGCTTTCCTATGACTCGGCGGTCTATGACAACTCGACGGGGACGGATGACGGAAGAATTTATTTCGGAGGCGGGGAGAGCGCATGGGGAAAGTCTGTGCTCCGCGCTGTTTCAAAGTCCGACAGGAATCTTGCGGTGAATTTTTCTGCAAGCCTTTACAATAACCTTCACACTCACAAGGTGAGCACGTTTAAAAAGCAGGATGTCAAGGCGTTTGAAAAGGCAAGCCTCTTTGTATCCAATTCCTGGTGCGCGTCACATTCGGGAGCGTACACGGATATGGAGACCGAATATACGCGCTTCGGCGATTATGACGAGTTTTCGGATAACTATGCTATGCTTAAATACATAGAAGGCGCAGTCGGCGAGAAAGCGTTTTTAAGCTTTGAAAAATCCACCGTTTCATATGCAAACGGGAAAAAGACCTGCACCTGCGGCGGTGCGTCGGCGGATAAGATGCTCATCACATACCGCGATATGAAGGCGCCCTCCGCTCCCGAGCTTACATACAGTACCGACGGCGGAAAGACATATAAGAGCGCAAACGAAAAGGGCTACATCGGAACGGGCACAACGCTTGTTTTGCGCCTTACCTTTGACGAGCCGATAAGATTTGCGGACGACAGTGCAGACCACGGCGATTTATACCTTGAGTTAAGACCGCGCGGGGCAACCGCGGGAGGCAGCAACCCGAAAGCGATGTTAAAGGAGCTTTCGGGCAACAGTCTTTACTTTGAATACACCGTCAGGGAGTCGGACGGCACATTCCGCATTGCCGGAGTTTATGCCGATTCGCTTTTCGGAAGCGGGCTCACGTTAAAACAGGTAGTAAATGACAAGAGCTTTACGCTTGAAAAGAAGGGCGAGGGCTTCACCGAAACAAGCTCATATATTACCGATATCGCCGGAAATGCAATCGTGAAATCGACCTTAAGCCTCAATGTGGACATCGACAATGAATCTCCGAAGGTTTCCGAGGTCATTTTCGACGCGGCGCTTAACAACACCGAGATTACGGAGCTTTTGGGCGATGACGAGGACAATAACAGTCACCGCTATTTAGGCGAGGGCGACAGTGTTTCGGTTATGATAAGATTTGACGAGCTGACAGACGCGGTTAATAAAACCTCCTCCTACAGCGGACTTACCGCGGTTACCAACATTCTGGTAACGGACGGAAAAATAAACCCGAACCTCGGGAATATGGCGTATTCCGGACTTTCAACCAAGAAAATAAACGGAAAGGACTACCTTGCCATAGGTTCCTACACCGCGTGGAACACGGAGGCGGACGCATCGTCCGACGGTGTAACAGCATTTTTGATGGCGACCATTCCAATACATAATAACCTCGCGACGGACGACGGCGGAACGATCAAGATAAAATACCTTGAATTTGAATCTGAGGTTTCAGACCTTGCGGGCAACGTATATTCCGAGACGGAAATTTCGCCCTCGGCACAGAGCGGCAGCTTCCTTTTGGATAACGAGGGCGCGAAGGTAACGGATAAAGGCTTTACGAAAAAGGGCGAAAGCTTTGCCTACAGCTTTGAAATTTCCGACTCCGCTTCCGGGGCGGAGGGAATATACGGAAGCTTCACGGTAAATAACGGAGGGGACGGCAAGGCGTACAAATACGAATATGCTGCGCTCACCAAAGCTTCCGACACGCCGGAGAAGTGGACGGAGGCGACAACGGGCGACGCCGTGCGCTTTATCCAGCATGATAAAAACGCCATTCACATCCGCGCGAAGGACGGCGAGGAATACGAGGACTTATCGTCTCTTACCATCACGGTAAATGCAAAGGACTATGCCGGAAACGAGAAGGCGTACACCCTGCCAGACGATACGCTCGAATCCCCCTTTGTTATCGACTGGTTTATGGACGGAATGGGACCCAAAGTCACTCTCGGCGAGGTTGAAAGAACGCTCACCGCAGCCGGCGGCGAGATGACGGTGAATATCAGCGTTACCGACAGGAGCGGAGTTTCATCGGTTAAATACTCATGGGACAATAAGGCGACCTGGTCAAATGCGGTCGGGAGCTATCAGGCTCTTGCAGCGGTTAATGACAAAACAACGTTTTCAAAGGAGCTTTTTGTAAGAGCCGAGGACACCAAGGGAAATGTGACGGAGGTCTCGCTCGGCACGGTCACCTATGACCTTTCGGAGGCGAAGTATGCACTTTCCTATAAAGATACGATCGGGAAAAAAGCAGAGATGTATCTTAACGGCATTGCGCAGGAAGATGAAATACTTTTAATGACGAATATCCCCGCAGAGTTTGTCGGCGGAGAGGATAATCACTATGCCGTTATCGCGCTGACGACCACGGACAGTCTTGACGGTGTGAACCTTTTCGGCTACAGTACCACCATGGGGAATCACTGGTATCATATGACAATGGAAGAAAAAGACGGAATATATTCGTTCTACACCGTGGAGAGCGACGGCGGAAGCTCGCCGTATTCTGTATTTTACTCCACAAACGGCTATATTCAGGGCTGGTGGAAGGACATATTAAACGGCAAGTACGAAGGCGAGCTTGAGATTATAGTCCTTTCCGGCAAAAAGACTGCGTTTGTCCGCTATCCGGACGGAACAGGAACCCCGAGCGTTGACAGATACGCCCCGGAAAGCGCCGGAAACAGTGAATATTCCGTTTCAAGACAGAGCTTTAAGCTCCGTCTGGTCGGCGAGTCGGAGTCTTTTGAAAATGTGACAATAGAAAGTAAGGAGAATCTTGCGTGCCAGGGCGGCAAATTGCCCGTAATGCTTGATGATGAAAAGCTTCTTTCCGACATTTCGGGAGTAACGCTTAATATTGAAATAGAAAAGGATAAATTCGGCTGGGACTATGAAAATTTGAAGCTTGAGGACAGCGCTGTAAAGATTGTAAACGTAAATAATGCTTCGGGTACTCCGGAGCTTACTGTAAAGCTTTCGGGAGCGGCGATTATCCGCGACGGCGAAAAGCTTAAAATGAGCATAAAGATTCCGGAGCACAAATTCCCCACAGGAGTATATGAAATTTCCGTGCACCTTTCGTGCAATGCGGGAAACGCGACGGAAGCTATAATGGGAAACGATGTGTTTATTGACGCGACGGAGCCTGACAATAACTTCTCGCTCTCGTCTGTCATCTATACTCCGGCGTCGTCGATACGCCATGTGGAGCTTTCAAACCTCGGCATCGGTCAGTCAGAGCGTGTGACGGGGTCGGGCACGATCTATCTTCCGTCGTACGGTCAGTTTGACAAAAACGCATACCACTCAGATTTGTACACACTGACGGTTTCGACACCGGGAGAGAAGGCGGGCAGGCACCTTAACAAAGCCCAAAACGATTTTTACTATTCCGGACAGTATTCTGTTGTAATGTGGAATACGGATGAATCGCTTTCTGACAGAGTGATGGAATTAAACGTATACAGCCTTGACGGGTCAAAAGTAATAAATAAAGTCGGAGCTACCGGCATTGAGAACGCCTATAAGAGTTTTAGGTTCATCTCTCCGGGCGACACCTTGTCCGACGGGAACGACTATCTTTACCTTTTGAGCGACAGGATAAACACTGTCGGCGTTAAAAAGGTTTACTCAAACGGCAGGGAAAGCGAAACAAAGTATTATAAGATATATCCCGATGAGGGGCATATCAAAGGCTCGCTTTCCGCAGAGCCCGAAAGCCTTATCTTCACGCCCGAGGAGGGCGCGGACTTAGAGGGCGCGAAGGTTTATGCGTACACGCTCACAAGCTCAAGAACCGAAAATGTGTCCACGTTCCGCTCAAGTGAGGAAATGACGCTCATGGCGGACGGGACATACCGCCTTCCGCTTGTTCAGGATCCGGGCGCGGACTACATCATTTTCACGGTAAATAAGTACGGCTCGGTTTATAAGGCGGCAGTTGACGCTTTTGACGCGCCGTGGTTCTCGGGGACGCCCGAGATAGTGACGGACTCTGACGGCAGGTTTGAGATAAGGTTCCGAACGATGATCAACGAAAAGCGCCAGGACGAGGGCGACAGAAAGTTCACAGTCCGGTTCACGGGCGAATATGCAAAGCTTTTGGATTCCGATAAGTTCACCTTTACTTTTGAAAACGGCAAGGGCAGATACGATTGGGAAACGAATTCGGCAAGCCCGACCGGTATATATAAGGTCAGCGCCAATCTGGGAGCGGATGTTCTTAGTTTGGATCCGTTCTACAGCTTCATATATTTAGACACGGTTATTTACGGCGTTCTGCCGGACACCGCGGGTGAAAAAATGCCGGTGACATTGGAGATTACGGCAGAAGATCCGCTCGGGCTTTCGGGCACGGCGGCTATCGCCTCTGCGGAAACGGAAGGCAAGAGCGCGGTGAAGGAGGTTACATACACGCCCGGCAGGCTTAATATAATCTTTAACCAGCCGGTAAGACCGACCGAATCTATCACATGGAAAAACAGCGACGATTCGGGAAGCTATTTTAAGACCGAGTGGATAAATTCCTTCCCCGTGACAGAGAACGGCGATCACGAAATAAGCTATATTGACGTTTTCGGAAAGCTCAGAACCGAGGAATTAAACCTTTCGGACACCTTCGTTTATAACGGCACGGACTACGGAATTCATATTGAGCTTTCGCCCGAGGAGAATACGACCGAGCACGTTCTTGTAAAGGCGGCAGCAAACGGGGACGGCAGGCTCATCTTTAAAGAGCGCTACGATAACGGCGAGATGGCGATGACCCCGGTTGAAGGAAGCGCTTTGGAGCCGACAAAGGAAAAGACTGTCAAAGTGATTAAAAATCAGTGGGTCAAGGTCTACAGAACCAATGAAAGGGGATATATCGGCTCCGACTCGGTAAGCGTCAAGGTTTATGTTGACAACATAATAGCGGGCGCACCCGAGGCAAATGTCAGATACTACGTTGAATCAACGGGCAGAGAGTTCACATATTCCGGGCTTTCGGATTATATTGAAAAGTATCACGGCGGTGCGATGGAGTCAAAGGGCAAGGTCACATCGTACTATAAAACAAGCCGCCATGTTACACCGTTAAACGACGAGACTCACGTTTACGAGCCCGGAGAAAATATTTATACATTTAGATATATCGATGATTTCGGGCACGAGGGACTGGCGGAGGCTCCGCTTCCCGACGGGCTCACCGTGACGGAGATAAAAAATCCCCCGGCGGATACCGAGGCACCGGTTGTTTACGTCGATATATACGCCAAGCGCTTTGAAAAATATACTAAAGAGGACGCGTTCAACGTTTCCGGAGGAGAGGCGGCAATGCGCACAGGCTTTGCGGAGGTTGGCGCGGTTCAGGGCTACAGCTTAAAGCTCACCGTTAAGGACGAGTCGCCCTATGAAATTAAGGTGACGGGTTCCAAGAATGCAGTTCTTTCCGGCAACAGTATCATTGTATCAGAGCCCGAAGAGTTTACTGTCACGGTGACGGACGCGGCGGGAAATGCAACGGAATTTACCGTGACGGAGGAAATGCTTTCCTATATCGATAAGATCGCTCCCCGCTCGGAGACTAAGACGGTGAAAAACGCCATGTACACGCGCGAGGGCTACATAAGGCTTTACGATGTTGATTCTGACGGAAACGAGATTGCGGGGGACGGTCACAACGTAACGCTCACATCGCCCTCCGGCTTATCAAGAGAGGAAATGGACGGAAAGACCTGGTACAAGGTTCCGTTTGACTCCAACAGTTCGGTTCACTTTGTTTTCCACGATGAGGCGGGAAACTACTCATCTGGCGATATTTCGGTAACTGATATTGACACATCGAAGCCCACGCTCACAACGGTCTGGTCGCCCTCCTACACATATGAGGAGGACGGGGAGACAAAGTATGACGACGGCGCGCACACGGCGGGACCGGTAAATACCGACGTGACGGCGCACATCAATGTATCAAAGCCTATCGCGAGCGCGGTAATTGAGTCGGACGGCGGACCGAAAGTCCTGATCCTTCCCGACGGTACGGCGTACGAGGTGGTTTACGGCGGCCATGTTGTCGTAAAGGCAGCACCTGAGCGCATCACCGTTACATATGAGGATGATTTCGACGGTGTGATCCATGTTACCGTGACTGCGCAGAACGGGCAGACGGCGGACACATACCTTGGCAGCGTTAAGGGCGTTATAGACAAAAAGGCTCCCGCCCTTAAAGAGGATAAAGAGCCCATGATAAAGTCCGGCTCGTCCGCCCCATACGGTTGTATCGTGACGCTTACGCCGGATGAAGAGGTGTACTTCATGAACGCCGGCGAAAAGAATCCGGACGGCTCGCCTTTTATATACGGTCCGGAAAAACCGCTTGTCTTAAAGTTCTATGACGATACAGAGAAAGAGCTAAGCTTCTCTGACAAGGCAGGTAACATAGGAAGGTACAAAGTAACCGTTGAGGGGCTTGACCAAAAGGCGCCCGGGCTTACCGTCATATATCCTTCCGACAACCCCGATTTATTAAAGCCCACGTCCGAGGCGATAAAGGTTACGGTAAAGAGCGATGAGGATTGCACGCTCTATGCCGAGAACAGGACCGTAAGCCTGAAAAAGGGCACGGAAAAGGAAATTGAGCTTAAAGAAAACGGCACTCACGTTCTTTTGGCGGTTGACGCGGCGGGCAACAGAACGGAATATACCGTCACCGTAAACTGCATAGACACTACTCTTCCGATGATAAGCTTTGACTCTTCAACGGTACACGGCTTTGCGGGAATTTCGGATGAAGAATTGGAAACGCTCCTAAAGAGCGAATACACGGCGTGGGACAATGAAGCGTCGGAGTCTTATCCCGTAGTTGATATTGACTTATCTGAGATAGATAAAGATACTGCCGGCGCGTACAAGGCTTACTATAAGGTGACGGACGCGGCGGGCAACAGTATCACAGCTGCAAGATTTGTCCGCATACTGGGAAGCGGAACGGTATTTTTGAAGGTAAACGGCGAGGCGGTGCTTCCCGACAGTACAAAGGAAATAAAGACCGGAAAGGTGACCCTCTCTGTTATGGGACTTTCAAATGACGAGCCGTACACGGTGAAGATAAGGCGCGGCTTAAAGAGCAAGGGTCAGATGAAGTATTTAAAAGAATCATCCGTTAAGTTTGAAAACGGAGAATGTATGATAGAGTCGGCGGGCTATTACACCGTTTTGGTGACGACCCAGAGCAGACAGACCGTTCTTTTAAGACTCTATGCCGGAAACTGAGAAAGGAGAGTGAAGAAAAATGAAAAAACGCATTTTATCGTGGCTTATTTGTTTATCGGTGCTCCTGACATTGATTCCGGCGTCGGCTGTCACAAGCTTTGCCGAATCCCTCTCCGGAGTCAAGACAATCGAAAACGGCTATATAAAGGTATATGTATCCGAGAAAAACGGCGGATTTTCCGTTTCGACGGTTGACGGCGACAGAATTAAAAAGTCCGACAGCAACAAAAAGCTTTTGTATCACGACGGGGAGTATGACACTTCGTTCATCTCTCTTAAGATAGGAGAGGGCAGCGAGGCAAAGGAATATCTCTTCGGCGGAAAGTATGACACGTCAGAGCCTTTGAAGGTGACTCAGGGAAAGGAAAACGGAGAGATTACCGCAGAATGGTCTGTGGACGGCATTAAATTCACCCAGGTCATCTCGCTTGCAACCGACTCATCGAACGAGCACGGCATGGTTTCGCTTTCGCTTTTTGCCAAGAATAGCTCGGAAGCGAAAAAGATTGAGGCGAGAGTGCTTTTTGATACATATCTCGGAAATAAGGATTTCGGATATTATATGCTTTCCGATGAAAATTCAAATGTCACATCGCTCGGCTCCGAGCGCGTGATAACGGATGCCGACAAGCTGTCGCTTCAGAGCTTTTACGCATTGGACTCGGTGACCGACCCTTCTATCGAGGCATATTCGGTGAACGCGACGGTTCCATACAAGGCGGCGTTCGCACACTGGAACAACTTAGCCGCAACGCTCTTTGAGTTTGAGGCGGACGAAACGGTAAGCTTCACAAGCACAAGGAATGAGTACCTGACTGCCGACTCCGCCTATGCAATGTACTTTGAAATGGGAGAGGTCGGAAACGGGAAAAACGGCTCTTTAACAACGTACTACGGCGTATATTCGCACAGCAAGGTGTCGGCGTCTGAGTCCGTCGCGATAGACCTGACGGCGCCGGTTATGCTCTCGCTTTCGGACGACAGGATGAGCTATAAGAGGCTCACCTCCGACGGCGAGGCGGATTTTACCGTCGGAGTGAACTTCACAAACTATAAGTCGGACACGGCAAAGGAACTTAAAAACATCGTTCTGGCAGTGGCAACCACCGAGAATTTAAGACCGCTCGGCGACGGCGGCGCGGTCCTTCCGGAATTCGGCTTTGATTCGGCGGACCCGATGACGGTGCCCTACACCGACGTGAAGGTCGGAGATACCGTGTCAAAGACACTGTATTTCAAGGCAAAGAGCACGACCGATGCGGCATATGAGCGCATCACGGTCGGCGTGTACGACATATCGAAAACGAACGGGCAGATCACGGAGGAAGGAAGGCTCGGCGAAAAGAGAGTTTACGTTCTCCTTCCGGGAAATGACTCGCTTCTTCCCAAGGTGACGTTCCCGTCCATGAGCCCTGATGTCATCTACAGCTCCGGAACGAGGCACCTTTATGCAACGGTGACAAATTCCACAATGCTGGACGATGCGGCAAACTGGAACATTTATGCCGAGTCCGAGGCGCATAAAAAGAAAATTGCCATTCCTCACGAAAACATCTCCTTAAAGGACGGAGTAATGGATATCGCGCTGACGGATGAGGAGGATATCTCGGGTCTCGGCGACTGGCAAATCGTTTTCGAGTGGACGGACGCGGCGGTTTCCGCCGGCATTGCCGATGAGAAGAACAAAAAGGTCACATCGCGCAATCTGCTTTTCAGAGTTTCCGACGAGCTTAAATATAAAAATGACAGCTACGGCATTTTGGCGGTCGTTGAAACAAGCCGCAGCAGCTATGAGATTCTGACATTTAAAACAGAGCACGACTTTGATTTATATAAGGATGCGGGCGGTTTCACCGAGATATTATTAACCTTCCGCGGCGAATTTACCAAGATGAAAAAGGTAACTTCCGGAACGGGAGAGGAGATAGGAACATATTACACCGCGGTCAGCAAAAAGACGCTTGACCCCGAGACGCGCACCTATAATGTCGACAACCGCATCACGGTGAACGACTGCCTTGACTTTGAGGGCGGAACGGTCAGCGTGTACTATGAAAACTACTCAGACCCTCAAAAATTCGCTTCATCGGCAATATGCACGGAGTTTGACGGCGAGCTTTATACGAGCGATGCAAGAACTGCGGTGTATAAAGGAAAGGCAATCTTCACCAAGATAAGCCAGGGCGAGCCTATCAGCCTCATACCTTACGATGAAAACGGAGCGAGAGTTGACGCGGAGAATTTCACTGACGGCACGGTAAGCCTTATCTGGAACTCAACGGCGGGAATCGGGCAGACTCTTGCCGGAATGGTATTTAAATTGGCGTACGCCCAGATGGGCACAATGAAGGTCGAGGTCGAAAAAACGGAAAAGATCGGCGATCAGATTAAAAAGATAAAGGAAACGAAAAACTGCGGAGTAGTTTCGTTCTCCGCGTCGCTTGACCTTTCTTTTACCGGTGCGGCGGGAAATCCTGCATCGGAGGAAACGAAGCGCGATACCTACTGGTCGAAGGCTAAAGATATCTGGAAATACTACCGCGAGGATCAGAGCCTTTATCAGTACACATATAACTCAGGGAGAATCAATCAGCTTCGCGATTTTTCAAAGATTGATGAGCACACAGAGATTGACGACGGCTCTAAAAAGGTCAACGCCTCCGTCATGGTGCCCGACGTGCTTTTCGGCTGCGGCGAAGGATTTGTCGGCGTTCACTTTAAGGTCAACGTCGGACTTAAAAACTTCGTAAGCGCGCTCCCCTCCATTCAGGGCGAGATAGAGGTCAATACGATTAACGACTGGTCGTTCGGAATATCGGGCGAGATAGAGCTTGCAACCTTCACGCTTGAAGCAAAGGTGTCGTTTAAGAGCCATGACGACATTCCGGTTCCGGATGAGCTTTATGTGTTTGCGGGCGGGTTTAAGCCCGGAATAAATATCGACGGGTTCGGGGTTCTTTGGATCACGGGCGCCGGCGGCGGTATCGAGAATCTTTACGACACAATATTCTTAACACAGGGAGTGCCGCCGTTAAAGCTTTTGCTTTCGACAAGCTTTAATATCGTTCAGGTGCTCTCGTGCAAGAAGGCGACTCTGGCGGTGGGACTCACCGGAATCAGCTTAAATGCTAAGGATATCACGGTGATGGACATTCCGGCGCTCACGGTCATAAATAAAATGGGGCTTTCGGCAGAGTGGTACCCGGGGCTGGACCTTCGGGCGAACATAGTTGTGGACCTTTTTGACGGCGTAATTTACGGCGGAGGCTATATAGTTTTGATAAGCCCCGACTATAACGACGTGTTCTTTGAAATGTTTGCACGCGCCAAGGTTGCGGTTCCCGGCTCTGTGCCGATTGTCGGCGGAATGACGCTTGCGTCGGTTGACCTCGGAATAAACTCCGAGAAGATATGGGGAGCACTCGAAGTTCTCTTCATAAAGCTCGGAATTACCTATTACTGGGGCGAAGGAAGCGTTGACTTCGGAAGCGGAACAAAGACCGAGCCGACATATCCCGAGCTTTTGGGATATGACGATGTTCCGGTTTACTACGATTCCGAGCGCGGCAGAACGCTTTATGCACGCATAGGCACCAACACCGGCATAACGGCGACGAATCTTGAAGACGAGGATGGGCTTACGCTCCTTTCCTCCGGTGCATCGGTCAGGTCAAACGCGGATAAGAGCAGCCACGAGATAAATACGGGCACGTATTCTCCCTCGTCGGAGGCGGCAATCGTTCAGATCACGTTTGACGCATCGGACGAAAATGACGCAAGAAGCAAAGCGGAAGCGATCAAAGTGGGTTCTTCGGCGGGCAAAAACGATTACGGACTGGTTTTATACTCGGGAGATAACCTTGATACGGCGAACGCAAATGTGACGTATGACGAATCGACCGGAAAGGCAACGTTTGCATTCACGGTGACAGATGAGACAAAATATGATAAGACATGGTATGCCCTAACTCCGGCGGGAGCCGACATCGTTTTGTACAACGTTTACACGCCTCCCGAGGTTACCGAGGTTTCGGGCACGCTTTCGGGAACGGACTTAAATGTTAATTATGACGGAAAATATTTATTCGATCTTGACTTGCTGAGCTTTTATCTTACAAAGGAGCCCGAAGATGTGGGCTATCCTCTGGCGTCCTTAACGGACTATAACGAGATAGCGCGCGGAACCGCAAAACTTAAAATCCCTTCAGAGATACCGACAGGCGACTACTACATCCGCGCGGTATATAGTCAGGAGGACGTTATAAACGGAGCGGTCGTTTCCGAAAAGAAGATACACGTTGAGAACAAAAACACTCCGGACGAGGCAAAAATTGTCTCCGCCGCGCCCGCGGGCAACCTCACATTCGGCGTCGAGATAGAGGACGCCGCGGTAACAGGCTATAAGGTCACGGTCTATAACGAGGACATGACGGCGACGGACATCGGAGACATGACGTTTGAAAAAACGGAAAAGGGAAACACTTACCTCGCCGTCGGCGGAGCATATGACGCCAAGGGCGAAAACGGCGAGACCGTAACGGCGGGACTTGCCGGCGGAAAGAACTATTACATCGGAATCACACCTTATAACGAAACGGACGGCGCTTTTGTCTTCGGAGACGAGGTTCTGACAAATAAGCTCCTCCTTCCCGAGATGACGACGCCGACAGTTACCGTAGCTGCGGACAAAACGGCAGTGACGAAAAACGAGACCGTTATGACGGAATCGGGCAAGACCTTAATTGATACGGACGTTTACAGAGAGTCCGATATCACGTTTACCGCAAAGATAAGCGAAACGTCCTCCGGGACATGGAGATTGGATTCCGGCGACGAAACGGCGTTTGACGGAGAAAACTCAGTCACTGTCGCGCTTTCGGAGCTTACCGAGGGCAGGCACAGTCTGACCTTAAAGGGCAGGGATTCAGACGGCGACGGATTTTTATCGACCTATACATTCACGGTCGACACACTCGCTCCGAGGCTTCTTATAAAGAGCCCCGTAAACGGCGCGATGTACGGTAAAGACGGTACGGTCGAATTTTCCGGTGTGACGGATTCTGAGGCGATATTTACCGTTAAGTGCGGCGAAACCGAAATCATCAGAGATGTTCCTATAACGTCCCTCGGCTCGTTTGACCCGTCGACAGGCGTGTTCGCCGCATCACTTGACATTCCGGATCCTGACGGCTCACTTACAAAAACGCTTGAAATAACCGTCTCTGACGATGTCGGAAATTCCGAAACAAAGAGCGTTACGGTTACGAGCAGTGCTCTTTCGGACATAAAGAGCATAGCGATGACGTTTGACGGTTCCACCGTCGGAAGCGGAAACATTGAGTGCCCGGCTTCCGGCGTTTCGGGAAAGCTCGGCGCGGCTGCGGTTACAAATGACGGAAGAATCCTTTCGCTTGATTCGGAGGAGCTTGACTTCTCGGTAACGGCGGTTACGGGTTCAGCTGAGATTGATGACTTTAATGTATTCACGGCGTCAAAGGGCGCGCAGGGAATAATAACCGCCCGCCTGGCGGCAACTGATGCGGCGTCCTACAGTGCATCGGTGTGCTTCGGGGCGGAAAACAACGGCTTCACCGGAACAGTCAGCGTTTCGGTAACGGCGGGAGGGCGTGTCTCGGGAGCGGGACAGTTTGCTCCTGGCGAAAGAGTAACGCTTAAAGCTTCGGCAAATAAGGGCTACCGCTTCGAAAAGTGGGAGGTCAAGGGCGTTGACGCCGAAATATCGGGCGATACATTAAGCTTTGATATGCCCGATAAAAATGTCACCGTCTACGCGGCGTTCAAACCGACAGCGGACGGTAAGCCGGGAAGCTCCGGCTCGGGCGGCGGCGCCGGGGGAGCGGATACGGGAAAGGTTACGGTCCGCGTAAGCGCGGGCGAAAAGGTCAAGGTAAAGTTGCCGTCGGGCGTTAAGGCAAGCGATTATCTTCCTTATTACAGTGACGTCGTATTAAACAAGACCTTTGTTCCGGTTTCCGCGGTGATTGACGGATATGTTATCTTCATCGCACCGGTGAGCGCGACGTACTATTTCGGGAGCAACGGAAAAACGTTTGTCGATATTTCGGAGCACTGGGGAAAGACATATATTGACTTCGTTGCGGAACGTGATATACTAAAAGGTGTGGGCGATAATGTTTTCGCACCGGACGGCACTATGACAAGAGCGATGTTTACGACGGTGCTCTACAGGCTCGCAGGCTCGCCGAAGGTCAATAATGCAGCGGTATTCTCCGATGTATCTGAAGGCTCGTGGTACTGTGACGCGATAAGCTGGGCAAGCGAAAACAATATTATATCCGGATTCGGAGACGGGACGGCAAGACCAGAGAACGCTGTCACCCGTGAGGAAATGTGCGCGCTTACAGAGCGGTTCATTAAGTATTCCGGCTACGAGATTGCGCCGGAGGAAGCGAAGAGCTTTACCGACAGTGAGGCGATTTCCTCCTGGGCGGCGGGCGCGGTTACCAACTGCAGCGAACGCGGAATAATTTTGGGACGGGCGGACGGTTCGTTCGCGCCGCGTGACAATGCGACACGTGCGGAGAATGCGGCAGTTATTAAAAGACTTATAGAAAAAATACTCGCATAAAAATAAATAAGGGGGTGCGGCAAATGAGGTCGGCAAGAAAGCTTATATCTGTTATAATACTTGTATCTCTTTGCCTCGCCCCTTTTTTGTCAAGCGGGGAAAGAACGGTTAAGATTGCATTTTTAGACAGCGGAGTATCGGTAAAGCATATTGACCCCGGAAAGGTGTATCCGGGCGAAAACCTTGTTTTCCCGGAAAATGACACGGCTGACCGAATAGGTCACGGCACATCTGCGGCGGGAATCGTGACGGGCTCAGAGGAACTGTCGGTTCCCGGAGTGTGCGAAAACGCCGTCATCATTCCGATAGTGTGCTATGACGCGTACCCGTCAGGAGCGCATGTGAAGGGCGACGGGAAAATGATTGCCGAGGGGATATATAAGGCGGTCGACAAATACGGCTGCGATATAATAAACGTCAGCATGGGGATAACAAATGACGATGAGGCGCTAAAAGAAGCCGTCCTTTATGCGGAGGAGAAAAACGTCACCGTAGTCGCGGCGGCGGGAAACGCCAATCTGACCGACCCTTCGAGAGTATACTACCCCGCGGCGTACGAAACAGTCATCTCCGTCGGCTCGGCGGATAATGACGTAACTGCCGGATTTTCGCAGAGGGGAAAGGTGGATGTTTTGGCGCAGAAGAGCTTTGTTTCGGTATCGAATAAAAACACAAAAAGAACGGTTACCGTGACGGGGACAAGCTTTTCCGCGGCATATATATCCGGAGTGTGCGCACAGATAATTTCGGAATCGGAAGAAATTTCTCCGTCCGAGGTGCGCGAAAGGCTTTACGCAAAGGCGGTTCGGCTAAAAAGCGAAGGCAGCGGGCACGGAGTGGTCGATTCCAGACGCTTAAAAGCGCGGGCGGCAGCCGAAAGACTCATAGAGCTCATTATGAAAAAGACGGCTTAGCCGTCTTTTATTTTGTTCATAAAATATTTTTAATTTTTTTTGAAAAAGTACTTGACAACTTGTAGCAAAAGTGGTATAACATTGTTAGCACTCGGAAAGAGAGAGTGCTAAGAAAGAAAAACCGCTTGCCGCATATGCCGGAAAAAGGTCCGGTATTTGTGAGAAAGAAGGTGAGACAGGTGGAATTATCCGAAAGAAAAAGAAAAATATTAAAGGCTATTATCGACGGGTACATTGAGACCGCCGAGCCCGTGGGCTCATCCACGATAGCAAAATATTGTCTTAAGGATTGCTCGAGCGCGACTATCCGTAACGAAATGGCGTACCTTGAGGAGATGGGGTATCTTGAAAAGACGCATACCTCATCGGGAAGAATTCCTTCCTATCTGGGCTACAGAATTTATGTGGATATGCTGATGGAAAAGTACCGTCTGACAGTGAGCGAGATGAACGACCTGGCACACAGAATGGAAACAAAAGCGGCGGAGCTTTCAAAAATTGCAAAGCGTGCCGGAAGGACGCTTTCATCCATTACAAATTATCCTTCGTTTGTCATAACGCCCGCAACGAACAGCTTAAAGCTAAAGAGCGTACGGCTCATCGTTGTGTCCGATTCTTTGGTGCTTATTGTTTTGGTCGCATCGGGAGATATGATAAAGGACAGAAAGATCAAAGCGCCGAGGGATTTGGATCAGGGCACGGCGGACAGACTTTCCGGAATCATGACGGGGCTTTTGGCGCATAAGACCTTTGAAGAGATGGACTTTAACGCCTCGGTGTTCCGCGAAATTTCAAGGTTCTGGCCTGAGTTTACTCCTGAATTTTCGGACTTTGCAAAAGAGGCACTCACAGGGGGCGACGGCGAGGTGTTCTGCGAGGGCGCGGCAAATATCCTGCGCTACAGGGAATACCGTGACGCGGACAAGGCAAAGGCGCTGCTTGATTTCGTCGGCGATGATGAAAATCTTAAAAAGGTTGCCTCCGAAACGGAAAATGACGATTCGTGTGTAACGGTCATCGGCGAGGAAACCGGGCTTTCGGCGCTTTCGGACTGCTCGCTTGTCGTTAAGTCCTACTCCGCATCGCCCTACATGAAGGGCGCGATCGGAATCATCGGTCCGTCAAGAATGGATTATTCAAAGGTTATGTCCACATTGGAATATATGGCAGAAGCAATGGATAATATATTAAGGCAAATAAAATAGGAGAAAAGTTATGGCTGATAAAGAGAAAAAGAATAAAGCCGAGCCTGAAGAGGCCGTGAAGGAAGAAAAAAAAGAGGAAACGGCGGCAAAGGATACGGAAAAAGGGCAAGAGCCCGACGAGAGAGATGAAATGATAGCCTCTCTTAAGGATAAGGTCTTAAGAATAAGTGCAGAATACGATAATTACAGAAAGAGAACCCAGAAGGAAAAGGATTCGCTTTATTCTGTTGCGAAGGCTGACACCGTGGCGGCGTTTTTGCCGCTCTTAGACAACATCGAAAAAGCGGTAAAGACGATGCCTGAGGCAACAGAGGGAGAGTGGAAGGCGGTTTCCGACGGGGTTGCGCTTATTAAAAAGCAGCTTGAGGAAATCTTAAAAAAACTCGGGGTGACCGAAATTCCGGCACTCGGAGAGCAGTTCGATCCCGAGCTTCACAACGCGGTAATGCACGTTGAAGATGAAGAAAAGGGAGAAAACACTGTTGTTGAAGAGTTCCAGAAGGGCTTTAAGATAGATGACAGGGTGGTAAGACATTCTGTCGTTAAGGTTGCAAATTGATTTAATTGATTGGAGGAATATATATGTCAAAGATTATAGGTATAGATTTAGGTACAACAAACTCCTGCGTTGCGGTTTTGGAAGGCGGCAAGTCCGTCGTTATCGCTAACGCGGAGGGAATGAGAACGACCCCGTCCGTTGTCGGATTCACAAAGAGCGGCGAGAGACTGGTCGGTCAGGTTGCAAAGCGTCAGGCGGTTTCAAACCCCGACAGAACGATCATCTCCATAAAGAGGGAGATGGGTTCGTCCTATAAGGTAAACATCGACGGTAAGGATTACACACCGCAGGAAATTTCCGCGATGATATTATCCAAGCTTAAGCAGGACGCAGAAAGCTATCTCGGCGAAAAGGTGACAGATGCTGTCATCACCGTTCCGGCATATTTTACGGACGCTCAGCGTCAGGCAACCAAGGACGCGGGCAAGATTGCGGGTCTTGATGTTAAGAGAATCATCAACGAGCCTACCGCAGCTGCTCTTGCATTCGGTGCGGATAAGGATCCCGACGGCAAGATAATGGTATTTGACTTAGGCGGCGGTACGTTCGATGTTTCAATTCTTGATATATCCGACGGCGTATTCGAGGTTCTTGCAACAAGCGGTAACAACCGTCTTGGCGGCGATGATTTCGATAACAGAATAATCGACTATATCGCGTCAGAGTTTAAAAAGGATCACGGAATTGATTTAAGAAGCGACAAGATGGCTTCTCAGCGTCTTAAAGAGGCAGCTGAAAAGGCAAAGTGCGAGCTTTCAACAGTCACAACGGCATCCATCAATCTTCCTTATATTTCGGCAGGTGCGGAAGGTCCCCTGCATCTTGATATGACTCTTACGAGAGCAAAGTTCAACGAACTCACGGCAGACCTTGTTGAGGCAACCATGGAGCCCGTCAGAAAGGCGCTTTCGGACGCGGGACTTTCAACAGGCGACATTAAGAAGGTTTTGATGGTCGGCGGTTCCACAAGAATCCCCGCCGTATGCGAAGCGGTTGAAAAGCTTGTCGGCAACAAGATAAGCAAGGAAATCAACCCCGACGAGTGCGTTGCAATGGGTGCTGCTATCCAGGGCGGTGTGCTTTCAGGCGATGTTGACGAGCTTGTACTTCTTGACGTAACACCCCTTTCCTTAGGTATCGAAACAATGGGCGGCGTGTTCACCAAGATTATCGACAGAAACACCACGATTCCCACGAAGAAGAGCCAGATATTCTCAACGGCGGCGGACAATCAGCCCTCGGTTGACGTTCACGTTCTCCAGGGTGAGAGAGAAATGGCACAGTATAATAAGACGCTCGGTAACTTCCAGCTTACCGGTATTGCTCCGGCTCCGAGAGGAATCCCTCAGATCGAGGTTACGTTCGATATAGACGCTAACGGTATCGTTCACGTATCGGCAAAGGATCTCGGTACGGGCAACGAGCAGAACATCACGATCACCGCATCGACCAACCTTTCCGAGGACGAAATCAATAAGGCGGTCAAGGAAGCGGAACAGTATGCGGCTGAGGATAAGAAGCGCAAGGAAGAGGTTGACACCAGAAACTCTGCCGACCAGATGGTTTACCAGGCTGAGAAGCTTGTTACCGACATGGGCGACAAGATGACCGAGGATGAGAAAAATGACATAAAGGCTGATACGGATAAGCTTAAAGAAGCATTGAAGGGCACTGATATTGAGGCAATCAAGTCGGCAAGCGACGCTTTGATGCAGAAGATGAGCGCAATCGGTCAGAGAGTATATTCGGAGGCTCAGGCACAGCAGGCTCAGGCAGGCGGACAGCCCGGAGCAAATGATCAGGGTGCAAATCCCGGTGCACAGGACGCGGACTTTAAGGACGTAAAATAATAGCTGATGCCCATTTTGAGAACACTCGGGAGGATTCCCGGGTGTTCTTGGGGTAGACGGATAGAGAGGTTTTTTTATGGCTGAGAAAAGAGATTATTATGAAGTCCTTGGAGTTAGCAAAAGCGCCACGGATGAAGAGATAAAAAAGGCATACAGAAGTCTTGCAAAAAAGTATCATCCGGATCTTAATAAGGACGATCCGGAAACTGCCGCGGCGAAGTTTAAAGAGGTCAGCGAGGCTTACGAGGTATTAAAGGACCCCGATAAGAAAGCCAAGTACGACAGATTCGGTCATGCCGCGTTTGACCAGACGGCGGGAGGCTACGGCGGCGGAGCATACTCCGGCGGATTTTCGGGCTTTGACGTGGATCTGGGCGATATTTTCGGAAACATATTCGGCGGCGGATTTTCCGGTACGCAGAGAAGAAACGGTCCCGTAAGGGGCGCGGACATAAACAAACAGGTTACCGTAAGCTTTACCGAGGCGGCGTTCGGCTGCAAGAAAAAGGTCGAGGTCTATAAGAGCGAGACCTGCTCGTCATGCCACGGCACGGGCGCAAAGGCGGGCACAAGCCCGGAGACCTGTTCGTCATGCCACGGCACGGGACAGATCAGAAGCACGATGGGCGGATTTTTCTCGTCCGTCAGAACGTGCGACGTGTGCGGAGGAAGCGGAAAGATTATAAAAACTCCGTGCGAGACCTGCCGCGGACGCGGTTTTGTGAGAAAGACGGAAACGGTCGAAGTGAACATACCCGCGGGAATCGACTACGGACAGACGTTTTCAGTTCCCGGAAAGGGTGAGTGCGGACAGAGAGGCGGAAGCCCCGGCGACCTTTTGATAACCGTTATCATAGCGCCCGATCCGATATATAAAAGAAAAGGCTTCGATGTTTACATCGAAAAGCACATAAGCATAACGGAGGCGGCATTGGGTGCAAGCCTCAAGGTGCCGACCATTCACGGCGACGTGGAATTTTCTGTTCCCGAGGGAACGCAGTCAAACGCGCTCTTCCGTCTTAAGGACAAGGGCATAAGGCGGTTAAACGGCGTCGGCAACGGCGACGAATACGTTACGATAATTGTTGACACGCCGAAGAACCTGACGAAGGAACAGAAGGCGAAGCTTTTGGAGTTTGCCGAGATGACCGGCGACAAAAACTATGCCGGAATCAAAAAAGAAAAGTGGCACTGGAAAAAATAAAAAACTGCCCCGGGATAATTCCCGGGGCAGTTTTTTGCTTAAAGACACGAGGCGCGGTATTTAAGCGGTGTCATGCCGGTCATGCGGCGGAAGGTCTTGATGAAATACGCGCTGCCGGTAAATGAGAGACTCTCGGCGATTTCGGAGACTGTCATGTTTTCATATTTCAAAAGAAGCTTGGCGCGCCTTATTTTGTTACGGAGGCGGTAGTCCGAGGGAGAGAGCCCCGAATATTCTTTAAAAAGTCTCCTGAAGTACACCTCGCTGACATTGCAAAGCGCGGCAATCTCCGCTATAGAGAGGTTTTCGCCGCTCTCGTTTTCCATGTACAAAATGCCTTTGGAAATGATGCGGAATCGGTCAAACCGCTTTTCGCGGCTTTTTTCACATATCCGGGACATTATTTCATACATTCCCGCCTTCATCATGGCATAGTCCGTCATGGCGCGGGCAGAGGCGGAATTGACCTTGGAAAACAGCAGCTTATAACTGCCGTCGCCCGGGAAAACTGTAATTTCATCGCTTAAAATAAACGGTGCGTTCTTATCGTCATAAAGAAAGAAATTCACGCCGACCGTGTTTGACGAGTCGGATGAAAAACAGGAAAATTCGACCGTGTATTCGCAGCCTGTCGGAGTGTATACCGTATCTCCGCTTTTTGCGTGCACGGTTTTTCCGTTTTTGTCAATATAATCTGCGTCACACCCGTCAAGATAAAGAAAAAGGTTCACTGCCTTGGGCTTACCGATGCAGGAAAAGCGTTTATTTGTGCGCCAGTATTGCCTCAGCGAGTTTACGACCGATATGTGATAGTTGATCTTGCTTATGCTTTCGGTTTTTAATATATTCATTGCAATCACCTGAAAATATTATAGCATATTAAACGCAAAATTTCAAGGTATGTTTTTCTTTTTTGTATCGAAAAGTTATATTTTTGTATCTGAAAAAACATTGAACTGTACGCGTTACGGTGCTATCATTTAGGCAGGAAGTGAGCTTTGTGATTTTAAAGAACGGAAATGTGTTTTTGGACGGCAAAATAAAAAAGTGCGATGTGAGGTTTTCGCAGTCAATAACCGGAATCGGCGAGTTTGCTGATGAGGAATATATCGATGCGGAAGGAAAATTTGTTTTTCCCGGATTTATTGATATACACACTCACGGCGGAGGCGGCGGAGATTTTATGGATGCGGAAGAGGAGTCCTTTGAAAGGGCGCTTCGTTTCCATGCCGAAAACGGCACCACCTCCGTTCTGGCAACAAGCGTTACGGCGCCGGTTGCCGACATTGAAAAGATGCTCGCCGTAACAAGAAAATTCATGAATAAAAAAACAGACCGCGGCGCGCGGGTAATAGGCGCGCATGTTGAGGGACCTTATATATCGCTTAAGAACAAGGGCGCTCAGCATGAAAGGCATTTGAGGGTTCCGGCGCTTGACCCGTACGGCTTTATTCTTGACTCCTGTGACGTTATTAAGACGGTGACGGTTTCGCCCGAGCTTGACGGCGCGGTGGAAATGATAGAAAAAATGACTGCAAAGGGCATTGTAGTTTCGGGCGGTCACGACGACGGATATTTTGAGAAGGTGAAAAAAGCGATTGACGCCGGAATGACCCATTGTACGCACATCTGGTGCGCCATGTCCGGCGCAAAAATGCAAAACGGCAAAAGAACGGCAGGGCTTTTGGAGACGGCGCTTTTGTCCGATAAGCTTACTGTGGAGGTAATTGCAGATAACTGCCACATATCGCCGCTGATGCTGGAGCTTATATATAAATTAAAGGGAAGCGGCAAAATGTGCCTTGTGTCCGACTGCCTGAGAGGCGGGGGAATGAAGGAGGATGAAAGGCTTTATAAGCTCGGGTCAAAAAACGACCCCGACGCGGTCGATTTCATAGTTTCCGGCGGCGTTGCCCGACTGCCCGATAACAGCAGACTTGCCGGGAGCGTGATGCCATTGGCGCAAATGCTTAAAAACGCGGTGTATGACTCAAAGATTCCGCTTAATGAGGCGGTGAAGACGGTGACCGGCACCCCGGCGGAAATTATACATGAAAAAACCATTGGAAAAATTAAACCGGGAAACAAGGCGGATTTTTGCATTATGAGCAAGGATCTTGTGCCTTTGATGACAATTATTGACGGCAAAACAGTGTATGAGAAAGGAAGATGCTGAATGAAAAAAATAAGAATGGGTTTAATTGGATTTGGAGGGATTTCAAAGGGAGTTCACGTTCCCGGCTATCTGGCGCATCCTGATAAGGTCGAGATAACCGCGGTGTGCGACATTAACCCGGAGAGACTTTCGGAGGCAAAGGAGAAATTCGGGCTTTCGGACAGCGCGCTTTTCACGGATTACAGGGAGCTTTTAAATAGCTCATTGGTTGACGCGGTGGATATTGCGACTTCAAATGACGCACATGTTGAAATTGCGATCGCCGCGATAGAAAAAGGACTTCCTTTCAGCATTGAAAAGCCAATCGGAAGAAATCTTGCGGAAGCAAAAAAGCTCTTCGAGCTGGCGGAGGCAAAAAAATGCAAATCGTTTGTCTGCTTTTCATGGAGATACAGAGCATACGCAAGGCTTTTAAGAGACATTGTAAAAAGCGGCGAGCTCGGAAAAATATATCACATATACATAAGGTGTATAAAGGACAGCGGACTGTGGAAGGGCAGGAGACTTGAATGGAGATTTGACAAGGAGAAGGCGGGCAGCGGTGTGCTCGGCGATCTGGGGTCGCATATGATTGATATCACGAGGTTTATAGGCGAGGAATTTGACACGGTTTTCGCACAGAGCGGAATTTTTGTTGACAGAAGGCAGGTTGAAAACGGCGACGAAATAAAACCGGTTACGACAGACGACTGGTGCAATATCTCGGCAATCACAAAAAACGGCGTGCCGGTTACCGTAAATCTTTCAAGGGTCGCCAAGACCATTCCGGATCTTATGGAGTTTGAAATAATCGGCGAGGGAGGAAGAGTCAAGCTTTCCTTCTCGGGGACGATGAAAATGTATATAGGCATCGGCAAGTGGGACACGGAGTGCAATGGCATGCATGAGATAGTTCCTCCGGCAAGCTATAATGCAAATCAGTCGCTTTCGTTTATCAATCTTATTAACGGAATCGAGGATGAATACACATCGCACATCATAGAAGGCATCGAATGTCAGAAAGTTTTGGAGGCGGCGTCGCGGTCAATCGAAACCGGTAAGGCGGTAAAAATAGAGGAGGAAATATTATGACTGATATTTATAAATGCACACCGGAATATCTTATAAAAAATGCAAAGCTTCCATTCAGGGTCATGGAAAGCGAGGAAGCAATGTATGATGAAATGGCTGAAATAATGGCGGACACGGTAAAGAAAAACGGAGAAAAGAGAACCGTTATAATTTGTCCGGTAGGTCCGACCGGGCAGTATCCCAAGTTTGCCGAGATCGTGAACCGCGAGAGGATCAGCTTAAAAAACTCTGTATTTATCAATATGGACGAGTATCTGGGAGACGACGGAAAAGCAATAGATTATGACAATGTATTAAGCTTTCACAAAATCATGGATGAAATGCTTTATTCAAGGATTGATAAGGAACTTTTAATGCCGGAGGACCAAAGGCTTTTTCCGGAGCCCGGTCACGAGGAAGAGATAGACAGATTTATTGATGAAACGGAGGTTGATCTTTGCCTTACCGGAGTTGGAATCAACGGGCATATAGCGTTTAACGAGCCTCCGGAGGACGGGATAACGGACAGTGAATATAAATGTATCGGCACAAGGTGCCTTGATATTTCAAAAGAAACCGTTACAAACAACGGCGCAAACAAGCTTAAAGGCGCGCTTGATATATTCCCCAAAAGGTGCATAACACTGGGAATGAGAGCGCTTTTGAAGGCAAAGTGTTTCAAGGTTTATCTGTATTGTCCGTGGCAGTGGGGGATTATGAGAAAAGCGGCGCTGACGGACGAGAACAAGTCCATGCCCGTTTCGTTTCTGCAAAGCCACCCGAACAGTGAGATGGTCGTGACAGAGGCGCTTTATAACTTTATGCTTTAAGGAGAAGTTTAATATGGAAATCGGAACATTGGTGAGAATTGAGAACATTAACGAGGCGGATCAAAAATTTTCCGGGCTTAAAAACATGGGTTTTTCCGTGTGCCAGATAGTGTATAAGCCGGATGTCTATAAGTATGAGGAAGCGGACATGATAAGGGACGCGGCAGAAAGACACGGCGTGAAAATCACGGCGCAGTTTTGCGGATACAATGACGCGTTTTACGACTGGGACAATTATTACGGCTTTAAGACCGCGGGAATAAATGTGCCGATGTACGGGAAAGCCAGAATTGAATATGTTAAAAGCTCGGCGCTTTTTGCAAAAAGAATGGGAGTAACGGACATAATCATTCATGCGGGATTTGTGCCGAACGATCCGTTTTCGGAAGGCTATACCGCGATGCTGGCGGCACTTCACACCCTCGCGTCGTACTTAAAAAGGCTCGGGATGAATCTTTTGCTTGAGACGGGAGGCGAAGCTCCGATCGCAATGCTAAGGCTTATTGAGGATGTGGGACTCGGAAACATCTTCATTAATTTTGACCCGGCAAATATATTGATGTACGGATACGGAAACCCTGTTGACGCGCTTTATGTATTCGGAAAATATGTTAAAAACATGCACGGGAAGGACGGCTGCCTTCCGACCGACCCTAAAGTGCTGGGAAAAGAAACCGTCCTCGGCGAGGGAATGGTGGATTTTCCGGCGGTGTTTAAGCTTCTTAGAAAGATAGGATATGACAGCTACGTTATAATTGAGCGTGAAATTTCCGGCGAAAAGCAAATTGAGGATATAAAAAAGGCAAAAGAGTATCTTAAAAACTTTATTTAAAATCTGAGCACCTCCGCTTTCGGAGGTGCTCGGATTTATTTTTTTGCAATCGGGAAATAGGTTATTCTTAAATTTGTGCAGCCGTAGGGAACCAAGGTTATATTTATCCTTTGTGTAACTGTCTGCCTTTCGCCGAAGGGCTCAAATGTCCTTATCGGATAAGACGAGCAAAGATACGGCGCCTTGTATGCTGCAAGGTGAAGCTTTATTTTCGGCTCCTCCCAGACATATCCGCCGTTTTCGCAAAGCTCGACCTTGATGTCATCCGGCGAGAGATCCTCGTCCAGCGCGACGTTCCAGCCGATTTGGTTTTTGCGCAGTCCGAGGCGCTCGTGCATGTCGCGGCAGTCGGCTTCGTCAAACTTCGGCTCCGCGCGGTACCAGCTCCAGCCCTCCGGAAGGGGCGTTGCCGGGCGCCCGGGGCAGGGAGTCCAAACCTCATCTATATGAAGGGAATAAAGCAGCGCGCCGCGCTTTATGGCTATCGGGTGCTTTTTGCAGTCGTCGTTGACGCGGAGAATTCTTATTTCCTCGCGGAAGGCGATTTCGGCAACGTCCCCTTCTTTTAATGAAGGGATCTCGGCAAAGCCGTTTTCATTCTTTTGGGCGGCAATTTCTTTTTTGTTTAATGTGACGCGGTATTCTTCGCACCAGTCGGGAATCCTGAGAAAAAGCGAAAAGCCGCTCCCTTCTTTAATAATAAATCTGACTCTGTTTCGGAAAGGATATTCAGTGACTTCGTCGATCCCGACCCCGTCACAGTGAAGCGAGCACGGACCGTATACATTTGCATAGATGTTATTTTTATTGTCACGAAGAAACATTGACCGCACGAAATTGCCGAGCAGCGCGACGGAGTTGACAGGGCAGCACGAGGTCGGGTAGCACGGCGAATATATTTGCATATCGCTAAAGGAAGAAGATGAGTTTTCGGTTGCGTAGATCTGGTTCGGGGAGCTTAGATATGCTATCGCGCGCTCGTCTTTTTTTCTTGCGCCCTGCGCGCCGTTATAAAACATTTCCTCGATCCTGTCGCCGTATTTGCTTTTGCCGGTGATGAAGCTTAAATAATAATCTGTCGTATGGTAAAAAGCATAGGAGCAGTATTCCGTTTCAGCTGTCGAGGTAACGGGGGCAAGGTATTCCGTGACGGAGACGGGCGAACCGGAAAGGTGGGTCGCTTTTTCATAAATCTCATCTAAAATCCTTTCACTGGCTTTTAAATAGTCCCCGTTTCCGGTTACTGCATATAAAAGCGCGGGAAGCCGCGACTGAGTGCCCATACCGGCGGTGTGGTTTGAATTGTATTCAAAGGGCTCTGTTAAAAATGCCCTGTACGAAGTTTTGAAGATGTCGTGGCTGCACAAAAATTCGGCATATTCCAAAGCAAAGTCCAAAAGCCTTTTATCGCCGGTGCGGCAATAGCAAAAGACCATAGGCTCGATTATGTATGCTCCGGCATACGAGGTTTTCCTCTCGCCCGCCCAGTATTTTGAAAACCACAGCATGCAGCGGTGTACTGCCTTAAGAACATCCTCTCTTTTTGTCGCCTCGTAAAACGCCAAAAGAGCGCGCATGCCGCACGCCGTGCCCCAGGCGTTATAGTCGGCATAAATGTCGTCCCTTTCCGGATCAAACGTGCCGAGATATCCGTCGTCCCGTTGGTTTTTCAGCGCGGCATCCACCCAGGCTTCGGCTTTTTTGATAAGCTCGCCGTCATTGAGAGAATAGGCAAGATCAATAACTCCTGCCCAGTAATTGCCGCTGATTTCTCCGCCCCAGGCTGCCTGTGCGGCATCGTCCCACCCGGGGACGTGTTTTCTGCCGATGTAAGGGTCGCGGATCATTTCGGGCTCCAGCTCGTCCAAATGACCGCCCATTCCGTCTTTATTTTTTGAAAGCTGATCGAATAAAAAGCCCTTTGCCGTGATGCTCCCCAAGGGAAGCGGAAAAAGCTTGGAATAACGCATATAAAAAACCTCCTTTTTCGGATATTGTATCACGAACGGTGAAAAAGTAAATGTCATATTTAAATATAGTTGGACAATTCTTAGGTTAAATGCTATAATAATTTTACGGGGTGAATTGAAATGTTTTACAAAATTGAGCTTGAAAGCATTCCGGAATTTATGTTCTGCTATTCTGTCACATCGGAAAATTATAAAAACGAATTTAAGCATCCTAAGGATTTTTTGGAGTTCTCCGTCATTGAAGAGGGAAGAATCCGTGCCAAAGAGCCGTATGGCGAATACGTAATAGAACCGCACTCGCTTTTGGTTCCGACGAGCGAGTCGGACGTTTCGCTTATCTCATTAAATGGGGAAAAACAACGCCATACAACGGTCGGAGTCAGAGCAAGGTACAGGATAACGGAATATTCTTTTATAGAAAAGCCGGAGAAAAAAGAAAACGTCATATACCTTCCCAAGGTAAAAAAACTTGACGGGAAGACATATGACCTTTTGCTGATGAAAATCAAAAGAATTGCCGCATATTATTATTCACTGGAAAAAGGCAGCGCATTAAAGGCGCTCTCTGAGTGGTTTGAACTTTGCTCGGAGGTGACAAAGACGGTGCTTTCCGATATGGACAATACTAAATGTACGCCGTCAGCGAATCTTTATGCCGACCGCGTGGCAAAGTACATATCGGAGCACATATCCGAAAGGGTAAGGATAGAGCCTTTGGCGCGCGAAATGGGCATATCCGAAGGGTATCTTCAAAACACGTTTAAGAGCGTGACGGGGAAAAGCATTGTGGAATATGCAAATAATTATAAGGTTAAAACTGCGGCGGAGCTTATCAAGGTGCAGAACATGAAGCTTTCCGATATTTCCGCATATGTCGGGATTGACGACCCTGCATATATGAGCCGTCTTTTTAAAAAAATCATGGGAGTGAACTTTTCGGAGTATAAGCAAAGCCTTTCCAAAATTGAATATAAGTCAAAATAAAAAGCCCTTATAAAAGGGCTTTGGACTGTCAAAAAGTCAGCTCTAATATAAAAGAGCTTTCATTATTTCGTCCGAAATTTCCTCGATGGATTTAAGCTTCCCGTCGCGGGTGCAGTCGATCTTCTTAAAGCCGAACCGATCCGCCACGAATCGGGCATTTTCGTACGATTTTTTTATATATTCGGGGTCCCGCTCGTGAATGTCCTTAATTTCGCCGTGCGTGAATTTGTTTTCGCGCTCCTTCATGAGGGCGAGCGAAATATCGGGCGGAACGTCCAAAAATATAACCGCGTCCGGCTCGGGAAGCCCGAGCTTTTTATACTCAAAGTCCGCCTGGAACGATAAAAAACGCTCCTTTTCGGAAATGTCGCTGATTTTGGACGCCTGGTGGATAAAGTTTGAGGTAACGTATCTGTCCGCGATGACGATGTCGCCCTCGTCAAGATACTTTTTCCACGATGTGCGGTAGCTGCAAAAGCGGTCCACCGCGAAAAGCGCGCTTGCGGCGTATGGATTCACACTGTCCGCCGTCTCGCCGAGCTCGCCGGATAAATACATTTTAACAGGGGCGGAGGAATCGGACTCATAGTCCGGAAAGGTCACGGTGTGCACTTTTTTTCCGGCTCTGGCAAGGCGCTCCGAAAGCAGCCTTGTCTGTGTCGCCTTGCCGGACGCGTCAACCCCTTCAATAACGATCAGCATAATAAACCGCCTTTCTAACCGATAAGGCTTACGTAGTTTTCATAGTAATATTTGTTTACGGCGTTGACGTTTCCATCCGCATCGGAGCGCGTTACAACGCTTTTGCGGTCCTTATCGTCATACTCTACGGTGATGACCTCTGAAACTGCGCCGTTTTTGCCGTACCGCACGGTCTTTACAAGGTTTTCGCCGGAATAAGTCATTTCCTCTTTGGAGAATTTGGAGGAGGCTTCGCCGACATATTCCGTGAGCACCGGATTTTCGCCTGTCCCCTCATAGGTGTATTCCGTGCCGCCGCGGTAATTTTCATATCCGCCATAGATGCGCTCTTTTTTGACCCGTCCGTTATCGTCATAGATATATCGGCGGATCTCGGTAACCTCGCCGTCGCGGTCGGTGCTCTTTACTTCGTCCTTTTTTCCGGAGTCATTATAACTGTATGTATCCTTCCTGTAGGGGATATCCTTCTCCTCGGAAGCATCTGCCTCCGCGTCCTCATTCTCGGACTTTTTCGCGCCTTTTATGGGCTCCTGAGTTATCTCCTCGGTATATAAAAGCCCGTTTTTATAAATAAGCTCGTGCCTTTCGTGCACGGTTTCGGAATAAACGTCCTTAAGGGTTATATTTCCGTCCGCATCGTAGCTGTAGCTTTCATAAAGCACGCTCCCGCCCAGGGAATCGCTTACCGACATGTCGGCGACAAGCCCGGACAAATTGTACTTGTAAATTCTTTTTCCGCCGGGATTTCCCTCGCCGTCCATAAACTGAACGTGGCTTAATTCCTCCTTCGGCTCCTCCGGTTTTTCCTTTTTGCCGCAGGAGGAGAAAATAAGCGAAAGGGAAAGAAGTGAAGAAACAACCGCAAAAGCTTTTCTCATCTGGCGCTTTCCCCCTTTTTAAACTTGGAGGCGTAGACCGTCATCCCGAAGCTTACAAGCTTTAAGCTTCTCTTAAAGCGCTTGCCTTTAACGATCCTGTAGAGCCACTCTAAATTATGCTTTATAAAAAACTCGGGTGCACGGTTCATTGTTCCGGCAAAAACGTCCGCGCTTCCGCCGGCGCCGATGATGACTTTTGCGTTGAGCTCGTTTTTATGCTCACAGATCCACTTTTCCTGCTTGGGCGCGCCGAGGCAGACCATTAAATAGTCCGGGCTTTTTTCGCTTATCTTTTTTATGATCGGCTTATCATCGGTAAAATACCCGTCATTAGTGCCGGCAATGACAAGATCGGGATATTCTTTTTTGAGGTTTTCCGCTGCCTTTTCCGCCACGCCCGGCTTTCCGCCGAAAATAAAAAGGCTCTTTTTTTCTTTGTTAAGATAAGGCATAACGGAGCATGTTAAGTCAAACCCTCCGACGCGCTCCGGCATCGGGTGCCCCAGAATTTTAGACGCCTTGACAACGCCGATCCCGTCCGGCACTATAAGGTCTGCGGTATTTAAAAGATCACGAAAGGAGGGGTCCTCCTTCGCAGCCATAATGATTTCGGAATTCGGGGTGAAGATGACCTTTGCCCCGTCCGACGATAAAAATTCCTTAACCTTTGCAAGGGCGCCGTCCATCGTGACAGAGTCAACCTTAACGCCCAGAATATCAACTTTTCCCATTTTGATTTCCCTCTTTATAAATGCTTTATTTCAGAGAACATTATACCATTAATTTCTTTCTTAGTCAAGCATAATCCGGGAGGCAGAATATCGCGGAAAGCATATGTTTTCTTTAGTGGCGGTACTTTGACATAAGGCTCGTTACAAAGTGTGCCGTAAAGATTCATTTTTGTTATGTCGGGATGCTCAAGCTCCAAAAAAATCACTCCTTTTGACATTCAGTGTATCAAAAGGAGTGTCTTTTTGTAAGTCCTTATCCGGCGAAGGCGAAAGAGCCCATAAAGAGTATCTCGCCGGAGGTATTGTCCCTTATGGCAAAGGCGAAGGGCTTTGAAAACGAAACGTCTATCGGCTCGGGGCGCATTGATGAGGTAGCGCCGAACGATACCGCCGTCACCGCCGCGGCTTCGGTGCCCTCCTCGTCAACGTTTATGTACGCTTTGTGGATCACCTTGTCAATCAAAAGAGGCTCTGTAAACATCTTTGAAAAGTCCGCACCGTCCGAAAATGCTTTTTTAATGCCGAGGGCTTTAAGCATGGCGGAAAGCTCGCCGCCGTATTCTATTTTAAATTTCGGAACGGAAAGCCTCATATATGTGTCCGAAAGCTCCGATGAGGAAATGACCTTTTCGGGGCAGTAAGGCTTATCCGCCATTAAAAGATACATGGAGATGCTGTCCCCGTCGGTCCTGTAGGGAAGCGAGACTAAGGTCACGCCGTCCGTTTCGGCGTAGGGATAATAGCCCGTGGCATGCATAAAGTCAATTTCGGTATCATCGCCGTTTTTATCGGTGAATTTATCCTTCCTTGTTGTATTTGCGGAAAACGGGGTGAGCCAGCTTCCCTTAAAATATACCGCGTTTATAAGCATGGCGATAAATTCCGGACTGTCGGTCACGGAGGTGATCTTGCCGTTTGTTTTGTCCGACACCCAGCCGTTTATTTTTTTAACGGCGTCAGAATCGGTGACGGAATCGGTCCTTGAGTCAAACGCGCCGGAAAGCACCTCAGTGTAGGAGGGGAGAAATGCTCCCTTTGCACGGTCTTTATTTATCCAGGCACTGTTTGAAACGCTTATTTTTAACGAGTCGGACTTATTATAGCGCTCCGTGGCGGACTTTAAGAGCGCGTTTTCATCGGAAAGCGAGGTGACGCCGAGCATGGTCAAAAGCTCGTCAAGCGTTTCCCCGTCCGCCCCGTTTGCCGCCATCATAAGCGCGGTCTTGACCGAGAACGGGGAGAAAACATAGTTTTTATCCTCGGGCATCAATGCGTTAAGGCTGTCCGCAAAGCTCAGGTTCTGCGGGTTGACCAAGGGATAGAGCCTTGTCATGATGCATGTCGCCTGCTCTGTGGTCAATCTTCCTTCGGGGTCGAACTCCGAATCGCCAATGCCCTTCATGAATCCTAAATTCAATGTATGCTGAACGCCGAGCTTTGCCCAGTCGGATATCTTGTCCTCATCTTTTAAGATAAAATATATTTCGGTTGCGACAAGCCCTGCTTTTTCCGCCGCGCGGGACAGTAAAACGGCTGCCTCCTCGCGGGAAATGAGCCCTTCGGGGTCAAACTCGGTCTCGGAAACGCCCTCAATAAAGCCGGAAGCGGCAAGGCGGAAAATTCTTTCATCGTCTGTGTCGGAAAAACCTTTTTTATCCGTGCCGATAAGCCCCGAGTCCTTTAATGTATTAAATAAAAGGTGGCAGAACGCCCCTCTTGTGATTGGGTTTTTCCACGGGTTTTTAACTGCCGAAAAATCGCGCGTAATGCCCATATTTTCAGCCTTGGTGAGATATTCACCCGCCCAGGCGCTCGCCGGAAGCGGCGTGCCGGAAACCTTCCTCTCCGCGCACGCGGGAAAAACCGAAACGGTTAAAACAAGCATGAGAAATACGGAAATAATTTTTTTCATAAAAATTCCTCCTTTTATTAATAATACTTTTTAAGAATATAAAAGGTTGCATATAAGTTGATTTTTTTCGGTTAAAGTAGTATACTAAAAAGGAAAGGAGGGCACGCCGGATGACTAAAGAAAAAAGGATTTACGCGGCGATAGATTTAAAATCGTTCTACGCTTCGGTCGAATGTGCGGACAGAGGACTTGACCCGCTGGCGACAAATCTTGTGGTTGCCGATGAATCGCGGACGGAAAAAACCATTTGCCTTGCGGTGAGCCCGACCTTAAAAGCATGCGGCGTGGGCGGAAGAGCAAGGCTTTTTGAAGCCGTTTCGCGCATTGCTGCGGTCAACGCCGAAAGAAAAAGAAGACTCGGCGCCCGGGAATTTTCCGGCTCCTCGGTTTTTGCGCCGGAGTTAAAATCAAACCCGTCGCTCAAGGCGGATTTTATAACAGCGAAGCCCCGCATGGCGCGCTACATTGAGAAAAGCACCGAAATATACAAAATATATTTAAAATACGCCGCGGCGGAGGATATTCACGTTTATTCGGTGGACGAGGTGTTTATCGACCTGACCGAATATCTCCGTCTTACGAACCTTTCCGCGCGCGAGTACGTGAACAAAATAATCAGCGATGTGTTTTTGAGCACACACATAACCGCGACCGCCGGGATAGGCGAAAACCTTTATCTTGCCAAGGTTGCTATGGATATCGTGGCAAAGCACATAAAGCCGGACGAAAACGGCGCGCGTATCGCCGAAATAAATGAAATGGACTACCGCCGCCTTTTGTGGAGCCACCGACCGATAACGGATTTCTGGCGTGTGGGGAGGGGCTATGCGTCAAGCCTTTCGAAGTACGGGATATATACGATGGGCGATATTGCCCGCTGCTCGGTAAAAAACGAGGAGCTTTTATATAAGCTTTTCGGCGTGAATGCTGAGCTTTTGATAGACCATGCGTGGGGATATGAACCGGCGAAGATTGCAGAGATCAAGGCGTACCGCCCGAAAAGCTCGTCGCTTTGCTCAGGTCAGGTCTTAAAGTGCCCGTATCCTTACGATAAGGCGGAGCTTATCGTCCGCGAAATGGCGGACATGACGGCGCTGGAGCTGACGGAAAAAAGGCTCGTAACCGATCAGATAGTGCTCGACATCGGATATGACGTTGAAAATATGGCGTCGTACAAAGGCGAAGCGGTGACGGACCGTTACGGAAGAAAGATTCCGCGCGCGGCGCACGGCTCGTTCAATCTGGGAAGGAAAACGTCGTCCTCCGGTCTCATAGTATCGGGAGCGGCGGAGCTTTTTTCGCGTATCGCGGATAAGAATCTGACCGTGAGAAGACTCACCGTCACGGCAAATCACGTGACGGGGGAGGACGAAAAGGAGGACTATGAGCAGCTTGACATGTTTTCGGATCCGGAGGAGGAAAAGTATTTGGAAAGGGAGAAAAGAAGGCAGGAGGCAATGCTCAAAATAAAAGAAAAGTTCGGAAAAAATGCGATCCTTCGCGGAATGAACTTAAAGGAGGGCGCGACCGCGGCGGAGCGCAACGGCGAGATAGGAGGGCACAAGGCATAATGGGAGAGTATGACGATATCATAAATATGGAGCGCCCAGTATCAAAGCATCCGCCCATGAAAAGAGAAATGCGTGCGGCGCAGTTTTCGCCCTTCGCCGCACTAACGGGTCTTGACGGGGCGGTCGCAGAGTCGGCGAGGACGACCGAAGAGAAAGCGGAGATAGGCGATGAGTCAAAGGCGGAGCTTAACGGGGCAATAAAAAACCTCATGGAGCGCGTAAAGGAGCGCCCGGAGGTAACGGTAACATATTTTATTTCCGACATGAAAAAAAACGGCGGAAGGTACGTCACAGAAAAAGTTAAGGTCAAAAGGGTCGATACCTATAACCGCCTTATAATAACCGAAGAGCAGAAGATTCCGTTTGATGATATAAGGGAGATAATAATATAAAAACACGGGCACCTTTCGATGCCCGCGTTTTATATTACTTATTTTCGATAAAATTATTGAGCTTTTCCAAAAGCGCGTCACAGTCAACTCCGTGAACCATGCAAGCCTCTTCAACCGTTTCTCCGATTGCTCCGGGGCAGGTTAAGCAGTGCATTCCGATTTCAAGGAAAAACGGAGCCGTGCCTTCATCTAACTTAAGAACGTCCGCAATAATAGTATCTTTTGTTATTTTAGCCATGATAATTACCTCCGTAAAATTTCTTCTTATATTATAACTGACATTTTTCCCTCTGTCAAGCTATTTTATTCAAGCTCGGTTCCGGCTTGTGCTCTTTTTCTCCTTATGAAGGCATAGGGAGAGACCGCTCTTTCGCATTTTAAGGAAAAGAGCATTGTCGCGTGGTTTGCGGTCTTTATGCTTTCACCGTCCTCATTTTTTAAATCCTCCGCTTTAAGGCGCCAGAAATCGCCCTCGGGCTCCATGACCTCAAGAATTTCGCCCTCGGTTACCTTGTTTAAAAGCGAAAGATAGAGCCTTCCTTCTTCGGGCGCGCTTTTCACAATGTCCGCAATAACGTCGTAATTTCTTATATATGAGCCGTCGGAATAAATCTCTTCGGGACGACCGAAGAAAAAGCCCGTATCGTATTTTCTGTGACTCACCTTTTTAAGCTCGGTAAGATAGCTGTCATCATACCAGTCGTTTTCGTTTTCATAGTACGCGTCGATCGCGCGGCGGTAGCTTTTGACCACCGTGGCAACGTAGTACGCAGTTTTTATCCTGCCTTCAATCTTTAAAGAATCGACCCCGGCTTTGATGAGCTTGTCGATATGTTCGATCATGCACATGTCCTTGGCGTTAAAGACAAAGGTTCCGCGCTCGGTCTCAACGAGTGGCATATACATTCCGGGGCGCTTTTCCTCCATAACGTAATACTGCCAGCGGCAGGGCTGTGCGCACTGCCCTAAGTTACTGTCGCGGCTCGCAAGGTAGTTGCTCAAAAGGCATCGTCCGGAGTAGGACATGCAGACAGCGCCGTGGCAGAAAACTTCAAGCTCCGCCCCGGTCTTTTCCTTGATTTCGCGGATCTCGTCAAGCGAAAGCTCGCGCGCCAAAACGACGCGCTCCGCCCCTTCCGAGATGAACTTTTTGACTGTCATGTAATTTGTCACGCTCGCCTGGGTGCTTACGTGAATGGGAAGGGCGGGAACACGCTCTTTTAAAAGCTCCATCACCCCGAGATCGGAAACGATTGCCGCGTCCGCCCCCATTTTATACACCTTTTCGGCGAAAGAGACAATTTTTTCAAGATCGCGGTTGTGCGGGATTATGTTAAGCGCAATATAGACTTTTTTTCCGCGCTCGTGGGCAAAGCCGATGCCCTCGGAAAGTTCTTCGTCATTAAAATTCACTGCGGCGCTTCTGAGCGAAAACTGTTCTCCGCCGAGGTATACAGCGTCCGCCCCGTATTCAATCGCGGTCTTTAATCGGAGAAGATCTCCGGCGGGTGCGAGCAGTTCAATTTTTTTCATATTCCTTCTCCTTGTATGATATCGCGACTCCGTTCCCTATCGGAATAACGCTTGTTGTTAAAAATTCGCAGTCGGAAATGTATTTTAAATATTCGCGAAGCCTTTTTACAATGGTAATTTTGCGCCGTTCGGTGTCAACCTCGCCCGTGACCTCGCCCTTATACAAAACATCGTCCGACACCAAAAGCCCGCCGACTTTTAAAAGGCGCATGCACCCTGGCAGAAATTCAAGGTACTGCCCCTTGGCGGAGTCTAAAAATATCATGTCAAATCCGCCGTCAAGCCAGGTGATCGCGTTTTCCGCCTCGTCCAGCACCGGCTTTATAATGTGTGAAAGCTTCGCGCGGCGGATGTTTTCTATCGCGCGTTCGTACATTTTGTCATACCGTTCGACGGTGACTATCTCGCCGTCTCCCATAGCCTCTGCCATGACGATGGCGCTGTAACCGATTGCGGTGCCGAGCTCCAATATCCTTTTCGGGCGGTGGATTTTGATCAATACAGTCAAAAGCGCAGCGACCTCAGGCTCGATTATCGGAGCGTAGGTCCCGGTATCTGCCGCCTCCGCCTCAAGAGCCGATAAAATTCCGCTCCTTTCGGGAATGAGCTCTCTTAAATATTCTTCAACATATGAAGGCACAATTTTTTCCATAGCATACATATCTTAAGGGGCGGAAAAAACCGCCCCTTATAAATTATTTTACTTCTCTTACTTCAATTTCAATGTCGCCGCCGGGTGCTTCCGCGGTAACGGTCGCGCCCGCTCTCGCGCCTATTAAAGCGTGACCGATGGGCGACTCGTCCGATATCTTGTTGTTCAAAGGATCGGACTCCGCGCTTCCGACGATGGAATAGGTAACCTCAGAGTCAAGAGCCTTTATGAAGCAAACGACAGTTGAACCGATGGAGGCAACGCCCTCCGTCCTTTCGGTGTCCTCCAAAAGCTTAACATTTTTGAGCATTTCCTCAATCTCGGCAATTCTTGCTTCAAGCTTTGCCTGAGCTTCCTTTGCCTCGTCATACTCGCTGTTTTCGGATAAATCGCCGTAAGAGCGGGCTTCCTTTAAGTGCTCCGCCGCCTCTTTACGTCCGATGGTTCTTTTATATTCAAGCTCCTCGGTGAGCTTATTGAGTCCTTCCTTGGTTAAAACATATTCTTTTGCCATTTTTGAAATTCTCCTTTTCGCCTTGCGGCATTAATAGCCTAAATTATACTACGGAAGACGGGATTTGTCAATATATTAAATGTAGCTTTTTTGTAAAGATATGTCGAATACCGCACTTTTATCGGAATGGGAAAGCCTTGCCGCCTCGCCGCAGGTCAAAGGGCGCCCGATGCGTTCGGATAAAAAGGCATAGCGCCCTCCGGGGCGGTACAAAAAAGAGCCTGCCCCCAATTTTGCTCTTTCGCCCGGCGGAAAAGACGGGTGAAAGGAGGGTCCCGGAAACGGCGCGGGATTTTTAAAAAACACCGCCGCGGAGTTTTTTACCGCGTTTTCGGCGACGGGAACGGCTGCGCCGTTTGATGAAAGAAGACCGTCCGAAATTTCCTCTGCATTTTCTCCGGAGAGGTAAAGAGCGGGAAACAGCGTGAGAAAATAAAGCGCGGTATCCTCATCTGAGTCAAAAAGCATGACGGAGGAAAAGCCGAGAAGATGAGAAAGCTTTTTAAGCGATGAGGCAAGGGACGAATAAAAAAATGCGCGCATACTTTCCTCAGGACAGGCGAAAAGCGTTTCCGCGGCTTCGGAAGATGAAAAATACAGTGCGTTTTCTTTTATAAGCCGGCTTTTTAATATTTCAAGTCTTTTTTTATTAAGGCGGGAAACGGGTGGAATGTAAAACGCACCGTTTTTCTGAGGCACGCTTTTTTTCACCGCACGCCATTTTACGTCGGGACTTTCTATAAGAAAATAAATACTCATAATATAAAATATTCGCCCGCCAAAATAAAAAATACGGAAAAATTAAAAATTTTTCTTTACAAATCGGAAATTTTGTTGTAATTTAAAAAAGTACGGCACGAAAGGAGAATAAGAAGTGCACAGAGCAGAATATTTATTGTGGCTTAAGCATATTGGCATTGCTTCTCAGGGCAAGCTCATTGAGGCGATAGAATATTTTTCGTCGCCGGAGGAAATATATAACGCTGACAAAGAGGCGCTCGCCGAGTGCGGAATGTTTAACGAAAAAGAGATAGCGTACCTTGAAAAAAAGGACATGGACTTTGTCGCAAAAGAGATTGAGCGGTGTAACCGCGAAAGATGCTATCTTGTAGACTACTATTCAAAATTCTATCCGGAGGCATTAAGGGAGATTCCGGAGCCGCCCTTGGTGCTCTACGTAAAAGGCTCACGCGAGGCGCTTAAAAAAAGCGGAAAGGTCACTGTGGCGGGAAGCAGATCGTCCGACGCGTACGGCGTTTCGGTGGCGGATTCGCTCGGCTCGGCTTTCGCCTCCAAGGGCGAGATCATCGTTTCCGGAATGGCGCACGGGATAGATTCCGCCGCGGCGACGGGTGCGATCAACTCGGGCGGCAGCGTGATAGGAGTGCTCTGCTGCGGAATGGACGTTGACTATCCCAAGGACAGCGCGCATCTTCGCGAAAAGATAATTTCATCGGGCGGAGCGCTCGTGACGGAGTTTGAAATGGGAACGAACGCCCAGTCAGGCTATTTTCACTTAAGGAACAGGATAATGGCAGGGCTTTCTCCCCTTACCGTCATAGTTCAGGCGGGAGAAAAGAGCGGGGCGCTCATCACGGCGAAAGCGGCAAAGGCATATTCCCGCCGTCTTGCGGCGGTGCCCAATCCGATAGATTCGGCGATGTCTGCCGGCGTTAATTCCCTCATTGCCGACGGGGCGGAGGTCATATACGATATAGATAAATTCGCCGACCTTTATGCTGAGGAGAAAAAGAAAAGCGAAAATGAGCCTGAGGTGAAAAAGGAGCCCGAGGTGAAAAAGGCAAAGCCGTCAGGCAAAAAAGCGGTCAGCGAGGGAAACACCGAGTCTGACAATATGATGGAGATCACGGCATATCTTAAGGACGGTCCCTTAAGTCCGTCGGAGCTTTCGGAAAAAAGCGGGCGGAGCATAAAATGGGTCAATTCAACACTTATTATATTAGAGGTTTCCGGCAGGGTAAAGCTCATGCCGGACGGAAGATACGGTTTATGATTATGAGGTGATAAGCTATGGAAAAGAAAAGCAAAACAAAAACAAAGGCGCCGAAAACAAATCTTTTGATAGTTGAGTCCCCGGCTAAGGCGAAAACAATAAAAAAATATCTGGGCAGAAGCTATACCGTTTTGGCGTCCATGGGGCACCTTCGCGATCTTCCCAAGAGCCAGCTCGGAATAGACACGGAAAACAACTTTGAGCCGAAATACATTACTATCCGCGGCAAGGGCGAGCTTACAAGCGAGCTTAAAAAGGCGGCAAAATCGTCCAAAAACATATTTATTGCGACCGACCCTGACCGCGAGGGAGAGGCGATAGCATGGCACATTGCGGCAATACTCGGCATCGACTCGGAGTCCGACTGCCGCGTGACGTTTAACGAGATAACAAAATCCGCGGTAACGGACGCAGTGAAAAAACCGAGAAAGATAGACCTTGACCTGGTGGACGCGCAGCAGGCAAGAAGAATTGTCGACAGGCTTTTGGGATACAAATTGAGCCCCCTTCTCTGGACGAAGATCGGTTCGGGTCTTTCCGCCGGAAGAGTGCAGTCGGTAACTACAAAAATGGTGGTTGACAGGGAGCGAGAGATCGAAAAATTTACGCCCGAGGAATACTGGACCTTCTCATCGTACCTTACACAGAAGGACGGTTCGGTCGTTGAGGCAAGACTTTCAAAGCTTGACGGGAAAAAAGCCGAGCTTAAGAGCGAGAGCGACGCTGCCGCCGTAAAGGAGCGCGTCAAGGGCGGAGAATACAAGGTTTCGGAGGTCAAATATTCCGATAAGAGAAAAAACCCTTATCCGCCGTTTACCACAAGCTCATTGCAGCAGGAGGCGGCAAAAAGACTGGGCTTCACCTCAAAGCGCACCATGGCGGCGGCGCAGATACTTTACGAGGGCGTGGAGGTCCCGGAGCACGGAACGCTCGGTCTTATCACATATATGAGAACTGACTCCCTGCGCGTTTCGGATGACGCGAAGGCGATGGCGAAGAAATTTATAATCGGAAAGTACGGCAGTGAGTTTTTCCCGGACAAGGAGCGCGAATACAAGACCAAGAAAAACGCACAGGACGCGCACGAGGCGATCCGCCCGACAACGATGATAGAGCCCGACAGCATTAAAAAGTCGTTAAAAAGCGATGAGTATAAGCTTTATAAATTGATATTCAACAGATTCATTTCAAGCCGCATGGCGGACGCTTTGTATAAGACCGTTTCGGCGGACGCGGTAAATTCGGGAGCGGAGTTTAAGATATCCGAGCGCCGTCTTGCCTTCGGCGGATTCATGGCGGCGTACGAGGATTTTGACGATACGGAGGCAACGGTTAAAAAGCTTCCCGAAATCGAAAAGGGCGACATTTTAAAAGAGGAGAGAAACGAGGCGCTCTGCCACTACACCGAGCCCCCGGCGCGGTATAACGAGGCGTCGCTCATCAAGGAAATGGAGGAGGCGGGAATCGGCAGACCCTCCACCTATGCTCCGACCATTACGACGATACTTTCGCGCCGCTATGTGGAGCGCGACAAAAAGGCACTCCGCCCGACAGAGCTCGGCGGCATCATAACAGACATGCTCTCGGAATACTTTGCCAATATCGTGGATATTGAGTTCACGGCAAACATGGAGTCTGACCTTGATAAGGTCGAAGAGGGCAGGGAAGAGTGGCAGAAGGTTGTGGGAGAGTTCTACACACCGTTTTCGTCCGACCTTAAAAAGGCGGAGGACGAAATGGGAAAGGTCACGATAAAAGACGAGGAAACGGACATTCCGTGCGAGGTATGCGGACGGAACATGGTGATAAAAAACGGAAGGTTCGGAAAGTTTTTGGCATGCCCGGGATATCCGGAGTGCAGCTTTACTAAGGCAATCGTTGAAGAAACGGGCGTTAAATGCCCAAAGTGCGGCGATATGATAATCGGCAGATTTTCAAAGAAGGGCAAGAAGTATTACCCATGCCGCAACAAAGACTGCGACTTTCTTTTGTGGGATAAGCCGACGGGAGAGATCTGCCCCAAGTGCGGCTCACTCATGATAACAAAAACTCTCAGGGGAGACACGGTTGTCCGCTGCTCAAGCCGCTCCTGCCCGAAAGAGGTGTGATATGATAGTTGTCGGAGCGGGGCTTGCCGGGTGCGAGGCGGCGTATCAGCTGGCAAAGCGCGGAATAAAGGTGCGCCTTTACGATATGAAGCCGGAAAAATTTTCGCCGGCGCACAAAAGCGCGGATTTTGCGGAGCTTGTATGCAGTAATTCGCTTAAGGGCAACGCGACGGATAACGCGTGCGGGCTTCTGAAAGAGGAAATGCGCCTTTTAGATTCCGTCATCATAAAGTCGGCGGACGAGGTGAGCGTACCGGCGGGCGGCGCGCTTGCGGTGGACAGGGAAAGGTTTTCCGCGCTTGTTACGAAGAAAATAAAGGAAAATGAAAATATAGAGGTGATCTCAAAAGAGGTTACCTCTGTTCCCGAGGATGACGCGGTGATAATCGCGACGGGACCTTTGACCGACGGGGCGCTGATGGAGGATATTTTAAAGCTGACCGGCGGCGCGCTTTCGTTTTACGACGCGGCGGCACCGTTGATTTCCAAAGATTCGATTGATATGAGCCGTGCGTATTTTAAAAGCAGATATGACAAAGGCACGGCGGACTACATAAACTGCCCCATGACGAATGAGGAGTACGACGCGTTTTACGACGCGCTTATTTCAGCCGAGACCGCACCGTTGCATGAGGACATTGAAAAGCCGGAGGTATTCGAGGGATGCATGCCGGTCGAAATCATGGCAAAGCGCGGGCGCGACACGCTCCTTTTCGGACCGTTAAAGCCGGTCGGGCTTGAGCACCCGGTTACGGGCGAGCGCTATCACGCGGTCGTTCAGTTAAGGCAGGACAATAAAGAGGGCACGGTCTACAACATGGTCGGATTTCAGACGAATTTAAAGTTCGGCGAGCAGAAAAGAGTGTTCTCCATGATAGGCGGGCTCGGCAGTGCGGAGTTTTTGCGTTACGGAGTGATGCACAGAAACTCGTTTTTATGCGCTCCGCGTGTGTTAAATCCCGATTACAGCGTGAAGGGAAGGGAAAATCTTTTCTTCGCCGGGCAGATAACCGGTGTCGAGGGCTATGTCGAATCGGCGCTTTCCGGGCTTATCGCGGGGCTTAACGCTTTTCTTTTACTGAAAGGAAAAGAAAAGTTCATACTTCCGCCTTCCACGATGAGCGGGGCGCTCGGGCACTATATTACAAGCGCGGAGGAAAAGCATTTTCAGCCGGTCAACTCAAATTTCGGCATCCTTTCGCACGCTCACGGAAAGGTCAGAAACAAGAAGGAAAAGTACGCGCTTGCTGCGTCCGACGCATTAAATACGGTAAAAAGTGAAATTTTATCAAAAAAAGGCTTGCTTTTTTGATAAAAGCGTGATATAATCTTAAAGGTCAAAAATACACACGTTTCCGGATTGCCGTTTTAGTTCCCTTTTTTAAGGGTTATGCGCGGAAAAAACGGGGGCGGAGGTATAAAAACTAAAAGGAGTGTTAAACTATGTCAGTAATTTCAATGAAGCAGCTTTTGGAAGCAGGTGTTCATTTCGGACATCAGACCAGACGCTGGAACCCCAAAATGGCTGAGTATATATTCACCGAGAGAAACGGTATATATATAATCAACCTTGAGAAGACCGTTAAGAAGGCAAACGAGGCTTATGAGTTTGTTAAAAATGTTGCGGCAGAGGGCGGCGACATTCTCTTCGTAGGAACGAAGAAGCAGGCTCAGGAGGCTATAAAGACAGAGGCATTAAGATGCGGTATGTACTTTGTAAACTCCAGATGGTACGGCGGTATGCTCACCAATTTCAAGACTATCCAGACAAGAATCGCAAGACTTTTCCAGCTTAAGAAGATGGAAGAGGACGGCACATTTGACGTGCTTCCTAAGAAGGAAGTTATAAAGCTTCGCTTAGAAGAGTCCAAGCTTGAGGAAAACCTCGGCGGTATCAAGGATATGAAGCGCCTTCCCGCAGCAATGTTCGTTGTTGATCCCAAGAAGGAGAAAAACGCCGTTGCAGAGGCAAGAAAGCTTCACATTCCGATCGTCGCTATCGTTGATACAAACTGCGATCCCGATGAGGTTGACTATGTAATTCCCGGTAACGATGACGCTATCCGTGCGGTAAGCCTTATCGCAGGAGCAATGGCTAATGCCGTTATCGAGGGCAGACAGGGTGAGTCCTTCGCTCCGGCTGAGGAAGCAACCGAAGAGCAGACCGCGGCTGAAGAAGCTAAGGCTGAGTAATTAAGAAAGGAAGTACCTTAAAATGGCAGAAATTACAGCTAAAATCGTTAAGGATTTAAGAGAATCCACCGGATGCGGAATGATGGACTGCAAAAAGGCATTGGTTGAGTGCGACGGCGACATGGACAAGGCTGCCGAGTACTTAAGAGAAAAAGGTCTTGCAAAGGCTGCCAAGAAGGCATCCAGAATTGCCGCAGAGGGTATTGTTAAAATATATAAAGACGGTAAGACCGGTGTTATCTTAGAGGTTAACGCCGAGACCGATTTCGTTGCAAAGAACGCGGAGTTCCAGACATTCGTTGAGAATGTTGCAAAGGTTATCGCCGAGAAGGCTCCCGCTGATGTTGAGGCGCTTCTCGCCATGGACTATCCCGAGGGCGGCACGGTTTCCGATGCGCTTACCAACAAGATCGCCGTTATCGGTGAGAACATGACTATCCGCCGTTTCGAGAGAATGGAGGGCACTATCGCTTCCTACGATCACGACAACGGAAGAATCGGCGTTATGGTACTGCTTGACGCTCCGGAGTCCGACGAGGCGGCTCTTATGGGCAAGAACATCTGCATGCACATTGCAATGTATGCTCCCACCTATATCGCAATTGAGGACGTTCCGGCAGAGGTTGTTGAGCACGAGAAGGAAGTGTTGAAGATCCAGGCTATGAACGAGGGCAAGCCCGAGGCAATAGCTGAGAAGATGGTTCAGGGAAGAATCAGAAAGTTCTATGAGAGCGTTTGCTTGAACGAGCAGGCATACATCATGGACGAGGATATCAAGGTTTCCAAATATATCGACGATACGATAAAGGGCTCAAAGGTGCTTAAGTTCGTTCGTTACGAGAAGGGCGAGGGGCTTGAAAAGAGAGAAGACAATTTCGCTGAAGAAATTGCTTCCATGCTTAAATAATTAAAAGCAGAGATTTTGATGCGCAAAGTTTTATGACTTTGCGCATTTTTTCTTTGATTGACAATGTGTATTAAAGCTGATACAATGGACTCTGAAGGAGGGAGCGTTGTGAGAAAATATTTACTTCCCGAAAAAGGAGAGTTTTACAAGGCAAATCTTCACAGTCATTCCAATCTTTCGGACGGGAGAATGACGCCGGAGGAAATGAAAGCGGAATATAAAAAGCGCGGATATAAAATCCTTGCGGTGAGCGACCATGACGCGCTTCATGAGCATAACGCGCTCACGGAAGAGGATTTTTTAATGCTCACGGCGTATGAGATCAGCATAAGAAGCGATGACGATCCGATGCCGCACGCCTTCCGCAAGGTCGTTGATTTAAACCTTTTTGCAAAAGAGCCTTATAACATAACGCAGTGCGGCTATCACCCCGAGACGGTCGACTGGCTCGTCGAGCGCGGAAAGCTCACGAAAGAGGAACAGGCAAACATCAAATATGCCGGCGAGCTGCGAGACCTTCACTATTACCCCGAAAACATCAACAAAATAGTTAAGACCGCTAACGAAGCCGGCTTTCTGGTAAGCTTAAACCACCCTGAGTGGAACAATATAACGGCGGAGGACTATCTTAAATACGAGGGACTCTGGGCGGTCGAGGTCTATAATCACGGAAGCTGCGGGGTGACAGGACGTAACGACTCCGAGGCGGTGCTTGACGACTTTTTGAAAAACGGCAAGTATATCTTTGCCACCGCGACGGACGATAACCACAACTGGACGGACGGGACGTACAGGTGCGATTCGTTCGGCGGCTTTACCATGATAAAAGCCGGAAAGCTTGACTATGCTTCGGTTATCGGGGCAATGGAGCGCGGCGATTTTTACGCGTCGAGCGGTCCCTTAATAGAGGAGCTTTATTTTGAGGACGGTTACTGTTATATTAAGACAAGCCCGGCGGCGGACATTGCCTTGCTGACGCTCGGTCGGCGCGGCGAGAGAATCGCATCGGAAAACGGAGAGCCGGTAACGGAGGCAAAATTCAAGATAGATCCGGAAAATTACGGGCTCGTGCGTTTCCGTGTGCGCGACTTATCGGGCAAAAAGGCGTGGACCAATGCCTACTATACCGATGAGTTTTGCCCGGGCGCGAAAAAGGTGAGAACGGTGCGGTAAACGGACATAAAGCGACAAAACACGGGCATGTATTTTGTCGCTTTATTTGTAATAATAGCTAAAAATAGAATTGGAGATTTGTTAAATTTGTTGTTAATTAGGTATTGCAATTTTGCCCGGGATTCTATAAAATAATAAGGTAGCCCGATGTTCTTCCTTCCGGCAACGGTGCCGGAGGGGAGAATTCGGAAAATAAAAAAATAACGGAGGATGAAAAATGAAAAAGTTACTCACATTACTTCTCGCGGCACTTATGGTTTTTGCGCTTGTCGGCTGCGGAAACAACGAGGACAAGCAGGGTGAGGAAAACGCAGTCAAGATCGGCTTTATTTTCCTTCACGATGAGAACTCGACCTATGACAAGAACTTTATGGACGCGGCAAACGCGGCTAAAAAGGCTCTCGGTCTTACGGACGAGCAGGTTATGTTCAAGGTTAACATTCCTGAGGGCAATGAGTGCTATGAGGCAGCGGCTGAGCTTGTTGAAGCGGGCTGCAACATCGTATTTGCAGACAGCTTCGGTCATGAGGATTTCATGATTCAGGCGGCAAAAGAGTTCCCGGACGTTATGTTCTGCCATGCAACAGGAACAAAGGCTCACACAGAGAACCTTCCCAACTTCTACAATGCGTTCGCTTCTATTTATGAGGGACGTTATCTTGCAGGTGTTGCTGCAGGTCTCAAGCTCAACGATATGATCGAAAAGGGCGACATCACGGCTGAAGCTGCAAAGATCGGTTATGTCGGCGCGTTCCCCTATGCTGAGGTTAAGTCCGGTTATACATCGTTCTATCTCGGCGCACGCTCCATCTGCCCCACGGCTGTAATGGAAGTAAAGTATACAAACTCCTGGTTTGATATAGCAAAAGAGAAGGAAACCGCTAACGCGCTTATTGCTGACGGATGCGTTCTTATCAGCCAGCACGCTGACTCTGAGGGTGCTCCCAAGGCATGCGAAGAGGCAAAGGTTCCGAACGTTGCATATAACTTAGATACACGCGAATGGGGTCCCAACTCGGCTCTTATTTCTTCCAAGATCAACTGGGAACCGTACTTCGAGCACATCATTAAGGCTGTTGAGAACGGAACGGCTATCGAGCAGGATTTCTGCAAGGGTATTGCGGACGGTTCTGTTGAGATCTTAGGTCTTAACGACACTGTTGCAGCTCCCGGCACTGCTGAGAAGCTTGAAGAGGTTAAGAAGGACATTATCGACGGCAATATCAAGGTATTCGATACCGCTAACTTCACTGTAGGCGGCGAGCACATTACAAGCTACATGGCTGACGTTGACACCGATGAGAACTTCACACCCGACACAGAGGTTATTGAGGAAGGCGTATTCATGGAGTCCACCAAGAGATCCGCTCCTTACTTTGACCTTGTAATCGACGGAATCACCGAGAAATAATTTTGGTATAAATTTTAATAAGGGCGGGGCCGAGACGACCCCGCCCAAACACATTTTAATGCTCGAAAAAAGTACAGGAGAAAGCCGGTCCGTGATAAGAAAGTAATGGTTTTACGAAAAAGGTGTTGTAACCTAAAGTCACAGTACCTTTTTAATATTTAAGGAGTAAGCGGTGTGTAAAACTGTCCCTTGGGCATCATAAAAGCAAGATTTTCCGATGAAGTGCAAGGCAAAAAAGCGAAAAATCCTGACGGATTTTGAGCTTTTTTAACACAGTAATTCGCGAAAAAGATGATTTTATGGCTTTACTTTTTTATTATGGGACGGCTAAAGCCCGTGTTTTTTTCGAGTATTAGAAGCAAGGAGGAAAATGGGACATGGCTAATGCGGCGATAGAGCTTAAAAACATTACTAAGACCTTCGGAAGCGTTGTTGCCAACAAAAATGTGTCGCTGACAGTTAACCGCGGAGAGATACTTTCGGTTCTCGGCGAAAACGGATCGGGAAAGACAACGCTGATGAATATGATATCCGGAATATACTTCCCGGACGACGGACAGATATTTGTTGACGGCGAAGAGGTTGTCATCCGTTCCCCGAAGGACGCGTACGACTTGAAAATCGGAATGATACACCAGCACTTTAAATTGGTTGACGTGTTCACCGCGGCGGAAAATATTGTTTTGGGACTTAAAGAGGACACAAAGTTCGATATGAAGTCCGTTGAAAAAAAGGTTGCCGAGATAAGCGAGCGCTACGGCTTTTCGGTTGACCCGTCGAAAAAGATTTATGAAATGTCAGTTTCAGAAAAACAGACTGTTGAAATAATCAGAGTCCTTTACCGCGGAGCCGATATTCTTATTCTTGATGAGCCGACGGCTGTTTTGACTCCGCAGGAGACAAAAAAGCTTTTCGGAATATTAAAAAGGATGCGCGACGACGGCAAGGCAATAATCATTATCACGCACAAGCTTAACGAGGTTTTGAGCCTTTCCGACAGAGTTTCCGTTTTAAGGAAGGGCGAATACATAGGAACCATCGAAACGAAGGACGCGAACGAGTCCATACTTACCGAAATGATGGTCGGCAAAAAGGTTTCGTTAAATATCGAGAGAACGGAGCCCGAAAATCCGGTTGACCGCCTTAAGGTCAAGGGAATCAACTGCATTAACCGCGAGGGTGTGACGCTGCTTTCCGATATATCGTTCACGGCGCGCTCGGGCGAGATACTGGGAATCGCGGGAATCGCGGGAAGCGGGCAGCGCGAGCTTTTGGAGGCGATTGCCGGACTTCAGCATCTTGATTCCGGGGAGATTATGTATGACGATCCCAAGACCGGAAAGACAGAGAATCTTATTGATAAGACGCCGCTCCAGATAAGGGAGATGGGCGTGCGCCTCTCGTTCGTTCCGGAGGACAGACTCGGAATGGGACTTGTCGGGAACATGGATATTATAGACAACATGATGCTCAGAAGCTACCGAAAGGGTAAGGGAATGTTTTTGGAGCGCAAGGCGCCCAAGAATCTGGCGGACAGTATCATTGAGGAGCTCGGGGTCGTAACGCCGGACGCGAACACGCCTGTCAGAAGACTTTCGGGCGGAAACGTTCAAAAGGTACTGGTAGGGCGTGAAATAGCGTCGTCCCCCACGGTTTTAATGGCGGCATATCCCGTACGCGGACTTGATATAAATTCATCATATCTTATATACAATCTTTTAAACGAGCAGAAGAAAAAGGGCGTCGCCGTCATCTTTGTCGGCGAGGATCTGGACGTGCTTTTGGAGCTTTGCGACCGCATTATGGTGCTTTCCGGCGGAAAGGTGACCGACATTGTGGACGCAAGAACGGCGACCAAAGAACAGATCGGACTTTTGATGACGAAAAGCGGGGTGACTGACGATGGCGAATAATGAAAAACACACGCATGAACCGCTCGTGCAGGTTTCCAAGCGCGATGCGATGGTCTGGTACAAGTCCTGGGGCGTGAGGCTGATTGCAATCGTCCTGGCACTCATTATCTGCGCGTTTGTAATCGTGCTTCTGACGGGCTACAACCCGATAAAGGTTTATACGCAGATGTTTAAGGGTACCTTCGGGTCGACCCGAAAGGTCTGGAACACAATGCAGAAGCTTGCAATGCTTCTTTGCATTTCGCTTGCGGTGACGCCGGCATTCAAAATGAAGTTCTGGAACATCGGCGCGGAGGGACAGACGCTTATCGGCGGTCTCGCAAGCGCGGCAATGATGATTTATTTCGGGAACACGATGCCTCCTGTGCTGCTCATTCCCCTGATGGCGATAGCGGCGATAGCGGCAGGCATGGTCTGGGGTCTTATCCCGGCGATATTCAAGGCAAATTTCAATACAAACGAAACGCTTTTCACACTTATGATGAACTATGTTGCGATGCAGCTGGTATCGTATTTCATGGTAATGTGGGAAAACCCGAAGGGGTCAAACCACGTCGGCGTTATCAACATGAACACACAGGGCGGATGGATGCCGACTATATTCGGTCAGAAGTATCTTCTGAACATCATAATCGTCGCGCTCATAACCGTCGGAATGTATATTTACCTTAAATACAGCAAGCACGGCTATGAAATTTCGGTTGTCGGCGAAAGCACGAACACCGCGCGCTATATCGGAATCAACGTTAAAAAGGTCATCCTTCGCACAATGGCATTATCCGGTGCGCTCTGCGGTGTTGCGGGACTTTTGCTGGTATCCGGCACTCACCACACGATAGACACGAACACGGCGGGCGGAATGGGATTCACGGCGATAATGATATCGTGGCTGGCAAAATTTAACCCGGCGGTGATGGTTGCCGTTTCCTTCCTTATCGCATTTTTGGAGGGCGGAGCCGGAGAAATCGCAACAGCGTGCGGACTTAACGAAAGCATTGCGGACATACTGACCGGTATCATTTTGTTCTTCATAATCGGAAGCGAGTTTTTCGTGAACTACCGTGTACACTTAAGAAAGAAACACAAGGAGGCTTAAAGGTATGTTAGCTACTATAATTAACAAGTCAATTGTTCAGGGCGTGCCTCTTTTGTTCGGTTCCACGGGCGAGATAATCACCGAAAAATCGGGAAACTTAAACCTCGGAATTCCCGGAATCATGTATATGGGCGGTGCGGCAGGCGTTATCGGCGCATATCTTTACGAAAGAGCGGTCGATGTGCCCAGTCCCTTCTGGTGCATTGTGATTCCGCTTTTGTCCGCGATTTTCGGCTCGGCGCTCCTTGCGCTTATCTATAGCTTTTTGACTATTACCTTAAGAGCAAATCAGAACGTAACGGGTCTTGCGCTTACGACGTTCGGCGTCGGCTTCGGCGACTTTTTCGGCGGCTCTCTTACCAAAATATTCGGCGAGGGCGGAAACCTTTCTGTTAAGACGACGGCGGACTATTTTAAGACGACGCTTCCCTTTGCCTCAAAGCTCGGCGGATGGGGAAAGGTGCTCTTTTCCTACGGATTTTTGGTTTATCTTGCAATAATCATTGCGCTTTTTGCGGCGTGGTTTTTGAAAAAGACAAGAGCGGGACTTCAGCTCCGCGCGGTCGGAGAGAACCCGGCGACGGCGGACGCGGCGGGAATCAACGTCATAAAGTATAAGTATCTTGCAACTGTTATAGGCGGCGCGATAGCCGGACTCGGCGGACTTTACTTCATAATGGACTATACCGGAGGCTCGTGGACGAACGGCGGTTTCGGGGACAGAGGATGGCTTGCGATAGCGCTTGTTATTTTCGCACTCTGGAAGCCGGATTTCGGAATACTCGGCTCGTTCATTTTCGGCGGACTCTATATCGCTTATTCCTATATCTCGGGAATCAGCAGAAGCTCGGTCGCGATATTTAACATGCTTCCGTATGTTGTAACGATCGCGGTTCTCATCATTACGAGCGTGAGAAGCAAAAAAGAAAATCAGCCCCCGGAGTCGCTGGGACTGGCATACTTCAGAGAAGAGAGATAGTTTTTTAAGAGGTGCGCTTAAAACGCACCTCTTTTTAATAAAAATATTGACAAATATAGACCAAGGTAGTATAATAAAGTAAATTGATCACTTATAAAGACCGTGACGGAGAGAGTAGTATATTCCGAAGGAGCAAAGCGAACCGGGGAGGGTGCGAGCCCGGCGTCTTGTAGGCTTATATGAAGATCACTCCCGAGTTGCAGGGGCGAAGTTACAGTAGCCTTTGACGGCAAGCTTCCCGTTATGAAGCGGCATATGTTGGTATGCGCGCAATCAGGTGGTGTCTGTCCTGCTTGCAGGGCAGTTTTTTTATTTATAAGGGGGTTTTTGGATGTACGAAAAGGTTTCGCCCGACCTTAATTTCAAAGAGCGTGAAAAAAAGGTCGAACAGTTCTGGAAGGACGAAAAAATATTCGAAAAGAGCATAACTCAGCGCGAGGGGAAAGAAAACTACACGTTTTATGACGGACCGCCCACGGCAAACGGAAAGCCGCATATCGGGCATGTTTTGACGCGTGTTATAAAGGACATGATTCCGCGTTACCGCACGATGAAGGGCTATCACGTTATCCGTAAAGCAGGATGGGACACTCACGGTCTCCCGGTTGAGCTTGAGGTCGAGAAAAAGCTCGGACTTGACGGCAAGGAGCAGATAGAGCAGTACGGGCTTGAGGCATTTATCAACGAGTGTAAAGAAAGCGTCTGGAAGTACAAGGGAATGTGGGAGGATTTTTCGGACACTGTCGGCTTCTGGGCTGATATGGACGACCCCTATGTTACCTATGACAATAACTTCATCGAGTCCGAATGGTGGGCGCTTAAAAAGATATGGGACAAGAAGCTTTTGTATAAGGGCTTTAAGATAGTGCCCTACTGCCCCCGATGCGGCACTCCGCTTTCGAGCCACGAGGTTGCACAGGGCTATAAGGACGTTAAGGAGAAGAGCGCCATTGCCAAGTTTAAGAGCCTTGATTTTGAGGACACCTATTATCTTGCGTGGACGACTACACCGTGGACTCTGCCTTCAAACGTTGCTCTCTGCGTAAATCCCGATGAGGAATATGTTTTGGTTAAGTCCGGAGACGAGAAATATATTCTTGCCGCGGCGCTTTGCGAAAGCGTTCTGGGCGAGGATTATGAGGTGATTGAGACCTTCAGGGGAAAGGACCTTGAATATAAGAAATATGAGCCCCTCTTTGATTTCGCGAAAGATATTATAGGATTAAAGAACGCATATTTTATAACCTGTGATAACTATGTAACTCTGACGGACGGTACAGGAATCGTTCACATCGCACCGGCTTTCGGTGAGGACGACGCATCGGTCGGCAGAAACTATGACCTTCCGTTCGTTCAGCTGGTTGACTCCAAGGGCGAAATGACAAAGGAGACACCCTGGGCGGGAATGTTCTGCAAGGACGCGGATAAAGAGGTTTTTGCCGCTCTTAAGGAAAAGGGACTGTTATTCCGCGCTCTGCCCTTTGAGCACTCCTATCCCTTCTGCTGGAGATGCGACACTCCGCTCATCTACTACGCGCGCGAGTCGTGGTTTATAAAGATGACTGCGGTGCGCGACGATCTGGTAAGAAACAACAATACAATCAACTGGATTCCCAAGTCCATAGGCGAGGGAAGATTCGGCGACTGGATAAAGAACGTTCAGGACTGGGGCGTCAGCCGTGACAGATATTGGGGAACACCCTTAAATATCTGGGAGTGCAAATGCGGATGCCGCCACTCTGTCGGCTCTATCGCGGAGCTTAGGGAAATGTCTGACAACTGCCCTGAAAATATCGAGCTTCACAGACCCTATATTGACGCGGTAACGATAAAGTGCCCCGAGTGCGGCGGCGAGATGCACCGCGTTAAGGAGGTTATCGACTGCTGGTTCGACTCGGGCTCAATGCCGTTTGCGCAGTGGCACTATCCCTTTGAGAACGAGAAGATATTTAAAGAAAACTTCCCGGCAAACTTCATAAGCGAGGCGGTTGACCAGACAAGAGGCTGGTTCTATTCGCTGCTTGCAATATCCACCCTTTTGTTTAACGAAGCGCCCTATAAGAACGTTATCGTATTGGGTCACGTTCAGGATGAGAACGGTCAGAAGATGAGTAAGTCCAAGGGCAACGCGGTTGACCCGTTTGACGCGCTTGAAAAGCACGGAGCGGACGCGATACGCTGGTACTTCTATTCCAACAGTGCGCCCTACCTTCCGAACAGGTTCTATGACGCGGCGGTAACCGAGGGACAGAGAAAGTTTATGGGCACGCTCTGGAACACCTACGCTTTCTATGTGCTCTATGCCGAGATCGACAAGTTTGACCCGACGAAACATTCGTTTAAGACAGACTCTATGACCGTTATGGATAAGTGGCTTTTATCCAAGCTCAACACGCTTATAAAGACAGTTGATTCAGAGCTTTCGGAATATAAGATTACGGAGCCTGCTAAGGCGCTCTCCGAGTTTGTTGACGAGCTTTCCAACTGGTACGTAAGGCGCTGCCGCGAGCGTTTCTGGGCGAAGGACATGACGGACGACAAGATAAACGCTTATATGACGCTTTACACCGCGCTTGTAACGGTTTCCAAGCTTGCGGCACCGATGATTCCTTTTATGACCGAGGATATTTATCAGAATATCGTGCGCTCGGTTGATAAGTCAGCTCCCGAAAGTATTCACCTTTGCGACTATCCGGTAAGCGATGAGAGTCTGATAGAACCGCAGCTTGAAAAAGAGATGGACGAGGTACTGGAGATCGTCGTTCTGGGCAGAAGTGCGAGAAACACGGCGAACATCAAGACAAAGCAGCCCATCGCAAAGATGATTGTGAAGGCGGACAGAGCTCTTCCCTCATTCTGTACAGACATTATAAAAGAGGAGCTCAATGTCAAGGAGGTTGAGTTCAGAAACGGACTTGACGGGCTGGTAAGCTATAAGATAAAGCCGAAGTTTGATTCCTTGAAATCCAAATACCCCGAAAAGATGGGCATGCTTATAGGAATCATCAATAAATCGGACGCGTCAGAGGTTGTTTCCTCGCTTGAGAAGGACGGAAAGTACACCGTTTCCGCAGGCGGGGCACAGATTGACCTTACCGAGGATGACTTCATCATTGAGACCACCAAGACGGACGGGTTCGAGGCTGCGTCCGACAGTAAGGTGACCGTTGCGATTGACACGAACCTCACTCCCGAGCTTATTGAAGAGGGAAGCGTGCGGGAGATTATCAGCACACTTCAGAAAATGAGAAAGAATTCCGGCTTTGAGGTCATGGATCACATTACTGTTTACCAGAGCGGAAACGACAATATAACCGAAATAATGAAAAAGAATGAGAAAGAGATAGCGGCAGTTGTCCTGGCGGACGGATTTTACTACGGCGAGCACACCGAAATTGAATCCGAATGCAAGGTAAACGGCGACGTTACCGCCCTCGGAATCAAAAAGGCATAATTAAAAGAACCGTTTCACATGAAAGTGAAACGGTTCTTTTTTCTTGGGAAAGATAATTGCCGGGGTTTTTAAATCGCAGTTTTGTTATATTTTTCGCAACATATTTGCATTGATTTTGAAAATTATATGCTTTATAATGAAAAGTGAAGAAAAAATGCTTGCATATTTTATCTCGCCGTGATATAATTCAAAAGAAAGGATGATTTTCTTATGAAAACCAGAATTTATGAACGCCCGGAGAAGACATCGGAGAATCGGGAAAAAGAGAGAAGCTATTATATCCCTTATGATTCGCTTAAAAAAGCTCTTGCCGGAAAAAGGGGGGAGTCTGCCTTTTACAGACTCTTAAACGGAAAGTGGGATTTTCGCTACTATGAGCGCGACATTGACGTGCCGGAAAATGTGGACGAAATTGATTTCCGGGACAGGACGGATGTGCCCTCCTGCTGGCAGATGCAGGGCTATGACCGCAACCAGTACACGAACCTTAACTTCCCGTTCCCGGTTGACCCGCCCTTCGTGCCGGACGATAACCCGGCGGGTGTTTACAAAAGAACATTTGAAATCAATTCCGATTGGGCGAAAAGAGAAACATATATCGTTTTCGAGGGAGCGGCGACCTGCCTTTTCCTTTATGTGAACGGAAAATACGCCGGCTTTTCGATGGTATCGAGAATGCAGTCGGAATTTAACATAACGCCGTTTGTTAAAGAGGGAACGAACACCGTTACAGTCAAGGTCTTAAAGTGGTGCATCGGAAGCTATCTGGAGGACCAGGACTGCTTCAGAATGAACGGCATTTTCAGAGACGTTTACCTTCTTTCGCGCGCAAAGGGGCATGCGGTTGACGTTGAAATAAAGGCGGATACGAAAAAAATCGAAGTGTCCGAGCCGGACTATGAAATTTTTGATGCGGAGGGAAAAAGCCTCGGCAAAACCGTTGAAAAGCCCATACTCTGGAGTGCGGAAAAGCCTTATATCTATACCGTTGTCGTTAAAAAAGCGGGCGAATTTATTCCCTTTAAGGTCGGTATGCGCGAGATAATAATAAATTCGGAGGGCGAGGTTCTCATTAACGGCTCGCCCGTCAAGATGATGGGTGTGAACCACCACGACACGAACCCCCTGACGGGATACTATGTGACGGACGATTTTCTTTACGATGAGCTCCTTAAAATGAAGGCATTAAACATCAACTGCATCAGAACGAGCCACTATCCGCCCGTTCCGGAGTTTTTGAATATGACAGATGAGCTCGGATTTTACGTTATCGACGAGGCGGACATGGAAAGTCACGGTTTTAACACAAGAAACATCGGCGGCGGAGGAACATTTGTCGCGGGCGATGTTGACCCGGCATGGCCCTGCAACAGACCGGACTGGAAAATAATGTTCATAGAAAGACTTTCAAGAATGGTGGAGCGCGACAAAAACCACGCATCGGTCATTATGTGGTCGTGCGGAAACGAGTCCAACTACGGACCGAACTTTGACGCCATGCTTGAATGGGGACACAAGCGCGATTCTTCAAGAATAGTGTTCTATGAGCGCGCAAGACAGGTTGACTATAAGTGCGACACGGATATCCGCTGCAGAATGTATCCCAATCTTGAATGCATTGACGAGATAATGGCGGAGCCCGATATGCGCCCGTACATAAACATCGAATTCGGGCACGCTATGGGCAACAGCCCCGGCGAGATCGACCTTTTCGTGGATAAATTCTATGAATACAAAAAGCACCTTGGCGGCTGTATCTGGGAGTGGGCTGATCATGTTGTTATGGAAAACGGCGTCGCAAAATACGGCGGCGATTTCGGAGAGGAGATAACGGACGGCAACTTCTGCGTTGACGGACTTGTTTTCGCGGACAGGAGCTTAAAAGCCGGAAGCCGCAACTTAAAATATGCTTACCAGTATATGAAGGCAACGCGCGACGGCGATGTGATAAAGGTAAAGAGCCGTTACAGCCACACGGACTTAAACGAGTTTGACGCGGTGTGCCGCCTGGAAGTTGACGGCAGGATAGTAAAGGAAGAGCACATGACGCTTGACTGCCCGCCCCACGGCGAGACAAGCTTTAAAATACCGTTCGGGATTCCTGATACATGCACGCTCGGCGCGCACATCATTTTCACGCTTGAGAAAAATTCCTTTGACGTTGCGATGACGTCTTTTGAGCTGCCCGAGTGCAAAAAGAAGAAAATTTCGCACGGCAGAAAGGCTGAAATTGCAACTGAGGGCAATTTCTCGTACATCACCGGCAGCGGATTTTCATATGTTTTTGACATGCATTACGGCGAGCTTGTCAGCATGAAGAAAAACGGCATCGAAAATCTGGCGTCGCCCATAAGACTCACGACCTACAAGGCGGCGACGGACAATGAGCGCCACTTTAAAACATACTGGGAGCTTGACAGGGACAACACACACTCCGAAAACATGAATAAGTGCCACTTAAAGGTTTATTCCTGCGAGGTTTCGGGAAATAAGATAACGGTCGATGCGTCGCTTTCCGGCGTTTCGAGAGAGCCTTATCTTCGCTATAAAACAGACTATGAATTTTTCACGGACGGTACGGTTAAGGTGACGGCAAATTGCCATGTTAAGCCTCAGTATCCCACATTTTTGCCGAGGCTGGGATTTGAATTTTCAAACCCGGTAACGGACCTTGGCTTCACCTATTACGGAATGGGACCTTACGAGAGCTACTGCGACATGCACCTTCATGCTCCGTCGGGACTCTATTCGTCAAGCGCGTCAAAGGAGTATGTGCCCTATCCGATGCCTCAGGAGCACGGCAATCACTTCGGGTGCACCTGCCTTTCGCTTGACACGGGTCTTAAATTCATGACGGACAATACATTTGAAATAAACGTGTCGGATTACGATACAATGACGCTTGCGGCGGCGAAGCACACAGACGAGCTTAAAAAGAACGGGCTTACCAACATAAGGGTCGACTACCGCGTCACGGGAATCGGCTCGGCAAGCTGCGGTCCGGTTCTTCGCCCCGAGCATAAAATTATTGAAAAGGAGATTAAATTTTCCTTCTATATTAAATAAAGTGAGGTAATTTTATGAGACAGTACGAAGACTACGGTTTTACGGGCGAGAACCGCCTTGCCCCGAGAGCGCACTACATCCCTTTCGACAGCCTTGAAAAAGCGCTTTCTTATGACAGGGAAAGGTCGGATTTTTACAGGTCCTTAAACGGCAAATGGAACTTTAGATACTTTTTGTCCGAGGAGGACGCGGACATTAGCAATAAAGAGTGGGACGAAATAACCGTGCCTTCGTGCTGGGAATTTTCAGGATACGGAAACCATCAGTACACAAACTATGATTACCCGTTTCCGGTCGACCCGCCTTACGTGCCGGACGATAACCCGGCGGGGCTTTACGAAAAAAAGGTCACGCTTTCGAAAAAGGGAAAGACCTATATCGTTTTTGACGGCGTTTCCTCATGCCTTTACCTTTATGTGAACGGAAAATACGCAGGCGCAAGCACGGGAAGCCACTTAACTGCGGAGTTTGATATTACGCCCTTTATAAATGAGGGCGAGAACACGATTATAGCAAAGGTCTTAAAGTGGTGCGCCGGGAGCTATTATGAGGATCAGGACTGCTTCAGAATGCACGGAATCTTCCGCGATGTGTATCTTCTGACCCGCCCCGAGGGGCACGCATTTGACATAAGAATTGACGCGGACGATAAAGAAATAAAGGTGTCCGAGCCCGATTACGAGATATTTGACGCCGAGGGAAAAAGCCTCGGCAGAAGGGTTGAGTCCCCCGTTTTGTGGAACGCGGAAAAGCCTTATTTATACACGGTAGTCGTTAAAAAGGCGGGCGAATTTATCCCCTTTAAGGTCGGCATGAGAAAAATTGAGGTCAATAAAAACGGATTTTTCATAAACGGACAGTCAGTCAAGTTAAAGGGCGTGAACCGCCACGACTCGCACCCAGACACCGGGTGGACGTTTTCTTATGAGGCGCTTAAAAAGGAGCTTTTGTTAATAAAGAGCTTTAACGTTAACTGCATAAGAACAAGCCACTACCCACCGTGCCCCGAAATGCTGGACCTTGCGGATGAGATCGGCTTTTACATCGTGGACGAGGCGGATTATGAGACCCACGGCTTTACATCGCGCAGCATCAGCGCCTACAGAGGATATGACGATAACATCATCTGGCCGAGCCATAACCCCGAGTGCAGAGAGGCACTCACCGAGCGCATCAGGCGCACGGTGGAGCGTGACAAGAATCACGCGTCGGTCGTTATGTGGTCGATAGGAAACGAATCAAACTTCGGGGTCAATTCCGAGGCGATGTTAAGTGAAATAAAGAAAATCGACTCTTCGCGCCCGGCTCATTACGAGGGCGCATGGGTGGCACGCGATATGGCGGAGGTCGATGTAAGGAGCAGAATGTACCCCTCTATGCCGGAGATGGACCGTATCGCCGCGCTCGGCGATGAGAGACCGCTCTTTCTGTGCGAGTTCTCCGCCTCCATGGGTAACGGTCCCGGTGACGTTTACGACTATACCGAGCACTTTTATAAAAATCCCCTCTTTATCGGCGGCTGCATCTGGGAATGGGCTGACCACGCGGTGAGAGAGGACGGAAAATTAAAATACGGCGGAGACTTTAAAGAGGAAACGCATGACGGCAAGTTCTGCTTGGACGGAATCGTGCTTGCCGACAGGAGCAAAAAAGGCGGAAGCTATGAGGCGAAATATGCCTTCCAGAATATGAAAGCAAGCCTTTCGGGCGATAAGATTACGATAGAGAACCGTTTTGACTTTACCGATCTTTCCGAGTTTAAGCTCGTGGCGCAGCTTGTTACAGGAGGAGAGGTTAAAGAGGAGCGCGACATTTCGCTTTCGCTCGCACCGCACGAAAAGACGGAGATTGATGTTCCGTTCAAGCTACCGGCAGATGCGCCCATGGGAGCATACATAAATCTTTCGCTTTATGACGGTGAAAAAGAGATTGCTCTTTCGAGTCTTAAGACGGACTGCGAGATCACGCCGGTTAAAACCGGAAAACCCGGAGAGATTACCGGGAGCGGCAAGGACTTTTTGCTCGGGGCGTTTAAGATAGATAAAAAAACCGGTCAGATCAAGGCGATATATAAGGGAGAGAAAAATCTTCTCGCAAAGCCGTCGGAGATTACCGTATGGCGCGCGCCGGTGGATAATGACGGCAGACCTCTTCCCGGCTGGACGAGCGACAAGCTCCGCTACACTCACGAGAAAAACTATAGTTCAGAGGTAAACGGCAACAAGGTCACATTTTCCTCGTCGCTTGCCGGAGTGTCGAGAGAACCGTTCATGCACTATGAAAAGTCGTACGAAATATTTTCGGACGGATTAAAGGTCACCTTATCCGGCGAAATTCATAAAGATAAGCTTAACGCTTTTCTTCCGCGCCTCGGGTTTGAATTTAAGATAAACGGGGAAAATCCGGCATTTTCATATGTCGGCATGGGACCTTATGAGAATTATGCCGATATGTGCCACGGCGTTAAGTTCGGGCGCTTTGAAAGCACCGCGGAAAAAGAATATGTTCCTTACACCGTTCCCCAGGATTACGGAAATCACAAAAATGTCTTGCAATTTTCACTTGACTGTGGCATAATGTTTAGTGCAGACAAAGCTTTTGAATTTGCCGTTACGGAATATGACAGCGCAACGCTGACGGATGCTTCGCACGATTTTGAGCTTGAAGGCAAAAAAACGCCCTATACCAACGTTCGGGTGGACTTTGCCGATTCGGGGCTCGGATCTGCAAGCTGCGGCCCGGAGCTTGCAGAGCGCTACAGGGTTCCCTTCGGGAAATTCAGGTTTGAATTTTTTATTAAGGTTGGGTGAATATGAGACATTACGAGAATCCCCGTCTTACGGGCGAAAAAAGAGAGGCGCAGCGCGCTTATTACATCCCTTACGAAAGCCTTGAAAAAGCGCTTTCGGGGAAAAAAGAGACCTCGGCGTATTATAAACTTTTAAACGGCGAGTGGAACTTTAAGTTCTATGAGTCCGAGGCGGACGCATCGCTTACTCCTGATAAGTGGGACAAGGTGAAGGTGCCCTCCTGCTGGCAGACCCTGGGCTATGAAAAGCCGAACTACACCAATATCAACTATCCTTATCCGGTTGATCCTCCCTATGTGCCGGACATTAACCCCTGCGGAGTTTATGAGAGAGAGTTTGAAGTTTCGGAGGACTGGGCAAAAAGGGAAACATACATAGTTTTTGAAGGAGTTTCGTCGTTTATATATCTTTATATCAACGGGGAATATGCCGGATGCTCACAGGGCAGCCACCTTCAGGCGGAGTTTGACATTACGCCCTATGTTAAAAAGGGCAAAAACACGCTCACCGCGAAGGTGTTAAAATGGTGTGCAGGAAGCTATCTTGAAGATCAGGACTTTTTCAGATACAACGGGATTTTCCGTGATGTTTATCTTCTTTCGCGTGCAGAGAATCACGCGAAGGACATTGAAATAAAGGCGGACACGAAAAAGATTACCGTGTCCGAGCCCGATTATGAGATTTTTGACGCTGAGGGAAAAAGCCTCGGCAAAAAGCTTGAGTCCCCCGTTTTATGGAACGCGGAAAAGCCCTATTTATACACGGTGGTCGTTAAAAAAGCGGGCGAGTTTATTCCATTTAAGGTCGGCATGCGCGAGATAAAGGCGAATAAGAACGGACTCTTCATTAACGGTCAGTCGGTTAAATTAAAGGGTGTCAACCACCACGACACGCACTATCTTGACGGATACTGCGAGAGCGACGAATTTTTGCGCGACGAGCTTTTAAAGATGAAGTCATTAAACATCAACTGTATAAGAACCAGCCACTATCCGCCCACGCCCGAGTTTTTAAACATGGCGGACGAGATCGGCTTCTATGTTGTCGATGAGACGGATAATGAGGCGCACGGTTTCTGCTTAAGGCAGACGAATCCCTATCCGGGATATGACGATAACGGCATCTGGCCCTGCTATAACCCGGAATTTTTTGACATGCATATGGACAGAATGATCCGCATGGTGGAGCGCGACAAGAACCACGCATGCGTCATCATGTGGTCTGCCGGAAATGAGGCGGGCTACGGCAGAAATACAGAGGCGATGCTTAACTGGGCGCATGAGCGCGACAACACGCGCCTCCGCCATTATGAGAGAGCGGCGGAGGTCCGCGATTTCGCCGCGGTGGACGTAAGGAGCAGAATGTATCCATCGCTCGGCGAGATGGAGCGTTTAGCCTCGCTCGGCGACGACCGTCCGATATTCCTCTGCGAATATTCGCACGCGATGGGCAACGGCCCCGGCGATGTTTATGACTATGTTGAAGAATTCTATTCAAAGCCCATTTTCATAGGCGGCTGCATTTGGGAGTGGACCGATCATACATGCCTGGTTGACGGCGTTGCGAAATACGGCGGCGACTTTGACGATGAAACGCACGACGGCAATTTCTGCTGCGACGGGCTGACCTTCTATGACAGAAGCTTTAAACCCGGCACGATAGAGGCAAAATACGCTTATCAGGGTATAAAAGCAGAGTACGGGGACGGAGTTATAAAGATCACTAATCGCTATGACTTTACGGATCTTTCAGAGTTTACGTTAAAATTCGTCCATACCTTAAACGGCGAAAAGATGAGCGAGAAGATTATAAAAATAAGCCTTGAGCCGCATAAGAGCATGGAATTAAAGGCTCCCTTCAGATTCTTAAAGGAGACAGAGGCGGGAGAATCTATCGAGCTTTATCTTGAAAAGGACGGAGAGGTTAAGGGCTTTGTTTCGTTCACCTCGCCCGGCGCGGTTAAAAAGATAAAGCACGGCGCGAAGCTAAGGATTGAAGAGTCCGACGGTGCGGTTAAAGTTAAGGCGGGTACAAAGGAATACACAGTTTGCCTTCTTACAGGAAATATCGTAAGCATTAAAGAAAAGGGCAGGGAAATATTAAAGACCCCCATAACTCTTTCTGTTTGGCGCGCGCCCACGGATAATGAAAGAACGTTAACCGCGACGCGCAGAGAGGACAGAATCGACAGGACGCACCAGAAGTGCTACGGCTATAAGATAAGCGGCAATAAAGTAACATTTAATGCCTCTCTTGCCGGCGTTTCGAGAATGCCGTTCTTAAGGTATGAGCTTTCCTATGAGTTCTTTGACGACGGAAAGGTAAAGGTCACCTTAAAAGGCAGATTTGACAGAAGACCGCTTCGTACCTTCCTTCCGCGCCTCGGCTTTGAGTTTAAGACGGTGAAGGAAAACGAGAGCTTCTCTTATCTCGGTATGGGACCTTATGAGAACTATACGGACATAAGCCATCATGTTTCGTTCGGACACTTTGAGAGCACGGCAAAGAAGGAGTATGTTCCTTACGTTGTTCCTCAGGAACACGGAAACCATGAGGGTACACGCGCACTCGCGCTTTCGTCCGGTCTTAAGATAACCTCTGACGTGCCGTTCTGCTTCAATGTTTCGGAGTTTGACTCTAAAATGCTCACGAATGCGATGCATACGGACGAGCTTAAGGGCGACGGCACAACTTTCGTCAGAATCGACTATAAGGTAACGGGAATCGGCTCCAACAGCTGCGGACCGCAGGTGGATGCGAAATACCAGATTCCGTTTGACGACTTTACATTCAGTTTTTATGGAGAGTGATAATATGATAGAAGTAAGGAAATTCAATAAACTCAGTTATACCGTCCGTTTTCCCGAAGGGTACACAGGCGGAAAAATGCCGGTGATACTCCACATTCACGGAGCCGGAGGCAGAGGGACGGACATTGAAATAATCAAGGACCATTTCATTCACCACGCACTTGACAAAATTAACGAAAACCGTTTCATCGTCGTTTCGCCCCAGTGCTATGCCGATACGTGGTTTGAGATATTCAATGAGCTTTTGGACTTTGCCGAGATGGTGAGAAATGCCGAGTACACGGACGATAAGCATTTTTATGCTATGGGCGCGTCCATGGGCGGCTATACCACCTGGCAGATAGGAATGACGCGCCCGGAATATTTCGCGGCAATCGTCCCGGTCTGCGGCGGCGGAATGTACTGGAATGCGGGAAGGCTTAAAACCGTTCCCGTTTGGGCTCACCACGGCATGCTCGACCCGTCGGTCTATTTCGAGGAGAGCGTTAAAATGGTGAACGCGGTAAACCGCACCGGCGGAAATGCGCGTTTCACGGTATATGAAAATGTTCAGCACAATAGCTGGGAGAACGCATACACGAATAAAGAGGTATACGACTGGTTATTGTCTCATTCAAAGTAAGAGAAAACCGCCCCTTTTTAAGGGGCGGTTTTTAAGGAGTAAACTATATGAAGTGTATGCTATGCCCGCGAAAATGCGGGGCGGACAGAGAAATTAAACCGGGCTTTTGCTCGTGCAAAAGTGAAATGAGGGTCGCAAAGGTGATGCTCCATAAATGGGAGGAACCCTGCATTTCCGGCGAAAACGGCACGGGAGCGGTGTTCTTTTCGGGCTGCCCGTTAAAATGCGTTATGTGCCAGAATAAAGATATTTCGCGCGCGGAAACCGGAAAGAGTATGAGCTCATCCGAGCTTTACGATACGTTTTTTTCGCTTGCCGGGGAGGGTGCCGAGAGCATCAGCTTAATAACGGCGACGCATTTCGCCGATAAAATAATTCCGGTTCTCAAAAAAGCGAGGGAGGATGGACTGAAGCTTCCCGTCGTCTTAAACACGTCGGGCTATGAAACGGCGGAAACGCTTAAAATGCTCGAAGGACTTGTAGATGTTTATCTTCCGGATTTTAAATATATTGATTCCGAAACGGCAAAGCGCTATTCGCTTGCTCAGGATTATCCCGAAACCGCGCTTTCGGCGATAGATGAGATGACAAGGCAAAAGCCGGTAATAACCTATAATGAAAGAGGAATCATGACATCGGGCGTTGTGATCCGCCATCTCCTTTTGCCGGGGAGGCTTTCAGAGTCGAAAAAAGCCTTAAAGCTTCTTTTTGAGAGGTACCGGTACATGGTGATGTTCAGCCTGATGAGCCAGTATACGCCCGTTTCCGGGATTTCTGATTATCCGGAGCTTTGCCGGAGGGTGACGGAGAAAGAGTATAACTCGCTCATCGATTTCTGCGCCGATATGGGAATGGATAACGCGTACACACAGGAGCTTTCCTCCGCGTCGGAGGATTTTATTCCGGAATTTTAAGAGGGCGGCATAGCCCAACTTCCCATAAGGAAGCAGGGCAGTTTTATTCGCCTGCGGCGAAGTCTATTGCTTCGCAGTGATATTCGGTGCACGAGTTTCAGAGGCATTTTCAACATATAAGACCCTCCGACAGATTTTCGGAAAATCTGTCGGAGGGTCAATTTGTGTACAGCAGACACAATCCAACCTTATAAGGAAACATCCTTATAGCAATCTTCTTTTTATGTGAGTTTTTTATCAGCGGAATGACGGAGCACCCCAATGTATTGCCGAAAAATGCCGGCACAATGTATCTTAAATAAAGCAGAAAGCTTTTCGCACCGCCCAGAAAGAAATACGCCGTGTCCGCCACAGAGTGGTTGAAGCCTGCAATAATGAATATGATCACGGGCATGACGGTGATAAAAAGTGCGCCGATGAAAATTCCCTTTTCATTAAGGATTCGGTTGCCCTCAACCGCGGTATACATTAAGATTCCGCAAAATACTGCGAGCAGAAAAATGCTTAAAGGCGAGGCAGACGCCTTGGCGGAAAAAGAAAAGTCCGCCTTTTCGTAAAAAACAGGTCCGGAGCTTGTAAGGCTTATCAAAAGTCCCGAGCAAAGCGCTTCCGCCGCATTGCCGAGAAAGGTTACTAAAACATCTAAATATAGATTGGAGATCTTGAAACGATGTATCCCGTTTTTCCGGTGAAAAGCGAGCGCTTAAATGAAATTACCGTGAAAAGCCCCGGGCTGAATAAAAAAGCCCCGGCAAGACCGGAGCCTGAAGCGCAGTTTGCCGCGCAGCCGACCGAAAGAAATATCCCCGCAAGGAAAGAATCCGCGAAGAACGATATGTATTTTTTTATGCTGTAAATATCTGTAAAGCATAAATTTACCTAAATTTTTACATATTTTGCCGTGTTTTGCAATACGGCAAACGAAAAAGGGTTATTTACTTTGTTCTTCGTAAATATTATCAAGTGCGACACGGACTGCCTCGACGACAAATGCGGTAAAGGTGCAGTTCTTTCCTTCGATTGCCTTTTCGACCTCCTCGATTATATCATTCGGAAACCGTATGCATTTATTAGTGGTCGGCGGAACCGAGGGTATTTTGAATTTTCTCATAGCAATCACTCCTTGCAATACAAGTATATATAAAAATATTTTTAATTTATGCATAACAAATGTATTGCAATTTGCATTGCGATGTGGTATAATGTGTTCATAAATAAAATTTTTGGAGGTATCAAAGTGAAAAATTTAAGAAAAATCATTACTTCGGCGCTTGCAATATCAATGATAGGAATCGTCGCAAACGCAACGGTGGGGCAGAGAGCGGCAACACTTAATTATGACAGCATAAAAATTATGCTGGACGGTAAGGAGATAGTGCCGACGGACGCTGACGGAAACACGCTGGAGCCTTTTATCATTGACGGGACGACCTATCTTCCCGTAAGAGGTGTCTCGGGAGCATTGGGGCTCGGCGTAAACTGGAACGCAGAGACCAAAACGGTTGAACTTAATACTCCCGGCGCGTTTTCCGGTGCAGTCGAGGTTTATGATGACGATAAGATAACGATTGAATTTGCCGGATGCACTGTGGAAAAACCGTATAAATTTTTGGATGATGTATATTATTATGCCAATTTCAACATAAAAAATAAAACAGATAATGAATTGGAGTTTTCTCCGAGCTCCATTTCGTTTGACGGACTCTCATTTGGCAGCTTTTCGGGAAGTGAAGTTGTGGCGCCCAAAAGCAGCGGAAAAGTGTCATTCCATACCGAAACACAGATTCCCACATCGGGAATAAGCAAGACGAGCGGAAAGATAAGAGTATATGATAAGTCCAAAAACTTTATGGACGACGGTTATTTTTATGAGGCAAAGTGGGTCGACATTACACAGTAAGATAAGGGGACAAGGATATGGATGATGTTAATAAAAAGACAAAAACTCCGCTTTATAAAAAATGGTGGTTCTGGGTTATAATCGTGATCGTGATTTTCGGATGGGGCAATGCCGGCAAAACGAAAAAAACGGAGCCGGAGACGAAAGAAGCTGCGGGGGCTGAAATACCGGCTGATGAGACAAAAGAGACGGAAAAATCGGAGATAATTGAAGAGCCGGCGTTTGACAAAAGCATCTGCACGGAGTTTGACTATAAAGAGTATTTGAGAAATCCGGGCAGTTATGAAGGAACGCCGGTCAAAGCGACGGTGAAGGTGCTCCAGATACTTGACGGCGGACTTTTCAATTCCGACTTTAAATATTACAGGTGCTGCGCCTATAATAAAAATGCGCAATATTTGAACGAAGATTATGATAAAATTTATATTGTAAATGATTATCGCGCGTCCGATGCCGAGAAGATTCTTACCGACGATATTTTGGAGGTATACGGTACATTTGCCGGGACGCGGGAAGCAACGTATGCTTTGACAAATACAAAAGCCGAGTTTCCCGAAATCGACATGAAAGAAAGCGTGCGAAAAAACTAAAAAAAGGTCAAGGTATAAACCTTGACCTTTTTTTATGCAGTTTTATAGCAGCTCAAGCTCCAGATTGTCGTATGCCACGTTCACCTTATAGGGCTTGCCGATATGCGCCATGAAGTCCGAAAGCTCGGCATGCGTCATGCCCTCGGGCGCAATGTGCGTTAAATAAATACTGGTGTTTTCATCTATCGCCCTTAAGGCATAGAGCCTGTCTAAATTCTTAAGGCACAGTGTGATGTCCATGTGAGAGTCAGACTCCTTGTTTCTGTTTTCCGCGGGGATGGTACATTCCCCGATAAAGGAAGTAAGATGACGGTCTGAGAGCGCCTCTACGGTCTCGGGCAGAAACCACCCGGAATCCACGGCGTAATAAAGTGACTTTCCGTCCTTTTCTATCAGGTAATTGGAGGCATTTTTTTCAAACACAGTGGAGTGATTGCCTTTAAGCGGGGTGATAAAGTACCTGCCGATGCTGTAGGTTTTCCCGAATTCCAGGCGCGTTATCGTGACATTTTTCATGTTGGCGAAAACGTTGCTTCCCGAAGTTAATCGGGAGGAAAAATAAAAGTCGTTAAAATAATCCTCCGCCTCGCCGACAATATATATGTTCAGAGGAAAATCCTCACTGCTCCTTTTAACGAAACGCTCCCATATAAACGTGTAGTTTATGTGGTCGTCATGCATATGGGTGAATAAAACGTTTTTAAGCCTGGTGAAGGGGACTGAGTAAAACGCACTCTGAGTAAGATAGTCCGCTCCGAGGTCAATGACCGTTTCATCGTCTAACATAAAGGACGAACGCGTGCGTATCTCCTTCCCGCGCACGAGCCTTGCGTTTTCGCATATCCGGCACGAGCAGAAAGGATCCGGAATCCCTTCGCCTGCCCCTGTTCCTAAAAATTTCATGGTATCCCTCCTTTAGCTTATTATAGAATATTTGTTGCCCAAAGTCAATAAAAAAGCAACTTTGTTATATATAAACGTGTCAACCGTGCGGATATAACGGTTAATATGTGCAATAAACCGCCAAGTAAAAAAACACTATATTATGATTGACACAAAGCGAAAAGACCGCTACAATTATTTATGAACGGAGGGATATTATGAATGAATTGCTTAAAATAACAAGGGACGGATTTTCCCTTTCGGGAAAGCCGTTTTATCCGATAGCGGGCGATATTCACTATTTCAGAATCTACCCGACCGAGTGGAAGCGCCACCTTCTTTTAGCAAAGGATTTCGGGATTAACACGATACAGACCTATGTGCCGTGGAACCTTCATGAGCCGAAGAAGGGAAAATTCAATTTTGAGGGACATCTTGACCTCTGCGCGTTTTTGGATATGGCAGGTCAGATGGGCTTTAAGGTAATGCTCCGCCCGTCGCCTTTCCTTTGCTCGGAGTGCGATTTCGGCGGACTTCCCGGCTGGCTTAAGTTTGAAGATCTTGACATAAGGTGCTCAGACGAGCGCTATTTATCGCATGTCAGGGAGTATTACGAGGTATTGATGAAAAAAGTAGTGCCTTACCTTTCGACCAACGGAGGACCTGTCATAATGGTCGCGGTCGAGAACGAGTACGGCGGAGCGGGATATGATAAAAATTATTTAAAGAGCCTTAAGAAAATGATGGAGGACATGGGGGTCGACGTACCGTTTTACACGACGGACAACACGCCCGCCGCGTTTATGATGGGCTCGCTTGACGGTGTGATACGCGGGGCGAACTTCCGCTCTTCGCCCGGAACGGCGAAGATATTTTCCGATTACTTTGAAAAGGCGTTCCTGGAATATCCCTTTTTCGTCGGCGAGCTCTGGGCGGGAAGGGCAATCTACTGGGGAGAGCCCTATAAAAAGCGCGACGCGAAGGAGACGGCAATTGCGTACAGAGAGTGCCTTGAAAAAGGCTTTGTAAGCTTTTACATGTTTTCAGGGGGCACGAATTTCGGGTCGTTTTCCGGAGCGCTTATAAATAAGTCGCTCACTCCGCGCCCCGGCACCCCGGTTCGCTATATTGCCCACACTACAAGCTATGACGAGGACGCGCTTGTGACGGAAAACGGACTGCCGACGGAGAAATATTACCTTTGCCGCGATGAGCTTTTTGAGTTTTTGGGCAGGGAGAAAAAAGAAAGCCGCGCTCTGCCGTTTTCTTATAAGGTACAGACGCCCGGGATCCGCCTGACAGAGCACGCGCGCCTTTTTGACAATCTGGATGTGCTCACGGAAAGGACCGTGACCTCTGCAAACGTCAAAAGCTTTGAGGAGCTTAAGGCGCAAGGCGGATTCGTGCTTTACGAGGCTGACGCCGAGGGTTGGGCTGAATGCGGGAAAAAGAGAGTTACCGTCGGCAAGGTCTCGGACAGAGTGACGGTCTATGACGGGGACGAGTACCTGGGCAGGATTGACCGCGACCGCGAGAGCGAGCCGATGTATGCCGACGGAACGGACAGGACCATGCACATCCGCGTTTTGTGCGAGTCTGTCGCGAGAGTTAACAGCGGACGGGAGCTTGACGATGACCCGAAGGGCATTAAATATGTCGCCTATGACTGCGCAAAGCTCTACGGATTTAAAATGAGCGTTCTTCCGATGGACGACGTTTCAAAGGTCAGATACCGAAAAGAGGGATTGGTGGGAGACAACGACCCGGCGTTTTTCAGAGGTTATTTTGACGCCGAAGCCGGAGCCGACACGTTTTTGGATATGCGCGGCTGGGGGAGAGGCTTTGTCCTCATAAACGGCTTTAACATAGGAAGGTTCTGGGAGATAGGTCCGCAGTACACACTCTATGTTCCCGGCGGACTCTTAAAAGAAAAAGACAACGAAATCGTTGTCTTTGATGTGAATCATAAAGGCAGCCCGGAGATAGGCACACTGGATCACGCAATTTTGGAGGGAGAATAACAAAAAATCGGCTTTAGCCGACTTTTTGTTATTTTGCTTTTTTCTTGCACTCTTTTTTCGGCTTTTCTGCCTTAGCTTCGGTCTTGGGCTCTGCCTTAACTTCAGCCTTGACCTCCGCCTTGGGCGCGGGCTTTGCCGCCGCCTTTTTGGGAGAGGCTTTTTTAACTATCGGCTTTTTGCAAAGCTTGGTAAGCTCCTTTGCCGAATCCAGGCTTCCGTCAATTATAATCTTTCCTTCTTCGTATGCCTTTTCGGGCGTCAATGTGCCCTCCAAAAGCTCCGATAAAACCTTTGAGTCAGCCGTTATCATCGCTGTATGGTCATAGTAGTCATAGGGCTCAACTCTCAAGGTGCCGTCTGTGTATGCAATATAGAAGGTGCCGTGACAGTCAGAGTCAGTCATATTGATCTGAATTGCAAAAACGGGACCGAGCTTGGGTCTTTTCTTTGAAACGATTTTCTTTAATTCCGCGAATCTTTCTTCAAATGTCATAAACATTTAGCTCCTTTCTGATGAGTTTAACATTATTTTAGCATAAAATCATCAAAATGTCAACTTATCAACGTGTGGTATTATTCGACAAAGAGCGATGCAATGCGGGGCAGTATCCCGTTCATTTTTGCGATTGCGGTGCCGTAGTTGGTTATCGGAACACCCGCATGCTCGGCAAGCGCATAGCGCTCCTTTACCTCACGCTCTGTTATCATGCAGCCGCCGCACTGGACGATGAGGCTGTAGGGTGAAAGGTCCGAAGGAAAGCCCTTGCCGGACGAAAATTCAAACGAAACGTCTTTCCCCGAATATTTTTTGATCCATGCGGGAAGCTTGACCGTGCCGATATCGTCGCACTGCTTTTTGTGCGTGCACGATTCGCTTATCAATATAATGTCGCCGTCCGAGAGCGAGGATAGCTTTGCGGCGCCGGCAAGCGCAGAGGACAAAATGCCCTTGTAGCGCGCCATTAAGACGGAAAAGCCCGTGAGCGGAACGGACGGCGGAGTCAGTTTATTGACAAAGCCGAAGACCTGACTGTCCGTTATGACCATTTTCGGGGGAGATGAGAGCTCCGAGAGCGCCTTTTCATATTCCGTTTCCTTGACGACCAGTGCCATGGCGCCCGAGTCCAACACATCGCGCAGGGTTTCGACCTGCGGGAGGATGAGCCTTCCCCTGGGAGCGGCAGAGTCTATCGGCGTTACTAAAATTACGGTGTCGCCGGGGGATAAAAGGTCGCCTATTATTCTGCGGGAATTTTCCTTTTCTTTAACGATCTTTGAAAGCGCGTCCAAAAGTTCGGGGATGCCTTCGCCCGTTTCGGAGCTTACAAAAAGCCCGGGACCTTTTTTTATGTCCGATTTTGAATACACCTTAATATATGAAATGCCCTTTTCGTCAAAAAGCTTTATGAGCGCATTTTCCGTTTCGCCCTCGCCTTTTTCGGGGTCGATGACCAAAAGAGCCGCGTCGCACTCTTTGATAACGCTGCGGGTCGCGTCAACCCGCATTTTCCCGAGCGTTCCCGAATCGTCAAACCCCGGAGTGTCGGTAATGACTACGGGACCTATCGGGAGAATTTCCATTGCTTTTCTTACCGCATCCGTCGTCGTGCCAGGAACATCGGAAACAAGAGAAACGCTCTGCCCGGTAATTTTATTGACTATTGAGCTTTTTCCGGCGTTGCGCCTTCCGAAAACGCCTATATGGACGCGCTCGCCCGAGGGAACAGATGTCATACTCATAAATAAAACCTCCCGAAATAAAAATGTGCCCCTCCGGCGCAAAGCTCAGAAGGGCACGGTCACCTGAATTGAAGCGATGGAAACCCAACACTTTCAGAGTGACTCAATTATACACTTAAATCCGACATTTGTCAACACTTTTTTAAAGCGGGATGACCTCTGTGCACGGGCAGGAGAGCGATTTTGCCCTGTATGTGGGATTAACCCATTTAACGGCGTTGGTGATTATGCGCTGAACATTTTCGTTATAGTACGTGGGATACGCCTCGTGCCCGGGCTGAAAATAAAAGATTCTGCCGTTCACGCGGCGGAAGGTGCAGGCGCTTCTCATAACCTCATGAGAGGAATATGTACCGATCATAAGAAGCTCGTCCGGTTCCGGAATTTCAAAACGCTCGCCGTACATTTCCTCCTTTTCAAGGTCGAAATAATCGCCGATTCCCGCCATTATCGGGTGAGAAGGATTGATGTTATAAAGTCTTTCCTTTTCATTGTCGCGCCAGTGGAGGTTACAGGTCGTTCCCATCAGGCGGCGGAAAAGCTTTGAGTGGTGAGCCGAGTGAAGAAATATTGCGCCCATTCCGCAAAGAATCTGATTATAAACGCGGTCGACAACCTCGTCGGGCACATCGTTATGGCGCATATGACCCCACCAGATCAAAACGTCCGTGTCTTTTAAGACCTCGGGCGTGAGGGAGCAGTCGGGCACTAAATTTAAGTTTTCATCAAGAAGCGTCACGGTGCGGACCGATATTTCGTCTGACTGTAAAAAGCTTTTTAACGCGCCGTGAATTCCTTCGGGATATACTTTTTTAATGGCGTCCTCTGTCTGCTCGTGCATGAACTCGTTAAAAATCGTTACTTTTATCATTTTTATTTCCCCCTTTAAAATATCTTAAAAATAATGTAGCATTTTCACTTAAGATATGCTATAATAAATCAAACCAAAAATAGCAAAATTATGACATTGAGGTGAAGAAAATGATCGTGGACGAGGGAATGGCGAAGAAAAACGGGGAGCATCTGGCGGTGCAGTACCTGGTGCAGATAATGAAAAACCTCCGCGCCGAGTGTGTGGACGGAACGGGGTATTATCACTTTCACAAATATATCGAGCTTTTTTACCTTGAACAGGGCGAAATGAACGCCTATATCGGAGATAAGATCTATCCGATTTCCCCGGGCGATATCATCACCGTTTTTCCCGGAGAGCCTCATCATTTTTATATGGCAAAGGACGGGGACAGAGTAAATTACGTCGCAAAGCTGCTGCCCGATATTTTGGTGACAAAGGAGCAGACGGGGACGGAATTTGAGTATTATATGAACTTAAAGACTCCGGCTCATTCGAGAGTGATAAAAGCGACGGACGAAATGAGGTCGATCTTTCATTCATCGCTCCGCCGGTCCGAGAGCACGGACTATGCCGATGAGCTCATAATAAGGGGGGACACGATAAAGCTCTGCGCGCTCATTTTGTCAGAGTGGAACAAAAGAGGGGAGATAATATCATTTTTCGGAGGCGCCAAAAAAGACAATGCGGACATGCTCAAAAAGCTCATGGACATGGCGGAGGAGAAAAACGGGTGTATTAAAACGCATGAGGCGGCAAAATTCTGTAATTTCAGCGACGGATATTTCATAAGATTTTTTAAATCGGTTATGAATATGAGCTTCACCGAGTACACAAGGGGATTGAAAACGCATGAGGCGCAGCGCCTTTTAAAGTGCACTGACAAAAGCATTACCGAGATAGCGCAGATGCTTGACTATGCAACATCGAGCCATTTTATCAGGGATTTTAAAAGGGAAAAGAACATGTCGCCCGGAAAATACCGCTCGTGGGCAAAAAAACCTTGAAAAACCAACGCTTTTTTGATATAATATTTTTATATATGTTTTTTAAAACGAAAGTTGGGAGTTGTGTTGATTATGAAACGTTCTGCCGGTGTTTTGATGCATATTTCCTCACTCTGGGGAGATTACGGATGCGGCAGCTTCGGCAAGGAAGCAAGAGAGTTTATCGATTTTTTGGCGGATACGGGCTTTTCATACTGGCAGGTGCTTCCCTTCGGGATGGTGGACGAGTGCAATTCGCCCTATAAATCATATTCCGCTTTTGCCGGAAATCCTTATTTTGTTGACCTTAAGTCGCTTAAGGATGAGGGACTTTTAACCGATGAGGAGCTTTCCTCCGCGAGACAGACGACGCCTTACAGTGCGGAATTTGTCAGGCTCTATCATACCAGGTGCGACCTTTTGTATAAGGCGTCCCGGAGAGTCGGCGACAAGGGAGCCATCGAAAGCTTTATAAAAGAGCACCCGCATCTTGAGGCGTTCTCGCGCTTTATGGCGCTCAAAAAGTCGAACGGCGAGAAAATGTGGCGCGACTTTGAAAGCGACAGGACGGATGGCGACATTATTTTTATGTGGCACTTTATCCAGTATAAGTTTTTCACTCAGTGGAGTTCTGTGAAAAGCTATGCCAACAGCCGCGGAATAAAGATTATCGGAGATATTCCGATATATGTGGCTTACGACAGTGCGGACGTGTGGGCGAATAAGGACCAGTTTTTGCTGGACGAAGAGGGGAGACCCTCTTTGGTTGCCGGAGTTCCGCCGGACTATTTTTCCGCCTCCGGGCAGAAGTGGGGAAACCCCTTGTATGACTGGGACAGGATGAAGTCGGACGGCTACAGGTGGTGGCGCGAACGCATTGAGCACATGCTTTCGATGTTTGACGGAATAAGAATCGACCATTTCAGGGGTCTTGAATCGTATTATGCGATTCCCGAAAAGGATCCGGACGCCAGAAACGGAAAGTGGATGAAGGGACCCGGGAAAGATTTTATCGACGTTATCAAAAAATGTGCGAAGGATAAGCTTATAATCGCGGAGGATCTGGGCGACATAAGCGAGGAGGTTACAGAGCTTGTGTCATACAGCGGTTTTCCCGGAATGAGGGTGCTCCAGTTCGGATTTATTTCGGAGGATGACAATCCGCACCTTCCGCATAACTATGAAAATAACTCTGTTGCATATACCGGAACTCACGACAATAACACGCTTCTGGGCTTTGTCTGGGAGCTTGGAGATAATTTGAGGCGCCGCCTTATGCGCTATTCGGGATATGAATCGGAAAACTGGGACAGTGGCTATGACAGTATTATAAGAACGATGTATGCAAGCCATGCGGGGCTCGTGATACTGCCGATTCAGGACCTTTTGGGCTATGGGTCGGACACGAGGTTAAACATCCCCGGTAAGGCGGACGGAAACTGGCAGTACCGCGTTACCAAAGAGCAGATATGCTCGATCGACAGGGAAAAGTACAAATCGTGGCTTGAGCTTTACAAGAGGGCAAAGTGATGTACAGCGTAAATTTATTTTTGCAGAGCTTCGGGTCAGATTTTTTAACGGCGTTTATGAAGCTCTTATCGGACGTAATAACCGAAAATCCGCTTTGCATAATCGCTGTCGTCATATTCTGGTCGGTGAACAAGCGCTCCGGAATCATCACGGCGCTTTCGATCGTTTCGGCGGTAACCGTAAACACGGCAATCAAGCTCTTTTTTAAGATTCCGCGCCCGTTTTTGAAAGACCCGGCAATAAAAAGACTGGATACGACCGACGGATATTCCTTCCCGTCCGGGCACTCTCAGCAGGCGTCCGGAATCAGCACGGCGGCGTACATAATGACCGGGCGGAAAAAGAAGGTTCTGGCAGCGGGAACGGTGCTGACGGCGCTTATCATGATAAGCCGGATGTATCTTGGGATGCACTCGGTTTTGGACGTTACGGTCGGCGCGGTGCTGGGAATATTTACATCGCTTTTTGCGGTGTGGATATATGATAAAGCCGAAAAGAGCGGGCACTACAGTCTTTTATACATAATTTCGGCACTGTCGGCGCTTTTTGCCGTTATCTATAAGCTTGACAGAAACCTTGTCATAATGACTGCACTGTCGCTCGGCGCGGTGACGGGATTTATATTAGAGGAAAAGTACATAAATTACAGTGTGCCCTCCGGAATCGGGAAAAAGGCGGCAGCGTCAGCCATCGGACTTATTGTGATCCTTGCGGTCAAAGCGCTTTTTATACCGCTGGACACCTCGGTTCCCGTTACGGCGTTTTTGGAATATATCATTTTCGGAGCTGCGATAACCGCGGGAGCTCCTTACATAATTAAGAAAATTATATACAGAAAGGAACATGTTAAATGAAAATCAGCAAACAGAAAAAGTACAAAGAGGCGTTAAAAAGGGCGAACGAGCTTCTTGGCAAAATGACTCTGACAGAGAAGATAGGTCAGATATCGCAGTTCGGAACGTCAATTTACACAAACGACGAGCAGTATTTTGAGGATCACTTTGCGGAAGGCAAGGTTGGCTCCTACCTCACCATAAAGGGTGCGGAGAAGACAAACCGTATTCAGGAGCTTTTATTATCCATCACAAGGCTCAAGATTCCGGCACTTTTCGCGGAGGACGTTATCCACGGATATAAGACGACGGCGCCGATTCCGCTCGCTCAGTCCTGCACGTGGGAGCCTGCTCTTGCCGAGCAGTGCTGCTCGGACGCTGCCGAGGAATGCTATAAGTCAGGTATTAAGTGGACGTTTTCGCCCATGGTTGATATAGCGCGCGATCCCAGATGGGGAAGAATAGCCGAGGGTTACGGCGAGGATACATATCTTTGCTCCGACTTTGCAAGGGCAGCGGTGCGCGGCTATCAGGGCGACGAGATCGGCGCAAAGGGCAAGGTTTTGGCATGCATGAAGCACTATGTTGCGTACGGCGCATGCGAAGGCGGACGGGACTATAACAGCGTTGACATGTCGCTTCAGACGCTTTATGACGTATATCTTCCTTCCTTCAAGGCGGGAATTGACGAGGGAGCGGCAACCGTCATGTCGGCATTCAACGACTTTAACGGAGTGCCCTGCACGGGAAATAAATTCCTGCTCCGCGATGTTCTTCGCGGCAAGCTCGGCTTTGAGGGCTTCGTTGTAAGCGACGCGATGGCGGTCAACGAGCTTCGCCAGCACGGCTATGCGAAGGACGGCAAGGAGGCGGCGCTCCTCGGCTTCGGCGGCGGTGTCGATATGTTAATGGCGGGCGATCTTTATAACGACAATCTCCCTGTATTGATTGAAGAAGGAAAGATCGATCCCAAGCTTGTTGACGATTCTGTAAGGGTTATTCTTACTCTTAAGATAATGCTCGGACTTTTCGAGAATCCCTATGTTGACCCCGAGGAGGAAAAAACGGGAGCTTATACACCGAGAGCGATAAAAAATGCGCTCGAGTGTGCAAAAAACGCAATAGTTTTGATGGAAAACGACGGAACGCTTCCCTTAAAGGGAACCGAGAAAATTGCTTTGACGGGACCGCTTGCGGACGATAAGAAGAATATGGCGGGCTGCTGGGCGTGCGTTTTCGAGGAGGAAAAGAACGTTTCGATTGCCGAGGGCATGGGAAAATACTTCTCCGATATGACTGTTGCACCCGGATTTTCGGTAGATGATGAAACGGTTGATGAAAAGTCTATAGACGAGGCGGTTAAAAAGGCATCTGAGGCGGACATTATCTTTGCATGCGTCGGCGAAGGAAACGCTATGGCGGGCGAGGCGAGGAGCAAGTCAAGCCTTGAGCTTCCGGATGAGCAGAAGATGCTCCTTGAAAAGCTTTTTGCGACCGGCAAAAAGGTCGTAATGCTCGTTGGCGCGGGAAGACCTCTAATTTTAACAGAGTATAAGGACCGCGCGGCGGCAATTGTTTACATCTGGCAGCTCGGAGTTGCCGAGGGTGACGCGGTTGCCCAGGTTATAACGGGACGCCACAATCCGTCCGGTCACATAACGGTAAGCTTTCCGAGAACGACCGGTCAGGTTCCCGTATACTATAACCATTATTCGACCGGAAGACCGCCTCTCGGAAAGGTTCACTATGAGGCTAAATATATGGACTGCCCGATCGGCGCGCTCTATCCCTTCGGATACGGAAAGTCCTACACCGAATTTGAATATTCCGATCTTGAGCTCTCGTCGGACAAGATGACAGCCGACGGCATGATTAAGGTCAGCGTAACGGTTAAAAACACCGGTAACTACGACGGAGCGGACGTTGTTCAGCTCTACACGCGCGATCTTTTCGGAAGCCGCGTGCGTCCCGTTGCGGAGCTTAAGGGCTATAAAAAGCTCTTCTTGAAGAAGGGCGAAAGCGAGCGCGTGACGTTTGAGCTTCACGCGAAGGACCTTGCTTTCACGAACAACGAAATGGAAAAGGTTACCGAGCCCGGAGACTTCAAGCTCTGGATCGCTCACGATTCTGACGATAAAAGCCTTGAGGCTTCGTTTGAGGTAACCGAATAAGGAGGTTATTAAATGCTTTTTTCAGGGTTTAAGGGCGGTATTCATCCGAATGACCATAAGGAGCAGACAAAGGAAAGACCGATTGAAAAACTTTCGGAATGTGAGGAATATACCTTTTTATTGAATCAGGGCGGAAGGGGAACCGTTCCGACGGTTAAAAAGGGCGACATAGTTAAAAAGGGGCAGATTATTGCCGAAAGCCCTGAATTTATGTCCGCGCCGATACACTCGTCTGTGTCCGGCGCGGTGGATAAGGTGACGCGTGCGCTCACCCCGCGGGGGGACGAGGCGGACGCGGTCATAATCAAAAACGATTTTACGGATGATGAGGAAGCCCCGTTTGAGCATTATCCGACGGGATACGTTTCGCGCGAAAAGCTTATAGAACTTATCAGGCGCGCCGGCATTGTCGGAATGGGCGGCGCGGGCTTTCCCTCACACGTCAAGCTGGCGACCGACAAAAAGATTGACACGGTCATAATAAACGCGTCGGAGTGCGAGCCTTACTTAACGAGCGACTACAGGATTTTGTCCGAGTCACCCTCCGATATGATAGACGGTATCGACATAGTCATTCACGCTCTCGGAATCAAGCGCGCGGTAATTGCGCTTGAGGATAATAAGAGGGATGTTTCGGGAAAGATAGCGCCCCTTTTAAAGTCCAGCATGCACTTAAAGGTCTTAAAAACCAAATACCCTCAGGGAAGCGAAAAGCAGCTTATCCGCGCGGTTACGGGGCGCTTTGTGCCGGAGGGCGGACTCCCGGCGGACGTCGGCGTTTTGGTGTTCAACGTGGACACGGTTTCGTCGATGAGCAGAGCGGTCCGCCGCGGAATCCCGGTAACCGAAAGAATTGTCACGGTTGCCGGAGCGGCGGTAAAACGCCCGTCAAACTTCCTTGTTAAAATCGGAACTCCGTTCTCCTTTGTCTTTGAGAGCGCGGGCGGATTTGTCACCCAGCCGGCAAAGATAATTGCCGGAGGACCGATGATGGGGCAGAGTCAGTACAGCTTATCTGTGCCTGTGATGAAAACAACGTCCGGTCTTTTGGCGCTTACGGATGAGGAGCTCGGAACAAAGACCGAGGAAAAGTGCATAAGATGCGGATCGTGCGTTTTCGCCTGTCCCATGGGACTTGAGCCGCTTACCCTTTCGGAGCTCGTTGCGGAAAAAGACTGGGACGGGGCAAAGAAAAACGGCATCATGTCCTGCATTGAGTGCGGATGCTGCGCATATTCCTGCCCGTCCGACAGGAACCCTGTTGCGACGATAAGGCGCGGAAAAAGCGCGCTCAGAAACGGAAGGTAGGGTGAAATTATGGAAAATTTTGATGAAAAACTCCTTGTGGTTTCCGAAACGCCGCACTTAAGAAGCTATAAAAAAACCGCAAGCATAATGTTAAACGTGCTCCTTGCACTGTGCCCGGCGGCTCTCTGGGGCGTTTACGTATTCGGGCTGCGTGCGCTTTTAATGATTTTGGTGTGCGTTTCTGTGTCGGTGCTTTCCGAAACGGTCTATAATCTCGTAATGCATAAAAAGAACACCGTGGGCGATATGAGCGCGGCGGTTACGGGACTTTTGATTGCGATGAACGTTTCCTCGCTGATGCCTTTCTGGCAGGCGGCGATGGGCTGCGTTTTTGCAATTGTAGTAGTGAAAATGATGTTCGGCGGTCTGGGCTGCAACTTCATGAACCCGGCGCTTTCGGCGCGCGCATTCTTAATGGCGTCCTTCGCTTCGAATATGACAAGGTGGGCGCTTCCTTTTGACCGCACATTCAGCGCGGTGGACGCGGCAACCGGAGCGACGCCGCTTTCGGACCTTGGAAACGCCGATCCTTCGCTTTTGGACATGTTCCTCGGAAAAACCGGCGGATGTATAGGCGAGGTCAGCGCGCTTTTGCTTATTCTCGGCGGACTTTATCTCATGGTTAAAAAGATAATAAAGCCGCACATCCCGGTAAGCTTTATTCTTACTGTGGCGGTGCTTACATATTTTGTTTCCGGGTTTGATTCTGAGCTTGTTCTTAAAAGCATTTTCTCGGGCGGACTCATGCTCGGCGCGTTTTTCATGGCGACCGACTATGTCACAACGCCCATAACCGGGAAGGGAATGATTGCGGCGGGAATACTTTGCGGTATTTTAACCGTTTCAATAAGAACATGGGGCGGTTACCCCGAGGGAGTCAGCTATTCCATACTTTTGATGAACGCGGCGACTCCGCTTATTGACAGAGTGTGCAAAAATAAAAGATTCGGGGAGGCGTCAAAATGGCAAAGAACAAAGAGGGCATAGTTACCGTTGCTTTAAGGCTTTTTATCATCTGCTTTGTTTCCACCCTCATTTTAGCTTTTGTCAATATGCTGACCAAGTCAAAAATTGAGGAAAATAACAGCATTGCCTTTAAGGAAAGCTGCGAGGCGGTAATGGGCGAAGCCGAGTTTTTGAATGTTGACCTTTCATCATACGGCGAAAAAGTTGAGGGTGCGCTTGCCAAGGATTCCGACGGAAACGTGATAGGAATCTGCATTAAGCAGAGCGTCAAGGGCTATAATTCGGGACTCGTGTTCATGACTGGAATAGCGTCCGACGGCGAAACAGTTACCGGCATCAACATAATGGAGCACTCCGAAACTCCCGGTCTCGGCGCACTGGCTGACACGGACGGGTTTAAAAATCAGTTTAAGAATTTAAAAACTCCTGTTATGCTCGGAACGGAAAACGGCACCGGCGGAACGATTGAGGCTATCACCGGCGCAACAAAGACCACTAACGGCATTAAAAATGGCGTTAATAATGCCGCAGAGATAGCAAAGGACTATTTTGAAAAGGAGGGGATCAGATGAAGCTCTTAAAAGAAAGCCTTAAAAGAGGCATCATAACGCAGAACCCCACCTTTGTTCAGGTGCTCGGAATGTGCCCGACTCTGGCGGTCACGACAAGCATTGCGAACGGAATCGGAATGGGACTTTCCGCAACGCTTGTACTGATGTTTTCAAACCTTTTCATTTCTCTTCTCCGGAAATTTATTCCGCAGAGGGTGAGAATCGCGGCATATATTGTCGTTATAGCAAGCTTTGTAACGGTCGTTCAGCTTCTTTTGCAGGCGTATATTCCCGACCTTTACAAGAGCCTCGGAATTTTCATCCCGCTTATTGTTGTAAACTGTATAATCCTGGCGCGCGCAGAGGCGTTCGCCTCCAAAAACACGCCGCTTCCTTCGCTTTTGGACGGTCTCGGCATGGGGCTCGGGTTTACGGTGTCGCTGACTGTTATTTCAGCGGTAAGGCAGTTTCTGGGAACTGTCTGCGGAATCGGCATTATCACTCAGCCTCCCGGAGGATTCCTTATTCTGGGGCTCCTTTTGGCGGCTGTCGGCGTCATCACGGGAAAGGAAGGTGCTTAATAAGTGTTAATAGAGCTTTTTACAATATCGCTTACAGCGATATTGGTTGAAAATTTCGTGCTTGTTCAGTTCATGGGCATCTGCCCCTTCCTCGGCGTTTCGAAAAAGGTGGATACCGCTCTCGGAATGGGAATGGCGGTTACTTTTGTAATGTCGCTTTCGAATCTTATGACGTTTCTGGCGGAAAAGTACATATTAAAGCCGCTCGGAATGGAGTATCTTCAGACGATAGTATTTATTTTAATCATCGCGTCGCTCGTTCAGTTTGTAGAGATGTTTTTACAAAAGTCGCTCCCGGCGCTTTACTCGTCGCTCGGGATATATCTCCCCCTGATAACGACTAACTGCGCGGTTTTGGGCGTTGCGATCACCGCGTCCGAGGAAACGGCGGACGTTTTTTCCGCGGTTTGGTACGGCTTTTCCGCAGGAATAGGATTTCTCCTTGCGATATTGCTCCTTGCCGGAGTGAGAGAGAGGTTAAAGACCGCGGACTATCCGAAGGCTCTCTCCGGCTTTCCGATAGCGCTCATATCCGCTTCGCTTCTGGCGATGGCGTTCTTGGGCTTCTCGGGATTTTCAATAGGATAAGGGGGCGGAGTATATGAACGAAATATTGGTTCCCGCCCTGATCGTCGGCGGAGCCGGACTTGTTTTCGGTGCTCTTTTGGCGGTTGCGGGCTTTATATTCAAAGTAAAAAAGGACGAGAGAATTCCGCTTATCGAGGAAACACTGCCGGGCGCGAACTGCGGCGGCTGCGGATTTGCGGGCTGCTCGGCATATGCCGAGGCGGTCGTTTCCGGTCAGGCTGAATGCGACCTTTGCGCCGTCGGCGGAGAAGAGGTCGCACGCTATATTGCGGACATAATGGGCACAAAGTCGGAATTTTCAAAAAAATATGCGTTTATCGGCTGCACCGGAGGCGCGAACGAGCGCTATCAGTATGACGGAGCGCCCGACTGCGCCTACGCGGCAATACTGATGGGCGGAGTCAAGACCTGTAAGTACGGGTGTATCGGGCTCGGAAACTGCATAAAGGTCTGTCCGTCCGATGCGCTTTCGATGGTGGACTCGGTTCCCAAGGTGGATGAAGAAAAATGCACCGGATGCGGCGCATGTGCGCGTGCATGTCCGAGAGGGCTCATCGGGCTTATCCCCGAAAAGGCGAAATACTCTGTTGTCTGCAATTCGCACGAGAAGGCGATATATATGAAAAACGCCTGTCCCGATGGGTGCATAGGGTGCGGAAAGTGCACTAAGGTCTGCGCGTCGGAGGCGATTACGGTCACAGACAACCTTGCAAAGATAGACTATGAAAAATGTACCGGGTGCGGAAAATGCGCCGAGGTCTGCCCGAGGCACATAATAAGATAAATGATATTTGGAGCTTTTTGAGCGATAAAAACTTAATATATAAGATAAATAATTTTTCCGAAAATGCTTGACTATCAGGAGGTTTTGATATAAAATTAATATATATTGAAGGAGGAATGAACCAATGAATATGACAGACAGATATAATTATGCCAAGGCAAGATACGCCGAGATAGGCGTTGACACCGATAAGGCAATCGAAACGCTTAAAAATATTCCCGTGTCGCTTCATTGCTGGCAGGGCGATGACGTTATCGGATTCGACCATGACGGTCCTTTGACCGGCGGTATTCAGACGACCGGTAACTATCCCGGAAAGGCAAAAACTCCGGACGAGCTTATTGCCGACATGGAAGAGGCGATTTCTCTTTGCCCCGGTAAGGTCAAGCTTAATGTTCACGCTTGCTATGCGATTTTTGAGGACGGTAAATTTGCCGACAGAGACAAGCTTGAGCCCAAGCACTTTAAAAGATGGGTCGACTTTGCAAAGAAGTATAATGCAGGTATTGACTTTAACCCCACGTTCTTTTCACATCCCATGGTTAAGAACGGGCTTACGCTTTCCTCTCCCGATCCCGAGATAAGAAAGTTCTGGATTGAGCACGGTAAGGCGTGCATAAGAATTTCCGAATATTTCGCAAAGGAGACCGGCGTTCCCTGCGTTATGAACATCTGGACGGGCGACGGATTTAAGGACATCCCGGCTGACAGACTCGGTCCGAGAATGAGATATAAAGAGTCCATTGAGGAAATTCTGTCAGAGCCTTTTGACAAGAATCTTGTTAAGCCCTGCGTTGAGTCCAAGGTTTTCGGTATCGGTGTTGAGGCATATACCACAGGTTCGGCTGAGTTTACGCTTACCTTCGCCGCAACGCATGACGGATGCCTGCCGCTTATGGATAACGGACATTATCATCCGACAGAAGTCGTTTCCGATAAGATTCCCGCGCTTTTGACATTCTTCCCCGAGATCGCGCTTCACATCACGAGAGGTATCAGATGGGATTCAGACCACGTTCTTCTTTATGAGGACGAGGTAAGAGAGATGGCAAAGGAGATCGTAAGAAACGATGCGCTCGGCAGAGTTTATATGGCGCTTGACTATTTTGACGCGTCGATTAACCGTATCAGCGCATGGGTCGTAGGATTCAGAAGCTGGCAGAAAGCGCTTCTTTCCGCGCTTTTGACTCCGTCTGAGGAGCTTAAGAAGCTTCAGGATTCCGCCTCCTTCACAAAGCTCATGGTTGCTCAGGAAGAGCTTAAGACCCTTCCCTTCGGAGATGTTTGGGAGCATTACTGCGAGGTATGCGATAAAAAGGGCGATATGAGCTGGTTTGACGAGATAGAAAGATACGAAAAGGAAGTTCTTTCGAAGAGATAACAAAAAGTGCCGCATTACTTTGAAAATGCGGCACTTTTTTGACCTTTTTAACAGTTTAATATTGACTTGAAAATGAAATTGTGGTAATATTTAATTAAAGCCGTATAACAAAAAATAGGAGGAATACAATTATGAGAAAATTTTTAGCGGTTATTCTTACATTGGCAATGGTACTCACAATGGGCATCGCTTGCTTTGCGGAAGAAGCGGCGGCAGCGGTTAAGGATCCCGGAACCGGTGACGAGGTTAACAGACCGAACGATTCTGCGTCTGTTGTCAAGTACACAGACATCGTAAAAAGACAGTGGAACTTCTTTGAGGCTGAGGATGCTGAGCTTCTTGAAGGCGCAAAGAGCAATGCTGACCATGAAGGCTTTTCCGGCAAGGGCGAGGTTGCTTTGACCTGCTGGAACAAGAATCCCGATGCAACACCCGGAATCAAATTCAACGTTAAGGCTATCGTTGAGGGCGCACAGGACATTTACATAGGCTATGATAACGGTCACGCTTGGGCACAGACTGCAACGCTGACTGTTAACGGCGAGAAGTCCAGACTTAACTTCCCCACGGTTGAGAAGGACGTTTGGACATCTTACGGCATGATCAAGGTTAACGTTACCCTTAAGACGGGCGATAACGAAGTTATCATTCAGCTTGGCAGAGAGGACTATCCCACCAGCTTCAACATCGACTTTGTGGCAGCTTCAAAGGGCGATACCTGGAAGGACGAGACAAAGGCAGTCAAGCTCACAATCGGAAACAAGACCATCACAAAGATTTCCGAGAACGGCGAGACAACTGTTGAATGTGACGTTGCTCCCATGATTAAGGCTGACCTTGGACTTACATTCATTCCCGTAAGAGGTGTGTTCGACGCGGCAGGCGCATCGATTGACTGGAACAATGATACAAGAGCCGTAACGGTTAAGACCGATAAGGACACCGTTATCGTTACGATCGACAATAAGCAGGCAAGAGTTAACGGCAAGAGAACCATGATGGCAGGCGCTGCATTCATCGAGGAAGGCAGAACCTTCATTCCTCTTCGCTTTATCTCTGAGAGCCTCGGCTATAAGGTTGATTGGGACGGAGCAACACAGACAATCACGATTTCTCTTTTCGAGGACTGATTAAAGACTTAAACGGAGCGGATGATCCGCTCCGTTTTTTGTTATATAAAGGGGGCATTGCCGATGAAAATGCAAAAAAACATATTATTAATGACAGTTATACTGACCGTATCGGTCGTTTCGGCGGCAGTATCCGGGATTTTTTATAAAATTACGGGAAGCGGGACGGCGCTCGCGATTTTCGTAACGTTTCTGACCGTATCATATCATTTTTTGATGAGACTTGCCGTCGGCGAAACGGTAACGGTTTTATTTAAAAACAAAAAGTTTGATACAAAGAATTTCTTTTTCAGGGAAAGAAATTTTGAGCCGGCGCTTTATAAAAGACTTGGCGTGAAACACTGGAAGGACAGGGTGCTCACCGCAAAGCCCGAGCAGTTTAAGATGAGAAAAAATGAGCCCTCGGTTCTTGTACATAACATCTGCCGGGCGGGGCTTGTGCACGCACTGATAGTTCCTCTGTCGTTTCTGCCTCTTTTTTTGATTGTGCCGTTCGGAGAGCCGGCAGTGTTTATTTTAACGTCGGTTTTTGCAGCGCTTATTGATTTAAAATATGTAATCATTCAGCGCTATAACCTGCCCCGCGCTGAAAGACTGCTAAAAAAGTCACTTCGCACCCGGGTGTGAGTATATTTTATTAAAGTATCCGTTGTTTAATAATATGTTTCCTTTATATAAGAATTTTTTAAGCCGGTGTGTTAAAATATAGTATTATCAGCATAACGGTAGAAAATGTGGAGAAATTGCCATGGAACATAATGACCGAAAAGAGCTTGATATTATAGTTCCTATTTGTACGGTCTTAAACTGGCAGACGAAGGACGACATTTCCCGGGCTGCTTACGCCGATAAAGCTTTGCGAGGATGCTTTGGATGAAGTGAAAATTCATTTGCCGAAAAAATGGCAGACGCTATCCTCCGTTAAAACCGTTAACGGGAGCGGAGAATTGGTTGGCTGTGAGCATATTAAGGCATCCGGTGATATCATTGTTAAGCATGATTTGAATTTCCTTTCGCCGCGGTATTTAATAATAGAATAAGAGGCATAAAGGTAAATGGAAAAACTCTGTAATCGTAGCAGAGTTTTTTTGTTTGTTGATTTGGTATCCATGACGAACCGGGAGCGTAAAATAGGCGGTCAATTCGTGAATCGACCCTACGGATGAAGGCACCAATTTAAAGGCTCCCTTGCTAAAGGTAGCGAAGCGGCGCTGAGGCAATGAATGACAGTCCGGTGGACTGTCAGAACTAAAGGCGTGAGGAGAGCCGCAGCGGAAATGATTGAAAAATCCCTCAGAGTTTCCCTCCGGAAAACCCAGCTCCCTTTAGCAAGGGAGCCTTTAAATGCCCTCCTTGCTAAAGGAGGGTGGTTTTTATGCAATAAAAACCAGGAGGATTTTTCGGCGCACACACCGTATTCACGCAAACCGCCGGGCACGGACTTTCGGCAGGGGGTGCCTCTGTGGTAAAATGGTTCACGGGGTGAGAGAATGTTTATCACAGAAGAAAAAATAAAAAAATTCAAAAACGACCTTATTAAACGCGAGAAGGAGAGAGTGACCGCGGAGAAATACGCCCGCGACGTGCGGCTTTTCGCCGAATACCTCTCCGGGCGGGAGATGACAAAGGAGCTCGCGGTGGAGTACAAAAACCGCTTGAAGGCGACGCGCGCACCGGCGAGCGTGAACGCCGCAGTTGCGTGGCTTAACTCATTTTTCGCGTTCTGCGGTAGGCACGATTTAAAGCTCAAGAGCCTTAAATTTTCCCGTAGCAGCTTTGCGGATAAAGAGCGGGAGATGACGGTATCAGAGTACAACCGCCTTTTATCCGCCGCGAAGGAAAAGAGCGAGCGGCTGTATCTCCTAATGCAGACGGCGTGCTCCTGCGGACTGCGCGTTTCCGAGATCCGCTTCATCACGTGCGAGGCACTGATGCTGCGCCGTGCGACCGTTGCGCTAAAGGGCAGAGTCCGCACGGTGCTGCTTCCGGGAAAGCTTTGCAAAATGCTGATTAAGTACGCCAAGAAAAACAAAATAAAAAGCAGACCCGTGTTCATCACAAGAACAGGGAAACCGCTTGACAGGTTCTATATCTGGCGCTCCATGAAAGCGCTTTGCAAAAAGGCGAATGTGTCCGAAAAGAAGGTGTTCCCGCACAACCTCAGGCACTTGTTCGCGCGGACGTACTATAAGGTGCATAAGGACTTACTGCGCCTTTCGGAGCTTTTAGGGCACGTGAGCATGAACACCACACGCATTTACACTGCGGAGTCTTCGGAGATTCACCGCTCCAGAATCGAAATGCTCGGATTTTTGCGGGAATAAAAGAAAAAAGCCACATAATATACATTACGTGGTAGTTTTATGCAGCCCTTTTCCTCGAAAAGCGAAATTAGGGTACTTTTATTATACTACTTTTGGAAAAGTATGTCAATATTTATCGGCAAAAATTATTTTTTGCATGGTTTTAAGACCGATGATGAAAAAATGCTTTCATCGGTCTTATTTTCGTGGTCTTTGACGTGAACGGATCCGGCATTTGCCGGCTCCTGTATACCAAGTTTACGAAAAACTTGAATATTTTTCGTAAACTGGTCCGAAAAAAATCCTTGTTGATTTTTTCCTGACCACAGAATGTATATTCCGTGGTGAAAATTAATTTTTAGGAGGAGAATGGATTATGGGAGTTTTATGGATTGTAGGAATAGTTGCAATAATAATCACAACTGCGGTAGCAGTTAAATTTGACGAAATTGCAACTGATAAGGGTTATGACAGCGGTTACGGTTGGTGGGTGTTCTTTACGGGGATATTCGGCATGATAATGGTTGCCGCGCTTCCGGACAAAAGCAGAAAAGAACAGGTTATTATAAAAAACGAGCCGGAGCCTAAGTCCGAGAAGCTCCCGGAGATTTAAGAGGTGTGCTATGGGAAGGTTTAATATTGTTTTCGATATGGGAAAACCGCTTTACGCGAAAGACACGAAAATTATCATCGAAAGGGCGGTTTTGACAAAGGACAATGAAACTGGAAAAGTTTTTGCGCAGATTAAGATGAGCAATCTGCTTCCAAAAACGCTGATTGCCGTTAAGGTCTCGCTGATTGGATACGACGTTGCGGGAACAAAACTTGAAGAAAAAGAGTTTTCCTATCTTGACCTTGATGCAAAACAAGGCGAGGAGTTCGGGCAGAAAACGCCGGTTGATTTTCAGAACAGCACCGTGCGGTCGTTCAATATTAAAATCACGGAAACTGTGTATTACGACGGCTCAAAGCTTATAGGGCAAGATGAGAAATACTTTTCACTTCCGCCAAAGGAACCGCTCACAGATTTATTGACAATAGATGAAATGGAAATATATCGGGCAGAAAACTGTGTGAGGGCAAGATATATACCGAGATTGGCAAAAGAATTATGGGTCTGCACTTGTGGCAGTTGGAATATTAATGATTTGTCGAACTGTCTTTCATGCGGAGCCGACAGAGAAAAACTGGTTTTGACATTAGACAAAAAAGTTTTAAAGGATATTATAGATAATAAGATGAAACAACATAAATATCATTTATTACTAATCGTATCTGTTGCAATTTTTATTATTTTGTTACTCAAAATATCAGAATTTTTTATATTAAGACATTAGAAACGGAATGTTAATAAAAATATAAAATGTTAAAATTAAATGATGTTTTTTAATCAGGGTTATGTCGGTATTTCGATGTGCAGCGTGCAATGCTTACTAAATATAGACAATTTCTGTGCAGCAATTATTGAGCGTTTTGATATTTTAGTATTGACATTATAGAAAGCATATGCTATAATGACCAATAATTTATTTCAGGAGAGAGCCAATGTAATGCAAAAAAAAGTAACTTTTTTGTTCGGGTCAGGAGCAGACACGGATGCATGCGAGAAAATGCCCTCTGGAAGAGGATTTTCTAAAGTTTTGCTGAAAAATAAATATGGGGATGAAATCAGAAAAATAACAGGTATTAACGCAAGTCATTTTAGATTGCTATATCCTAATAGCAGAAAAATATATTTTCAAACAATAGTGTCACATGAAAGGGAAGCAAGAAAGACTTTTAATAATGAAATTGTTGACATGATAAAAAAATACTATTTAGACAAGGATGATACATACAAATCAAGCATAATTGCACAGTGCAAAACATGGTATGAAGATATAAATAATGATACAAAATACGCTGAATTTTTCTTGGAATATGCTGAATTTTTTGATTCACTTGATGAAAAGTTTAACTCTCTCAGAAATGCCGAATTATATCGCTCAAATGCGAACCGTGTCATAAATGCATATTACACAGTATTTTTAATGCTTTTCGAAGAATTGTACAGTCCTATGTCTGATTTTTCATGGACGCTTGAAAATATAATTTCAAAGTTGCGTGAGGACTATAGTGTCAAAATAAAAGAAGAATGCTATTATAAAATGCTTGAAAAATATGATAACTTTAATGTTGTCACCACTAACTACACTAAATTGGCGGAAAAGTTGACGGGCAATAAAGAAACGATATATCTGCATGGGAAACTGACTTGGTTTGAAAATTTGAAAAAATTAGATGTGTATGATTGTGATTGTCCGGAGGATGAAAAAATCATAAAAACAGGGGATGCCAAGGATTGGATTCCGTTTATTTTAATACCGAGTGGAGTAAAGCCGTTGATATGTAAAAGGCAAGTTGAAGAATTTTCAAAATTTGTTAAGGCTTTGGATGAAAGCGATTATCTTGTAATCGTTGGATATCAATTCAATAGCGAGGACAACCATATTAATTCGATGATTGCAAATTGGCTTCGCAATAAAAAAGGAAAAGTTATTTATTTTAACTATGAAAAATCTCTTGATTTTGAGGGGATTACTTGGGCATCGGAATTCAAGGTTGCAAGGAAATGTGAAATGAAGGAAGATATTATAGAATTAAATGTAGACAAATCAAATGCTCTAAAAGTATTCGAAAAGGTTCTAAGTTATACGCTAGGAAAAACTCTGTAATCGTTACAGAGTTTTTTCTTTATTGATTCAGTATGACGGGGGCGTGAATCGACCCTACGGGTGCATTAGCGTAATGTGTGCGAAACCCGTGGGACGGGCGCACCCACTGCACGAATGGCAGTCAGCCGATCCCTCCGGAGGCAAAGCGAGCGCAAAAGCGATTAATTTGTCACCATAAGGCGGAAAAATAATATACTGGTAATAGAAAAAATAAAGGAAGGTTTTTCTATGGATATGGTAAATGTGCTTTTTCTGCCTGTTTTGGGAACCGCGCTCGGCTCTGCCGCGGTGTTTTTTATGCGCGGAACCATGAATAAAAAACTCGAACGGATGCTGATGGGCTTTGCTGCCGGAGTCATGGTCGCCGCGTCGGTATGGAGCCTTTTGATACCGGCAATCGAACGGAGCGAAAGTCTCGGAAGATTCAGCTTTTTCCCGGCGGCGACAGGCTTCATAATTGGCATTTTCATGATGCTTTTGATCGACAAGCTGATTCCGCACCTTAATTTCGGAACGGAGAAAAGAGAGGGAATTAAAAGCAAATTAAAGAAAAATTCAATGCTCGTGCTTGCCATCGTGATACATAATTTTCCCGAGGGGATGGCGGTGGGCGCGGTGCTTGCGGCGGTTCTTTCGGGTGCGGGAGTCACGATGAGTGCGGCGCTGGCGCTCTCGGTCGGCATTGCGGTGCAGAACTTCCCCGAGGGAGCTATCATTTCGCTTCCGCTTGCCGCCTCCGGAGTCGGAAAAACACGCTCATTCATTTTGGGCGTGCTCTCAGGTCTCGTTGAACCGCTCGGAGCGTTTCTGACAGTCGCGGCGTCGCGCCAGATGGTTCCGTCGCTCCCGTATCTTTTGGCTTTCGCCGCCGGGGCGATGCTCTATGTCGTCGTTGAAGAGCTCGTGCCCGAAATGAACGGAATCGACCAGACGGACGATGTGGGAACCGTGATGTTCTCGCTCGGATTTGTGCTTATGATGATTCTTGACGTAATGCTCGGTTAGTATTGACACGCCCCCCGTAAAATGCTAAAATGTATCACGAGGGGCGTTATTATGATTAAAGACAAAAACTTTTATAAAGAATTTTTTTCACTGTATGTGCTTTTGGTGCTCCAGAACGTCATAATTCTTCTGGTCAACCTTGCGGACAATATCATGATCGGGTCGTACAGTGAAACTGCACTGTCCGGGGTCGCCGCCGTCAACCAGATTCAGTTTATTTATCAGCAGATAGTGGTGGGCTGTGCCGACGCGCTTGTGGTTTTGGGCAGCCAGTACTGGGGCGTTAAAAAGACAGGCGAGATCAAAAAGCTTTCACTTTGCGCGGTCATCTCTGCCGTGACGGCGGGGGCGTTGCTCTTTATTGCCGCATCGGCTGTGCCCGACGGTCTGATTTCGGCGTTTACCGACACGGAGGAGATAAGAGCCGAGGGCGTTACATATATAAGGTTAATAAAATACACGTATATTCCGTTTGCGCTGTCGAACATCCTTCTGGCAACGCTTCGCTCGTGCGAGACCGTGAAGATCGCGTTTTTCGTGTCGCTTACGGCGCTTATAATCAATTGCAGCATCAACTATTGCCTGATAGGCGGAAATTTCGGCTTTCCCGAAATGGGAACGCGCGGCGCCGCAATCGGTACAGTTGCGGCAAGGTGTGCGGAGCTTTTGATTGTTCTTGTCTACGTTTTCGTTATTGACAAAAAGCTTAAAATCAAGCCGAAGGAATATTTGCATCTTGACACACCGATGTTTAGCCGCTATATCTCGGTCGCATGGTCGATCGTGTTGGTGGCGGGCATGTTCGGCGTTTCAACCGCGCTCCAGACGGTTATTCTGGGACATATGAGTGACGCGGCAATCGCGGCAAACTCCGTGGCGACAGCGCTTTTTCAGACCCTTAAGGTAGCGTCGATCGGCGCGTCGGCGGCAACGAGCGTTATTATCGGCAAGGCGGTCGGCTCCGGCGACATGGAAAAGGTCCGCGATTACACCAAGACCTTGCAGGTAATGTTTGTCATCATCGGGCTTTTCATTTCAGTGTCGCTGTTTTTCTTAAGGGCGCCTATCCTTTCGCTCTACTCGCTGAAGCCGGAAACGAAGGAGCTTGCAAACGCTTTTCTGCTCGTGCTTTGCGTGACAGGATTCGGCACTGCGTATCAGATGCCGGCACTGACCGGAATCGTCAGAAGCGGTCAGCCCTCGTTCATATTGAAAAACGACCTCATTTCAATATGGGGAATCGTGCTTCCGGCATCGTTTTTGGCGGCGTTTTACTTTAAGGCGAGCCCGGTTCTGGTCGTATTTTTGCTAAATTCCGACCAGATATTCAAATGCGCCGCAGCCTTTATAAAGACGAACAGCTATACGTGGGTAAGAAAACTGAACGAATAGAGGACTTTTTATGGAGTGGCATTCATCCGCGCTTTCCAAAGCGTCACACAAAAAGAGCGACAGATATCTTCATATCAATAACTGCGGATTTTACAAGGGGCTCTGCCAGGGCGAAACGCAGGGGAGCTTCCGCCCGTTCGGGCTTCCGGACTATCAGCTTATCTATCTGACAGAGGGGAGCATGAGCTTTCTTATAAACGGCATGACAAAGATACTGTCCGCCGGCGACATTATTATTTATCCGCCCGATACGCCGCAGAAATACAAGAGCATATCGGAGTCCGGTACATCGTACATATGGGTGCATTTTACGGGATTTGCGGCACCGGACATACTTTCATCATCGGGTTTCAGCCCGGAGAAAATATACAGCGCGTGGTCAAATTCCGCGGTGTTTACAACCATTTTGAAGATGAGCGATGAGCTCAGAATAAAGCGTGCCGGGAGCGAGGAGAAGGCGAACGGACTCTTTTTGGGGCTTCTGGCGTTTCTGGCACGCGAGCTTAAAAGCGAGAGAAAAGCCGGGAACAGGTATTCGCGGATACTTCCCGCACTGCGCGATATGGAAAACGGGACGGGACTTAAGCGGAGCAACGAGGAATATGCCGAGATGTGCGGGCTTACGCCGTATTACTTTATCCACCTTTTTAAGGAGGTCACGGGGCAGAGCCCGATAAAATATATCTCCGAGGCGAACATGAAAAAGGCGGAGTATCTTTTGACGGAGACGGGCATGGGCGTGGCGGACATTGCGCGCCTGACGGGAATTGAAAGCCCGTCGTACTTTACCAAGCGCTTCAGGGAGCGCACGGGGATGACGCCGTCCGAATACAGGGAAAAAGAACGCGAAAAATAAGGGAATCATCCGATTCCCTTATTTTTATTTATTGAGTTTTATTACCGCGGCAGAGCTTTCTTTAAGCGATACCGTTATGCCGCCTCCGTTTAATGTAACGGCTCCGGAGCGAGATTATAGATTATTTTCTGCCCTTTGTCAACAGTAAAATAAAGTACGTGATTACCGCCGCGAAAACGATTGCCGCGCCCGAAGGAAGCGAGAATTCATAGGAGAGCGCGATGCCGGAAAAAGAGAAGAAAACGCCGAACAAAAACGCCAGAGCAATGCGCCCCTTAAGCGTTTTTGTGAAGAAGGCGGCACATGATGCGGGAGCAGCCAAAAGCGCGATAACAAGTATGATTCCGGTCGCCTTTATCAGTACGACGACGGTGAGCGCAGTGGAAACAAGCAGCATGTTTTCGAAAACGCGCGTGCGAAGCCCGGACACCGCAGCGTATTCCGAATCAAATAAAAAGCTCTGCCAGTCGCGGTAAAAAACGGCGGTTATTAAAAGCATTATGACCGCGAGGGGAAGTGCAAGATAAATGTCGCCTTTTGTGACGGACAGAATGTTTCCGAAAAGATAGGAATTTATGTCCGGAGGGTATGAGTTCATAAACGAGATAAACGCAATGCCGGACGCCATTCCCAGCGACCATAAAAGCGCGGTCGCAACATCGGTGCCCTTTTTGGAGCGGCGGGAGATGTATCCGATTAAAAATGCCGCGCCGACGGAAAAGAGCGCCGCGCCGATTATCGGCTCAAACCCCAGTAAATAGCCGAGCCCGACTCCGCCGTACGCCGTGTGTGCGATTCCTCCGGAGAGCATGACGCTCCGCCGCTCAACCGATATTACTCCGGTTACGGCGCACATGAGCGACGCTATAAGGCTCATTATAAGGGCGTTTTGCAAAAATTCATATTTTAATATTGCTTCAATCATGACTGTGCCCTCCCAAAACTCTGTGGCTCACGCCGTGCGCGATAAGGTCGACCGGGCAGCCGTACATAGCGTGGCTTATCTCGTCCGTTATCTTCGGCGCACCGTGGTAAACAAGCGTGCGGTTTAAGCACGCAATGGAGCCGACCGCGCTTGAAATCGCAAAAAGGTCGTGCGTTACCATTAAAATAGTCTGACCCTCTTTGTTGAGCGATTCCAAAAGCGAATAGATGACCTCGCGGCTTTTCGGGTCAACATTCGAAACGGGCTCGTCCAGGACCAAAAGCCGCGGCTCGCCCGCAAGCGCGCGGGCAATCAAAAGCCTCTGAAATTCTCCGCCCGAGAGAGCGGAAACGTTTCTTTCCGAAAGCTCCGAAAGCCCAAGCTTTTCAAGGTAGGAGAGAGCTTTTTCCCTGTCCGATGAGTCAAAGCGCCTGAAGGGGTGCGCTCCGCCTTTTAAGAAGGCGGTCATCACCGTTTCGGAAACCGTGATGGGAAAGTCCCTCGACACCTTGGAGTTCTGCGGGACATAGCCGATATTGCTCCGCGCGGCGCGCCCTTCCTCGCCGAAAATTCTGACCGAGCCCGAGTCCGGGCGGATGATGCCGGTAATGGCGGATATCAGCGTTGTTTTTCCTCCGCCGTTGGGACCGATGATGCCAAGATATTCACCCTCGCTGACGGTAAGGTTGATGTCCTGAATCGCGTCCACATCGCCGTAGCTTACCGATAGGTCGGTTATTTTTAATGCCTCGGTCATTTTAGCGCCTCCTTGATTTTATCCGCCGTCAGGCGGTAATTTTGAATGTAATCGGGGGATAACGGGGAGAGCATGACCGCTTTTCCTCCAATCTCCGATGCAAAGGTCATCGCCTGCTTTCCGGACGACTCCTCCTGATAAAACACGGTCTTTAAGCCCTCCTCGCGCGCAAGGTCAATAAGCGCGGCAAGCTCCTTCGCCGTCGCCTCCTTGCCCTCGGACTCTATGGAAAGCATGGTAAGCGCGTGCTCGTTGCAGAAATATCCGAACGCCGGATGGTATACGATTATTGTGCGGTTTTTGATATCCGATAATACATTTTCGGCGTAGAGCTTTGAATCTTTAATTTCATTTATATAGTCCGCCGCGTTTTTTTCATAAAGAGCGGCGGATTCGGGATAGAACTCCGAAAGAACGTCCCTTATTTTCTCCGCCATTATGACCGCACGGTCAGCCGAAAGCCAGATGTGCGGGTCGCGCTCGTCCCCTATATAAAGGTCGGGGACGGCTTCTCTTACCGCGTCCTCCAAGTGCACGATTTTCGTTTTTTCATCCGCCATCGGAAGGATTGAGTTTTCCTCGGACGGAACGCCGACCGTGAAATAAATTTCGCTGTCCGACAGAGCCTTGATATCGTCTATCGAAGGGTCGTAGCTTTCGGGGTCGGCTCCGGTCGGAACGACGATGTTTACATTTACCGTGCCGCCCGAAATGCGCGAAACAAATTCCGAAAGCGGGGCTATCGTGACGCTGACCGTCGGCAGGGTGCCTTCATTATCCGGTGCTTTCTCACATGAAGTAAGGCACAAAGCCATGATAACTGCGGTGATGACCGCATGAAGTTTTTTTATTTTCATATTTACCTCCAAAATGCAAACTGCTTGCAATTTCACATTATAACACCGAAATGCAAAAAAGTCAATAGCTTGACTTGGAAAAAAGAAAATGCTATTATATATTAAGAGGTGATTTTGATGCCTGAAAGAAAAGGATACAACACAAAGGCAAGAGAGCTTGTGACATGTATATTTGAAAAGAGCGGGGGGAAGACCTTGAGCGCTTCTGAAATTCTTTCGTCTGCAAGGGAGCATGATTCCGGAATTTCTGAGTCCACGGTCTACAGAATCCTCTCAAGGCTTGAGAAGGACGGACTTTTGATAAAATACGTTTCTGAAAAAGGAGAGTCCGCCGTGTACCAGTTTGCCGGGAACAGCGGGCATTGCAAGGGTCATCTTCACTTAAAATGCACAAGGTGCAAAGAGGTGTATCATTTAGATTGTCACTTTATGGAGGAGCTTTCTTCCCACCTTTATTCCGAGCATGGATTTAAGTTAAGCTGTGAGGGCAGCATTATATACGGACTTTGCAAAAAATGTGCAAAATAAATACAGCCTGCGGGCTGTATTTATATATTTAGATATATCTATATTATTTGGAGAGTATGATTTTTTCGGCATCGCACGCACTCGCGGCGGTAAACCTCGGGAAAAAGGGAAGCTCCTCTCCGGGAGCGGCGTAGCCGTATGACACGAAAAGCGCGTCCACGCCGAGTGCGTTTGCTGCTTCCAGGTCATATTTCCTGTCGCCGACCATTAATGTTTCCGCTTTTTCGGCAGAAAGCTTTTTCATGGACATTGCCATAACGTCCTTCTTTTCGACATGGGCGCCGGAAAGCTCACTTCCGGTCACCGCGTCAAAATATTCAAGAAGGGAAAATTTTTCAAGTATCCTTACGGCGTAGACCTCGGGCTTACTTGTCGCAAGTGCAAGCTTTTTGCCCGCCTTCTTTGCCGAGGCGAGCATTTCGTGAACGCCCGGGTAGACGCTGTTTTCAAAGAGCCCTACTCTTGAGAACCGCTCGCGGTAAAAGGCGAGCATTTTTTCAGAGTCGGAGTCCGAAAGGGAAAAGGTCTTTTGCATCATGGCAAGAAGCGGAGGACCGACGAAGGCTGAAAGAGCCCCGTCCGAAGGGCAGCTTATCCCCATTTTGCCGCACGCGTACTTAATGCAGTTTATGATGCCGGGAGCAGAATCCGTGAGCGTCCCGTCAAGGTCAAAAAGAATATATTTATACAAAAAAGTCACCTTCTTAAAAAAATATCATATTATAAATATAGCACAAAGTGCTTTAAAATGGAATACTTAATTGTTGACAATTATCACCTTGTTTGATATTATAAATATGAAGTAGATGACAAAGGGACGGTTTTATGGAAGGCTTTAACATATCAAGAATTGAGAAAATACCCGGCTGCACGCTGATTTCGGCGAGCGGGATCCGCGGAACGGCTCAAACGGCGTACCGTCTTTTTTCGCTCTTTTCAAAGAGCGGTATTAAGATCGTATTTGTGCTTCAGAGCACGAATATAGAGGATGAAAGCGCAGACCTTGGAATCGTTATAAGATCGGACGACACGGAAAAAGCGAAAATGCTTTGCGATGAGATATTTTTTGACGGCAGAACGGTTATAAGAGAGGATATTTCGGTGCTCGCTATATCGGGTGCCGGGCTTTACCATAACGGCGCCGTGACGGCAAAGATATTTGAGCTTTTTTATGAGCGCGGTATAGACATACATCTTATCTCCACCGGCGAAATAAAGATATACGCCGCGGTGGATTCGGAGCATATTGACGAGGCGCGTGAGGCGCTTTTGCACGGACTTGATGAATTATAAAAAAATCCCGCCTCGAGGCGGGATTTTTTTATAACAGGCTTTTAAGCTTTTCGGTTATCTCGGGGATAATGTGCGACTCATAAGGATAATGGTCAAACGTCAATTCATAGCCCAAAACGGAGTCGATTGCGGCGAGGACCGCGTCCTTCCCGATCTTTTTCTCCAAAAGGCGGCAAAGCTCAATGTCGCCCAGCGCGTCGGAAAAGACAAGGGCGCGGAGCGAGGGCAGCGGTCCGTCCGCCCCGGGATAAACGCTGAACGGGTCGCCCGAGGGAAAGAATTTGTCCGCCGAGGTGGTGACAAACGGATTCACCTTATACATCGAAAGCCCGCTGTAATAGAAGTTAAAGCCCCAGTGAAGGAAGCCTTTTATGCCGTACTTATACATCTGAAGTCCGAGGATTCTTGTGCGCGCGGACTGCATGGAAATGTAGCGGTTGGACCGAGAGCCCGCTCCGCAGCAGTAATAGACCCAGCGCTCGGAAATGTCGCGCTTTAAGAAGGGCTCCACAGAGTCAAGCGAGGGAACGGGAATGTCCATAACGTCGCGGTCCAAAAAGTCGGCATGGGAAAGCGCATCCATAATGCGGCAGTCGGGGAGGATGCTCTTTACAAGCCTCTTTGCGTTTATATATGCTTCGATGTGCTCGGCGTTCGGCTCGTCTGAAATGTGGAAGTATGCGCCGCTGTACATATCCTCGGATTTTAAATATTCGCGAAGCGCCGGAAGGAACTGCGCTAAAAACGCTTTGTACGAAGGATCATCAGACTTTACGCCCCAGTCGAAAAGGTAGGAGCCGTTCACCCAAATTGAGGGCGTGAACTGAAGCCCCCACTGCGAGAAGAGATGCGAAATTTCAAGGTGCGGGATATTGTTCTTTTTGCAAAGAGAGATCCACCGCCCCAGAAGCGAAAAGTCAAAGGAGTATTTTTCCCCGTCCTTTGCGATCTTCACAAGCTGAGTGAGCGGTCTGTGCGTGCCGGGGAGCGTGTCAAGCGGGGGAGTGATGACCGGGGTCAGTATCACGTTAATGCCGCAGCGCGACGCCTCCGCCATGAATTTATCTATAAGCTCCCAGTGGCGCTCGCTGTATACCGGGACGTTGTAGTATGACGCGATGGAGTCGGTGTGAAACCACTGTGTGAAAAGCGTGCTCTGCTCCGGAACGGAAAAGGGCAGCACCGTCGCGGTGACAAGGGAGGTTACGGTCTCGCCCGGAGACGAGTGACCGCCGATGTCAAGAGGTGTAAACTCGACCTTTATGGGATATTCGCCGGCGGGAAAGTCACCGGGAAGATTAATGTCAACCCAGACGGCGGAAATAATGTCATAGTGCTTTAATATGCCGTTTGACATTTCTATGGGCTCCAAAAGGTCAGGCATCAGGCAGGGAGTGCGGGACAAAAAAAGGTCCGTGTCCTTACTTCCGATATAGCAGGGTCTGTCCATCGGAACGGACTTTACAGAGTATAGCTTTATGTATTTTTCGAGCGGAGATACTACTTTTAAGCCGAAAGCCGCGTCATGCCCCGTTACCGCTATCTGATAAGCGTAATGCCCGCCCGAAAGAAGTGTGAATTTTTTAAAAGGTGATGCAAGATCCGCAAAAGAACGGATTTTATCCAAAGACGATACTTCTTTTAAAACGGTATACATTTTATTCTTCTCCTTTATATATTGACATTTTGATAAATTTAATGTAACATAATAAATAGGGGATTGCAATGTAATATGCAATCAAAAAATGTATTTTTCGCAAGGTGGTCTTATGAACGTAAGAAATCAGTATTACAGGATATTCGCCGGGGAGGCGGATATTTGCTCCGACGAGAAGGTGCTTATTGCAAATTGCAGCGGCTATGTTTTGTCGGACGACGGGTTTTATAACAATAATGTCCGCCGCGATTTTTATCTTATGTATGTGACCGAGGGCAGCATCGGAATATCCTTCGGCGAAAAAAAGGGCGTGCTTCAAAAAGGCTCGCTTCTTATAATGGAGCCCGGCACGAGATTTATCTACGAAGCGGGAAAAGGTGTAAAGACCGGCTATTACTGGGTCCACTTCACCGGGGCGGACGTGAGCGGGATATTGGGCTCGCTCGGCATCGAAACGGGAAAGATATTAAATATCGGCGTGCACATGACGCTAAAGGAGCTTTTTAAAAACCTCTGGCGGTGCTTTATAGACTCGGGGGAAAGGTTTTTTATCACCGCGGGAGCGGCGCTTTCATATATCCTTTCCAAGATATCGGAATACAGCGAAAGCTCGGGAAAAAGGCTTTTTAAGAGCATAGAATACATAAATATACACTACGGGGAAAACATAAAAGTTTCGGCTCTTGCGGAAAACGAAAAAATGTCCGAGGCTAATTTCAGGCGCATTTTCAGGGAGGTGACGGGGAAAAGCCCGTCCGAATACATACAGAGCGTGCGCATCAACGCCGCCGCATCGCTTTTGGAGTCGACCGACGGGCTGCTTTCCGAGATTTCCTCCATGTGCGGATTTTACGACGAATATTATTTCGGCAAGGTATTTAAAAAATACGCCGGGGTCTCGCCCGGCGTATTCAGAAGAAATATTAAAGGTAAAAATCGTGATTTCCGATAGAGCGGTAAAATGACCGCGTGTTCACTATCCAGAAGCTCTGCGCTTTTTTGGGGTTTAAGAAAAACAGGCTGTTTCCCGCGGTGTTTTCGCCGGAAAGCGCGCGTTTTGCCGCTTCGACCGATGAGTGAGACGGGGTGGAGTAGATGCTTCCGTTCATCACCGGTTCAAACTGCACTCCGCCCGCTTTGTCAAAGATAACGGAATAGATCGTGTTCGGAAAGTCCTTTGACTCCACGCGGTTCAATATCACATTGCCCACGGCAATCTGCCCTTCCATAATCTCGCCGACGGATTCTGAGTGGATTATCTTTGAAAGCCAGTAGACCTCGTCCTGATTGTAGGTTTTATCGACCATGCTCTCGGGCAGCTTGACGCCGCCGTCAATCATAACGCGGTAAAAGGTCTTGTCCCAGTCCACCGAAAAGCCGTGACATTCGGATAAATATCTCACAGGAACCATGAGAGAACCGTTTTGGATGTACATCGAAAGCGGTTCTTTTTTTCCGTTTACTTTGGCGTAGGAGCGGTACGGATAAAAGATTACGGTCGCATTTTCCGATTCGGAATATGCGCTTTTATCAGACTCGCTCCAGTCGCACTCTATGCCCAAAGCGTCCGACACGGCGCGAAGCGGAACATAGACCGAACCGTCCGAAATAAAGGGCTGCGAGGTAAGGGCAAGCTTTTTTTCTCCGACCTCGACATCGACCATCATTTCGGCACATGTGCCGGCGGCAAAGCAAATGAGGAAAAGCGAAACGAGCATAAGTATTTTCTTCAATTTGTTGCCTCCTTTCATAATAAAAGTCCTTTTTCATCATAACAGATGAAAAAGGACTTTTCAATGCAAAATATATGGCAGTGCCGGATTTATATGGCATATCCGCCTGACACCTTTAAGACCTCGCCCGTGATAAAGCCCGAAAGGTCAGACCCCAAAAAGTATATGGCTTCGGCGACCTCATCCGGGTTTCCGGTGCGAAGAAGCGGAGTTTCCGAGGCAAATGCCTGCCGGGACTCTGAGTCTATGCACTCGGTCATTTTCGTGTCAATAAAGCCGGGAGCAACGGCGTTCACTCTCACCCCGGAGGGACCGAGCTCCTTTGAAAGCGCCTTCGTAAGCCCGATGACGCCCGCCTTGGACGCAGAATACGCCGCCTCGCACGAGCCGCCGGATAAGCCCCAGACGGACGATACGTTGACTATCGCGCCCGCACCCCTTTTTACCATCGACCTTGCCGCGGCACGGCAGGTGTAAAACGTGCCGTATAAATTAACGCGCATAACGCGGTCAAATTCACTGTCTGATGTATCGGTCAAAAGAGCGTACGACGAAACGCCGGCACAGTTTACCAAAACGTCAAAATCATGTCCGGAAAAAAGCGAGTCCACCGCCGAGCTATCCGTCACATCAAGCTTTAACGCCGTGGCATAGGGCATTATGCCAAGCGCCCCGTCTTTGTCGGACGGGGTGCTGTTATAGGTGATATAAGTGAGATAGCCGTTCTCATAAAACTTTTTCGCGGCGGCAAGACCGATTCCGCGGCAGCCGCCTGTGATCAAAGCCTTTTTCATAATCAGAACCGGATGTGAGCGTTGATGTATTCGATAGCTTCGGGCACTGTCATTCTCTTCTGCTCCATCGTATCGCGGTCGCGGAGCGTCACGCAGTTGTCAGCCGGCGTGTTCTCGTCGCCCACGGTCTGAAAGTCTATCGTTAAGCAGTAAGGCGTTCCGATTTCGTCCTGTCTTCTGTAACGCTTGCCGATGGAGCCCGCCTCGTCATAGTCGCACATAAAGTACTTGGAAAGCTCCGCGTGGATCTCGGTCGCCTTGTCGGAAAGCTTTTTGGAGAGCGGAAGAACCGCGGCTTTCATGGGAGCGAGAGCCGGATGAAGGTGGAGCACCGTTCTCACATCGCCCTCGGCAATCTCCTCTTCGTCATAAGCGTCAACCAGGAACGCGAGAACAACTCTGTCCGCACCGAGAGAGGGCTCGATAACGTAAGGAATGTACTTTTCGTTTGTAACCGGGTCAAGATACGAAAGCTCGGAGCCGGAATGTTCCGAATGGCGCGAAAGGTCGAAATCCGTTCTGTCGGCAATTCCCCAAAGCTCGCCCCAGCCGAACGGGAACATGAATTCAATGTCCGTCGTTCCCTTTGAATAGTGCGAAAGCTCCTCGGGCGAATGGTCGCGGAACTTTAAGCTTTCCTCTCTCATGCCGAGCGAGAAGAGCCAGTTTTTGCACTGCTCTTTCCAGTATTTAAACCAGTCAAGGTCCGTGCCGGGCTTGCAGAAGAATTCAAGCTCCATCTGCTCAAACTCTCTCGTTCTGAAGGTGAAGTTACCGGGGGTGATTTCGTTTCTGAAGGATTTACCTATCTGTCCGATACCGAAGGGAACCTTTCTTCTTGTGGTTCTCTGAACGTTTTTAAAGTTTACGAATATGCCCTGTGCGGTCTCGGGGCGGAGGAATATCTCGCTCTTGGCATCCTCGGTAACGCCCTGGAAGGTCTTGAACATCAGATTGAACTTTCTGATATCCGTGAAATTGTGCCCTCCGCACTCGGGGCAGGGAATGTTGTTTTCATTTATGAATTCAATCATTTTTTCGTTGGACCAGCCGTCAACGACCACGGTCTCGCCTTTTTCGTGGCAGTAGTCCTCAATGAGCTTGTCGGCTCTGAAACGCGCCTTGCACTCTTTGCAGTCCATAAGGGGATCCGAAAATCCGCCGACGTGACCGGAAGCGACCCAAACCTCGGGATTCATGAGTATCGCAGAGTCAAGACCCACGTTATAGCGCGACTCCTGAACGAATTTTCTCCACCATGCCTTTTTAACGTTATTTTTAAGCTCGACGCCCAAAGGACCGTAATCCCATGTGTTTGAAAGACCGCCGTATATTTCGGAGCCCGAGTATACAAATCCGCGCCCTTTGCAAAGCGCCACTATTTTTTCCATCGTTTTTGCTTCATTATTCATCATAAACAAATTCCTTTCCCTATTGTAATAATAATATTTTATCAAAATAAGAAGATTTGTCAAGTAATAACCTTGATTTTTAGTTTTTTTTGTGGTATAATTTAAAAATCTATATAAAAATAAACTCTTATTCTAAGGAAGGGCTTGATAAAATGTCAACGAGAAAAAGAAAGCAGCAGGGTCTTGTGATACTGGTTCTTGCACTGTTTGTCGCTCTCATTGCCGGCTCGGCGGGATTCGCAACGGGTTACGGGGCGGACGCGGCAAAGAGAAGCGCTTTATCAAAGCAGGTCGAAGAGCTTAAGGCATCCTTGGGCGGAACGGAAGTTTCCGCCGGGGAGAATGACGCGCTCAAGAAAGAGAATGACGAGCTTCGCACAAAGGTCGCGTCGCTTGAAGAGGAGGTTGCCGCACTTAAAGAGGAAAATGCGGTAAAGGCTGCTCCGGAGGTAAATAATAACGTGACGGACAATGTGCTCGATCCCGTCGAAACGGGCGGCAGCGATAATACGGGAAATTCCGATAATGCTCCGACCGCGCGGGTCAGCATTGTGGACAGGATCACCAAGTATGTGATTCTCACGATCGTGGCGATTTTGGTCATCATGGGAATATCGATGTTCTTTTTCGGAAAACGCGCAGATTATGACGACGATGAAGAGGACGATGAAGAGGATGTGCGCGCAGAGATAAAAAAAGCTCCCGAGGTGAAAAAGGAGGCTGCCGAGCCCCAAAAAGCTCCCGAGGCGGACATATTCGGGGACGATGACCTTAAGGCGGAGTACGAACGCTACGCATCGTCGGAAAAGCCGGAAAAGGTGCCGGAGGAGGTGCCTGAGGAGACGGCAGAGATTCCCGACCTTCCCGCGGAGCCGGAAAAGACGGAGGAAAGCCCAAAGAGCGCTTCTGTGCCCGACACACTGGAGGAGCTTATGGCACAGAGCCATTCGGCGCATAACGGCGATGAATAAGGTAATATCGCTTATTCTTCTCATTTTGGGAGGGGCGGTCACGTTTCTTTCGGGGAAAATAGCGGAAAAGATATTTCACGACAATTCGGAGGGCATGAGCCTTAAAATAAAGGCGGCAGCGTACGGAATCGTGCTTCTTGCGCTCGGCGTGCTCTTTATATAGAGAAAGGATTACGGAAAGATGAAAAAAGAACTGGAAAAGAATTTTAATCCTGCCGCTTCGGAGGACAGGATATATAGTGAGTGGGAGAAAAAAGGGTATTTTCACGCAGAGGTTGACGAAAAGAAAAAGCCCTTTACAATAGTTATTCCCCCTCCGAACGTTACCGGTCAGCTTCACATGGGGCACGCGCTTGACGAGACGCTTCAGGATATTTTAATCCGCGCGAGGAGGATGCAGGGCTATAACGCACTCTGGGTTCCCGGAACGGATCACGCGGGAATCGCGACGCAGATAAAGGTTGAGGAGACCTTAAGAAAAGAGGAGGGACTGACCCGCTATGACCTGGGACGCGAAAAGTTCCTTGAAAAGGTCTGGGACTGGAAGGAAAAATACGGCAGCAGGATCATAAAGCAGATCAAAAAGCTCGGCTGTTCGTGCGACTGGGACAGGGAGCGCTTCACGATGGACGAGGGACTTTCCGCCGCAGTCCGCCACACATTCTGCAACCTCTATAACAAGGGTCTTATCTACAGGGGCTACAGAATAATCAACTGGTGCACAAGCTGCCGCACCGCGCTTTCGGACGCGGAGGTTGAGTATAAAGAGGACGAGGGCTATTTCTGGCATATCAGATATTATTTTGAGGACAGCAGCGACTATATCGTAATCGCGACGACGAGACCCGAAACGCTTTTGGGCGATACCGCGGTCGCGGTTCATCCCGAGGATGAGCGCTATAAGGACCTTGTCGGAAAAAACCTTATACTTCCCCTGGTCGGAAGAAAGATTCCCGTTGTAGCCGACGAGTATGTTGACAAGGAATTCGGAACGGGCTGCGTTAAGATCACTCCCGGACACGACCCCAACGATTTTGAGGTCGGTCAGCGCCATAACCTTGAAACGATAATCGTTTTAAATGGCGACGGAAAGATAAATTCCAACGGCGGAAAGTACGAGGGTATGGACCGTTACGAGGCAAGAGAAGCAATTATTAAAGACCTTGAAGACGGAGGCTTTTTGGTAAAGACCGAAAAGCACATGCATAACGTCGGTCACTGCTACAGATGCGGAAGCAGCGTTGAGCCCATGGCGTCCGACCAGTGGTTCGTTAAGATGAAGCCTTTGGCAGGTCCCGCGATCGACGCGGTAAAAAGCGGCGACATTACGTTTGTGCCCGACCGTTTCGGAAAGAGCTATACCTACTGGATGGAAAATATCCGCGACTGGTGCATTTCCCGTCAGCTTTGGTGGGGTCATCAGATACCGGCGTTTTACTGCGACGAGTGCGGGGAGATGACGGTTTCGGAGGAGGATATTACGGTTTGCCCCAAGTGCGGAGCGAAGGTCCGCCAGGAGAGCGACGTGTTGGATACGTGGTTCTCGTCGGCGCTCTGGCCCTTCTCAACGCTCGGATGGCCCGAGGAAACAGAGGAGCTTAAATATTTCTATCCCACGAGCGTGCTCGTAACGGGATATGACATAATCCCCTTCTGGGTTGCGAGAATGATATTCTCGGGACTTGAGCAGACAGGCAAAAAGCCCTTCAGCCACGTGTTCATTCACGGACTTGTAAGGGATGAGCAGGGAAGAAAAATGTCAAAGTCTCTCGGCAACGGAATTGACCCGCTTGAGATAATTTCCAAGTACGGCGCGGACACGTTAAGATTTGCACTGTCGACAGGAAACTCGCCCGGAAACGACATGAGATTTTCCGACAAAAAGGTCGAGGCGGCAAGAAACTTCTGCAACAAGATATGGAACGCGGCGCGCTTTGTCTTAATGAATCTTGAGACGGAGGACTACACGCTGCCCGAAGCAAAGGAGCTTTTGCCCGAGGATAAGTGGATAGTAACCAAGTTAAACGAGCTTGTTTCGGAGGTTACCCAGGCGATAGACAGGTTCGACATCGGAATTGCGCTTTCCAAGATATACGGATTTTTGTGGGATTGGTACTGCGACTGGTACATTGAGCTTGTTAAACCCAGGCTTTACAATAAGGACAATGAAACAAAGCTTTCGGCACAGAGAACGCTTGCATATGTGCTTATAAATGCGTTAAAGCTCTTACATCCGTTCATGCCGTTCGTGACGGAGGAGATTTATCAGAGCTTTATGGGAACGGACGAAAGCATTATGGTTTCCGACTGGCCCAAAGCGTCCGATGAGCTTAATTTCGAAAAGGAAAGCCGCGAAACTGAGCTTGTGATAGGCGCGATAAAAGCGATAAGAAATCTTCGTGCGGACATGAATGTTCCGCCGTCAAGAAAGGCTAAGATAATCATCGTTTCGGACGATACGGAGCCCTTCCGCGCGGGCGAGGCGTTCTTTATCAAGCTTGCATCAGCATCCGCGGTCGAGTTTAGGAAAAATGAGGACGGAATTTCGGAAAACGCGGTAAGCCAGGTAACCGAGGGCGCAAAGATAATTATCCCGCTTGACGAGTTGGTTGACCGCGACAAGGAAATTGAGCGCCTGACAAACGAAAAGGAGCGCCTGGAAGGCGAGATAGAGCGCGTTGAAAAGCTTTTGTCAAACGAAGGATATTTAAAGAAGGCTCCCGCCGCACTGGTTGAAAAGGAAAGAGCAAAGGGAGAAAGCTTTAAGAAAATGCTTTCGGACGTTGAGGCAAGCCTTAAAAAGTATACTGATTAAATTAAAAGCCTGTACCGTAAAAACGGTACAGGCTTTTCGGGGTAAATAATATGAACAAAGAAGAAGCATTGAATTTTATACATAACACCGAAAGGTTCGGCTCCGTTCTGGGCTTGGAAAGCATAAAAAGGCTCTGCGCCGAGCTTGATAGTCCCGAGGAGGGGCAGAGGTTTATACACATCGCCGGAACAAACGGGAAAGGCTCGGTCGCCTCGGCGCTTGCGGCAATACTCACTCACGCGGGATATAAGACGGGGCTTTACACCTCACCCGCGCTGGTGGACTTTAACGAAAGGATAAAGATCGACTCCGAGCCGATAGGAGACGGTGCGCTCTGCCGCGAAACTAAGGAGGTTAAGGCGGCGTGCGAAAGAATAGTGAAAAAGGGCTTTCCCCACCCGACGGAGTTTGAAATTGTTACGGCACTCGGGCTTTTGCATTTCAAAAAAGAAAAGTGCGGTTATGTGATTCTGGAGGTCGGGCTCGGCGGAAGGCTGGACGCGACAAACGTTATAAAAAATCCGGCTCTTTGCATAATAACCTCGCTGAGCCTTGACCATACGGACAGGCTCGGCGATACTATCGAGGCGATTGCCGGAGAAAAGTGCGGAATAATAAAGGGCAATGTCCCGGTTCTGACAACAAAGGCTCAGGAGCCCGGAGCGATGAATGTGATAAAAGGAAGCACCGAAAATTTAAAAACAGTCCCGGTTCCTGAAATAAAAAAAGAAACGCTTGACGGAATCTGGTTTGACTTTTGCGGTATAAATGACATTTTCTTTCCGCTTACCGGAGAGCAGCAGGCGCAGAACGCGTCACTCGCCGTCTGTGCGGCAAAGGAATTGGGGATAAGCGATGACGATATCAAAGAGGGCATTAAAAATACATATCACCCGGCGCGCATGGAAAAAATGTCTTGTGACCCACTTGTTATATTGGACGGAGCGCACAACCCCTCGGCAATGAGCCATCTTGAAAAAAATATCAAAGCCCTTTTGCCGGAGGGCAAAAGAACTTTGATAATAGGAATGCTTAAGGATAAGGATTTTGAAGCGTCGGCAAAGATAATTGCTCCGCTTTTTGATGAGATAATCACGGTGGATATCAAAAGCCCCCGTGCGCTTCCGAAAGAGGAGCTTGCCTCCGTCATGAGAAAGTATTGCCCGAGTGTTACGCCCATGGAGCTTTCGGAGGCATATAAAAGCATCGAAAAAGGAAGAATATATGTTGTTGCGGGCTCGCTTTACATGGCGGGAGAATTTAAAAAGCTGAATCTGAAATATCATAAAGTACATTTATAAGCGTATACATCGCCGGGAACGAGTACATGATATTCCATATTCCGACTCCGGAAAGAGAAAACTCGGTAAGAAGGTCTAACTTGGCTAAAATGCTTTTCGCGTCCTCAAACCACACCTCGTGGGAGAGTCCGGATTCATCGGTATAGTTGAAAAACGGCGCTTTCGCCCTTTCGTCAAACGATATCGGAACGCCGTAGCGCGCGGCAAGGTTGACGGCGGAGGTGTTGGAGACCGTTCTCGCGCGGGACGAGCCCTGAACGAAGGGAAGAGTCCAGTTATAGCCGTAGTTCGGGATTCCGAGCCAGAGCTTATCGGACTCTATCTCGCTCACGGCATAGGACACCACCTGGCGGACGTTCGGTATGGGGGCGACCGCCATGGGAGGACCGTAGGTGTAGCCCCACTCGTACGTCATTAAAAATACCTTGTTTGCGTTATAGCCCATTTGGCGGTAGTCGTGCCCCTCGTACAGTATGCCCTGCTGGTCGCTCTTTATTTTGGGAGCAGCCGCGGCGACGACCAGCTTACCGTCCGGATTAAAGGTGCCGGAAAGCTCGCCCAAAAGTGATGCGTACGCATCGGCATTTCTTGCATAGATGTATTCAAGATCCATGTCGACCCCGTCGTACGGACCCATGCGGAGAGAGATTTCATTTATAAGACGGCGCCTTGCGGACGGCGAGTTTAACACCGCGTCCGATATCTGGGAGGAAAAGCCCCCGGTCGGGGCGAGGGACGAGACCGAAAGAAGCGCCTTTGCGCCGTTTTGATTTGCGGCGTCCAAAAGCGCCGAATCGTCCAGCTCCGAAAGTGAGCCGTCCTCCGTGAGACTGTAGGTAAACGGAGTCAGATACGTCAGATACTTAAGCGCATAGTTTAAATTCTGATCCGAAATGTTCGGGTACGCATAGCCGTTCACCGCCAATGTGCCGCGTTTTTCTTCGTTATATGAGAGGATGACTCTCACGCCCGGCTCCAGAAAGCTTTTCCCGATAAGATAGGGATTGTTTCTTAAAAGAGTTTTGACGTCGGTTGAAAACCTTCTTGCGATGAGATACAGGCTGTCGCCGCTCACCGCGGTGTAGACCTCGCCGACATTGAGGATCATTATGTTTTGCCCGGCGGTTATGTAATAGGGCGCGGGTATTGCGTTATAGTTTGCGACATCGTAAACATTTGCGCCGTGCATGGACGCGATCTCGAAAAGCGTTTCGCCGCTTCTGACCGTGTGAATAAGCAAAAAAATCACTTCCCTTTGCCTCTCCGGCAGAGCTTTTCTGCCGGAGAAGCTATATAAACGGAGAGGGCTTTTTTAGCATCTCCGATACTTTATATTATGAAAAACGAGGATATGTGTGATGGATTTTTTCAAAAATGCCCTGATTCCGGACCGCGACGCAAAATTTATAATAGCGTCGGGCGAAATCGGAAATATTAAGCCTGTGCTTTTAAATGAGGTGGAAGAAAGGGTGCGGCATCATGCCGACCTTTCGGTCTGCCATCTCGGAGGCAAAAGATTTGTAACGGCGGACAATGCGTTTGAATATTATGTTAATAAACTTCCCGGGGCAGAGTTAATAAGGGGAAAAACGGCATTAAAAAGCCCGTATCCTTATGACGCGGCGTACTGCGCCGCCGTTTTTTCGCATTTTGCGGTCGCAAACGAAAAAATAACCGATAAGGTTCTTTTAGACATTTTAAAAAGTGAATTTACGTTTATAAATGTGAAGCAGGGCTATGCAAAGTGCAGCATCTGCCCGGTCTCGGAAAACGCCGTGATGACGGAGGATTTCGGGATATACAAAAAGCTTTCCGATTTTATGGATGTGCTTTTGCTAAAGCCCGGAAAAATCCGCCTTCCCGGATACGGCTATGGATTTATCGGCGGAGCGGCGGGGCTTATCGGGAATAAAAAGCTTTGGTTTAACGGAAGAATATCTGACAGGGACGATTATGAAAAAATAATGCTTTTTCTTGAAAAGTATTCGGTTTCGGCGCTGACAGGCGATTATCCGCTGACTGATATCGGCTCTGTAATTGCCATAGCGTAATAATAAGGAAAGACAGGTGAAGCCTTGACACGGTTTATTACCGGAATTCCGCCTGCGGCAAGGGAGCTTGCCGGAGAAAGCATAGCGGAGGACGGACTCGTCACAGATGAGGAAAAGGCGCTTTCGGCGCTCTCGGATTATGTGATACTTTATGAAGAGCCCATTATAATTTCCGAGATGTGCGCTTTTTTATCGGGAAGCGATTATGAACAAACCGCAGAAAAAGCGGAGGAGTTTTTTTTATCAAGCCCGGGACTTTCGTATCAGGCAAGGAAAAAAGCCATCGGAGATGAGCTTTCAAAATGCTTTTACGAAAACGAGACGCTGAATTTTGAGGGATTTCTTCATTTCAGACTGTCAGACTACGAGAATCTTTTGTTTCTGGGGGTCAACGCGGCGTTCGGCGAAGTTATAGTGGATCGCGAATATGAAAGAAGCTGCCGTGAAATAAAAAATTTTGTTGAGAGCAAAAAAAGCTCTGTCAGAGAAGCGCATATTTACGCCTATAGCGTGTTTGACGAAAACGGAAATAAAATCGATGACCCGGACGGGGAGCTTTTCGGTGAGGAGGGCTTTTTCACCGAGGGCGACAGGCTTTTGGCACTGCTTATCTCACTGTCGCCCGAAAAGATATTCATTCACATTCCGCCGGACGATGAAACGCTTTGCACGGTCAAAAAAATATTTCCGCTTCTTATTTACAGCTGACTTACAAATTTTACATGATTAAAAACCTCTTTTGGGAGCACAATAGTAGTGTACCAAGTAACAGGAGGTGAAAAACATGACAAGAAATAAGAAGCTCGTACCTGAAGCGAAGGCTGCTCTTGATAAATTCAAGATGGAATGCGCTACAGAGGTAGGTGTAAACCTTAAGCAGGGTTACAACGGCGATCTTACCGCAAGAGAGAACGGTTCTGTCGGCGGTCAGATGGTTAAGAAGATGATTAAGTCTTACGAAGAGTCCATGAAGTAATTTAAGACAAAGGTGTCTTTAAATAAAAACCTCCGCTTTGCATCGCATCGCGGAGGTTTTTATTTATTAAAGCATTGATTTTTAAGGGAAAATAGTGTAAAATATTATGAGATTCGTTTTGAAAGGATAATCGGCATATGGATTCAGCGGTGAAAAAACTTACATACCTTCTTTCAGCATATTTAAAAAAGGAAAAAATCAGTATTTCTTTCAATGATGAGGAGCTTTCCGGGCTTTACAGCCTTTCCATGGCTCACGATATCGCGCATATAACGGGTGCTGCACTGAAGGAAAACGGCATGCTTAAAGACGGAGAGATAAAAGACGCTTTCGAGAGGGCGGTATTCACGGCGGTCTACCGAAACGGCAAACTGTCTTATGAGCTTTCGAACATTAAAAAATGCTTTAACGGAAAGGGCATCGATTTTATCCCGTTAAAGGGCGCGGTAATGATGAACTGTTACCCGGAGCCGTGGATGAGGACCAGCTCCGATATTGACGTGCTTGTCCGTGAGGAGGACTTAAAAATCGCGGCGGACGCATTAAAGGAGCTTTTCGGGTGCTACTATAAGCCCAAGGGCTCGCACGATATACAGTTTATTTCGCAGAACAATGTGCATGTAGAGCTTCATTACAGGCTTTTTAAGGAAAATGAGGCGGCAAATGCAGAAAAGCCGTTTTCAAGGATTTTTGACAGTGCTTTAAGGGTCGGGACAACAAGCGAATATCTTATGACGGAGGAAATGTTTTATTACTACCATATTGCCCATATGGCAAAGCATATAATGAACGGAGGATGCGGTATAAGACCGTTTCTTGACCTTTGGATACTTGACCGCCGCGGGGGATATGATGAGGAAAAGGAAAAAGCGCTCCTTAAAGAAGGCGGGCTTTTAAGCTTTTCGGAGTCGGCAAAAAAGCTTTCCCGCGTGTGGTTTGAAGGAAAAGAGCATGACGAAGTTACAAAGGCGCTGGAGGAATATGTCGTTTCGGGCGGCGTATACGGGAACATGGAAAACAAGGTGCTTGCAAGGCAGACCGAAAAGGGCGGAGGAAAGATAAGGTATGCTCTTTCAAGGATCTGGCTGCCTTATGAGACCATGCGCTATCACTATCCGACGCTTGACGGGAAGAAGGCACTTTTGCCGCTTTACGAGGTCATAAGGTGGTTAAAGCTCATCTTTTTCGGCGGAATAAAAAGGAGCGTAAACGAGCTTAAGATAAATAAGGATATTGGTAAAAGTACGGCAGAGGGAGCGCATGAGCTTCTCTCAGAGCTCGGTCTAATAGAGACTGAAGAATAAGAATGATTGAAAAAGTGCAAATTTTAGTTGCCTAAACAGCAATTTTGTGTTATAATGAATTCCGATACATAGTGAGGTCGTATAAAATGAAGAAAAAAACCGAGTTTATCGCGCGGTCGGCGATTACCGCCGCGCTTTATGTTGTCTTAACTCTTTTGAGCTATCCGCTGTCATACGGCATGGTTCAGTTCCGTATGTCGGAATTGATGACGCTTTTGGTGTGGTTTGACCCGTCGTACATTCCGGGTCTTTTGGTCGGGTGCGCGCTCGCCAACCTTTTCGGAACGGGCGGAATGGTTGACGTGGTGTTCGGAACGCTCGCAAGCGCCTTTGCGTTCTTTTTGATGGTGATATTCAGAAAAATAAAAAACGAAAAGCTGAGCCTTTTCTTATCGAGTATCTGCCCGGCGCTTTCGTCATTTATAATCGCGGCGGAAATGCGCTTTGCAACGGGAGCGGAGGAAAGCTTCTGGATATGGTTTATGTATATTGCTCTGGGCGAGCTGGCGGTGGTTACTGTAGCCGGGTGCCCGCTTGCTTTGTATCTTAAAAAGAAATATTTTGTGAAAAAGGAAGGTAGATGAAATGGGAAGACTTTTCGGAACCGACGGTGTGAGAGGAATTGCAAACTCAAAAGAGCTTGATGCGAAAATGGCATATGACCTGGGAAGAGCGGGATCATACGTGCTTTCCAGGGAAAATAATCATAAAAGCGTAATTTTGGTCGGAAAGGACACAAGAGCGTCCGGCGATATGCTGGAGGCGGCTTTGATCGCGGGAATATGCTCAACCGGCGCGAAAGCCGTAAGGCTCGGCGTTATCCCGACTCCGGCGGTGGCATACCTTGCACGGAAAATGAATGCGGATGCGGGAGTCGTTATTTCCGCGTCGCACAATCCCTTTGAGTTTAACGGAATAAAATTTTTCAACAATAAGGGCTATAAATTGAGCGATGATATTGAGGACGAAATAGAGAGCGTTATCGGAAGCGGTATGGCGGGAGTTCCGGAGCCCGTTGCCGGAGATATAGGCAGAGTCGAGGAAATGGATAATGCGGCGGACGAGTATGTGAAATTTGCGCTTACGGCGTCGACCGCCAGCCTTTCTGGAATGAAGATCGCGCTTGACACGGCGTGCGGCGCATCAAGCTACACAAGCCCCGCGGCGTTTGAAAAGCTCGGAGCCGAGGTCATTACGATACACAACGATCCCGACGGAATAAATATAAACTATAATTGCGGGTCTACTCATATGGAAAGCCTTTCGGACTTTGTGAAGAAAAACGGGTGCGACATAGGACTTGCCTTTGACGGCGACGCGGACAGGATGCTTGCGGTGGACGAGAACGGCAAGGTGGTTGACGGCGACGAGATCATGGCGATATGCGCGCTTTACTTAAAGGAAAAGGGAAGACTTAAAAAGAACGCGGTCGTCGCAACGGTAATGAGCAATCTGGGACTTTCGATTTTCGGCGAGGAGAACGGAATAAATGTTCCGAAAACAAAGGTCGGCGACAGATACGTGCTTGAGGAAATGTTAAAGGAGGGCTACTCCATAGGCGGAGAGCAGTCCGGTCACATAATAATGCTTGACTATAACACGACGGGGGACGGACTCGTTTCCGCGATCGTGCTTTCCTCTATATTAAAGGAATCGGGAAAGAAGCTTTCCGAGCTTGCCGGCGTTATAAAAATTCTTCCGCAGTCACTTTTCAACGCGAAGCTGGCGGATAAGAATAAAAAGGATATATGGCAGACGGATGAGGAGATATCGTCGATCATCGAGGAGACAAAGACCGCGCTTTCCGGCTCGGGCAGAGTGCTCATCCGCCCGTCCGGTACAGAGCCTTTGATACGCGTTATGATAGAGGGCTCCGACCAGGAAATGATAGACGGATACTGCCGCCGTATCGCAGAGCTTATTGAAAGCAAGGCAAAATAAGATGGAAAGATGCGAACGCCTTTTAAAAGAAACGGGGAGAGCCTGCCTTATAACGTCTGACGAGAATGTGTTCTATTTTTCCGGATTCACCGGAGGGGACAGCTTTCTTTTGATTGCGGACGGTTTTCGCGGACTGTTCACGGATACGCGCTATACGCTCCAGGCGAAGGAGGAGGCAGAAGGCTTTTCGGTATACGATACGGACGCTTTGGGAAGCCTTAAAAAGGTAACGGGCGACCTTGGAATAAAAGAGGTCGGCATCGAAGAGGAGCATATGACGGTTGCCTCTATGGCACGGTTCACCGCTTTTTTAAGCTTTTTCCCTGCGGGGAAATATATAAAAGGGCTGAGAGCGGTGAAGGATGAAGGCGAAATCAAGAAGATAAAACTTTCCGAGGAGCTTTCCGAGGCGGCGTTTATGCACTTTGTAAATAACGCTCATGTCGGAATGACGGAGCTTGAGGCGGCGTGCCTTATCGAAAGCTATATGAGAAAAAACGGAGCCGCGAAAACGTCGTTTGACACTATCGTCGCTTCCGGAAAATACGGGGCGATGCCGCATGCGACCGCGTCGGACAGGGTGATAGAATCCGGTCAGATAGCGGTGTGCGACTTCGGGTGCATGCTCTCGGGCTACGCGTCGGACATGACAAGGACGGTCGGATTCGGGAACGTGCCCGATTTTGAGAGGGAAATTTATGAGGTCGTAAAGTCCGCCCACATTGCCGCGCTCGGCACGGTTAAAGAGGGCGCGACCGGAAAAGAAGTGGACGCGGCGGCAAGAGACGTGATTAAAGACGCCGGATACGAAGAATATTTCATCCACTCAACGGGTCACGGAGTCGGGCTTTTCATTCATGAGGAGCCGACTGCATCCAAAAGGTCGGACACGGTCTTAAAGGAAAATATGACGCTTACGATTGAGCCCGGAATATACATTCCCGAAAGGTTCGGAGTGAGAACAGAGGATCTGACGGTGGTTAAAAAGGGCGGTTGCGAGGACTTAAACAAGGTCACCAAGGAGCTTATTATAATATAGACTTTATAGACTTTGGAAAAATTTTAAAAAAGACTTGAAATTCTCTTTAGTTTATTATACAATATAAAAGAGATGTTTTAAGAAAGGATGATAACCAATGATATCTGCAGGTGAATTCAGAAACGGCGTTACATTTGAAATGGACGGTAACGTATACCGTATAATAGAATTCCAGCACGTTAAACCCGGAAAGGGCGCGGCATTTGTCCGCACCAAGATCAGAAACGTTATTTCCGGCGGTGTGGTTGAGAAAACCTTTAACCCCACCGAAAAATTCGAAAAGGCGCACATCGAGAGAAAAGAGATGCAGTACCTTTATTCAGACGGGGATCTTTTCTACTTCATGGATCCCGAGACCTATGAGCAGGAGCCTTTGGGAAAGGACACTTTGGGTGACGCGCTCAAGTTCGTTAAGGAGAACGACACCGTAACGATACTTTCCTATAAGGGCAATGTTTTTGCGGTCGAGCCTCAGAACTTCGTTACTCTTGAGATTACGGCGACGGAGCCCGGCTTTAAGGGCGACACGACAACCAACGTTATGAAGCCCGCAACGGTTGAGACAGGCGCTGAGGTTGCAGTGCCCCTTTTTATCGAGATCGGCGATAAGATCAGAATCGATACAAGAACCGGAGAGTACATGGAGAGAGCATAATTTTGCTCTTTATATGGCACAATATTTACCGATAGGAGGAATAGCCATGAGTTATTTAACAGAAAAAGCACAGTATTTAAAAGGACTTGCGGACGGAATGAAGCTTGATAAGGAGACCAACGAGGGTAAGCTTTTCTCCGCTATTTTGGAAATGCTTGAGGATACCGCTCTCGCAATGGAGGAAGTAGTTGACATTCAGGACGAGATGCAGGAGCAGTTAAACGAGGTTGACGAGGACCTTGCCGATGTTGAGGATGAAATCTACGGCGAGGACGAGGATGACGATTTTTATGACTGCGACGATGAGGGCATTTTCATGACATGCCCCAAGTGCGGCGACGACATCTATGTTGAGTATGACGCGATAAGCGACGACTGTACCGTTTCCTGCCCCAACTGCGGCGAAGAGATCGGGATCGAATGTGATTGCGATTGCGAAGAGTGCGGCAAGGAAGAATAAAATCCGTTTGAAACACGCCCGCACATGTGCGGGCGTGATTTTTTGAGGTGGATATGAACATACAGATATTCGGAAAATCAAAGTGCTTTGACACGAAAAAGGCGGAGCGGTATTTTAAAGAGCGCAGAATAAAATACCAGCTTATCGATGTGGTTCGTTATTCGATGAGCAAGGGCGAGTATAATTCGGTAAAGTCGGCTCTCGGAGGATTTGACGCGCTGATTGATAAGAATTCAAAGGCATATAAGGACCGCTTTATCGAATATAAAAAGAGTGACGCGGTGGAGCAGGAGCTTTTGGAGTATCCCGAGCTTTTTAAGACTCCCATCGTCAGAAATGGAAAACAGGCAACCGTGGGCTATGCTCCGGACGTCTGGAAAACATGGGAATGAAGGAGCGAATCATGAAAAAGGTAACAGTAACCGAAGAGGTTTTATTAAAAGGAAGCTATGACGTTTTGGTTGCGGGCGGCGGAGTTGCGGGCGTTGCGGCGGCAGTTGCGGCGGCGCGCCGCGGCAAAAGAGTGCTTCTGCTTGAAAAAACAGTCGCGCTCGGCGGACTTGCCACGATCGGGCTTATCAATCTTTTCGTGCCGATGTGCAACGGGCGCGGAACGCAGATCATAAAAGGTATGGCGGAGGAGTTTTTGCGCCTCTCCATTAAGTACGGGTGGGACACTATTCCCGACGAGTGGAAGAACGGCGATCCCGGAGAGGGAGCAAAGACCAGATACGTCTGCAAGTATTCGGCACCTATTTTCTCAATGCTCATGACGAATCTTTTAAAAGAAGAGGGAGTTGACATTTTGTTTGACTCCGTTGTTTCCAAGCCCATTATGAAGGATGGGCACTGCGAAGGCGTTATTGTGGATTCAAAGGGCGGACGAGATTACTTTGAGGCAAAGGTCATTGTTGACACCACGGGCGACGCGGACATTATGTACCGTGCGGGAGTGCCCTGCCGCGACGGCAAGAATTACTATACATATTTAATGTTCGGCGTGACGATGAATTCCATGAAAAAGGCGATTGAGACCGGAGACGTTGCAAATGCGTATGCGGGATTCTCGGGCGGAGGAATCAACCTTCACGGCACGAACCAGCCTTCCGATGTGCCGCTTTACAAGGGCACGACGGCGGACGAAATCACCGATTACCTTGTGAGAAACCATAAGGACGCGATAGAGAAGATTAAAAATCAGGACAGAAAGAGCCGCGATATCATGCAGATGCCTGCGATGTGCCAGTTCAGGGAGACAAGGTGCATAATAGGCGACGCGACGCTGACGGGCGATGAAACCTATCTTCATTCGGACACTTCGATAGGCGCGATGGGCGACTTCGAAATTAAGGACCGTCTTTACGAGATTCCCTACGGAACGCTTGTAAAATCGGGGTTTGACAACCTTATTACCGCCGGAAGAACGGCAAGCGCGACCGGCTGGGGCTGGGACTGCTTAAGGGTTATTCCCCCGGCGATCATCACCGGTCAGGCAGCGGGCGAGGCATCGGTCATCGCGATAGATTCGGGCGTTCCGATTGCCGAGGTTGACATCAGCCTTTTGCAGAAGCGCCTTTCGGAGGGCAACGTCATGATTCACTTTGACGATGCGCTCATCCCGAAAGATAAAAGCAAAGAGGAAGAATTCAAATTCGGACACCTTTAATATTAAAAAATCCTGTCGGAAACGACGGGATTTTTATATTTAAATCAGAAATGTTATATAGACTAACGCTCTCTTCGGTGCTAAAATAAAGATAAGGGAGTGATAATGATGAAAAAATTCGAGCTTATTGATAAAAGCTTTCCGAAGATTATGCACGGAGGCGACTATAACCCCGAGCAGTGGATGGACACAAAAGAGATATGGGACGAGGATATGCGCCTTATGAAAAAAGCGCACTGTAATGAGATGACGGTCGGCATTTTCTCGTGGGCTGAAATTGAAAAGGAGGAGGGCGTTTTCGACTTTTCGTGGCTGGACGAGATAATAGATAAGGTGTATTCATCTGGCGGAAGGGTTATACTTGCGACGCCTTCGGGAGCCAGACCGCGCTGGATGGCACAAAAATATCCCGAGGTTTTGCGCGTTTTGCAGAACGGAACAAGGCTTCATTTCTGCAACCGCCACAATCATTGCTACACATCGCCCGTTTACCGCGAAAAGGTCAGGATAATTGACGAGCTTTTGGCAAAACGTTACGGCAAAAATCCGGCTGTTGCCGCATGGCACCTTTCGAACGAATACAACGGCGCGTGCTATTGCCCTTTGTGCACAGAGAAATTTAAGGACTGGCTCCGTGAGCGCTATGGCAACGACATTGAAAAATTAAATCACGCCTGGTGGGCGCGCTTCTGGAGCCACCGCTATAACAGCTTTGACGAGGTGGAGCCTCCGCTTGACAACGGAGAGAAGGCGACGATGGGCTTAAACCTTGACTGGAAGCGCTTCGTTTCCGATATGACGGTCGATTTTGCAAAAAGCGAGGCGGACATTATAAGAAAATATTCCGACAAGCCGATAACGACGAACTGCATGTGCGAATTTGCCGGCTACGACCACTATAAAATGGCGGAAATTCTCGACCGGACATCGTATGACTTTTATCCGCAGTGGCACGGCAATTTTGCGGCTCATGCATTAAGAACGGCGTATCTGGGCGCGCTCTACCGCGGAATGAAGGGCGGGAAACCGTTCATGATAATGGAGAGCGCACCCGGTATCAACGCCGGCGGAATGACCTTCGGAAAGATAAAATCGACCGAGACACAGATTATGGAGGCGGTCGGCTGCGTTGCCAACGGTGCGGACATGATAGGCTATTTTCAGTGGCGAAAGGGCAGAGGAGGCTACGAAAAGCTTCACGGCGCGGTCGTTGACCACTACGGAAAAGAGGATACGCGCGTTTTCGGAGCCGTTGCAAAAATCGGCGAAATTTTGGAAAAGGCAGCGCCGGTCGCAGGCTGCGGCATAAGGTCCCATGTAGCGGTAACGCATGACTATGAAACAGGCTGGGCGCTTGACGGAGTGGCGGACATAACCTGGAACATGTCAAAAAACGGTTATGAAGCAACGTCAAAAAGGCTTTTCGGCGCATTTATGAAGGAAAACATCCCGGCGGACATAATTCCCTATTCCGAGGACTTTTCAAAATACAAAATTCTCTGCTTAAACGTTCCGTATTTAATGGATGAGGCGCTTGCCGAAAAAATAAAGGACTATGTGAAAAACGGAGGAATTTTAATAAGCACATATCTGACCGCTTTTGCGGACAAAAACGATCTTTGCTATCTCGGCGGAGTTCCGGCACTCGGGCTTTCCTCTGTTTTCGGTCTGAGGGTCGACGAGGTGGATTCGTACGAGACGGTTCCCGGCAAAAATTCCGTTAATTATAAGGGCAAGTCATATCCCCTGACGCATATTGCCGAGGTTATAAAGCCTAAAGGAGCGGAAACGCTCGCCGAGTATGAGAGCGACTATTACAAGGGCACCCCGGCGGTGACAAAGCATAAGTACGGCAAGGGCACGGCGTATTACATAGGGTTTATGCCGGACGCGGAATTTACAAATGAATTTATTTCGGACATCTCAAAGGAGCACGCGGTTTTCCCGATATCGGAAATAACGGCGGAGCCTGGCGTGCACATAACAAAGCGCGAGGGGGACGGCGAAAAGTATTATTTCGCGGTAAATTACACCGATGAGGAGAAAAAGTGCACGCTTTCAAAGGAGCTTTTAAATATCATAGATGAAAGGACGGAATCGGGAGAAGTCGTAATCGGACCGGAAGGCTTTGCGGTGTACTCTGAAAAATGAGCCGCTTATAAAGGAAAAAGGGTTTTCGCGTCGAAATTATATTAGTGACAAAATGAAAAGGACGTGAAAAAATGGACTACGAAAAAATTCTTGAAAAGGTCATTGAATTTTGCACAAGTGCGGGAATCAAGCTTGCTCTGGCAATCATAATTCTTTTGATCGGCTTTAAGCTTATCAAGGTGCTGACAAAGGCGGTTGCCGGGCAGAAGGCACCGCACATGGATAAGAGTTTAAAAAGCTTTTTCGTAAGCTTTTTAAACATTGCTCTTAAGGTCATCCTGGTAATAACCGTTGCGGGCTACCTCGGGGTTCCGATGACATCGGTAATCACGGTTTTGGGCTCTGCCGGACTTGCTCTGGGTCTTTCGCTTCAGGGCAGCCTTGCAAACCTTGCCGGCGGAATCATTATCATGGTGTTCAAGCCCTTCGCGGTCGGCGATTATGTGGTTTCGGGCTCGCTTGAGGGCACGGTGACCGATATCGGCATTTTCTACACCAAACTTGTGACGGGCGATAACCGCATAGTTGTCATTCCCAACGGCACTATTTCCAATCAGTCCGTTGTCAACGTTTCGTCAAAGCCGGAGCGGAGGGTGGACTTAAAGTTCACCGCGTCGTATGACGCAGATATCGACACGGTCAAGGCTGCGCTTATAAAAACGGCTGAGAATAATGACAAGGTGTTAAAGGATCCCGCGCCGTTCACAGCGGTGAGCGCGCATCAGGACAGTGCGGTCGAATATATCCTTCGCGTGTGGTGCAAAAAAGAGGATTACTGGAATGTTTACTATGCGCTGACGGAGGACGTTAAGCGTGCGTTTGACTCGGAAAATATCGAGATTCCTTACCCGCATATGGACGTTAACGTGCAAAAATAGGTTGCTTTATCACTTTAGTGCACAAAAGCGCGGCAAAACCGCGCTTTTTTTATGTGCAGTTGTCACAAAGATGAAAAAAATTGAAAAAAACACTTTACAACTTTAGCTTGATGAAGTATAATATAGACATACAAAACGAAAGGATGTTGAAAAAAATGAAAAAGGTATTAGCAATTTTATTGGCAATGGCAATGGTTGTTGCATTCGCAGGATGCGGCAAGAAGACAGAGGACGATTCGACTGGTGTAACTTCGGATATGCAGTATGTCAAGGACAAAGGAACACTTGTAGTCGGAATCACAGAGTTCGAGCCGATGGATTACAAAGATGAGAACGGCGAATGGATCGGATTTGACGCGGATATGGCAAAGGCATTCTCTGAGTACTTAGGCGTAAATGTTGAGTTCGTTGAGATCGACTGGGACAACAAGATAATGGAGCTTGACGGAAAGTCGATCGACTGTGTATGGAACGGAATGACGCTGACGGACGAGGTTACGAGCTCAATGGCTTGCTCGGCGCCCTACTGCAATAACCAGCAGGTTGTCATCGTTCCTTCCGACAAGAAGGATTCCTACACAAAGGCTGAGGACTGCAAGGAGCTTAACTTCGCGGTTGAGGCGGGTTCCGCAGGATATGACATGGCGGTTGAAAACGGATTTAACTACACAGAGGTTAAGGATCAGGCAACGGCGCTTATGGAGGTTGCGGCAGGAAGCTGCGACGCGGCGATAATTGACTCGCTCATGGCAGCCGCGATGGTCGGCGAGGGAACGGGTTATGAAAACCTTACCTACACCTTCGGTCTTAACGACGAGAAGTACGGTGTCGGCTTCAGAAAGGGTTCTGACCTTGCTTTAGAGCTTGACAAGTTCTTCAAAGAGTCAAATGAAAACGGCTTGACCGAAAAGTGCGCGGAAACCTACGGAGTTCAGGCAGCTTTAATTAAATAAGTAATAAAACAAACTACCGGCAGAAAGCGCCTTAAAATAAGCGCTTTCTGCTTTGGTGTAAGGATTTTTGATTATGGAAAGATTTTTTAACTTCATTATACTGGTGAAGGAGCAGTTCCCGGTCGTTTTTGCCGCGCTTAACACAGGCTTTTTGCAGACCTTAAAGCTCTTTTTTGTAACGCTTGTCGGCGCGATTCCTTTAGGGCTTATAATCTCGTTCGGCTCCATGTCGCGCTTTCGTCCGCTTTCGGGGCTGACGAAGGTCATTGTCTGGATCGTGCGCGGTTCGCCTTTGATGATTCAGCTTTTAATAATTTACTTTTTCCCCGGGCTTGTCATGGGTAAGCCTATCTGGGGCGGCGGCGAAGGCGGAAGGTTCTTTGCAGCGTCCGTTGCCTTCATCATAAACTACGCATGCTATTTTTCGGAGATATACAGAGGCGGAATTCAGGGCGTGCCGCAGGGGCAGACCGAGGCGGGACTTGTTCTGGGCTTGTCCAAGCCGCAGATTTTTTTCAACATTACATTAAAGCAGATGGTAAAGCGTATTCTGCCGCCGATGGCGAACGAGATAATAACGCTGGTGAAGGACACTTCGCTTGCAAGAATCATCGCGCTTCAGGAGGTCATCTGGGCGGGTCAGGCGTTCATGAAGGGCTCGCAGGGCATTTCCGGGCAGATATGGCCCTTATTCTTCACGGCGGTTTACTATCTTATATTTAACGGACTTTTGACGGTGCTTTTCTCGCGCATCGAGAAAAATATGAGTTATTTCAGGAGCTTGTAAGTTATGGCGATATTGGAAGTTACAAATTTAAAAAAGAGCTTCGGAAAGACCGAAGTGTTAAAGGGCATTGATTTTTCGCTTGAAAAGGGCGAGGTTTTAAGCATTATCGGTTCGTCCGGAAGCGGGAAGACGACGCTTTTAAGGTGCCTTAATTTCCTTGAGTTTGCGGATGCGGGAACGATCGCGGTTGACGGCAAGGTTATTTATGACGGCTCTAAAAACAAAGAAATGAAGGAAAAGGACATTAAGGAAAACAGACTTCATTTCGGAATGGTGTTTCAGTCGTTTAACCTTTTTCCGCAGTATTCTGTTTTGGAAAATGTGATGCTTGCACCGAAGTTACTTAAAATCGCACCGGTCGAAAAAATAAGGGAAAACGCCCTTTCGCTGATAGACAGGGTCGGACTTTCGGAAAAGCTTGACTTTTATCCGTGCCAGCTTTCCGGCGGTCAGCAGCAGAGAGTGGCGATTGCGCGCGCACTTGCATTAAGCCCCGATATACTGTGCTTTGACGAGCCGACGAGCGCGCTTGACCCGGAGCTTACCGGTGAGGTCTTAAAGGTCATAAGGAGCTTAAAGAGCAGCGACAGGACGATGATTGTCGTGACGCACGAGATGGACTTTGCAAGAAGCGTGTCCGACAAGGTGATATTCATGGCTGACGGGGTGATTGAGGAAGCCGGGACGCCGGATGAGGTATTTTTGAATCCGACGAGCGAAAAAACGCTGAACTTCTTAAGGAAGGCAGAGGATATACTGTAGTTTTAGTGTTTGGGAGGGATTTTTTTGGCGAATCAGGTAACCGAAGAAATGATCGATGAGCTTTATTCGGTCATTTCCGGCATTGAAAGTGCAGAGGACTGCCGCGAGCTTTTTTTGGACCTTTGCACGTATAAGGAGATACTTAAAATGGCACAGCGCCTTCGGGCGGCAAAGCTTTTGGCAGAGGGGAAAACGTATACTCAGGTGATTGAGGAGACCGACATATCGTCGGCGACCTTAAGCAGAGTTTCCGCGTGCGTTCAGCGCGGCAAGGGATATAGAAAGGTGTATGGGAACAATTAATAAAAAGGGGAAAGAAAATGAAAAAATTAACTTTGGTTTTTCTGGCGCTTATTTTGTGCCTTTCGGGGTGTGCAAATAAGAAAAATGACGATATTAAGGCGCCGGATAAGCCGGAAGAAGTTTTAGATCCCGCTAAGATGTGCAACCTTTTGTGGGAGAGGAGCGATACAGGGACAGACAGCGTTATATTAAAAGACGATCTTGATTCTGACGGGATAGAGGAAGAGATAGTTGTCCGCGTTAATGACGGGGCGCTTGAGATTTCGTCCGACAGGTACTCTTATTCCTCCGGCAATGCTTATATAAGCACACTGTCGAAGGTTTATGCGCTCGACATGGACCCGGGCGACGGTATAACGGAGCTTGCCGTGTTGACTGTAGAGGATTCGGACGATTCGTGTTTGCGTGTGTTAAAAGTGACGGACGGAAATATGGGCGCGCTCGGATTTAAGAGCGATGGCGGAAATATCGCCGAGTGCTTTTTCACGGGATACGATCAGGCGCTTTATGTGAACGACAAGAACATTCTTACCTTGTCCGAGAGGGGACGAGTGGGAATGTGGAGTCTTGAGGTCTCATTTAAATTAAATGACGGCATATTTGAAAAGATTGACGAAAGCGAAAGAAAGGTCGTCTATCCGTCCTACGGCGAGATAGCAAATCTTCTTTCGGCAAAGCAAATGATGGAGTCGGGATATGTATTAAATGAAGAGGAATATCTTCTCTTAAAAGAAAAGGGCATGGCGGTTGCGCATGCGGACTTTGACCCCGCGGCGGGCGAGGAAATGATGCCGCTTAAAATAAACGATGTATTTTCGGTCGTTTCCGAAACGGACGACGGAAAGGTCAAAATAAAGAAAGAAAACGGCGAGGAAGGTTATATTGACCTCTCTGACTGGCACAATAACAGGCTGAGCGTTTCTCTTGTTATGTTCTTCCTTGCCGATTAACAAAAAGGAAGTGTAAACTATGATGTCGCCGGGAGACAGAATTGCATTGCTTTTGGGAAAGGAAAAGCTTACGGAAAAAGAGCTTGCCGAAAAGGCAGGAGTGGGCTTTATGAGTTTGAGACGTGCCATAACCGGCTACAGTGAGCTGCCGAGGGAGGACCTTTCAAAGGTTGCCGACGCACTCGGAGTGTCGCTTGATTATCTTCTCGGCAAGAAAACGGAGCTGGCTATGTCGGAGCCGCTTTCGAGAATACCGGTATTCCGCGATTTTCCTGAAAAGGACGAAAACGGGGAGCCCGAGAAACCTACCGAGTACATCTGCGGGAATTACGGCTATAAAAGCATGAAGGACTGCTTTTTCGTTGTGGCAAAGGACGATCTTATGTCCGGCGCCAAGATCACCAAGGGCGATAAAGTTTTGATAAACCCGGATAAACCCATAATTTCGGGCGACCTTGCCGCCATTTCGGTGGACGGCGGAAAGCCCGTGATAAGGCGGGTGTTCTTTGACGGATCTCTTGTTTACTTAAATACGGAGGGCTCTGCCACAACGACAGAGGTTCTTGATACGAAAAAGAAGAAGATTGAATTTCTCGGCTCGGTGGTCATGGTTATCAGCTATCCGACATGACGGAGGCGATGACGTTTGCCATTGCACGGGCGGAAACGAGCGCTTCGGGAAGCGTGTTTCCTGTCGTGCCGACCTCGATCAATACCTCGTTGGGGCAAATGTGCCCGTTAAAGCGCTCGCAGCGCACATTTAAAGGGCGCGCCAGAGAGGGATACATTTCGGCGCATCTTTTCTGAAGGTCTGCCGCGAATGAAAAATTACTCTGCCACGAGGGATGGTAAAGCCCGTTTGCATCAGTACCGACGACAAGCATGACCTGAGCGGCTTTTTCGCCGTTTATGCTTGCCACGGTACTGATTTTTGTTCCGTCGCCTGTCTCCATTGCGTCGCGATGAAGGTCTATAACCACTTTTATACTCGGATATTTTTTCATTGCCGCCTCAGCGACGGAGAGCATTTTTTTGTATGAGCCGTTGTATGACGGATAGTCGCATATCGTCGGGTCCTGGATGGCGTAAATTCCGAGCTCGTTAAGGCTTTTGCAAAGCTGGGCGCCGACTCTGGCGACGTTGAAGTTAAGGTCCTCAGTGCGGTCATTGTCCGTCGGGGTATAGATAAAGCCTTCGCTGGGGCGGTATGATTCCGACGTGTGGGTGTGCAGTATCAGGACGGACGGTCCGTTTTTGTCAATATCAATGTGCGACGGGGAATAGGCGGACGATAGGTCGTAGCCGGTCTCGTTGTTTATCTCGATTCCCAAAAGACTCTCTTTGCCCTTGATAACGCTGGTCTCACTGATGTTTTCGGGAACGGTGCCGACCGATGCGGGTTCTTTCGCCGGAGCGGGATTTGTTTCATTAATCAAAGGAGCCTCAGGCTCTTTTTTTTTGCCCTCGTAAGCCGCGGCGCTGGCTGAAACGAAAAGCGACAGAAAATCGGGACTGTCCGGCTTTTCGGGAGTCAAAGAAAGCGACGGGACGCTTTTTGACACGGCAAAAGCGCCAAGCATTTCGCTTTGGCGCGGGAATGAGCGCAAAATAGCATTAAATAAAAGCAGTGACGATAAAATTATGTATGCGTATGTCTTTTTCAAAGAGATTATTCCTCCTTTTCCTCTGCATACTACTATACTATTTTCCCGCGCTGCGTTTTATGTATTAAATATAATCTAAAAAGACGTTTTAAAATAGATGAAAGACGTTTTTGTTTAAATATAGTTTTAAGATAAAATGTTGCACCTGAAATGTGATAAAAGTGGTGCGGTTTTTGTTTAAAATTGTCGATTTAAAAGCGCAAGTGGAGGGAACGGGAAAATGAAATAATTTATTAAAAATCTGTGAAATTAAATGAAATTGTTAAAAAAATTTGCAATTTATTTTTCTGATAATCTACTATATATAGTATAAAAAAATAAAAATAAAAGATAAACACACAATTCGCAAATAAAAAAGCTTGACTTTTTGTAACAATTTAGTTATAATTTACAGGAATCATGAATATAATCTTTTGCAAAGGGCAAAAGTGCCGCGGCAAACAAAATGCGGCAAATAAAAAAACCGGAGGAAATTATTATGTTAAGTAAGCTTAAAGCGGTTTTCGCCAAGGCTGACATGGCGGCGGTAATATTAGCCGTTATGCTCCTGCTTTCCGGCATATCGCTTAACAGCTATATTTATGATGACACGATTCAGGTTCACATAAATGTAGACGGAGTAACGGTAAAAACTGTTAATGCCAAAGCCGGCACCGTCGGAGATATTTTGAAGAATGAAAACATTTCTTTGGAACAGGGCGATGTGGTAAGGCCTACGGTCGACACAAAGCTTCTTTTCTCGGGCACGGTATCGGTAAACAAATTAAAGAGCATCACCGTTTATAACGGCGACAGTGTTCACAGTGTGAAAACATCGGCTGCAACGGCGGAGGAACTTGAAAAGTCCGGCGCGGTCGGACTTATGCCGACCGACAGTGTAGTTGCGGAATCTGAGAAAATAGCCGACGGCGGCGAGTATGAGGTTAAAAATGCATATCTTATAAACGTATATGCGGATTCGATGACTTATCCCGTGTACTTAAGCAAGGGCACGGTGAATGACGCGATAAAGGCAGCCGGAATAACGATGGACTCAGACGATTTATGCTATCCTTTGGGCAATGTTGAGCTCTGGGACGGAATCGAGATTAGGGTGACGAGAGTTTCCACGGTCCACACGACCGGGAAAGCAGCGGTTCCCTATGAGGTAAAAAAGATAGAGAATAAGTATTTAAAGCCCTCCGAGCAGGTAGTAACCGTTGAAGGCGTTGAGGGTGAGAAAATTATAAACAAGGTTATCACATACCACGACGGCGAGGTTTATAACGAGATCACAACAGAAAACGTTGTAAGACCCGCGGTGGATAAGGTGATAGAGTGCGGCGTATGGAGCCTTAAAAAGAGCGGACTTAACTCTGCCGCCGCGATCGGAACCGTAAACGGATATAACTACAGCATGATGATAGGCGCAACGGCGACGGCATACTGCGACAAGGGCACGACGGCGAGCGGATTAAGGTCACAGGTCGGCGTTGTGGCGGTCGATCCCAGAGTTATTCCCTTAGGAACAAGACTTTATATCGAATCTGCCGACGGCTCGTGGTCCTACGGAGTCTGCGTTGCGGGCGACACGGGCGGAGCCATAAAGGGCAACAAAGTTGATTTATTCTATGATTCATATAATCAGTGTATCCAGTTCGGAAGAAGAGGATGCAATATCTATGTTCTTGCAGACTAAAAAAGCGGAAAAAGCCGGTCCGTGATAAGAAAGTATCGGTTTTGTGTAAAAAGCACTGTAGCCTTAAGGTTACAGTGCTTTTATATTTTATTTATGAAAAGTAATGCACAAAACTGCCTTAGGACGTTACCTTATTATCTCGGGTCGGATTTAAAATCCGCTTTTTTATTTTTTTGTATTGAAGTTATTAAAAAAATGTGGTATGCTATATATAATAACTTTTTTCGGAAGGATGAAAGATGAGTAATGAAAATTTTGATTGTCGATGATGAAAAATTACTTGTAAAAGGCATTAAGTTTAACTTCGAGCAGGAGGGCTATGATGTCGAAACCGCGTATGACGGCGAGGAAGCGGTGAAGCTTGCGCGGGATAAGTCGATCGACCTCATTATTTTGGACCTTATGCTTCCGAAAATTGACGGGCTTGAGGTCTGCCGTATCATAAGGGATTTTTCGAGCGTCCCCATAATCATGCTGACCGCTAAGACCGATGATATGGACAGAATCATGGGTCTTGAATACGGGGCGGACGATTATCTTACCAAGCCCTTTAATATATTGGAGCTTAAATTAAGAGTCAAGGCGATTATAAGAAGAAGCGCGCAGAACACTGTGAGCAAGAAAAATAACGCGACCGTTATGCGCGGAGGAATCAAGCTTGACTACAATCTGCGCCGCGCGACCGTAGGGGATAAAACAGTGGAGCTGACGTCAAAGGAATTTGAGCTTATGGATCTTTTTATAACGAATCCCGGCAAGGTCTATTCGCGCGAGGCGCTCCTTGATATCATCTGGGGATACGACTATCCCGGTGACAACAGAACCGTCGATGTTCACATAAGAAGGTTAAGAGAAAAGATAGAGCCGGACGCCGCACGCCCGGAATATATTAATACAAAGTGGGGAGTAGGTTACTATTTCAAGGAAGACTAAAGAAAAAGCCTTAAAAGCTCCTTTTAAGGAAAGATTAAAAGAGCGCGCGAAAAACGTTTTCTACGGGATGAAGGCAAGGCTGATATTTACTTATATAATCGTTATACTTATTTCGGTGGTCGTGTTAAAGTCATACATCATGTCCGCCATGTCGGCAAGCCTTTATAATGACAACCGTGTTAATATGGTAACAAAAATAAACATAATTGCGACCGATATTTCGGGAGTTCCGGAGGAAGAGCTTGCCTCGGCGCTGGATGAGGACGTTGCGCAGCTTTCCATCGGCAAGGACAACAGAATTATCGTGACGAATTCGGACGCGGTCGTTATTTACGACAACACGCCCAATATATATTCCAATTCGACGGGAAAGGTGCGCTTAAGCCCGATGATATTATCGGCACTCTCCGGCGAGAGCAGCTATAACAAGGCTCCCTATGACGGGGGAATCAACACGGCGGCGGCTGTGCCCATAATGAAAAACGGCGCCGTGAGCGGAGCGGTGTATATCGAAAGCTCGGCTGACGAGATATATGCCGTTTTAACGTCGACCGGAAGGAGCATAAATTACCTCGCGGCGATTTTGTGCCTTGCCGCCGGAGTAATGAGCTTTGTGCTTGCGGGAATGTTCACATCGCCCATCGAAAAGCTTATTAAAAAGGTTAAGGCACAGAGCGAGGGGCGCAAGGTAAAGATTGACGGTGCGCCCGGGGGCGAGATAGGCGAGCTGGTCGAAAGCTTCAACGAGCTTATCGACGAGGTCGAAAGCGAGGAGGAAAAAAGAACGGCGTTTGTTTCCAACGCTTCGCATGAGCTTAAAACGCCGCTCAGCTCAATAAAGCTTATATGTGACTCGCTCATTTCGGCGGGCGATTCGGTTTCTCCCGACATGATAAAGGAATTTTTGGAAGACATGAACGAGGAGGTTGACCGTCTGACCGCGATAATTAACGACCTTCTTGACTTAACGAGAATGGACGCGGCGACGTATGACTCAAACAAAACGTTCGTAACGGCAAACCTTAAGGACGTTATAAGCGGGGTTACCGGTGCGCTTTCCAAAATTGCATGGCAGAACGGTGTGAGCTTAAAATTTCATAAAAATAACGATGTGTTTATGCTGATGGAGCAGAATAAGATATGGGAAGCGGTCTATAACATAACGGACAACGCCATAAAATACACTCCGTACGGCGGAAAGGTTGAACTGTTTTTGGAAAAAGACATAAACAATGCGATAATAACGGTTGCGGACACGGGCATAGGCATTGCCAAAGAGGAGGTCGGGAAGATATTCGACCGATTCTACAGGGTCGACAAGGCGCGCTCGCGCGAGACCGGCGGAACGGGACTCGGGCTTTCCATCGCTCTTTCGGCGGTTGAAATGCACGGCGGTCACATTGATGTTGAAAGCGAGGAGGGCAAGGGAAGTATATTCAGAATTTATCTTCCGCTTGCATAACTATTATGAAAAAGATAACGGCGATTTTTTTGGCGGCGTGTATTCTTGCCTCCTTTTCGGGGTGCGACGGCGGAAAAGTGAAGATCGGTCTTTTTTTCGGCTCCTCGGACAGGCGGAGCCTTGAAGAGGAAACGGCGGTAATAGATGAGCCCGCCACGCCGGAGGATGAGGCGAAATTGGCAATGGAAAAGCTGCTTTCGGGACCCTCTGAGCCGGAGCATACCAAGGTTATCCCGGACGGCACCAATCTTATAAGCCTTAAGGTCAAGGATAAGACCGCGACGGTGAATCTGTCACAGGAGTTTGAAAAAAATGATTCCGGCGCGTCAAGACTTCTGGCAATATACAGTGTTGTCGCAACGCTTTGTTCGGTGGACGGGATAAACCGCGTTCAATTGCTCGTAAACGGCAGACCGATGAAGTATTCCTCGTCCGGAGAGGATATCGGACTTTTATCCATGAACAATGTCGTGACGGACGATGAAATTAAGAGAAATCAGACGGCGGTCGTTGAGCTTTATTTCGGCTCCGACGACGGGACGGGACTTATAAAGCAGCAGAGAATGATAGACATTAAGGACAATGAAAGCATTGAAAAGACAATTGTCAACGAGCTTCTGGCAGGACCGTCCAAAGAGGGTGTGCGCCTTATTCCGTCCGACGTTAAGCTTTTGTCGGTGGAAACGAAGGACAAGCTTTGCTATGTCAACCTTTCAAAGGAATTTGCCGCAATCGGAGACGATGTCGCGTACATGGCGGTGTATTCCGTGGTGAATACGCTCACCGGTCAGTGGCAGCAGTCCGACGGGGTGCAGATCCTTATCGAAGGTGAGAGGGCGGAACGCATCGGCGGAGTCAGCTTATCCGAGCCGCTTTCGTTCAATGAAAATATTATCAGGGGGAACTGACCTTGAAGTCATTTTATAAAAGAATAAGTGCGCTTATAATTACGCTCGGGCTTTTGCTCTCACCGGTATCGGCAAAGGACATAAGCGTGAATTACAGACTTTCGGATTATGCCGAGAGCGGAATAGTGCGCTATGTTTCGCAGATACCGAAAAACGAATACTACTATGAGGAGTATTGGGGAAAATATGCTACATACAGCTCGCACGAGTGCGGAACGGCGTGCATTTCGATGGCGCTCTCCTACCTGGGGATAGACGAAACTCCCGAAGAGCTCGGCGATTACTGGATAGAACAGGGCTATACGGAGGGCGAGCCGTTCTCCACGGTGTTTTACGATGTGCCGGGCGCATCGGGCGGACACAGCTTTGACTTTGAAGCGGCATACAGCCGCTATGAGGAAGGCGGTTACAGTCCGGTCATAATCTATTTCACGAGGGAGTTAAACCCGTACCGGTCCGGCAACAGGCATTTTGTCATGGTTGTGGATAAGACCGGGGAAAACGAGTACATAGCTATCGACCCGGCGTCGGACGATATCAGAACGGTCACGATAGAAAAGAATGAGAGCGGCAGTCTCACAGTCGGGACAGAGGCAAAGGACGGCACGTTTTTATCCGGCGAGATGACCGAGGAGGAGCTTTGCTCGGCACAGTACCGCCTGTCCGACACCCCGTATGTCAAATCCGAGGCAAAAAAAGAAGAACCCACGGAAGAAATTAAAGAGGAAAAGAAGGCTGAGCCCGAGGCGGTAAAGCCGCCCGAGCCGGAAAAAGAGGAAAAGGCGCCGGAAGCAAACACCGCGAAGGCAGCTTATGACGATACCGTTTCCAAAAAGCCGTATAACAGGGCGGCGCGGCTTTTGACCGCGGCGATAAAGAAAAGCATAGCAGAATAAAGAAAAACCCCTTTGCATATTTATAAGTGCGGAGGGGTTTTATGTTTGCTTTTATTTTATCGCTCATAAGAAGAATATTTCTTTTAGGACACATAGAGAACGGGAGCTTTCCGAAACCGCTTTCCGAAAGCGAGGAAGCCGTTCTGATAAAAAAATACACGTCCGAGGGCGACATTGACGCAAAAAATGAACTTATCGAGCACAATTTAAGGCTTGTCGCGCATATAGTGAAAAAATATGCACAGAATAAAAATGACGCGGACGATCTTTTGTCCATCGGCACAATCGGACTTATTAAGGGAATCGACAGCTTTACTCCGGAAAAAAACACGAGGCTTTCGACGTATGCGGCAAAATGCATACACAATGAAATACTGATGGTTCTGCGCGCGAAAAAACACACGGTGCCCGAGGTGTCGCTTTCAGAAGCGATAGGCAGCGACAAGGAGGGTAACGAGGTCACACTGATGGACATTATCCCGTCCGATTCGGATAATGTGGAGGACGGGTACGAAAACCGCGCCGAGATTAAAAAAATGTACGAAGGCATAAAAAATGCCCTGGAACCGCGGGAAAGACAGATCATTCAGATGAGATACGGGCTTTCCGACGGCAAGGAGATACCGCAGCGCGAGATTGCGAAAATGCTCGGGATTTCGAGGTCGTATGTGTCCAGAATCGAGAAAAAAGCGGTTGAAAAGCTGCGTGCGGCTATGAAATAATAAAGAAAAGTGATTTTTGTTAAAAAAAGCTATTGATTTTTATCTTACTATGGCATATACTAATAAGCAATATAAGTAACGAAAGGAGAAAGCTTATGGAGTTTGAAAAAATAAGAGATCTGATTGCAGAACAGTTCGGTGTGGAGCCGGATTCCATTACGGAGGATACGGCGTTTAAGGATCTCGGCGATTCGATGGATCTTATAGAGCTTATTATGGCGCTTGAAGAGGAGTTCGATCTTGAGATTGACGATGAGAAGACCGATAAGATCAGAACTGTGGGAGACGCGTGCGAATACATAAGACAAAATTCTTAAAAAGGTGATTTGATGGACTCTTTATATAAGGCTGTCGGCTATAGCTTTAAAAACCCGGCGCTGGCGAAGACAGCGCTGACGCACAGCTCCTATGCCAATGAGCATAAAACGGAAAGCTATGAGCGGCTTGAATTTCTGGGCGACTCGATTCTTTCCGTCGCGGTCAGCGAATATCTTTATAAAAGCTATCCCGATATGCCGGAGGGCGTGCTTACCAAGGTGAGAGCTGCGTCCGTGTGCGAACGCTCGCTTCATATCGTAGCGGAAAGGCTCGGTCTCGGGAGATTTCTCTACTTAAATAAGGGGGAGGAGCTTTCCGGCGGGAGAGAGCGCGTTTCGATCCTTGCGGACATTGTGGAGGCTCTTCTGGCAGCCATTTTTCTGGATTCCGACATGGAAACGGCGAAAAAATGGGTAATGACGAACCTTAAGGATATAATTGATATGGCGGTCTCGGGAAAGGCGTTCATCGACTATAAAACGGAGCTTCAGGAGTATGCCCAGAGCAGGGACAACTGCGAGGTTTCCTATCATCTTACCGGCGAATCCGGTCCGGCGCATTTAAAGCGCTTTGAGTATGACGTTCTGCTCGGAGGAAAGGTAATGGGCAGCGGATCGGGACCGAGCAAGAAGGAAGCTGAACAGATGGCGGCAAAAGCCGCTATGGAGGCGCTTCGTGAAAAAGGCTAACATCCCGGTATTCGTGGCGCATAAGGGCTGCCCGAATGACTGCGTTTTCTGCAATCAGCGCCGTATCACAGGGACTGACGGGACGATGACGGCTGAAAAGTGCGAGTCTATAATAAGAGAGTGGCTCACATTTATTTCCGGTGAGGCGGAAATCGCGTTTTTCGGAGGAAGCTTCACGGGGATTCCGCGTGATGAGCAGAACGCTCTTTTGTCCGTTGCTGCGTCGTTCGTGGACGGTGAGAAGATAACCGGGATAAGGCTTTCGACAAGACCGGACTATATTGATGAGGATATAGTAAACAATCTCTTAAAGTATAAGGTGACGGCGGTGGAGCTCGGCGCACAGTCAACGGATGACGGTGTTCTGGCGCTTTCGCACCGCGGTCACACGAAAGAGGACATTATAAGGGCGTCCGGCATTATAAAAAGCTCCGGCATTAAGCTGGGACTTCAGATGATGACGCACCTTCCCGGCTCGGACGATGAAAAGGACATGGCGACCTGCCGTGACTTTATCAAAATGGGTCCCGCGGAGGTAAGAATTTATCCGACCGTGGTGCTTCGCGATACCGCGCTTTACGATATGTATAAGGCGGGAGAATATACTCCGCAGACGGTAGATGAGGCATCTGAGCTTGCCGCAAGGCTTACCGAGGAGTTTGAAGGCGCCGGGATAAACGTCATAAGAACCGGGCTTCAGATGTCCGAAAGCCTTGAAAAGGGTTATGCGGCGGGACCGTACCATCCGGCGTTCGGCGAAATGGCGAAAAGCCGGCAGATACTAAACCGCATAAAAAAATACATAAGCGAAAATTCGCCCGGGGACATCACCGTTTCGTGTGAGGAGCGATTAAAGTCAAAGCTTTACGGGCAGAAAAGAGAGAATATAAAGGCTCTTGAAAAGCTTTTGAAAGTAAAGGTTATGACCGCACCCCGCGGGAGCGGAATTTCGGTCAACGGATATAAAATATATTAAACGCGGAGCTATAGCTTCGCGTTTTTCTTTACAAGATGAAATTATTGTGTTATACTTTATCCGGAAGTGATGAAAGATGAATGGCTTTTTACTATCGTTTAACCTGGTGTTCCCGATGTTTCTGCTTCTGGCGACGGGAAAGATAGCGTTAAAGACCGGGCTTTTGAACCGTGAGGGAACCGAGAGACTTAACGCGCTTGTTTTTAAAATTTTTCTGCCGGTCAGCATATTTAAAAACGTTTACAATTCGTCGATTGACGATGTGTTTGACAAAAAGCTTATTTCGTTTTCCGTGATAAGCGTGACGGTGTGCTTTCTTTTGCTTGTGCTTTTGACTGCTGGGTGCAAAAATAAAAGAAGCCGCGGGGTGCTGATTCAGGGTATATACAGGAGCAATTTTTTGATTTTCGGGCTGCCGGTTGCCGAAAGCTTTTATCCCGACGGGTCATTGTCCGGCAAAGCGTCCGTCCTTATCGCAATCGTTGTGCCGCTTTTTAACGCTCTTGCGGTCATCGCGCTTGAGATGTTTAAAGAGCACAAGGGCTCAACGTGGAAAACAGTTTTGAATATCTTGAAAAATCCGCTCATTATAGGGTCTGCTCTGGGATTTATTGCACTGTTTTTGAAGGAGGCGGGATTTTTTATCCCGGAGGCGGTGTATAAAACGGTGTCGGACCTTTCGGCGGCGGCAACGCCTCTGGCGCTTATGGCGCTGGGCGCAAGCCTTGATTTTTCAAAAATAAGGGGGAAAAGCGCGTATCTTATCTGGGGACTTTTGGGCAAGCTCGTTTTATCCCCGGCGGTCTTTATCGGCGCGGCGGTTCTTCTGGGCTTTCGCGACAGGGAGCTTGCGATAATACTTGCTATGTATGCGTCCCCGACTTCGGTGTCAAGCTACACCATGGCTCAGCAGATGGGCGCGGATGACGACCTTGCCGCGGAGCTTGTGGTAATCGGCACGGCGGTGTCGCTTTTTACAGTATTTTTGTGGGTGAGCCTGATCGCAGAATCGGGGCTTATAAAATATTAAAAGGGGTGTTTTTATGCAGAAAAGAATTGCGGCGGTGGTGCTTTTGGTGGTTTTCATAGCCATGATAGTTTTGCTGACGGTGAACGGGATTCCGAGCCGCGAGGAATACAAAGAAAAGTACGGGACGGCAGAGGCGGCGGAATAAAAAAAGTCAATATTGTACAAAAACAAGTCAAAAAAAGCGTTGTATTTATAACCTGGCTTTGTTATAATAGCCTTAGAAACCAAAAAAGAAAAGGGGTAAAAATATGGCAGACAATATTTTAGACGCATTTAAAAATAATGCAGAGGAAAAAACGACAGCTAATGACGGACGCAAGCTTAAGATCGGTATAATCGGAACAGGCTGGATTGCAGACGCTCATATAGCCGAGTATAAGAAGATGCCCGATGTTGAGATCGTTGCCGGTGCCGATCTTGTTCCCGGCAAGGCTGAGGCTTTCTTTAAAAAGCACGAGGTTGAGGGAGTAAGATGCTATCCCGACCATAAGTCGATGCTTGACGCCGAGGAGCTTGACGCGGTAAGCGTTTGCACATACAACAGAACGCATGCGGAGTGCACAATCTATGCACTTGAAAAGGGCGTTCCCGTTCTTCTTGAGAAGCCGATGACGGTCACTCTGGAAGAGGCGATTGACATCTGCAGAGCCGAGAAAAAGTCCGGAAAGATCGTTTCCGTCGGCTTCCAGCCCAGACTTGACCCGAACATGCAGATGATCAAGAAAATCGTTGATTCCGGCGAGCTCGGTCAGATCTATTACATACAGACGGGCGGCGGACGCCGTCACGGTATTCCGACTCCCTTCGGAACGTCATTCATTGAGGATAAGACCGCAGGTATAGGCGCGCTTGCCGACATCGGATGCTATTCTCTTGACATGGTATTGAACGCAATCGGCTATCCGAAGCCCTTGACGGTGTCGGGCTACCGTTCCGATTTCTTCGGAAAGAATCCCGAGACCTATACAAGAAAGGGCAATCCGGCAGAGTATGCTGAGCTCTTCAGCGTTGACGATTTCGGCGCAGGCTTTATAAGACTTGAAGGCGGAATTATCTTAGACTTCAGAATTGCATGGGATATGCACCTTGACACTCCCGGTGACACGATCATCATGGGCACAAAGGGATCGCTCAGAATTCCTTCGACAGAGTGCTGGAACGGTTCTGTAGGCGGACCGATGAAGATTTATCACGACATCGCGGGCGAGCCCACATATACAGAGGTTCCGATCGTTCCGAGCAATGTCGGGCTCTTCTATAAGAAGATCCGTTCGTTCTTGGACGCTGTTAAGACAGGCGGAAAGGCACCCGTTCCGACAAGCCAGATCATCTACAATCAGGCTATTATCGACGGTATCGTTAAGTCCGCTAAGCTCGGTCACGAGATCGAGATCGAAATTCCCGAAATATAAGGGGGAGTAAAAATGAAAAAGTTCAATGTAGGTCTTCAGCTCTACTCCGTAAGGGACGATATGGCGAAGGACTTTGAAGGCACACTTAAAAAGGTTGCCGAGATGGGCTACGAATATGTTGAGTTTGCCGGATATTTCGGCAAAAGTGCAAAGGAGATAAAGGAGATACTGGACAGATACGGCTTAAAGTGCATCTCCGTTCATCAGGGTCCCGCTCCGTTTTTCGACAACGGATATGAGATTATCGACTACTTAAAAGAGCTCGGAATCGAATACTGCGTTATTCCGTGGTATGAGAGAAAGAACTTGGAGTACGGTACTCCCGTTTGGGATGAGACTATCGGGAAGTTTAAAAAGTACAGCGAGGCTATAAAGTCGCGCGGTATGAAGATGCTTTATCACAACCACGATTTCGAGTTTGACAAGATTGACGGTAAGTGCATAATCGACCATCTTTATGAGACGCTCGGTCCCGACGTTGTAAATCCGCAGTTTGATACCTGCTGGGTTCGCTATGCCGGCTTCAATCCCGGAGAGTACATTGATAAGTATGCCGACAGAGTGGACGTTATCCACCTTAAGGACTTTTCGTGCAAGCACCTTGCAGGCGGTCCGGCGTACGCGCTTATTGACGGTGACGGCAATGAGATAAAGACCCAGAACAAGGAGGACAACGAGTTTAAGTTAGTTCCCCTCGGAATGGGCAGAAACGACTTTAAGGAGATTCTGGAAGCGGCTGAAAGAGCGGACGCTCACACGGTTATCGTTGAGCAGGACACTTCGGTTGACAGACCTCCCCTTGAAGCTGCCGAAATCAGCAGAAAATATCTTAAGGATACTTTCGGTATATAAAAAATATTTTCCGCCCGCATATTGCGGGCGGAAATTTTTTTATTTGGGGCTTGAAAAAGGCAGCATATTCCTTTATAATATAAAAAGATGTATCTTAAGGAGTGAAAAAATTGGAATTAAAAGAATATATAGTAAATCATTGGTCTGATACGGTGCGCCTTGAAAGAGAGGGGAACGAGCGCCTTATCGGTCTGCCGTACGAATACTTTGTGCCGTCGATAAAGGGCATGTTTCAGGAGATGTATTACTGGGACACGTTCTTTACATCAAAGGGGCTTTATCTTTCGGGCAGGGAAGCACTGGTTAAAAACAGTGTGGACGATATGTTTTACCTTGTCGATAAGTTCGGATATATGCCGAACGGCAGCAATGTGGGGCTTATTTCGCGTTCTCAGCCTCCGTTTCTGTGCATGATGGTATCGGACGTTTATGATGTTTTTAAGGACAGGGTCTGGCTTAAAAGCGCATATGAGATACTTAAAAAAGAGTATAACTTCTGGATGACGGAAAGAATCACCCCGTCAGGACTTAACCGTTACGGCTATATTCCGGAGCGCGGCAGCAAAAGTGCGGGTCTGGACCTTATAAAGCGCCGCCTTTCGGCAGTTGATTTTTCCGGAAGAAGCGATGACGATGCGATCATGAACGTTATGTGCGACGCGGAAAGCGGATGGGACTTTAACCCCAGATGCGACATGCACCAGATGGATTTTAACTATGTTGACTTAAACTCCAATCTTTATATTTACGAAATGAAGCTTGCCGAGTTTGCCGAAATTTTGGAAACCGGCGAAGAAAAGAAATTTTCCGACGCGGCGGAGGTAAGAAAGGAAAAGATACGCGCGCTGATGTATGACGGGGAGAAGTTTTTAGACTATAACTACAAAACGGGCGAGCACAGCCGCGTGTTTACGTGCGCATCGTTCTTCCCGCTCTGGGCGAATATCGCGAGCGAGGAGGAGGCGGCGTCGACTGCCGGAAACCTTAAAAGAATCGAATGTGACTTCGGCGTGGCGGCGTGCGAAAAGGGAGACCGCGGCGGCGTAATCTATCAGTGGGACTATCCGAACGGCTGGGCTCCGCTTCACTACATTGTCGTTCATGCGCTTGATAATTACGGATACCGTGACGATGCGGTGCGTATCGCGGAAAAATACACGAAGTCGATGGAAAAGATATTTGCGGAAACGGGCACTATCTGGGAAAAGTATAACGTTACGGAAGGGTCAATCAAGGTCAATGACGAATATAAGATGCCGGAGATGCTCGGATGGACCGCCGGAGTGTATCTGGATCTGCTTAATTACCTCGGGAGGCTCTAATTGTTGGCAATATTGCACAAAAAATAGTCAAATCGTTCGTGCAATTCTACTAAATAGGGTATTGCAAAAATATACAGGCTATGCTATAATAAGACCATAGCAAGTTAATACATATTTTTATTTCCCTCCTTTAAGCGCTGCGTTTGCCAGAACGCGGCGTTTAATTTTTTAAATCACCTTGCCCCGAACCGTTAACGGTTTTTATCGGCTGAAGTGTTTGCCGGCGGAACGATTAGTAATATTGCACAAAAAACAGTCAAAACATTCGTGCAATTCTACTAAACAGAGTATTGCAAAAATGAATAGGTTATGCTATAATAAGACCATAGCAAGTTAATACATATTTTTATTTCCCTCCTTTAAGTGCCGTGTTTGCCAGAACGCGGTGCTTATTTTTTTGTCCCGCTTGACATAAATCCGACATTAATGTATAATAATTTACAGGGTATGTGTAAAAATTTAAGGGGGATATATGAATATGGAAAGGGTTTGCGCATTTTTAAGGGAAGCAAAAAACTATTATCTTGCCACGGTAAATGACGGAAAGCCCGAGCTTCGCCCGTTCGGCACGGCGAACATCTATAACGGAAGGCTCTATATCCAGACGGGCAAAAGAAAGGCAGTGTCAAAACAGATTTTAAATAATCCCTTTGTCGCCGTATGTGCGGTGATCGGGGGAGACTGGCTGCGCATCTCCTGCGAGCTTGTGGAGGATGACGACCGCGAGGCAAGGGTCTCCATGCTCTCTGCCAATCCGGAGCTTATGCCGCTTTACGACCCGGACGACGGGAATATGCAGGTGTTTTATATGAAAAACGCGACGGCGGTGTTCTCGTCCTTCACCAAGCCGCATGAGGTCGTAACGTTTTAAGGAGGGAAAGCTATGGGGTACATGATTTATATTCCGTTTATTTTACTGCTTATCGGTGTTGTTTTGATATTTGCAACGGGGCTTAAGCTTTTGGGAAAAATAATCTCGACCGTTGCGCTCTGTGCAATTGCCGTTCCCGTTTGGGGAATAACGGTGCTTTTGATTGCGTTTTCGATGACGTACCAGGCGGTGTATATAACCGCGGCGACCGCGGCGGCAGCAGCTCTGCTTGCGCTTTTCATCTGCCTTGTCTGGGGCGTTTTAAGGAAAAAGGCGGCATATATCCCGATTGCGGCGGTCCTTATATTATCACTCATCGCGGCGGGAGCGGCGTACGGGCATAAGCGCTACGTCGATTCGGTTCTGACGGTTGAGATAAAAAGCGATGAGCTTTTGGCCGGATACGCGCCGTATTACGAGCTTACAAAGGTGGCAGAGCTTGACGGCGAAGCCTCGCTTAAGCTCGGGGCTGCGGACGGCATTCCGAGGATGGACGGGGCGACCGCGCTATATCCTATATATTCCGCGTTTGCAAAGGCGGTCTATCCCAAAAGCATGATTGATGAGATTGCGCATTACAACAATGGGACGGTTCGCTACGGCTCAAGCGATGTGCTTTGCTGTTCAACGACGACCGCGGCATATGAAAAAATCGTGACCGGCGGGGCGGACATTATTTTCGTTGCCGGCCCGTCAAAAGAGCAGGAGGAGTTTGCAAAGGGGCAGGGGGTCGAGCTTATTTACACTCCCATCGGCAAAGAGGCGTTCGTCTTTTTCGTTAACTCCGAAAATCCGGCAGAGGGGCTGACTCTTGATGAAATCAGGGACATATATTCGGGAAAAACGAAAAGATGGTCAGACCTCGGCGTTTCCGGATTCGGAAATATCCGCGCGTTCCAGCGGGACGAGGGGAGCGGAAGCCAGACCGCGCTTATAAAGCTTATGGGCGACACTCCTTTAGCTGTTCCGCCGAAGGAGGAGATCATCGGCGGTATGGGAGGAATCATCGAAAGGACCGCGGACTATAAAAACTATAAAAACGCGATCGGCTATTCCTTCAGATTCTATACGACCGAAATGGTGAAAAACAACAACATAAAGCTTCTCAAGATAAACGGTGTATATCCGAGCGAGGAAAACATCGCGAACGGAAGCTATCCGGTCAGCTCGTACTTTTACGCGGTCACAAGGTCGGACGCGGACGAAAGCACGGAAAAACTGCTTTCGTGGCTTGAAACATCCGAAGCAAAGGAGCTTATTAAAAAGACGGGCTACACCCCGATAGACTGATGATGGAATATACTCTTATAAGGTCAAAAAGAAAAACGCTCTCCGTTTCGGTGAAGGGCGACGGGAGCATAGCCGTCCGCGCGCCTGAAAGGGCGGCGAAAGAACAGATAGAAAGGTTTTTGCTCTCCCATAAAACATGGATAGAGAAAAACAGGGAAAAGGCTGCCCGCGAGAACGAAAATGTAAAGCCACTCGGAAAAGAGGAGCTTTCCGGGCTTTATGAAAAGGCAAAAAAGCTGCTTCCCGGGAAAGTCCGTTTTTATGCCGAACGCGTAGGCGTGACTTACGGGCGCATAACTATCCGCACGCAGAAGACAAGGTGGGGAAGCTGCTCGGCAAACGGGAATTTGAGCTTTAACGCGCTTTTAATGCTGATGCCTGAAAAGATAATAGATTCCGTCGTCGTTCACGAGCTGTGCCACAGAAAGGAAATGAACCATTCGGAAAAATTCTATGACCTTTTGCTCGCAGTATATCCGGAATATAAAGAGTGCCGCGCATATATTAAAGAGCACGGCGGCGCAATAATAAAAAGACTCGGAGTGTGACGCTTCCGGGTCTTTTTGGCATTATGGGTGAAAAGATACATCCAAAATACGGAGTTTTCTATTATATTTTCTATTTACAAAAAGGGGGTTCTGGTGTAAAATAGCAGTATCAACTTTTTCGGAGATGCATTATGGAAGAGAACAACAGCTTTTTAAAAGGCGTGACGGCGGGAATCCCTATTTGTCTGGGATATCTTTCCGTTGCTTTTGCGTTCGGCATTTTTGCCGTGGGGAACGGACTCACCGTCTGGCAGGCGCTTTTTATGTCGATGGCGAATGTTACCTCGGCAGGTCAGCTTGCCGCGGTGCCTATCATCGCGTCCGGAGGAACGGTGTTTGAGCTTGCGCTTTCCCAGCTTGTAATAAATATGCGCTATGCGTTGATGTCGGTTTCCCTGTCGCAGAAGGTTTCGGAAAACGTCCGCCCTATCGACAGGTTTATAATTTCTTTCATGAATACGGACGAGGTGTTCGGCGTAGCGTCGGGCTGCCGCAAAAGTGTGGGAAGAAAGTATCTTTACGGGCTCATTTTAACGCCCTATATCGGCTGGAGCGTGGGAACGCTTTTGGGCGGCGCGGCGGGCGATATTCTGCCCTCATCGGTAACGAGCGCGCTCGGAATCGCGATATACGCGATGTTTGCGGCAATAGTTATTCCTCCGGCGAAGAAGCATTTTCCGACGCTTTTGTGCATCCTGTTCGCAATTATGCTCAGCCTTGCGTTTTATTATATACCGGTGCTTTCGGCGGTGCCTCAGGGCTTCTCCGTCATAATATGCGCGGTTGCGGCAAGTGCGCTTTTCGCGTGTCTCTGCCCGGTTGACGTTGAGGAGGCACAGTGACATGAAAAATTATTATGTATACCTTCTTGTAATGTCCCTTGTCACATATCTTATAAGGATGCTTCCTTTTGTCCTGGTGAAAAAGAAGATAAAGAACAGGTTCTTACTGTCGTTTTTATACTATGTGCCGTACGCGGTCTTAAGCGTTATGACGATTCCGGCGATTTTTTATTCAACGGAGTACCGCGTTTCCGCTGCGGTCGGATTTTTAACGGCGCTTGCGCTTTCATACTTTGAAAAGAGCCTTGTGAGGGTTGCGGCGTTCTCGTGCGCTGCAGTATATATCACGGAGCTTATTATAAAATTTTTAGCATAACGGGGGAGAAAAATGAAAAAACTTATTGCATTGGTAATGGCAGCCCTGCTCTGCTTTTCATTGATGACGGCGCTTGCCGAGGAGAATACGGCGCCGGAAAACGGAGCCGAGCCCGAGGTAACGGAACCGGAGAGCATGGAGCCCTTAACCGAGAAAAGCATAGGGATTCACGCAGAGCTTATCAAAGAGGGATATATAAACCGCGAGATAACCTTCGGCGTGTATGACGGGGAGGTGCTTTTATCAAAAAAGAGCATAAAGATAGCTCCGGGCGAATTAAGCTTTAATTTAGAGTTTGAGCTGCCCGAGTATAACGTCGGCAAAATTTTCACGGTCAGAATCGAGAGCGGAGACGCTGAGGCGGAATATAGCGGCGCTAAGGGGACAAGCTTTGCCGTTCAGCCTTACGTTTATGCCGACGGGAACGGCGAGACCGCGTGCCAGACTTATTTTTACATAAACCTTTATACCAAGGCTCAGCAAAAGCCCTATACAGTTTACTATCTTAAAAATCCGGTGCCTTACGCATATTACCTTTCGGGCGGCGAGATTTATATGTCCGAGGATATGCTCTATGACCTTCGGATAAAGTGCGAAAGGGTCGGCTCCGAGTGGCACCTTTCCTCCGAAACGGGAAATGTCACCATGTGGTTTTTTAAGGACAATATATATGCCCTTAAAAACTATGCGGGATACAATTTAAACCGCCCGGTGTTTGAGGTTAACGGAAAGGGATACCTTCCCCTCCGCGATATTGCAGAGACCTTTAAGTGCGGATATAACGTGACCGAGACCGATAACGGGGTCGACATACGTATGACACCGTCCGAATACAGGACAAATCGGTATGAGGATTTTGTAAACGCTCAGGGCTATGAAAGCAGAACGGACTATCTTATCTGGGTGTCGAAAAAGGACTTTACCGTTCATCTTTTCAAGGGCGAGAAGGGATACTGGACTATCCAGGGCTCATACCCCTGCACGATAGGAACGAACTCAACCCCCACTATCGAGGGTCAGTTTGAGTATATCGAGCGCTTAAACCGCTGGACGTATCCCAATTTCTACTGCGGACCCATAATGCGCTTCTATAACGGATATGCGCTTCACTCCACGCTCTATAACTATAACGGCACGCTTTATGACGACCGTGTGGGCATGAAGCTTTCGCACGGATGCATAAGACTGCACCCGGCTGACATAAACTATCTGGTGGCAACCGTTCCTTTTAAAACAAAAATTGTTATAACGCCGTAAAAAAAGCTTGACAAACATAAAAAAATCTGTTATACTCTGTAAAGTAGTTTAGCTTTACAAGGGGAGCGGTTCGATGGACAAAAAGGTCGAAACGGCAATTTTGCTGGATCTTTACAAGGGTCTCTTGACGGAAAAGCAGGCGGAAGCAATGGATCTATATTATAACGAGGATCTTTCGCTTTCGGAGATCGCCGAAAACACCTTTGTCACACGTCAGGCAGTGCGCGACAGTATTTTAAAGGGTGAAAAGATCCTCTTTGAAACTGAAGGAAAGACTCACCTCGGCGGGAGGATAAGGGCACTGGAGGAAAGGCTTAAAAAAATCAATGCTCTCATAAAAGAGGAGGACGGCGAGGCGGCAGAAATGATCGCGAAGCTGTCGGAAATCGGAGAATAAATATGGCATTTGAAAGTCTCGGCGAAAAACTGCAGGAAACTTTTAAAAAATTAAAAGGTCGCGGAAAGGTTTCAGAGAAGGACGTTAAGGAAGCCATGCGCGAAATTAAAATGGCGCTTTTGGAGGCGGACGTTAACTTTAAGGTCGTTAAAAGCTTCGAAGCGTCTGTCCGCGAAAAGGCGCTCGGAAGCGAGGTAATGGAAAGCCTCACTCCGGGTCAGCAGATAATTAAGATTGTAAGAGACGAGCTTACCGCTCTGATGGGCGGGGAGGAAGCGAAGCTTTCCGTTTCGTCCAAGCCTCCCACGGTCATCATGATGGTCGGTCTTCAGGGCGCAGGTAAGACGACGACGACGGGAAAAATCGCAAAATACTTAAAGAAGCAGGGCAAACGTCCTCTCCTTGTCGCGTGCGATGTGTACCGTCCGGCGGCTGTAAAGCAGCTTGAGGTCGTTTCGTCATATGTGGACGCGGGCTTTTTCTCAAGACCGGAGTCAAAGGACCCCGTTGCTATCGCGAAGGAAGCGGTCGGAAAGTGCGACCTTTCGCTTTTCGATACGGTGATAATAGACACTGCCGGAAGACTCCATATTGACGAAGAGCTTATGGACGAGCTTGTCAATATCAAAAACGCGACGGAGCCTGACGAGATTTTGCTGGTTGTCGATTCCATGACCGGTCAGGACGCGGTGAACGTCGCCGAAATATTCAATAATAAGCTTGACATTACGGGAGTCGTGCTCTCCAAGCTTGATTCGGACACCAGGGGCGGTGCGGCGATAAGCGTCCGCGCGGTCACGGGAAAGCCGATAAAGTTTGCGGCGTCCGGCGAGAAGATGGACGATATCGAACCGTTTTATCCCGACCGTATGGCGTCGAGAATTCTCGGCATGGGCGATGTTCTGACCCTTATCGACAAGGCACAGGAGGCTTTTGACCAGAAAAAAGCCGCCGAGCTTGAAAAGAAGATGCGCGAGGCAAGCTTTAACTTAAATGACTTTTTGGATCAGATGGACCAGATGAAAAACATGGGTCCTATTGATAATATTTTGGGGATGCTTCCCGGTGTCAACAAAAAGGCGCTTTCCGGCGTTTCGGTTGACGAAAAGCAGATGGGGCGCACCGCGGCGATAATAAAGTCGATGACCCAAAAGGAACGCGAAAATCCTTCCGTTATCAACGCAAGCAGAAAAAAGAGGATAGCGGACGGGAGCGGCACCAGCGTCAGGGACGTTAACGTGCTTTTGAACAACTTTGAGAACATGCAGAAAATGATGAAGCAGCTCTCAAACGGCAAGTTCATGAAGAGGTTTGGAAAAAAATTCGGCATGTAACCGATTTTTTGACATAGAGAAATTTTCGGAGGTGAAAAAGATGGCAGTTAAAATCAGACTCAGAAGAATGGGTGCTAAGAAGAGCCCCTTTTACCGTGTTGTAGTAGCTGATTCGAGATTCCCCAGAAACGGAAGATTCATCGAGGAGATCGGTACTTACAATCCCATGGTTGAGCCCGCTGATATAAAGATTGACGCGGACAAGGCGAAGGAATGGATCGCTAACGGAGCACAGCCCACAGAGAGCGTTAAGAGTCTTCTTAAGAGATCCAAAATCGTTGACTGATAAGGAGCATTGATGATGAAAGATTTACTGGAATACGTTGTTAAATCGTTGGTCAATAATCCGGACAGAGTTCAGATAGACGAAAGCGAGAACGACGGTGAGGTTGTTTTTGAGGTTCGCGTTGCTCCCGAGGATATGGGCAGAATAATCGGCAAGGGCGGAAGAATAGCCAAGGCTGTCCGCTCTTTGATGAAGGCAGCTTCATTTAAGGAGAACAAAAGAGTCAACGTTGAAATCATTGACTGATCAGGCTCAAAAAAACGGCGGCGTACTTTTTTACGCCGCCGTTTTTACTAAAGAGGTGTTTTTATGGACGAAAAGTTACTTGCGGGAAAAGTTGTGAATACGCACGGAATAAGGGGAGAGGTCAAGGCAGTGTATTACACCGATTCTCCGCAGTTTTTTGAAAATATTAAAAAGGTTTTTTTGGGAGAAGAGGAATATACTCTCACGGGCTCGCGCGCTCATAAGGGCGCGGTGCTTTTAAAGCTTTCCGGGGTCGATACGATCGAGGAGGCGCAAAAGCTCATCGGCAGGGAGGTTTATGCCTTAAGAGAAGAGGCGGACCTTCCGGACGGCAAGTTCTTCATAGTGGATATAATAGGCTGCACCGTTAAAGAGGACGTGCGCGAGGTAGGAAGAGTTACCGACGTTTTTCCGACCGGGAGCAACGATGTATTCGAGACCCTTCTTCCGAACGGCAAAAAGGCGTATATCCCGAATATTCACGACGTGGTAAAAAAGATCGACGTTTTGAATAAGGAAATCGCGGTTCAAATTCCGGAAGGACTGATTGATGATGAAGATTAGCGTTCTTACCTTGTTTCCCGAAATGTTTTATTCGGTCTGCGGCGTCAGCATTTTAAAGCGTGCGCTTGATAAGGAGCTTTTTTCGCTTGACATCATAAATATCCGCGACTATTCCGAGGATAAGCACAGAAGGGTGGACGATTATCCCTACGGCGCGGGCGGCGGACTTTTGATGCAGCCGATGCCGATATATAACGCCTATTCCGATATTGTGAAAAAAGAGGGCAAAAAGCCGCACGTTATATATATGTCACCTCAGGGGAGGACGTTTGACCAGAAAAAAGCGATCGAGATAAGCAAAAGGGACTCGGTGGTTCTGCTTTGCGGGCATTACGAGGGAGTCGACCAGAGGGTTCTTGACGAGATAGTGGACGAGGAGATATCGATAGGCGATTTTGTGCTGACCGGGGGAGAGCTTGCCGCAATGGCGGTGATTGACGCGTCGGCAAGGATGATTCCCGGGGTGCTTGATTCGGAGGAGACGTTTTCGCACGAGTCGCACTATGAAGGGCTTTTGGAATATCCGCAGTACACCCGCCCGCCCGAGTGGCATAACATGAAGGTTCCGGACATTTTGATTTCCGGTCACCATGCCAATATCGAGAAGTGGAGAAGGGAGCAATCCATCATAAATACGGTGAAAAAGAGACCCGAAATGATAGAAAAAGCCCCTTTGAGTGAAAAAGAACGTGAATTTGTTAAAAAAATACTTGCAAACGAAGAAAAAGTATGATATAATAAATCGGTAAAAAGGGCGGTCCTCTGTAAACTCGGATTTGCACGAACGCTTGTTAAGAAGGGAGGCTACATTCATGGATCAGCTTATGAAGGCTATTACTGCGGATCAGATCAGAACTGATTTGCCCGAGATCAAGATCGGTGACACTCTCAAGGTTTACCTTAAGATTAAGGAAGGCGAAAAAGAGAGAGTTCAGATGTTTGACGGAACGGTTATCGCAAAGAAGCACGGCGGAATCAACGAGACCTTCACCATAAGAAGAGTTTCCTACGGCGTAGGCGTAGAGAGAGTTATTCCCGTAAATTCTCCCAACATCGACAGAATCGAAGTTGTAAGAGTTGGTAAGGTTAGAAGAGCTAAGCTTTATTACTTGAGAGACAGAGTAGGTAAGGCAGCTAAGGTCAAGGAAAAAATCGTAACCTCAAGCGAGCAGTAATAATGAATGTAGTGACGGATTGTTTTTATGCAATCCGTTTTACATTTTGTAAATAAAGAAGGAGGGACTTCCTTTGAACATACAGTGGTTCCCCGGTCACATGAAAAAGACCGAGAGAATGATTGAGGAAAATCTTAAATTCATCGACGTGGTGCTGGAGCTGGTGGACGCGAGAATTCCCGTATCCGGCAGAAATCCCGATCTTTTAAGGCTTTGCAGCGGTAAAAAAATACTTACGCTTTTTAATAAGTCGGACCTTTCGGACCCCAAAAAGAATGTCCGGTGGCAGGAAAAATTCGGGGAGGACGCGCTTTTTATCAACGCGGTGTCCGGCACGGGCATGAAGGAGATTGCGCCGAGAATCAGAGAAATGATGAAGGAAAAAACGGAGCGCGACCTTGCAAAGGGCATTAAGGCGCGCACGGTGAAGCTGATGATTGTCGGCGTGCCGAACGTCGGAAAATCCTCTTTTATCAACCGTTTTTCAAAAAAAGCGGTGACCGAGGTTGCGGACAGACCCGGCGTTACGCGCGCGAAGCAGTGGGTGCGCCTTACAGAGGGGTTTGAGCTTTTGGATACACCCGGCGTTCTCTGGCCGAAGTTTTCGGACGAGGAGGCGGCGCGCCGGCTGGCGTATACCGGCGCCATCAAGGATGATGTGATAGATACGGAGGAGCTTTGCCACTTCTTCCTTGAATTCATGCGCGATAATTATCCTGAAAATTTAGCGGCGCGCTATAAGATAGAGAATTTTTCCGACCTTGCGGGCTATGAAATAACGGAAATGATAGGGAGAAAGCGCGGCTTCGTTGTCTCCGGCGGAGAGATAAACACCGAACGCGCGGCAAATATGGTGCTTGACGAGTTTCGGGGCGGACTTTTGGGAAGGGTCACATTTGATGACCCGAAGGAGCTTTTATGAAGGAAAAAGATACTGAAAGAATACTTAAAATGCGTGAGTTTGAGGAAAGCATTTATAACCGCGGCATAACCGTTTTTGCCGGGGTTGACGAAGCGGGGCGCGGTCCCCTGGCGGGCGATGTTTACGCCGCCGCAGTCATCTTAAAAAGGGGTGAGCTTATTGAGGGCTTGAACGATTCAAAAAAGCTTTCGCCTAAAAAGCGCGACGCACTTTTTGACGTGATAAAGGAAAGGGCGCTTTCCTGGTCGGTCGGCACGGCGAGCGTTTCGGAGATTGAGGAAACGGACATACTGTCCGCAAATTTTCTTGCGATGAGGCGCGCGGTGGAAGGTCTCGGCACGGAGCCGGAGCTCATAATAGTTGACGGTAATCTTAAAATACGCTCTCTTGAGGACAAGTGTGAAGCGCTTGTAAAGGGCGATTCCGTTTCAGAGTCCGTTGCCGCAGCATCCGTCCTTGCCAAGGTCTCGAGGGACAGGTATATGGTAAAGATGGCGGAAAAATATCCGGAGTACGAATTCTATAAGCACAAGGGCTACGGCACGGCGCGCCATATTGAGCTTATAAAAAAATACGGTCCGTCGCCGATACACAGGCTCTCGTTTTTAAAGAATATATTATGAGAGCGTTGGGGAATAAGGGCGAGGATTACGCCGTAAAGCTTTTGAAAAAGGCGCATTACAAAATACTTGAGAGAAATTTCACCGTCCGCGGGGGCGAGATTGACATCGTTGCCTCAGACTCCGGAACGCTTGTTTTTGTGGAGGTTAAAATGCGCAAAAACAGCGACTTCGGAACTCCGGCGGAATTTGTCACCTACGGCAAGCAGAGAAAGATAATTTACGCTGCCAACTGTTATCTTGAAAAAAACGGTCTTTTTTCACTTCCGTGCAGGTTCGACGTTGTGGAGATAATCGGAATCGTAAACGAGAAGGGGAAAATTAAGGTCAGCGAGGCAAATATTATAAAAAACGCATTTTCGTGTTGACCTGAAGGAATAATAAGTGGTATAATGACATAAATATTATAAATCGGAGGCGGGGATCTTGCGTAAAAAAATACTGTCCGGACTTACGGCTCTTATCCTGTGCTTTTCGTTTATCGTGCCGGCTTTTGCCGAGGACGATATTGATAAGTTTTCCATGATAAACCAGATGGCAATATATGTTGAGCAGAACTATAAATTCGGAGTTACGAGCGAGCAGCTTAAAAATCGCGCGCTTGAATATATGCTTAAAAATAACGATACGGATCTTGACAATGTGCTTACCGCAATGCTGGGAAGCCTTGACGATTACACGAGGTATTTCACAAAGGAGCAGTACGAGGATTTCACCGGTGCGCTCACCGCTTCTCTTTGCGGAATCGGCGTTATAGTGAGAGCGGTCAAAAGCGGTGCCGCGGTAATCGGGCTTTTGCCGGATTCCCCCGCCGAAAAAGCAGGCATCCGGGTGTTTGACGTTATAACCGCGGTCGGCGATAAAAGCATTGCCGGAATTGATATGAACGGCGCCGCAAGCCTGATTCAGGGCGAGGAGGCGACGACCGTCAGCCTTACCGTTTGGCGCCCCGGGGAGGATAAGAGCTATAAGCTTGATATAGTGCGCTCCAATGTTGAGGAGAGCACCGTTTCGTGGGAGAAATTGGACGATGAAACGGCGTACATATCCTTTACGTCGCTCACATTAAACAGTGACGTTTTCATGAGAAGGACGCTTCGCGAAATTGATGAGGCGGGAATCAAAAAGATAGTGCTTGACCTTCGCGATAACGGGGGCGGATATCTTGAGGCGACGGTGAACATCTGCTCGATGTTCGTGCCCGAGGGCGTTGTGGGATATATCGACTATAAGGATCCCGATAAGCTTGAGACCTTTTATTCCGATAACAAAAATCCCAAGTACCGGCTTGCGGTCTTGATAAACGGGAACACGGCGAGCGGAGCGGAGCTTTTATCCGGCACGATTCAGGACACCGGGGTCGGAAAGCTCTTCGGCGAGCAGTCGTTCGGAAAGGGCACCGTGCAGACAACGGCTGCGCTTAAAAACGGCGGAGCGGTAAAGCTCACAATAGGGAAATATTACACCGCGAATAAACAGGACGTTGCCAAAAACCACATCAATCCCGATGTTGAGGTTCAAAACTCTTATTACAAAGTAAAAGAAGAGAATTTTTCCGAGGTCGACTTTGACAATGCGGTTAAAGAGGGCGCTGTCGGAAAGAACGTGCTCGCGGTGGAGGAGAGACTTGCCGCGCTCGGATTTATGGAAAATGCCGATGAGACGGCGGATTCGGAAACGATGGACGCTATCGCACTTTTTAGGACGACGTACGGAGCGGACCCCGAAAGGGAGGCAGACATTAACTTTCTGGCATACATAAACAGCATTGACTATTCCAAGGTTTATAAAACGAACGACAGGCAGCTTAAAGCGGCTTGGGACTATTTGAAGGGATTGAAGTAATTGGATTTTATAACACTGCTGCTTATCGCACTGAGCCTTGCAATGGACGCGCTTGCCGTATCGGTCACAAACGGAATAAAGCTTAATAACTGCCGCTTGGCGGACGGCGTGAAGATGGGACTCTTTTTCGGCATATTCCAGTTCATAATGCCGCTTTTGGGATTTTATTTGGGCGGCGGAGTCATCGGCTTTGTCGGCAAATTCGCACCGTGGTTATCATGCGCGATACTGGTATTTTTAGGCATAAGAATGATAATAGAGGCAAATAAAGCCGGAGAAGAAGCAGATGACGGGACGAGAAAAGAAAAGCTCGGCTTTTATGAGCTGTTCCTTCAGGCTGTCGCTACGAGTATTGACGCGCTTGCCGTCGGCTTAAGCCTTGCGATGACCGGCGGATACCGCGAGGGCTATCTTTATTTTGCGTCCGCGGTAATCGGAATCGTCGCTTTTGTCTGTTCCTTCACCGGGGCGATGGCGGGAAAGAAGCTCGGCGGTCTTTTTGAGAAAAGAGCTGAGACTGTCGGCGGAGCGGTGCTGATCGCGATCGGTTTTAAAATACTTTTAGAAAGCTTTATAAAATAACGCGGCGTCTGCCGCGTTTTTGGCTTGAAAGGATAAATATGAAAAGCATCGGAAAAATAGTGTCGGCGGAGGGCGGTTTTGCCGTCGCCGAGATAGAAAAAAAGTCCGCCTGCACGGGCGACTGCTCATCATGTTCATCATGCGGGGGCGGAAAAAAAGTCCGTGTCAGGGTCTTAAATAAATGCGGAGCGGCGCCGGGCGAAACGGTATATATCACGCTCCCGGGCGCCAAGGCGTTTGCCCTTGCCGCGATAACTTATATACTGCCGCTGATGATTTTTTTTATCGCGTCAGCATTTATCAAAAACGAAATTGCCCAGGCAGCGGTGCTTTTGTCTTCATTTGCGGTGACGGCGGTTTCGGCGAATCTGCTTGCGAAAAGAAAATGCTTCATGAGCGTGACCGAAAGGATTAAAAATGCTGATTTTTGACTGCCATGCGGACACATTGGAAAAATGGACGGATAACATATCCGACACGCACTTTAAGATGAGCGAAATAAAGCCGCCGTTCATTCAGGTTTTTGCGGCGTTTATCGGCGAGGAGGGCGACCCCTATGCCCGCGTTAACGCGCTTATCGACACTTACGATTCGCTTTCCGGCTTTAACAAAATAACCTCGTATGAGGATATTGACGAAAAAAAGATATCCTCCGTTCTCGCACTTGAAGGGGGCGACGCGGTCGGAGAGGATAAAGAAAGGCTTTGCGCGCTTATAGGGCGCGGCGTGAGAATACTGACGCTTACGTGGAACTATGACAATGCCATTGCCGGCGCGGCTTTGGGCAAAGGGACGGGGCTTACGCGCTTTGGAAAAGAGGTCATAAACCTCTGCGAAAAAAGCGGAGTCACGGTCGATCTTTCACACGCGTCCGATCAAACCTTTTATGACGTTTTAAGCATTTCAAAAAAGCCCGTCATAGTGTCGCACAGCAATTTGAGGGAGCTTTGCCCGAACAAAAGAAACATAACGAAGGACGAATTTTCCGCACTCATCAAAAACGGCGGCGTTGCCGGGGTCAATTTTTATCCGCCGTTTTTAAATGAAAACGGAGCTGATATTAACGACATATTAAGGCATATTGACGCGTTTTTGTCGCTCGGCGGGGAGGAAAACGTCGGCATAGGGACGGATTTTGACGGGATAGGCAGCCTTCCTTCAGGGGTCAGCGGCACACGCTCGCTTTATACATTATGCGAAAAACTCGTAAAGCTTTACGGAGATAATGTGACAGAAAAGATAATGGGGCAAAATTTTTTACGTGTTTTACGTGCCAATCTTTTATAAAACTATTGCAAAAAACGCCAAAATACTGTATAATTATAGTTTGAAAATAATGTCAGGGAGGATGCTTTTATGGAACTAAGCGAAAAATATAAATCGGTCAGCCCGTCGTCAACACTGGCGATCGACTCCAAATATAAGGAAATGAAGAAAGCCGGACTCGATGTTGTCGGCTTCGGTGCCGGTGAGCCGGACTTTGACACGCCGAGGCACATTAAAGACGCGGCGATAAAGGCGATTAACGATGGATTTACAAAATACACTCCGGCGTCGGGAACGCTGGACCTTAAAAAGGCTATCTGCGACAAGTTCAAAAGGGAGAACGGCCTTGACTATACCGTTAAAAACATCGTTGTTTCAAACGGTGCGAAGCACTCGCTTTTAAATGCGCTCGGCGCACTCTTAAATCCGGGGGACGAGGTCCTTTTTTCCTCGCCTTACTGGGTAAGCTATAAAGAGATGGTCAAGATTTCCGATGGTGTGCCGGTCGTTATAGATACAAAGGAAGAGGATAATTTCAAGTTCACGGCACAGGAGCTTGAAGCGGCGATTACCGATAAGACAAAGGCGCTCATCTTAAACACGCCCTCCAACCCGACGGGAATGGTGTACTCCGAAAGCGAGCTTTCCGCCATCGCCGAGGTCGTTAAAAAGCATGACCTTTATGTTATATCCGACGAAATATATGAGCATCTTATATACGATATGGAGCGCCCCCGTTCAATCGCGACAATTGACGGTATGAAGGACAGAACAATCGTTGTAAACGGCGTTTCCAAGACCTTTGCGATGACTGGCTGGAGAATCGGCTATACCGCGGCGAACGAGAAAATCACCTCGCTCATGGCAAACGTTCAGAGCCACTACACCTCAAACCCCAACTCCATTGCGCAGGTTGCGGCTCTTGCAGCGCTCACAGGTCCCATGGACAGCGTTATTGAAATGAAAAAGGCGTTTAACGAGAGAAGACTTTACATGGTAAAGCGCATGAACGAGATTCCCGGGGTTTCCTGCATAAAGCCCGAGGGCGCGTTCTACGTGATGATGAATATTTCCGCTCTTAAAGGCAAAAGGGCTGACGGCAAGGTGATTGAAACGTCAGACGATTTTGCCGGAGCGTTTTTGGATAAGGAGCTTGTCGCGGTCGTGCCCTGCTCCGGCTTCGGAAACGATAATTTTGTAAGATGGTCGTATGCGACCTCGATGGACAACATCAAAAAGGGACTTGACCGCCTTGAAAAGTTCATCGGCGAGCTTGAATAAAGTAAACTAAGGAGAGAATAAAATGGATTACGAGGCTTTAGCCGAGCTTTTGTTCGGCGACATTGACCTGACGCCTGACGATATATATAAAATGTATCCCGAAAGGAACCTTCCCGAGGGTGCGCTTGTGACGAGAATTGCGCCGAGCCCGACAGGATTTGTGCATTTCGGAAATCTTTTTCCGGCGATAACGAGCGAGAGAATGGCTCACCAGTCCGGCGGTGTGTTCTATTTAAGAATAGAGGACACGGACGCGAAGCGCGAGGTGCCGGGAGCGGTCGAGGTCATCATGAAGGCGTTCGGCAATTTCGGGCTGAATTTTGACGAGGGCGCGACGATTGACGGCGACAACGGCGCATACGGTCCGTACCGCCAGAGACAGAGAGAAAAGATTTATAAGACCTTCGCAAAACAGCTTGTGAGAGAAGGCAAGGCTTATCCGTGCTTCTGCTCTGAGGAGGAGCTTTCTAAAATTCATGAGGAGCAGGAGAAGGAAAAGAGCAATTTCGGATATTTCGGGAAATGGGCAAAGTGCAGAAATCTTTCGTTTGACGAGATAAAGAAAAATATTGACGAAGGCAAAAGCTTCGTTCTGCGTTTTAAGAGTGAGGGCAACCCCGAAAACAAGATAAAGTTTAAGGATCTGGTAAAGGGCGAGATCGACCTTTCGGAGAATGATATGGATCACGTTTTGTTAAAGTCGGACGGGATTCCGACATATCATTTCGCGCACGTGGTGGACGATCACTTAATGGGCACGACCCATGTTGTGAGGGGCGACGAGTGGCTTTCCACGCTTCCCTTCCATCTTCAGCTTTTCCGTGCGGTCGGATGGAAGGCGCCCAAGTACCTTCACGTTTCACCGCTCATGAAGCTTGACGGGGAGAGCAAGAGAAAGCTTTCCAAGCGCAAGGACCCCGAGGCGGCGCTCACGTTCTACGCGTCGGAGGGCTATCCGTCCGAAGCTGTCTATGAATATATCTTAACGCTCTTAAATTCCGGATTTGAGGACTGGAGAAGGCAGAACCCGGATGTAAGCGCGAGGGACTATAAGTTCCAGTATAAGAAGATGAGCGTATCCGGCGCGCTTTTTGATATCGTGAAGTTAAACGATGTCAGCAAAAACTACGTTTCGCGCCTTTCGGCAGAGAAGGTATATGACGAGGTCTCTGCGTGGGCAAAGGAATATGATAAGGATTTTTACGCTCTTTTCACACGCGATAAGGAGTATACGACCGAGATATTAAAAATCGGGCGCGGCGGGAAGAAGCCGAGAAAGGATTTCGGCATCTGGAGCGAGGTCAAGGGCTATATGGACTTTTTCTTTGACGAGCTTTATACTCCCGACTACACGTTCGACGAAAAGCTTGACAAGGCGGACATCCGCGCGATACTGACAGATTATAAGGACATTTATTCGCCCGGGGATGATAATAACGTCTGGTTTGACAAGATCAGGGAGCTTTCGGAAAAGCACGGCTTCTGCAAGGACGTTAAGGCGTATAAGGAAAATCCGGACGGATATAAAGGTCACGTCGGCGACGTTTCGATGATATTAAGAATCGCCGTTTGCGGGCGTACAAACTCGCCGGATATGTACAGCGTGTTCAAGATACTCGGCAGGGATAGACTTATAGGGAGAATTGACAGAGCGCTTGACGCTGTAAAATAAAAACGAAAGAAAGGTGAAATTCATGGCAGAAGAATACTCCAACTTTATACTGGATATTATTGACGACGAAATAAAGGAGGGCTATAAAAGGCAGATACACACAAGGTTCCCTCCGGAGCCGAACGGCTATCTTCATATCGGCAGCGCGAAGGCTATATGGATCAATTCGAGCACGGCGAAAAAGTACGGCGGACTGTTCAATTTGAGGTTTGACGATACGAACCCCGCACGCGAGGATAATGAATACGTCCAGTCGATAATCGAGGATATCAAGTGGCTGGGAGCAGAGCCGACCGGGGGCATTTACTATGGGTCTGACTATTTTGACAAATGCTATGAGTTCGCCGTAGGACTTATTAAGGCGGGGAAGGCGTACGTCTGCGACCTTTCGCAGGACCAGATGCGCGCTTACCGCGGAACGCTCACCGAGCCCGGCAAAAACAGCCCCTACCGCGACAGAAGCGTTGAGGAAAACCTTGACCTTTTCGAGAGGATGAAAAACGGGGAGTTCCCCGAGGGAGCAAAAACGCTTCGTGCAAAAATCGATATGGCGTCGCCCAATATGAATATGCGCGACCCGGCGATATACAGAATCGTTTACGCCGAGCATCACAGGCAGGGCAAAAAGTGGTGCATTTACCCGCTTTACGACTATGCGCACCCGATACAGGACGCGCTGGAGGGAATTACGCACTCGCTTTGCTCCATGGAGTTTGAAAATCACAGACCGCTCTATAACTGGGTGGTTGACAATATCGACTTTAAGGACAAGCCCAGACAGATCGAGTTTGCGAGAATCAACATAACGCATACGGTTTTAAGCAAGCGTTATTTAAGAGAGCTTGTCGAAAAAGGCAAGGTTGACGGGTGGGACGATCCGAGAATGCCCACCTTGTCCGGGCTCAGAAGAAGGGGCTATACTCCGGAGGCTATAATCGAATTTGTCCGCCGCGCGGGCGTGGCAAAGACCGACAGTGTGGTCGATTACGGGCTTTTGGAATACTGCGTGAGAAACGACCTTAACAAAAAGGCGCTTCGCCGTATGGCGGTGCTTGACCCCGTTAAGGTCGTTATCGAGAACTATCCCGAGGATAAAACGGAGTATTTCGAGGTTTTGAATAACCCGGAGGACGAGAACGCGGGAACGAGAAAGATTCCCTTTACCAGGGAGCTTTATATCGAGCGCGACGATTTTGCGCTTGATCCTCCGCCCAAATTCCACAGGCTTAAAGATGGCAGCGAGGTTCGCTTAATGGGCGCATATATCATAAAGTGCATCAAGGCGGAAACTGACGAAAACGGCGCTGTAACGCGCATTATCTGCACGGCTGACCTTGAAACGAAAAACGGCAACCCGGTTGACGGGAGAAAGGTCAAGGGCACTATTCACTGGGTGTCGGCGTCCGAAAACGTCAGGGCGGACGCGAAGGTTTACGACCTTCTTTTCACAAAGGCGAATATCAACGACCTTTCAGAGGGCGAGTATTATCTGGACTACTTAAATCCGGAATCGCTTAAGGAGTATAAAGACTGCGTTATGGAAAAATCGCTTTCCGAGGCAAAGCCGGGCGACAAGTTCCAGTTTGTCCGCTTAGGTTATTTTTGCCGCGATTCAAAGTCGGAGAACATGGTCTTTAACAGAACGGTAACGCTTAAGGACACATGGTCTAAAAAGAAGTGATAATTCCCTTACAGGAGGAACGGGGGTTATATGAAAAAATACTTTGCCTTAAGGCGGCACTGCTGCTCTTTTTATCATCCGGATGTGTGAGAGGTAAAAAGAACGAAAGAAAAAAGCTTCCCGAAAAGTTTGAGACCGGGAATATAAAGAAAAATCCCCGAAGCCATTGGCTTCGGGGGTTTTGTTATCTTACGACAGTTACTGCGCCGGGAGCGGAGATGCTGACCTCTGTTTCGCCCTTTGCATTTTTCGACGCTTCAATGCTGATAATGCCGTACGGCGTGGGATACGTACCCCTGATGTGAGTAAGCGAGCCTAAGTTCGGCTGAATCTTAACCTTTTTGCATCCGGGCTCTAAAATCTTAACGCCGAGAATGTATTCCTGGATATATGCCGCGGGACCGGACGCCCAGCCGTGGCACAGACTGTGGCGGAAGCCCTTGTAGCAGAACGCGCCGTGGTCGCCGTGAATATCGTTAGCGTTCTCGGGAACCATCTCGTCTATCCTGTAGGCGTTTTCAGCCCATTCCAAGTTAAAGTCCTCAAAGAAGGTGGTTGCGCCCAGCTCGATCATTCTGCCCCAGAACTTATCCATGAGCTCGATCGTGCCGGCAACGTCGCCCGCCTCGCCGCGCGCCTTTAATATGTAATAGCCCAAGAAGGTCGAAAGGTTGTGAAGCGGGTCAACCGAGAGAACCTCTTTATTCGCCTTGTCATAGTCAAGGCATCCGGCGAGTGCCAAAAGCGCTGCCGCCTGTTTGCATTTTCCGGGGTTCGGAGCGTGAGCCTTTAAGATTTCGGCGTACTTTAAGCACTTTTCGCGCATTGCTCCGTCCTTATATTCACCGGCAATGTTTGCCGCCGCGTCCATCGCCATGGTGAGGATCGCGTGCATGCCGGCTCTGGAGCCTTCGGGATCCGGCTCGGTCGGCCAGTCGATAAACGTTCTGTCAATGTCTATCGTGCCGTCCTCTTTTATCTTGGGGAAGATAAAGCCAAGCATTTTATAAAGATAATCCTTCTGCTCGCAAAGATACTCGTAGTCGCCGTTCTGCATGTACCAGTCCCAGTGAATCTTTATCCACCACATGGAATATGAGGGAATGTTGTTTATCCACTGATCCGCGTCAAAGCTGTTTTTGGTAAAGTCAAGGCTTCTGGGAACGCACTCATTGTAGCCGAACACCTTCTGAATGGTGGAGGTTTCGGGGTGCATGTCGCCGATCCACACAAGACGGTCGCGCTTTATACCGTCCCAAAGGAAGTTCTGCATGTTAAGATGCACGGTGTAGACCGCGGTCTCCCATATTTTGTTGAGCATTTCATCGTCCGACTCAAACGAGCCTTTATACTCAACGTCCTGATAAACAAACGTCGCTCTTACCGCGCTTAACTGAACAAAGCCCTTTGTGCAGTCAATTCTCACAAAGCGAAAACCGGTGTAGCCGACCTCGATAGTGCCCATGGTGGGAACCATAAGGTCAAAGTCACGTATTGCGTGGTCGTTGGTCGGGTTTTTCTCCGTGAAAACGGGAGTCATACATTCCATAACGGATTCGCCGAAACGGATGTGAAGAGCGCCCGCCTTTTTAACGGCGCACTCGCAGCCCTGAATCACGAGCGCCAGACCGCCGTGAAGCTCGCTCCCGAAATCAACGAGTATGGAGCCGCCCTCTTGGATTACGCAGAAATTGTTTCTCGGATTAAGCGTTGCCTGAACCGGTTTTTCCGACTCGATAATTTTTTCCGGGCTTTCGACAGGACCGTTCTGCCAGATGAGTTTTTTCGGAGCGAGGTACCTTTTGACTCTCGCGTCCGCATTTCCTTCCTTGAATATGCCGTTCATAGTTACTCTCCTTTGATATTTAAAATTTCTCCTGTGTATATAGTGTGATAGTTTCCGTCCTTATACCATTTAGAACTCATTTCATGGACGGTCAGCTCATTTGTCATTTCGGTTTTGTAAATGACCTTACATTCGTACATGAGGCAGTTTTTTATGCCGGGAACATTAATGATATCGGCTTTTTCTGCTTCGAGAGCGCAAAGAGCCATTTTGTCCGTATCGCGCCCGGAGCGGCTGCCGCAGACCGCAAGAGCCTTTTTGTAAGATTCGTCGCGCGGGATGCTGACGGAGAAAACGGGATTTTCATCAATCAGCTTTTTTGAAAAGCGCGACTGCCTTATCATGACGGAAAGTACCGGTTTTCCGCAGGCGATGCCGAAGCTTGCCCACCCGATAGTCATCGGATTGACCGAGCGGGAGTCCCCGACCGTCAGAAACGCCGTAAATTTATCAAGTCGCAAAAGAGCGTCCGTCGTTTTGTCAAGAAAATTCATCAAAATTCCCCCTTGATAAAAATCATTTATTATATTATCATATTAATATGAAAAATTCAAGCATAATATCTTAGAAACAGGTGATTTTTTTGAAAAGAGAAGAAAAAATAATACTGATAAGGGACAGACTTTCAAAATTATACCCGGATTCGGAATGTACGCTTAATTACGACACGCCTTTTAAGCTCCTGATTGCGACCCAGCTTGCCGCGCAGTGCACGGACGCGCGAGTCAATGTGGTTACCAAAACGCTGTTTAAAAAATATCCGACTGTGGAAGCCTTCGCCTCGGCAGATATTAAGGAGCTGGAGGAGGACATTAAAAGCACGGGCTTTTATCACAACAAGGCAAAAAATATCATTGCATGTTCAAAAAAGCTTCTTTCGGACTTCGGCGGCGAGGTGCCAAAGACCATGAACGAGCTTTTGTCGCTTCCCGGGACGGGGAGGAAAACTGCGAATCTGGTGCTGGGAGACGCGTTCGGTATTCCCGGCATAGTGATAGACACGCACGCAAAGAGGCTTACCGGGCGCATCGGTCTTACCAAGGAGACTATGCCGGAAAAAATAGAAAAGGACCTTTTAACCTTTGTCCCCGAGGACTATATGACAAAGCTTGGACACCACATGGTCGACCACGGCAGGGCGGTCTGCTCCTCAAGAAAGCCCGCATGCTCAAGGTGCGTGCTTTCCGACATCTGCGATTATTATAAAAACGAAAAATAAAACCGCCGCTTTCGGAATATAAATAGTCCCGGGGGTGGTTTTATGGCTAAAATATCGGAATTCAGACAGCGCGAGGTCGTGGACGTGGCGACGGGGAGAAGGCTCGGCTACATCTGCGATATGGAGATAGACGACGAAAGCGGAAAAATCGTTTCCGTTACCGTGCCGTCGGGAAGGCTTTTTTCGTCGGTAATGAAGAACTCCGACACGGTGATCGCCTGGGAAAAGATAATAAAAATAGGCAAGGACATCATTTTGGTTGATTTAATGTGATTAAATGCTTGCAATAGAGCGCAATTTATGGTATACTTAAGTATTATTTTACAGTAGGTGTTTTTATGGATTTTACAAAAGTTACGGTATATACCGGAGATGAAGATGTTGAGAATGTGACCTCGGTCCTGTACGATATGGGCATTACCGGGGTTCAGATTATGGATAAGAACGATTTTGCCGAGTTTATGAAAAATAACTTAAGAGCGTGGGACGTTGTGGACGAGGAGCTTGTAAGCTCCGTCATGAACGAGGAGACCTCGGTCACCTTCTATCTTGAGGACGGAAAAGAGGCGGACGGATTAAAGAAGAAAATAAAAGAGGCGCTCGAAGAAAGCAATATAAGAGTGAGGATTACCGAAACGGCGGTTAAAAATGAGGACTGGGAAAACAACTGGAAAAAGTATTACAAGCCCTTAAGAATCGGCTCTCATATCGTGATAAATCCGACGTGGGAGGAGTTTTCGCCAAAGGAGGGCGACCGCGTGGTGGAGCTTGATCCCGGAATGGCGTTCGGCACCGGCAGCCACTCAAGCACGCATATGTGCCTTGAATTTCTGGAAAAGACCGTGAAGGAAGGCGACATGGTGCTTGATATCGGCACCGGGAGCGGAATACTCGCCATCGCCTCGTTAAAGCTCGGCGCGAAAAGCGCGGATGCGGGGGATATTGACCCGCTCGCGGTGAAGATTGCAAAGGAAAACGCACTGTTAAACGGATATTCGGAGCCCGAGTTCAAGGTTCGGGAAGGAAGCCTTACCGATACGGCGGACGGGAAGTATGACGTGGTTATCGCAAACATCGTGGCGGACATTATCTGTGAGCTTACACAGAGCGTGACGGATTACATTGCCGACGGGGGAACGTTTATCACCTCCGGAATTATAGATTTTAAGGCGGACAAGGTCAAAGCGGCGATAAAAAAAGCCGGAATGAAAATAACTGAAGAAAAGGCGGACAAGGACTGGAGAGCCTTTAAGTGCGAAAGGATAAGTGACAGATGAGCGGATTCGGCAAAGAAAAAATAGAAGAGCTTAAAAAGCTTTACGGAATACCCCCCGAGCTTTATGAAAAATATAATGTTAAAAGGGGATTAAGAAACAAGGACGGCACGGGTGTTTTGGTCGGGCTCACCAAGATAGGCGAGGTTCGCGGTTATATGATTGACGAGAGCGATAAGGTTAATATCCCCGGTAAGCTCATGTACCGCGGCATCAACATGGAGGACATTGTAAACGAAAACGCCCTCCGCGGAACGCATGCCTTTGAGGAGACCATGTATCTCATTTTAATGGGCAAGCTTCCGGCAAAGGACGAGCTTGCGGAATTTAAGGACATCCTGTCCGCCCACAGGGCGCTCCCTGCGGGATTTACCGAGGACATGATATTAAAGGCGCCGAGCCCCAATATAATGAATAAGCTTGCCCGCTCGGTGCTTGCGTCATACTCATACGATAAGGATCCGGATAATCTTGAGATCGGCAATCTTTTAAGGCAGTCGGTCGAGCTTGTTGCGCGTTTCCCCGCGATGGTGGCGTACGCTTACCAGGCGAAGAAGCACTACTATGATCACGACAGCTTATATCTTCATTCTCCGAAGCCGGACTATGACACGGCGGAGAACATTCTGCACCTTATAAGAAGGGACAACAGCTTCACAAAGCTTGAGGCGGATACGCTTGACTTGATGCTGGTTATTCACGCGGAGCACGGCGGCGGTAACAACTCGTCTTTTGCAACGCATGTTGTTTCGTCCAGCGGAACGGATACGTACAGTGCGATCGCCGCGGCTGTCGGCTCGCTTAAGGGTCCCAAGCACGGCGGTGCGAACGCCAAGGTCATGGGCATGATCGACGAAATCAAGCAAAGCTGCGACTGGCGCGACGAAGGGGCCCTGCGCGACTATCTTGTGAAGATAATCAAAAAAGAAGCGTATGATAAGACCGGGCTTATATACGGTATGGGTCACGCGGTCTATACACTGTCTGACCCCAGAGCTCAGCTTTTAAAGTCAAAGGCGCTCGAAATGGCGGAGTCGACAGGCTCGACAGACGAATTTTTGATGTATGACAGGATTGAAAGAATGACTCCGGAGCTCTTTTCCGAGATAAAGGGCGGAGGAAAGCAGCTTTGCGCAAATGTTGACCTTTATTCCGGCTTTGTTTACAGTATGATGAATATTCCCGAGGAGCTTTACACGCCTCTTTTTGCGGTGTCGAGGGTTGCCAGCTGGTGCGCTCACCGTATGGAGGAGGTTGTCGCGGGAGGAAAGATTATACGTCCCGCGTACAAGAGCGTTACGGTTAAAAGGGCATACACGCCTATTGATAAAAGATAACGAGGTGATTTTTCTTGCCGCTTGACGGACTTACTTTAAGATGTGTTACGGAAGAGATTAATAGGTTTGCCGGCGCGTCGGTACAGAAAATATACCAGCCCGAAAAGGACGAGGCGGTGCTGATACTCCATACAAAGGAAGGCGCCAAAAAGCTTTTGATATGCGCAAGCCCCGAAAGTCCGAGACTTCAGATAAGCGATGCAAAGCTTGAAAATCCCGAATCCGCGCCGATGTTCTGCATGCTGCTTCGCAAGCATTTTACCTCGGCAAGGCTTAAAGAGGTGCGCCAGGAGGGGCTTGACAGGACGGCAGACATTATATTTGAATGCAGAAACGAGCTTGGCGACAAGTCCGATAAGCACATTATCGTAGAGATAATGGGCAGAAATTCAAACATTATCGTGACGGATTCTGAGTATAAAATATATGACTGCCTGAGAAAGAACGACCTTTCGTCTCTTTCCGAGCGCATGATAATGCCGGGCTTTAACTACACCTTTTTATCGCAGCCTGATAAGTGCGATATCACGAAGGTGACGAAGGAGGAGGCTTTAGCCCGTGCCGCAGGGTGCCATGATAACCGCCTTGCAAGGGAATTTACGGGGTTTTCCCCGCTTGCCGAAAGGGAGGCGCAATACTCTTTCGGCGCTGCGGAGTTTATCGGAAGCGTGATTGACGCGATAGATAAAAAAAGCTATACTCCGTCGGTCGTTTTCGGGGAGGATAAGCCGGTTGACTTCTGGTGCTTTTATCCCAAGGAGTACGACGGAGCATTAAAGATAAAGACATACCCCTCCATGGGCGAGGCGATGGACGATTATTACCTTGAAAAGGACAAAGCGGAGCACATAAAAAAGCGCACATCATCGCTTTACAAGCTTTTGTCGAACCTTATAAAACGCGCCGAAAAGAAGATAAGGCTTCAGTTAAAGGAGCTTTCTGACGCGGAAAAGAAGGACGAGTACAAGGCGATGGGCGACCTTATAACCGCAAATCTTTATAAAATAAAAAAGGGCGATAAAATAGCGGAAGTGTCCGACTGGTCGGAGGGCGAGGAAAAGATAATCCGCATCCCGATTGACGAAAACCTTTCCCCGGCCGACAATGCGCAAAGATGCTATAAAAAATATACAAAGGCAAAAAATGCCGAAATAATGATAACCGCTCAGCTTTCGGAGGCGAGGGAGGAGCTTTCGTATTTGGAGAGCGTTCTTCAGTCCATCGGGCAGGCGGAAACGGCGGAGGATATTTCCCAGATAAGGGAGGAGCTTGCCGAGGGCGGATATATATCCGGCGGAGCGAAGAAAAAGAAGGGGAAGAACCCAAAAGAGCAGAAGGCGGAGCCGCTTTCATTTGAATATGAGGGCTTCACCGTTTTTGTCGGCAGAAACAATAAGCAAAACGACTATCTTACCTTAAAGCTTTCGCGCGCGAACGATATCTGGCTCCACGTGAAGAACAATTCGGGAAGCCATGTCATCATCTCGTCGCGCGGGGAAAAGGTGCCCGACAGCGTGATATATTACGCGGCATGCCTTGCGGCAAAGCACAGCAAGGCGGACGGAGCACCGAAAACAGAGGTCGATTATACGCTTGTTAAAAACGTGAAAAAACCGTCCGGAGCAAAGCCCGGTATGGTGATATATACGGATTATAAAACCTGTATTATATAGGAGGTACTTATGAAAAAAGTCATGCTGGTGTTCGGAACAAGACCGGAAGCAATAAAAATGTGCCCTCTTGTCAACGAACTTAAAAAAAGAAAGGGGATAAAGACTGTAGTCTGCGTGACCGGTCAGCACAGGCAGATGCTTGATCAGGTGCTGGACGCATTCGGCGTAACGCCCGACTACGACCTTTCGATCATGAAGGATAAACAGACGCTTTTTGACATAACGACTAACATTTTAGAGAAAATAAAGGGCGTGCTTGAAGAGGTGAAGCCGGACGTTGTGCTTGTCCACGGTGACACGTCAACGACGTTTGTGACCGCGCTTGCCTGCTTTTACCTTCAGATTCCCGTGGGTCACGTTGAGGCGGGATTGAGAACCTACAACATCTATTCTCCGTTCCCGGAGGAGTTTAACCGCCAGGCGGTCGGCATAATCGCAAAGTATAATTTCTCGCCGACGGAGCTTTCGAAGAACAATCTCATTAAAGAGGGCAAGGATCCCGAAAGCATATATGTAACGGGAAATACCGCGATCGACGCGCTTAAGACCACGGTGCGCGATGACTATCACCATCCGGAGCTTTCGTGGGCTCAGGGCTCAAGGCTCATCACCATAACCGCGCACAGAAGAGAGAACCTGGGCGAGCCGATGCACCATATGTTCCGCGCGATCAGAAGGATCATGGATGAGCATCCCGATGTCAAGGCGATCTATCCCATACACATGAACCCCGTTGTCAGAAAAGCGGCGGCAGAGGAGCTCGGCGGGTGCGACAGGATACATATTATCGACCCCTTGGAGGTTCTTGATTTTCATAATTTCCTTGCGCGAAGCTACCTTATCCTGACCGATTCGGGCGGAATACAGGAAGAGGCTCCCTCGCTCGGCAAGCCGGTTTTGGTAATGCGCGATACGACGGAGCGCCCCGAGGGCATTGCCGCGGGCACGTTAAAGCTTGTCGGAACCGACGAGGAGGTTATCTACAAAAACTTTAAGGAGCTTTTAGAGGATAAAGAGGCGTACGAGAAGATGAGCAAGGCGTCCAATCCTTACGGCGACGGGCACGCCTCGGAAAGAATTGCCGATATATTGGAAAAATGATTTAAAAGGTGCATCTGAAGGATGCACCTTTTAAATTTTTTTTAAAAAATTCACAAAAAACCCTTCCAATGCGGGCAAAAATGTTGTATAATATAAATGCTAACTTTTTAAAGGAGGGAATCTGTATGGAAAATGCTTTGACCGCGGTGATAACACAGTTCTCCCGTTTTTTCGGCATGATAAAGCTTAATGACGTTATAGATATACTTATTGTTGCGATCGCGTTTTATTACATAGGGAAATATATGATTGAAACGAAGGCGTGGCAGTCTTTAAAGGTCGTTATCGCGCTGGTTATTTTAACACCGGTCAGCGCGCTTTTGCAGCTTAACACGGTCAACTTTATTTTGAGAAATCTGATTCAGGTCGGCGCGATTGCGGTTATTATTGTGTTCCAGCCGGAGCTTCGGAGCTTTCTTGACAGGCTCGGCCGCGGCACGGCTCTCCGCAAAATGTTAAATCCCGGAATTATTATTGAGAAGGACAGGATAGAAGCGATAGTTTCCGCCGTCAGCGACATGGCGGCCGAAAGCACCGGCGCTTTGATAGTTTTTGAAAAGCAGAAAAAGCTTGATTCTGTCATAAAGGTAACGGGAACGGTGCTTGACGCAGAAATTTCACAGGGGCTTTTGGAGAATATATTCGTTAAAAACACGCCTCTTCATGACGGAGCGGTAATAATCAAAAACGAAAAGATTGCTTATGCACAGAGTATACTTCCGCTTTCGGAAAATGCTGCGATAAGCACGGAGCTCGGAACGCGCCACAGGGCGGCGATCGGCGTCACGGAAAAGAGCGACGCCATTGCGGTTGTAGTGTCCGAGGAGACCGGAAAAATTTCGTACGCGAAGGATGGGGGACTTCACAGGGACATAACGCCCGACAATCTCAGAGAGATTCTGACGATAGAGTTTTCCGATATGGCTCCCGTGGAGGATATAAAGGGGCTTTTCAAAAGGGGGGACCGCAATGAGTGAGAACGAAAAGGAAATAAAAAAGGAGCAGACAAAGGAACAGGAGGAAGCTTCCGAAAGAAAAAAGATTGCGTCCAAAAAGTTCTGGGGCAAGGTTGCGTGCGCTCTTTTGGCAATACTTATGTGGATATATGTTTCTTATGACGAGAACCCCGTATCTACAAATACGTACACCAATATCCCGGTCACCATTACGGGAATCGCGGAGCTTGAGTCAAGAAATATCACGGTTCTGTCGGGCAACATTTCGGTTGCGGTCAAGATATCGGGCGCGAGAAATGCGCTTTCGAGGCTTAACCGGTCTGACATAAACGCTATCGCCGATGTGTCGAACATAACCGGCACGGGCGAGCAGAATCCCATAATCACCATTGTCGGAATTCCTGATTCTTTAAGCGTTGAGGAAAAAAAGATTACAAGCGGAAAGCTTGTGACAGATATTCTGATAAAGAAGATAGTCGAGGTCGGAATCGACATAACCGGCACGATGAACGACTCCGTTATAGAGGGTGAAAAGAACGTCAGCCCCGAGCAGATCACGGTCAAGGGTCCCGGCACGCTTTTGGAGAACGTTACTGCGTGGACCGAGGCGATAGACGTTTCGAACATCACAAAGAGCGAGAATATTTATAACACCGGAATCGTCTTAAAGGATTCGACCGGAGGGGTCATCAAAAATGAAATGATAACAAAGTCCGAAAACGAAGCGACGGTTACGATAAACTGCCTCGGAAAGAAAGAGGTTAAGGTCAATAAGCCGGACATTGTCGGAAGCTTGTCGGGCTATATCGTAAACGTTGACAGCGTGAACCCGGAGACCGTTGTTATAACGGGACCTGTCGAGACGGTGGAAAACATTGATTCGGTTGACGTGGACGATATTGACGCATATTATGCTATAGCGTCAAAAAGCTTCGCCAGAGACTTAAGACTTCCCGATGGAGTAAAGAGCGAGACAATGCGCGTGTCGGTGTCAGTCAGCGTAACTCCCGAGGCGAAAGAGCCTTCGCGTGAGGGTGAGGAATAGAAAAAAGAAAAAATTAAGGCAAAAGTATTGACATTTATATAAAAAGAATGTATAATATACTTTGCTTGCAGAGAGGAATCGTAATGAAGATAAACATTTCGTCAATAGCGAATTCTGAAGGTAAGGTGCCCGCGGAAGGCTCTGTCAGCTTGGGCAGAGTGGTTTTTGACGGCGGAGAATATGACTTTTCCGACGTTAAGGTGACGGGGAATATTATAAATATCGGCGGAAGTCTGGAGCTTAAAGCAAGAGCTGCCGGAGAGTATACAACTCCATGCGCAAGGTGCTTAAAGCCTGTAACAATCAGCTTTGACGCAGATATTTATGAGGAGCTCGGAGGAGAAGACGGAGAAGAAGGCGCGCTTTCCGATGACAGGTCGGAGTGTGAGCTTTCGGGAATCATTGAAAAAGCGGTGATTTCGGAGCTGCCGATGACGGTTCTCTGCGATGAGAACTGTAAGGGGATCTGTCCCAAATGCGGGAAGGATCTTAATGAAGGAGCCTGCTTCTGCAGTGATGACGACTGGGATCCGAGGTTCGACATATTAAAAAATTTCAAAGCTGACTTATAATTAATGGAGGTGTAGAACATGGCAGTACCGAAGACAAGAATATCTAAAGCGAGAAAGCATTCGAGAAGAGCTAACTGGAGACTCAGCGTTCCCGGAATGGTTAAGTGCCCCCAGTGCGGCGAGCTCAAGATGCCTCACAGAATCTGCCCTGCCTGCGGATATTACAAGGGCAAAGAGATAGTTAAAAAAGAAGCGTAAAAAGAGAACGCGTCCTTACAGGGCGCGTTTTTTGCTTTTTTGGGGATTAAAAAGAAGAAAAACACTTGCAAAAAACAGAAAATTCAGTATAATAATCTATTAAAGGGGGAGCTTTGTGGCAACTATAATGGATTATATCGCGTGGCGCGGCGATCTTAAATTTTCCGATTCGGAATTTACGGAGGTGGACGCGCTTATCTTCACACAGCTTTCCTATATTGATTTTTCGGGGATAGTTTCCTCCGACATGAGGGAGTGTGTGACGCTTAAAGAGGCATCAAGGCTTTTTTTCAAAGAAGGGCAAAAGCCATTGGGCGCAGTCCTGCCCGAGGATATAACGTCTCTTCTTAAAACGGCGGCGTCCTCTGAACGTTTTAAGGATGTAAAGCTTTCGGGATTTATTGACAGGGTTGATGATGAGAATGAGGAGCAGTTTTCCGCTTTGCTTTTTCATATCGGGCGTGATGTTTTTGCTGCGTACAGGGGGACGGATGACACGATAGTCGGCTGGAAAGAGGATTTTAACCTTTCGTACATGGACTCGGTGCCGTCGCAGAGAGAAGCGGCAGATTATCTTAATAAGGCGATGCGAACGTTTTGGTTTTCAAAGTTTTACGCGGGCGGTCACTCCAAGGGCGGGAATCTTTCGGTGTACGCCGCGGCGAACCTTGAGCCTAAATATAAAAGGCGCATTAAAAGAGTGTTTAACTTTGACGGACCGGGATTTCCCGAAAAGCCGGTTAAAAGCCGGGAATATGAGGAAATCAGCGGAAAAGTCATAAATATATTGCCGGAGGGCTCAATAATCGGGAGACTGTTTGAGGCTTGCGGAGAGGAAAGAATCGTATCCTGCAAGGAAAATCTTATTCTTCAGCATGTGGCGTTCGGATGGGAGGTTCTGGGCAGTTCGTTTGTGGCTGCGGACGGACCGAGCGGCAGCAGTGTTGCGGTAGACAGAGTATTGTCCGGCTGGATATCGGAGATGACAAAGGAAGAACGCGAAATACTTGTAGAGGCAATTTTTGAAGTGTTTAAGGCTTCGGAAGCAAAAACGCTTACTGACATAATAAATGATAAGCTTGGCTTTATGAAAGCGATCGGAACGGTCGATAAAGACAAGAAGAGGGACATCAGGAAGTACATGGCAAAGATACTGGAACAGGCGGCAAAATACATGATTAAAAATTAAAACCGCCGGGCGAAAAAGCCATCGGCGGTTTTAATTTTCGTTTGTAAATTTTTGAGTGAGAAATGCAGTCACTTCATAGTCGGAACCGAGCCTTGAGAGCATATTGTCGGTTACAGCGCCGCAGCCTCTCTTAAGTGCCGCATTAACTTCAAAGACGCTGCGTTCAAGGTCATTGAAGCCGAGATTTTGGCACACACCTAAAAGAGATTCGGCGGCAAGTCGGGCGCCTTCGGTGTCACCGTATTTTAAGGCAATGCAAAGATTGCTGTAGCCCGGATCGTCCGGGAACATTTTGATAAGCTTTTTTATTAAAGCTTCGCTCCGGAGCCTTGAAAGGACTTCGCTGTAGTCGCCTCCGAGGTGCCGGTAAAGTTCTTCCGTTGTCATAGAAAACTCCCCTTCCTGCGGAATATAATATAATTATAATGCAAACAACAGAAAAATGCAAGATATTTTAAATTTGAAGCGCGACATATGAAAATAGCAATTTGCAGCGGTAAAATTGACTCGGAAATTATAAGCGGATTTCCGAGAAGCTATTTTGCAGAGAAAAGGCTTACTGCGGATATTAAAAGCTACGAGTGCGGTGAGGATATGATTCGTGATTTTGATTCGGGAAAGAACTATGATGCCGTATTTATTGATATATTCCTTAAGCAAATGCATACTGCACAGAGCCGGAGGGCACAGCTATAACATTTACAAGAAACCTCGTTCTCCGCGCAGTAAGAAGCAAATATTTTGACTTTATCGGAAAATAAAGCGCGGATTGAAAAAGCGCCCCGATACGATGCCCGCTTCTTTCAGGCGATGAGGCTGTTTTCAGGAAGCGGAACGGTTGCAAAAACACGCACGCCGGAAAGGCGTGCGTGTTTGGCTTTTTATAAGTTTACCTTAAGCTCGACCGGGCAGTGGTCAGAGCCCGTAATATCGGTATGGATAACGGAGTCGGTCACATAATCCATGGAATCGGTCAGAAAATAGTCAATGCGCCAGCCTGCGTTCCTCTCGCGTGCGCGGAAGCGGTACGACCACCAGGAATATGTCACCGTGTCGGGATAAAGCTCCCTGAAGGTATCGTGAAAGCCCGATTCCAAAAGAAGGGAGAATTTTTCGCGCTCCTCTTTTGTAAAGCCCGCGTTTTTGGTGTTGGATTTCGGATTTTTTAAGTCAATCTCGTTATGCGCGACATTTAAGTCACCGGTCACGATAACGTGCTTTTTTTCTTTTAAGGAGCAAAGGTATGCCCTGAACGCGTCCTCAAACTCCATGCGGTAGGCGAGCCTTTTAAGCTCCTCCTGCGAATTGGGAACGTACACGCAGACGAAATAGTATTCGGGAAATTCAAGCGTTATAACGCGCCCCTCGGTGTCATGCTCGGCGATTCCGATTCCGCAGGTTACTGCCATGGGCTCCTCCTTTGAAAACACCGCGGTGCCGGAATAGCCCTTTTTTTCGGCATAGTTAAAATATTTATGGTAGCCCGGAAGGTCTATTTCGATCTGCCCGGACTGCATTTTGGTCTCCTGAAGGCAGAAAATATCCGCGTCAAGAGCACAGAAAACCTCGTAAAATCCCTTTGAAACAACGGCGCGCAGACCGTTAACATTCCATGAAACAAATTTTTTCATTGACAAACACCTCAAAAGTATTATACACTATTTATAAAAAAGAGTCAATCGAAAAGGAGTGTTTTTAATGCCGGAAACGGATCTTTATTTGCCGGTGAAGAACCTCTTGGAAAATATGGGAGCCGAGGTCAAGGCGGAGGTGGGCGATATCGACATTTTCGCGGTCATGCCGGACGGGAAAAGTGCTGCGGTCGAGATGAAGCTTCATTTGAACCTTGACGTTATTGTTCAGGCGGTTTTAAGGCAGAAGGTGGCGGATCTTGTTTATATCGCGGTTCCGAGCCCCAAAAAGAGCACGCTCCGGCGATGGCATAACATCGGCACGGTTTTAAGACGGCTTGAGATAGGGCTTATCACTGTGAAAAAGGATGGCGCAAAGGTCACCTTCCCTCCGGGAGGATATGACCGCGAGGCGTCGATAAAAAGGAGCGCGGGCAAAAGAAAGAAGATCGAACGGGAGTTTTCGCTGCGCCACGGGGATTTAAATACCGGCGGCACCAACGGAAAGAAAATCACGGTCTATCGCGAGCACTGCATTTTAGTTGCCGAAACAATAAAAAGGCGCGGAGAAATTACGGAAAAAGAAATTGAAGGTGCAGACAGGATATTAAAGAGAAATTGCTACGGATGGTTCTTAAAAAAAGGAGAGCTCTTTTCGCTTACGGACAAGGGAAAAGAAGAGCTTTCATACTATGAGGAAAATACACCGGAGCTTATAAAAGAGCTTATGAAGGAAGCGGAGGAAGTTTAATGCCTAAATTTTTTACCGACAGGGAAAACATCGGAGAAAAGATAATTTTAACGGGGGAGGACGCGCGCCACATCGGGCGGGTCTTAAGAATGGCTCCCGGCGATGAAGTAACCGTGTGCGACAAAGAGGGAACGGACTATTACTGCAAGATAGAGAAGATAACCAAGGAGGACGTGACGCTGTCAGTTATAAAAAGCGAAGCGTGCCCGGCGGAGCTTGAATTAAAAATCACGCTTTATCAGTGTATTCCGAAAGCCGGGAAGATGGACTCTATCATCCAGAAGGCGACGGAGCTCGGCGCCTTTGAGATCGTTCCCGTTTTGTCTGAGCGCTGCGTCGCAAAGGGCGAAAAGGCGGAGCGCTGGCAAAAGATTGCCTATGAGGCGGCAAAGCAGTGCAAAAGGGGAGTTATCCCGAAGGTGAGAAATACGCTGACATTTTCCGAGGCGATAGAGGAATTGAAGGAAAAAGAGCTTGCCTTCATGCCGTACGAGGAGGCAAGAGACGGGAAAATAACCTACTCGGGCGAGAAAAGTGCCGGATTTATCATAGGACCGGAGGGCGGATTTTCTCCCGTCGAGGTAAAAAAAGCGTCTGACGCGGGAATTAAGATATGCACACTCGGAAAAAGGATCCTCCGCACGGAGACCGCCGGAAGCACGGTTCTTTCCGTTTTGTCGTATCTTGCGGAATAATTCGGAAAAAATTACTTCAAATTGAAATGAAAACAGAAAAAAATTCGGACAGCACGGACGGCAAAAGAAAAGTGAAGCAAAAAATTTCGGCAAATTCGATTTTCTTTTTATAAATTATTGACATCGCAAAAAAATTGCGGTATACTGTTTTATGCAAGAATTTTTATGTGTTTTGGAGGTTTTATATGAAAAATCAGTATCTTTTAGACCTTATGGAAACCGTTAAGAAGAGAAATCCCGGCGAAGCGGAATTTCATCAGGCGGTATATGAAGTATTGGAGTCGCTTGAGCCCGTTATCGAGGCTCATCCGGAATATATTTCGCTCGGCATAATAGAGAGCCTTGTTGAGCCCGAAAGAGTTATAAAGTTCAGAGTACCGTGGGTTGACGATAACGGCAAGGTTCAGGTCAACAGAGGATTCAGAGTTCAGTTCAACTCCGCAATCGGTCCTTACAAGGGCGGTCTCCGTTTCCACCCGTCGGTATATGAGGGGATCATTAAGTTTTTGGGATTCGAGCAGATATTCAAAAACTCGCTCACCGGTCTTCCGATCGGCGGCGGCAAGGGCGGATCGGACTTTGATCCCAAGGGTAAGTCCGACATGGAGGTTATGCGTTTCTGCCAGAGCTTTATGACAGAGCTTTCAAAGCATATCGGAGCGGATACTGACGTTCCGGCAGGCGATATCGGCGTCGGCGGGAGAGAGATAGGATATCTCTACGGTCAGTATAAGAGATTGAGAAACGAGTTCACCGGCGTTCTCACGGGTAAGGGTCTTACCTACGGCGGAAGCCTTGCGAGAACCGAGGCTACAGGTTACGGTCTTTGCTACTTTATGGATGAGATGCTCCGCGACCACAACCTTTCGTTCGAGGGCAAGACGGTCGTTATCTCCGGCTCGGGCAACGTTGCAATCTACGCAACGGAAAAGGCAACCCAGCTCGGCGGCAAGGTCGTTGCGCTTTCCGATTCGAACGGATATGTTTATGACAAGAACGGAATCGACTTAGCACTCGTTAAGGAAATCAAGGAGGTTAAGAGAGGCAGAATCAAAGAGTACGTTGACGTTCACAAGGACGCTGAATATCACGAGGGCTGCTCCGGAATCTGGGGCATCAAGTGCGACATTGCACTTCCCTGCGCAACCCAGAACGAAATCAACGAAGAGAGTGCGAAGAAGCTTGTTGCCAATGGCGTAACAGCTGTCGGCGAGGGCGCAAATATGCCTTCGACTCCCGAGGCGATTCACACATTCCTGTCGGCGGGAATCCTTTTCGGACCCGCAAAGGCTGCAAATGCCGGCGGTGTTGCAACAAGTGCGCTTGAAATGTGCCAGAACTCCATGAGATATTCCTGGACGTTTGAAGAGGTTGACGCTAAGCTTAAGGACATCATGGTAAACATTTACCACAATGCTTCCAAGGCTGCGGCTGAATACGGAATGGAGGGCAACCTTGTTGCCGGTGCAAACATTGCCGGATTCTTAAAGGTGGCAAATTCAATGAAGGCTTACGGCGTTTGCTGATAAGTGTAATACCGGGGGAGGGAGCAATCCCTCCCTTTGCATTATGAGGTGAAAAAATGTATAAAATTTTAAGAAAGAAGCGCTTGAACCCGACGGTGACACTGATGGAGATCGACGCACCGAAGGCGGCGCGCCATGCAGAGCCCGGTCAGTTCATCATTTTAAGGGTTGATGAGGACGGCGAGAGGATTCCCCTGACCATAGCGGATTTTGACAGGGAAAAGGGAAGCGTTACGATTATTTATCAGATAGTCGGGGCGACAACAAGAAAGCTCGATATGAAAAATGAGGGCGATTGCATCGCCGATTTTGTGGGTCCCCTTGGACGCGCGACGGAGACCGAGGGCAAGAAAAAGGTCTGCGTTGTCGGCGGCGGCGTGGGCTGCGCGATTGCGTACCCCGTGGCGAAAAAGCTTCACGAGTCGGGTGCCACGGTTCACACGGTTGTCGGCTTCAGAACCGAGGAGCTTGTTATTTTGGAGGACGAATTTAAAAATATCTCCGACAGGTTCTTTTTGATGACGGACGACGGGTCAAAGGGCGAAAAGGGACTCGTTACAAATGCGCTTGAAAAACTCATCACGTCCGGCGAGAAGTATGACGAGGTCATCACGATAGGTCCGCTTATAATGATGAAGTTCGTTTCCGCGCTGACGAAAAAATATAACGTTAAGACCGTGGCGAGCATGAACCCCATCATGATTGACGGAACGGGAATGTGCGGAGGGTGCCGCCTTACCGTGGGCGGAAAAACAAAGTTCGCCTGTGTTGACGGACCGGAGTTTGACGCGCACGAGATAGATTTTGACGAGGCAATGAGCAGAGCCTCCATGTACAAGGAATTTGAGCACGAGAGAAACGAAGAAGTCTGCAATTTATTTAAAGGCGGTGAGATAAATGGCTGATATGTCACCTAAAAAACACGAAATGCCCGTGCAGGATCCGATTGAAAGAGGAAAGAATTTTTCCGAGGTCGCGCTGGGCTATGATGAAGAAACCGCGGTTTCCGAGGCGCAGCGCTGCCTCGGCTGCAAGAACATGCCCTGCGTTTCGGGATGTCCAGTCAGCATCAAGATTCCGGACTTTATCAAAAAGGTCGCGGAGGGAAAGTTTGACGAAGCTTATGACATCATAACCGAGACAAGCTCGCTCCCGGCAATCTGCGGAAGAGTTTGTCCGCAGGAGAATCAGTGCGAGGGCAGGTGCGTCCGCGGTATAAAGGGCGAGAGCGTTGGCATCGGCAGACTCGAAAGATTTGTTGCCGACCGCCACAACGAAAGCACGGATATTGAGAAAAAGGAAGTTACAAAAAACGGCAAAAAAGCGGCAATCGTGGGCTCCGGTCCTTCCGGACTTGCGTGTGCCGGAGTTTTGGCGAAGAACGGGTTTGATGTGACGGTGTTTGAAGCGCTCCACACTCCCGGCGGAGTTTTGGTTTACGGTATTCCGGAATTCAGACTTCCCAAGGCGATCGTAAAGCGCGAGATTGATTCTTTGATTGCGCTCGGTGTTAAGGTTGAAACCAACGTCGTTGTCGGAAAAACGGTCACGATGGACGAAATAAGAGAAGAGTTTGACTATGTATTTATCGGCTCCGGTGCCGGACTTCCGAGGTTTATGAACATTCCCGGCGAGTCGTTAAAGGGCGTATATTCGGCAAACGAATTTCTGACGAGAGTGAACCTCATGAAGGCATATAAGGAGGGTTCCGACACGCCGATAAAGAAAGGGAAAAAGGTCTGCGTCGTAGGCGGCGGAAACGTTGCGATGGACGCGGCGCGAAGCGCGTTAAGACTCGGGGCGGACGAGGTTTATATCGTGTACCGCCGTTCAATGGCGGAGCTTCCCGCAAGAGCGGAGGAGGTTCACCATGCCGAGGAGGAGGGCATTATCTTTAAATTGCTCACCAACCCGACCGGGATATTGGGCGACGATAAGGGCTTTGTTTCGGGCATTAAATGCGTTGAGATGGAATTGGGCGAGCCGGACGCGTCCGGCAGACGCCGCCCGGTTGAAAAAAAGGGCTCTGACTTTGTGATTGACTGCGATGTTGTGATCATGGCTATCGGCACATCGCCCAATCCCCTGATAAAGTCGAGCGAGCCTGACCTTGAAACGGAGAGCTGGGGAGGCATCAAGACCTTCTCGGAGTCCGGTAAAACATCGGTTGAGAACGTGTATGCCGGAGGCGACGCCGTAACCGGCGCCGCGACAGTAATTCTTGCCATGGGCGCGGGAAAAGCGGCGGCAGAAGCAATAACGGAAAGCTTAAATTAAGAAAAAAGAGTCCCGCTTATGCGGGACTCTTTTTACGTAAAATTCATCAAATATTCATTGACAGGCTTTGTGCGAAAGTGTATAATCATAAAAAAGGGAGGAGATAAGGATGAAATTTAACGCAGATTTTATCGTGAGCGGGAAAAAATATGATTTTTCCGCCTGCGTCATATTTTTTAAGGAGTTTGAAACCGAGAAAAAAATAAAGAGCGCGCACCTTACGGCAACGTCTTTAGGAAACTACGAGGCAAGAATAAACTCAAAAAGAGTGTCCGACTTTTTTTTCGCTCCGGGGTGGACTCAGGTGGCGAAGAGGCTTCAGTACCAGACCTATGACGTTACAGATATGCTCAAAAAGAAAAACAGGCTTGAGATCGAGGTCGGAAACGGCTGGTACCGCGGCAGAATGGCGGCATTAAGACCGGGTCAGGAGGATCTTCCCGTTGCCGCAGCCGCAGAGCTTTTGATAGAATATGAGGACGGGACGGCAGAAGTAATAACTACTGACGAAACATGGAAAACGAAAAGAAGCAATATTTTGTATTCGGACTGCTTCAACGGCGAAACATGGGACTTTAACTATGTTGACAGAAGAGCGGTTCCCTGCAAAAAGTTAAAGTGGGATAAAAAGATACTGATTCCGCAGGAGGGCGAGAAGATATGCGAGCACGAGAGGCTCAAGCCTTCTTTAATAACCGCGTCGAACGGCGATAAGATACTTGATTTCGGACAGAATATGACCGGATACGTTGAGATATCCGTTAACGCGAAAAAGGGCGACAGGTACGTTTTGGAGTGTGCCGAGATACTGGATAAGGACGGCAACTTCTTCAACGGAAATTACCGCTCGGCAAAGGCAAGAATGGAATTTACCTGTAAGGACGGGTTAAATGTGTTCAAGCCCAAGTTCACGTTCTTCGGCTTCCGTTATTTAAGACTTACCGAGTGCCCGAAGGGAAAGATCGAACCCGATAATTTTGAGGGCATCTGCGTTTATTCCGACCTTAAGAAAACGGGCTATTTAAATTGCTCAAACGAAAAGCTCAACAAGCTTTTTGATAATATTTTCTGGGGTCAGAAGGACAACTATCTTGACGTGCCGACCGACTGCCCGCAGAGAGACGAGCGCAAGGGCTGGACGGGTGACGCACAGGTGTTTGCGCGCGCGGCAAGCTTTAACTATGACGTTTTGAAATTCTTTAAAAAATGGATGCGCGACGTTACCGCAGCGTCATACGAGGGCAGAATTCCCAAGATCGTTCCGGCAAGGTGGGAGGGCGCCTCTGTCCTTGACGAGGGACTTTTGAATAACAGCTCCGCCTGGGGCGATGCTGTTTTGATTTGCCCGTGGCAGATGTATTTAACCTACGGCGACAAGGAGATATTAAAGGAAAACTTTGACGCAATGAAGGGCTGGGTCGACTACATGGGAAGAGCCACAAAGGACAAGTATATGTTCACCGGGCACTTCCAGTTCGGAGACTGGCTGGGACTCGATGCGCCGGAGGGAAGCCTTGCCGGCTCAACGAGAAAGGACCTCATCGGAACCGCGTTCTATGCATATTCCACCTCGCTCCTGATTAAAATAGGAAAGATACTTTCGCATGATATGAAGGAGTATGAAAAGCTTTATAAAAATATCAAGAAGCAGTTTATCAAGGCGTTTGAGGATAAATATGAAACGCAGACAGAGTGTGCGCTTGCGCTTTATTTTGACTTGACGGCAGACAAAAAGAAGACCGCCGAGCGTTTAGCGTCGCTTGTCCGCGACTGCGGCATGCACCTTATGACGGGCTTTGTCGGCACGCCGTATCTTCTTCATGCACTTTCGGAAAACGGGTATCAGGACATAGCCTACAGCCTTCTTCTGAGGGAGGAATTCCCGTCGTGGCTCTACTCGGTAAATGCCGGGGCGACGACTATCTGGGAGCACTGGGACGGTCAAAAGACGGACGGAAGCCTCTGGTACTCCACGACCGGGCAGTGCGTTGACATGAACTCGTTTAATCACTACGCGTACGGCGCGGTTGCTGACTGGGTTTACGGATATGCCGCGGGCATAAAGCGCTCGGAGGAGGCCCCCGGATTTGAAAAGGCGGTGATAGAGCCGCATCCGGATAAGAGACTGGGGCACCTTACGGCGTCTCTCGAGACCCGAAAGGGTAAAATTTCGAGCAAGTGGAGCTACACGAATGACGGCATACGCTATGATATTGAGACTCCGTGCGACACGGAAATAATCATCGGCGAAAAGCATTATTTTGTGGGAGCCGGCGACTATATATATTATGAGAGATGAATGATATGAAATTATCGGTTTTCGGAAACAAATTAAAAACGGCAGTTATTGTTGCGCTTATAACCGCGCTTTTGTACCTTGTGGTGTACTTCATTGCGTACGCTATGGGGTGGGGCGAATACGCTATTGTAATAGCGGGTGTGATCTCCATTCTTTCAAGCTTTTTCTCCTATTGGAATTCCGACAAAATGGTGATAAAAATGAGCGGCGCGCATGAGGCATCGGGCGAGGATCTGAGAATCTTATCCTCGGCGGTCGCTCCGCTTGCCCAAAAGGCGGGAGTGCCGATGCCGAAGCTTTATGTGGTGGAGGATTCATCTCCCAACGCCTTTGCAACGGGAAGAAATCCCTCGCATTCTGCCATTGCCGCGACGAGAGGGCTTATAAACATGATGACTCCGGGGGAGCTTTCGGGCGTTCTTGCGCATGAAATGGGGCATATCAAAAATTACGATATCCTACTCCAGACCGTTGCGTCCGTCATGATCGGCGCGGTCATCATCATTTCCGATATGTTTTCGCGCTCGCTCTGGTGGGGCGGAGCAAGAAGAAGGCGCGATTCGGACTCGGACTCCGGATCGGGAATTCTGGCGCTTCTGGGTATAATATTTATTATCATAGCGCCGATAGCGGGTCAGCTTTTAAGAATGGCGCTTTCAAGAAACAGGGAGTACCTGGCGGACGCGGCTTCTGCCTCGCTCACCGGAAATCCGAGGTATCTGGCGTCGGCTCTTTCCAAGCTCGGCGCAAACTCTCAGCCGGTGAGAAATGCGAGCAGTGCGACTGAGGGAATGTATATTTCGGACCCAATGAAAAAGCGGAACGCGATTTCAAATCTCTTTTCCACGCATCCGCCGATAGAAAAAAGAATAGAAGCGCTTAACAATATGGCTGAAGAAAGCTTCAGATAAATAAAAAAACCTGAAAGCATTGCTTTCAGGTTTTTTATTTCAAAAGGTTACGGGCGAAGTCCCATTCCGCCTTCCAGCGTGATGGTCTCACCGCTCATATACTTAAAGTCGGGCGATGCTAAGGAAACGCACGCTCTGCCGATTTCCGTTTCCACGTCGCCGTAATGACCCATAGGGGGCATCTTAACGTTCGCGGCGAACGCATCGGGGTACGCCTCCTTGAATTTCTCAAGCTGAGATGTCCACGCGAGCGGGCACACGATGTTGACGTTTATGCCGTCCTTGCCCCATTCTGTCGCGGCAACCCTGGTAAGCCCGCGTATGCCCTCCTTTGCAGCGGCATATGCGCACTGTCCGAAGTTTCCGAAAAGTCCCGCGCCCGAGGCAAAGTTGATGACGGTTCCCTTTGTTTCCTTAAGATAGGGATAGCACGCCTTCATGTAGTAAAATGTAGCGTAAAGCCCCGAATAAAGGGCAAGGTCAAACTGCTCGGTCGTGTGCTCCGAAAGCGGAACGCCGGAAGCCGATGCCTGTGCGTTGTTAATAAGAACGTCAATCCTTCCGAAGGTGTCGTAAGCTTTCTTTACAACCCCGGTCACTACAGCTTCGTTATCCGCGCCGGAGTTAACGTCCGCACCGGATATGAGCACCTTGACGCCGTAGAGCCTTTCAAGCTCCTCCTTCGCGTCCTCAAGCTTTTTTAGGTTGCGCCCGGTCAGCACGAGGTTCGCGCCCTCCTTGGCGTACGCCGTGGCTATTCCGTATCCTATAGAGCCGCACGTCCCGTCGGAAAGGACAGCCCTTCCGCCGCCTGTGATGATTGCCGTTTTACCTTTTAAAAATCCCATAATTTATTGCCTCCTTTAAGTCTGTTTTAGTACGTTTTCTTTGAAGTCAAGAACACCGCCGTTGATAAAACGACGGTGTTTGATATTACTCGACAGGAGTATAGGAGAAAAGACCGTATTCTTCCGCATTCTCCATTGTACGCTTAAACCAGAGTGTTTCGGTAATTGACATGTAGGGTAATACAAAGAAGATTCCGAGGAGACCGAAGGTGATGCCGGAAAGCAGCGCCCATCCGATGAAGCTTAACTGAAGAACGAAAAGCTCCGCCTTTTTGCCGTCCATAATCCTCATGGAGTGCTTTAACGCTTCTTTTGCCTGAACCTCGGGATATTTTGCGAGTATGTAAGGCGTGAGTGCGTAAGAATACGCCTTTACGATTCCGGGGATAACGAAAAGGAGACTCCAGAGAAATGTGAAAAGCATCATCCATGCATATCCGCCGATTCTCCTTAAATAATACCTTCCGTCAAATGCGTTCGTAAAAATGTCGGTAATTGAAGGCTTTCCTCCGTCAACTAAGCCGAGGATGTAAAGCGTTAAGCCGAAGCTTATGGGAATGAGGAAATATAACGCAACGCCTCCGATAACGGGAACTGACGATACGGCTGCGAAAATTGCCATTACAAGCGCCGTTGCGCCGACAAGAGACCAGTAATTTGCCGAAAGAATATTTTTTGCCTGTGATTTTAATTCTGTTCTGTTCATAAAATAACCTCCTTATATTTATAACTATAATATACTATATTACAATGCTATCCGTTTGTCAATAAGAATATGAGAGGAAAATGAAGGAGGAAAAAAGATTTAGCTTTAGCATGCAATAACAGTGAAATGACATTCACAAAGCAATATTTTACATGACGCAAAGCGGAAAATTCCCCGAAATACAGTGAAGAGTGAAGAACGAAAAGGTAATAAGTAAAAATCGGCAAGCTTCAAAAAAAGCTTGCCGATTTTTGGTGGGGAGAGGTGGATTCGAACCACCGAAGCAAATTGCAGCAGATTTACAGTCTGTCCCCTTTGGCCACTCGGGAATCTCCCCCTATACTGGAGCTGGTGATGGGACTTGAACCCGCAACCTGCTGATTACAAATCAGCTGCTCTGCCAATTGAGCTACACCAGCGCAACAATGATATGATATCATAAAAGCTCTAAAATGTCAATACTTTTTTTAAAAATTTTTTTGCAAAAAATTTAACAAATGATATTGACAGTTTTTGACAAATGGTGTATAATAAAGTTGCATTCGGGGGATTCTATCGGAAAGCGGAAGGGGCGAGTTAATGATGAAATCAACCGGTATAGTAAGAGAGCTTGACAGTTTGGGTCGTATAGTATTACCCAAATCTTTAAGAAGGGTATATGACCTTAACGAAAAGGACGGGCTGGAGATTTTTACCGAGGGGGACATGCTTATATTAAGAAAGTATACTCCTTTTTGTGTATTCTGCGGATCGTCTGAGGGAATTGTAAGCTATAAGGGCAAAAATATTTGCCATCACTGCATGGAGGACATCAGTGTGCTTAAAGGCGAATGAGGAGCAGATTATGGAAAAACTGAGGGCAAAAAAGGGCTTCATCTGTGATATGGACGGTGTCATATATCACGGGAACAAGCTATTGGACGGCGTGAAGGAGTTTGTTGACTGGCTTTACGAGAACGACAAGCACTTTTTGTTTCTGACAAACTCGAGCGAGAATTCGCCGTCCGACCTGAGGCAGAAGCTCGCGCGCATGGGGCTTGATGTTGATGAGAGCCATTTTTATACAAGCGCATTGGCGACGGCAAGATTTATAAAGAGCCAGTGCGAGCATGCCGGAGCATATGTTATCGGCGGGCCGGGGCTTTTGAATGCTCTTTATGAAGAGGGCATTTCAATGAATAATGTTAACCCCGATTATGTAATCGTCGGCGAGTGCCGCACGTATAATTACGAAAGCCTGGAGCGCGCCGTTCAGCTTGTGAGAAACGGAGCCAGGCTCATCGGGACAAACCCGGATATTACCGGTCCTATTGAGGGCGGTATTGCGCCTGCCTGCGGAAGCCTTATATCTCCCGTGGAGCTTGCGTCGGGAAAGAGCGCATACTTTGTCGGCAAACCGAATCCTTTAATGATGAGAACCGGGCTTAAAATGCTCGGAGTTCATTCTGCGGAGGCGGCGATGATAGGCGACAGGATGGATACGGATATAATTGCCGGAATCGAGACCGGTCTTGACACCGTGCTTGTGCTTTCGGGGGTTACGGCGAGGGAGGATATCGAGACATTTCCTTACCGTCCGAGTTATGTGTTAAACGGAGTCGGAAACATTCCCGGCTAAAGAAAGAACAAACCCTGTGGGTGTTTAGCCCATAGGGTTATTTTTTTAACTGCAATTACCGATAATTTTATCTTTACAAACCTTGAGAGAGTGTGGTATAATAAACTCTGTCAGTATGACAGACGATCGCGGGGCACAATTTGTGCAATGAGGAAAGTCCGGGCTCCAGGGCAAGGGATGCCGGGTAACTCCCGGTGAAGGCGACTTTAAGGAAAGTGCAACAGAAAACATACCGCCTCTTTATAAGAGGTAAGGGCGAAAAGGCGAGGTAAGAGCTCACCGGCTTCGGGGTAATCCGAAGGCCTTGTAAACCCCATCCGGAGCAACGCCGGCATGGCATCGCAGAATAAAGACTGCCCGTCTCTGCGATGGCCGGCGGCTTTAGCCGCAGAGAGATCTGCGGCATAGATAGATGACCGTCTGATACAGAACCCGGCTTACAGTCATGCTGATAAAAAAGACCGCACTTTTTAATGTGCGGTCTTTTTTATCAATAATGTAAAAAAGGTTGACAGATAAAAAAATCTGTGCTATTATATAAATAAGTTAGTCTTGCCTAACCAGCAAGACACAATATTTACGAATTAGTTAGTTTTGTCTAATCGCGGAGAGAGGAAAATTTTGATGCTTGAAACACTGCTGGCACAGCATTGTGCGCCCGCGCTTGCCGGGATAAAGCCGGCAAATATTGTTGCCTGTCCGAAATCGGTAATCTCAAACGGCGCGGTCGGGAAATTGAACAAAGAGCTTAACAGCACCGGCATCTATGCCGAAATTCTTTGCGAATGTAAAAGCCGCGCGATAGTGATAGTTTACCGCAAGAATATTCTTGAAAAGCATCTTAATTCGGGCTCTGAGAGGGAGTTTCTTAAAAACTTCGGATATCCGGAGTCGGGCACACTTTCCGGGTATTTTGCAGTATTGAAAAAGCGGCTTCGCTGTGACAGCTTTCCGCATGAGATCGGCGTTTTTTTGGGATATCCCTTAAAGGATGTCGAAAGCTTTATCCGCCACCCGAATGAAGGGTGCCTTCTGGTCGGTGAGTGGAAGGTATATCACGATCCCGAAAATGCCGAAAGGCTCTTCAGCCGTTTTGATTCGTGCAGAAAAGCACTGTTAAAGCAGGTTACGGAACGGGGAAAAACGCTTGCGCAGATTTTCTGCGCGGCATAATGGCGGTTTATTTCCGGGAAACCGGATGACAATATAACAACTATTTTAAGGAGGCTTTTTAATGAGCAAAACAGCAATTATTTACTGGAGCGGAACAGGGAACACCGAGGCAATGGCACAGGCGGTTGCCGAGGGAGCGAAAGGGATCAACCCGGAGGCCGCTCTTTTTACGGTTTCGGAGATTTCGGCGGCAGACGCAGCATCTTTAGATACTTTGATTTTGGGATGCCCCGCAATGGGCGATGAGATTTTGGAGGAAGACGAGTTTGAACCGTTTTTCTCGGAGCTTGAATCACATATTTCCGGCAAAAATGTCGCACTTTTCGGTTCGTACGGCTGGGGAGACGGCGAATGGATGAGAAAATGGGAGGAACGTGTAAAATCGGCGGGAGCAGTGCTTGTCGGCGGTGAAGGGCTGATTGTAAACGATATGCCGGATGAGGACGGACTCGCCAAGTGCCGTGAGCTCGGCAAGGCTGCCGCGGCATTGTGATAAGAATAATAAAAAAGGCAATAGCTTCCCTTACGGTCGCTATTGCCTTTTTTTAAGAATTGCCACAGCGCACGGAATTACGCCCTCGCAAAGAACATAGCTTGCGTCGCCGTATCCGGCATCTGAGAAAAACTTTTTATATGTATCGAAAGTAAACGCTCTTTTAAAGTCCGCTCCCGCTTTGCCGATCATATCCGAAACGCCGTTGGTTTTCCCGCTTTCTCTCCTGTTTATATATGTAGGGATGACGATTTTTCCGCCGGGCTTACATACGCGGTCAAGCTCGCTCAGTGCCGGGAGGGGGTCGTCCAAAAGGTGTATCACGTTTGCGGCGACGACCGTGTCAAAGCAATTGTCCGGATAGGGGAGGCGGGATATATCCGCCTTTTCAAACCGGACATTTTTGTATTTTCCGAATTTCTTTTTTGCGCGCTTTAACATCTTTTCTGAAATGTCTGTCGCAATAAGGCTTTTGCACCGCGGGGCGATCGCACCGGTCAAAAGCCCGGTACCGCAGGCACATTCAAGCACACTGTCAGAGGGTGAAATCAGCTTTTCTGTTGCCGCGCACAGTGCCTTGTCAGCTTTTTTATTGATGACAATTGCAAAAATATCGTACACCCACGCAACATTATCCCAAAACATCATAATTCCTCCCGAACAAGTTTATCGTTATAAGGACCTGCCGCACTCTTTTTGGAGCGCTTTCCGGACGGGATACTCACTTTTGTTCTCATCGTAAAATTTTTCAAGGTATCTGTTAAGCGCACTCATCTCATCCGCCGCATTCATGGCGTGGTCCGATGCACAGATTTTCCCGAGACTTGTGGCGCACATGAGCCTGAAAAAGTTAAGACAGGTTCTGAGGTATGCGGCGCCCTCAAACGCTGAGTCCGCCTTCGGCAAAATCTCATGGCCTGAGTTTTTATGGTGCAGCAGCCATCAATATTCGCGTTGACCGGTCTGTTAAGATACGCAGTGTCGCCTTTAAGCTTTTTTAAATTGCCGTCTGTTTTACAGCAGGCAAATGCCGCCGGGATCACGAACGCCGCATGGCAAAGAAGGTAGTCTTCCATATACGGCTCATAGACAACCTTGTATTTTGTTCCGCTGAATATCTGCTCTATCTGCTGCTCGTTTGACGGCGCGCCGGGAAGCTGACCGACGGTGATTTTTTTATATCACGCCGTCTAACTCTTTTATCATACGGATTAAAATTTTAATTCCTTTAAGGAACGAAGGAATGTGCAAAGCCTCATCACGGCAGTGCGCGGAGCCCAATCCGTCGGGCAGCGGAGAACTCATCTCGGCGGTCCCGATACTGTAGGCGTTTTTAAGTCTGCGCGCATAGGTGCCGCCGGAGCTTATATAGCCGCACGCGTCGGTCTTTCCGGTGACGCGGCGGTACGCCTTTAGCATCGCCCGCGCACAGACACTGTCCGTGCCGTTATACATTCCGTCGGTGTATTCTGCGTTTTCCATGGTGAACCCGTGCTCCGAAAGGAAAGCGCGTATCTTTTCCGACAGTTCGCCGCCCGTATAGGTATTACCGTAGCGGATATCGAAACCGAGCGAAAGTCTGCCGTTTTCAAGCCTGCCGACGGAGCAGACGCATGAGAGCGCGCCGAACACCTCGTCGGACGACGATATGCCGAGCGTCTCGCCGTGAAATCCCGAGCTTAATTTGCCTGCGTCCGTAAGGAGGGCTTTGTCATTCGGGCAAAGCGGGACAAGCTTTTCAAAGAGCGCATGAAGCGCATTTACCGCTCCGTCAGGATACGCGGCGTGGCGGGAAACGCCGTCCGCCGTGATGACGGATCCGCCGGATAACCGTGCAGAAGCAGAGTCCGGGACTATGTTATATGCCGTACCGACAGAAAGAGAGGAAATGTCCGAAAGCTTGGAGCGCGAAACCGCGTCAAAATGCATAATGCCCTTTTCTCCGCAACAGACGGGAAACTCATTGTCCGGAACGATCGAAACATCGGGCATTTTTTGTTCGGCAAGGAAATATTCCATGTCGCCCATATTGTTTTCCTCGTTGGAGCCTGTGAAAAGAAGAAGCCTGTTTTTTAACGGGATGCCGCAGCAGGAAAACGCACGGACCGCCCAGAGCGAGGCAACGATTCCAGACTTGTTGTCTTCAACGCCTCTGCCGACGGCAAAATCATTATACATTACGGGTGAGAAGGGAGCGGTCTTTTTCCACTCGCCGTCTGCCGGAACAACATCGGCATGCGAGAAAATGCCGATCGTTTTTTCACCGTCTCCGAAGCGGGATAAAAGATATGCCGGGTGAAGTTCGGTTTTGCATCCGGCATTTGCAAAGAGCTTCTCTGCGGCAATAAGCGCATTTTTTGCCTCGGCTCCGAAAGGAGCGCCGGGCTCCGGCTTTCCCGAAACTGACCTGATGCGGCAAAGCGCGAATAAATCGTTTACAATATCATCTTTGTGCGAGTCAATATATTCCTCGGCTTTTTTAAGGTCTGTCAAAAAAATCACTCCTTGGTTATCGTGTTTAAGCTTTCGATGTCATCGGAGAGCGTATCAAAATGTGCCCGTGCTTCGTCTAAAATCGCTTTTACGTCCAGCACCGCACATTTTATATTTTCAATACGGCATTCCAAATCGTTCGCTTTGTTCTCTAAATCGTCAAGGTCGGCTTCGCTCCCGTTTGCGCAAGTACCGATAGGGCAATCAGATATGCCTACATTGTTTCCGTCTCCTGTAATTTCCACACTGTCAATCGGCACATTTTTAAGTATAACATTTGCGCCGTCACCGAGAAGCTGCAGAAGATTTATATCAGAGCTGTCAAACGATACATTTGCCCCCTCGGAGTATATTATAACGTTTTCAAGCTTTTCTTCCAATTCGGCAATCCTTTTTTCGAGAGCTGCGATTCTTTCTTCCATAAAAGTCACCCTTTCCGAGCTTTAGCCGTTTGCGGCGGTATTCTTATAATAATAGTTTATCACGGTTTTTTAATTTATTCAAGTACTGTAACAATTTTTTGATTCGGGCATAATATGGTCGTAAAGAGGTGAGAAAAGTGTTCAGACGGAAAAAATCGTGCTGCGCATGTATGGGCGCCTTTGCTCTCGGCGTGCTTCTTGCATTTATTTTGCCCGTCGGCTTTGTTGCCGGTATCGAAGCGCTTATAATCATTGTTTTCGGGTGGATGCTTTTCTTCAAGTGAATAATTAATGTGGAGGGGTCAGTTTTGAAAGTTGTAGTAATTAAACCGTCAAAATTTATGGGAGCAATACTTAAAAAGGCATTCGGCATCAAGTAAAAAAACGGAGGTGTATTTTTTAATGCACCTCCGTTTTTCGGCAAAAATACTTGACAAGGACTTAAAGACTGTGATATAATAATATAGTTGAATTCGGTTTTTCCGTTTTCGGCAATTGAGGAACAAGCGGGTTCTCTCCTCCTCGGGGCAACCTCTCCCGTGTAAAAATTATGAGGTTACAATTTAATATGCAGGTATGGCGGAATTGGCAGACGCGCATGGTACAGGTCGCGTCACATCGGTGAAAAGTTTATACCTACAACTTAATATTTGATTATATCTTGATTAATTCTTCTTTTTGTGTTAAACTATAGATGCGGTCAAGATTGATATGCGGATATGGCGGAATTGGCAGACGCGCATGGTTCAGGTCCATGTGAAAGCAATTTCATGGAGGTTCAAGTCCTCTTATCCGCACCACAATCCTGTATCGTATGATACAGGATTTTTTTATGAAAGGCGGTGAATTTATGGCTGTATATTCTGTCCAAGAGCTTCGTATGATTGTTAGTGACATTGCCAAACAATACGGTGTTAAAAAGGTTGCATTGTTTGGATCTTACTCTGCCGGCAAGCAGACATCTGAAAGCGACATTGATTTGCTTATTGACAAAGGTGATATTAAAGGCTTGTTTATGCTTAACAGCTTTATAAATTCACTTCAGGATAAGCTTGGTAAGAATGTTGATGTAATGACATACTCTTCCCTTAGTCGCTCACTTATTAAAGACTCTGTCAGAGATGAGGTGGTTTTGTATGAATATCAGAGATGAAATTGTGATTAAGAAAATCATACAATATGCTGATGAGATAGACGAAACGATTTCGCGCTTTAATCTTACCCATGAATCTTTTACCGAGAATTTCATTGCACGCAATGCAATTGCAATGTGTATCCTTCAAATCGGCGAACTGGTCGGCAAACTGTCTGAGAGATTCAAGGCAGAGAACAGTGCAATGCCTTGGCGTGAAATTAGAACTATGCGGAATATAGCCGCTCATAATTACGGCGAAATCGACATTGATATTCTTTGGGAAACCGCCACCTGCGATATTCCTGATTTGAAAGAGTACTGTCAAAAGTTTATAGATTAAGTAAAAAGGGCATCTTTGGATGTCCTTTTGTTATACATTTATTGGTTTGTACTCTCCGTTGTGTACAAGGGTTACATTTCCATCATCATCGAATATCTCGCCATACTTGCCGAATGGTGCGTTCATTGCTATTACCAGGGCAAGCTCGTTGTTATCCATATCAAGAACTATGATTTCTTTTACGAGAAGCCTTAAGTTTACATTGCTGATTGCACCTTCTGCTATGATTCCGTCAAGTATATTGATGCTTTCTTTGATTTCTTTCTTACGCTTTTTAATCGTTTGTTCCATATTCAGCATATCTTGAATTCTTGTTTTGAGATTTTCTATCTCAACCTTTCGTTTTTCAAGTATTCTGTCGTATGTCAAGTCCTTTTTATTTTCGCTCTGTGCTCTTCGCCTTCGGACAGCCGATAAAGCCCTTGACAAATCATCGTCAAATAGTATAAAATGTTATGTATTGACATTATGATTACAAGGCAAAAGGTGGAAGCATCACGGGGAAAGATGATCCGCCTTTTATTAATAAGGCGGCAGTGCACGTATATTTTGACGCCGATATAGAAGGACGTATTTAACGCATGAAAAGAGGAGATGCAAAATGTTTTTCGGAAAAAAACAACTGTATATTACTTACGATGTAAATAAGCTTGCAAAAATAAGGCAAATTTTAGCTGAAAACGATATAGATTATAATCTTTCTTTTTCGATGTTGTCGCCGAATTTAACCAGGGGCGGCGGAGAGTACAAGGTCTATGTTAAAAAGAAAGATTATGATTATGCGATTCATTTGATAAGTAAAATATGAAGCGCGGCTTTGCGCGGGGAAAGAGAGAAGAAGATGAGAGTAGAATGGTAAAAAATATGAAGCGGATAATTGCGGTTATAATTATTTTTTGCAGCGCGGTTTTAGCGTACATTGCATTTCCCTGGGCAGGAATGTTCCTGGGAATTGTTTTAATGCCCAATCCTCCGAAACCTGAAATTACATATGGAGAGTTTCCGTGTAAATTAGTGTATGAAACAGACGGTGAGACAAAAGTGATAGAAGACACTGTGATATGTGAATTTGACGGATTTGAAAATTTCGGGACAGCGGGCAAGGATCGCAGTTGGAAAACAACGCTCAAAAGCGGCAATGAAAATCTTACGCTTTTGAACATGCGCTCATCAAATGAAACAAACGAATTGGGTCAACCGATATTGGAATTATATTTTTACTATGGCAATGCGGCATATTACATGGGTGATGACACTTATCCGCACAGCGCGTAGGATCTTGACAAGATCAGTTATGAATTTCAAACTGCGGATGGCAAGATAGGGCACAGCTTCTATGAGGCGGAAGAAGCTTACGAAAAGTTTAATATTCGCCTGATAAGCTGGGAGGTGTCAGATCCGATTGAAAATAAGTTTTCAAGATATCTCGGTTTGTTTTAAATTATGAGGGAAAGCAAATGACAAACATAATATTGGGGAATATGGCAGTAGGCATTATAGCGATTATTATAGGAAACATACCTATATATAACGCAGTGATAAGGTGTATTATCAGGGTAATAATGGCGGTGCTGGCAACATCTGTCAGCTACATTTTGGGGAGACGCAATTATTCGGTAAAAAAATGGAAAGTGGTTTTGTTAGGTGCAATTAATATTGTTATATCTTATACATTATCGTTGACCGGCTGGTGGATACCGGTGGCAATAGCAACAATGGCAATGGGAGCGTCGCTTGCATATATTATCGCGGCGAGTTTTGACGAAGGTTTGTTTTTTGAGATTGCCGTTCATGTAGGCACGTTGCTTCCCTACGCTCTTATCTGCCTCGGAATCACAATAGGTCGGCGGAAAAACCGTGAGCAATATGAGGCTTTTCTTGAAAGCGAAAAAGAGAAGAAAGAGCGTAAAAAAGCATGCCGCGGGAAAGAGAGCAAAGAAGATGACGGTGTGATATAAAAAATCGACCGCGGGGTTCTTCTGCAACCGCGCGGGGTTATTAAAAAAAGGAGACGGTTTTATGAGGAGAGTCATAATTTTTATCAGCATTATCAGCAGTATCATGATGCTTTTATCCGGATGCTTCGGTCCGGGAATGCAGGATTATGGTTATGCCGTGGGCTCGGGATATAAGCTTGTCCGCTCTTCCGCTCATCAAATATCGGTAATGCCCGCAGACGGAAATGATGGGACAAAGCCTGAAATCAAGGCAAAGGTAGTACAGATCGCATGGGATGACAGATATGTGACAGCAAAACAGCTTGGATTGAAAAGGGCTTATCCCGGCAATCCGAATAATTCGTACGAGGTGCCGAATAAGAGTGCCGTTCAGTATTTTATCCTTGACACGGTTGATTTAAAATTGTACGGCGGATATGATTTTGAAGAATTTAAGCAAAAAGAACAGGAATTGGGAATAGCGGAAAAGCTGGTTCTCAAAGATGTAGATAGCTATCCCAAGCAGGAATAGTGTATTGCTTCAGACAATCGGCTTTTGCTGAGAAAGGAGAAACCGTCCGATTATGTATTATACAACAAAAGGGATGGCGATGAGAACAGGTGATTAAATTGCATAAAAGATATTTTATTACGAAGTATAATCCGTCGCTGTGGTCCGTAGCGGGAATATACATGGGAGATGAATGGACGGGCATAGAGGACTTAAAGAAAACCGGAAAATCCGCTATCAGCGAGCGGGAGTATTTGGATGTTGAGCAGAAGTATATAGACTGTGTTTTGTATTTAATGAACAAAAATAATATAGATTTTTTGTATGTTGCCGATTTAACGGCGGCGGACATATCGGATGATGTACGGATACATAGTTTATACGATAAAGATACAGTAAAGTTTAAGGATAAAATTGCCGAAGGGATGAAGGTGGATTCCGGCAGCGTAAAATATGCCGTGCGGCTCATGCTGCGCTGCAATATTGATTGCCGCCTGTATTCACGCAAAAAGCATTTCATTGTAATTATATCGGATGGAATGTATATGCATGTTATATGCCCGCAGTTGTTTGACGAAGATATAAAAAAGATTGAAAGCTCGGGGCTGTTTGTTGCCGGTGAGCAGAGGAGCGAAGATGAAGTATAGGAAGTATATCTTATCCCCGGATGACAGCCGGACCGAAATAGATGATATAGGCAAGAACTTTGGCGGAGAGATATTGACGGACAGGGCTTACAGCGGAAAAGAAGACTGCTGCGTAAGGATTATTGAATATTTGATGAAAATCAATGGCGCGGCGTCATTGCGGATAGGTGAACTCAGTAAGTATGACAATAGTCATGAGAAAAAATACCGCACACTTTACGGTGATGGCATATTATCGTTAAAAAGGAGACTGGCGGAAGGGTATAAGGTTGACAAAAAGTATGTCGGCGATGTAGTCAGGTTAATGCTCCGCGGCGATATATGGTGCAGATTGTATGCACAAAATGTTCATTTTGTTGCCGATGCCGGGTATGATTTTTCTATGCATATCATATGCAGAAAAATGAAAAACAGGGAATTTAAAAATGTCCAGGCTGTTATGTCAAAAGCTTTGAGGTGAAGCGGAAGACGGGATCTATGCGGTAAACCTAAAAAAATAATGGAGAATTTATATGAAAAAGAAACGGTATATTAAGGCACTCATTGCAATAGCTGCGCTTTCCGTATTAATATATTATTGCTTTCATCCTTTGATTTACGAAAAAAATTATTATTGGAAATTAGGGATAGGAGAAAGCCATCTTTATGAAAGCGTCGTCAAAAGAAAGGGCGAGCCGTTAAGCGTCCGGCAAAATGAGGACGAAGATTGGATTGTATATTATGACGGGCTTGAAATAAAATATGACGTCATAACCGCGGCATTTAGAAGCGTTACGGTTACAGGCAGTCAACATAGATTCGGAATCCGGAGAATCGGCTTGGGAACTCCGCGAAAAAAGATAGAAAGCGTTTATAGACATATTCAAAAAATGAAAGACCTGCCGGATGATGAATTCGGAGTTATTGATGGCGGTAAATGGGTTTGGTTTGAGTTTGATGAAAATAATAATGTATCTAAAATTACTATAGCTGACGGGCTTTAATAGTGATTTATGAATTTTGCCGATGACGGTGCGGGGGGATATTGACAAAAAAAGGAGACCTCGCCTGAAGCGGCGGTGCCTTTCGATGCACGGGAGAAAGGGCAATTTATATAATAAAGCGGGAGGATTTGATGAACGTTGTTAATGAAGCTGAGCTTAAAAGGATAAAGGCGAATAACGGCTTTTTTGATTTTGACAAGCTGGAGTCTGATTACGGCTTTAAGAGCATGATAAAATTTGATAATTCGAAAAAAAGCGTAACATATTCGGACATACGGTTCGGGGTAAGCGAAAAAGAGGTTGACGAAAGGGCAGAATGCCTTAAATACATAGTGAAAGAACTGCTTGCATTGTTTGGCGGCAATGGGGTTATCTCAAAGTACGGCGAAAAATGGGTTTTAAACAAACTTAAATCCAAACCGTTATATGATTGCATTAAAAAACAGAATCTCTCTGTTTGTTTTGACGGAGGAATTTTGATTCCGGATGACTGTGTGACAATGCTGATTATTGATGCGATTTTAAAATACAATTGTTTTGCTTTATTCATACTTGAAAATTGCATTTTGGCTCCGACCGATCACATGGATATATTTTTATGGTATACCGATGCAGACAAGCAAAGAAAGATTCATGATATTGTCAATGACCTTAAGCGGAAGGATTTGACGGTCAGGACCGAGCAAAAATGATATTATAAAGGGGAATAAAGCAGATTATTTATAAGGGTGAAAATTAATGAGGAAATGCGGGAGGGCGCTTCTGACCTTATTAAATTCCGCGGCTGCCTTAATGTATTTTGTGCTGGATTGGACTAAATGGGACTGTACCGCATGGGCGGACGGAAAATATAACAGTTTGATTTCCGGATGGATATTCATTTTATTTATTGCGGCTCAGTTTGCCGTACTGATATTTGCCGGCGTCATAAATATTATAAAATTAAGAACCAAGGCAGCAGCTTTGGCAGTGGCATTCCTTTGCTTTCTGCCGTTTGTAAAATCTACAAATATATATTTCGATATTGATTATTCTATAAGCAGAGAAATGCGGGAAAATATAGTAAGTATGATTTTAAGTAATCGGGATGATGTTTTTTATCAGACAGACTTACATGAGTATGTTTTACCGAAAGAGTACAGGCGTGCTTCGCTGACGTCACAAATATTTGTTGAAAAGGAAGGCGCAATTACAGTTCTTTTTGATGTGCAAAAAGGGCTGTTCGGCGGAAAGGGAATTATATACGCGAGCGATTGTAAGCCATACAAAAACGCGCTCGGAGTCAAATTTAACAAGGTGAAGGAAATAAAAAAAGGTTGGTATCGTGTCGACTGGGACTATTAATAAGGAGCATGTTGAAATGGCATTTATAGCTTAATATTTGCTGCCGGAGATTTGTTTTTACATAAGATAAGAAAATGACAAATATCCGAGCCGCACGGTCAGTTTATCATGGAGGACGGAAAATGAAAAAAATCATTATAATAGGAATTGCAGTTATTCTGATTGCGGTTACGGGAGCTATGATGATAAATGGGAGAGTGCAGATAATCAGACCGGGTGCAATAGGTATGACGAAGGTAGATGTAGATAATAACGGGATTCATGTTACGGGAGAAGTGGCTATTGACAGCATTAATGTATATGAAAAATACAGTTATCGCATTGAGGAAAATAATATATACATAACAATTTACGGAGGGGCAGGTTCATCATCTGATGAATCTGGGCACATTGACTTATATATTGACGGAGACTTTTCGGAAATAGAAAAAATTTTTCTCGAAGGCAAGGACGAAAGTGTTTTGATATGGCAAGCGGAGAGGCAGAAGGAAAACACGGATATCAATGATATGCGAATTGGTAAAAATATAACTGTTGAAATCACAGACGGGGAAAGCATAAATTCGGATTATCTTAGAAATGTTCTGAACGGAACAACGGTTGAGCCGAATCCGTTTTTTATAATGATGGAGGACCGGGAGCTTGAAAAGTTAATTGAATATATGGAAGAAAATGAGTATAAGATAGGGAGCGGAGTATATACGATTAACCAAGCTTGGAGATTTGATGATGGGGAATTTGTCACACAAAACGGGGAAAAAAGAGATATTTTTGCATTTGAAAAGGTTGTTGATTAATATAAATTCGTAAACGGGGCATCGGAAAATCCCCTCACGCCGGGGATAAAAAAAGAGCAAGCGATTTATCGCTTGCTCTTTTTAGTCAAACAGTGTCTGAAAGTCCGGATTACCGTGCGCGTCAAAGCACATTAATATCTGTTCGCGCGTTGTTTTTTCATTGGCGAGGTCAGAGGGCAGAGAGTCCCTTGAAAAATATTCCGCCGCGACAGTTTCGATGTTTTTTAAGAAGCTGCCGCCCGAGGGCGAGCAGAGAAAGAAAAGCTTGATGACGCCGTAGGCATAGTTTGTTACATTGTGCTTTCGCCAGTCCTGCACGGCAATGAGCTTTTCGCACTTTACTTTAAGCCCCGCCTCCTCATAAACCTCCTTCACCGCATTGTCGGCGGCGGACATGTTGACATCGCACCAGCCGCCGGGAAGCGACCATGTACCGTTATTTTCCTTAACGAGAAGAATCTTATCGCCGAGAAAGACCGCCGCGCGGGTGTCCGCCTTCGGAGTCTGATAGCCCGACTCATTGCAGAAAAGACCTTTGACTTTTTCAAGCGGCTCTCCCGTTTTTTGCGCCATGATCTCGGCGGATATTTCGCGGAGCCTTTCGTACCGCTCAATATCGTACGGATTCTCGGTATATGAAAGCCCCGCCTGCGCAAGACTCTGTATTTCAATTGCCCAATCCAAAAGCTTATCCATAATTATTACTTCCTTTCATAAAGTAAGTATAGCATTTTAAAAGGCGGGCTGTCAACTTTAAAACGAAAATTGACAGGACAAAGGATATGTGTTAAAATTAAATTATAAAAAGCCGGAAGGAAAATAAATTATGAGAATAGCGGTTTGCGATGACGAAAAAACAACAAGAGAAGAAGTGAAGAGCGCACTTTCCGAAATTGCCCCAAGCTGTGAGGTGAGCACCTTTGAAGACGGAAATGAGCTCATAAAAAGCCATGACGGGCGTGCCTTTGACATAATTATTATGGACATTTTAATGCCGGAAATCAGCGGAATCGAAACCGCGGCGCTGATAAGAAAGAAGGATAAAAAAACGCCGATAGTTTTCTTATCGTCAAGCGAGGAATTCGGCGTGGCAAGCTACCGCGTTTTTGCCTTTGATTACATTTTAAAGCCGCTGAAAAAGGAAGAACTTTCGGACTGCATTTCGAGAATTATTTCGGGAAACAGAAAAAAAGAAAGCGTAAAGATTACCTATTCGGGGATAGAGACCGAGATCCTTCTGTCAAACATTGAGTGCCTGGAGAGCGACCTGCGGAAGGTGCGCTTTACGCTTACCGGAAACAGGGAGATAGAGGTTGTCGGCAAGCTTACGGACTTTGAAGGATACCTTCTGGCACACGGTTTTTTAAGGTGCCACAAAAGCTACATATTAAACATAGAACACATTGACAGTATTGATTCGGACACCTTTTATCTGACCGGAGGAAAAGCGGTCAAGATATCGAGAACATACCTTCAAAGCGCGAAAAAAGCGTATTTTGACTATGTTTTCGGTTCGGAGGTGTGAGGTGCATGACTGAATTCAGAGATGTTTTTTCGCTGGTTTCGATTTTATTCATATGCACGTTTGACGGATATTCGATGATGGATTACCGCCTGCCGGCAAAACGCGCCTACATCTGCTTTGCGGCTGTTACCGCGCTCTGTGTTTTTATAAATTCGTACATTGCGGTGCGTATGGGAATCGATGCGCTTAAAAATATGATATTTTTCACCATCGGACTGCCGTATTTTGCGCTGATACTTATCATCACGAGGGACAAGATATCGCAGACGGTTTTTTCCTTCTGGCTCTGGATAAACATTTATGAGATAATTGCGAATTTTACCGCGTTTATAAACGACTGCACCGTCCGTGACTACTGGTTTTTGACGTGGCTCAGGATCATTTGCTTTACCGGATATTTTTTCCTTTATAAAAAATTCTTAAAGGCGAAGCACAGAAGCGTCATGGAAAATCTGGACGTTAACTGGTGGGTGTTCTCATTCATTCCGCTTTTTTTCACGGTGCTTATTGTCATGGTGAACTATTACTTCGGCGCAAAAGAGAGCATGGCGGAAAACTACCGCATTTTGTTTGTGATCCACACGCTGATGCTTTTGGTGTACCTTCTGATATTTTACACATTCAAAACCGTGCACGACTCAATGACCGCGTTGCAGATGGCAGAGAAGTTTAAGGACCAGATTGAGCTTCAGAAAAAGCAGTATGAGTTTTACTTAGAAAAGGAGGAGGCGGAAAGAATTTTCCGCCATGACGCGCGGCACCGCGACGCTATCTTATTGGGCTGCATCGAGCGCGGGGATATTTCGGGAGCGGCGGAGCTTCTTAAAAAGGAGCTTTCGGAAATCGAGTCCGGAGGCAGCGCGCGGGCGTGCGAAAATCCGCTTGTCAATGCCGTTATCATGCAGTCAGCCAAGAAAGCGCGGGAAAAGGGTGTGGACTTTTCTTTTGACGTGAACATGCCGAAGGAGCTTTCGTTTGATGAGGCGGAATTTACCGTGATGCTTTCAAACATACTTGAAAACAGTCTTGACGCCGCGGAAAAGTATATAAAAATAATCATAAAAAGCTTAAACAGCCAGTTGTCCGTCAGCGTGAAAAACGATTATTCCGGAAAGGTCTTAAAGGACTCCTCCGGAGCTTATTTATCCACCAAGGAGAAAGGGTCGGGACTGGGCTTGAAAAGCGTTGCCGCAATTGTCAAGAAAAACGGCGGATTTTTGGAGATCCGGGACTCCGGAAACATCTTCTCACTGTCGGCTACACTTAAAAACTGACGTTAATTCGCGGGAAGCATTTTATGCTTTCCGTGAATTATGCTTTTTTTCTGCAAGTTATGTTTTTTCGGTTGAATCGCAGAATAAAAACATATAGAATATTATGCGGAAAATGAAGAGAAATTATAAGGCGGTGCGGATATATGAAAAGAATTATGGCGTTTATATGCGCGGTCGGCTTGCTTTTCGGAGCGGTCATGTTCCCGGTCGGAAACGCTTATGCTTTTACACTGGTGGACGATGCTGAGACTGCGGTTGCGAAAAACAAGGCGCTTTTTTTGAAATTGCTTGACGAAACGGATGTTGATGCGAATTTCACCCAGGGCGATCTTGAAAATCTCCTTTTCGGTGCGAGCGAGTATTCGGCGGACAAATATGCCGGTACCGGTTTTATTGTTGATAAATTCAGAATCGTCGCTCCGACGGGGTCAAAGCCCGGCTATATGAGCGCGGACGTTATTATCTATCAGGACGATGCGGAGGACGGATTCGAGGTCAAAAAGGAGATACCGGCAACGGGGAACGCGGCAGACGACGAGGACGAAGAGCCCGTGACAGGAAGTAACACGGGAAATATCAGCGCAGCTGACGCAAAAAAATATATCGCCGAGGCGAAAAAGGCGATAAATGCCGCAATATGGGAATTCCCCGTGTCAAACGACACGACTTATAAAGACATCTTAAATATGGCGAAAGAGTCGCTGGATCCCGATAATGAGACGGTTGTCACGCTCAGAAAGTCGGACTTTAAGATGACTAAAGCGACGACGCAGATAGAAGGCTCGCTTTCGGCATCGCTCACGCTTACGTGCGGAGAGCTTGAGGAAAGGATTCCCATCGGAAAAACCGTGCCGAAGGTTGTGACGGAAAATTCAACAAAAATTGATGAGGACAGACACTTAATGTCCGTCGCGGTCGGCGATATGACGTTTACGAACAAGACGACCAAGGAAGAAATGCTTGCCGTCGCAAAAAGGGCGGCGGTGAACGGCGCCAAAGCCGAGTGGAAGGATGGATTCGTAAAGCAAAACGCCACGTTTGAAAAAGACGGACTTATTCAGGGCTATCTTATAATAACGCTCGGAGAGGAAACAAGAGAGACCAGGTTCAGCGAGACTATCCCGAAGCTTGTAAGAGAAATACCGAAAGATAAGCTCTCTGTCAATTCCGAGGAGTGGGAAGTTTTAAGGCTTACAAATATCGAGCGTTTCAAGGTCGGAGACGGGCTTCTTTCCATGCCCGGTCCACTTCAGGACGCGTGCGATATAAGAGAGCCCGAGACGAAGGAGCTTTTCTCTCACACGAGACCTGACGGAACACTGTGCTTCACGGCGATACCGAGCACATTTAAAACCTCCACCGCCGGAGAAAACATTTACAGGTGCCCGACAGGCGACGCTACGGCGGTAAAGGCGATGACGGGCTGGATGAACAGTGAAGGACACAGAAAGAACATATTGACCAGCGGTTATAATTATATGGGCGTCGGAATGACGGATTATAACGGAATACAGATGTTTGCGGGACGCGGTCAGGCTGTCGCAAATGTTATATCAAACACCGGAAGCATGTATTTTGAGGACGAGGACGCTATGCAGAAGGCATACCTTATCTGCACCGCGTCGGACGGGGTTGTCTCATATATGCCTATAGATACCTCATATATGACCAAGGACGGAAACCGTTATACGATCAAAGTTGCGGCAACACCGGTAGTTCTGACGGTCGGCGAGGCGGCACCCGAGAATGAGGTGACGACAAAGTCCGGATTTTTCGATGTCCCGGACGATGCATATTTTGCGGACGCGGTTTTGTGGGCGGTCAAAAACAATGTTACAAGCGGAACGGCGAAAAACGCTTTTTCACCGGATATGACCTGCACGAACGCGCAGATACTGACATTTCTCTGGAGAGCATTGGGTTCTCCCGATCCGGGGGATGAAAACCCGTTTATAAATGTGGATAAAAGCGACTACTATTACGGTGCGGCACTCTGGGCGGCAAAGAAAGGCATTGTTACGGGCGGCAAATTCTCAGTTGACACTCCGTGTACAAGAGCGATGACGGTCATGTACCTCTGGAAGTGCGCGAACGAGCCTGACCCGGTAAATGCTGCGGCTTTCTCGGATGTGCCGGCAAATGCGGAGTATGCAAAAGCGGTCTCATGGGCGGTTGAAGCAGGTGTTACCTCCGGAACCGGAAACGGCACCTTCTCACCGGAGGCAATATGCTCCCGAGCACAGATAGTAACGTTTTTAAATAGAGCAATTAACGGATAATAAGAAAGGGGAAAAGAAAAAATGAAAAAGATTTTTGCATTGGTTTTGGCAGCACTCATGGTTTTCTCGGTTATCGGCTCTTTCGCAAAGGATGAGCAGGGCGAGATAAAGGCGGCAATGAAGGCAATCAGGGCAGGACAGGACAGTATGCAGCTTAACAACGAGATGACGATGGACGGATTTTTGAAGGAGGCGTCAAAGCTTCTTCCCGAGGGAAGCAGTGTTACGCTTTCGTTCAGCAAGGAATCGGATTACAGAGTCTACAAGGCGTCAAGCGAGAAGGACGGCTTGATATTCGCGAACATTTTATTTACATGCGGACCTTATCAGCAGCACGAAATGTATGACATTAAGATGAAAAAGTTAACGGGCGCGGCGGCAGAAGCAAATAAGGACAATGAGCTGCTTGCCGAGGACAAGGCGGCGGTTTCCAACGCGTTCAAGAATATGTCGTTAAAGACCGACATTACCAAGGAAGAAATTTTAGACATGGCAAGAAGCGCCGTTAAAAACGGAAGCGAAGTTTCCTGGGGCGGCACATTCAACAAGGTTGATTCCACAACAAAGAAAAAAGGATCTGTAAAGTGCACCGTTAAGCTTACATTAAACCAGGTGTCCGATACCGTAACGGTCAATAACACCTTAAAGCTTCTCAGCGAGGAACCGGCTGAGACTACGGGCGGAAGCACCCAGCCTCAGGGCTTTACTGACGTTCCGGACGGAGCGTATTACAAGAAGGCGGTTACATGGGCAGTTGAGAAAAACATCACCTCCGGAACGAGCGCGACAACATTTTCGCCCGATACGAACTGCACAAAGGCGCAGATAATTACGTTCCTCTGGCGCGCAATGGGCTCTCCCGAGGTTAAGGGAAGCAACCCGTATTCGGACGTAACGGAGTCTGACTATTATTATAAGGCTGCGCTCTGGGCTGCCAAGAAGGGCATGACAGAAGGCGGAAAATTCCTGGGAGACACCCCCTGCACAAGAGCGATGACGGTTACATATCTCTGGATAAACGCTGGCGCTCCCGATGCAAGCTATGATGGCGAGTTTAACGATGTTTCAAAAGACGATGAATGTGCAGAGGCGGTTTCCTGGGCGCTTGACCTCGGCATCACCTCCGGAACGAGCGACACGACCTTCTCTCCCGAGAACGTTTGCAGCCGCGGACAGATAGTGACATTTTTGGAAAGAACATTAAACTAAGGGGAAATGAAAATGAAAAAACTTAAAAAGCTTGCGGCGGTATTTGCCGCGGTAATCATGGTGCTCTCCGTGTCGGGCTGCGGCTCGGACCCGGTTGCCGATGAATTTCAGAATTTTATCAATAATGATATGACCGAAATCAATGCAAACTACGAGGCTATGAAGGAAGAAGTCGCAAAATGGGAAGGTTTTGAAACTCCCGACGAATTTGTTGACAGCTTAAATAACACGGTTATACCGAACATCAATTCATCAATTGAATTGCTTGGTGCGATAAACCTTGAAACAGAAGAGGTTATCGCAATCAAGGAAAAGTACAGGGCAGTTTTACTTGCGTATAAGGACGGCTACGGAGAGATGCTTCAGGGATTTCGGTCCGGCGACGAAGACAAGGTAGTGTCCGGCTCCGAAAAGGTTGAGAACGCGGTTTCGCTTCTTGACGATTACAATGCGGCGCTTGAAGCGCTGGCGGAGGAAAAGGGACTCAGCGTAGAATATTAAAACCTAAGTGGGTTATAGCTTTTAGCTATAACCCACTATATTTTTTGAGTATTGGACAAAACTCATGATACGTGGTATATTATGACTATCAAATAAATCTCACAGGAGGAATTCAAAATGAAAAAAATCTTATCAATTGTATTGGCATTGGCACTGTTCGCAGCGGTATTTTCCGGATGCGGCGCTAAAAAAGAGGGAATCACGATAGCGGTTCCTAACGACACGACGAACGAGGCGAGAGCGCTTTTGCTTTTGGCGGACAACGGATATATCAAGCTTAAGGACGGAGCAGGAATCACGGCGACAATAACGGACATTGAAGAAAATCCCTACAACATCACATTCAAGGAAATTGAAGCGGCACAGATTCCCAACATTCTTTCGGATGTTGACTATGCGGTAATCAATTCAAACTATGCTATCCAGGCAGACCTTAACCCGGTAAAGGATTCGCTTCTTATCGAAGGTTCTTCTTCCGAATACGGCAACATTCTTGCGGTAAAGGAAGGCAACGAGAATAAGGACATCATAAAGGCATTAAAAGCAGCTTTATTCAGCCAGGCAGTTAAGGACTTCATCGGCAGCGAGTATAACGGCGCAGTAGTAAGCACGGTTGACGAGCCCACAAACGGATATGACGATACCGTTGATTATGACGCACTTGCTGGTCAGACGGTTACCGTTGCGGCTTCTCCCACGCCTCACGCGGAAATCCTTGAAGTAGCAAAGAAGATTCTTGCCGAAAAGGATATCACCTTAGATATCAAGGAGTTCACAGATTATGTTCAGCCCAACAACGTTGTTGACAGCGGCGAGGTTGACGCTAACTACTTCCAGCACCTTCCGTACCTTGAAGACTTCAACGCTCAGAACGGAACGAAGGTAGTTTCCGTAGGCGCGGTACACGTTGAGCCTATCGGACTTTACGGCGGAAAGCAGACTTCGCTTGACGCACTTAAAGCAAACTAAGTTTATTTCATCCCTCCATTAAAAGAAGGAGCCCGGAGAATTTTCTCCGGACTCCTTCGCTATTTTATTATGACCTTTGAGTTTTCTTCGGACAGTGTGACGGCGGTGCCTTTTTCAATCTTTCCTTCAAGCATTTTTTCGGCTATGAAGTCCTCAACATCTGTCTGTATCGCTCTGCGCAGCGGGCGCGCGCCGTACGACGGATCGTACCCTTCCTTTGCAATCAGCGAAATGAGTTTATCATCAAATTCAATGTCTATTCCGAGCGAAAACATTCTTTTTTTAACACTGCCGAGCATTAAAGCGGTAATCTTTTTTATTTCCTCCTCGGTGAGCTTTTTAAACACGATTATTTCGTCGACACGGTTTAAAAATTCGGGGCGGAACGCCTTTTTTAAATCGCTCATGACATTTTCTTTGATTTTCTCATAATCGGACTCGGCGGAAGAATCCGAAAATCCGATGGACTTTGCACTGTCGGTGATTTTCCTTGCTCCGATGTTGGAGGTCATGATAATAACGGTGTTTCGGAAATCGACCTTGCGGCCCTGGGAATCGGTCAATATTCCGTCATCCAAGATCTGGAGCATGATATTAAACACATCGGGATGCGCCTTTTCGATCTCGTCAAAAAGAACGACCGAGTAAGGCTTTTGCCTTATCTTTTCGGTGAGCTGACCGCCTTCTTCAAATCCGACATATCCGGGAGGGGAACCGACCAGTTTTGATACCGAGTGCTTTTCCATATATTCGGACATATCTATTCTTATGAGAGCGTTTTCGTCGGCAAACATCGCCTCGGAAAGCGCCTTGGAAAGCTCCGTTTTGCCGACGCCCGTCGGGCCCAAGAAAATAAAGGAGCCGATGGGGCGCTTGGGGTCTTTAAGTCCCATTCTGCCGCGCCTTATCGCGCGTGCAACGGCGCTTACCGCCTCGGTCTGACCGATGACTCTTTCGTGGAGCACGTTTTCCAAGTTTAACAGTCTCTTTGAATCACTCTCGCTTAAGCGGTTAACGGGAATCTTGGTCCACTCCGAAAGAACGGCGGCAATCTCCTCTCCGGTTATCACGGGGTGGTTTTTGGAATTTTCCTTTGACCATTCGTCCCTTTGCTTTTTAAGCTCATCGGAAAGCTCGCGTTCCTTGTCGCGCAGAGCCGCGGCAAGCTCGAATTCCTGGGACGATATGGCTGAATTTTTCTCCTTCTTTGCCGCGGCGATTTTGTCCTCCAGCTCCTTAAGATACGGCGGAGCGGTGAGCGACGCCATGCGTGCCTTGGAGCATGCCTCGTCGATAAGATCTATTGCCTTGTCGGGGAGAAATCTGTCCGAAATATACCGCGCGGAAAGGTTTGCAGCAGCGGATATCGCGTCGTCTGATATTCGGACGCTGTGGTGAGCCTCGTATTTATCGCGGAGTCCCTTTAAAATAAGAACCGTTTCGTCAACGCTCGGCTCGCCGACCGTCACCGGCTGAAATCTTCTTTCAAGCGCCGCGTCCTTCTCAATATATTTGCGGTACTCCGAAATGGTCGTTGCGCCGATGAGCTGAAGAGCGCCTCTTGCAAGCGACGGCTTTAAGATGTTGGAGGCGTCGATTGCGCCCTCCGCGGCACCCGCACCGATAATGGTGTGAATCTCATCTATAAATAAGATTACGTTGCCGCTTTTCGTGATCTCGTCCACCGCGGTCTTGAGCCGTTCCTCAAACTCGCCCCTGTACTTGGCACCGGCGAGCATTGATGAAAGGTCAAGCGTTACAAGACGTTTACCCTTTAAGAGTTCGGGCACCTCACCTCTGACGATGAGCTGGGCGAGTCCTTCCGCCACTGCGGTTTTGCCGACTCCGGGCTCTCCGATAAGGCACGGATTGTTCTTCGTGCGGCGGGAAAGTATCTGCATTACTCTCGATATTTCCTTTTCGCGCCCTATTACGGGATCGAACTTTCCCTCACGTGCGAGGACGGTAAGATCGCGCCCGAATTTGTCAAGAGTAGGAGTGGAGCTGCTATTATGCCTTTGCGGCTTCGGGGGCTCCGGCTCGCTGCCGTATTCGTGAGCACCCTCCGCAAGGAACGATAAAATATCGTTATATGCGTTTCTCGGAACGCCGAGGGAGGATAAAATGCGGCACGCCACGTTTTGCCCCTCTCTGAATATGGCAAGCAAAATGTGTTCGGAATCAATATATCCGCTGCCTAAATTGCCCGCCTCCATAAAGCTTATTTCAAGTATTCTTTTTGTTCTCGGGGTGTAGTCTGTAACCGCGCGCGGCTTTAACGATACGCCGGACACCGACTCGATCTTTTTTATCACCGCGTCCATGGTTATTCCGTGTTCGGTCAGGTATTTATAGGGGAGGGTGTTTTCCTCCTCCAAAAGTCCCAAAAGCAAATGCTCGCTTCCGACATAGCCGGTTCCCGTTTTCTCCGCATAGGATTGGGCGTAGGATAAAACGTGCTTTGCTTTTTCTGTGAATCTGTCTTCAAAATCGGACATGTTAAGACCTCCTTAATTTATAAAAGTTCTTTTGCCATTTCGGCGCGCCGTATATCGCGCTTTTCGGTATCGGTTATTCCTTCCGATGAAATTATGCATGCCGGAGCGGCGCTGACCAGAAGGTTCGATATGTTCTTATACGGAACATCCGCTATTCCGAGCGACGAGCCCATCCGAACGTCGGATAAGAACGACAAAAGCTCGGAAAATGACAAAGAGTATGAATTTTTTAACATGGCGAGGCTTCGCATGCAGCGGTTTTTTATTTCTGAAGTGTTCTTTTGTAAGATTGCCTCGCGCATTTTCATTTCAGCGTCCGCCGTGCGCCTTATAACGGTGCCGACCCTTCGCGCAAGCTCCTCGCAGCCGATTCCGAGCGATACCTGGTTTGAAATCTGATAAAGCGCTCCGCCCGCGCCCGTGCCCTCGCCGTACATTCCGCGCATGGTGAGCCCCAGCTTTCCGAGCGAATTTAACGTTTCGCCGATTCTTTTTGTCATTGTGAGCGCGGGAAGGTGGAGCATGGCAGAGACCCTCATCCCGGTGCCGACGTTTGTGGGGCATGATGAGAGAAAACCGAATTTTTCGTTTTCCGCAAACGGGATCTTGCCCGAAAGAAATTTTTCGTATTTTTCGGCAAGCGCGAGGGCTTCATTCGGCTGAAAGCCCGGCAGTATCGCCTGGAGCCTTATATGGTCCTCCTCGCAGAGCATTATGGAGACCTCCTCGTCGCTGCGGAGCAAAAGTGCGCTGCTTTTCGGAGCCTTCACAAGGTCAAGGCTTATTAAGTGCTTTTCAAAAAGAGTTAAAAGCTCGCTGCTTTTAAGCTCGCCCGTTTTGATAAGGCAAAAGCTTTCCCTGTTGTCACGGTCTTCAAAGAAGCGCTCCGAGATTTCGGATATCAGGCGCTCTTTATCCTCGGGACTCATTTTTGAAGGGAATTTATAGTCCCTGTGGTTTCGCGCAAAGCGGCATCTTGTGCTCACAACAACGTCGCTTTCCGGTCCCGGAAGGTTATACCAGCTCATTTATCATCGCCTCCCGCAAGTTTTTTTATCTCATCCCTTAAGCATGCCGCTTTTTCGTATTCCTCTTTTTCAACGGCGTCCTTAAGCTTTTGGCGGAGTGAGTCAATGTCGGGCTTCCCGCTTTTTTTAATGTGCTCGCTGCTTCCGTGGATTTTTAAGACCATGGGCTCTATCACGGGGAGGAACACGTCATAGCACTTGGGGCAGCCGGCAACGGCGTTTTTTTCAAATTCAGAAAGCGTTGTGCCGCAGACCGGGCACGCGGTCTCCTTTTCGTCCGCCTTCTTCTCGCCGAATAACGAAAAAATGTCAAAGGCATTGATGCCGGCGGCAAACTCTTCGTTCTTGGCGCAGCTTTCGCACAGATGGTATTCCCTCACGGCGCCGCCCGATATATTTGTAAGGTGCACTGTTGCCGGGTTTGTTTTGCATCTTTCACATAACATGATTATACACCTGTCCTTTCATTTAAATCAGTTTTATCAAAATATTTTTTATTACGGAGCATCTCACTTTATTTCTCACCTCTGCCGGGAAGGGGAATGACGAATCCGCGGCGGCGGATAAAATTATTTTCGCCTCACGTTCCGTGATGAGTCCCGAATCGCAGAGGTTTATTATAATGGCGCGCGCACTCGGAAAGTCAAGCGACTGACCGAGGTTATTTAAAATGTGCATAAAAGGTCCTCCGTCAACGCAGCGAACCTTGGTAATGCGGATGAATCCGCCGCCTCCGCGCCTGCTTTCCACACTGTATCCGCGCTCCTTTGTGAAGCGGGTGTGGATGACATAATTTATCTGCGAGGGAACGCAGCCGATCTTTTCGGCAAGCTCGTTGCGCTTAAGGTCGACCGTTCCGTTCTCGCGGTCCAAAAGAGAATTTATGAAAATTTCGATATTGTTGCTTATCTGCATTTTATCACTCCTTAAAAGAGTATGGTTTGACCTTTTTTGACCTATACGTATATTATAGTCAAAGAAGGTCAAAAAGTCAATAGGAGATTTTGAATTTTTATATTGAAATAAAGCGAAAAATGCGGTACAATATTATTAATGGGAGGTTTTATTATGGCAGACATAATTATACGAGCGGTGACTGAAAAGGACGCGGGGGAGATTCTTAATATCTATGCGCCCTACATAATTAAAACGGCGATCACATTTGAATACACGGTTCCGGAAAAAGAGGAAATTCGCGAAAGAATAAGAAAAACGCTTGAAAAATATCCTTATATTGCCGCATGCGAAAACGGCAGAATTTTGGGGTATACGTACGCTTCGCCGTTTAAGGGGAGAGCGGCGTACGAGCACTCTGCGGAAATGAGCATATATGTTGACGAGAATGAGCGCGGCAGAGGAATCGGAAAGCTGCTTTACAAGGCAATTGAAGAGATTCTTGCGAAAATGAACGTGCTGAACCTTGAAGCGTGCATAACCCATGCAGAGAAGGAGGATCAATACCTTGAAAATAAAAGCGAGAAGTTTCATGAAAAGCTGGGATATAAAAAGGTTGCGCATTTTTCAAAGTGCGGATATAAGTTCGGCAATTGGTATGACGTTGTGTGGATGGAGAAGTTTACCGGCGAGCATAAGGAGAAGATGCCGCCGTTTGTCCCGTTCGGCGAGGTGAAAGAAGAATTGGGGCTTTAATTGGCGTGAAGAAAAAAGCTCACAATCCGTCAGAATTTTTCTTGCACTTCATCGAAAAATGATGCCGTAAGGCAGTTTTACGCATTACTTTTGCCGGCTTGAATATAAAAAGAACTGTAACCTTAGGTTACAGTTCTTTTTTCGTAAAACCGTTACTTTCTTATCGCGGACCGGCTTTAACCGCCGCTTTTTTGCGTTTGCCAGTTCTTTTTATACTGTGTGGGAGTCAATGACAGTCTCTTTTTAAATACGTAAGTCATATATGTCTGCGAGGAAAAACCGCAGTCATAGGCAATATCCGAAAAACTTTTATCCGTTACGGTGAGTAAAAATTTTGCATTGTTTATCCTTTTTGATAATAAATATTCATGCGGAGTCTGCCCTGTCAATTTCAAAAAGAGATTATGGAAATAAATTTTACTTAAATGTACGTGCGAAGCGATATCGTCAAGCGTGATATTTTTTGTATAATTTTTGTCTATAAAGCTTATAGCCCGATGCACACTTTCAAGACCTTTGCCTGAAACCGCCCGGTTGCTTTCTTCCGACAGCGGCGCCTTTATAAATAACGATAAAATTTCTAAAAATTTTATCGTTATATCGATATCGTTTTCCTTTTTCGGGAAGTTTGTCTGATAGAGAAACGCACGGAAAGCAGCATCAAAGCGTTCGGGCTCCGATGGCATAAAGAAGTTTGGCAGAGAATCAAGCAAAGAACAAATCTCACTGTCCTCTATAACGGCGTGAACGTATAGGCACCTGTGCGGAAGATCGGTATGGCGCAGCTGCCCGGGCTTGGCTAATATAATGCCGCCCTTACGGATGGGAAATGAGCGGTCTTCTATATAGCTTGTGCCGCCGTCTTCCGTTATATATTCGAATTCGTACATTTTGGTCCGTCTCAAGTTTGTTGTTTTGACATTTCCGTATATTAAAGAGGAGTCGTAAAAGTCAGAGTTTATAATTTTGGGTATTATTTTCATATCGAGCATTCCTTAAGAGTAATATTTCTATAAAATATGATAACATTTTATATTTAATTTGTCAATTGCATATGCTAAAATGACTTGCGGAGATGATGAAATATGCACGTAAAGTGGATAGGACAGGCGGGGCTTTTGATAGATTCGGGCGAAGCTAAGATAATGGTCGACCCCTATTTGTCGGACAGTGTTTCGAAAATCAATCCCCGAAATGTCCGGAGGATAAAGGCAGACGAAAAGCTTTTTGATGAAGAACCTGACGTGATATTGATCACGCATGACCATTTGGACCATTTAGACCCCGAAACACTGCCGCGTTTTTTGGGCACCGGCAGAGCGGTGACGGTGCTTGCACCGCGGGGAGCATGGGAAAGGCTAAGGGAGTACGGCGGCGGGCATAATTATGTGATGTTTAACCGTGGCACCGTGTTCACCTGTAATGGCGCGACCTTTACTGCCGTAAAAGCCGAACATTCGGACATAAACGCGATTGGCTGCGTGATTGGCATTGAAGGCAAAAAGCTTTATATAACGGGCGACACCTTATATAATAAGGAAATTTTTCCCGAGCTGCCGGAGGATATTTATGCCGTTTTTCTCCCGATAAACGGAGTCGGGAACAATATGAATGTCAGCGGCGCAAAGAATTTTGCAAAAAAATGCGGTGCAAAATTTGCGGTTCCGGTTCACTGGGGAATGTTTGACGATATTAACCCCGCAAATTTTAATACGGACGGCGCCGTTATACCGGAAGTGTATAAAGAAATAAAATTTCCGGACGCTGACGGGGAAGGGGCAAAAAATGAAGATTACCGATATTAAAACATTTGCGGTCGATTGTTTCCGCACAAACTGGGTTTTTGTCAAGGTATACACGGACGTTGGAATTGACGGCGTCGGCGAGGCGACACTTGAATACAAGGAAAAAGCGCTTTTCGGCGCCGTCGAGCATATAAAAGAGAGCCTTGTCGGGCAAAATCCGCTCGATATAGAAAAGCACTGGCATAATATCTACCGCGATGCGTACTGGCGCGGCGGAGCGGTTTTGATGTCGGCACTGTCAGCGGTTGAAATGGCTTTGTGGGACATATTGGGCAAGCATTTGAATGTTCCGGTATATCAATTGCTCGGCGGAAAGGTTAATGACAAAGTCAGAATTTATGTGAACGGATGGTTTGCCGGGGCGAAAACGCCGAAGGAATTCGGCGAAAAGGCGAAAAAAGCTGCCGAAAAAGGAGTGACCGCAATGAAATGGGATCCTTTCGGCAAAGCATATCTTGAAATTTCAAACAAAGAGTTAAATACCGCGCTCGAATGTATATCCGAGGTGAGAGCGGCTGTGGGAGATGACGTTGACCTTTTGATAGAGGGGCACGGCAGATTCAACATTCCCGCCGGAATTAAAATTGCCAAGGAGCTTGAACAGTTTAAGCCGATGTTTTTCGAAGAGCCGGTCCCGCCGGATAATCTTGACGCGTTGAAAGCCGTCAAGGATAAGTCGCCCGTCGCGATTGCTGCCGGGGAGAGGCTTTATACACGCTGGGACTATAAGCGGATGTTTGATACGATGGCTGCGGATTATATTCAGCCGGATATTTCTCACGCCGGCGGAATAATGGAGCTAAAAAAGATAGCCGCGGAGGCGGAGTGCAGGTATATCCCGTTTGCGCCGCATAACCCGTCCGGTCCTGTGGCAAACGCAGCAACGCTTCAGCTTGCCGCAAGTTGCCCGAATTTCTCCGTATTGGAAATTATGTATCAGGATGTGACGTGGCGTAAGGATGTTACAAATGAAGCGCTTGTATACGAGAACGGATATATACATATTCCGGATAAGCCCGGACTAGGGATAGAGATAGACGAGAAAGCGTGTATGAATCATCCTTATAAAACGCATACGCTGAGGCATTATACGGGCGCTTTAACGGATATAAGACCTGAAAAAACAGAATTTTATTTTTAAAGGAGTTGTGCAAAAAATGAGAAAATTCGAAGTAGAGGGACACGAACCGAGCTATTTGCCCGAAGGAGAATGGAAGCTTGTGTGGGCGGATGAATTTGACGGGACGGAGCTTGACAGAACAAAGTGGGATTACAGACTGAATTTTTGGGGGAAGCCGTTTGACGCCTACACCGACCGGGGAGTTGTTCTTGACGGGAAAAGCCATATTGAGCTGCACAGAACCGAAAAAGACTGTCGGTACGTTTCGCCGCAGCTGCAGACGGGGTCAAATTCCTTTGATATTCCGACGGGCGAATCAAAAAATCCGTGGGGTCAGGAAGAATTTTGGAAGCTGGGAGTTTTGGAAAAGCCCAAATTTGTGCACCGCTACGGATATTATGAATTAAGGTGCAAATTTCAGAAAAATCCGGGAATTATGTGGAGTGCGTTCTGGACGCAGTCGCCGTCCATCGGAACAAGATTTGAGCCGGAATGGTGCGGAATCGAATCCGATATTATGGAATGTTTCATAGGCGGAAAAGCGACAACGGGAAACATTATGGGCGGTTACGGCAAACAGTTCAGGGAAGAAGGCAGAGTATCATACGACCTTGAAAAAACAGAGGACGGCTGGCACTATTTCGGTATGGATTGGCAGCCCGATAAATACGTTTTTTACTGTGACGGGAAAGAGGTTTCAAGGTGCACCGAAAATATATCTCATGTTCCGCAGTTTATTCTGCTGACGACAGAGGTTCAGGGGTACCGCTGGGTTAAGAAAGATGAAGCACAGGTTATGCCTTTTGAAATACAGGGCGATTTTGTTGATGACGCATTTATTGCCGATTTCGTAAGAGTATATGACAAAATCGGCTGACACGGGAGGACATATGAATAAAACTGTACTTATCACCGGAGCCTGTATTAATACCGGTGTTGCAATAGTTGAAAAATTTGCCTCTGAGGGCTATGATATTGTGTTTACCGGGAGAAACGAATCGAAAGTTAAGGATGCAAAGAAAGCATATGAAAAAAAGTTTCCCGATGTTAAAATAATGGGGTATACCATAGATTCGCTTATAAATGAAACGACTGTGGACGAGAATTCGGCGCACGGAATGTTCGAAAAACTTGACGAAAAGGGCATTTTCATAGAAACTCTGGTTTTGAACGCAGCCGATCAGGGGCTGAACATGGAAATCTTCAAAAGCCCGTTAACGGACTTTATGCGTGTGATAAACACAAATATGGTGTGGAATTATTGCCTGTGCGAACACGCTGCAAGGCGAATGAAGGAAAACGGCGGAGGCAATATTGTTTTCGTTAACTCGAATACGGCGTACCGCGTGATTCCGAACAGAATTGCCTATGAAGCGTCAAAGAGCGGTCAGCTCGGCATGATGCGCGGGCTGGCGTTCGATCTCGGAAAATACAATATACGCGTTAACGCGGTTCTGCCGGGCATGATAAGGACCGACAGATGTGATAAATCGCCGGAATTTTATGCAAACGTTCCGTCGCGGTATACTCCGCTCGGCGATGTGGCAACGGGCGCGGATGTTGCGGATGCGGTATGGTACTTTGCCGCGTGCGCCCGTAATACTACCGGGGCAGAGCTGGTTGTCGACGGCGGAAACACGATTCAGTTATACTCGATTACCGATAACAAATGAATAAAGGAAAGACACTTTACGCCGTTGTGCCAACGGGATAAAAACAGGTAGGCAGATTACACAAGAGGCGGTTTGATTTTATCAGCGCTTTTTGTGTGTTTCTAAACCAAAAGGTCAATATAGTACAAGAAAAAGTCAATATCATCTCGAAATGTGAAATATTGTACAAGAAAAAGTCAAGATTATACATTGACGGAAAACAAAGAGCGGCGTTATAATATATTTATAGGGTGATGTTTAAAAAAGTGCAATAAATCCGGTCGGAAAATGCATTGAAACGTGCCTTGTTAATGTGGTAGAATATAAAAAAGGAGGAATAAGAATGAGGAAGGTAATATCGGCGATTTTAGCTCTTTCGATGTGCGCAGGTCTTTTTGCGGTATCGGTCGGCGCGAGCGAGAAAACGCTGACGGCATCGGACATTAAGGAAAAGAGCAGCACGGGTGTTTCCGTACAGGGCGACCGCGTAAAAGGGTTTAACGACGGCGGATACATCGGCTTCGGCGAGGTTGATTTTACGGGGGTGAAATCCGTAAGATTAAAGCTCAGCCAGGCATATATGATAGAGGAGAACGGCGAGGCGTTCAGACTCTATATAGACGACCCGTTAAAGGGCAAGTGCATCGGCTACGTAATAATAAACGAGCAGACGCAGGAGCCCGGAAAATACTACGGCACGAACATAGAGGGCGTGACCGGAACACACAAGTTTTACATAAAGCAGAACTATTCGCACTCGAATTATCTGACGCTTTATGACGTTGTACTGTCGGATGAAGAGTGGGTCGACCCGAAAGCGGTGACTCCGGTTCCGGACGACAAGATAATAGATAACTATGCAGATACATGGACCGCAACCAATGCATATGGATTAAGACTTGCAGATTTTGAGGAAACAGGCGGAGTGAAGGCAGGCAATCACGAGGTCGGCATGTTCTACCACGACTGGCACCTTCATAATTCAAAGGCATATATCGCATCGGAGATAATAGCAAAATATCCCGAGGCGAAGGATGACTATAACCACTCGGCATGGCCCACAAACGGACCCGCATGGTGGGATGAGCCGGTATACGGATTTTATGACGATACCGATTACTGGCACTACAGAAAGTCCGCAGAGCTCATGGCAGATGCCGGCGTTGACGTTGTATTTTTAGACTACACCAACGGCGACTCCATATATGCAAAGGGACTTGACGTGATGATGAGAGCGTACCACGACGCACGCGAGGACGGCGTGAACGTTCCCAAGATAAGCGGATATCTTCAGATGGGCTCGACCCTTCCCAACAGGTGGAGAATGTTAAAGGCGATCTACTTTAACCTTTGCTATAATGAGTATTATAAAGACCTCTGGTATTACTGGGACGGCAAGCCCTTAATGATCCAGAACGGATATGATGAGAACGTTAAGGCGGCAAATTCCGAGGATACCGAGGAAGTTGCACTTGTAAACGAGCTTATTGACTTTTTCACCTTCCGTGAGACGGGCAACCGCTGGAAGGGCGATACAACTCAGAACAAATACTGGCACTGGCTCGTAAACTATCCTCAGCCCGAGTGGGGATACACCGAAAACGGCAGAACCGAGTGCGTTAACTTAGGTATGGCGATAAACGAGTCTTACCTTTATAAGGAGACCAGAGTAGGCGTATTTTCGGAGGACTACAACAAGGGCAAGAGCTATACCGAGGCGTTCGGCGAGGACTACCGCCCCGAGGCAGTTCACGAGGGGTATTTCTTCCGCGAGCAGGCGTCCCGCGTTTTAGATATTGACCCAGAGTTCTGCTTCATAGACGGCTGGAACGAGTATAACACCGCACGCGGACGTGACTATTACGGCGTTCCCAATGCGTTTATCGACCTTTACAATGATGAAAGAAGCCGTGACTTCGAACCCACAAAGGGCGAGGTAAAGGACGACTACTATAACATTTTGGTCGATTTCATAAGAAAGTATAAGGGCGTTCGCCCGGCACCGGTCGCATCGGCTGAGACTGCGATAGACATAAACGGCGGCGAAGCGCAGTGGGCAAACGTAGCACCTGAATACATCAACGATTACGGCGCATATGAGCGCGACGCACTGGGCTATAAGGACTATGACACAGGAGAGAACTATGTCTATAAGACCGAGGTTGTAAACTCAATTTCCCGCGCAAAGGTAGCGCGCGACGCGGCAAACCTTTACTTCTACGCGGTGTGCGAGTCTGACATCAACATGCGTGATTCAGATAGCATGAACCTCTACATAAATTCCGACCGCAACTACCCGACAGGCTGGGAAGGCTATGACTATGTAATCGCGGGCGGCAAGGTGTATAAATTCGCCGACGGTTCGTTTGATAAGACCGAGGTCGGCACGGCAGAGTACGCGGTATCGGGAAAGACCATGACGGTTAAGGTGCCCAAGGCACTTATCGGCTATAACACGGAGCTTGAATTTAAGTGGACGGATAATATAGACGCTAAGGGAGACTTATTGCTCTTCTACACAGAGGGCAATGCGGCACCTGTCGGCAGATTCAATTACCTTTACACAGAGAAGGAGCAGACCGCGCTTTCGCAGGCAGACAGAGCGAACCTTACGGACGTTTCCGTAGTCAAGGCTGGCGCAAAGAAGATGGTTGTAAACGGCGGAAAGATGAACGTTTACGATAAGGACACACGCGTAACGGCGTTCGAGTCCAACGGCACAATCTACCTTCCGATGAGCGCGGTTGAGGAGATACTCGGCAACGGCAAGTCGAAGGTATATTATGACAATTTGAGAAACAAGATACACATCAAAAATCACAGACTGACAGAAGATGAGAAGATCGACATGCACTGGTCCGTTAACGTTTTTGGCAGTCTTGAGATGAAGGTTGACGGAAAGCTCCGCTACACGGCAAATCCGGCAACAGTTGTGAACGGAGTTATCTACATTCCGGCGACGATGCTTGAGACAGCGTTCGGGTGGAGAGTATCGTCACTCGGAAACGGAGCGTATGCGATCGGCAGCGGAGATTTTGTGATGAGCGCAATCAATGCGGCGATAAGCCACATAAACTAAGAAAGGAAGATGAAAATGAAAAAAATAATAGCACTGATACTCACGATAGCATTTGCTTCTTCCCTTGTAACAGGTTTAATCGGGGCGAGTGCTGCATCATTCGTTTCGCGTGACGGCTGGAAGGCGACGGCGTCAAGCACAGACAGAAGCTTTAAGGCTGAAAACACGATTGACGGCGACGAAAAGACCTACTGGCATTCGTATTACGCACAGGACGGAAGCGCGCAGGATAAGCCGCCCTTCTACCTGACGTATTATCTTCCCAATAAAACGACGGTTTCCGGTTTTGCATACGGCGCAAGACAGGACAATGAGACCGGAATTGTAACGGCGTATAACATCTATGTATCGGATACCGACTCCGGCGACGCAACGCTCATCTATTCGGGAACATTCGAAAAGAACATGGATACAAAAACGGTTAATTTCGGATTCAATATTGACGTTAAAACGGTTATTTTCGAGATAACCGACGGCGCGTGGAACTACGGAACATGCGCGGAGTTTAACCTCCTTGCAGCTTCCGGCTCAACGAAAAAGACCATTGCGGGTGCCTCCAAGGGTAAAAAGATAAAGATCGGAGCGGATCAGAAATCTTCAGGGTCCGGCTCAGGATCCGGCAATACAACATCGGGCGGAAGTGCAAATTATATTTCGCACGACGGATGGAAGGTTTCAGCATCGACAACATATAAGAGCCTTTCGGCTGACAAAACGATTGACGGAAACAATAATACTTACTGGCATTCGGGATATGTTGACGGCGGAGCGAAGGACGAGGCGCCCTTCTATCTGACATATTATCTTCCGAGTAAGACGGCGGTTTCGGGATTTTCCTATGTTCCGCGCCAGGATAACGAGACAGGTATCGTAACGGCGTACAACATCTATGTTTCGGATTCTGACTCGGGCAACGCAACAATGATCTATTCCGGAACAATGGAAAAGGATAAGGTCACGAAGGACGTAAAGTTCGGGTTTGACGTAGATGTAAAGACTGTAATTTTCGAAATAACCGATGGCGCGTGGGGCTATGGAGCGTGTGCGGAGTTTAACCTCATCGCGGCAGACGGAAAGACAAAGAAAACGATAGCGGCAGCGTCAACGGGCAAAACAATGAAGATAGGTTCGTCCGAAGGCGCGGGCTCAGCGGATATAGGAAAAGTCGTTTCGCGTGACGGCTGGAAGGTGGAGGCTTCGACGACCAATCAGAAGTTCGTTGCCGAAAACACGATTGACGGAGACACCAAGACCTACTGGCATTCCGACTATGCTCAGGACGGGTCTTCACAGGATAAACCGCCCTTCTACCTGACATATTATCTTTCCAAGAAAACAACGGTGTCCGGACTTTCCTACACTCCCAGACAGGATAACACCACGGGAACCGTGACGGCATATAACATTTATGCTTCCGAAGCCGATTCAGGAGACGCTGTCTTGATATACTCCGGAACATTTGAAAACACAAAGGATATTAAGGCGGCAAAGTTCGGCTTCGATATCGACGTTAAGACGGTAGTGTTCGAAATCACGGCAGGCGCGTGGGATTACGGCAGCTGTGCGGAATTTAACTTACTCGCGGCGGAAGGAACAGCCAAAAAGACGATCAGTGAGGCAAACCGCGGTCAGAAGGTCGTTATCGGTTCGAACGAGGGACCGGACGACGGACTCGGCAGAATCAAGGATAAGTCAAAGTGGACCATTAAGGCGTCCTCCGAGAGACTTCCTCACTATCCGGCAACAAGGGCAATTGACGGAGATAAAGACACATACTGGCATTCAAACTACACCGACGACGGCGTTGCGACGATACTCACCAAGGAAGAAAACCCTCACTGGATCGAGGTTACGCTTCCTGAGCCGACAGTCATTTCCGGATTTATCTACACTCCCAGAAAAGAGGCAACAGGTCAGATCTGGGGATATGAGTTCTATATTTCGGATTCCGATTCCGGCGAATGGTTAAAGGCTGATGAAGGAACATTCGATGCCAATTCCGAAGAGAAAATTGTCAAGCTGACGTCAAACATCAAGGCAAAGAGAGTTAAATTCCAGTCGCTCACCTCACAGGGCGGATTCGGCGTTATCGCTGAGTTTGACATTCTGAAGGCGGACGATAAGTTAAAGACGGCTCAAAGCTATGATGATTTCAAAAAGATTTATGAGTCCGAAAAGCTTGTGAAGATTCCGAACGAGAACATGGACGCACAGGCTTCCTCGGTTTGGAGATCAGACTCGCTTGCGGCAAACGTTGTTGACGGAACGCAGAAAACACACTGGCATTCGTCGACAGACGACTGGAAGAAGTTTCCCGTTACGCTTACCGTTGATTTGGGCGGAGTATACTCGGTTGTAGAGTACATTTACTATCCCAGAATAACGGACGCATCAATGAACGGTATCTGGCTTGACTTTAACATCTATGCCGGCGAGAATGCGGACGACTTAAAGCTCATAAAGGAGCATGCCTCCTATGAGGAAAAGCTCGTGGCACAGAAGATCACGTTTGACGAGCCCGTTAAGGCAAGATATTTTAAGTTTGAGATACTGGACGGCAGAACCGGATATGCAACCTGCGGCGAGCTTGAATTTTACGAGCACGCATACGAGGCGGCAAACAGAGTCACTCAGGAGACAAAGTATTATCTTGTTATCGGCTCCGACACGATAAAAATTGAGGAGAGCGGCGAAACCAGAGAGGTTAAGCTGGACGTTGCGCCCTTCATCGACTACGGTTATACTCAGATTCCCATTCGCGGACTCTTGGAGCAGATGGGGGCGACCCTTGCCTGGGACGGTGAGAATTCCATAGTTACGATAGACAATAACGGCGTTACGATCGTTATGCAGATAGACAACGACCTGGTCTATGTGACGAACAAGGCGTTCGGCGAGGTGCGCTACACGCTTCGCAGCGCTCCCATGATAAAGGATTCAAGAACTTTCGTGCCGATCCGCTTTATATCCGAGCAGTTAGGCTATAAGGTAGACTGGAACGGCGAAACACAGACGGTTACGATCACAAAATAAAAAAACACCCCGAAGAAGCTTTTCTTCGGGGCGTTTTTTTGTCATATTGAAGAAAAGTGAAATATTGTACAAAATTGAGATAATATAGTGCAGCGAATGTCAGAATAATACTAAAAAAGGTCAATATCGTACATTGACTTTGAAGGCAGAGGTGACTTATAATATAATTAAGGAAGGGTTTACCCCGTTTTTTAAGGAGGAATAAAAATGAGGAGAATTCTAAGTATTGTACTTGCGGTTTTAATGCTTCAGTCGCTTTTTTGCGCGGTATGCTCCGCAAGCGGAAGAACGCTTTTGCCCAAGGATGTAAAAGAGCTTTCGAAAAGCGGCGTATCGGCAACTGCCGAGAGCTTGAAAAACTGGAACACGGGCGGCTATGCCGGGTTCGGCGAGGTTGATTTTACAGGCATAAAATCAATCAGACTCAAAGCGAACATAAGCTATATGATGAGCGATAACGGCGAGGCGGCAAGACTCTATATTGACGATGCGTTAAAGGGAAAATGCATCGGCTATATCGTCATAAACGAGCAAAGGGATGAGCCCTGCTATTACGGAACGAACATATCGGGCGTTACCGGAACGCACAAGCTTTACTTAAAACAGAACTATTCGCATACAAATTATTTAAATGTCTATGAGCTTATCCTTTCGGAGGAGGAGTGGGTCGACCCTAAGGCGGTCACTCCCGTTCCGGACGATAAAATAATCGACAATTGGTCGGACACGTGGACTGCGACCAATGCATACGGACTTAAACTTGCAGATTACGAGGAGACCGGAGGAGTAAAGGAAGGCAATCACGAGGTCGGGATGTTTTACCACAACTGGCACGTACATGACACCCAGGCTTATATCGCGTCCGAAATAATCGCAGCACATCCCGAGGCGAAGGACGATTACAGTCACAAGGCATGGCCCACATCGGGACCGGCATGGTGGGCGGAGCCTGTGTACGGCTTTTATGACGATACCGACTACTGGCACTACAGAAAGTCCGCTGAGCTTATGGCGGACGCCGGCGTGGATGTGGTGTTTTTAGACTACACAAATTCGGATTCGGCATACATAAAGGCGCTTGACGTGATGATGCGTGCGTATCATGACGCGCGCGAGGCGGGAGTTGACGTGCCCAAGATAAGCGGATATCTTCAGATGGGCTCGACCCTTCCCAACAGGTGGATGCTCTTAAAGGCAGTGTATTTTAACCTCTGCTATAACGAGTATTATAAGGATCTATGGTATTACTGGGACGGCAAGCCTTTAATGATCCAGAACGGTTATGAGGGCAACATTAATGCTGCGGACGCGAACGATCCTGAAGAGGTTGCGCTTGCAAAGGAGATAGTGAACTTTTTCACCTTCCGTGAGACGGGCGACCGCCACCTCGGAAATCCGGGGCAAAACGGATACTGGCACTGGCTTGTAAACTATCCCCAGCCGAAATGGGGAGTAACCGCGGGCGGAAGGACAGAGTGCATGAATTTGGGTATGGCTATAAACGAATCGTACCTTTACGGGGCGACAAAGGTCGGAGTATTCTCTGACGACTACACCAAGGGCAAGAGCTATACAGAAGCGTTCGGCGAGGATTACCGCCCCGAAGCGATACACGAAGGATATTTCTTCCGCGAGCAGGCGTCCCGCGTTTTGGATACCGATCCGGAATTCTGCATGATTGACGGCTGGAACGAGTACAACACCGCACGCGGAAAGGATTATTACGGTGCCTCCAACGCTTTTATCGACCTTTTCAATGACGATAAAAGCCGAGACTTTGAGCCTTCAAAGAGCGCGGTCGGCGACGATTACTATAACATTTTGGTTGACTTTATAAGAAAGTATAAGGGCGTGCGCCCGGCACCGGTCGCATCGGCTGAGACGGTGATAGACTTAAATGGCGGCGAAGCACAGTGGGCAAACGTTCTCCCCGAATACATCAACGATTACGGCGCATATGAGCGTGACGCCCTCGGCTACAAAAAGTACGGCACGGACGAAAACTATGTTTATAAGACAGAGGTTGTAAACTCCGTTTCCCGCGCAAAGGTAGCTCGCGACGCGGATAATCTTTACTTCTACGCGGTATGCGAGTCTGACATCAACATGCGCGATTCAGACAGCATGAACCTTTACATAAATTCCGACCGCAACTACCCGACAGGCTGGGAAGGTTATGACTATGTAATTTCGGGCGGCAAAATCTATAAATTCTCTGACGGTTCGTTTGACAAGACCGAGGTCGGCACGGCAGAATATGCTGTATCGGGAAAGACCATAACCTTAAAGGTGCCGAAAGCATTAATAGGCTATAACACCGAGCTTGAATTTAAGTGGACGGATAATATTGATGTTAAGGGCGACCTCCTTTTATTCTACACGGAGGGCAACGCGGCACCCGTCGGAAGGTACAATTACCTCTACACAGAAAAAGAGCAGACCGCGCTTTCCGACTCGGAGCGCGCATCGCTTAAGAACACCTCTATATTAAAAGCCGGAGCGAAGAAGATGATTGTTTCCGGCGGAAAGATGAACGTCTACGATAAGGACACCCGCATAACCGCGTTCGAGGCGAATGGAACGCTCTATATCCCGATGAGCACGGCGGAGGAGATACTCGGCAACGGTCAAAGCAAGGTATACTATGATGCCGCGTTAAACCTTCTTTATATAGAAAGAAGCAGGCTTGTTGACGAAAAGATTGACGCGCATTGGGCGTGCAACGTATTCGGCGGGCTTGAATTAAGGGTTGACGGCAAGGTCGGAATGGCGTCCAACGCGGCGGCGGTATCCGGCGGAGTGATATATCTGCCCCTTACCATGCTTTCGGAAAGCTTCGGATACAATGTGGAAAATGTTGACGGCGCATGGGTGATCTCAGAGGGTGAACCTCCCCTTGCAACGGTTAAAAATGTGCTCAGCCACATAGGTTAAAGGAGGGAAAACGATGAAAAAAATATTTTGCCTTATATTAACGGCATTAACACTGCTTTCTTTAACGGCAGCGATTTTTGCGGAGAGCTACATCTCACATTCCGGCTGGAAGGTGACTGCCTCCTCCGTGCACGCGAACGATAAGTGGGCTCCGGAGAAGATGATTGACGATGATGTTAATACCTACTGGCACTCGGCGTATGCAGACGGAGGAGTGAAGGATATACCGCCCTATACCGTCACCTTCACGCTTCCCTCCAAAACATCGGTTTCGGGCTTTTGCTACATTCCGAGAAACGATAACCCCTCAGGAATCGTAACCGAGTATAATATATATGCTTCGGAGTCCGATTCGGGAAATGCGGAGCTTATCTACAGCGGAACATTTGCAAATGACGCGGACACGAAAAACGTTCGCTTCGGGTACAATATTGAGGTTAAGACCGTTATTTTCGAGATTACTGCCGGTGCATATGACTACGGCACCTGCGCGGAGTTTAATCTCATAGCTCCGTCAGGAAGTACGAAAAAAACGGTTAAGGAAGCGTCCAAGGGCAAGAGCGTTGAGATAGGAAAGAACAGTACCGCGGGGGACACCTTGCCCCGCGACGGATGGACTGTCACGGCGTCAAGCACATTTAAGGAGCGCAAGGCTTCGCTTGTGATAGATTCAAATCCCGACACCTACTGGCACTCAAATTATTCTGAGGACGGAACGACAAAGGACGAAGCGCCCTTCAGACTTGAGTTTACACTTCCCGCAAAGACGGCGTTTTCGGGCTTCCGCTATATCCCGAGGCACGATAACGGCACCGGAATCGTAACCGCATATAATATTTTGACCGCCGACTCTGACTCCGGCGAGGCAAAACTCATATATTCGGGAACGATGGACAGCGATATGAAGACAAAGGACGTTGACTTCGGATTTAACGCCGAGGGCAAAAAGGTCATTTTTGAAATCACCGCCGGAGCGTACGGCTACGGTACCTGTGCGGAATTTTACCTCTTTGCCGCTAAGGACGCAAACGGAAACAATGTGCCCGCTGATGTGAAGAACGAAACCGTTCCGGGCGGCAAGATAACGGATAAATCGCGCTGGGTCGCTTCGGCATCATCCGAAAAGGCGCCCAAGAATGTGGCGAAGAACGCGATAGACGGCAACAAGAACACGATATGGCACTCAGGCTACACGGACGACGGTGTCGCAACGATACTTTCCAAGGAGCCCGGACCCCACTGGCTCAGCGTGACACTTCCCGAGGCTACTTTGATTTCCGGCTTTGCCTACACTCCGAGAGCGGAGCAGACGGGGCGGATATGGCAGTATGAGTTTTACGTGTCGGAGTCGGACTCCGGAGAGGATTGGTTCAAAGCCGATTACGGCGAATTCAATGACGACGCAAGCGAAAAAACAGTAAAATTCCCGGCAAACATCAAGGCAAAAAGGGTGAAGCTTTTGGCTTTAACCAGTGCACTTGACTACGGCGTTATCGCGGAGCTTGATCTTTTCTCGGAAAATCCCGATATAAAAACGGCGGAAAGCTATTCGGAGTTTGAAAAGATATACGGCGAGAACAAGCTTTATAGGATTCCGAGCGCAAACGGCGAGATGACCGCGACCGCTTCGAGTGTGTGGAGAGAGCGCAACAGCGCGGCAATGGCGGTTGACGGCGAAAAAAAGACCGCGTGGCACTCAAATCCCGACGATGTGAATAAATTCCCCGTAACGCTGGATGTGGATATGGGCACAGTTCACAACGTTGCCGAAATAATTTACTATCCGAGGACGGAAGACGTCAATGCAAAGAACGGAATATGGCTCTTATTCAACATCTGGGCGGGCGAGACGATGGATGATCTTCACCCCGTTATGGAAAACGTTTCGCTTAAAGATACCTGGGATCCGCAGACGATAGAGCTTGAAGAGCCGGTAAAGGCGCGCTATTTTGAGTTTGAAATTTTAAAGGGGCTTAACGGCTTTGCAACCTGCGGCGACTTAGAGTTTTACGAGCATCTTTCCGAGCAGAGCGGAAAAGCCGGGGTAAAGACAAAGTACACCTTGAAGATAGGCTCAAAGACCATTAAGATAGAGGATGAAAAAGGATTGCGGGAGGTTGAAATGGATGTTGCGCCGTACATTGATAACGGCTACACACAGATTCCTCTTCGCGGATTACTCGAGCAGATGGGAGCGACATTTACCTGGGACGGCGAGTATAATAAGATAACCGTGGACGCGGGGGGAACGACCATAAAAATGCAGATATACAATAAGCTTGTGACGGTTACGCACAGGGTCTACGGCGAGATACGCTATACCTTAAGGAGCGTTCCGCAGATAAAGGATTCAAGAACGTTTGTCCCGCTCCGCTTCATTTCGGAAAACTTAGGTTATAATGTTGAGTGGAACTCCGATACGCAGGAAATAACGATTACAAAATAATTAAAGTTGACACAACGCATATTTTGTGATATTATGTAAAAAAAGGGGTGCCGAAAGGCTGAGATCATACCCGTTAAACCTGATTTGGGTAATGCCAACGTAGGGAACATAAGGCTTTTAACACTCCTTTTTAAATTCAATTTAAGAGGAGTGTTTTTTATGAAAACAAAAGAGCTTGTAACAATGGCAATGCTTCTGGCAATTGCGGCGGTCCTTTCAATATTTAAACCGTTCGAACTGCCGTACGGCGGAGGCATAACCGTCGCCTCGATGATGCCTGTGATACTTATTGCGTTCTGCTACGGAACGAAAAAGGGAATCCTTGCAGGATTTGTTTTCAGCATTATTCAGATGCTTTTCTCGCACGGAACTATCAGCGCGGCGTTTTTGCCCGGCGATGATCAGATGGTTTTTTATAAAGCCGTATTGATGTGCCTTCTTGACTATACGCTTGCATTCACCGTGCTCGGACTCGGGGGAATTTTTAAGGGCAGATTCAAAAGCGATGTGACGGCAATATTTTTCGGAGCGCTTTTTGTAACGTTTTTAAGATACGTCTGCCACTTTTTGTCCGGCGTTATCCTTTGGGGAAGCTATGCCGAGTGGTTCTTCTCTCAGGAGGGCTTCGCCTTCGGAGCGGCAGTGCTCACGAAATATTCGGGCATGATGCTTTCCGTGATTTATTCGCTTGTATATAACGGACTTTACATGGTTCCTGAAATTATTATAACTTCAATAGTGACTCCGGCGGTCTATAAAGCATTAAAAAGTGCAAAAGCAATATGACAGATTCCCGAAAGGTATTGACTTTGACAAGAAAATGATGTAAAATAGTAATCAATACTATGTAAGGGGGACGCACAATGAAAAGAAAGTTTGCTTATAATGAAGTTAAAAAGTTTTCGACCATAAGGGAAATGATGGACATTGCCGTTGCGGACGCGGGCGATAAGGACATTTACAGGTGGCTTGAAAAGAAGGAGATAAAGTCCGTTACCTATAGAGAATTTCAGATAACGCTTAATTATCTCGGCACGGCGTTAGCGTCTTTGGGACTTTCGAAAAGCCATGTTGCGACAAGCGGAGAAAACAGTTACAAATGGGCGTGCACATACCTTACCATGCTCCAGTCGGAGGGCGTTTTCGTTCCCGTTGACAAGGAGCTGCCGATTGACGATATGATAAACGTTTTAAATCAGAGCGATACAGAGGCGATATTCTACGCGTCAAAGTTTGAGGATGTTTTTCACGAAAGAGAAAAGGATCTTCCGAACATAAAGTATTTCATCGGATTTGACAGAGCCGAGGATGAGGGCAAGTTTTTGTCATACGACAAGCTGATGGAGAAAGGAAAGGAGCTTGTTTCGGAGGGCGACAGGAGCTATCTTGACCAGGTTCCGGATCCTAACGCACTTAAAATGCTCGTATACACCTCCGGCACGACGGGCGACCCCAAGGGAGTTATGCTTTCGGAGCACAACTTGGTCAGCATGGTATACTACGGAATGAGAGTTTCAAAGCCGGAGACGACGGAGCTTGCGGTACTGCCGTTCCACCACACGTACGAGGCGGTTCCCGGAATACTTGTTTCCATCCACAAGCACAACACGATGTGCATAAATCAGAAGCTCACACAGGTGCTTAAGAACATGCAGGTGTTCAAGCCCGACTATATGTATATCGTTCCGGCGTTCGCGGAGCTCTTTTATAAAAAGATATGGGCTGCGGCGCGTGAAAGCGGAAAAGAAAAGGGACTTAAAATGCTCATCCATATGAGCAATGCGCTAAGGAAGGTCGGCATCGATAAAAGAAGAAAGCTCTTTAAGTCGATACTCGATTCCTTCGGCGGCGAGCTCAGGACCCTGATATGCGGCGGCGCTCCCGTTCGCGCGGAGCTCGGATATTTCTTTGACAGCATCGGAATCTACCTTATGAATGGCTACGGAATAACCGAGTGCTCTCCGTTAATCAGCGTTAATCGCTTTGATATGGACGACTGCACGACAGTCGGATTCGTTCTTCCGTGCTTAGAGCTTAAGTTTGACGATGTGACAGACGAGGGAATAGGCGAGATATGCGTCAAGGGCGACAATGTAATGCTCGGCTACTATAAGCGCCCCGAGCTTACAGAAGAGGTGTTAAAGGACGGGTGGTTCTCGACCGGCGACTACGGCATGCTTGATAAAGAGGGCAGACTTAAGATAACCGGAAGAAAGAAAAACATCATCGTTCTTACCAACGGAAAGAACATATACCCCGAGGAGCTTGAAGAAAAAATCGGAAATATTGACTATGTTAAAGAAGCGGTTGTTTATGCCGTATTGGATGAGAACGGCGCGGAGGACGGACTTTGCGCGGAGGTGTTCTTGGATGAGGACATGGTAGCGGCAATGAACGAGCCCGATATAAAGGCGCGCCTTAAGAAGGACATTGACTTATCGCTTTCCGAGCTTCCGAGATACAAGCAGATAAGCGAGATAGTCATCCGCGACAAGGAATTTGTAAAGAATTCGTCCAATAAGATAAAAAGAAATCTTGTGGGACCGAACGCAAAGTAAAAAATAAGGAAATTTATTGACAGCACCGAAAAAATCGGTGCTGTTTTGCTTGACTTAAAAGAATATTGCGAGTATAATTACAATGAGTGAAAGTTTGGACTAAGGAGGATGGGCAATTTGGATAATGCGTATGAGCTTTTAAGGAGCTTGGAAAGCCCGGCACGCGAATTTTCTCCTGTGCCGTTCTGGTTTTTGAACGACGATTTTTCTGACAGTGAGATAATAAGGCAGATGGAGGATTTTAATTCAAAGGGCGTGCACGGCGTTGTACTCCACCCGAGAATCGGAATCCCGGAGAGCATAGAATATCTTTCCGATGAATTTATGCATATGGTAGAGACTGCCGTTAAGACTGCGGCAAGGCTTAATATGAGAATAGTGCTTTACGATGAGGGAATGTATCCTTCCGGCAGCGCGCACGGAATGGTCGTAAAGGAAGATCCGCGCTACGCATCACAGGCGATAATTCTGACCGATGATAAGGATGAGGGGAAGCTTATCGCAAGGACAGATGACGGAAAGTATATCGTACAGGTAAATTCCGGCGGAACGATACGCGGAATCCACTTCGGCGAGGATGACGGACAGGCAAATGCCCCGGCAGCGGCTGACCTTTTATCCAAGGATTCGGTCGACACCTTTATCCGCCTTACGCATGAAAGATACTATTCGCGCCTTAAAAAGTATTTCGGAAACACCGTGACCGCGTTCTTTACCGACGAGCCGAGCGCACTCGGGCGGTGTGCAAGAAAGGGCTGCTTTGCGTGGACGTGGGGCTTTGAGGAGACAATAGAAAAGCTCGGCGGAAAGCTTTCCGACCTTTCGGGGCTCTTCACCGGCGAAGAAAACGATACTGTGAAGCTTTATAAAAAAGCAATTTTCGAACGCGAATGCAATATATACTATAAGAGCCTTTCGGACTGGTGCACATCTCACGGGGTCGACCTTATCGGACACCCGCACAGGGGGGACGATATTGAGTGCGAGCGCTTTTTCGGCATCCCGGGGCAGGACGTTGTGCTCCGCTGGGTTTCGCCGGAGTCCGGCGCGCTTACCGGTCACGAGAGCACACAGGGCAAGTGCTCGTCCGATGCGGCGAGGATAATGGGAAGAAGGCGCAACTTAAACGAGTGCTGCGGCGTGTGCGTCCGCGATAAAAAGGAATGGTACTTCACCGGCGGCGACTTTAAGTGGTATATAGACTGGCTCGGTGTGCGCGGAGTGAACTATTTTGTCCCGCATGCGTTCTTCTATTCCGTAACGGGAAGAAGGAAGGACGAGCGTCCGCCGGATGTGGGACCGAATAATATCTGGTGGCGCCATTTTGATAAGATAAGTACATATATAAAGAGGATTTCATATATAATGACGGATTCTTATAACACGGCGCGCGTTGCGGTTCTTTGCTCCAACAGGAATCTTCATCCCGATGAGGTTGCTCCGTTTTATAAAAATCAGGTGGAATTTAACTATGTGCCCTATAATTTCATTCCCGAGGGCGCGTTTGACGGAGAGAAGCTTACGGTAGGCAATAACCGCTATGACTATGTGCTTTGCGACACGGAGGAAAGGTTCCCGGAGGCAATGCGCATATCCTCGGTTTTTGATGTTTTGCACCGCGATATATACACAGATACACCGTGCGAGGACTTAAGAGTTTCCTCCGTTATTAAAAACGGAGTCAGAATGTGGCTTTTGGTGAACGAAGGCGAAGATGAAATAAAGACCGGGGCGGCGGTCGAGGCAAGCGGAGGAATAGTAAAGTATGACCTCTGGAACGGAAAGGCATACCGCGCTCCGGCAAGCGAAAAAAACGGAAAGCTTCACTTTGACCTTGACTTAAAAAGGCGTGAGAGCGTGCTTTTAATATCGGACAGCGGAGAAGGGGAATACGCCGCCGAGCCTCAAAAGGAATATGCAAAGACGGAGTTTCGCCTTACCGGGGAATCTAAAGAGGAGTTTACAAAGACTTATGTTTCTCCTCTCCCGGCAGGAAGAAAAGAAAATCTTTATATTAATTTAAACGCCGAGGAAATGGTCGAGTGCTTTGTCAATGGCAGTCCGGCGGGCTTCAGCCTCTGGAACGAGCATGAGTTTTATGTTTCGCCGTATCTATATGAGGGTGAAAATGAGGTCAGAATAGTTGTGACCGGAAGTGCCGCAAATAAATTTACCGATAATAAGATAGAGTACGGTATCATAGGATAAGGCAGAACGAAAGGATTAAAAATGGATAAAATTATTGATAAAACCGATTACGCCATATTGACGTGCCTTAAAGAAAATGCAAGAATGAAGGCGTCCGATATCGGTAAGAGAATCAATTTGTCGGTGTCCGCAATAATCGAACGCATAAAGAAAATGGAGTCGCTCGGGATAATCGAGTCATATACCATAACGCTCAATCAGCGCCTTTTGGGAAATGATCTTATCGCGCTGATGGATGTCAGCTTGGAGCACCCGAAGTATTACGACGATTTTGTTGCCATGGTTAAAAAGAGCGAGAATATCCAGTCTTGCTACTACCTCACAGGCAAGTATGACTTCATGTTAAAGATACTGACCGATTCGTCGGAAAGTCTTGAGAGGATTCACCGCGATATAAAGAGCTTAGAGGGCGTCAGCGCGACCGAAACGCATTTTGTGTTAAAGGCTATAAAGCATGATATCGCGGCAATTCCGGAATTTGAGGATTTCGGAGTCAGAATAAAATAAAAGGACGGCGTTAGAAGCTTTGAGTAAAAGAGTATCAGCACTGATAGATACGGGCGCAATATTGCGCAACGCAAAGAGGGTAAAAGAAAAAGCCGGGAATAAGAAGCTTATCGGAGTCATTAAGGCGAACGCATACGGACACGGAGACATTGAAGCCGCACGCGTGCTTTCGGAGGTATGCGATATGTTTGCGGTCGCGGAGGCTCATGAAGCATTGCACCTTAAAAAAAACGGTGTAAAAAAGGACATAATAATCTTAAGCATGATTCCCGGGGAGGATATAAAAGACTGCCTTGAAGAGGGAATTATATTAACGGTGTCCGACCTTTCCGAGGGAGAGAGGATTTCGCGCATTGCGAAAAACACATCTTTGACCGCGCACGTTCACGCCGCGGTCGATACGGGGATGAACCGTATCGGCTTTAAGGCGGACTCATCGGGAGAGGAGGATATCAAAAAGCTCTCTCAGATGGATAACATTTCGCTTGAAGGCATATTCTCACATTACGCGGTGTCCGATATTAAGGATAAAACGTTCACCCATCTTCAGACGGAAAGATTTAAAAAAGTGTGCGATGAGGCGGGAGCGGGCAGGCTTTGCCACATCGCGAACAGTGCCGCGATAATGGATACGGATAAGCTTTACGGTGAGGCGGTCAGAGCCGGAATCATATTATACGGGCTTTTGCCGTCAGATGAGGTTAAAAAAGACAGTATAAAGTTAGAGCCGGCGCTTACATTTAAAAGCAGAGTTTCCTTCATTAAGGAGATACATAAGGGAGACGCGGTGAGCTACGGACTGACCTTTACCGCGGATAAGACCATGAAGATCGCGACAGTCTCTGCCGGATATGCGGACGGATATCCCAGAACGCTTTCCGGCAAGGGCAGAGTTTTGATAAACGGTGAAAGCCGCAATATAGTCGGAAGAATCTGCATGGACCAGTTTATGGTCGATGTAACCGGAAGCGATGTTAAGGTCGACGATGAAGTGATATTGATCGGCAGAAGCGGAAACGAATATATAAGTGCGGACGAGGTGGCAAGCCTTGCCGGAACCATTAATTACGAAATTGTTTGCTCCATCGGTATGAGGGTGCCGAGGATATATATTTAGGGAGAAAAATAATGAAAATCAGATTAATTGCAATGGATCTGGACGGCACGCTGACACAGCATAAAAGCCATATGAATGAAGCCAACAGGAAGACGCTTGAAGCGCTGGCAAAGCAATATAAGTTATTGATGGTGGGAGCAGGACAGGTTGAGAGGATTTTCAGACAGATGGAGTGCTTTCCGATAGATATAATAGGAAATTACGGGCTTCAATACGGAGAATATTGCAATGAGACAGGCAAAATCAATGTAATCAGGGATATACAATTAGGCTGTGACAAAGAGAATATAGAACGCAAAGTGACCAAAATGCGGGAAAGATTCGGGTATACTGAAATTTACGGAGATAACGTAGAATATCACCCGTCGGGGTGCGTGACGATTCCTTTGCTCGGAACTTTAGCGCCGCAGGAGAAAAAGCTTGCTTTTGATCCGGACAGAACCAAACGGAGAAAAATATACAGTGAAGTGTGTGAAGCATTTCCGGATTACAGTGTGTTCGTCGGCGGGTCGTCGAGCTTCGATATGGCGCCGAAGCCTTACGACAAATATTACGCTCTTGACAGTTATTGCAGTGAAAAGGGATATTCGCACGGTGAAGTTGTGTATATAGGTGACGACTACGGCATGGGCGGGAATGACGAGTCCGTATATAAATCTGATTTTAATTATCTGAAAATAGATAACTTTGAGGACTTTCCGGAAATTGCGGGAGCGTTGTTATAATAAATGCTGCTCCGAAATACTCACAACAACATGATTTTTTACAATTATTAATAAAAAAGGAGAGAAATAATGAGTATCATTTACAACGATCAGGAAAAGCTTTTTAACCTGAAGACAAAAAACACAAGCTACATAATGGGAATTTATAAAAATTACCTTGTGCACGCCTATTACGGCAAGAGAATCGAGCATGAGGATTCTTTAACGGACGCGCTCGGAGCAAGCCCTTACAGAGTGAGAGGATTTCTTGCGAGGGATTTTGAGGACGATAAGAAGACCCCCGGCATCGGTCTGGGCGCACTTCCGCAGGAATATCCGGCGTATAACTCCGATATCCGCGAACCGGCGTTTGTGGCGGAGTTTGAGGACGGAAGCTCTTATACCGTGCTTAAATATAAGGAACATAAAATTTATAACGGCAAGCGCCCCCTGGGCATAATGCCCGCGGTTTATACAGAGTCCGATTCCGAGGCGGAATCGGTTGACATCACGCTTTACGACGAGCTTAAGAAGCTTAAGGTTGTGCTCACGTATTCGGTATTTGGAGAATACGACGCGATCACGAGAAGCGTCCGCGTTATAAACGAGTCGGGCGAAAATGTTTCACTTAAAAAGGTCATGAGCGCATCGATGGACATGTCACGCTGCGATTTTGAGATGACGAATCTTTACGGAGCATGGGCAAAGGAAAGAAGAATCGAGAAAAAGCCCATTTTCCACGGACTTGAAAAGATAGACAGTAACCGCGGAGCAAGCAGCCATTGCCAGAACCCGTTTATCGCACTTTCGGCTCTCGACGCGACGGATTTCTCGGGCGACGTTTTCGGCTTTTCGCTTGTTTACAGCGGAAATTTTGAGGCGAGCGCATATGTTACCGATTCTGACGAAACAAGAGTGAACATCGGAATAAACTCCTTTAATTTTTCGTGGCTTTTGGAGCCGGGAGAGGAATTTTTATCGCCCGAGGCGGTTTTGGTTTACTCATCCGATGGCTTTAACAAAATGTCGCAGACCTACCACAGGCTTTACAGGGAACGCCTATGCCGCGGAAACTTCCGCGACTCGGTGCGCCCGGTGCTCATAAATAACTGGGAGGCAACGTATTTTAATTTCGATGAGGAAAAAATAATAGATATTGCAAAAAAGGCGAAGGAGGCGGGAATCGAGCTTTTCGTGCTTGACGACGGCTGGTTCGGCAAGCGTGATTCGGACAATTCGTCGCTCGGCGACTGGAAGGTTTATGAGAAAAAGCTTCCGTCCGGCATAGGAAAGCTGGCGGAAAAGATCAACTCCATGGGCATGAAATTCGGACTCTGGTTTGAGCCTGAAATGGTGTCCGTCGATTCAGAGCTTTACAAGGCTCATCCCGACTGGTGCCTGCACATTAAGGGAAGAGACCGCCTGGAGGCGAGAAATCAGCTGATATTAGACCTTTCGAGAAAAGAGGTAACTGACTATATCATAAATGCCGTTTCCGGGGTGCTCTCTTCGGCAAATATCGAGTATGTCAAGTGGGATATGAACAGAAATATGTCAGAGGTCGGAAACGAGGTTCTTCCTCCCGAGAGGCAGAAAGAGATTCCGCACAGATATATGCTCGGACTTTACGGTGTGCTTGAAGAGATGACAAAGAGATTCCCGAATGTTCTTTTCGAGGGCTGCTCCGGCGGCGGCGGAAGGTTTGATCCCGGTATGCTCTACTACTTTCCGCAGATATGGACGAGCGATGATTCGGACGCTATTGAGAGGCTCTATATCCAGGAGGGAACATACACGGCATACCCGGCGTGCACCATGGGCGCGCATGTTTCGGCGGTTCCCAATCACCAGGTAGGCAGAGTGACCCCGATAGATACGAGAGCGGCGGTGGCAATGACCGGACAGTTCGGCTATGAGCTTGATTTAAATAAGCTTACCGATGAGGAGTTTGAAAAAGTAAAAGAGGAAGTGGAGCTCTATAAGGAAATCTCGCCCGTTATAAGAGAATCGGACTACTACAGGTTAAAGAGCGTTTACAAAAACGGCTATTCCGCATGGGAATTTAACTATAAGGAAGGCGAAAAAGCGGTCCTGATGATCTGCAACACGCTTGCTCATGCAAACCCGGCTCCGGACTATATAAAGCTTTCCGGTCTTGAACCCGGTGCGATGTATAAGGAGCACTTTACGGGAAGAAGAGTGCGCGGAGAATACCTTATGAATGTGGGTCTCCGCCATTTTGAAGACAGGGATTTTAAGGCTGAATTGCTCATTTTTGATAAGGAATGATGTAAAGGTATACATGCCAATTACGGCGGACTTTTAAGTCCGCCGTAATTATTTTACAAAAAAACATATATTAAAAAAAAAAATTAATATGAAATTTACAATGCGTTAAAAAAAGTTTTGGAAAACAGGGCGCAAATAATAAAAAATGCTTGATTTTTTTAGGAGAGTACAGTATAATATAAAACATAATTTTCGGTAAAACATAATTTTGCCGAAAAAAATAAAAATAGGAGGCATTTCTATGAAAAAATTATTGTCGGTAGTTTTGGCGGCCGCAACAGTATTTGCTTTTGCCGGCTGTTCAAAGAAGGAAGGCGGCTTTGATTCGAACGCAAGCTACACCTCCTCAAACACAGAGTTTATCATCGGTTCTACAGGTCCTTTGACCGGTGACGCTTCTTCTTACGGTATTTCCGTTCAGCAGGGCGCTCAGCTCGCTGTTGACGAGATCAACGCTGCAGGCGGAATCAACGGCGTTAAGATTAAGTTTGATATGAAGGACGATAAGGCTGCAACGGCTGACGCCGCTACAGGATATGACGCTCTTTTCGAAGCGGGAATGAACGCTTCCATCGGAAGCGTAACCTCAGGTTCCTGCGACTCTTTCGGAGCAAAGGCTGCTGAGGACAACCTCTTCTTCATTACTCCCTCCGCATCTGCGGCAAACGTAATCGAAGGTAGAAAGAACGGATTCAGAGTTTGCTTCGGCGATCCCGACCAGGGTACTTTGGCGGCTGAAGAGCTTACAAAGAACTTCACCAAGATCGGCGCTATCTATGACACAAGCGATCCGTATTCTTCCGGTATCTTCGAGGCATTCGACGAAGAAATGAAGAAGCTTGGCGTTGAATACACCGTAAAGACATTTGACGCTGAGAATAAGAAGGACTTCTCAACTCAGGTTGAGGCAATGGCTGACTGCGAAGTTATCTTCCTTCCCATATACTATACGGAAGCAGGTCTTATTGCAAGAGCTGCGGTAGCAAAGGGAATCGGAGCAGAGCTTTTCGGATGCGACGGTCTTGACGGTATCGCCGACCAGGTTGACGACAGCGTTAAGAACACAATAAAGTACATCACCCCCTTCAACGTAAACAGCAAGGATGAGAATGTAGTTAAATTCGTTGAGGCATACAAGGCAAAGTACAACGCGCTTCCCGACCAGTTCGCGGCAGACGCTTACGATGCAATCTATACGCTCGCACAGGCGATGGAGAAGGCAGGATTGTCCGACCCGACAATCTCACCGTCTGACCTTACCGATGCAATTATCCCCGTAATCACCGGCTCCGACTTCAAGGTTGCCGGCGTAACGGGAACAATGACCTGGGATGAATCGGGCGCTTGCTCGAAGGAGCCTCAGATCGTTACACTCGGCGAAGAATAAGATAAAAATTAACGGTGTTTTGGTTGGGCGGCTTTAAAAAATGCCGTCCGACCAAAATCTGTTTTTAAATTCACGGCGTGCAAAGTTTAAAGCTTTGCGGGGCTGCCCTGAAAGGAGATTTTTATGAGCACTATAATTGACGGCTTGAGCCTCGGCAGTATATACGCTCTTATTGCGCTTGGCTATACAATGGTATACGGAATCGCTAAAATGCTCAACTTTGCGCACGGCGACATTATAATGGTAGGCGCATACGCTATTTTGACAACGATAATGGCATTGGGGAACATTCCTCTTGCGATCGTGATATCCGTAATAGTCTGCACAGTCTTGGGTATTCTGACCGAAAAAGCTGCATACAAACCTTTGAGGGGAGCTTCACCGCTTGCCGTTCTTATTACGGCTATCGGCGTCAGCTATTTATTGCAGAGCATTGCGCAGATAATATACGGAGCTCAGTCAAAGCCAGTTACTGTTGCGGAGCCTGTGAGAATGAACATTCTGGGCATAGAGATAAGCCGCGCAACGCTTATCACACTTTTGGTCGGCGCGGTTATAATGATTGCCTTAAACGTGTTTATCAACAGAACAAAGATAGGACGTGCCATGCTTGCCGTGTCGGAGGACAGGGGTGCGGCGCAGCTTATGGGTATCAACGTTAACGGAATTATTTCCGTTACGTTTGCAATCGGCTCGGCTCTTGCGGCTTTTGCAAGTGTGTTCTATCTTATGCAGATTCCCTCGGTAAACCCGACACTTGGCGCAATGCCCGGCATCAAGGCGTTCACCGCGGCGGTAATCGGCGGAATCGGATCTATTCCGGGAGCCATGGTCGGCGGTGTGCTTTTGGGCGTTATTGAGAAGATTTCGCTGAGCATTCCCGCAATTGCGGACTATACCACGGCGATAGAGTTCGGAATGCTTATTGTGATACTTTTGGTCAAGCCTACCGGTATACTCGGTAAACAGAGAAATGAGAAGGTGTGAGTTATGGCAGCGAGTAAGATTAAAAAAGCCTCAGGCTATATAAATTATGCCGTTATCGGCGCAGTTCTCATAATTACCTCGTTTTTGGGATTCAACGGTTATCTTGACAGATCGACGATGAATCTTCTCACCATGATTTCATATTCCATAATTCTTGCGGTTTCGTTAAACCTCGTTGTAGGATTTTTGGGCGAGCTCAGCTTGGGACATGCCGGATTCATGTGTGTCGGCGCGTATCTCGGTTGCTTTTTTGCAAAGTATTTAAATACCGTTATTTCATCCAAGCTTTTGGTGCTCATAATATCCATGATAGTCGGCGGACTCATTGCGGCGGTTTTCGGATTTTTAATAGGACTTCCCGCTCTCCGTCTTAAAGGCGACTATCTTGCAATAGTAACTCTTGCTTTCGGCGAGATTGTAAGAAACGTGTTTAAGAACTTAAAGCTTTTCGGCGGAGCAAGGGGACTTTCGACGGACAAGTACGGAATCGACTTATACATTCCCGCTCTCGTGGTGGTTCTCTTAATGCTTTTCGTTTTGCAGAACCTCATAAGAAGCAAGCACGGACGCGCGATAACCGCGATAAGAGACAATGAGATTGCGGCAAGGGCAATGGGCATAAACGTAACGTTTTATAAGCTTTTGGTTTTCGTCATCTCCGCGTTTTTTGCCGGTATCGCAGGCGTTATTTACGGGCATTACAACACGCCCGTTATGTACACGTTCTTCTCATATAATTACTCAATAGAGATTTTGGTTATGGTCGTGCTCGGCGGAATGGGAAGCGTGAACGGCTCAATAATCGCGGCAACGCTCATCACCTGCATAAACTACTTTTTGCAGACGAAGTTATCGGGCGACCTTGCGGCAATCAAAAACCTTGTATACGCACTTATCCTTATCGTTATGATAATCTTCAACAACGCGCCGGCATTAAAGGGCGTAAGAGAGACCTTATTCGGCAAAAAGGAGGCAAAGTGATATGAGTTTGATGCTTGAAACACAGGAGCTTGGTATCACCTTCGGCGGACTTAAGGCGGTACAGGATTTAAATATAAAGGTTGAAAAGAACGAGCTTTACGGTCTTATCGGTCCCAACGGTGCCGGAAAGACAACGGTTTTCAATATGCTGACGGGAGTATATAAACCCACCTCCGGAAGATTTTATTTGGACGGCGAGGATTTAACCGGAAAAAGCCAGATAGTTACCAATCACAAGGGCATAGCAAGAACATTCCAGAACATAAGGCTTTTTTCCAATATGACGGTTATACAGAACGTTTTGGTCGGACTCAATAACCGCCGCGAATACAGCTGCAACCCGATAGAGAGCATGTTGAGACTGCCGAGGCACTTTTCCTCCGAGAAAAAGATGGAGAAAAGGGCGACGGAGCTTTTGGAGATATTCGGACTCGAAGGGGAAGCGGACGCACTTGCCTGCAACCTCCCTTACGGAAAGCAGAGAAAGCTTGAGATCGCGAGAGCGCTTGCAACAAATCCGAAGCTTCTGCTTTTGGACGAGCCTGCGGCGGGCATGAACCCCAATGAGACCAAGGAGCTCATGGAAACGGTGCGCTTTATAAGAGATAAGTTTGACATGACTATCCTTTTAATAGAGCACGACTTAAAGTTCGTGTCCGGGCTCTGCGACGAGGTCACGGTGTTAAACTTCGGAACTGCGCTTGTTCAGGGAAAAGTAAGCGACGCTTTGAATGACCCCGAGGTTATTAAAGCTTATATCGGCAATTAAGGGGGGGCGTATTTATGGCATTACTTGAAGTAAAAAATCTTGAGGTTTACTATGGCGTTATCCAGGCGATAAAGGGGATAAGCTTTGAGGTAAACGAAGGCGAGATAGTCACGCTCATAGGCTCCAACGGTGCCGGGAAGACGACAACGATGCAGAGCATCATGGGGCTTATTCCGGCAAAGCACGGCGAGATTATTTACAACGGAACACCGATAAACAAGGTCCCGTCGCACAAAATAGTTCAGATGGGAATGACTCAGGTGCCCGAGGGCAGAAGAGTGTTCCAGGAGCTCACGGTTTACGATAACCTTTTGATGGGCGCGTACACCAAAAAGGATAAAAAGAAAATAAAAGAGGATATCGAATCGGTTTACGACAGATTTCCCCGTCTTAAGGAAAGAAAAAATCAGATTGCCGGAACACTGTCCGGCGGTGAGCAGCAGATGCTTGCGATGGGCAGAGCGCTTATGAGCCGTCCGCGTCTTTTAATGCTGGACGAGCCGTCCATGGGTCTTTCTCCGCTTTTGGTTGACCAGGTGTTCTCGATAATCAAGGACATTCACAAAGAGGGAACGACGATTCTTTTGGTTGAGCAGAACGCCGGAAAGGCGCTCGCGATTGCGGACAGAGCATACGTTCTTGAAACAGGCAACATTACGATGACGGGAGAGGCGGGCGCGCTTCTTTCCGATGACAGAATCAAGAAGGCATACTTAGGCGGCTGATAATTTAATAAATGAAGGAACATTTAACGGCTCGAAACATTTTCGCACTATTAAGTGTTCCTTTTTTATTGACAGATTTTATGACTGTGTGTTAAAATGTATCATGTAATACCGGTGCCGAAGGGAATGAAAAATATGTATTATAAAGATCCGAACGAATTTTGGGGCACGGACTCCGAAAAGATACAGTCTGCCGTTAACGATGCAAAAAAATCCGGCATAAACAAGGTGGTTGTTCCGCCGTACAATAAGGAACGCGGCGAGAATAAATGGGTTATCGAAAAGGCGGTAAAGCTGCCCTCCGACATATCGGTCATCATCGACAACGCATATCTTGTAATGGCGGACGGGGTTTTTGAAAACATGTTCGTAAACGAGAATTTAAGAAGCCCGGAGGGAAGAAAAAAGTCCGGCAAGCAAAAAAATATCACGATAGAGGGCATCGGCAACGCCGTTCTTTCGGGAGGGAACTATAACGGACTTTCGGAGGCGGTCAGCGGAACGGGAAATTATCCGCATGTCAGCTTTAATAATATGATATTATTTTCCGGGGTGGACTCTTTTACAGTTAAAAATCTTAAAATAAAAAAGCAGCGCTGGTGGGCGATGAATTTCCTTTACTGCCGGAACGGATATATAGGAAATATCGACTTTGAGGCGGACTTTACCTGGGACTGGACCGACGGCGTGAGCCGCGAGAGCGCGCCCGTCGGTGACGATTATATTGAATATAAAACAATTCACGTTAAAAATGCGGATGGGATTGACCTCCGATGCGGGTGCAGCAACATCATAATCGAAAACATCACGGGCTATACGGAGGACGACTCTGTCGCGCTGACCGCGATACGCGGCGGCACGGAGGAGCTTTACCGTGTGGAGGACGATAAGGATTTTGACATTCACAACGTCATCATAAGAAACATCATGACAAAGACGCTTTGCTCAAACGTCCGCCTTTTGAACCAGGGCGGAACGAAAATGTACAACATTTTGATTGACGGGGTGTATGACGCGTCGCTTGACGAGAAGTACAAAGATGAAACAAACAAGGTGAATATCGGGCACGGCGTTCAGATCGGAGATACGTATAATTACGGTTCAAGGCAGAACACGCCGGAGGAGACATATAATATCACGGTCAGAAACGTATTCTCGCGCGCGAGACTGAAGCTTGAAGTATCGGGCGGTCTTTCGGACAGTCTGATTGAAAATATCAAAGCGTTTGACAGGGAGGACGGAGGAAGGAGCGACTTTTCGCATGCCGACCTTGTCAGAGTGAAAATAAACGAGTGAGGAGAAAAAATATGGAACCGGAAAGAGCAAAAAAGCTTATTAAAGACTATGCATATAAAAATTACAAGGATATGACAAGGGAGCCGGAGGGAATCATCAAATATCCTTTCATCGTGCCCGGAAGCCAGAGCTATCAGAACTGCCTCTGGGACTGGGACAGCTGGCTTACCGACATTGCGATCCGCCAGATAATAAAGGACACCGGTGAGGGAGAGGACTTTTTCACCTATGAAAAGGGCTGCATATTGAACTTTCTGGACCACACGGACGAGGGCGGCGGAATCCCGATTGTAATTCAGCCGCACAATACGATGCCCGACAAGGCACATATTTATGAGACCAATATGCATAAGCCGTGCCTTGCCCAGCACCTTGCTTTCGTAATGAAGGAAAACGGGGATGACGCGTCATGGATGGCGGATAAGTTTGACCGCCTCGAAAAATTCGTTGCGGTTTACCTTAAAAATTACAGGCATAAAACGGGACTCTTTTTCTGGCAGAACGACCTTGCAATCGGAGTTGACAACGACCCCTGCACGTTCTACAGACCGGAAAAAAGCTCCGGCTCCATATACTTAAACTGCCTTATGTATAAGGAGCTTTCGGCAATGGCGTACATTTCTGATAAGATAGGGCTTTCCGACAAAAAGGCGTACTACGAAAAAGAGGCGGAGGACTTAAAGGCTGCAATAAGAACGCATTGCTATGACGAGAGAGACGGGTTTTACTACAGCGTGGACTTTAACCTTCTGCCGGTCGATCCCGGAGCGAACCTTCACAAGGGCGCTCCGAGGCATTGGGACTGCTTGATTCAGAGAATCGACGTATGGTCGGGCTTTCTCGCAATGTGGTCGGGCATCGCATCTGACGATGAGGCAAAAAGAATGGTTAAGCATTTGACTGACGAGCGTACCTTCTGGGCGCCCTACGGCGTGAGAACGCTTTCAAAGCTTGAAAAAATGTACGTTATTAAAGCGTCGGGCAACCCGTCGTGCTGGCTCGGACCGATATGGGGAATTTCAAATTATATGGTATTCTCCGCACTCTTAAAGTACGGGTTTAGTGATGAGGCAAAAGAGCTTGCCGTGCGCACAATAGAAATGTTCGGCGCTGACATAGCCGAGTGCGGCGAGATGCATGAATATTATGACCCGGACACGGGCAAGCCCGTTATAAATCCGGGATTCCAGAACTGGAATCTTCTGTCGCTCAATATGATAGCGTATCTTGACGGAAAGGACAGAGTCATAGAATTCTGATGAAGCTTTCTGAGCGCATAAAATTTATTATATTTCCTCCGAAATGCTTGGCGTGCGGGAAAACGCTTGCACGGCGCACGATATTCTGCGATGACTGTATTCCGGAAATGCCGTTTGTCGAGGGCAATCTTTGCGGCATATGCGGAATCGAGATGCATCCCGACAGTCCGTCGCCTATCTGCGGCAGGTGCAGAAATCTTATGCCGAAATTTTTAAGAAACTTTCCGGTATTGGAGCACAAGGGACTCGGAAGGCGTGCGGTTCTCAATTTCAAGTACGGCGCCGAGGGCACAGTCCCGGACGCGGCGATCCTTATCGCGAAAAAGGTCGTGGGCGAGGGTGTGATTCCGGAAACGGTGACAAATGTGCCGGACACGAAGAAGGCAAGGCTTGAAAAGGACGGGTCGCGCACCGAGGCGCTTGCACGCTATGTCGCAAAATATCTCGGTGTAAAATACGAACCCGTATTTAAAAAGATACGCGAAACCGAGAAGCAGAAAAGTCTGACGGCGGAGCAGAGAAAGCTCAATGTCCGCGGCGCATACAGTGCGGTGAAGGCGCCGAAGGGTGGGAGCGTTTTGATTATTGATGACGTGTTCACGACCGGAGCGACATTAAACGAATGTGCAAAGGTATTAAAGCGCGTCTATAACGGCAGAATCTACACCGCAACTTTAACTATAAGGGACAGGGAATAATTATGGTTGATATGCATTCGCATTTTCTCCCGGGAATTGACGACGGGGCGAAAAATATTGAAGAATCCGTCGCCATGTTAAAACACGCAAAGTCAGAGGGAACGGACACGGCGGTTGCAACTCCGCACATAAAACCTTATTGCCCGGAGGATATAAAAAGGGCGCTTGAGGAAAGAAACAGGGCATATGAAGCGCTTAAAAAAGCGGATGACGGAGGTTTTCCCGATATCAGGCTCGGGTTTGAGGTCTACATGGGAGCCGAGATAACCCAGCACGAAAACTATAAGGATATGTGCATTTCGGGAACAAATCTTATGCTTCTTGAAATGCCGTTCGGAGTGTGGGATGATTTTGCGATCAAGCGCGTTCTTCTTGTGCGCGATTCGGGCATAACGCCGATACTTGCGCATATTGAGCGATATATCGGCTTTCGCGGGAATAAAAAAAGAGCGCTCTCGCTTGACGGCGTGATATATCAGGTGACGGCGGACACGTTTTTGCATTTCGGTACGAGGCGGTTTTCCGAATCACTTATAAGATCGGGGAGAAAAGTGGTTGTCGGAAGCGACATGCATGACCCGTATATAAGAAAAAGCAGAATGGGAGAGGCATATAAAAAAGGGAAACATAAAGGCGAGGCGTTTATAAATGCATTTAACGCCCGCGGCATACTCTAAGTATTTACGGAGGCGATTTTTTTGAAAATAACAAACGATATAATTTACGCGGGAGTGGACGATAAGGATATTGACCTTTTTGAGGGGCAGTACAAGGTGCCCTTCGGCATGTGCTATAATTCCTATGTGATAAAGGACGAAAAAACGGCGGTAATGGACACTGTGGACCAGAACTTCGGGGATGAGTGGCTTTTAAATATAAAAGCCGCGCTCGCAGGGGAGGAGCCCGACTATTTAATAGTAAACCACATGGAGAGCGACCATTCGGCAAATATCGACCGCTTTATGAACACGTATCCCGGTGCAGAAGTCGTTGCTACGGCAAAGGCGTTTGCCATGATGAAGCAGTTTTTCGGCACGGAGTATAATGAAAGGCGGATCGTTGTCTCCGAGGGCGACAGTCTGTGTCTTGGCAGGCACACGCTTAATTTCGTTACCGCACCGATGGTGCACTGGCCCGAGGTCATGGTGACCTATGATTCATTTGACAAGGTGCTTTTCTCGGCGGACGCGTTCGGAAAATTCGGGACATATGACGCGAAGGATGACCGGGTGGACGAGTCAAGAAGGTATTATATCGGCATCGTCGGAAAATACGGAGCACAGGTTTCGGCGCTTCTTAAAAAGGCTTCGGCGCTTGATATTAAAACCGTCTGCCCTCTGCACGGTCCGGTGCTCAAAGAGGAGATAGGCAAATTCGTTTCGCTTTACGATAAGTGGGCGAGCTATGAGGCGGAGGAGGACGGAACCGTGATTGCGTACGCCTCGGTTTATAAAAACACTGAAAAAGCCGCGAAGATTCTTTACGAAAAGCTTATAAAAAAGGGAGCAAAGGCGGAGCTTTACGACCTTGCGCGCTGCGATATGGCGGAGGCGACCGCCGCGGCGTTCCGCTATTCAAAGCTCGTTTTGGCGTCTGTCACATATAACGGGGACGTGTTCCCGTTCATGAGATTCTTTATTGACCATCTGACCGAGCGCGGATATAAAAACCGCACGGTTGCGTTCATCGAAAACGGTTCGTGGGCGCCTGTCGCGGCTAAAGTAATGAGAAAGATGCTTGAAGAACAGAAAAATCTGACCTTTGCCGAAAACACGGTCACGGTAAGGTCCGCTCTTAACGAAGAAAGCGAAAAAATGATAGAGGCTCTGGCAGAGGAACTTAAATAAAAAAAGAGGTGTACTTAAAGTACACCTCTTTTTCTATCTCACCATTTCATCCTGCGGTCCTGTAAAATTGTGGGATGAAATGACATTTTTTATTTCATCAATGCTTGAAACCGACATATCGCCGTACACGGTATCCTTAACCGCGGAGAGCGCATTTCCGAATGAGAGAGCGGTTTTGATATCGCCCGAGGTAAGAATTCCGTAGAGCACGCCGGCAACGTACGCGTCCCCGCTCCCGACTCTGTCCACAACGTCGATATTCATATAGGGCTTTTCGGTATAATATTTTCCGTCCGAATAAATGACGGAGCCGAAATTGTGCCTTGTAGGACTCACGACCTCGCGCTGGGTCGTCGCGACAACGCGGCAGCCGTAATCGTCGGCATAGCTTTTCTGTATCTCGGCAAGCGTGCCGGTTCTTTTAAGCATTCTCCTTGAAGTTTCCTCCGAAACAAACAGGATATCGACCAGCGGGAAGATACTTTCGATGACCTTTCTTGCCTCATCCTCGCTCCAGAGCGCCGCACGGTAGTTAACGTCAAAGCTTATCGCAACATTATGCTCCTTCATTTTGCGGATAACGTAAAGCGCAGTCTCCCGAAGCTTGGGCGAGAGGGCAAGCGAAATCGAGCTTATGTGAAATATCCTCGTTTTGCCGTAAATATCCTCCGGAATCTCGCTTATGTCAAGCGAGCAGACGGAGCTTTCCGCGCGGTCGTAAACGACGGACGACTTTCTCGGGTAAGCGCCGCTTTCGTAGTAGTATATGCCGAGGCGGCAGTTTTCCCTCGTGTCGTACAAAACATAGTCGTCGCTCACATTGCCGTAGCGTATCTTTCGCCTGATAAAGTGACCGAGCTTGTTTTTCGGAAGCTTGGTGATGATTGCCGAGCGCACGCCCGAGAGCATTGCCGCGCCGGAAACGACGTTAAGCTCGCTCCCTCCGGCGTTCTTTTCAAAAATCTCACTTTGCGATATTTTTTCCTTATCCGGTGCGGAGAGGCGCATCATGACCTCGCCGAGCCCTATTAAGTCAAATTCCGCACTTGGCTTTATAAAATCCATATAAAACTCCTTCTTTCAAGAAATATTATACAATGAAAGAAGGAGTTTTTCAAGAAAAAATTAGCCGCGCTTTAAAATAAAGTCAAGATCCTGTTCGGGAGCGGTGACCGGGTGAAGGTCGTACGCCTCGGCGAGCGTTTTCACCACATTTTCCGAGAAGAATGCCGGAAGAGTGGGACCTACATACATATTCTTGATTCCGAGCGAGAGAAGCGTTAATAAAATGCAGACCGCCTTTTGCTCATACCAGGTCAGAACGATGGTGAGAGGAAGCTCGTTGACGCTGCAGCCGAACGCGTCCGCAAGAGCGAGGGCAACCTTCACGGCGCTGTAGGCATCGTTACACTGCCCCATATCAAGAATTCTGGGGATTCCATCAATTTCGCCCAGGTCCAGGTCGTTAAAACGGTACTTTCCGCAGGCGAGTGTCAGAATGATCGAATCTAAAGGAATCTGCTTCACAAAATCGGTGTAGTAATTTCTGCCGGGGTGCGCTCCGTCGCATCCACCGACAAGATAAATGTGCTTTATCGCGCCTTTTTTTATGGCGGAGATTATCTTGTCCGCGTTGGCGAGAACGGCGCCGTGAGCAAAGCCCGTTGTGAGCATGTGCCCGCCGTTTATCCCGCTCATGGAGTGGTCGTTTTCATATCCGCCGAGCTTTAATGCCTGCTTTATCAGGGGCGAAAAATCCTTTGTGCCGTCCTCCTTTTCCTCGATATGGCAAAGACCGGGAAAGCCGACGACGGACGTGGTATAAATGCGGTCGGCATAGTTATCGCGCGGGGGCATGATGCAGTTGGTGGTGAAAAGCACCGGCGCCGGAATATCGGTAAATTCCTTCTGCTGATTCTGCCATGCGGTTCCGAAATTGCCCTTAAGGTGAGGGTATTTTTTTAAGAGCGGATAGCCGTGCGCGGGGAGCATTTCACCGTGCGTGTAAATGTTGATGCCGGAGTCTTTTGTTTGCTCCAAAAGAATTGAAAGGTCTCTTAAATCGTGCCCGGAAACCACAATAAAGGGACCTTTTTCAATGTCGGTCGGCACACGGGTCGGCTCGGGCGTGCCGAAGGAGTCAGTGTTTGCCTTATCCAAAAGCTCCATGCATTTTAAGTTTACGCTGCCGAGCTTTATTATAAGAGCGAGCCATTCTTCCACCGTGTGCCCCTCATCCATTTGGGCAAGAGCTTCATAGAAAAACGATGTTACCTCATCGTCGCGAAAGCCCAGAACATCCGCATGGTGGGCGTATGCCGCCATGCCCTTGAGCCCGAAAAGGAGTGTGGAGCGAAGCGACACAATATCGTTTCCGCCCTTAAAAAGCTCAATATCGGGCTTCGGCGCACCGCCGAGCGCGTCACACTCGTCATTTGCGCGGGCAATCATTTTTTCTATTGCACTGTTGTCAAAATTAACGTTTGTGAGGGTGGTAAAAAGCGAGTCGATTATGATTCGGTCGGCTTTTTCACTCCTTTTCCCGGTTTTGGCAAGGCGGATGAGGGCATAGATAAGCTCGTCCTGAAGCTTTGCGGTATCCGGCTGCTTGCCGCAGACGCCGACGCGCATGCAGCCTTTATTCCCGGCTGTCTGCTGACACTGAAAACAAAACATTTCTGACATATAAAAAACCTCCTTTTTTGAAAGTATTTCCTAAAAAAGCGATTTAATATACTTAAATATTAAAAAACAGTTGAAATTTTTTAAAAATGCCTATATAATAGATACTTGTGAAAGGAAGGCGATCTTAAATGAATGAAAAACCTTTTGATAATATTATAAGAGACGGCGGCTTTACAAGAATATTCAGAACCATAGGCTGCATCGGAGACAGTCTGTCCTCCGGAGAGTTTGAGTCGATGGACAAGGCAGGAAACCGCGGATACCACGATATGTTCGAATATTCGTGGGGACAGGTATTGGGCAGAGCCTGCGGAAGCAAGGTGTATAACTTTTCGCGCGGCGGAATGACCGCGAAGGAATACATTGACTCCTTCGGCGAGGCAAACGATTTTTTCAATCCCGAAAAGGCATGTCACGCATATATCATTGCGCTCGGAGTCAACGACTGCTCGCAGGTTCACCTGGGAAATATGGAGATCGGCGAGATATCGGACATTGACTCCGAGCACCCCGAGAACAACAAAAAGACCTATGTGGGCTATTACGGGGCAATCATTTCGCGCTATAAGGCAATTCAGCCCAGGGCAAAGTTTTTTCTTATGACCAATCCGCAGTCACCCGATATGCGCCTTCCCGACAGGCTTGAGCTTGAAAAGAAAATGAACGATAAGGTTCGCGAGATTGCGGAGATTTTTGACAATACATATGTGCTTGACTTTGAGAAATACGCACCTTATTACGATAAGGATTTTCATGAGGAGTATTTTCTCGGCGGTCACATGAGCCCGGCGGGATATGTGCTCACGGCAGACTATGTCGGAAGCTATATTGACTATATTATAAGGCACAATATGAAAGAATTTAAGGAAGTCGGGTTCATCGGAACGAACCTTCACAACGCGAGCCTTGACTGAGAAAGGATAATAAAAGTGAAATACGATGTAGCGATAATCGGCGGCGGTATCGGCGGTCTTATGGCTGCCTATAAAATAAAAGAGAACGCGCCGGAAAAAAGCATTATAATTTTGGAGCGCGGCTTCCGCCAGGAAAAAAGGCATTGTCCCGCCGGGAAGAACAAAAAGTGCGTTCACTGCAAGGTTTGTTCGATATCGGGAGGATATGCCGGAGCAGGCGCGTTTTCGGACGGTAAGTTCAACATCGGAACGGCGTACGGCGGATTTTTGGGAACGGAGCTCGGCGAAGACAAGGCAATGGAATATATTAACATGGTGGACAAGGTCTTGGAGAGCTTTTCCGAGGATTATCCCAAAATGTATTATTCCAATGAGGAGCTTAAATTAAAGTGCCTTCAGAATAACTTAAGGCTGCTTGACATGAACGTAAGGCATCTCGGAACGGACAAAAACTACAACACCATGCTTCGTCTGATAGAGCACCTTGACAAAGAGGGCGTCGTTATGGAGGATAAGACCGAGTGCACGGATATTGACAAAACGGACTCGGGCTATAAGGTTATATACGAAAAGGGCGGAGACGTAAAAGAGGTCGAAGCTGAAAAAATTGTCATCGCGACGGGAAGAAGCGGAGCATCGTTCGTTAAGAACATCTGCGAAAAGTATAATGTCAAGATTAACGCAAACTCCGTTGATATCGGAGTCAGAGTCGAGATGCAGGACGTTATATGGCGCGAATTTTCGTCCAAGATATACGAGCCCAAGATTTTATACAGAACAAAGACGTTTGAGGACAGGACAAGAATGTTCTGCTTCAACCAGGGCGGTCTGGTTTCCGCCGAGAACAACCACGGCATCATCACGGCTAACGGACATTCATATGCCGAGAAGGAGAAAAAGACCGATAACTGCAATTTCGCGATTCTTTCCTCTATTCACTTTGAGGGCGACTTTGACAAGCCCACAGAGTATGCCGAGAACATCGCGAGAAACATGAACTTTGCCGGCGAGGGCAACATCATCGTTCAGCGGTTCGGAGACTTAAAGCGCGGAAGAAGAACGAACGCGCACCGTCTGGGGGCGAACAGCGTTATTCCGACGCTTTCGGCATTCCCCGGCGACCTTTCGATAGTGCTTCCTTACAGAGCGCTTACGAACATCATTGAAACGATATATGCGCTCGATAAGGTTGCTCCCGGCTGCGCGAATGACGATACGCTTCTTTACGGCTGCGAGAATAAGTATTATTCCATCCGTCCCGTGCATGACGGCAATTTCTCGATAATTGACGGGATATATCTTATCGGCGACGGAAGCGGAATCACGAGAGGTCTTTCGCAGAGCGGAGCGATGGGTCTTTTCGTGGGAGACGCGATAACAAAATAAAAACGGCGCCGCATGGCGCCGTATTTCGTTGAGGTGATTGATTTGACGGATGAGGAATTTAAGGAGGTCTCAAAGCTTTTGAAGCTTTCTGGAAATGATGAGCCGATAAAAAAAGCGGCGGAGGATTATATAGAAAATTCAAAGGCGGTCTTAGGGTTTTGTGCAGAGAAAAAAACTGAGGAAGAATTTTCTTTAATGCGTCCCGACACCGTAAAAGAAAGTGTGCCGAGAGGCGAGATACTTAAAAACTCCAAAGGTGAAAACGGCGAGTATTTCTGCCTGCCCGAAAGGGGAGAAATATTCTGAAAAGCATTAAAGAGATAAAAAAAGCGCTCTCAAGCGGGGAGATAACGGAAAAAGAGCTTTTCGGGGAGTGCCTTAAAAAAGCAAAAGAATCGCGCCTTAACGCGTATATAACTCTTTCGGAATACAAAAAAGAGGGCGAAGGTCCTTTATCGGGAATTCCCTTTGCCGTTAAGGACAATTTATCGACCAGGGGGATAAGGACGACCTGCGGGTCAGAAATATTGTCAGACTATGTTCCGTTTTACGATGCCTTTGCGGTGAAGAAGCTTAAGGAAGCCGGGGCGGTCATACTGGGCAAGACAAATATGGACGAGTTTGCAATGGGAAGCACCGGCGAAACAAGCTTTTTCGGACCGGTGAAAAATCCCATAGATGAGGAGAGAACGGCGGGCGGCTCTTCCTCCGGCTCCGCTGCGGCGGTGGCGGAGCAAAGCGCGGTCTTTGCGCTCGGAACGGACACTGGAGGAAGTGTGCGCCTTCCCGCGGCGTACTCTTCGGTCGTCGGGCTGGTGCCGACGTATTCTCTCGTTTCGCGCTACGGGCTCATTGCGCACGCGTCAAGCCTTGACAGAGTGGGAATAACCGCACGGAGCGTGTGCGACGCGGCACTGGTTTTAAGCGTTATTTCGCCGCATGACGAAAAGGATGAGTCAAACAGCATCAGGCAATATGTTTATTCCGAAGAAGAATTATCGTCCGGTGTGGAAAGCATGCGCGTCGGGCTCGACCGCGAGCTTATAAACAGAGCGGACAGGGAGCAAAGAGAAAGCGTTTATGCCGCGGCAGACGCGCTTAAAAAGCGCGGAGCAAAAATAGTTCCGGTTCATATCGGGCTGATTCGCGAGGCGATGGCGGCATACCGCGTTATCTCGTCCGCCGAAGCGTCAAGCAATCTTTTAAGGTTCGACGGGGTGAGGTATACTCTTGCCGCGGACGGGAAGGATTACGGCGAGATCATCGAAAACACCAGGGAGGCATACCTTGGCAGAGAGGTCAAAAAAAGAATTGTCGCCGGGGGCTATTTCACGTCAAAGGGCAGAAAATATCTTGACGGAGCGGAAAATGTCCGCACGGCTGTAAAAAATGAGTTTTCAAAGCTCTTTTCTTTGGCTGACGTTCTTCTTTTGCCGACGGCGAAGGGCATTGCCCCGCGCCTCGGGGAAACGGGAGATCCGGACGCGGATATGTTCACCGTTCCGGCAAGCCTTTCGGGAAATCCGGCAATCACCGTTCCGACGGGGGACATGACAGGCGTGCAGATAATCGGGCGGCACTTCGGGGAGAGCGATATATTAAGAGCGGCGTATGCGGCAGAGGAGGAATCGGGCTATGGAATTTCGCGCTAAGATCGGGCTTGAGACGCATGTTGAGCTCCTGACAAAGACGAAAATTTTCTGCGGCTGCAAAAATGAGTACGGGGAAAAGCCCAATAAAAACTGCTGCGAGATATGCACGGGGCAGCCCGGGGCGATGCCGAGCCTTAACGAAAACGCGGTAAGGCTCGCGGTCACAGCCGGTACGGCGTTAAACTGCACAATAGAAAAAAACATTTACATGGCGCGGAAAAATTATATTTACCCCGACCTTGCCAAGGGATATCAGATAACGCAGAGCGACCGCCCTCTTTGCAGGGACGGCTGCATCACCCTTCCTTCGGGAAAAACGGTCGGCATCGAGCGCATCCATATAGAGGAGGACGCAGGAAAGCTCCGCCATGAGAACGGAAAGGTCTTTATCGACTATAACCGCGCCGGGTCGCCGCTTATCGAAATCGTGACGCGCCCGGACTTTACGACCGGTGACGAGGTGAAGGAATATCTTGAGGTACTCACGCTTTTATTAAGAAGCCTTGGTGTGTCCGACTGCAAAATGCAGGAGGGCTCGTTAAGATGCGACATCAACATTTCGCTTACCGACTGGAAAGAAAGCTATGAAAGGTCAGAAATCAAAAACGTAAATTCGTACTCCTTTGCGAAAAAGGCGGCGGAATATGAGATAAAGCGCCAGACGGAGATGATTTTAAGAGGAGAAAAGCCCGAAAGGGAGACAAGAAGGTTTGACAGTATCTCGGGAAAGACCGTTCTTATGAGGAAAAAGGAATCGGGCGCGGACTACCGGTATATTGACGAGCCGGACATACCCCCCTCCAAGGTGCCGGAGAAATTTATAAAAGAGGCAAAAGAGAAGATGGGAGACCTTCCGCATGAGAAAATGAGAAGGTATATAAAAAACGGGCTTTCCTACGAAGAAGCGCTTTCGATTGCCAAATATCCCGCGGTGCTTTCATACTTTGACGGACTTTCGCGCCTGACGGGAGATTATAAGTTCAGCGCGAAGATAATACATTCATACGTCTTTGCCGCGTACGGTGAGGACGAAAGAAACGAAAAAATTCTTCCCGAGCCGCCGGAAGCGGCAAAGGTATTTAACATGATAAAGACCGGGAAGTTAGACTCCCGCTTTATGAAAAGAGTTTTTTCTGAGATGTATATAAATAAAAAAGGGTTTTCCGAGCTTTTTTCAGAGTCCGACTTTTCAGGGGTGCCCGAGGAGGAAATAACCGGTGCGGCACGGGAGGCAATAGATGAAAACCCGGGAGCGGTATCGGACTTTCTTTCGGGAAAGGAAAAGGCGCTTTTTGCGCTCATCGGAAGCGTGATGAAAAAGACGGACAAAAAAGCGGATCATGAAAAAGCAAAGGAAATATTAAAAAAGATAATTTATGAAGATAATAAAGAAAAATAAAGAAATTATTCTGCACAGTCTGATGTGCTCTGTCGGCGGACTTCTGGCGGGCTGCGTGCTTCTTGCCTTCTTCCCTCACGAGGGGGAGCATGTGGTGGGTATCATGCCGCTTTTTTACATTCTTTCGATTCAGTGGAGCGTGTTCCGCGGAACGCACGGACACAACGCCTCCACGGTGTTTTCAACCAATAATTTATATCAGCTGGCGCATGCGGCAAGCTATGCCGTGATGAAAAAAGCTCATCGGAGCTATTTCGTGCGCTTTACTATTTAAATACGCTTTTCTGGATCAACGCAAACGTTGTTTTAAGCTATTTTTTAGTGGAGTGCTTTGACACGCGCGCGTCGCTATTTGCGTTTATTTATCTTGTCCCGGCGTATATAATAACGTTTCCTGACGAAAAAGAGCATGACAATGAGGCGAGAATACAAAAAGAGTACGAAAGAATCCGCGCATCTTTATGATAATTTAAAATTGACACGGCTTTTTATTTGTGCTATAATAAAGCCGAACTAATGAAACAGGAGGAATTATAAATGCCGGTAGTAAATTATGAACAGTATCTTAATATGATGAAGGCAGCTTACGATAATCACTATGCGTATCCTGCGGTAAACGTTTCTTCGATGGAAACCGCAAACGCCGTGTTAAAGGGACTTGCGGACGCGAAGTCTGACGGTATCGTTCAGGTATCGGTCGGCGGTGCGGAGTTCGCATCCGGTCTTAACGTAAAAGATAAGGTGCTCGGCGCTATAAGCCTTGCGGATCACGTTCGTCTTATGGCTGAGAAGTACAATGTTTATATTGCGCTTCACACCGACCACTGCACACACGGAAAGCTTGAAAGCTTCATGCTTCCCCTTATTGCGGAGACTGAAAGGAGACGTGCCGAGGGTCGCCCCAATCTTTTCAACAGCCATATGTTTGACGGAAGCGATATTCCGCTTGACGAGAACATCAAGATCGCAAAGGGTCTTTTGGAGCGCTGCGCGAAGAACGACATCGTGCTTGAGGTTGAAGCCGGCGTTGTAGGCGGAGAAGAGGACGGAATGAACAACGAGGGCGTTGAAAATTCCAAGCTCTACACCACTCCCGAGGATATGATAAAGATATATGAGGCTCTTAATCCCATCGGCGGAACATATACCGTTGCGGCTACCTTCGGTAACGTTCACGGCGTATATAAGCCCGGCAACGTTAAGCTTGAGCCCAAGATCTTAAGAGACGGTCAGGCGGCTTTGGCAGAGAAATACGGTAAGGATGCACACTTCTATCTTGTATTCCACGGCGGCTCCGGCTCCGAGAAGGCGGACATTCACGAGACTCTCGGCTACGGCGTTATCAAGATGAACGTTGATACCGACACTCAGTACGCTTTCACAAGACCCATCGCTGATCATATGTTAAAGAACTATGACGGAGTATTGAAGATTGAAGGAGAGGTCGGGAACAAGAAGGTTTACGATCCCAGAAGCTATCTTAAAAAGGGCGAAGAAGGCATGGCAAAGAGAGTCGTTGAGGCGACGGAGGATCTTAAGTCCATCGGAAAAACTCTTTATAAGTAATAAAAATAATGCCGGGCGTTATGCCCGGCATTATTTTTAGTCACGGTAGAGGATTTTTGACATTTACGTCGAATAAAAAAATAGTAGAAAAAAGTTTTAGAAAGGTTGTCCTGAGGATAAAATGTATAAAAGAGTATTACTGAAGATCAGCGGCGAGGCACTCGCCGGAAGCAAAGGCACCGGAATAAATGAAGATGTTGTCGGCAAGATCGGCGACGTTATAGCAGAATGTGTCGATATGGGCGTTCAGATCGCAATAGTTGTGGGCGGCGGCAACTTCTGGCGCGGAAGAAGCGGAGAGAAGATGGACAGAACCAGAGCCGACCATATGGGAATGCTCGCGACGGTTATAAATGCTTTGGCGCTTCAGGATTCGTTCGAGAGGCACGGGATCCCGACGAGGGTGCAGACCGCAATCGAAATGAACAAGATAGCGGAAAGCTATATAAGAGGAAGAGCGGTAAGGCACCTTGAAAAAGGCAGAGTCGTTATTTTCGGATGCGGAACCGGAAACCCATTCTTCTCAACAGATACGGCGGCGGCGCTGCGTGCGGTTGAGATTGACGCGGAGATAATTCTTCTTGCGAAGAGGATCGACGCGGTATATGATTCCGATCCCAAGCAGAACCCCGATGCGAAGAAGTTTAAAGAGCTTACATATCTTGATGTAATTGACAGAGGGCTCGGAGTTATGGATTCGACGGCGACGACGCTTTGTATGGATAACAACATGCCTATCCGCGTTTTCGGACTTGACGATCCAGAAAACATAAAGCGGGCAATAGAAGGCGAAGAAATAGGAACCATAGTACATAAATAAGGAGGAAATTATAAATGGACGCAATGAACGAACTTAAAACAAAAATTGAAAAGAGCATAAATTATTTTGAGGAGGACTTAACCTCTATAAGAGTGGGCAAGGCTTCTGCCGGAGTGCTTGACAGAATCATGGTGAATTACTACGGAACGGACACGCCCATTAACCAGATGGCGACAGTTTCAGCGACGGACGCGCACACGCTCACCATTCAGCCGTGGGACGCAAGCACTTTAAAGGAGATTGAAAAGGCAATTCAGAAGTCGGAGCTCGGAATCAACCCCGCTAACGACGGCAAGGTCATCCGCCTTGTTTTCCCGGCGCTTACCGAGGAGAGCAGAAAGGAGCTTTGCAAGGTTCTCAGCAAAAAGACAGAGGAAGCAAAGGTCAATATCAGAAATATAAGACGCGATATACTTGAGATTTTCAAAAAGCAGAAGAAGGACGGCACGCTTACAGAGGACGATATGAGAAATGTTGAAAAGGACGTTCAGAAGGCGACTGACGACGCTATAAAGAGCATTGAAACGATATCGGCAAACAAAGAAAAAACGATAATGGCAATATAATGTTTAAAAGAAAAAAGGATTATCTTTCGCTGATAGATAAAAGCAACCTGCCTTATCATATCGGCATTATTATGGACGGAAACGGAAGATGGGCGAAAAAGCGCGGCATGCCGCGCTCTTTCGGTCATAAGCAGGGTGCGAAGACATTTGACGAGATCATTGACTTTGCGGGAAACCTCGGCATAAAGGTCGTGACCGTGTATGCCTTTTCGACGGAGAACTGGTCGCGCCCCAAGGAAGAGGTCGATTCCATTATGGAGCTTTTGGCTGACTATCTTGAAAACGGTCTTAAAAAGCTTGCCGGAAAGGATACTAAGGTCAAGATCATCGGAGACATTGATTCGATGAGCGACGATATAAAAAGAGGCGTGAAAAACATCGAGGAAAAGACTAAGGACGGCAAGTCAATGACCGTTCAGATTGCCTTAAATTACGGCGGCAGACCGGAAATTGCCGAGGCGGCGAAAAAAGCCGCAAAAATGGCTGTTTCGGGAAAGATTAAGCCGGAGGATATTGATCCTTCGCTTTTATCATCATTAATGTACTCGCCGGAGATTCCCGACCCCGACCTTATTATAAGACCGAGCGGGGAGTACAGGCTGAGCAACTTCCTTTTATGGGAGAGCGCGTATTCCGAGTTCTGGTTTTCGGACATTTTGTGGCCCGACTTTAAGGGCGAAGATCTGCTCCGCGCAGTGTATGATTATCAGCAAAGATCAAGACGCTTCGGCGGAGTGTAATTAATTGGAGTAAGCTATGAAAAAAAGAATTATTGCGGCGCTTATCATGATTCCGCTGACGGTTGCGGTTTTGCTTGCGGGAAACGAGATCGTTCTTTTCGCGGTAACGCTTTTATCGCTCGCGGCGTCATATGAGATCTCTTTGTCATACGGGTTTAATATGAAGGACACACCCATGGCGTTTATCTATCTTATGGCTTCACCGCTCATCTCCGGCATGATGACATTAAGCATTTTAAAAACAGGCAGGTCGCCGGAAGTGACAAAGCTCATATTTTTCGCGTATTTAACGCTGGGCTTTATAATAATTTTGTTTAATCATGCCAAAATAAAGGTAAGGAACGTGATGTCCGCAATGGCACTGTGTTCAGTCATCACGTTTTTCTTCATGCACGCAGTTAATATAAGGACAGACTTTGAGCTTGGCAGAGAGTACCTCTGGATCGTGCCTGTCGGCGCATGCCTTACCGATACCTTTGCGCTTTTTGTCGGGAAGTATTTTGGCAAGAGAAAGCTTGCGCCGGAAATAAGCCCTAAAAAAACGGTTGCCGGCTCTGTCGGCGGCTCCGTCGGTGCGGTCATTTCCGTTCTTTTGTACGGCGGAATATTAAAAATAACAGAGCCCGGCATCGGCATAAACTTTGCTCTTTTGGCACTTCTCGGCTTTTTGTGCTCGCTTTTTGCGCAGCTGGGCGACCTTTCAATGTCCGCCGTTAAAAGAGAAGCGGGAATAAAGGATTACGGAAACATCATCCCGGGGCACGGGGGAATACTTGACAGAATTGACAGCGTCGTTTTCACGGCGCCTTTGGTGTATTATTTCCTCCTTTATTTTCCCGTGTTTTATTAAAGGAGACGTGACATGAAAAGGCTAAGTATTCTGGGCTCTACCGGCTCGATAGGAACGCAGACGCTTGATATAGTGCGGCGCGATCCTAAGCATTTTGAAATTTCCGCTCTCGCGGCGGGGAGCAACGTCCGCCTTATGGAAAAGCAGGCGCGTGAATTTTCGCCGAATGTCGTGTGCCTCTCTGACCCGAAAGCGGCGGCTGATCTAAAGGTTCGCCTTTCGGATACGGATATTTCGGTAATATCCGGTGAGGAGGGGCTCATCGAAGCCGCGTCGGTAAAGGAAGCTGATATGGCGGTCGGCGCCATTGTCGGCATCGCCGGGCTCGCCCCTGTTATCGCGGCGATAGCGGCGGGGAAGGACATTGCGCTTGCCAACAAGGAAACGCTTGTCACGGCGGGGGATATCGTGATGAGCGCGGCGCGCGATATGGGCGTTAAAATTCTTCCGGTGGATTCTGAGCACAGTGCGATATTTCAGTGCCTTTTGTGCGGCTCTGCCCCCGAAAAGATTCTTCTGACCGCGTCCGGAGGTCCGTTTTTCGGTAAAACGAGGGACGAACTTATAAGCATCACCCCGTCTGACGCGCTCCGCCATCCGACATGGACGATGGGGGCAAAGGTCACGATAGACAGCGCAACGCTGGCGAATAAGGGGCTTGAGGTCATTGAGGCGTCTCATCTTTTCGGCATCGGAGCCGACAGGATTGAGGTTTTGGTGCACCGTCAGAGCATTGTTCACTCAATGGTCGAGTTTTCCGACGGAGCAATTTTGGCGCAGCTCGGTTCGGCGGATATGAGAACGCCGATAAGCGTGGCGCTGAACTATCCCGAAAGAAGCCCCGTTTCGGGCAAAAAGCTTGATATGTTTTCGGTGGGAGCGCTGACATTTGAAAAGCCCGATATCAATACTTTTAAATCGCTGAGATTGGCGTATGACGCATTGAGAGCGGGCGGCACGCTTGCGGCGGTGATGAACGGCGCGAATGAAGAAGCTGTCGGCATGTTCTTATCCGGCAAATGCGGATTTTTAGATATAGCAGATATGACAGAGGAAGCAATGAAAAATCATAAAAATATCATGAATCCCGGTCTTTCCGACATATACGGTGCGGACAGGGAAGCGAGAGAATTTATTCGGAGGCATAAATGGGCATAGTTTGGACATTGGTAATACTCGGAGTTATGATTTTCATTCACGAGCTGGGACATTTCATTTCGGCAAGAATCTTCGGCGTTCATGTTGAGGAATTCGCCATGGGAATGGGTCCGGCTGTTATAAAAAAACAAAAGGGCGAAACGCTTTACGCGCTTCGTATTCTTCCGCTCGGAGGATATTGCAAGATGGAGGGGGAGGACTCGGAAAGCACATCCGAGCACGCTTTTTCAAATCTTGCTCCGTGGAAAAGGCTCATCGTTCTGGCGTCCGGTGCGATGATGAACATACTGCTTGCGCTGATACTTTTCATAGTAGTCAGCTTTTCGCAAGGGGACGCGGTGTATGCGCCCAAGATCGGGTCTTTCGCGTCGGACGATGCTCCGGCGGCGGTCTTTAACGTCGGAGACACTATTGTCAAAATGGATAACACGAGGATAAACATATACTCGGACATTACGCTTAAAATGATGGAAAATAACGGCGAGGACATCAGCATAACCGTTGTGAGGGACGGGAAAAGGATTACCGAAACCGTCACTCCCTATAAAACGGACTCGGGCTATAAGATCGGGTTCAGCCCGGCGGTAATTGAAAACACTCCGTCGGTCGCGCTGAAAAACGGATTTTACGAGACGGCGTTCAGCGTTAAAACGGTGTTCTGGTCGATAAAACAGATGATAACGGGAAGAATCGGGCTTGACAGTTTGTCTGGTCCCGTCGGTGTCGCGACGGTGGTCGGCGACGCGGTGTCCGGCGCCGAATCGGTGCCCGACGCGGCAATGAGAAGGCTTGTTCTTTTCTTAAACATCGCATATATTGCCGCTTTGATCGGGGCAAATCTGGGCGTTATGAACCTTTTGCCGCTCCCGGCTCTTGACGGAGGCAGGATATTATTCACGCTTATTGAAATGATAATCGGCAAAAAGGTGCCGGAGAGGTTTGAAGCGGCGGTTCACGCGGCGGGGTTTATTCTGCTGATGATACTTGCGTTTATCGTGACGTGGTCGGATATAGTTAAGCTTATAAAATGAGGAGAAAGAGAAAATGAGCAGAAAGTTTGCAAGAGAAAACGCGTTTAAAATAGTTTTTACCGATATAAACAAGGAAAACAGCGTTAAATGGGAAGACTTTGTGACCGAGGAAAACGATAAGGAGATATGGTCCGGCAAAGCGCCCGCGGATGAGGACACGGAATATATAAAAGAGATCAGCTTAGGCGTTGACGAACATGCGAAGGAGATTGACGAAACGATAGAAAAGTATCTTCGCGGGTGGTCTATAGACAGGATAAACCGCGTGTGCCTTGCTGCGCTCAGAGTCGCAGTGTACGAAATGAAGTATATGGAAGACATCCCCCAAAAGGTCAGCGCCGCGGAGGCGGTAGCCATCGTTAAAAAATATGCCGATGAAAAAGAAGGCAAATTCGTTAACGGCGTTTTGGGCGAATACATAAAAAATGAGCTTGAGGATAAAAAGGAGAATTAAATGGAGCCTTTGAAAATGACGGTCTCCGAGCTTAACTCCAACATGAAAAAGCTGCTTGATTCACGCCCGGGGCTGCGCGATATATGGATTCAGGGAGAAATATCGAATTTTAAAAGGAATATGACGTCGGGGCACATCTACCTCACATTAAAGGACGAGGGCGGGGTGTTAAAGGCGTGCATGTTCAAAAGCAGCGCCGCGTCGCTTTCATTCCGCCCGGAGGACGGAATGAAGGTAACGGCTCACGGCAGGGTAACGGTGTATGAGCAGGGCGGAAGCTATCAGCTTTATATAGATAAAATGCTGCCGGACGGGCTTGGCGAGCTTTACGCCGCTTATAACAGGCTTTTGGAAAAGCTTAAAAATGAGGGGCTTTTTGATGAGGCGCATAAAAAGCCGATTCCCAAATATCCCAAAAGAGTCGGAGTTATTACGAGCGATACCGGCGCAGCGGTGCGCGATATTATAAATGTTATAAAAAGGCGTTTTCGCTATGCCGATATAATTCTTTATCCCTCCAAGGTCCAGGGAGAGGGCGCGGCGGAAAACGTGTGCCGCGGAATCGAATTTTTCAACAGGGAAAAATATGTTGACGTTATTATTGCCGGGCGCGGAGGAGGCTCCATCGAGGATCTCTGGGCGTTTAACGAAGAAATTACCGCCCGCGCAATCTATGCAAGCGAGATTCCGGTAATTTCATCCGTCGGTCATGAGATCGACTTTACGATTGCGGATTTTGTGGCGGACTTAAGGGCTCCCACACCGTCCGCCGCGGCGGAATTGGCGGTGCCTTCGACCGAGTCGCTTTTAAATGAGCTTTCCGGCATAAATAAAAGAATGGGCACCGCTTTGTCAAAGGCGCTTTCGGAGGCGGAGGGAAAGATTGCCTACGCCGAAAAGCTTTTGTCGCCCGTAAGATTTACCGACAGGCTGGATTCGCTTGCTCTTATGGTGGATTCGGTGAACCGCAGAGCCGTTTCGGCGGCGGAAAAGACGGTCGAAACGCTTTTAAGGTCGCTTTCGGTGCAGTCGGCAAAGCTTGATTCGCTTTCGCCCCTTGCGGTTCTCGGGCGGGGATACGCTTATGTTTCGGACGAACAGGGCAGAACGCTCGCAAGCGTTAACGCATTAAAAGAAGGCATGGATGTAAATATAAGACTTTCTGACGGCAGTGCAAAAGCCAAGATAAAAGAAATTTCCTGAAAGGGTGCAGTTACAAGTGAACGAATTTGAAAAAATGATGGAGGAGCTTTCCGCGATAACGGAAAAGCTTGAAAGCGGAAAACTCACACTCTCGGAGTCAATGGAGCTTTTTGAAAAAGGCGTCGGGCTCACAAAAAAATGCAGCGAGCTTTTGGAAAGCGCAAAAATCAGAATAATGAAAATAACGTCCGACACAGAGGGTGCGGTCAAGGAAGAGCCCTTTGATGTGGAGGAGGAATGAGCATGGAATTTTTGCGCGAGCTTGAAAACGCGGTATCTTCGGCGGATGGTTTTTTGAAAAACGTTTTGCCGAAGGAGGAGCTATCTCAGGGGATGATAGTTAAGGCAATGGACTATTCTCTTTCCGCCGGCGGAAAAAGGATACGACCGGTCATCTCGCTCTTTGCCGCAAAATCGCTTGGCGGAAGCGAAGAGGAAGTGATGCCCTATGCCGCGGCGATTGAGCTTATACATACATATTCTTTGATACATGACGATCTTCCGTGCATGGATAATGACGACTTGCGGCGCGGAAAGCCCACGAACCACAAGATGTTCGGAGAGGCGACTGCGGTGCTGGCGGGCGACGCGCTTTTAAACTACGCGTTTGAGACTGCGCTTTTTGCCGATACCGAGCCCGAAAAAAAGGTGAAGCTTTTAAAGATAATTGCGCGCGCGTCCGGTCTTTACGGAATGATAGGCGGTCAGGTCATTGATATGGAGGGCGAGAAAAGAAAGCTCTCGGCGGACGAGATAATAAATATGCAAAGATTAAAGACCGGGGCGCTGATACGCGCGGCGGCTGCGGTCGGCGCGGTGAGCGCGGGAGAGAGGGAGGACTTTTTTGACGGATACGCCGACGCTTTAGGACTGGCGTTTCAGTTAAAGGACGATATACTGGATGTGACGGCGACGACAAAAGAGCTCGGAAAGCCCGTTTTAAGTGATGAAAAGAACGAAAAATCAACCTTTGTATCGCTTTGGGGCATTGACAAAACGCGCGCGCTTTTGGAGGAGACAACAGAAAGGGCGATTTCCTCGCTTCCCGAAAACGCGGTGTTATTAAAGGAGCTTGCGCTTTATCTTTTAAAAAGGACAAAGTAATTTAAGAGGTTTTATATGTTTTTTTACGATCTGATTAAAAACAAGGTTTTGATCTGCGCTATCGTCGGCTGGATGGCGGCGCAGTTTCTTAAGGTTATTTATATACTGATACGCGAAAAACGGTTCGACATCAGGCGCTTTGTCGGCACGGGAGGGATGCCGAGCTCGCACAGCTCCTTTGTCAGCTCAATGGCGACGGCGGTCGGATTTGTTGAAGGGTTTTACTCGGCGGAGTTTGCGATGGCGTTTGTCGTCGCTTTCGTTGTGATGTATGACGCTTCGGGAATCAGAAAGGCGGCGGGCGATCAGGCGAAGGTTATAAACGACCTTCAGGAGATGATTTTTGAGAACGCGCCGGTTTATTTGAAAGAACTTTTGGGGCATACCAGGCTCGAGGTCATAATCGGGTGCATACTGGGAATCGCCGTGGCACTCATTATGTTTATGTGAAAAGGCGGTGTCTTTATTGACTGTACGGCAGATGATAGAAGAACGGGAAAAAGAATATCTTTCGCCCAATGCCTGCCTTTCGGCAAATACGAAGGGAAGGGAAAAGCCCTATACTCCGTGTGACTTAAGAACGGAGTTTCAGCGCGACCGCGACAGGATAGTATATTCAAAAGCGTTCAGGCGGCTTAAGCATAAGACCCAGGTTTTTATCGCTCCTTTGGGCGACCATTACAGAACAAGACTGACGCATACGCTTGAGGTCTCCCAGATTGCAAGAACGATCGCGCGGGCGTTAAGGCTTAACGAGGATCTGACGGAGGCGATTGCCATGGGGCATGACCTCGGGCATACGCCGTTCGGACACGCAGGCGAGAGGGCACTTGCCGAGCTTTCGCCGGACGGATTCCGCCATAACGAGCAGAGCTTAAGAATCGTTAAGGACTTGGAGGGCGGCTCCGGCATTAACCTTACATATGAGGTGATGGACGGAATATTGAACCACGTTGGCGAGAATATGCCGGCAACTCTTGAAGGAAAGGTCGTGCGGATGTCGGATAAGATCGCCTTCATTAATCACGATATTGACGATGCGGAGCGCGCGAATATTCTGACCGAGGAAATGCTTCCCAAAGCGTCTGCCGATATACTCGGGCACAGCCACGGAAAAAGAATCGACACTATCGTGCGCGACCTTATAGCACACAGCGGGGACGATATTTTGCTCGGCGATGAGGTCGGAGAAGCGGTGCGCGAGCTTGAAGCTTATATGTATGCCAACGTATATATAAAGTCCGAAGCAAAGAAAGAGGAAACGAAGGTCTACGGTATAGTCAAGGCACTTTACGAGTATTTCATCGAAAGACCGGAGCTTCTTTCCGATGAGCCCGGCTACGGGCTTGTTCCGCCGCATGTTACGGTGTGCGACTACATTTCCGGAATGACCGATATTTTCTGCATTTATAAATTCAACGAGCTTTTCGTTCCGGAATCATGGCACAAAAGATAGAAGAAAACGGGAGCAATTATAGTAAAAATTGAAAAAAGGATTTTTCGATATTTTGTCGAAATAATTATTACATGGAAGAAAAAAGGAGCGTGAAAAAATGGCAGGGCTTTATCCCGAAGAGGTCATAAGCGAGGTACTGTCGCGTACCGATATAGTTGACCTTGTGGGAGGCTATGTCCGCCTGAAAAGGGCGGGCAGAGGATACATGGGTCTTTGCCCGTTTCACAAGGAAAAAACTCCCTCCTTCCATGTGTCGGACGATAAGCAGCTTTATCACTGCTTCGGCTGCGGAGCGGGCGGAAACGCGATACACTTCGTTATGGCGGCGGAAAATCTTGATTTTGTGGAGGCGCTTAAATATCTTGCCGACCGCGCGGGAATAATACTTCCGGAGCCGGATACGGCAAGGCAGGACGGTGCGCGCTACGAGTTTAAGAAAAAGATGTATGAGGCAAACATTTTTGCCGCAAAGTTTTTCAGGGACGCTCTTTCCGGCGAAAAGGGGAAGGACGCAAGGGCGTACGTTGAGAAAAGAAAGCTTCTCCCGGCGACGGTTCGCCATTTCGGAATGGGCTATGCTCCGGGCGACGGGTCGCTTATAGAGGCGGCAAAAGAATCCGGAATCGGCGAGGATGTGCTTTTGGCTCTCGGGCTTATAATGTGCACGGAGCGCGGCAAGATTATCGAGCGGTTCCGAAACAGGCTGATGGTTCCTATAATTGATGTGAGAAAAAACGTTATCGCATTCGGAGGAAGGGCGCTCTCGCCGGACGAGAAGGCGAAGTACTTAAATTCTCCGGAAAGCGCGGTGTTCACCAAGGGAAGGGAGCTTTTCGCGCTTAACTATGCAAAGTCATCGAAGGACAGCCGCATGATCCTCTGTGAGGGATATATGGACGTTATAAGTCTTCATCAGGCGGGGTTTACCAAGGCGGTAGCCTCCATGGGAACGGCGCTCACGGGCGACCAGGCGAGGACGATAAAAAAATACACGTCCGGGGTTTACCTTTGCTATGACTCGGACGGTCCTGGACAGAAGGCGACGGACGCGGCGGCGGAGATATTTTCGCCTCTTGACATAAAGGTAAAGGTCATCACCCTGCCCGACTGCAAGGACCCCGACGAATATATAAAAAAATACGGAGCGGAGGCGTTTTCTTCCGTTCTGGATAAAGCAAAGAGCGTTACGGATTTTAAGATAGGGGCGCTTAAAAAGGCGTACGATTTAAAAGATGTTGATCAGAAAGTCGACTTTACCAGAGCAGCGTCCGAGGTGCTTTTGAAAATAAGAAATCCCATTGAGCAGGAGGCTTATATAAAAAAGGTTTCCGATGAGACGGGAATCTCGGAGGACTCCATCAAGGCGGAAATAATGAAGCGCGACAGCTCCATGAGAAAAAGGGAGGAGAAGAAAATTTTTTCCCGCCCGACCGTGCCGAAGGCGCAAAACGCCGTGCTCACGGTTTCTGGAAAGGCGTACGAAGCTGAAAAGATACTCTTATCTTTAATGGCGCGCGACAAAAGAGTGTTCTTAAAATATTCCGAAGTGATGAAAAAAGAGGATTATTCGACGGAGGCGCTCCGCGCTCTGGCGGACAAGCTTTATTCGGTTCTCTCGGAAGGCAGGGTGCCCGAGCCCGCGCTGATCCTTTCATCGCTCCCCGGTGAGCTTTCGGGGCAGATTGCCTCCGTCTTTTCGGACGATGATTACGGCGACAACCTAAAGGCGGCGCTTGATGCCTATAATACCATTGAGGATGAAAAAATTGAAGAACTCTCAAAGCAATATATAAAAGAAAACAACGTTGAAAAATTGAACGAACTTATAAGAAAAAAAACGGAAAAGAAGCGGAAAGAAGGTCAGTGATATGAGTGAAAACACCATATCTGCAAAGAAGCTCGCAGTAAAAGAGCTTTTGGAAAAAGGAAAGAAGAAGGGTCTGCTTTCATATAAAGAAATTGCGGACGCGCTTTCTGAATTTGAATTTGACGAGGAACAGATGGAAAAGGTCTATGACACCTTGGACCGCGAGGGCATCGAGGTTGTCGGCGATCTTGACAAGGAGCTTGAACAGATAGAGCCTGTACAGGTAGAAGAAGAAATTGACATGAACATGCCTGACGGTACGAATGTCGATGACCATGTCAGAATGTATTTAAAAGAAATCGGAAAGGTTCCGCTTCTGACTGCGGAGGAGGAGCACGAGCTCGCAAGAAGAATGGCGGAGGGAGACGAGGAGGCAAAGCAGAAGCTTATTGAAACAAACCTTCGTCTTGTTGTAAGCATTGCGAAAAAATATGTGGGCAGAGGATTGCTCTTTTTGGACCTTATTCAGGAGGGAAACTTGGGTCTTATCAAGGCGGTTGAGAAATTCGACTATTCCAAGGGCTATAAATTCTCAACGTATTCAACCTGGTGGATAAGACAGTCCATCACCCGCGCGATAGCGGATCAGGCGAGAACGATAAGAGTTCCCGTTCATATGGTTGAAACGATAAACAAGCTCATAAGAGTTTCGAGGCAGCTTCTTCAGGAGTACGGCAGAGAGGCGACTCCTGAGGAGATTGCAAAGGAAATGAATATGTCAATCGACAAGGTGCGCGAGATCATGAAGATCGCGCAGGAGCCCGTGAGCCTTGAAATGCCGATAGGCGAGGAGGAGGACACGAAGCTCGGCGAGTTCATTCCCGACGAGGACGCTCCGGCTCCCAGCGAGGCGGCGTCGTTCATGCTCTTGAAGGAGCAGCTTGTGGACGTTTTGGACACGCTCACCCCCAGAGAGGAGCGCGTGTTAAGGTTAAGATTCGGGCTTGACGACGGAAGAAGCCGTACGCTTGAGGAGGTCGGCAAGGTCTTTAATGTAACGCGTGAGCGTATCCGCCAGATCGAGGCAAAGGCTTTAAGAAAGCTCCGCCACCCCTCAAGAAGCAGAAAATTAAAAGACTTTTTGGCATAAAAAAACGCCGCGAATGCGGCGTTTTTTTAGAACGGAGAAAAGATGAAAAACCTTACCGAAAGAATGAAAAAAATTATTGAGATGACGCCGGAAACGCTTGCCGCGGCGGATATCGGAGCCGACCATGCCCTTGTTTCGATAGGGCTTTATAAAAGCGGCAAGGCAAAAACCGTCTACGCCTGCGACATAAACGAAGGTCCTGTCGAGGCGGCAAGAAAGAACATCGCGGAGTCGGGAGCGGCGGGCGTGACGGCGATGCTGTCCGACGGGCTTTCGGCAGTCTATGATAAGGCGGACACCGTTATAATCGCCGGGATGGGCGGAGAGCTTATCGCCGGGATACTTGAAAAATATCCGCTCGGCGGAATAAAAAATTTCGTTCTCCAGCCGATGAACAGGGCGGATAAATTGAGAGAGGCGCTTTTAAGATTAAATATAAAGATTGACGACGAATGTCTTGTCTCCGACATGGGGCGGATATACGCCGTTATACGCGCGTCGCACGGCAAATCCGAGCTTTCGCGGGGCGAAATTCTGGCAGGTCCGGTCATTATCAAAAAACGGGGAGCTCTTTTCGGAGAGTACCTTGACAGGATAATCCGCTACGAGGAAAGCAAGACGAAAAACCGCGAGACCGGCAAAGAGCATGAGGAAAATGTTATAGCGCTTAAAAACTTAAGGAGTGATTTTTTTGGTTACTGCAAATGATATTAAAAACGCGATAGAACGCTTTGCACCGAAGGAGCTTTCAGAGGATTTTGACAATGTAGGGCTTTTGACAGGCTCGGGCAAAAAGGAAGTAAAAAAAGTCCTTTTGGCGCTGGACGCCGATGAATCAGTTGCAAAAGAGGCGGTTAAAAAGGGGGCGGACATGATCGTGACGCATCACCCCGTGATTTTTGACGCGCCCAAAAGCATAACGGACGAAACGCCCCTGGGAAGAACGCTTTTATGCCTTATCGGAAATTCGGTTCCCGTTTTTTCGGCGCATACCAATATGGATAAGGCAGAGGGCGGACTTAATGACCTTATGGTTAAAAAGCTCTCACTTGAGCGGGAAGAGGAGCTTTTTAATATTGATTCCTGCATAAGAATATGCCGCGCGGATACGACGCTTTCCGCTCTTGCAAAAAAGCTTAAGTCAGAATACGGTCTGCCCTTTGTCCGCTTCACGGGCGACCCCGAAAGAAGGATAAAGCGCGTCGGACTCTGCACGGGCGGCGGAAGGTCCATGGCGTCCTATGCCGCGGACATGGGGTGTGACTGCTATATATCGGGCGACCTTCATTATTCTGACATCAGAAGCCTTGTTTTCTCCGGAACGGATTTTATCGAGATAGGGCACTATTATTCCGAAAGATGCGTAACGGAAATCTTTGAAAGCATCATAAAACAGGCGTATCCTGAAATTAGCACAATAATTTCCGAAGAAATGGATGTATTTTTAAATACTTTTTAAAAAAACGTCAAAATTTGACGCTTTTTTTATTTCAAAACGGATTAAAAGATTGACAGAAAATCGACAATATGATAAAATTGATAAGGTGTAAAATAAGCAAAAAATACAGAAAAGGAGAATTAATATGTCTTGTAAAATCACAGTTATAGGAGCAGGAAGCGTTGGCTCCACCATCGCTTACACACTGTCAACCGAGGACATTGCAAGCGAAATTGTATTAATTGACATCAACAAGAAAAAGGCGGACGGCGAGGTAATGGATATCATCCAGGGAACAAGCTTCCGCGACCCCATTTCCATCGTTTCGGGCGATTATTCCGACGCGAAGGATTCCGATATCGTAATCATCACCTCAGGTATCGCAAGAAAGCCCGGGCAGACAAGGCTTGAGCTGACCCAGACAAATGTTGACATTATTAAAAGCATTGCGCCCGAGATCACAAAGGCGGCGCCTCATGCGCTTTATATCATAGTAAGCAACCCCGTTGATATTATAACCTATGCGTTCACCAAGATTTCCGGTCTTCCCGAGAATCAGATTTTAGGTTCCGGAACGATTCTTGATACTTCAAGATTGAGATTCGGACTTGCAAAGCACTTTAACATCGCGCAGAAGAACATTCACGCGTACGTTTTCGGCGAGCACGGCGACACTGCGTTCGTTCCCTGGTCGTCCGCTCAGATATCGAGCGCGTCGCTTGACGAATATGCGGAGATTATGAAAAAGGCTGGTCACCCCGTAGCGCCGCTTGATAAGGACGCTATGGTTGAGTACGTTCACAAGTCCGGCGGAGAGATCATCTCCAACAAGGGCGCAACGTTCTATGCCGTTTCAATTTCGGTATGCAGACTTTGCAGCGTTCTTTTATCGGCATATAATTCCATTACAACCGTTTCGACGCTTATGCACGGCGAGTACGGAATCAACGATGTTTGTTTGAGCACTCTTAACATGATAGGTCCCAACGGAGTTCAGGGGAAGCTTCCGATAAAGCTCACGGACGAGGAGCTTAAAAAGCTTCAGGCAAGCGCCGACAAGCTTAAGGAAACAATGAAGCAGATCAGTTTATAATTTCTGTGCCTTAAGAAAGGATGAATCAGATGAAATACACATATTATCCCGGCTGTACGCTTAAAAACAAGGCGAAGGACCTTGACCTTTACGCAAGAAAATCTGCTCTTGCGCTCGGTTTTGAGCTTTGCGAAGCGGAAGACTGGCAGTGCTGCGGAGGCGTTTATCCTTTGGGGAGCGATGAGATTGCGACAAAGCTTTCATCGGTAAGGGTTTTGGCTCAGGCGAAAGAGAAGGGCGAGGATCTTGTAACGGTTTGCTCTGCATGTCATCACGTTATAAAAAGAGTAAACGACGATATGAAAAACAATGAGGATATGAGAACGCGCGCGAATAATTATATGGAGCTATCAGAGCCCTACGCAGGCGAAACGAACGTTCTTCATTTTCTTGAAGTTCTGCGTGACAGAGTGGGATTTGACGAGCTTTCGAAAAAGGTTAAAAACCCGCTTACCGGAAAGAAGATCGGCGCGTACTACGGATGTCTTTTGTTAAGACCGTCATCGGTTCTTGCGTTTGACGATCCGGAAAATCCCGGCATTATGGAAGACTTTATAAAAGCATTGGGAGCGGAGCCCGTTATCTATCCTTACAGAAACGAATGCTGCGGAGGGTATATGACTCTTTCGGACAATAAGACCTCCGAAAAGATGTGCAATACGATTGAAAATTCCGCTCGCGATTTAGGCGCCGATATGCTTATTACCGCTTGTCCGCTCTGCATGTATAACCTTAAAAAGAACGGATCGGGCGTTCTTCCGGTTTATTACTTTACAGAGCTTTTGGCAGAGGCGCTCGGTGTTAAGGAGGAAGACAATGAGTAAAATTACCGCTGAAGAAATAAAAGAAATTTCCGGCACCAACCCAAGAAAGTGCATGAAGTGCGGAAAGTGCTCGGCAAGCTGCCCCGCTTTTGACGAGATGGATATTAAGCCTCATATGTTTGTGTCATATGTTGAGTCGGGCGATATCGAAGCGCTCCTGGCTTCAAAGGCGGCGTACCGCTGCCTGTCATGCTTTGCCTGTCTTGAAAGGTGCCCGAGGGACGTTCAGCCCGCAAAGGTGATTGATGCGGTAAGGCAGGCAGTTATAAGAAGAAACTCGATGGACTATCTTAAGGCTGACGATATTCCGGAAAAGATTGATTCCGACACGCCTCAGCAGCTTTTGGTTAGTGCATTCAGAAGGTGGAAGAGGTGAGCGTTTTGCAGAGAATCGGTGTTTTTGTCTGCCACTGCGGAAGTAATATCGCGGCGACAGTTGATGTTAAAAAGGTAGTAGAGGTAATAAAGAACGAGCCCGGAGTTGTTCATGCCGAGGATTATCCTTATATGTGCTCCGAGGCGGGACAGTCCATAATCGCAAAGGCGATCAGGGAAGAAAATTTAACGGGTATTGTGGTTTGTTCATGTTCTCCCAGAATGCATGAGGCAACCTTCAGAAAGGCTGCCGAGAAGGCGGGAATCAACCCCTATATGGTTGAGATCGCAAACATCCGTGAGCAGTGCTCCTGGATCCATAAGGACATGGAGGAGGCAACGAAGAAAGCCGTTATCTTAGCGCGTGCGGCAGTTGCGAAGGTTAACCTTAACGCACCGCTCCAGCCCGGCGAGAGCAGAGTTACCAAAAGAGCACTCGTTATCGGCGGCGGTATTGCGGGAATACAGACCGCGCTTGACATTGCGGACGCGGGCTATGAGGTCGATATCGTTGAGAAGACCCCGTCTATCGGCGGAAGAATGTCTCAGCTTGACAAGACGTTCCCGACGCTTGACTGCTCGGCATGTATACTGACTCCCAAGATGGTGGACGCGGCGGCTCACGAGAAGATAAATATCTATACCTACAGTGAGGTTGAAAAGGTATCGGGCTTCGTCGGCGATTTCACGGTCGATATAAGAAAGAAAGCAAGAAGCGTTGATATAACGAAGTGCACGGGCTGCGGTCTTTGCCAGGAAAAGTGCCCTTCCAAGAAAGCGAAGAGCGAGTTTAACAGAGGGCTTTCCACAAGAAGCGCGATCTATACGCCGTTTGCACAGGCTATTCCGAACGTTCCGGTTATCGACAGGGAAAGCTGCATAAAGTTTAAGACCGGCAAGTGCGGACTTTGCTCCAAGGTCTGTGCGGCGGGCGCTATTGATTACGAGATGAAGGACGAAATCGTAACCGAGAAGTACGGCGCAATCGTCGTTGCTACGGGCTTTGACATGATAAAGCTTGACAAGTACGGCGAGTTTGCCTATAACGAAAGCAAGGACGTTATCACGAGCCTTGAGATTGAAAGAATCATGAACGCTGCTGGACCGACAAAGGGTCACCTTGAGAGACTTTCGGACGGAAAGGCTCCCAAGAAAATGGTGTTCATTCAGTGCGTGGGAAGCAGATGCTCCGATAAACGCGGAAAAAGCTATTGCTCCAAGATATGCTGCATGTACACCGCAAAGCACGCAATGCTTATAAGAGATAAATATCCCGATGTTGACGTGACGGTGTTCTATATTGACGTTAGAACTCCCGGTAAGAACTTTGACGAGTTCTACCGCCGCGCGGCAGAGGAATACGGCGTTCACTATATCAAGGGTCAGGTCGGCAAGGTCTGCCCGCAGAGCGACGGAACGCTCCTCGTAAACGGAGTTGACCTCTTAGCCGACAAACAGGTGAAGATTGAGGCTGATATGGTCGTTCTGGCGGCTGCAATCGAGCCCGATCCTTCGGTAAGACATATTGCCACAATGCTTACTGCAAGCATTGATACGAATAATTTCCTCACGGAGGCGCATCCCAAGCTCCGCCCCGTTGAATCGCCGACAGCCGGCGTGTTCCTTTCGGGCGTGTGCCAGGGACCCAAGGACATTCCCGAGACTGTTGCGCAGGCAGGCGCGGCGGCGGTCAAGGTTATCGGACTTTTGGCAAAAGATAAGCTTATGACCAACCCCTGCACGGCAAAGCCGAATGAGCTTTTGTGCAACGGCTGCTCAACATGCGAAAAGGTTTGCCCGTACGGCGCGATCAGCTATGAAACAAAGCTTATCAACGATCACGGCGTGAAAGAGGAAAGAAGAGTCGCATCTGTTAACAGTGCTCTTTGCCAGGGCTGCGGTGCCTGCACGGTAACCTGCCCGAGCGGAGCGATGGATCTTCAGGGCTTCTCGAACAGACAGATTATAGCGGAGGTGGATGCAATATGCCGTTAGAGAATACCGAATTCAGACCCAAGATAGTGGCTTTTTGCTGTAACTGGTGCAGCTATGCCGGCGCGGACCTTGCCGGAAGCAGCAGACTTTCATACAGTGCGGATATAAAGATCATAAGAGTTCCCTGCTCGTGCAGAGTTAACCCGATGTTTATATTAAGAGCATTCGAAAAGGGCGCGGACGGCGTTATCATTTGCGGATGCCATCCCGGAGACTGCCACTATTCGACAGGTAACTTCTACGCAAGAAGAAGAATGACGCTTCTTTTCTCAATGCTTGACTTTTTGGGCGTTGAAAAAGGGCGCACAAGAGTTGAATGGGTGTCGGCTGCCGAGGGCGTTAAGTTCTCGCAGACCATGAATGAATTTGCCGAAAAAATCAAATCTCTCGGTAAAAATGTCAGATTGGGGGATTTAAGATGCAAAGACTGATTAAAAGAGCAAACGAGCTTTTAGCCTCCGGCGAGGTGGCAAGAGTTTTGGGCTGGAGAGTTTCCGACGAGAAATTCAATCCCGAGCCCGCGTATTTTGAAAACGAAAAAGAAATGGAAAGCTTCGTTTATAACGGCTTTTGCGGCGCTAACCTTAGTAAATTTATGATCGAGGCGTCGAAAAAAGAGGGCAAGACCTTGGTTTTCTTAAAGCCGTGCGATACCTATAGTTTTAACCAGCTCATAAAAGAGCACAGAGTAGACAGGGAAAAGGCTTATATAATAGGCGTCGGCTGCCGCGGAAAGATTGATATGAATAAGATTAAAGCGGCGGGCTTTAAGGGCATTACCGACATTGAGGGAGCGGACGAATTTGTAAGCAGTGACCTTAAGGTAAAGACCGTTTACTCAGACGGCGAAATGAAGTATTCCGACGCTGTATTATCCCGCTGCCATATGTGCAAGGGCAAGGAGCATAAGATATTTGACGAGGTAATAGGCGACAGTACAGATACAAAGACAGAGGGCAGATTCGACGAGGTCGAAAAGATTGAGGCGATGAGCCCGGAGGAGAGATTCGCTTTCTTTAAGAGCGAGCTTTCCAAGTGCATAAGATGTAACGCGTGCAGAAACGTTTGTCCGGCGTGCAGCTGCAGAAAGTGCGTATTTGACGGTACGCAGTTTGACAGTGCGCAGAAGGCGAATACCGATTCTTTTGAAGAGAAGATGTTCCACATCATAAGGTCGTTCCACGTTGCCGGAAGATGCACCGACTGCGGCGAGTGCTCAAGAGTGTGCCCCCAGGGCATTCCGCTTTACCTTTTCAATAAGAAATTCATAAAGGATATTGACGAGTATTACGGAGAATTTGAAGCCGGTGCAGACGCTGAGTCTGTCGGACCCCTGACAAGCTACAGATTCGAAGATTTAGAGCCCGGAGAAAGGAGGTAAGCGCCGATGAAAAAGATTAAAAAAGAAGATCTTAAAAAGGTTTTTGACCTTATAAGCGAAAAAGAGGAGCTTTACCTTCCCGTAAAAACCGCCGGGAAAGCGAATTTTGACCTTTATACAAAGGATTCCGAGGCTGATTTTGACACGCTTAAGACGGTTAAGTCCGCTAAAGATATATTCTTCCCCCAGAGCGAGACGCTTTATACATGCTTAGAGGACGGCGGGAAGATAAAAATAGAGCCCGAAAAGCTTAAGGACAGGGATTTCGTTGTAATGGGAATAAGAGCGTGCGACGTTGCCGGAATGAAGGTTTTGGACAAGGTGTTTTTGTCTGACCCCGTGGATACGTTTTACGCGGCAAGAAGAGAGCACGGCACCATTGTTGCCTTCGCCTGCGCCGAGCCCGAGGAATCGTGCTTCTGCACAGTATTCGGCATTGATCCCGAGGAGCCTGAGAGCGACGCGGTAATGTGGATATCGGGCGACGAGGTGTTCTTTAAGGCGTACTCGGATAAGGGCGAAAAGTTTATGGAGAATATCTCCTCTCTTTTAACCGACTCTGACGATGATAAGGTCGAGGAGCAGAAAAAGAACACGCGTGAAATAATGAAAAAGCTTCCTTACACCAAGCTTTCTTTAGAGGGCTGGGGAATTGATGAAAAGACGGACGAGTTATTTAACTCTCCGCTCTGGCAGACGCTTTACTCCTCATGTCTTGCGTGCGGAACTTGCACCTTCTCGTGCCCGACCTGTCAGTGCTACGATATCAAGGACTATACGGCGGGAGGAAAGATTCAGCGTTACCGCTGCTGGGATTCCTGCATGTATTCGGACTTTACGATGATGGCGCACGGAAATAACAGAACAAGCCAGATGCAGCGCTTCCGCCAGAGGTTCATGCACAAGCTTCAGTATTTCCCGGTGAATAACGAAGGGATGTTCTCCTGCGTCGGATGCGGCAGATGTGTTGACAGATGCCCGTCCTCGCTTAACATTGTAAAGGTTATAAAAGCATTTTCCAAGGAGGGCTTAAAGTAATGAGTGAATGTACCTGTCATAAGAATTACGTTGAGGACGTACTCATTCCCAAGGTCGGCGTGATAACCGATATAAGGGAGGAGACTCCGGACGTTAAGACCTTCAGGGTGAACGCACCCGAGGGCGGAAAAATGTTTGAGCATATGCCCGGTCAGTGCGCGATGCTTTGCGCACCCGGTGTGAGCGAGGGTATGTTCTCCATCACATCTTCGCCGACAAATAAGGAGTTTCAGGAATTCTCCATTAAAAAGTGCGGTATGCTGACCGAGTACCTCCACAGCCTTTCGGTTGGTGACGAGATCGCGATAAGAGGACCTTACGGAAACCATTTCCCGGTTGAGGATAAGCTTAAGGGAAAGGATCTTCTCTTTATCGCCGGCGGTATCGGACTTGCTCCGTTGAGATCGGTTATAAACTATGTGTTTGACAACCGTGACGATTACGGAAAGGTTGACATCTTATACGGTTCAAGGTCGAAGGACGACCTTGTTGCTCTCCGTGAGATTCAGGAGGTCTGGGCAAAGCAGAAGGACACCAATGTTTATTTGACGATAGACAGAGAGCAGGAGGGATGGGACGGTCACGTCGGCTTCGTTCCGAGCTATCTTAAGGAGATCGGCTTTGACACGAACAAGACCGCGCTTATCTGCGGACCTCCCATAATGATAAAGTTCGTGCTCCAGGGTCTTACCGAGCTCGGCTTTTCCAAGGAGCAGGTATACACCACGCTTGAGCTTCGCATGAAGTGCGGAGTCGGCAAGTGCGGAAGATGCAATATCGGCTCAAAGTATGTTTGCAAGGACGGACCGGTGTTCCGCTGCGATGAAGTGGATGAGCTTCCGGACGAATATTGATAAAGGAGAATGCTGTTATGGAAAAAAATATGGTAAATATATTTTTGTTCGGCAAAAAGTATCAGGTTCCTGCCGAGCTGACGATTATGACGGCGATGGAGTATGCCGGCTACACCTTAAAAAGAGGCTGCGGCTGCCGTCACGGTTTTTGCGGCGCCTGCGCCACTATTTACAGAATCAAGGGCAAGAACGAGCTTAAGACCTGCCTTGCTTGTCAGACACAGGTTGAAGAGGGAATGTATATCGCAAGCATACCCTTCTTCCCGGTTGACAAGAGAACCTATGATATTGAGGAGATCAGACCCGATCAGAGAGTTATGATGGAGCTTTATCCCGAAATATACTCCTGCATCGGCTGTAACGCCTGCACCAAGGCGTGCACGCAGAAGCTCAACGTTATGCAGTATATCGCATATGCTCAGAGAGGCGAGTTTGAAAAGTGCGCCGAGGAGTCGTTTGACTGCGTAGGCTGCGGCTGCTGCTCGGTAAGATGTCCCGCAGGAATCAGCCATCCCATGGTCGGACTTTTGGCGAGAAGACTCACCGGAAAATACATCGCTCCCGAGTGCAAGCACTTAGAAGAGAGAGTTGACGAGATCAATCACGGAAAATTTGACGAGCTTATAGAACAGGTTATGCAAAAGCCCATCAGCGAGATGCAGGAGCTTTACAATAACCGCGATATAGAGAAATAAGGAGGGGTGACGATGTTTACAGAAAGCATGGAGCAATCCGTAAAGAAAGTTGAAGCTACAAGAAGCGCCCGTTTGGGAATGGAACCCAAAAGAATGAGCGCCGAGGAAAAGGACGCACTCTTAAAGGAATTTCATCCCGATTACAGACCCGAGGGCTTTGCTGAAATAAAAATCGGACCCAACAAAGGCGAAAAGGCGCCGGTTGAGCTTTGCAATCTTTTGATGAGCAACAGCCGCCTTTTAGGCAAGGATATTGACCTTAACAAAATTGACTATGACGTTGACGTGCTGGTAATCGGCGGCGGCGGAGCGGGCTGCTCTGCGGCGATAGAGGCATCCGAAGCCGGCGCGAACGTTATGATTGCGACAAAGCTCAGAATAGGCGACGCGAACACCATGATGGCTGAGGGCGGAATCCAGGCGGCTGACAAGCCGAACGATTCCCCGGCAAGACATTATCTTGACGCATTCGGCGGCGGTCACTTTGCCGCACGTCCCGAGCTTTTGAGACGTCTTGTTATGGAGGCGCCCGACGCTATCGCTTGGCTCAGCAATCTGGGCGTTATGTTCGATAAGACGAAGGACGGCGAGATGGTTACAACCCACGGCGGCGGAACATCGAGAAAGAGAATGCATGCCTGCAAAGACTATTCCGGAGCAGAGATCATGAGAACTCTCCGTGACGAAGTGCTGAACAGAAAGATTCCGGTTGCGGACTTTACCGCTGCGGTCGAGCTTATTAAGGACGAGAACGGACTTGTTGCCGGTGCGGTTCTTTTGAACATGGAGACCGACGAATATCTTGTTGCAAGAGCAAAGACGGTCATCATCGCGACAGGCGGCGCGGGAAGACTTCACTATCAGCATTTCCCGACCTCGAACCACTACGGAGCAACGGCGGACGGACTCATCATGGGTTACCGTGCGGGCGCACCGCTCCTTTATCAGGATACCATTCAGTATCACCCGACAGGCGTTGCATATCCTTCGCAGATATTCGGCGCGCTTGTAACCGAGAAGGTGAGATCGCTCGGCGCAATGCTGGTCAACTGTGACGGCGAAGCGTTCATGCATCCGCTTGAAACGCGTGACGTTGCGGCGGCGTCCATCATTCGTGAGTGCACGGCGCGCGGCAAGGGAGTTACCACTCCTTTAGGCTCCGGCGTATGGCTTGACACTCCCATGATCGAGGCGATCGGCGGCGAGGGAACAATCGAGAAGAGAATTCCCGCAATGCTCAGAATGTATCTTAACTACGACATCGACATGAGAAAGAAGCCGATTTTGGTTTATCCGACGCTTCACTATCAGAACGGCGGACTTGAGATCGGCGGCGAGGGCTACACCAAGGCTATCGGCAACCTTCTGGTTGCGGGCGAGGCAGTCGGCGGAATCCACGGAAGAAACAGACTTATGGGCAACTCGCTTCTTGACATAATCGTATTCGGAAGAAACGCCGGAAAAGCGGCGGCAAGACGTGCGAAGGAAGTTTCGCTTGGGAAAATGACGCTTTCTCACATCGAAAAATACGCTGAAGAGCTTAAAAAGGCGGGAATTGAAACGGGAGAGACCTCTCCGCTTCTTTTGCCCAAATATGCTCGTCACGAAAGATAAAGGAGAGCGGGGAAAATGGAATTTTTATCACAGTTTGTTGACAATGTAATGAGCCATTCGCTCATGGTTGTTTTCCTGGTAGCCGTAATCGGTTACCTGATCGGAAGTATCAAAATCAAGGGCATTGAGATCGGCACTGCGGGGGTTCTCCTCGTAGCGCTGGTCTTCGGTCATTTCGGATATTCAGTTCCCAAGGAGATTCAGGAAATGGGTCTTATCCTTTTCGTAACCTCCGTCGGGTTCATTGCGGGTCCGAAATTTTTCAGAAACTTTAAGGTAAACGCGAAAAACTATATTCTTTTGGGCTTTATCATTATTCTTGCCGGTGCGCTGACGACCGTTGCGATAATAAAGATCACCGGCGTTCCCACGGATATCGCGGTCGGAATGATGTCCGGTGCGCTCACAAGCACACCCGGTCTTGCGGCGGCTCTTGAGGCGACGGGAAGCGAGATGGCGTCCGTCGGATACGGAATCGCGTATCCCTTCGGTGTTATCGGCGTTGTTCTTTTCGTTCAGCTCGTTCCCAAGTTCTTAAAGCTTGATATGGCAAAGGAAAGAGAAGAGTTTGAAGCTGCGGCAGGTGTTGACCTTAAAAAGAGCAAAAAAGAATACTTTAAGGCTGACCTTCTGGGATTCTTCCCGCTTGCGCTTGCAATCGTTCTTGGAATTATCCTTGCAAAAATCAATATTCCGCTTCCGGGCGGAGCGAAGTTCTCGCTCGGAACATCGGGCGGTCCTTTGATTGCGGGTCTTATACTGGGTCATTTCGGGCACATCGGAAACTTAAGCTTAAAGGTTGAAAAGAGCGCGCTTGAATGTATGAGAGAGTTCGGTCTTTGCATGTTCCTTTTGGGAGCAGGTACCGCGGCGGGCGCAGGATTTATTGAAACATTAAAAGAACAGGGTGCAATACTTTTCTTATATGGGGCAATAATAACATTGGTTCCGATGATAATCGGCTATATCATTGCGTCAAAGGTATTAAAGCTCAGAATTTTCAACACCTTAGGCTCTATATGCGGCGGTATGACAAGCACACCGGCGCTCGGAACACTCATCAGCGTTACCGGAACGGACGATGTTGCATCGGCTTACGCGGCGACATATCCCATCGCGCTTGTCTGCGTAATACTTGCAAACCAGTTTATCGGCTTGTTTATGTAATTGGTCTTTACAAAATAAAGAAAGGATTGATATAAATGCGTGAGATTAACGTTAGCGAATTAACGGACGTTATCGAGAGACTTTGTATCGAGGCAAACACGCACCTTCCCGAGGACGTTAAGTGTGCGATACAGTCCTGCCGCGCTGCAGAGGACGGCGACATTGCCAAGGGAATACTTGACAATATCGTGAAGAATTACGAGATTGCGGATTCCGAGAATGTTCCGATATGCCAGGACACAGGCGTTGCGTGTGTGTTCCTTGAGATCGGACAGGATGTTCACCTTGTAGGGGGAGACCTTACGGAGGCGGTGAACGAGGGCGTGCGCCGCGGCTATACAAACGGATATTTAAGAAAGTCCGTTGTTGCGGACCCGATAAGAAGAGGCAATACCGGCGACAATACACCGGCTATGCTTTATACGGAGATCGTGCCCGGTGAGAACATTAAAATTACGGTAGGACCCAAGGGCTTCGGAAGCGAAAACATGAGCATGATAAGAATGTTCAAGCCCTCCGCGGGACTTGACGGAATCAAGAATTTCATTCTTGAGGCTGTTGAAACGGCGGGTCCGAACCCCTGTCCGCCCATGGTAGTCGGCGTCGGAATCGGCGGAACGTTCGATAAATGCGCGCTCCTTGCAAAGAAGGCTCTTATGAGAGACCTGGGCTCGCACAACCCCGATCCTTACTATGCTGACCTTGAGGACGAGATGCTTGAAAAAGTCAACAAGCTCGGAATCGGACCTCAGGGCTTCGGCGGAAAGACAACGGCGATCGCATTAAATATCGAGACAATGCCGACTCATATTGCCGGCATGCCTTGCGCGGTAAATATCAACTGCCATGTTACACGCCATAAAACGGAGGTGATATAAATGGGTGAAAAGCATATAACGCTCCCTCTTACAGAGGAGCTTGCAAAAACTCTCCATGCCGGAGACAAGGTCTTGCTGACCGGAACCATTTATACCTCGCGTGACGCGGGTCACAAGAGAATGTGCGAAGCGCTTGCGCGCGGTGAGAAGCTTCCCTTCGACCCGACGGACGCGACTATATACTATGTAGGTCCCACACCGGCAAAGCCCGGTCACATAATCGGTTCTGCGGGACCGACAACGAGCGGACGTATGGACGCTTACGCTCCCACTATGATGAGCGTCGGAGCAAGAGGAATGATCGGAAAAGGCGCGCGCCTTCCCGAGGTGGTGGACGCTATGAAGAAGTATTCGGGCGTTTACTTCGGAGCAATCGGCGGCGCGGGCGCACTTTTGGCAAAGTGCATTAAAAAGTGCGAGCTTGTGGCATACGAGGATCTTCAGTCCGAGGCGCTCAGAAGGCTTTACGTTGAGGATATGCCCCTTGTTGTCGTAATCGACTCTGAGGGCAATAACCTTTACGAGGAGGGCAGAAAAGAATATCTCGCGAGCGTGAATAAGTGATTTTTATGCGGCGGAAAATTTCCGCCGCTTTTTTATTGACTTTTTTTCTTAAATACAATATAATTAAGGCATAAATTCATTCGGAGGGACGAATATGAAAAAAATAAAATGTATCTTGCTCATTCTTATTATTACGGCGTTTTTTCTGGTGCCGGTATCTGCCGAGGCGGGAACCATTAACGCGCTTGAATACGGGTTTAACAACGGCGGCACGGTGTTAAACGATAAGGTCATGGAAAAATACATAATGAAAGATTCCGGCACGCCGATTTATTTCCCGAGCGGTACATATCTTTTTTCGGAAACGATAAGCTTTCCGAACGAATGTTATGTTACACTTGCGGCAAATGCGGAGTTTAAGCTTTCAAGCACCGCGGTGCGCGACTATTTCATAACGCTCCGCCGCGGCTTTGTCGGCTCGGGATATACGTTTAATTCGTATATCAAGGGCGGATACATCAACGCAAATAACTGCGCGAAAAACGGTATCGGCATTTATAAGACGAGGCATGTTGAATTTTCCGATTTCATTTTGAAAAATGTGCTCGAAAAGGGCATTGTCACAAGAACGGAGGATAGAGCGGACGGGCAGTCCTATATAAGAAACGTTCTTATAGAAAATGACTTCGGCATAAAGGGCACTATAGGCGTTTACGATAACGCGCATGACACGCGCTGCGAAATGGTCGAGGTCGTGAATTTCGAAACCGCGTTTTATACGATCAGCGGAAGATTCACGCAGTGTAACGCATGGCTTCGCGACAGCTCCCTGGTTGAAAACTCCGTCTACGCGGAAATAGACGGTTATCACATTTTGTTCGATTCTCCCCAGGTTGACACATACCGCTACGGATTTAAGATCAAAAATCCCCGTTACAATGTGCTTATCACCAATATGCTCTGGATTACCAACAGCGGAGTTTACCGCCCGGAGCTTCAGGCACAGTTCCCCAGGTGCATCTTTTATGCCGGCGCGCCCGAGTGCAGCTTTCAGTTAAACGGGCTCGTGATAGGCGGCGAAACGAACCTTGATTTTTCAAACATTGAGCTTCCGTACTCCTCGTTTTTGAATGTACGTGTGCCGGCAGATATGAACAAGGGCAATGTTAAATATTTCAGGAACGATTCTGAGTCTATCGTCAGTGTTTCGGGCGGTTCTCCGGCTAAGATATTCGATAAATCGTATAACTTCAACAACGCCGTTATCCCCGGAATATATGAAACGGATCTTACCAAGGGCTTCGGCGGAAGCAATTTCCCCGGCGTGAGCGACTCCGGCATGCTTGAGGTCACGAGGAGCGGAGATATCACGCTTCAGAAATTTATGGGCAAAAAATATTTTGCATACAGAGCCTTAATAAACGGCACATGGCAAAGCTGGGCGGTGAAATAAAAAGAGCGGGGCGCTTAAGGATTTTCCTTAAGCGCCCCGCTCTTTTATAAAATAATCTAAGGGTGGAGAGAAAATTACTTGTTTAATGCCGAAAAGTTTTCGATTGCCTTTGCTGCGTCCGATGCTGTTACGTTAGCCTTGGGAGCGGTAAGCTCCATAACGTTTGCGGTCTTAAGGCTTGCAACTGCGGGAAGTGCCCACTCGGATACGTCCTTGAATTCCTCTGCTTCGGGATCGATCTTAACCGAAGGAAGCTCGACATTTAAATATTTTGCCGCACGGGAGAGGATTACCGCTGCTTCTTCTGCTGTGATTTTGTCGTTCGGTGCAAAGATGTTTTCGCCTCTTCCCGAGATGATTTCCATTCCGGCAAGTGCGTTTATTTTTTCGTTGCTGACATCTGAAAATCCCGTTGAAAGCGTCCGTGCCCGGCTTATTTTTCCGGCGCCGTCCAACATATCATATGTGAGAACCGAAAATGCTTCTCTTGTAATGCCGGTGTCCTCGGTTGTCTCGGTGTCAACAGCAAATGCTGTGTCAATCGGAGTATTGTCAACGATAACGACCTTGTTTGTGGAAGCCTGTGCCGGATAGCTCAAAGCTACAACGTCATACCAAGCGGCAAGCTTTGTGCCTATGGCAATGTCAGAAAGCTTGACGATGTTTTTTGTCTTATAGGGCTTAACCGTTGCGTCCTTCTGTATCGTTAAAATGATTCCGGCGGGCTTGTCTGTAACGGTTAAGCTGCCGTCCTCATTTTCCTTAACGTCTGTGACGTTGATGAGGTTTATTGCTCCGCCCTTATTGACATTTGTCGCGATAAGGTATGCCTCGGTCTGTCCGGGAAGGCTCTTTGTCATTACGGATGAGTAGTCAACCATAAATTCATCGCCCGCCTTAATATCGGAAATACCGATCGCATCTCCCGTTTCGGAGTTAAGGAGCACTGTACTGTCCGTTATATTGAACTGAATGAGTGTGCCCTGATCGTTCTTGGCGGTTATGTAGTTATCGCCGATCTCCTCTGCAGTTACGACTGCCGTCATGCTTCCGGACTCGGCGTCTATCTGCGTTACGGTCTCGGGCATCCTGATCTCATCTGCAAACGCCGTTCCCGCAAAAAGCATTGTTGCCGCAAGCATTACCACTAATGTTCTTCTTTTCATATTGATCATCCTTTCTTTTTGTGGGGCTTTATTGCCCTTTTCACTTATAATACTTCGGGAGGGGCAAAAAGGTTGCAAAAAAAATTATGAACTATTTGTTAACACTTCTCCAGTCGCCGGGCGTCATCCCGGTCTTCTTTTTAAACACACGGCAAAAGTAAGCCGAGCTTTCAAAGCCGAGCGATTCTGCCATGACCTCAAGCGTGGCGTTGCTGTTTTCGAGCAGGCTTTTAGCCATTTCGATTTTAAGGTCGTTTCGGTATTCGACGGGGCTCTTACCCGAATATTCCTTAAAAAGGCGGCGGAAGCATCCGCTGCTTATGTTGCATGCCGCGGCAAGCTCATCGACAGAGTAGGAGGCAAAGGGATTTTCCTCAAGCAGCCGTATACCGGGCGAAATTGACTTGAATTTTTTCCCGAAGCCCTTTTTCGCGTCCTGACCGAGAGCGGAGAGGAGCGAATAAATTGCCGCGCGCACTGCGGCGGGCGACCTTACGGGTGATTCGTAGGCAGAGACGGCTTTTTTGATAAGCTCCGCTATATAAGGGTCGAAATTGTCTAAAAGGAGCGGAACATCCGACAATATGGCAGGCTTTGAGTTTATTTTAAGATTGAATTCGACAAGATACGCGTCCGGCACGGAATGACCGCAATCGCGGTTTAAGCAGGTGTATATTCCGCCCTGGGGAACGTACACTATGCTTTTTCTCGGAGCTTCAAATGAGCGCCCGGAAAAGGTATAGGTCCCGGAGCAGCCTTTTAAATACAAAATTCCGTTGCTCTTTCTCGGGTGATCCATTCTGAAAAGAACGCCCTCGACCCATTTCTGGCGCATGCAGAAAAGCTCCGATATCTCGAAGTCTGTGTTATAAAGTCTATCTAATGTTATTTTAATCATTTTTTATCACCGCCTCGGTTTATTTTATCATAACTGTTCGAAAAGTGCAATAAAAAAGTTCGGATTGTGGATTGATTTATTTTGGAGAAAAGCTATAATTATCAAGGAAAGGGGATGTTTCTATGGATAAAATAAATGTTACTGTATGGAATGAATATATGCATGAAAAATTAGAGCCCGCTATCGGGAAGATATATCCCGAAGGTATTCACGGGGCGATAAAAAAGATGCTCGGACGTGACGAAAAGTATAATATCAGAACGGCAACACTCGATATGCCGGAGCACGGACTGACAGATGAGGTGCTTGAATCGACCGACGTTCTTATCTGGTGGGGGCACATGGCGCACGACAAGGTATCCGATGAGGTTGCGGAAAAGGTAAGGCAGAGAGTGCTCGGCGGAATGGGGCTTATCGTGCTTCACTCGGGTCACCTTTCAAAGCCTTTTGTAAAGCTTATGGGAACGGTGTGCCGCTCCAAGTGGCGCGAGAATGACGAGAAGGAAAGAGTGTGGGTCATTGAGCCGTCGCACCCGATTGCAAGAAACCTTCCCGAGTATATAGAGCTTGAAAAAGAGGAGACCTACGGCGAGCGTTTCGAAATTCCCGCACCCGACGAGCTTGTGTTCATAAGCTGGTTCTCCGGCGGCGAGGTTTTCAGAAGCGGCTGCTGCTATAACAGAGGGCGCGGCAAGATCTTTTATTTCCGCCCGGGGCACGAGGCATATCCCACATACTACCGCGAGGACATTTCGCAGGTAATAAAGAATGCGGTTGACTGGGCGGCTCCCGTGAACGGACCGGTTCCGACATTGGGGCATTTTGAGGCACTTGAAAAAGTTCACGATAAATTCGAGGGTAAGAGCGACGAGGAAAGAAAACACTTAAACCTTCAGACAATGGGGGAGAATAAATAATGGAAGTTTTAAAAATAGGCATAATCGGCTGCGGAGGCATTTCCGCAACGCATATTGACGGGCTTAAAAAGGCAAAGGACGGCGTTATCACCGCGCTTTGTGACATTAACCCCGAAAGACTTAAGGCAAAGGGCGACATGCTCGGGATCCCGGAGGAGAGGCGGTTTTCCGATTACCGCGACCTTATAGCATGCCCCGAGGTGGACGCGGTGGAGATATGCACACCCAACTATCTCCATGTTCCTATGGCAAAGGCGGTTATCGAAGCGGGCAAGCCCGTTAACGTTGAAAAGCCGTTATCGTGCACTATGGCGGATGTTCACGAGCTCACAGAAGCGCTCGAAAAGAACCCTCAGCCCAATATGATGTGCTTTTCCTACAGGTTCCGCCCGGCGGTGAGATTCGCAAAGTACATTTTGGATAAGGGCATGCTCGGAGACATCACAACGGTTAACGTTGAGTACTTAAAGGACTCGGCATATATGCCGGGCAGAAAGCTTGAATGGCGCTTTGACAAGGAAAAGGCGGGCACCGGCGTTCTGGGCGACCTCGGCGTGCACCTTATTGATATGACCCGTTATTTGGTCGGCGACTTTAAAGCGGTCTCGGCAAGAAAAGCCGTTGTCGTTAAAGAAAGGCAGAAAGAGGACTCGGAGGAAATCGGCACCGTGACGACGGACGATTATTGCATGTTCTTAGCCGACCTTGAAGGCGGAGCAACCGCGTCGTTTGTTGTAACGCGCTGCGCTCACGGTCAGAAAAACACAATAAAGTATGATATTTTCGGAACAAAGGGCGTTATCTCGTTTAACTTAAACGACCCGACGGTGCTTGGCGTCTGCCTGGGCGAGATAGACTTAAAGGCGGGCGGACTTCACACGGTCAAGGTTCCGGCGGAGTTTAACGCGTCACAGGAACAGGCGTTTATAGACATCGCACTCGGAAGGTACAAGGAGGAGCCGGCAGACATTAAAGAGGGCGTTCGCTGCCAGAAAATTTTGGACGCGATATCAAAATCATCTGACGAAAACAGATGGATAGAAATAAAATAAAACTGAATAAAGGAAGGAAAAAGCTATGGAGAAATTAAGAATCGGAATCATCGGATGCGGCAGAATTTCGATGACGCACATTGACGGAATAAAGGGCGCAAAGGACGGTATCATTACCGCCCTTTGCGACGTTAAGCCGGAAAAGCTTAAAGAAAAGGGAGACCTTTTGGGAATTCCCGAGGAGAGAAGATTTTCGGATTATCACGATCTTATAGCATGCCCCGAGGTGGACGCGGTTGAAATATGCACACCCAACTACCTTCACGTGCCGATGGCAGAGGCGGTCATAAAGGCGGGAAAGCCCGTTAACATCGAAAAGCCGTTATCTTGCACTATGGCGGATGTTCATAAGCTGACCGACGCGTTAAAGGAAAATCCCCAGCCCAACATGATGTGCTTTTCCTACAGGTTCCGCCCGGCGGTGAGATTTGCAAAGTACATTTTGGATAAAGGCATGATCGGCGATATCGTAACGGTTAACATCGAGTATCTTCAGTCCGGTGCATTCATTCCGGGAAGAAAGCTTGAGTGGCGCTTTGATAAGGAGAAGACCGGAACGGGCTCTATCGGCGACCTCGGCGTGCACCTTATTGATATGACACGCTATCTTGCCGGTGACATAAAGGCAGTCTGCGCGAGAAAAGGAATTGTAGTTAAAGAAAGGCAGAGGGAGGATTCGGACGAGATTGCTCCCGTAACCGCCGATGATTACTGCATGTTCTTAGCAGATATCGAAGGCGGAGCGACCGCTTCGTTTATCGTAACACGCTGCGCTCACGGACATTCAAACACAATAAAGTATGACATTTTCGGAACAAAGGGCGTTATTTCGTTTAACTTAAACGACCCGAGCGTGCTCGGCGTCTGCCTGGGCGAGATAGACATAAAGACCGGCGGACTTCACACGGTAAAGGTCCCGGCGGAATTTAACGCGTCACAGGAGCAGTCGTTTATCGACATCGCGCTCGGTCGGTATAAGGAGACCCCGGCGGACATTACAGAGGGCATCGCCTGCCAGAAGATTCTGGACGCAATTTCTAAAGCGTCCGACGAGAACAGATGGATAGAGGTAGAGTAATGAAAAAGTCGATGGACATGTGCTCCGGACCCCTCGCATCAAAGATACTTATATTCACGGTGCCGGTAATGCTGATGAATCTTTTGCAGCTTTTTTACAACACGGCGGATATTGTGGTTCTGGGGCATATGGGGTCGGACCTTTCTGTCGGCGCAGTCGGCGCAACGTCAACTGTCATCACATTGATAGTCAATACATTCATGGGCTTGTCTGTCGGCGTAAACGTTGCCGCGGCACAGGCAATAGGCGCCAAAAATCTTGAGGAAGCGAAAAACACGGTGCAGACATCGGCGCTTCTCGGAATTATCTGCGGAATTTTGGCGTCCGCGGTCGGAATCGCGGCGTCTCCTTCCATACTTTCTTTGATGAAGACACCGGAGACGACGCTGCCTCTTGCGATACTTTACATAAGGGTGTATTTTTTGGGAGCGCCGGCAAACCTTTTATATAACTTCCTTGCCGGTCTTTTAAGGGCAAAGGGCGAAACGAGATTTCCGCTTTACGTGCTTGCCGGCTCCGGTGCGTTAAAGCTTTTGCTGACGGCGGTTTTCACGGGGCTCTTAAAGCTGGACGCGGCGGGCGCCGCAGCGGCAACGGTAATCTCACAGTATGCCTCTGCCGCGGTCATGATCGTTTTTCTCACAAAGAGGGACGATGAGATAAGGCTCACGTTCAAGAACATGAGGCTGAACGGCAAAAAAGCGTGGGAGATAATCAAGATAGGCGTGCCGTCGGGCGTTCAGGGCTCTGTTTTCGCGCTTTCGGCAATGGTCATTCAGTCCGCGGTGAATTCGTTCGGAGATACATTTATAACGGGAAACACCGCCGCCGGTAGCATCGACAGTATCTCATATGCTTTTCACAACGCTTTTTCGTACACCGTCATATCGTTTGTCGCGCAGAATAAGGGCGCCGAAAATTACGGGCGCATCAGAAAATCGGTTGCTTACTGCCTTTTGATGGGAGCGGCAGCCGCGATAATAACGGGCGGGCTCGTTGTGATAAACGCGCACTCTCTCATGGAGCTTTATATCCCCGGAAAAGAGGAAGCGATAAGCTACGGTATCATCAGGCTTAAATACCTTTGTATTCCGTATTTCCTGCTCGCCGCGATGGACGTTATGAGCGGAGCGCTGCGCGGACTGGGAAGCGCTCTTCCTCCCGCACTCATTTCGCTTGCCGGAGCGTGCGGACTCAGAATACTTTGGATATACACGGTCTTTGAAAGATTTAAAACCCCCGAGACGCTGTATCTTTCGTTCCCGGTAACATGGGGCATGACGTTTTTGGCGCTTTTGGTATATTACGTCATATTGATGCGAAAAAACGTGAAAAAATCGGTCGTATTTGACAAAGATTAAAAAAAGGCTTGACAATCGGGTCTGTAAGCGGTATTATATATACAAAATTAAACAGTCAAACAAAGATATATAGAGGCGCGGAAGTCATGAGTAAGTTTCCGGAGGTACGTTAAGATGCCGAAGATGGGAGCCAAAAGGGGATTTCGCCGAAATGGGCAGCCATCTTAACCGGCGGCTTGTTGGGAGCACGGATAATATCCTTGCTACTGTCGCAATATATTTGCGGAGTGCTATATTCGGTTTTGCTAATATGATATTATCAAAAACGGTCAAAGCACTTTGCTTTGACCGTTTTGTTTTAATAAATTTATAAAGGGGTAATTCTTATGAAGAAAATCTTATCGGTTGTATTGGCATTGGCGCTCTTCGGCGCGGTATTCACAGGCTGCGGCAAGAGGGAGAAGGCGGACATTTCAAACGCTAAAAGCATTGCTGAGCTCTCGGGAGCAACGCTCGGAGCGCAGACAGGCACGTTCCACTTACAGGCGCTCGACCAGATCGACGGCATTACAAAAAAGGATTATGCCGATTTTACAGACCTTTTGAACGCATTAAATTCCGGCGCTATCGACGGATATGTTGCGGAGGAGCCCACCGCGTTTGACGTTTGCAGCAAGGACGAAACGCTTTCCTACATTCCTTTCGTGAACAACGAAAACGGATTTAAGGCGACAGATGAAGAAACCGGCATCGCGGTTGCATTTAAGAAGGGCTCGGACATGACCGAGAAGGTCAACGCGATCATTGCGACCATCTCCAAGGACACGAGAAAGAGCCTTATGGAGGAAATGGTAAAGCTCAGCGCGGCACCCGACGAGGAAGCGGGAACGGAGCTTTCCTTAAAGTCTGAAAACACCGATACATCGAACGGCACACTTAAGATTGCAATGGAGTGCGCGTACGCTCCCTTTAACTGGACGCAGACGACGGACGCCAACGGTGCGGTTCCGATAAGCGGAAAAGACAACCTTTATGCAAACGGTTATGACGTTCAGGTAGCAAAGTATATAGCGTCCGAGCTCGGCATGGCGCTTGAGGTTTATTCCTATGAGTGGGATTCGCTCATTCCGGCGGTTCAGTCCGGCGCGGTTGACGGTATTGTGGCAGGCATGAGCCCCACGGAAGAGAGAGCAAAGGAAGTTGATTTTACGGATTGCTACTACAACAGCAACCTTGTAGTTATAATTAAGAAATAACAGGTGATCTGATGGAATTTTTAAAAGGGGTTCTCGGAATTCTGACCAAGTATTGGAGCTATCTTCTCTCCGGAGTCGGAATGACAATGCTGATAGCTCTGACAGGTACGGTTTTCGGGTTTTTGATAGGTCTTATAACCGGCGTTATAAGGACTGCGCCCGAGCCCAAAAACCCGGTCGTTTCGGTTCTAAAGAAAATATTAAACGTCATCATCTCGGTGTATATTGAGGTTTTCAGAGGAACACCCATGATGGTGCAGTCAATGGTTATATTCTGGGGCTGGGCGTTTTTGAATGACGGAGCAACGCTTCCGCTCCTTCCGGCGGGTATTTTCATCGTTTCGATAAATACCGGCGCATATATGGCGGAGATCGTGCGCGGCGGAATCATCTCTGTCGATAAAGGACAGTTAGAGGGCGCGTACGCCGTCGGGATGACGCACACTCAGGCGATGATAAAGGTAATCATTCCTCAGGTACTCAGAAACATTCTGCCATCCATCAGCAACGAGTTTGTTATAAACATAAAGGACACGTCGGTGCTTAACGTTATCGGCGTAACGGAGCTTTTCTATATGGCGGGCGTTATCAAGAGAATAAACCTTCAGACGTTCCCGACCTATACCGTTATATGCGTGATTTATTTCATACTCACATTTACGGTTACAAGGCTTTTGCGCATGGCGGAGAAAAAGCTTGAAGGCTCGGATTCATACACGATATGCGGCTCCGGCTCGGACTCGCATGCCGAAGTTCACATCAAGGGGGAAAGATAAATGGCGGAAATATTACGGCTTGAACATCTTGAAAAAACCTTCGGCGACCATAAGGTGCTTCGCGACATCAATTTCAGCGTCGAAAAGGGCGAGGTAATAAGTGTCATCGGGTCATCGGGCTCCGGCAAAAGCACAATGCTGCGCTGCATAAATCTTTTGGAGGAGCCGACGGGCGGAAAGATTATTTTCGAGGGAATGGATATCTGCCATAAGGAAATGAACATCTGCCAATACCGCTCGCGCGTGGGAATGGTGTTTCAGCAGTTTAACCTTTTTAACAACATGAACACGCTTGCAAACTGCGTAAGCCCTCAGGTGACGGTGCTTAAAAGACCTAAAGCGGAGGCTGAAAAAACGGCTAAAGAGTATCTTGAAAAGGTCGGAATGTCGGCATACTTAAACGCACGCCCGTCACAGTTATCGGGAGGTCAGAAGCAGAGAGTTGCGATAGCGAGAACGCTTTCGATGAGCCCCGACATCATACTTTTCGACGAGCCGACAAGCGCGCTTGACCCGGAGATGGTCGGCGAGGTGCTGGACGTTATGAGGAGCCTGGCGGACACCGGTCTTACCATGATCGTTGTCACTCACGAAATGGCGTTTGCACGGGATGTTTCCGACAGGGTGGTGTTTATGGACGGCGGAGTTATTTTGGAGGACTCCACTCCCGAGGAGATATTCAATAATCCGAGAGAAGAAAGAACAAAAGAATTTTTGACAAGATTTCTGGCAAGATAACAAATAAAGCGTTGTGATATCACAACGCTTTTTTCTTTTTAAATAAAATTACGATAAGGAATATAAATAATGCGCCCGCGGCAGCGCCCGAAGTATCAAGAAGAACATCGGTAAAACGGCAGGCTCTTCCCGGCACGAAAAGCTGATGCAGCTCATCAGATGACGCGAGGAGGAATGAAAGAGGGACCGAAAAAAGGTAAAACCTCTTTTTTATTTTCCCGAAGCACAAAAATGTGAGGGATAAAAGCATTCCCAGAACCGCGTATTCCGAAAAATGGGCAATCTTTCTTATCGGGTGGTTGTATTTAGCCGTCAAAGCCGCTTTTTCGCTTTCGGGAATATCCGAAAAGCCCTTTATAAATATGCCGAGAACGACCTCGGTGGCGCGGCTGCTTGTTTTGTCGGACGCGCTGCTGCTTTCTCCGGAGAAGCCGAATATCACAATGAACCACAAAACCGATATAATAATTAGGGAAACGGCGGCAATTCGCTTCTTTGTCATAAAAAATACTTCCTTAATTTGCATTTATTTAATTATAGTATGCCGAAAAGTGTTTGTCAATCAAAAAAAAATTTAAAAAAGATAAAAAAACTATTGCTATTTTGTTAAAAGTGGTTTATAATAGCATTAACGTAGTGTTTCAATGGTAACATTGTGGTGAAAAGTGGAGCAAAGTGAAAGTGAAGGGAGGCGGACAGTATGGCGAGCAAATTTTTCTACGGCGAATATGAACATTCACTCGACGAAAAGGGGAGAGTTATACTGCCTGCTAAATTCAGAGAGCTTTTGGGCGACCGCTGCCACATTACCAGAGGATACGACGGGTGCCTCACCGTTTACGATGATGAGGGCTGGAACAAGTGCCTTGAAAAAATGCTTGAAAATCTTGAGCATGAGACGGACAGAAGCCACAGAAGGCTTAACAGAAGCCTTTCCGCCGGCGGAGTTGATTTAAACATTGACAAACAGGGAAGAATGCTCGTTCCGCCCATTTTGAGAAATTATGCCGGCATTGACAAGGAAGTCAGCATAATCGGTGCGGTGGATAAAATCGAAATCTGGGATACCGGAAAGTGGCAGAGCTATATCAATGATCCCGAGGATACGTTTGAGGATGCCGCCGAAGAGGTTGAAAAGATAAGAAATGACTGAGTTTGAACACGTTTCCGTCCTCAAAAATGAACTGACTGAAGGCATAATTACAGACAAGAACGGATATTACTGCGATATGACGCTCGGAGGCGCCGGGCACTCGGAAAGGCTGTTAGAGACAGCAAAGGGCGCGCACCTTCTGGGCATTGACCGCGACAGGGAGGCGCTTTGCGCCGCCGAAAAACGGCTTTCGCCTTTTTCGGACCGCGTGATACTGGTTCACAGCAATTTTAAGGATATTGACATTTGTGCAGAAGAGAACGGCATTTTATCGTTTGACGGAATAATGGCGGATCTCGGAGTTTCCAGTCCGCAGCTTGACGAGGCAGAGCGCGGATTTTCTTATATGAAGGACGCGCCGCTCGATATGCGGATGGATACCGATTCCGACTTTTCGGCGTATGACGTGGTAAATACCTATAAAGAGAAAAAGCTGACGGAGATAATCGGGCTTTACGGCGAGGAGCGCTGGGCAAAGCGCATCGCGGAGTTTATATGTAAAAGAAGACCGATAAAGACGACCTTTGAGCTGGTCGACGCCATTATGGCGGCGGTTCCCGCCGGAGCGAGGGAAAAGGGAGGACACCCGGCAAAGCGCACCTTTCAGGCAATAAGGATCGAAGTGAACGGCGAGCTTTCGGCGGTGAGCGAAGCGATAGGCAAAGCGGTCGGTCTTTTGAAAAAAGGCGGCAGAATCGGGATAATAACGTTTCACAGCTTAGAGGACAGAATTGTTAAAGAAGAATTTAAAAAGCTTGAAAAGGGGTGCACCTGCCCGCCGGATTTTCCGATCTGTGTGTGCGGCAAGAGCCCCGAGATAAAGATAATCACGAAAAAGCCGATACTTCCGAGTGCGGAGGAGATCGGGAGAAATTCACGCGCAAAGAGCGCAAAGCTCAGGATTGCTGAGAAAATATAGCAAAGGTAAGTGCCTTTGCCCGGGAGGGTTTTTAAAAAGTGAACGGTTACAACGGAAATAACGCCTATCGTATAAAAATAAAGGAGCGCGAAGAGGAAAGACTTAAAAGACGCGACAATCCGAAATACGAGAGCTTCGTGAAAGCCAAAAAGAAAAAAATTATAGGTACGATACTTATAATTATGGCTGTTGCACTGACCGGCGTTTTGCGTTATGCGAAGATCTCCGTGCTGAACAATGAGCTTCAGAAGACCAAAAAGGTGCTTTCGGATGCGGTTGCCGAAAAGACCGACCTTGAAATAGAGCGCGACCGCATAATCAACATTGCGCATGTTGAGGAGATCGCCGTGAACGAATACAAGATGGCGGCGCCGACGAAAGACCAGATAGTTTACATAACCGTGGCAAGACCGGACAGTATTAAGGTGAAAAACAGTTCCTTTTTCGGGAGGCTGTTCGGGAAGACGGCAAAGAGCGCATCCTGACACATAATAAAAAATATGCTGCATAATGATAAAATGACCGTTTTTTAGTTCATTTTACCGTGCGGCATTTTTCCGTTTATTAAAAGACGTCGTTTTTTGGAAATTAAGGAGTATTTATGACAGTTCTTGGAATTAAAAAGCGAATGAAAAACCTTGCAATCACATTCACCGTTCTTTTGGTGATGCTTGCGGTATGGCTGATATATTTAAATATTGCCCACGGTTCCGAATATGCAAAGGCGGCGAGCGAGCAGCAGACGAAGGATATCACCGTTTCCGCCAAGCGCGGCACGGTGTATGACAGAAACGGAAAGCAGCTTGCGGTTTCTGTTTCGGCAGATACCGTTATTTTGGACCCGGCGGCGATAAGAAAAAACGAAACGGCTGAAATAATATCGACGGAGTTATCAAAAATTCTCGGGATGGACTATGAGGACGTTTACGCGGTAACGCAGAAAAACAGCAGCTATGAGATACTTAAAAAAAGAATAAGCCGCGACGAGTCCGCTGCAATCAAGGAAATGAAGGAAAAGCGCGGAATCGTGCTTGAGGAGGATACGAAAAGGAGCTACGTTTACGGCTCTCTCGCGTCAAATATCTTAGGCTTCACGGGCTATGACAATCAGGGACTTAACGGTCTTGAGATAAGCTTTGACGATGTGCTTTCGGGAAAGGACGGCAAAAAAAGCGTTGCCGTTTCAGCCGGACAGTCGGAGCTTCCGTATGCCTATGAGCAGTATATCGACCCCATTGACGGCGAAAACATCGTTCTGACCATTGACGAAACGATACAGCATATCGCCGAGAGCAGACTTTCGGAGGCGGTTGAAAAGTACGGCGTAAAACAGGACGGATGCATTATCGTTATGGCGCCGAAAACGGGAGAAATTCTTGCAATGGCGGCAACTCCGGGCTATGACCCCAATAAGCCGTTTGAAATTTATAACGATGCGGAAAGAGAAAGAATAAATGCGCTCACCGGCGACGAAAAAACGGAGGAGACCTTAAAGGCGCAGAATAAACAGTGGAGAAACAAGGCAATATCCGATACATATGAGCCCGGCTCTGTATTTAAGATGATAACCGCGGCGGCAAGCCTTGAAGAGGGCGTTGTGACGGAAAACGACACATTTAACTGCCCGGGCTTCATGACGGTCGGAGGCTGGCCCATAAAGTGCTGGAGATATTACAATCCTCACGGCGTGCAGAATTTGGAGGCGGGGCTTGCAAACTCGTGCAACTGCGTGTTCATGTCGATCGGATTAAGACTCGGCGGCGACACGTTCAGAAAATATGTCAAGGCGTTCGGCTTTGAGGAAAAGACCGGAATAGACCTTCCCGGTGAGTCGGAGCCTATCGTGAGAGAAAATTACACGGATGTCGACGTTGCGACCGCAGCGTTCGGTCAGAACATAAACGTGACCCCCATTCAGATGATAACCGCGGCGTCCGCCGTGGTAAACGGCGGGGAGCTTTTGAAGCCGAGAATAGTTAAAGAATACCGCGATGCGGACGGCAAGGTAACAAAAACAACGGAGCGCACGGTTGTAAGAAGAGTCATCTCCGAGCACACGAGCGAGCTTATGAGAACGTACCTGGAGGGCGTTGTTAAAAACGGAACCGGCGGCGGGGCGAGAATTTCGGGTCAGAGAGTCGGCGGTAAGACGGGTACAAGCGAAAAGCAGCCGCGTGACGGAAGAAAGATCGCGTCCTTCTGCGGTTTTGCGCCGGCGAACGACCCTGAGGTGATTGTGCTCATTATGCTTGACGAGCCGACGCCCGGAGTGGGCGAGGGCAACATTAACGCCGGCGGCGGACAGATAGCCGCTCCGACGGCGGGACTGGTGCTTGACGATATTTTAAGATATTTGGGCATTGAGGCACAGTACAGCGAAAGCGAGATATTAACAACCGGAAGCTACATTCCGGACCTTACGGGAATGACGGTTGAAAAGGCGACGGAGGCAGCCGTTAAAAACGGATTTAAGATAACTGTAATCGGCAGCGGCGACAAGATAACAGACCAGCAGCCCAAGAGCGGAATAATGCTCGCGGAGGGCTCTGTCATAGCCGCGTATACCGATTCAAGCTCCGAAAGCGAGCTTGTGACGGTACCGGACGTTATAAACATGAGCAGAGAAAGCGCATCTGCGGCAATTAAAAACGCAAATCTGAATTTCAGAACATCGGACGTCGGAAACAGTGTGACCGCCGGGGCGATCGCGATCGAGCAGAGCCCGAAGGCGGGGGCGGTCGTTGAAAAAGGCACCGTTGTTTATGTGAAATTCATGTTCCAGGACGTTGACTGACAGGAGGATTATATGAAGCTTAACGAAATATTAAACGGTATTAAATACAGCGTGGTGACCGGCAGCGATAATATTGAAGTCGGAAAGCTTGAGACGGATTCAAGAAAAATTGAAAAGGGCGACGTTTTCATCGCTTTAACAGGTCTTGGGGCAGACGGGCACAATTTCATCGGCGCGGCGGTAAAGAACGGCGCGGCGGCGGTTATAGCGGAGCACGAGACCGAGAGCTTCGGCGCCGCTTTAATAGTGTGCGAAAACACAAGGATACTTGCGGCATATGCGGCGGCAAACTATTACGGGCAGAGCCATAAAAAGCTCAAGATAATAGGCGTGACGGGAACCAACGGGAAAACGACGGTAACGCATATTATAAAGCAGATACTGGAGTTAAAGGGCGAAAAGACCGGGCTTATCGGCACGAACCACTACCTTATAGGAGATAAGGAGCTTCCCTCAAGCGGAACAACGCCGGAGGCAACAGAGCTTCATTCTATCTTTAAGAAAATGGCTGACGAAGGATGTAAATACGCCGTCATGGAGGTGTCAAGCCATGCTTTGGCGCTCCACAGGTGCGAGGGACTTTCCTTCAGGGTCGGAGTTTTTACAAATCTTACGGAGGACCATCTTAATTACCACAAGGATATGGACGATTATGCCGAAGCGAAATCCAAGCTTTTTGCGATGAGTCAGTATTCGCTTCTCAACGGCGACGACCCGTATTGCAAGGTCATGAAAAAGGCGGCTGCGGGCAAGGTCGTGACGTACGGCATCAAAAAGCACGCTGACATGAAGGCGGAGGACATAGTTTATTCTCAGCGCGGCATCAGCTTTACATGGACGTACGGCTCGTCCCGCGTGCCGATGAAAATGGGAATTCCCGGTGAATTTTCCGTGTACAATGCGCTTGCGGGCATCGGTGCATCGGCACTTTTGGGGCTCAGCGATATGGAGATTGCAAAGGGGCTTTTGATCGTCCGCGGCGTCAAGGGAAGAGCGGAGGTCGTGCCCACGGACACGGATTACACCGTGATGATCGACTATGCACATACGCCGGACGGACTTGAAAATATATTAAAGACCGTTAAGGGGTTCGCGGAGAAAAGAGTTATCGTCGTTTTCGGATGCGGAGGCGACAGGGATGCAAAAAAGCGCCCGATAATGGGTCAGATCGCGGGAAAGCTTTCTGACTTTGCCGTGGTGACAAGCGACAATCCGAGAACGGAGGAGCCTTCCTCCATTGTTAAGCAGATTTTAGCCGGAATGGACGGCATGGAGAAAAAGTATAAGGCGATAGTTGACAGGACGGAGGCTATTAAATACGCGCTTTCGATTGCGAAAGAGGGCGACGTTGTGCTTCTTGCCGGCAAGGGTCACGAAACATATCAGGATATCGGCGGGAAAAAGATTCATTACGATGAAAGAGAAATCATAAAAGAGATACTTAAAAACTAAGGTGAGATAAATGAATACATTAATATGGGGAATAACGGCGCTTGTTATTGCGCTTCTTTTGGCACTGTTATCCGGCGGAAAAATAATCGCCGCGCTTAAAAAAGCGAGCTTCGGTCAGGAAATAAGGGAAGAGGGACCCGCATGGCACAGGAAAAAAAGCGGAACGCCCACGATGGGGGCATTCATATTTGCTCTGGGACTTGTTTTTTCAATTATTTTTATATCGGCTCTGTCGAAGATGTTTGACATAACCGGGCTTACCGTTATAATAACGGCGCTTCTTTTCGGTGCGGTCGGCTTTTTCGACGATTACATAAAAGTAATAAAAAAACGCAATCTCGGACTTACGGCGGGCAAAAAGTTTGCGGCACAGGCGCTTGTGAGCGTTGCCTTTGCCCTTGTCCTTTTCTCCGAAGAGGGCGGAGAGGTGCTTTTGGGCGCGTCGAGAGTGAACTTTTCTTATTTTGCCGTTATTTTCAATATTATTGTTATGCTTGCAACAGTGAACGCGGTAAATCTGACCGACGGGATAGACGGTCTTGCCGGATCGACAACGGCGGCTGCCATGGCGTTTTTCGCGTTTGCGGCATATAAACTGGGCTTTGATATGCTCTTTATAATCCTTTTTGCCTCAATAGGAGGCGTTTTGGGATTTTTGTATTTCAACAAATACCCGGCAAAGGTATTTATGGGGGACACGGGCTCGCTTTTTCTCGGCGGACTTATCGGTGCCTCGGCATGTGCAATGGGACTTCAGCTTACACTGATAGCAGTCGGCTTCGTTTTCTTTTTCGAAACGCTTTCCGTTATAATCCAGGTGACGTATTTCAAGGCAACCGGCGGAAAAAGAGTGTTTTTGATGACTCCCATTCACCATCATTTTGAAAAAAAGGGCTGGTCGGAAAGAAAAATCGTAGCGGTCGCGTCGGGAGTAACATTACTCGGCGCCCTGATCAGCGCTTTATATATAACTCTCTTTGCGTTATAAGAAAGGCAGGAATTCATGAGCAAGGCAATTGCGGCGACGAAAGACGGCGGAAAGCTGAATAGAAAAACGCGCAAGAAGGGCGAGATGGACGGTCTTTATCTGATTTTGATATGCGCTCTGACCTGTGCCGGGCTTTTGATGCTGATAAGCGCCGGAACGCCTGACTCGGTCAATGCACAGAATCCTTATAAGGGAATTATAAAAAATTGCATAATCGCCGCGGGAAGCTTTCTTGTTATGCTTGCTGTGGCAAATTACAGGGACTATATGTTCCTTAAAAAGTGGTCGTCGCTCATATATTGGGCGTCGGTCGCGCTCGTTTTCATAACGCCGTTTGTGGGCGAGGAAAGGCTCGGCGCGACGAGGTGGATATTTATAGGTCCCATTTCGATTCAGCCCACGGAAATAATGAAAATAGCGCTTATAATATACCTTGCGGATATATTAAGCAGCGAAAAAAAGAGAAATACGAAAAGAATGTCGCTTTCGCAAAGGCTCTTATATGAGTGGCGCGGGGAGATAATAATACTGATTCCGGCTGCGGGCGCGGCAATGCAGAAGCACTTGTCCGGTGCGCTTATCATATGCGCGATAGGATTTACAATGCTTTTTGCGCGCGGCATGAAAAAGAGTCACATAGCGGCAATCGGAATTGTCGGAGTTTTGGCGGTGGTCTTCCTCATTATCAAGGAGCCCTTCAGAATGGCGAGAATATTCGGATATATGCACCCGGAAAATGACCCTCTGGGGAACGGATGGCAGATATTAAACTCGCTTTATGCGATATGCTCCGGCGGTCTTTTCGGCGTCGGCTTCGGTCAGTCAAGGCAGAAATACAGCTGGCTTCCCATGGCATCAAACGATTATATCTTTGCGGTCATCTGCGAGGAAATGGGAATATTCGGCGGAATCGTCGTAATGCTTATGTTTGCGCTTTTCGTATGGCGCGGTATAAAGATTGCGTTAAATTCAAGGGATATGTTCGGATGCCTTATTGCGTTCGGAGTGTCCGCGATGATAGGACTTCAGGTCGTGATAAATATCGCTGTCGTAACAAACGCAGTGCCGTCGACCGGTATGCAGCTTCCGTTCTTCTCATCGGGCGGAACGTCGCTTCTTTTCATGCTTATTGCAGTGGGACTTGTGCTTAACATATCGCGCTATCAGAAAATCGGCGCCGGCGTTATCCACAGTGTAAAATAGAAAGGCAGGATTTTAAAATGAGACTTATCGTATCGGGCGGAGGAACGGGAGGACACATCAATCCCGCGATCGCTATCGCCAAATATATAAAGGAGAAGGAGCCGGATTCTGAGATACTTTATGTCGGCACAAAGCACGGGCTTGAAAAAAAACTTGTGCCCGCACAGAATATAGATATAAAATATATTGACGTGTACGGTTTAAGGCGCAGTCTTTCTCCGATGAACATCGTGTACGGCATAAAGGCGATCCGCGCGGTTTCCGAAGGGAAGAAAATAATCGAAAAGTTCCGCCCGGACATCGTAATCGGAACGGGAGGATATGTCTGCGGACCGCTTCTTTACGCGGCTTCAAAAATGGGTGTGCCGACGATTATTCACGAGCAGAACGTTTTCCCCGGTCTTACGGTAAAATTGCTTGCGGACAAGGTTTCCGCAGTTGCGACAAGCTTTGACACCACAAAAAATTATTTAAAGAAGCACAGAAAAATAGTGCTCACGGGAAACCCGGTAAGAGCGGACCTTTTGAAGGTGACGCGCTACGAGGCGCGGCTTAAGTTCAATCTGGACGAAAAACCGACTGTGCTCATTATGGGCGGAAGCCTCGGTGCAAAAAGCATTAACGACGCGCTGACAGAAATCATTGTCAAAAACCTTGCCGACGAATACAACATAATCGCGTCGACCGGCGAAAGAAATTATGACGAGGTCATGAAAAAGGTTAAAGAGAGCGGAACCGAGATTCCCAAAAACATAACGGTCATGCCCTATATTTACAATACCGACTTTGCGTTTGCCGCGTCGGACCTTATCGTATGCAGAACAGGCGCGGTGACTGTCAGCGAGCTTGCAGCGTCCGGAAAGCCGTCTATCGTGGTTCCGAGTCCGAATGTTGCGCATAATCACCAGGAGTACAACGCAAAATATCTTTCGGACAGGGGAGCAGCAGTGCTGATTCATGACAGCGAGCTTACCGGAGTCGGGCTTAACGCACAGATAAAGACGCTTATAAACGATAAAAACCTGTTATCGGACATGAGCCGGAAGGCAAAGACCGCCGCGATATTTGACGCAACGGATAAAATATACACTGCGGCGAGAAGGCTTATCAAATAACATTAACAATTGCGCTCTTCCTTGCATAAAATGTGCATAGGAGGTGCCTTGATTTGGATAAATACATAGTAAACGGAGGGAGACCTCTTTCGGGCGAAATAACCGTTCACGGCGCGAAAAATTCAGTATTGCCGATCCTTGCGGCAAGCGTCATAACGGGCAGAGAAAGCGTTATAACCGACTGCCCGGATTTAAGCGACGTAAAGGAATCCGCCGAAATATTAAAGTATCTCGGCTGCAAGGTAAAATGCGAGCCCGGAGTCATAACGGTCAATTCCGAATCGCTCAATAAAAATGAGATCCCCGAGTATCTTATGCTTAAGATGCGCTCGTCCGTAATCTTTCTGGGAGCTTTGATATCGCGCTGCAAGGGCGGAAAAATAACGCTGCCCGGCGGGTGCGAAATCGGACCGCGCCCCATTGATCTGCACCTTTTCGCGCTCCGCGAAATGGGAATAAATATCGAGGAATCGGGCGGAATAATAACCTGCGACGCAAGAAATATCCATCCGGCATCGATACACCTTGAGTTTCCCTCGGTCGGCGCGACGGAGAATATCATGCTCGCGGCGACGGGGGCGGACGGACTTACCGTGATAAGCAACGCGGCAAAGGAGCCGGAAATAAAGGACCTTGAGGATTATTTAAAAGAGGTCGGGGTAAAAATTCACGGCGCCGGGACGGATAAAATTTATATATACGGGCAAAAAAAGTATAATGACTGTAAGCACAGAGTGATTCCCGACCGTATCGAGGCGGCGACCTACATATGCGGCGCGCTTATGACGGGCGGGCATGTCACGGTGAAAAACACGGACCCTTTGCATTTGGAGGCGTTTTATTCGGCTCTTTCGGAGTGCGGGGCTGACATAAGGCTTAATAAGGATGAGGCAGAGGTAATGCCGGGAAAAAGACTTTCTGCGGTAAAAAGGATCAGAACGTATCCGTACCCGGGATTCCCGACGGATATGCAGTCCGTGTTCATGAGCCTTATGACAACGGCTGAGGGCACTTCGATGATTGTTGAAAATGTGTTCAGGGACAGATTCCGCCAGGTCGACCCGCTTGTCAGAATGGGAGCGGATATCGTGACGGACGGAAATGTCGCTATTATAAGGGGCGTTAAATCTCTTACCGGCGCGCATGTTGCGGCGGCGGACCTTCGGGGCGGAGCGGCGCTCACCGTTGCCGCGCTTGCGGCAAACGGAACAAGTGAAATAGAAAAAATCTGCTATATTGAAAGAGGCTATGAAGCGTTCGACCTTAATTTAAGAGCGCTCGGAGCGGACATCAGGAAGGAAGTGATGGATTGAGGAAAGATGACAGAAGATACTCCGAAGCGGAAATGAAAAAATACCGCGAGGAGCTTGAAAGACGCGAGAAAGAAAAACGTATGCGCGGAAAAAAACGCAGAAAACGAGAAAGAATGAAGCGCAGAATTTTCGGAGCGTTTTTCCTCATATTGGTTCTTTTGTGTGCAATAATTATCATCCTTAAAACACCGCTTTTTTCCGTCAAAAGTCTCTCTGTCGAGGGCAATGCGCTTGTCCCGAGCGAAAAAATAGCGGAGGTATCGGGGCTTTTTGAAGGAGAAAGCATTTTTTCGCACACATCATCCTACAGTAAACGGGCGATAGAGGCGATTCCTTATATCAGCGAGGCGGAGGTAAAAAAGAAGCTTCCGTCCACCGTCACCATTACGGTTAAGGAGCTTCCCGGCGCATATGTTCTGGCGCTTGAAACGAGAAACGTAGTGACAGACAAAAACGGAAAAAGCATTAAGGAGGCGGAGGGAGACGATTTTCTGCTTCCGCTGATTAAAGGCTTGTCCGACGGGGATTTTAAGCTCGGGCAGACGGCGGCGACGGCTGACGAAAATCAGACAGAGACGCTTTTAAGGTGCCTCGGCAGTATAAATGAATACGGATTTTCGAATATAACGGAAATTGACCTTTCCGACGAATACAACATAATTTTTGTTTTGAACGGCACGCTGAAAATAAAAATCGGTTCCTTGGGCTCGGACGATGAGCTTTCTTATAAAATGGCATATATAAGAGAGGTTTTGGGAAAGCTTCCGGAAAATGTACGCGGAGTCATTGACGCGTCAAATCCGGATTCCGGAGTGTCATACAGAAGCGAGGAGGAAAGAGCGCCCGAAAAAACGAAAGATGAAACGGAAGGAGCGGAAGGGGAAAATAACGGTCAGAGCGAAAACACCGAAGAAAATGCGGAGAATTTATAAAAAATTCGCAATTCTCATTGACAAATTTGAAAAAATGTTATAATATATAATAGTAAAATTGCATAAGGAGGCAAAAAATATGCCGGAAGATAAAAATTTGGAAGAAACACAGGTTATTAAGGTAATCGGCGTCGGCGGCGGCGGTAACAACGCTGTAAACCGAATGATTGAGGCGGGCGTTAAGCATGTTGATTTCATCGCTGTGAATACTGATGCTCAGTCACTTAAGTGCTCAAAGGCTGAAATAACTCTTCAGATCGGCGAGAAGGTTACTAAGGGACTCGGTGCGGGCTGCGATCCTGAAATCGGTAAAAAGGCGGCTGAAGAGTCTGCCGGAGAGATTGAAAAGCTCATCGAAAAGGCTGACATGGTATTCATCGCGGCAGGTATGGGCGGCGGAACCGGAACGGGCGCTGCTCCCGTTATTGCCGGAATCGCAAAGCAGAAGGGCATTTTGACTGTCGGTATTGTTACAAAGCCCTTCCAGTTTGAAGGCAAAAGAAGAATGGATAAGGCTCTGGAGGGTATTGAAGCATTAAAAGAGGATGTTGACACCATCGTTGTAATTCCCAACGACAAGCTTTTGACCATCGGAAGCGCAAAGACAAGTCTTAAGGATGCGTTCGTTATGGCTGACGAGGCTCTCCGCCAGGGTGTTCAGGGTATTACGGAGCTTATCGGAAGCGTCGGCTTTATCAATGCGGACTTTGCGGACGTTACAAGCGTTATGAAGGACGCGGGCTGCGCACACTTCGGAATCGGCCGTGCATCGGGCGAGAACAGAGCGGAGCTTGCGGCAAAGGCTGCTATCGAAGCACCGCTTCTTGAAACAAATATTGAAGGCGCAACGGGCATACTTATGTGCATCAGCGGCAACAGCGACCTTTCGCTCTTTGAGGTTAACGAGGCGGCGGAGCTGATTCAGAGCTATGCTGATCCCAACGTGTTCTTCAAGATGGGCATGATTACCGACGAGTCGATGGGTGACGATGTTTCCATCACCGTTATCGCAACCGGATTTGAGGGCAAGGAGAAAAAGAAAAAGGTTGACTCTATTTTCGGACTTGACAATGACGATGACGGCTATCCCCAGATTCCCGGATTTCTTAAGAAGCCTAACTTAGACTAATACATAAGCGTCCGGGAGACCGGACGCTTTGGTTTTACGGAGGAAATAATGTATAACATAGATAACTACCTGATTCCCTACTGGACGGGAAACGTAATGTATGACGAGTCGGCGTTTGTTCTGGAGGATGAAAACGGCGGTATTTTGCCGGTCAACCTTTTGTATAAGCCGGATAAGATACTGAGCGTGACGGATTCCGAGCTCAAGATTACATATAAAGAGGGCACGGACTACAGCTTTGAGGGCGGAGTTTTAAGAGTGCTTCCCGGCGGGAACATTCCGGTCATGAAATATAAGGACTATTATCTTGACGAAAAGATAGAGGGCAAGAGCTTTGAAAGGCAGAACGGCAAGTTTTTGGCGTTCGCCGAAACGGTGCTCATGTATCCAAAGCAGATTGCCGTTACATACACTCATTCTGACTCGTGGGACGGATTCATTCCCGAAAAACAGGGGAATAAGCTTTCGGGGCTCATTAAAAAGCTCGAAAATAAGGAGCCGGTTAAGATTTTGCTTTTCGGCGACAGTATCTCCGAGGGTGCGAATGCGACAAGCCGCTCGGGACGTGCGCCCGGTATGCCGACATGGATCGAGCTTTTTACAGATGAGCTTAAAAAGAGATACGGATATGACGGTATTTCTTTTGTCAACACCTCTGTCGGCGGCAAGTCGAGCAAATGGGGGCTTGAAACGGTCAGCGAAAACGCGCTTTGCCATGAGAGCGACCTTGCGATCATTGCTTTCGGGATGAACAACGGCGGTACGCCGAACGATGAGTTTGAGGCGGATATAAGAGGAATAAGGGACGCGATTGCAAAAAAGATGCCGGAGTGTGAGTTTATTTTGATTGCTCCGATGGTGCCGAATAAAGAGCTTAAATTTTTCTGGGGTAATCAGATAATCCAGAAAGACGCGCTCGCGCATTTGACGGATGAACGCACGGTCATGGCGGATATGACGGATTATCACCTGGCGCTTTTGAACCATAAGAAATTCTACGATATGACGGGAAATAACGTTAACCACCCGAACGACTTTCTTATAAGAGGCTATGCTCATTTATTGTTAAGAACGGTTGAAAAATAAAAAAAAGCTTTCGAATTTTCATTCGAAAGCCTTTTTTATTTTATTCTTCGTCACCCAAAGCCTCGGGACTTGCTTCCTCATCCTCCAAAAGATCCTCCGACGTTCCGGCGCCGGGAGTCTTATAATATTCAAGCACCTTTTCCTTGACTTCGGAATATATATCGGGATGCTCAACAAGATACTGTTTCGCGTTTTCGCGGCCCTGTGCAATTCTGTTTCCGTTATACGAGATCCATGCACCCGCCTTGTTTATTATATCAGCGTCGATCGCCATATCAAGCACAACGCCCTCGGGGGTGAAGCCCTGACCGTAGATCATATCGTATTCCGCCTTCTTGAAGGGAGGAGCAACCTTGTTTTTAACGACCTTGACCTTTGTCTTGGAGCCGATTATCGAACCGCCCTCCTTGATCGCGTCGCCCTTCCTTATGTCAAGGCGGACGGAGGAGTAGAATTTAAGCGCCATACCGCCGGTCGTTGTTTCGGGATTGCCGAACATTACGCCGACCTTTTCACGAAGCTGGTTGATAAATATTACGATGGTATTGGTCTTATTGATTATGCCGGCAAGCTTTCTTAAAGCCTTTGACATGAGCCTTGCCTGAAGACCGACCTGCTGCTCGTCCATCTCACCGTCAATTTCCGCCTTGGGAACGAGAGCCGCGACAGAGTCAACGATTATAAGGTCAACCGCGCTGCTTCGTACAAGCGCTTCAACTATGGCAAGCGCCTGCTCGCCGGTGTCGGGCTGGGAAACCAAAAGCTCGTCAATATCGACACCGAGAGTCTTTGCATATTCGGGATCAAGAGCGTGCTCCGCGTCAACAAACGCTACAACGCCTTTATTTCTCTGGCACTCCGCCGCAACAAGAAGCGTGAGTGTGGTCTTACCTGACGATTCGGGACCGTACACCTCAACGATTCTGCCCTTGGGAAGACCTCCGATGCCGAGTGCGATATCAAGGCTTAAAATACCGGTTGAAATCGACTCGACCTCCATATTATTGGTTGCTCCGAGCTTCATGATGGTGCCCTTGCCATACTCCTTTTCAATCTGCGCGAGTGTGGTCTGGAGCGCCTCCTCCTTTGTCATATTAGCCGTGGGCTTTGCTGCCTTTGAAGAAGATGAGGATTTTTTCATATATAATACGTCCTTTCGTTAATCATATTTAAATGGGAACAAACATTCGCTTTTCTTATATTATAAATGCGAACAAATGTTTTGTCAAGCCTTTTTTAAAAATTTTTTCTTTTCGTATCTGCCCGTATTTTAACGGAGTTATGTTATTGTGCGAAACAAACACGTTAATGAAGTGCCCGCCCGATATACAGCCGGCTGCGCTCATACATTTTGTCGGGCACAGTATAGAGATTGTGAAGCTGATACGCCCTTGAATATATAAGGCTTTTTCCGGTAACTTTGTCAATGATGCTGTCCGAAATATATGTGATATCGCCCTGCTTTATAAGCGAAATTTCATCAAAAGTGTGAAAGTGAAGCCTGTTGTAACCGCACGCATATCCGATGCCGCGATAACTGTTGGTGAATTTTTCAGATACACCGGCGCGGCGCGGTACAGAACATTTTTTAAAACGGAAAGCGAGATCCAGCTTTTTTAATAGTTTCCCGAAAGAACGGTGCGCCTTATAAGGTCGTAGACGTTTAAGACGGCGGTTTTTCTCACCCTCGCCCTGTCGCCGGGGAGGAAAAGCTTTATTGCTTTGTCGCCCTTCCCGGTCGAGATTGCGATATATACGGTGCCAATGGGCTTGTCGGGAGTGCCGCCGCCAGGTCCGGCAATGCCGGTCGTAGAAACGCCGATATCGCTCTTAGCTGCGAGGCGGACGCCCCTTGCCATTTCGATTGCCGTTTCTTCGGATACCGCGCCGTGCTTTTTGAGCGTTTCCGGGCTGACCGAAAGCGCGCTCATTTTTGCCGAGTTTGCATATGTCACCGCACCATACAAAAACACCTCCGACGAGCCGGGAAGATCCGTTATTGCGGAGGACACCATTCCTCCGGTGCAGGACTCCGCGGCGGCTAATTTGAGCTTTTTATCGGTCAAAAGCCTTAAAACCGTCTGAGGCAGTGTGGACGAGCGCCCTTCGGCATATATCCACTCACCCAAAACAGAATATATTTCATTTTTCATTTTCCCGGTCAAAAGGGAGGCATCCTTTTCATTCGCGGCGCTTGCGCTTATGCGAAGCACCGTTTCGCCGATGCTGACGTACGGAGCGACCGTCGGGTTTTCGCTTCCGGTAAGGTGGGAGATTTTTGATTCCGCCTCCGCCTCTCCGATTCCGAAAAGATGAAGGTATTCGGAGTACACGACAGAGCCCGTCTTTTCCTTAAAATACGGATAAAGATATTTGTCAAACATCGGGCGCATTTCCCTCGGCGGACCGGGGAGCATTGCCGCTATTTTGCCGTTTTTCTCAATAATGCATCCCGGCGCGGTTCCGTACTCGTTATAGAGCACTTTGGAATCCCCGGGAAGGAGAGCCTGCTTTTTGTTTGAAGGGGTCATGACCTTTTTGCGTTTTTCAAAGTATTCTGTGAGCTCCTCCAACGCCCTTTTATCATATGAAAGCGGAAGGTTGAAAAACGACGCGACGGTCTCCTTTGTCATATCGTCATAAGTCGGACCCAGCCCTCCGGTCAGGATAACACATTCTGAGCGCGAGAAGGCAATTTTCAGCGTATCGGTAAGTCTTGCGCGGTTGTCCCCGACGACGGTGTGAAAGTGAACGTTCACACCGAGCGACGAGAGGCGCGACGAGATATACTGCGCGTCCGTATTTGCAATCTGACCCATTAAAAGCTCGCTGCCGACTGCGATTAATTCAGCGTTCATATAAGCACCTCTTTTTAATATTTGCGTATGCGGATAGTTTCGATTCCGTCAACCGCTTTTTTCACAAGCTCGTCAACCGGAATGTGACTTTCGCTTTTTAAGATATTGTCGATATTCGGATGCGTCGTAGGATGCTTGGGAGTGAACACCGTGCAGCAGTCCTCGTAGGGGAGAATTGAGGTTTCAAAGGTCTCGATGTTCCTTGCACGGACGATGATCTCCTCCTTATCCATTCCGATGCAGGGACGGAAAACGGGAAGGTCGCACACTTTATCCGTCACCCCGAGCGCCCATATGGTCTGGCTTGCCACCTGACCGACAGATTCGCCCGTGATAAGCGCCTGACAGTCGCGCCTTTTGGCAAATTCGGAGGCGATCCTCATCATCAGACGGCGCATAACAAGCGTCATATGCTCCGGGGGGCAGTTATCGCGTATTGCAAGCTGAGCCTCGGTGAACGGCACGATGTGAAGGGGAAGACCGCTTGTGTATTCGCCGAGTTTGTCCGCAAGGGCGATGACCTTTTCCTTCGCCTTTTCTCCGGTATAGGGATAGCTGTAAAAGTGTATCGCTTCAATGTATACTCCGCGCTTTGCGATCATGTGACCCGCGACGGGACTGTCGATTCCGCCGGATAAAAGCAGCATTGCGCGCCCGTTTGTTCCCGTCGGCATTCCTCCGGCGCCGGGAATTTTCCCGGCATAAACGTAAGCGTCCGTCTCTCTGACGTCAACATGAACTACGAGATCGGGATTTACCACGTCAACCTTAAGATGAGGAAAACGCTCCAAAAGAGCGCCGCCGACCATGGCGGAGATTTCGGGCGACTTATAGGGAAACGATTTATCCGCCCTTCTGGACTCCACCTTGAATGTTCTGACCGCACCAAGCTCCGATTCAAGGTATTCCGGAGCGAATTTCATGATGTTTTCCATGTCCTTGGGGACGATTCCGGCACGCGAAAGGTTCACGATTCCGAAAACCTTGCGAAGCGCCGAGAGCATCGCGTCAATATCCGCCCCGTCCCCGGGCTCAACGTAAATCGTCGCCTGGCGGTCATATATCTTAAAAGCGCCGACCGGCTTTAACGCACGCGACATGTTGCCCTTTAACATATCCTGAAACCTTCTGCGGTTTCCGCCTTTTAATATAAGTTCGCCTGTTTTGGCAAGAATAATTTCTTTCATCTTAAATACTCCAGTTTTTTTATTATTATTTTGTACGCCTCGGAAAGCTCCTCTATAGTGGTATCGCGCGAAAAGCTGAACCTTATCGCATTGTCCGCATGGGGCGCGCCCTGGGCGCGCAGCGCCGCGTTTGCTTTTCCTGTGCCTTTTGCGCAGGCGGAGCCGGCACTGACGAATACCGAAGCCTCCGACAGTGCGTTTAACATTATTTCCGAGCGGATGCCGACAAAGGAAACGTTTAATATATAAGGAACCGAGCGCTCCAGTGAGCCGTTTAATTCAACTCCGGGAAGAGCCAGGAGCTTTTCGGCAAACTCCTTTTTAAGCGCGCTCATTTTTTCGTGGTGGCTCATGGGGTCAATAAGCCTTGCCGCGGCGGCAAAGCCGGAAATTCCCGGCATATTCTCCGTTCCGGAGCGAAGGTTATTTTCCTGCCCTCCGCCGAAAATGGTGGGGTGCAAGGTCACCCCGTCAGCCTTATAAAGCGCGCCGACGCCCTTGGGACCGTGCACCTTGTGGCTGCTGACGGAAAGGAGGTCGATTCCCCACTTTTTCGGATAGAGCGGAATCTTTCCGTACGACTGCACCGCGTCCACATGAAAATAAGCGCGCGGAGCTTTCCGCTTTATTAAAGGCGCGAGCTTTTCTATGGGCATAACGGCGCCGGTCTCGTTATTTACATGCATAACGCTGACAAACGATGTTTTGTCGTCAACTGCGTTTATTACAGACTCTGCGCTGACGACACCGTCCGGGTCGGGCTTTAGGTAGGTGACTGAAAATCCGCGCTTTTCAAGGTCGGAAAAGGCGTTGAGCACTGCCGGATGCTCGATTGCGGTCGTCACTGCGTGAGAGCCTTTTTTTATGTTCGCTCCGCCTAAAATGGCAAGATTGTCGCTCTCGGTTCCTCCTGAGGTGAAGATGATGTTTTTCATCTCCGCGTTAAGCGAGGAGGCGACCGCCGCGCGCGATTCTTTTAAGAGCTTTTCGGCGTCAAGCCCGAGGCTGTAGCGCGACGAGGGATTGCCGAAGTTATTTATGAGTGCGTCGCTCACCGCGCGGACCGCTTCGGGGCACGGCTTTGTCGTTGCACTGTTATCCAGATAAATCAAAAAAACACTTCCCAATATTAATATATCAGCAGTATAGCACTTTTTTCATAAAAAAGCAATATTGACATTGATTTTTTGTTGTGGTATACTTACACTCGATTCAGAATCGGAGGAAGGTAATTTAATGATATACGAAAAAATTCCGCTTGATAATAACGATGAAAATGTGTACCTTGAGGTTTATGCGCCCGATACATTGCCGGGTTTTTTGAGGGACGCTCTGCTGGTCATCCCCGGGGGAGGATACGGCTGTGTCTGCTATGACAGGGAGGGCGAGCCCGTCGCTCTTGACTTTGTAGGAAAGGGAACGGCGGCTTTTGTTTTGCACTATTCGGTCGGCGAAAAGGCGCTTTTTCCGCGCCCGCTCATTGAAGCGTCCAAGGCGATGAAATACATTAAGGACAATGCGAAAAAATATATGATCAATCCCGAAAGAGTGTTTGCGACAGGGTTTTCCGCCGGCGGTCACCTCTGCACGGCGCTCGGCACACTCTGGCATCTGAAGGAAATTTATTCGGAAGTTCCGATGGAGGAGGGATATAATAAGCCTCTCGGCATAATCCCGGTCTATCCGGTCATTTCGCTTAACGTGCCGACGCATACGGGAAGCTTTTCAAATATTTTGGGAAAAAGCGAGTTTTCCGGGGAGGATAAGCACAAATGGTCGCTTGAGGAATATGTTGACGGAAAGTCATCTCCGGCGTGCATAATCCACACGTCGGACGATGCGACGGTTCCGGTATTTAACGCACTTGCACTTGCGAACGCTTATGCAAAGGCTGGCAGGCAGTTTGAGCTTCACATATTTAAGTCCGCGCCTCACGGAATGGCGCTTGCAAACGAAATAACCGAGTGCGGCAACCCGAAGTATAACAATCCGTCAAACGCAAAATGGACTTTTCTTGCACGCGAGTGGATGAAAAACGTATAAAAAGGACCTTACGGTCCTTTTTTATATGCGGTCAAAGCTTATGCCGGTGTAGTAGGTCTTTAATATTTCCTTGTAGTTTTCGCCGTTTTGGGCAAGGAGGTTTGCCCCATGCTGGCTCATTCCCACGCCGTGTCCGTATCCGCGGACGGTGAAAACGGCAAAATCACCGTCAAACCCTAAATTGAAATTGGTCGACCTTAAAGAAAAGAGGTTTCTTAAAGAGTTGCCGGAGAAGGTGACTCCGCCTATCGTAATGCGCCTTATGTAGCCAGAGCCGTCACGCTCCGGAGGCGGAACGTCAAGCCCTCCCGTATAGTCCGAAGAAAGCGTTTTGAGCTTTTCGGTAAATTCTGAAAGGGGAACCTTTAATGTCGTTTCAAAGTTTTCCTCGTTTTTCTCAAGCGGGCTGTCGACCGGTTTTAAATACGGAACGTCCGAGCCCCACACGTCCTTTGCTGAGGCGGTCTGCCCGGCGCTCATTGCGTGAAACACCGCGGTTATCGGCTCTCCGTCATAGGTCATGATGACTCCGGCGGTCGACAGAACGGCTTTTTTTACTTTTTTAAGGTTTTCCTCGCCGCCGGTGTAATTTTCCGGGGCGACGTATGCCTGACAGCAGGAGTAGTCCGTGCAGAGCGCGCCGTTCTCATGAACCTTTGAGCGCATTTTGTTCACGGCATATGTTCTTGCGGCGACGGACTGCGCCTTTAGCGCCTCCTCGTTATATGACGCGGGCATTTCGGCAAGCACAACGCCCTCTATGTACTCTTCAAGCGGCAGCTTTTTCTCTTCCGTTCCGTCTTTAAGCGTTATCTCGCCGGACTCATCCGTTATTTCGGGGTCGGGGATGTCCGCACTTTTTAAGTCCCCCGAAAAGGCAAGGGAGGGCAGAAGAATGAATGACGCAAAAAGCACTCCCATGCAGCATAAAAATGTTTTCATATAAACCACCTCGTTTATTTATATTAACTGCCTGTCCGGAAAATGCTTGACTTTTTGTGCTTTGCGGTGGTAAAATAAAAAAGCAATGAGCAGCCCGAAAGGTGTAAGACCGATTGTAAGGGACTGCTCATTTTTTATATTTAAGTCAGTGCGTATCCGAACGGTATAAATCCGGCTGCTTCGGTGCGCGCTTATTTTTTTAAGGAGGACAAAATGGAAAAGACAAACTCATTTCTGGAAACGGAGCCCACGGGAAGGCTGATGAAAAAATCAAAGCGGACGCATGAACCGGTTACGGGGTCGGAATCTGCCCGTATGATTTTGAGAATATTTTCTCAAGCTCGATTTTTATTCCGTCTTTAACGGATATAAAATCCCCGCGCGTCAATCCTGTAACATCAAGAATTTTGGTATTATTGATTTTGCGGTCAAATAAACGGTCATATTTCAGTATGTACGGAATATCGGAGGTGCGGTGTTGATACTCCGAGTACGCCTTTGTATCGACCCATTCAAAATCTGCGCCGATAAGCTCGGAGTAAATATCCGCAACTTCTCCCCAGGTCAGATTTTGAGCGGATGAAACGGTATAAGTCTCACCGAACGCGCGCTCGTTTAAGACAAGGTCGGCAATCATTTTCCCTGAGTTTCCCGCCCAGTCAAGCCCGGCGGTAAGGTTCTTTGCTTCAAACGGGAGATAAATTTTCTCACCGCGGGCGGTGCGGTCAATTAATTCGCGCCCCGATACAGTTACGAGGTCAAAGCGTTTGTCCGAAAATGAAATTACGGGGCGCACGATCGTCCAGTTTGAGGTGCCGCTCTCCCCGCGGATAAAACGCTCGCACTTTGACTTTGGAACGGCATAGTCCTCCGTTTTCAGAAATACATCATCGCAGCATACATCGTAAAGCAAAGGAGCATCCTCCGTCACCGGGTGCTGCAAGTCGGCATAGACGCGGTATGACGAAAGGAAAACCAAATGGGATGTTTTTTGGCAAAGCAGTCTGTGCACACTCTTGTAAGACTCGGGATCGGTATAATGAATGAAATTTATAATTCCGTCATAACACCTGTCTTTTAAAAATCCAGTTAAGCCGTCAAGGTCGGCATTCATATTAAAATAATGCAGGTTTTTATTCTCCGATACCTTATTTTCAAGACATATTACATCTGCAATGCAGCCTCTTTTAAGCAATTCCTCCGAGGAATAACTTCCCAAAGTCCCTCCTCCGCCTATAAGCAAAACTTTTTTATACATAATTACCTCCCGATTATACCTTATTTATACCGCATGACTTTAAAAGTATTTTATAAAGCTTTAGTTCATAATCATACCCGAACGGATTTTTGATTTCGCCGCGAACCATTTTCGCAAAGCTTGACATCATATTATTGTAACGGTCAGCCGGCGCTGATTTTAAGAAAGGTGAAAAATACATCCAGTCCGTGCCCTTTTCATTATCCGTATAGCAAACATTTGTGTAAAGAGTTCCGTCGTCTTCATATTTTTCAAGCGGTCTTAATTCCACCGTTCCCTTTGAACCGCATATTACAAGCTGCCGCCTTGAAAAACCGCCGAGCTCCGTTGCGCATGTTTTGGCGAAGGATACCCCGTTTTTGTATTTAAATAATGTGAATCCAAAATCCTCGCCGGTAACGCCGTCAATCCCGGTGGACTGATTCATCGGGATTATTTTCTGCGGCTCGCCCATTATCTGCAATATCAGATCAATCAAATGGCAGCCGAGATAGAACATCATGCCGCCCGGAAAACGCGAAAGCCACTGCCTTTTTTCGGGAGTATGCCAGCAGTCCATATGTGCCTCGACAGAGTAGACCTCTCCTAGCTCTCCCGATTTTGCCTTTCTTACCGCCTCGGCGACGGATTCGTTATACCGGTACATGTAGCCTGTATGAAACACCGATTCGTTGGCTTTGACTGTGTCTATCAGCTCATTAAATTCCGCCGCATCAAGCCCGCCGGGCTTATCCATATGCACCGGCAAGCCCCTTTTTGCCGCAAGAAGAGCATATTTTGTGAGGTTTACCTCTTCGGTTTCCGCTGTCACGGCATCAAGACCGTCCGTATCAAACGCTTCCTCCACCGTCATGAGAGGGAGTTTTTCTTTATATTTTTCGATTCTGTCCGCAAAATCCGCCTTTTCGCTTTCAGGCACCGCAAGCGCCGCTATTTCGAAAATATCCGGCAGTGCCAGCATACAGTCCAGAATTGCGGTTGCGTGGTCGTGCCCTATGCCTATCTGAATTACTTTTATTTTTCTCATATTTTCCTCCAGTCAAACTGAACAAACGTCGGGAAATCTTTTTCTTTTACCAAACGGCTGTAAACCTCTGTGCACTCGGCGGGGGAATGGGTCTCGTCTATCATCGCCTTAAGATTGACCCTTTTCATCGCAATCATCTTAAGCTGCGACTTTATGTCGTCGCGGTGAGTGAAATATCCCGGATATGAATCGTTTTCGGGTCTTGCCGCAGTATGGGCACCGATTAAGCTTATTCCCGGTCCGTGCACCTTTCTGTAATAATCTATCGTAAAGTTTTTGTCTCTCGTGCAGCCCAAAAGCGCCACGCGTCCGAATTTTGCCATGCAGTCAAGACATTCGTCAAGCCCGATTCCGAGCCCGGTAACCTCAACCGCAGCATTGATTCCGCCGCCGGACAGTTCCTTTATTTTATCACAGAAGCCTTCATTTGCAGGGTCAAGGGCATAGTCTGCGCCGAATTTCAGCGCCTTGTTTCTGCGGCTTTCCAAAGGGTCGGCGGCGATGACGGGCAGAGCCCCTGCCGCATGAAAATAAGCCGCCGCAAGCTGTCCCAGGGTTCCGAGCCCCATTACAAGAGCCGATTCGCCTATTTCAACACGCGTCTTTCTGATTGCAGCCAGAGGAAAACTGCCGATATGGCAGATGGCAGCTTCCTCAAAAGAAATATCGTCAGATTCTATTTTCACAACATTTCTTTCGGGCAATATATTATAGAGCCTGTGAAGGCTCTGGTACATAGCCACTCTGTCGCCCGCCTTGACAGAGGTTACTTTTTCGCCCACTTCCGTGACGGTTCCGGCACTGCTGTAGCCGGAATATCTCGGAAATACGGCTTTTTCATTTTCTTTTGACGCTATGCTAACGTTCGGATTGCCGGTTATGTTTGCTCTTTCGGTTCCCGGGCTGATCATGCTGATAACCGTTTTGACTCTGACTTCGTTTTCAAGAAGTTCGCGGTCCTCAGAGTCTAAAAGCTTTGCTGTATTTACGTCTGTAAACACTATCTCAGGATTTTTCATATCACACACCTCCGTATATTGTTTTCACCATTATAACGCATTGACAAGGCAAATAAAATATAATATACTGTATAAAAACACCACGATACTGTAAAAAGTGACGATAGTTACTGTCGGCGCGCCGAAGAAAGGCAAAACGGAGGTTTTTATGAAAACGGACACGCTTATTTCATCGTACGAATGTAATGTTGCAAAGTTCAGCCGTACGCACACGGTAGGCTCTGTGCTTGATTTTGAAAATCCGTGTATCGGATATATCAAAAAGGGAAATGCGCAGTTCCTTTATAAAGGCAAAAGCTATTTTGCAAAGGAGGGAGATCTCATTTACATTGCAAAAGGGACGAAATATTATTCGGTATGGTCCGGGACTCCCGGGATAGAGTTTTATTCAGTGCATTTTTCCTTTGTCAAGCCGTACAGTTTTTATGAATATCGCTTTCAGATAGTAAGAGGCTATCCGGGAAGACTGCTTGATGAAATGTATAATTCCGATGATATTTATATTTCGGTTTCGCACCTTTACCGGTTGCTTTCAGAGCTTTATAAGCGCATGGCAAAGGAACCGGTATTTTCCGGGAAAACGGCGGTCCGCCCGGCAATTGACTATATCGAGAGCAATTACAATATGCCGGTGACGATTGATACGCTCGCCGGGCTTTGCCACATGAGCAGCTCCGGGCTTTTCAAGCTGTTTAAATCGGCAACGGGCGTCACCCCGATCTCTTACAAGCATAATATTATGATTCAGAATGCGCTTGACCTTTTGATGCATACCGATATGACCGTGGAGGAGGTAAGCGAAAGGGTCGGCTTTTCATCGTCAAATTATTTCCGGAAGGTGTTTTTTGATGTAACGGGAAAAACGCCGAAGGAGGTGCGCTGAGAAAAGCCGCCGTACCCTCTTTTAAATTGTGCTTTACAAATTTTATTAATTGTGGTAAAATATTATGGTATATGAGAAAGGCAGGTCTTATATTATGAGTAAAGATTTTATCGCGGAAAGAGTAAAGCCGCTTCAGGCTTCCGCTATAAGAGAGATATTCAAGATGGTCGGGCAGAGCGATATAATATCGTTTGCGGGAGGGAATCCTTCGTCAGAGATATTCCCGAACGAAGTTCTTGCGCGCCTTGCCGATGAGATATTAAAGGAACACGGAACTGCCGCGCTTCAGTACGGGGTGACGGAGGGGTATGCGCCTCTTCGCACATTCGTAAGCGAGGAAATGAAAAAAGAGGGAATAATGAAAGAGGGCGACGGGTGCCTTATCACGACCGGCGGTCAGCAGGTGATAGACCTTTGCGCCAAGAGCCTTATAAACGAGGGGGACACTGTCGCGGTCGAGGCGCCGAGCTTTATAGGCGGTCTTAACGCGCTCCGCTCATACGGCGGAAAGCTTGTTGGGATTGAAGTTTTGGACGACGGGCTGGATACCGATGCTCTTGAAGAGCTGGCAAAAAAGGAAAAGATAAAGCTTTTATATACGATTCCGACGTTCCAGAATCCGACAGGCATCACAATGAGCCTTGAAAAGAGAAAAAAGGTCTTAGAGCTGGCGGAAAAGTATGATTTTTATATACTTGAGGACAATCCTTACGGGAAGCTGAGATTTTCGGGGGACGACATTCCCACCATCAAGTCGATGGATAAAGAGGGAAGAGTTATTTACGCAAGCTCATATTCCAAGCTCATTTCGCCCGGCATGAGAATAGGCTACGGCATTATGAGAAACGATATATTTGACAGAATGGTCGTTTGCAAGCAGGTGTCGGACGTTCACACCCCGTGCCTTACGCAGATGATGGTCTATAAATTCATCACGGAATATGACTTTGACGCGCACATTAAAAAGAGCATTGATATGTACAGGGAAAAGTGCGCCCTTATGATTGACTGCATAGACAAATATTTCCCCGAAAACATCACTCACACGACGCCCGAGGGCGGAATCTTCCTCTGGTGCAAGTTCGATTCGGATGTTGATACGAAAGAGATCATGAAGACCTGCGTGGAGCACAAGGTCGTTTTCGTGCCCGGCGCCACCGCGATGGTCGATATCGATAAAAAATGCAATATGTTCAGACTTAACTATTCGACGCCCACTCTTAATCAGATTGAGAGCGGAATGAAGACAATGGGCGATGTTTTAAAGAGCATATAAGAAAGGGTATTTTTATGGCAGAAGAGAAAAAACAGAGAGTTTTCAGCGGCATTCAGCCGTCAGGCGAGCTTGGGCTCGGCGGGTATCTGGGAGCGGTTAAAAACTGGCTTTTGATGCAGGATGAGTATGAGTGCTGCTTTTGCGTTGTTGACGAGCACTGTATAACGGTGCGCCAGGACCCGGCAACGCTTAGGAAAAGATGCATGGAATTTATGGCGCTTTATTTGGCGTGCGGGCTGGATCCCGAGAAGAGCCTTATTTATTTCCAGAGCCATGTTCCGGCTCATGCGCAGCTTGCATGGGTCTTAAACTGCTACACCTATATGGGCGAGCTTTCGAGGATGACGCAGTTTAAGGATAAATGCGCAAAGCACGCGGATAATATCAATGCGGGGCTTTACACGTACCCCACGCTAATGGCGGCGGACATTTTGCTTTATCAGACGGACAAGGTGCCGGTCGGAATCGACCAGAAGCAGCACCTTGAATTAACGCAGACGATAGCCAAGAGGTTCAACGGGGTCTACGGCGAGGTCTTTAAGATCCCCGAGGCGGTAATTCCGAAGGTGGGCGCAAAGATAATGAGCCTTACCGATCCTACGAGCAAGATGAGCAAGTCCGACCCCAAGGGAAGCATAGCGGTGCTTGATCCGCCCGAGGTTATAATGAAGAAGTTTAAGAGCGCGGTGACGGATTCGGACGCTAAGATCGAGTATAAAGAGGGGAAGGACGGAATAAATAACCTCCTTTCGATCTACTCCATTGCAACCGGCGAGAGCATTGAGGACGCGGTTTCGCGTTTTTCCGGCGCGGGCTACGGCGATTTTAAGGTAAAGACGGCGGAGGCGGTCATCGAAATGCTCCGCCCCGTAAGAGAGCGTTACGAAGACATCAGCAGGAACAAAGACTACATCGAATCCGTATACAAAAACGGCGCGAAGACCGCGTCGTACGTTGCGGACAAGACGCTTAACAAGGTTTACAAAAAACTTGGATTTATCGCACGATAGGAGGATTGAAATTGACTGATACGGTAAAGATCCTTCTGTCGTTTGTATGCGCGTTTTTGCTGGCTTTTTTGTCAACGCCTTTTGTGAAAAAGCTTGCAAAGAAGATCGGCGCTATAGATATTCCGAAGGATAAAAGAAGAATGCACACCGATTCCGTTCCGCTTATCGGCGGTCTTGCAATATTTTTGGGATTTTTGGTGTCAACGGTGGTGTTTACCGAGGTTGACTTAAAAGTTGCCGCTATTTTGGCGGGCGCGCTTATAATGGTAGTGCTCGGTGTGTTTGATGATAAGTATGCGCTTAGCGCAAAGTTTAAGCTTGTGTTTCAGATAGCAGCGGCGGCGATTCCGGTCATCGCCGGGGTGAGGATCGAACGGATTATGCTGCCGTTCTTAAAAAGCGGCGGTATCGAATTCGGCTGGCTTTCCTATCCCATTACGATATTGTGGATAGTCGCGCTGACAAATGCGGTGAATCTGATTGACGGGCTGGACGGGCTCGCCGCCGGTGTTTCGGCGATAGCGTCGTTTTCGATGTTTTTAATAGCGCTTATGCGCGGAGATTATGCAATCGCGGTAATGTGCGCGGCTCTTGTGGGCGCATGCTCCGGATTTCTGCCGTATAATTTCAGCCCGGCTTCCATATTCATGGGCGATACGGGATCGACGTTTCTGGGCTTTGTGATGGCTTCGCTTTCTGTTCTTGGACTGTTTAAGGTTCACACGATAATCGCGTTTGCCGTACCCTTCATCGCGTTCGGTATTCCGATATTTGACACGAGCTTTGCCATTTTCAGAAGGCTCCGTGAGCACAGACCGATCATGTCGCCGGACAGGGGGCATCTTCACCACAGACTGGTGGATATGGGCTTTTCCCACAAGCAGGCGGTGCTGATTATTTACGCTATATGTGTGATTCTCGGCGCGGTCGCGGTACTGTCGTTTAAGTCAAAGCTTCTTGCAATAATCATTGCGGTTCTGGGCGTTATCGGCGCTTTGGTGTTCCGTTACTGGGGCAGAATGAAAAAAGAAGAACAATAAATACAGCGGGCGGGGATCTCCCGCCCGTAATTTTTTTCGGAGATGATAAAATGAACAAGCTTCAGCTTATGATAGATCAGAGTAAGTACATTGTCTTTTTCGGGGGTGCCGGCGTCAGTACCGAGTCCGGAATAAAGGACTTTCGGAGCAAGGACGGGCTCTATAACGAGAAAAACGACATCCCGCCCGAGTTTATTTTAAGCCACGGTTATTTTGAAAAGCACACAAAGGAGTTTTTTGACTATTACCGCGGGAAAATGCTGAATCCCGGTGTTTTGCCGAACGCGGCGCATAAAAAGCTTGCCGAGCTTGAAAAAGCCGGCAAGCTTAAAGCGATAATAACGCAGAATATAGATTCGCTTCATCAGAAGGCGGGAAGCAAAAATGTTTACGAGCTTCACGGGAGCGTGGAGAGAAACTACTGCACAAAGTGCGGCAAAATGTACGATGCGGACTTTATGTTACATTCCGAGGGAATTCCGACCTGCTCCTGCGGGGGCGTGATAAAGCCCGACGTGGTGCTTTATGATGAGGCACTGTCAGATGACGTGGTAAGCGGTGCGATTTGGCATATCGCGAAGGCGGATCTTTTGATCGTTGCCGGAACATCGCTCACGGTGTATCCCGCGGCGGGGCTTTTGGGATACTTTCACGGGCAGTATCTGGCGCTTATCAATAAGGACTCGACGCCGATCGACAATATCGCAAACTTTGTTTCGCACGATAAGGTCGGAGAGGTTTTGGAAAGCATCAAGGTAAGATAGTTATATGTTAAAAAGAGGGGCTTGCCAAAAGGCAAGCCCCTCTTTCGCGGTCTTATTAATCTTTTTTAAAAAACGCGCTTTACGCGGTAGGTCACATTGCTTCCGAATGAAAATTCAAGGTATGAATAATTATTGATTTTGGTTGACGTTGCCGCATTTTCAGCCGTGTCCGCAAGGGTGAAATAGCGCACCCCGTCAATTATTTTGAGAGAATCAACGCTTCCGTGCTCTATTACAAATATGTTTTTACCGCTTTGTGAAAGCTTTGAGAAAAATCCTGTTGCCGCTTCGTTTTCGAAGCTGTCCGAAGATAAGACCGGAGTTTCGGAAAGAATGAAGATGTTCTTTTTACCGGTGGAGCTTACCGAGGACAAAATCTTGTCCCACTGTGAAGAGTCCGCCTTTCTGATTCCGCCCGAGCCTGAGTTGACACTTATATAAAGCGCGTCCTCGTCCTCAGTCTTATAAAAAGTATTTCGCTTGTTCACAGCAGATGAATTGTCGCTTCCGAAGAGGGCAAAGGCAGAGGAGCCGGAAAGTGCGGATGTCATTTTCTCCGCCGCAAGCTTTGAAAGGAGCGTTCCGCTGTTTTTAACTGCGCCTACAGAGAAGGTCCTTCCCGCGCCGTCGGACTCTGCCGGGTCGTCATACACATTTTTCGGAACATAGGGAAGGGGCGCGCTTTCTGCGGCACGGAAGGAAAGGTCGTCAAAATAAACATATCCTTCGTCCTTCTCCTCGCCGGAGAGTGCGGCAACGTATATTTTGGAAAGTGTAACGGGGCGCGCCGCGTCCGCCGGGATATCGGCAGTGTAACGGGCAAAGTCGCCGTCCTCCGTCTTTTTGAATCCGACATAGAGCGCCTTGCCGTTTTTGTCGGTTAAAAGCGCTTTGAGCGAGTGGGAAAAGCCCTCGCCAGTTTTCGCGTATACGGAAACGGAGCTTTCGTCATCCGATAATCTTACGGGTGAAGAAAGGGAAAAGTACGCCGCCTTCGTATCGTCGGTATCCGCGGTAAAGTCATAATAAAGTCTGCCGGACGATGAGCCGGAGCGGAAAAATTCATTTGAAAGGGACCAGTCCCCTCCGACATATGCCGGGTAGGAGGAAAATTCGCCGGAGGCAGTTTCAAAATCCTCGGTATAGTCATAGGGAGCGGCGCCGACGGTGACGCCGATATAAGATACGGCACTGTCCTTTGATACCGAGATTACCGCGCTGCCGTTTCCGACCGCGTGGATAACGCCGTCCTTTGCATATGCGACCGACGGATCGGTTGTGTCAAATGAGAAGGGCTCATAGTTATAAACGGAGCACCTGTGCCCCTCGAAGTCATACACGATTATCGGAATATCCGCGCTTTCGCCGGGAGAAAGGGAGACTGTGCGCTCCGTTTCGATTCCGGCGATCTTGTCGATCACGAAAATGTTAAGCTCGCCCGAAGCGCTGCCCGATTCGGCGCGGATCAATGCGTTCCCGCCGACAGTACCGGTAAAGTAGCCGCCCGCGACCTCTCCGCCGTCTGATAACCATGTGACGTCTCCCGATACGGGGCGCTTATGCTCATCATATACGGCATAGGAAATTTTTGCTGACTGCCCGATGAAAACGGAGCTTGCGTCCGCCTCAAGCGCGATGCCGGAAGGCGTGCCGGGCTCTGACGAATATGAAAGACCGACCGCGTTAACAACGCGCCTGTTTTCGCTCGGTTTATTCACCGTGTGTATCTTTTCCGCCCATATGGTGGAGGCTACCATGTTTGTGGAGCCGCCGCCGTCCAAATTCACGGCTTTGTAGCAGCCCAAGTCAGCCATGAGCGCGGCAAGCTCGCTCATCGTCATGCCGCGGCTCTCGCTCGTTCTGCCGTTCACTGCGACCAGGTATACCGTTTTTCCGCTTTCATCTATGCCTATGGCGCTTCTCGGGTTATAGCCCGAGATGACGTGCGAAAAGCCGGTGACAACTTTGCCGTCGGAAACGAGCATGGCGCCTCCGCCGAACGCCGTGTCGGACGATAAAATGTCCGGAGTAACATAGTAATCGAACTTGACCGGATCGCCGACCGCGAAATTATTGGCGAAAAACATGGTGGAGCCTTCCGAAACGACTAAGACGCAGCCGTTCTCGGGGATTTGGACCGGCGGCATATTGCGCCTGAATTCCTTTATCATTCCGTCCTCGACAACGACCTCCAGCACCTCGCCGCCGGGAGCGGGGGAGTATCCTCCGTTAAAGTCCTTTGTGTACATCAATATCGCGCCGTAGTAGGCGGTGTGCTTGTTTATGTGCGCAATGGGGGCGTATTCCCAGTTCGGCGCCACAACCATCACGTTAAAGCCGAGATAGGACATATCGACCACGCCGTCTTTTTCATATACCGTTGCCATAGTATCGGGATTTATCGGCGACTGCAAAAGGTGCCCGTCCTGTATCTCAATACCGAGCGAAAGCGCCTTTCCGCTTTTGACCGTGGAGAAAAAGTCAGCATTTAACGCTGCGACCGTCCCGGGATACGACGAGGCGATGTTACCGACGGTGTCAAGCGAGTCCGTCCCTGTGTACGGTGTCAGGAGGCGGAGCCCCACATTCTCGTTATTAAGATCCGCCTTTATATATGAATAGCTTAAATTATGATCGGAATAAAAGCTCCGTACCTTTGTTAAAGTGATACCGTCCGCAATCGGGATGACTTCTTCTGTCCTGTAGATCTCGGAGGCAAATATGCCGGTCGATAAAATTACGAGAGCGACAAGAAGAGCAGATAGTTTCTTCATCATTATATTTAGTCCTTTCTTTCTGAGTGTATATCTATATTCTAATACCAAAAAGGGTATTTTGCAATAAAAAAATTAAGGAAATGATTGACTAATATATTAATATGGTATAAAATAAGTATAATGCGTATTTTATGCTGAAACGGATTCTTAAAAAGATGACGCACTGAAAAAGGAGGAGTTATATGATAGGCAGTGCTTATATATTGGTAGTTTTGGGCATACTTATTGCCAAAGGGCTTGGCTTTTACCGCGACATGGTGTTTGCGGGGGTTTTCGGCACAGGCGTGGAGGCTGACATATATTTTCAGGTATTCGGACTTGTCAATCTTATATTCACAGGGATAGGCGTGGCGCTTTCAACGCTTGTTATAAAAAATTTGAATAAGGCGGAGAACGCGGGAAACGAAAAAGGCTATGCAGCCCACTTTTTAAGAAAAAGCGCTCTGTATCTTTCCCTGGCGGCTGTCTTAATGGCGCTTTTTTCGGGTCCCATCGTAAAAATAATTCTGCCCGAGATATCGGGGGACGATTATTTGCTGGCGGTAAAAATGATGTATATCATGGCGCCGTCGCTTCTGTTCGTTGTTATAGCATATATCATTTCGGGACTTTTGCAGAATAAGAAGGCGTACTTCATCACATCGGTCATGAGCCTGCCTTTTAATGCGGTGCTTATAATTGCACTGTTTATAAAAAACGTGTCTATACTGTCTGTCGCTGCGGTCACCACCTTCGGATGGTTTTTACATATCGCCGTTCAGCTTCCGGCGTTTTATAAGCACGGATATACGTTTGCCGGAAGAGGCGGCTCTCCGGCTTCGGCGAAGAATAAAAACCCCGAGATACTCTGGATATTTTTATCCAACATGATGTTTCAGCTCTGCATATATATTGACAGGGCGTTCGTCAGCTCGTCGCCCGGCATGGCGTCAACCTTTAACTATGCATCCAACCTTTTTATAACAATTTCGAGTGTGTTTATAGTGGCGATGTCAACGGTCGTTTTCCCGTCCATATCGAAAAATTACGAGGAGGGAAGGCTTGACTATGTTAAAGACTTAGTCGGCTATATTATAAACATAATGACGGCGATATTTATTCCGTTTATTTTGGTAGTCGCATTTTTCGGAAGCGATGTCATAAGGCTCATATACGAGCGCGGAGCGTTTACGAGCGAGTCAACTTCCGCCGTCGCGGTGATATTTTTAATGTATACGCTCTCGATACTGGGCTACACGACGCAGGAGCTTTTCAACAAGGTCTTGTACCTTTCGGGCGAATATAAATACACCGTTTCGGGAACGCTCGCGGTCATCATATCAAATGTCATCTTAAACGCCGGTATAAAGCTCTGGGCGCCGAAGGGAGCAGCGGAGGTTATGACCGCGGGAGCAACGGCGCTTTTGTCAACGCTGTATGCGGTTTTTATAGCGGTGAAAATGAGGGACGCAATAGGAAATTACTTAAATAAGCAGACGGTTGGCGACATTGTAAAGACCGTGCTCTGCGGTGCGGCGGCAGTGGCTATATACCTTTTGTTCAATGCGTTCAGCCCCGGCTTTACACACGGATATGTCACATTCTTGGTTCCGATAGCGGCGTGCGGCGCGGTGTACATCGTTCTTTTGGCATTAAGCGGCGTTATGGGTCACATAATCAAAAGAGAAAAGAAAGGCGGACAGGCGGAAAATGAAGAAAAAAATTGAAAAATTCGGAATCTGGATAATTATCGCAGCTATGTTTCTCTCGCTTATACCCTCTGTGGCGAGGAGAGCAGTTAATGAAAAGGCTAATGATAAGGTCGTTTTATCGCTTTTATATAACGATATAAAAAACAAGATCTCTCCGGTCAAGCTTGCCGAGATGATGAGAAAATACAAAGAAACGGGAGTCACCACCGTCTCCGTTATGGAGGACGATGTGAACTCCTTAGTGTCCCGCGGAGAGCTTACATGCATTAAGTACAATGTTTTAAAACATAAGTACGAGGATGAGAGCATACGTATTGCAAACCTCATTGCGGAAAAGTATCCTATGGTTTCGTATGATTCTTATCTTCTTATGACAAAGAATGAACGGACGAAGGAAAAGCTTGCCGAGATGATTCCGCTTAAATATTCGTCGGATGAGTATATAAAGATCAACGGCATCGAGAACATGGATATATACGCCTTCTTTGACGGAAGGGAAAAGCTCTGGAACTTCACCTTAGGCTATGACAGGGACGTGATAGAAAAGCTTAAAAACGACGGGTTTGATATCGCGCTTGTATATAAGGTAAAAAACTATTCGCGCCAGGACTATATAGGCTATATCGAAAAGATAGTAAAAGACTATAACGTAAGATACTTCAATATAAAGGCATACGTAAGAGAATACGACAAAGAGGACATTATAAAGGCAAATTATAATTGGATAGGGGAAATGATAAACCGTAACGATATGACACTGGTCGTAACGGAAAACACAGATCAGCTTTCGAACCAGAAGTGCTTAGGCTACAGTAAGATATTCAATACCGTGATGGGTAAGAACGGAAGCAAAAAGGTCTTAAGGTCATATGAGACCTATGACGACTCGCAGGATGACGACACACATTATGACTACAGGGTGAACCAGTATTTCAATTCGTCGGTTGACAGAAATATAAGATTCATCACAGTAACGCAGATTGCAGCGGACGGAATCGAATATGACGAGTGCGCCGACTACACGCTGACCGCGGTAAAGGAATATATTAACCGTGCGGAAAAGTACGGATTTAAATTCGGTGAGGAGCCCGCATCGTTCGACTATAAAACGGATGTAAGATTTCCGTCGGCATGCTCGGCGGTCATAATGATCCTTTTGGTGCTTAAAGCCATAGAGATGCTTTTTGAATTTAAGAACAGAAAGCTTGAAACCGCGGCGCTTGTCATTTCGGTTCTTGCGTTCGGCGCAACCTTTATTATGCCGCTTACACTGGTGCTTTTATATCCGACGTTCTACTGTCTTGTCATTTCATGCTTTGCCATGACGGCGGTTATGAAAGCCTGCACGGTTTTGGGCACGAAATATAAAACGGTTCCCCAGATATTTATTATCGCGGCGCTCATGCTTGCGATTTTGTGCATCGGTGCGCTTGGAATGGGGGCAATGCTTTCCGGCGTTGATTACTATATAAATAACTATATATTCAGAGGAATAAAGCTTTCGCTCATGGTTCCGCTTTTGTATACGGCGGCGGCATATTACTTTGCGTCGTCCAAGAAGGAGGACAGGGAGAATCTGGGCGCTGCCGTTAAAAAGGTGCTCCTTTCCGATATCAAGGTATACTGGGTGATAATAGGCGGCTTTATCGGACTTATCGGACTTTACTATATCATAAGAAGCGGCAACGTAAACAAGATAAGCTCGCTTGAGCAGACGATGAGAACGGCAATAACAAACGCGTTCCCGGCACGCCCGAGAACAAAGGAGTTTTTGATAGGCTATCCTTCGCTTGTTTTATTCGTTTACTATATGAGGAACTCGAAAATAAAGCTTGTGCAGTGGTTCTTCGCGGTCGGCACGTCGATCCTTTCGGCGTCTGTTATGAACAGCTTCTGCCATGTGTTTACCGACCTTTCAGTTATATATATGAGAGTCGTTAACGGCGTGATAATCGGCGTCGTACTGTCGGTATTCGTTTATGTGGCAAACCTTGTGCTCGTGCGCATTATCCGTGTGCTTGCGCCGGAAGCGAAAATTTCTGATTCGGAGATGAAATGATGTCGGACATAGTGATTTCAGGTTACCATGGCTTTGCCAACAGCGGGGATGAGGCGTTGCTCTGGGCGATTTTGAACACATTAAAGCAGCGTTCTCCCGATATTTCGGTGACCGTGCTTTCAAAAACGCCCGAGGAAACCGCCCGTGACTACGGGGTCAAATCGGTAAACCGCTATAATTATTTTAAGATAAAAAAAGAAATGAAACAGGCGAAGATGCTCATATTCGGCGGCGGAAGCCTGCTTCAGGACGTGACGAGCTCAAAGTCGCTTAAATATTATCTCATGATAATCGCGCTCGCCGAAAAATGCGGGCTTAAGACGATGCTTTATGCAAACGGAATAGGTCCGATAAATACGCGTGCGGACAGGCGGCTGACGGCAAGGATATTAAACAAGGTGGACTTAATAACGCTGCGCGACGACAAGTCCGATGAGGAGCTTAAAAAGCTCGGCGTTACAAAGCCCGAAATAATAATCACTGCCGACCCGGCGTTTACCATTAACTTAAAGGAAGCGCTGACCGGGCAGTTCTTTATAAAAAGAGCCGGCGTGCCGGACGGAACAAAGGTCTGCGCGGTATCTATAAGGTCGTGGAAAAATTCGTCCGGCAATTTTTCGGAGGCGATGGCGTCATTATGCGACTACATGGTCGAAAAGTACGATATACATCCGCTTTTCGTTCCGATGCAGTATCCTCTGGACATGGATGTGTCAAAAGAGGTTATGGAAAAGATGAAGCACCCTTCATACATAATAAACAGGAATCTGACGGTCGCGGAGATGTTTTCCGTTCTTTCCGGGGCGGAGGTATTGATAGGGATGCGCCTTCACTCTCTTATATATGCGACAACGCTGGAGATACCGGCGATGGCGCTTGTTTACGATCCGAAGATAAGCGCGTTCATGGAATCGCTCAGCCAGCCTTATATGATTGACGTGGAGGATATGGAGCCCGAAAAAATGAAAAGAACATTCGATTCTCTGGTCGGGGGGCTTTCCTCCCACCGCGAAAAGCTCCACACGGCAAACGCCGTTCTTAAAAAGAAGGCGGAAGAGAACGCAGAATATGCCGTGAAGCTTTTGCATGAGGCTGAAAAGGTATGATACTTATCATTGCCGAAAAGCCGTCGCTTGCAAGAAATATTGCGTCCGCAATCGGGAAAATGCAAAAGGGAGCGGGCTTTTTAGAGGGCGGCGGATATATCGTTACATGGGCGTTCGGGCATCTTTTTTCGCTTGAGGACATAGAGTACTACAGTCCGTCCGATAAAAAGCACTGGACGATGGACAATATTCCCTGCTTTCCGGAAAAATTCGAATTTTCATTAAAGCACGACAGGGCGGGAAAGGTGGACCCGGGCGTCAAGTCGCAGTTTAACACGATAAAGTCGCTCGCGTCAAGAACCGACGTTGACACGATAGTAAACGCCGGGGACTCTGACCGCGAGGGAGAAATCATCGTCAGAACCTGCATTAAAAAAACGGGAGTAACGGGAAAGGCGGTAAAAAGGCTCTGGCTTCCAGATCAGACAACGGAAACGATAAGAGAGGGGCTCTCTTCTCTGGCGGACGATTCGGAGTACGACCCGCTTGCAAACGAGGGCTATGCCAGAACATACATAGACTGGCTCTACGGAGTTAATTTGACACGGTATGCTTCGCTTAAGACGGGCACGCTTTTAAGAGTCGGAAGGGTAATCGTTCCGATAGTCAAGGCGGTATATGACCGCGACATGGCGATAAGAAATTTTAAGAGCGAAAAGTATTATGCGCCTTTAAGCAAGGAAAAGACAAACGGGGAAGAGGTCGAGCTTTTAAGCAAGAAAAAGTTCAGCCTGTCAGAGCTTTCCGAGGCGACGGAATACTGCAATCTTTTAAATGGCGAAAAGGCGACCGTGACCCAAAAGAAAACGAAAAAAGAGACTTTATCGCCCGGCAAGCTTTACTCTCTTACCAAGCTTCAGAACATGCTCGGAAAAAAGTATAAAATGCCGATGGACGAGAGCTTAAAGATCGTTCAGGCGCTCTACGAAAAAGGATATGTGACATATCCCAGAACAAACTCCGAGTACCTTGCGACCGCCGAAAAGGGCAAGGTAAAAAACATCATCGCGGCGTTTTGCAAGATAGGCTACCCGCTCGTGTTCAAGGATAAGAAAACGATATTCGACGATTCCAAGATAGAGTCCCATTCCGCGCTGACGCCGACGCATAAGATTCCCGATAAAAAGGCGCTTTCGGAGGCGGAATATAAGGTGTACAGCGCCATCATGCGCCGCTTTGCCGCAGTTTTCTGCTCTGAGGAGTGCAAGGTTGAAAAAACGGAGATCACCGTTGCGGTCGGCGATAAAGAGTCCTTTTCGTTAAAGGGCGTTGTAATGCTTGAAAAGGGCTGGACCAAGTATGACGATTACAACAAAAAGGACAAGGTGCTTCCGCGCTTAAATAAAGGCGATGAGGTAAATATTCTTTTCTCGCTCGCCGAAAAGGAGACCTCGCCTCCCAAGCACTACACGATAGAGACCTTGAACAATTACCTTAAAAATCCGTTCAAGGAGGATATTTCAAAGGCGGACGAGGACGATGCCGAGGAGTACCGGGCAATATTTGAGGGACTGGAGCTCGGCACGGAGGCAACGCGGACGGGAATTATCGAGAACGCAAAAAAGAGCGGCTATATCTCGCTTAAAAAGGACGTTTACACGATACTTCCGGGCGGAGAATTTTTGATAGAGTCGCTTTCCAAAATGCAGATAAGTATGGATAAATATAAGACCGGAGAGCTCGGCAAGGCGCTTAAGAAAGTGTACCGCGGGGAGATCGGAGTGTCCGACAGTGTGGAGCTTGCGAAAAGGGAGATAAGCGAGGTCTTTAAAAAGGACACAAAGCCCCCGGAGCGCGACACGGACACCGGCTTTTTCGGTGACGTTGCGGGAAAGTGCCCTCTTTGCGGGAACGATGTTGTGAGAAACCGCTTCGGATACGGCTGCAAGGGCTATAAGGACGGCTGCAAATTTAAGATAAGCGGCACCATCTGCGGACGGGACATTTCCATTTCAAACGTTAAAAACCTCCTCGCAACAGGAAAAACGTATAAGATTGAGGGGTTTATATCCAAAAAGAGCGGAAAGGAATTTTCCGCGCATTTAAAGCTTGACGAAAACAAAAACGTTGTATTTGACTTTAATTAAAAAGCTCACGGCTTAAGCCGTGAGCTTTTTGGTTAAATATATGACCACTTCCTTAAGCTTTTCAATCAGCATCGAAACGGCAAAGGAAATTATAACGACCGCGAGATACCTTATTATATTAAGCGCGGCGGGATTATCTTTTAAAATCTCACCGAACAATTTATCAAATAAGCAAAGCACGATAGGGTGAATGAGATAGACCCTGTACGATACCTTGTTCATTAAAGAAAAGAAGCCGCTTTTAAATATCCTTAAATCGGAAATAAGGTTGGCAAGAATAAAAAATGTCAGAATCGCGGGGAAGGTGTAGGCGAAAAACAGCTCGCCGAACCCCGGTATGTACTCTGAAAAGCGCATCACGCGGTAATTTTCCGGGCAAAGTATTGCGGCGAATATCAAAAAGCATATAAATACGGGATACTTTATTTTAAATAGCGCCGCCTTAAAAGCTTCATAGTTGATTCCCGCAAAGGCACCTAAAGTCCAGTAGGCAAAATATGTGAGAAAAATCCTGTCGGTATAGATAAAATCAATTCCGAAAAGTAGATTTAATGCGTGCGGAAATGCAAACTGAAACGCGAGCGAAACGCAAAAAGAGAGCGCAGTAACCGCTGCGGCGTTTTCTTTGTCATAAAGCTTTTTAAAAAGCGGAAACAAGAGGTAAAACTGCATGATAAGAACGACAAAATAAAAGTGAGCGTGCATGTCGCCAATGAAAACGCTCCTTATAAAATAAAGAATGTCAAACTCCTCGTTTTTTGAAAAAAGCCTGATTAAGTAGTAAACCAGAACATAAAAAATGTACGGCAGGAAAACGGAGGTTATCCTCCGGAGCATGAATTGTCCGTACGGCGCGCCGTCTTTTTTCATAAAAAGCTTTACCGCGCTTAAAAAGATGAATCCCTGAACCGCAAATGACGACAGCCTGAAAATCGCCGCGGAAACGGCATATGAGCCCAGCTCCGGGTCGGTCTGCGATACGGCGTTGCCCATACAATGTATAAGCATCACCAAAAGGCACAAAAATATATTTAAGACGTTTATCTCTGTCTTTTTTGCTTTTGCTTCCATATTTCCCCTCCTTAGATGATATTTTACCATATATATGAAAAATAGTCAACAAAAAAGCCCGCGCTCATATGAGCGCGGGCTTATCTTATTTTTTGGTTGGGGCGGAGGAATTCTTCTTTTTCTTTTTGATGATGACGATATCGTTCATTCCGAGAAAATATGCGATAATGAAGACCGCCGATTCAAGAATAGTGAAAAGCGAGAACTGGAGTATATTTATGCCGGCGCTTTCCGATATTCCGCGGGGTCCCATATAAGGCGCGAAGTAGATTCCGCCGAAAATCCTTCCCAGAGGCTCCGGGTTAAATGCACCGAGCACGCCCGCAATATAGAAGGCGAGCAGAACAAAAGTCGGTATCTGCCAGAGCAAAAGCCTTAAAGCGGCGCTTTTTAACGAGGCGTGCCCCTGACCGGACTCGTGGCTTCCCGAATCGTAGGCTTCGTAGTAAATGAGCATGGTATAGGGGATGGCGGTCATTATCGAGTAGTATATGCCGATGTTGACACCGGGGGTGATGAGAGTTAAGAACACCGAAAGCGTTACGGAGAACACCCAGGTCACAACTATGAATAAAACTCTGTCCCCGAAAAGCTTAAGGGGAAGCCTTAATTTGTCCTTCATGCAAAATCCACCTTTTTGATAGTATATACCATGAGTATACCACACGGGATAAAAAAATGCAAGAAAAAAGAGCCCGAAGGCTCTTTTGCCGATTGCGGCATAAAATAGCTGTAAATCATTAAGCGGCGCTTGGCGGTTTAAAAATACTTTTGGGTAATCAAAATATTTTTCCCGGAGGATCTGCCGTCTTAATTATTTTAATCCCAACTGTTAACACAGGACCGCTTTTATTCCAAAATATTGGTTGTTATATAGTCGACCCCGTATGCGGCAAGCCTTTCACCGAGGTCTTTATCATTAACTGTCCAGCAGTTGACCTCAAGACCGTTTGCGTGCAGCGTTTCAACAATATATCGTGAGAGCGCTTGGTGTTCTATGTCAAGGCTGAAGCGATTTGATATCAACTCTTCCAAAAGTCTTTCGTTGCACGAGCCTGCTAAAAGCTGAACGGCTTGGTTTTGAGCAAAATTTCTGACAAAAAACAGGTTCTCCCAATCAAAAGATATAAATATCGTTTTTTCAAGATGCCTTAATTCGTTTATTATGCCGACAATTTGTTTGACGTCATCTTTATCAAAGTGTTTTTTCAGTTCCAAAACAGCGGTTTTGTCATATCTTGCGCATATTGCTATGTAGTCCTCAAGCAACGGTATTTTAAGTTCGGGATGAGGGCGACTGTCCGTTCCGAAAAGCGTTATGTCTTTCAAAGCGGCGTAATCAGAGCTTTCAATAATCATATCAGTTCCCGAGGTTCTGAGGGTGTTGTCATCGTGAATGATAACAAACCTTCCGTCGCGAGTTTTATGAACATCGCTTTCTATTCCGAAATAGCTTCGGTTTCCGGCAGCTATAAATGCAGCTGCGGTGTTCTCGGGCTCAATGCCGCTCAGTCCCCTGTGGGCAATCATTTTCGGGGAAGCTTTTTTGATGCTTATTGTATTCAATTTTGAAACGCTCCTTTTTAAAACAATATTTCCGACATAAGAAATACCTTGTGTTTTACATTTGACGCCGTCTTGGTTTTGCCCGTTATAACAACAGGATCGTCAGCATGTGCGTTTTTTGAAATTCAAGCTTGCCGGCAAAAGCAGAGGTCTCGATTTGTTCACTGTAACGCCTTGCGGTTGCTGCGGTAACTCCGATCCATTGTATAAGCTTACCGTCTTTAGGTCATTAAGACCTCAGCAGCTTGTGAATTACTTTTTTTGGTTTATGGCTTTTCGCCCGAAGGCTCTTTTGCTCTTTTATCTCTGAACTCTTCCCGAGCCGTCGCCTCCCATAAGAGACTCAACCTCTTTGACGCTGACACGGTTAAAGTCGCCGGAGATGGTGTGCTTTAAGCAGCTTGCCGCAACCGCGAATTCAAGCGCCTTCTTATCATCGCCGTAATTTAAAAGACCGTAGATAAGACCCGCGCCGAAGCTGTCGCCGCCGCCGACTCTGTCAACGATGTTCTTGATTTCGTACTTCTTGGAAACGTAGAACTCCTTGCCGTCCGAGATGCAGGCGGACCAGTCGTTGTGGCTTGCGCTCTTGCTCTCACGCAGAGTGATTGCAATTTTCGAAGCGTTGGGATATGCCGAAAGAACGTTCTTGGCAAGCTCCTCGTATTTCTTGGTATCAAGCACTCCGCTTGTAACCTCGGCGTTGTTCTCGATTCCGAGAGACTTCTGGCAGTCCTCCTCGTTGGCGATGAGTACATCCACATAGCGTGCGATCTCGCTCATAACCTCGCGCGCCTCTTTACCGTACTTCCAGAGGTTCTTTCTGTAGTTTAAGTCGCACGAGACGGTGAGCCCCATTTCCTTTGCCGCCTTGACTGCCGCTATGGAAAGGTCAGCCGCACTCTGGGAAAGAGCGGGGGTGATGCCGGTGATGTGAAACCAGTCCGCACCTTCGAAAACCTTGCCAAAATCAAAGGTCCCGGGAGTCGCAAGCGAAATTGCGGAATATGCTCTGTCATATATTACCTTGGAGGGGCGCTGGTTTGTACCCGACTCAAGATAGTAGATGCCGAGCCTTCCGTCGGTATATGCAATATCCGACACGTCAACTCCGAAGCCGCGGAGCTCGCGGACAAGCGCGTCCGCAATGTCATTTTTCGGGAGCGCGGTAACGAATTTTGCATCCATTCCGTAATTTGCGAGCGAAACGGCAACGTTAGCCTCTCCGCCTCCGAAGGTCGCCTCAAGCGCCGGAGTCTGCATGAATCTTTCGAATGCGGGTGATTTTAAGCGAAGCATAATTTCGCCGAGTGTAACTATCTTTTTCATTTTATGTGATTCCTCTCTTTATTTTATCTCTGAACAAGGTGAACGCCGAAGCCGCCGATTTCATCATTGAAGTATATGAATTTGAGCGAGCCGTCGTCATTATATTTGGCACTGTCGGTATCGAACGAGAAGCCCTGCTTTCCGAGGTGGTAGCACGCTCTGTCAACCGAGTTTGTTAAAATAGCGATGTGACCGTTTTTGCCTCTTCCTTCGGGGAGCATGACCTCGATCGAGTCGCCCGCGAATATGCTCTTGGACGTGGTTCTCTTTTCTGCGTTTCCGAAAAGGAGCGAGAAACGGTCGGCAATGCTTTCAGCCTCGGAATTGCTCCGGGCGTTAATGCCGATGTGACCTATCTCAAGCCCGAGCATAACGTTTACCGACTTTCTGGTAAGCTCGGTAATCTTGTCCCACTCACAATTATTGATGTAGTCCTCCTTTACCATGAAGCTTCCGCCGCATGCCAATATCTTTTTATTGGTTATGTATGAAGTCAGATTGTCAAGGCTTATTCCGCCGGTCGGGATGAATTTAAGACCGGAATAGGGAGCGGAGAGCGCCTTTATCTTTGCGATTCCGCCGCTCTGCTCAGCCGGGAAGAACTTTACCGCCTTAAGCCCGAGCTCAAGCGCCGCCTCGATCTCGGAGGGCGATGTGCAGCCGGGTGTGGGAGTAATGTCATTTTCAAGGCACCAGGAAACGACCTTGGGATTGAAGCCGGGGCTGACGATGAATTTTGCGCCCGCGTCCTTCGCGCGCTTTGCCTGCTCAACGGTCAGTACCGTGCCGGCGCCGACGAGCATTTCGGGGAATGCCGCGCTCACACGTCTTATCGACTCCTCCGCCGCGTCCGTACGGAACGTGATTTCCGCGATGGGGAGACCGCCGTCAATCAGCGCTTTTGCAAGCGGAACTGCCTTTTCCGCGTCATTAATCTTGATGACCGGGACAATGCCGATTTCGGATATTTTCTTTAACATTAAAAAACACCTCTTTAAAAATTTGTATTACTTTTACGAAATACGTTCCTATATATTATAGAACATTTTGCCTTGCTTCGTCAATCGGAATTTTTTGCGCTTTTTTCGGTAATTTCTTTAGTTTTTTGACATTGACTGTATTTTAATATATCATGGAGCTTTAAGTCAACCACTTTGTTTTCGGGTTTATCCATTATTTTTTAATGAATTATAATCTTCGGAACCGAAAATAAAAATACAAATGTCAAAAAATCAAAGAAAATAGTGCAATAATGTCAAAAAACTTAATGAAAGGCAATAAGCGAAATGATAAAATAAACTTAAGATCAGAATGGCAGTTTTAGATTTATGACGTTTTATAAAACTGATGAGGCAATATAAATTGTAAAAAGGAAAGGGAGGAAACAAACGATGAAAATCGGAAACAGAATCGGAAAGGCGATGCTCGTTTTGTCAGTCGCTCTTTTGTGCGTTTTTGCACTTGCGGTGCCGTCCTTTGCTGAGGGCGAGGTTGCCGCGGTGTACAATGCGGACGGAGCTTTGAGCGCAAATTATACGACGCTTGAAGAAGCGATAGAAAACGTGCCGGACGGCGGAAAAATCGTACTTTTGGCGAACGCAACGCTGACCGGAGACAAGGAACTTAAAAATACCAGCGGTGCGGTAATATCGTATTACTATGACCTCGGAAGCAAGAATTTTACGCTTGACGGCGGCGGAAATACGCTGACGGTTGCAAAGAACGGAGACCTTGGCTCGTATATAGGGCTCGCATCGGGAAATCTTACGCTTAAAAACATCACGGTAACGAACGAGACAAGAGCTTCCTACGCACTTTTCACATATATTGGAAGCACGAACGGCGGCGTTCTCAATATTGAAGAAGGAACCGTGTTTGACTCTGTTCAGGGCGGAAACGGCTCTGTTATATTCATACAGGGCGGCGGCACGACTGTCAACATAAACGGCGGCGAATTTAGAAACTGCGTGGCTTCGGCATTCGGAACTATTGCCATACACAGCGGAAGCTCAACGGTTAACATAAACGGCGGAACGATTACCGGAAACACCGGCGGATACGGAGCCGTATATGCAGCCGGCGGAACGGTCAATGTTTCGGAGAACGCAGCTATCAGCGAAAATATTCCGTTTAACGTATATCTGACAAAAAATGCGGCTTTAACGGGAACCGTTGCAAATAACAACAAGATTGAAAGCGTTTTGGCGGAGGGCGATACGGTTTATGCCGATACCGATAAAAAGATTGCCATATACGGAAGAAGAAACAGCAGTGAAACTACGAACAGCTGGCATTTTTACGAGGATTTCAGCGAGCCTATGACGAAAGACAGCGACTGGAATAACTGCACGATGTATCTTTTTGACAATGTCAGCATGACAAAAGGAAATGCCGGAAGCAACATGAAATTCGGCGCGGGCAAATTGACGATAGAGGGCTGCGGAAAGACGATTAGCGTAGCTTCCGGAATACATATTTTCCCGAGACAGAAGCTTACCCTTAAGAACCTTACAATCGAAAAGACCGCGGCAGGCGATACCGATTATGCAATATTGCAGAATGTGGCAGCTGCCGGCACTCCCTCGGTACTCACGCTTGATGGCGTTACTATTAAAAATGCCGGAACGACTAAAGGAACGGCGATTTATTTAGCTCATGACAACGCTTCACTCATTGCCGACAATATAACAATAGAAGGCTTTAACTGCGCAGTTTGGCTTGACAAAGCCGAAACGGTTACGTTAAACAGCGGAACAATAACCGGCAACAGTGCAACGGCTGCAAGAAAAGCTCCGGTATATATCGGCGCGGGCGTAACGTTAAATGTCGGCAGCGAAGCGAATATAACAAAAAACACACCGTTTAACATATATGCGGTCAGCGGCGCAGCCGTAACGGGAACCGTTGCGGGCAACAATAAATGTGAAGGCATTATTGAAGACGGCTCCGTATTCTATGCAGACGCTGAAAAGAAGCTGGCATTGAATCTAAACGGTGAATGGAGCCTTTTCACCGACTTTTACGACCTTTTGCCCACGGATAATAAGTATAACGGGGGCACGGTGTATCTGCTCGATGACGTGACGATTTCCCAAGCGAATGACAATTCCTATTTTAAATTCGGAATGGGAACCTTTACCGTAGAGGGACGCGGAAAGACGATCAGCGTAAACAGCGGGATAACGATTTTTACAAGGCAGAATATCACAATGAGAAACCTGACGGTAAAAAAGACCGCGACCGGGGCAAATGATTACGCATTCAGCCAGCACAATGCATCATCCGCCAATCCTTCGGTACTCACGCTTGAAAATGTTACGGTAGAAGGTGCCGATAAGAACGGATACGGCGTTTATGTGAACAATCAGTACGCTACGTTAAACACTCAGAATGTGACAATAACAGGGTTTGAAAGAGGAATGGTGTTTGCTAACGGAACCGTTAATCTGACCGATACGAATGTGACCGGCAACGGATTCGGAGTATGGTTTATAACCGGAAGCTTAAACTTAAACGGCTCAACAAGCATTATAGAAAATGTTCCCACGGCAGGAGATGACAAGGGCAAAATCAGAAATGTTTACTTTGCTTCGGGAAGCGGGCAGAACCTGACTGTTAAAAACGGTTTTTCAGGCAAGATAGGCGTTCACGGCGTGGCTGAGAGCGCGAAGAATGAAACGAAGCCCGAGAATCTTGCAAGACAGGGCGTTTACATCGGATATATCGAGAGCGGCGCAACACTTGCCGACACTTCGGCTATTGTGAGCGACGGCGACGGAAAATTATTCGCATTCGTGAACGGCGAGGGAATGCTTGAATGGACAAAGGCGCCCGACCTTAAGATAGAGACCGACAAGGGCGTATATGAGAAGGACGGGAACAGCTACGGCGTTATAAGATTTTTGACAACGTCCGGAAATGACGCAAATACTCCCCTTGAGTACTTCGGAACCGCGTTCGTAAAGACAAGCGGGGCGGAAGTTCTTGAAACAACCTCCAAGCTTCGGTTTAATGAAGGCGACGAGGGCGTATCCGCAGTCTTCGGGGAAGGCAAGGGCTTCATCGTAGATATGGACGAGGCAGAGCCTGGCAGCATAACGCTTGATGAAAACACGACTTACACTTATGTTCCCGTAAGCTATTACAAGATAAAGGGTATTGACAAGGTGCAGTATGTTTACGGAAGCGCGGTTTCATTCACCAAGGCGAATGAAAAACTTGTTGAGTATACTGATTAAGAGGAGGCGTTTTGAAATGATGAAAGAAATGAAAAAATATGAAGCGCCGACCCTTGAGGTTACAAAAATCGAGTCCGGCGACATAATAATGGCAAGCACACTCAAAACTATTGAGGGCGAGGGCAAGCTTATGGGTAAAGGCAAGATCAATTGGATTGACATTAACTAAAATTTTCTTAGCAAAGCACGGAGCGGTATTTTCCGCTCCGTGCAAATAAAAAAGGTAATAGGGTGTAAAAGCCTTATTATATGTTCCTTCCGCCCGGAGTACTTAAGGCTCCGGGCATTTTTTTATGCAATAAAAAAGCGCCGCATGGCGCTATGTGGGGGGTGCGTAAAAAATTACCCCTTGACTTATGCGGGTGTACTGAAAAATCCCTCAGTCATTTTTAAGAAAAATGACAGCTCCCTTTAGCAAGGGAGCCTTTAAAGCCCTCCTTGCTAAAGGAGGGTGGTTTTTATGCAATAAAAACCGGGAGGATTTTTAGGAATACTCGGTATATTTCGGCGCTTTTTTAATATTTCTTACTCTTTAACGCGTCCTCCACATTCGCTATGGCAGAGAGCGCGTCACCCTTTTTGTGGCACACGATGTAGGAATATATCGTGTCGATTATCGCGAGGGCGGCAATTCTGGAGTTTAAGCCCAAAATAGTATACTCCGTTTCCTGCGACGCGGTGAAAAGCTTTAAATCCGCCATTCCGGCGACGGGTGATCTGCCCTTGTTTGTGATGGCGATAGTTTTGGCGTTATGCTCGCGCGCAATCTTTAACGCGTCCGCAATATCGCGCGAGGAACCGGAATGAGATATGCCGATGGCAACGTCCCCCTCTTTAAGGTGCGACGCGGCGATAGCCTGCATGTGGTTGTCCGAATACGCCGCCGCGTCGATCCCGGCGCGGAAGAATTTGTGCCCCGCGTCCGCCGCGACGGAGGCGGAATTGCCCAGACCGAAGATGACGACCTTGCCGGCGGAGAGCACCGCTTCGGCAGCGGCGGTAAGCTCCTCGGGACTAAGCGATTTTTTCGTCATCTCAAGAGAACGGTAAATGTCGCTCGTGACCTTGTCATATATTTCGGAAAGCGAATCGTCAATATCAATATCGTGCGTGTTTGCCGCCTTTCCGCTTTCCTGGGCAAGCGTTATCTTAAGCTCCTGATAGCCCGAGAGCCCGAGCCTTTTTGCAAAGCGCACGATGGTTGCCTCGCTGCTGTTGCTCCTGTCCGCCAGATCCGTTATGGAAAGGGGCAAGAGGGCGCCGGGGTCTGATAGGATATAGTCCGCAATCTTCTTTTCCGACTTTCCCATATCGTTATATAAAACCTGTATTTTCAAAAGAGTTTTATCCATTTGAGCCTCCGAAAATGAAAATTATTTTCAATACAGTCTGATTATACCGCAAGGGGCAAAAAAAGTCAACCGGAAACGGATGTTCTGAAAATAATTTTCACAATACAATGTATGGAAAGCGCGAAAAACAAAAAATAAATGAAAAAATATTTCAAAAAACTATTGATTTTTGCCTGAATGTGTGATAATATAGTTTCGAAGTAAAATCAAAAAGGAAAGAGGGAGAAGACATGCTTGACTATAAATTAAAAATCGGGCTTATTCCCATGCGCCGCCATTTGGCTGACGCCGCGACCAGAAAGGGAATATTTGAACCGAAAAAGGCGTGGGAAAACAAGGAAAAAGTACTTCCTTACATAAAGGAAAGCTTTTCCGACGACAAGACGGAGTTTACGGATCTTGCATTTTTAAATGAAGAAGGGCTTTTGTATGACCCGTATGACGCGCCGCGCGTTGCGGAGCGTTTCAAAGCGGAGGGGGTTGACGCGGTATTTTTAATCAACTGCAACTTCGGAAGCGAAGAGGCGGCGGGTCAGGTCGCAAAGCTTATGGGCGTTCCGGTTCTTTTGTGGGGACCGCTGGACGATGTGTTTGAGCCGGACGGCGGAAGATACACCGACTGCCAGTGTGGACTTTTTGCAATAAGCAAGCAGTTAAAGCGCCTCGGGGTGCCGTTTTCCTACATTGAGAACTGCCGCATGACGGACGGCGTTTTCTCAGACGGCGTTAAAAAGTTTTTGTCGGTTGCCACAATGGTCAAAAACTTTAAGACCTTGCGCGTAACCATGGTCGGAACGAGGCTTGACCCGTTCAAGAGCGTTATGTCAAACGAGCTGGAGCTGACCGAAAAGTTCGGAATCAACTTAAACACCGTTAACATGACGGTTATGGAGAAAAAGCTCGAAAGGCTCTACGAAGAAAAGGCAAAGGAGCTTAAGGAGGATCTTGTGCGCTTAAAGGAGCTTTACGACGTTAAGAATCTTGACGATGAAACGCTTAAGAGAATGCTGACGTTCGTTTATGCGTATATTGAGATATTTAACGACACGAAAGCCTCGGTTCTGGCTTCCGAGTGCTGGACGAGCATGCCCTTGGCGTTCCGCGCAAATCCGTGCCTTGCGATGAGCATTTTGTATGATATGGGCTATATCGTTGCCTGTGAGTCGGACATTCACGGCGCGATCAGCCAGGCGATATTAATGTGCGCCGCACGCGGAGAGGACGCGCCGACCTTCGGAGAATTCACCGTGCGCCATCCCGAAAATAAGAACGCCGAGCTTTTGTGGCACTGCGGTCCGTTCCCGTATTCGGTTAAGAAAGAGGGCGTGAAGGCGGAGCTTTGGAACACGAAGCCGAGCTTCAGAGCGAAGGACGGAGAATACACCATCGCGCGCTTCCAGGGAGAGGCGGGGCGCTACACGCTTCTTGGCGGAAACTTTAAGACGACGGACGGACCCCACACCTTCGGAACGCATATGTGGGCTGAGTTTTCCGATCTTTCAAAGCTTGAAAGAAAGCTCATCGAGGGTCCTTACATACACCACATGAGCGAGATATACGGAACGTATGCCGATGTGCTTAAGGAATTCTGCAAGTTCATTCCGGGTCTTGAATTTGACCCGATCGAAGAATAATTTTTAGAGAAAGGAAAAATAAAATGAACGATTTTTTATTTGATATGATCGCGTCCGAGCTTGAGGACGCGGTCGGCAGAGAAAACTGCTCGACACGCACGATAGACAAGATATCTCACAGCGTGGACTACTTCTGGCTTTCAAGAATGTGGGCTGACCGCGGGGAGAGAATGCCCGAGGGAGCGATCATTGTATCGCCCAAGGACGCAAAAGAGGTTTCCAACGTATTAAAGATTGCAAACTACTATAAGATTCCCGTGACCGCATGGGGCGGCGGCGGCGGAACGCAGGGCGGCGCCATTCCCGTTTGCGGCGGTATCGTATTGGATACCAAGAGAATGGATAAGATTTATGACATCAACGAACAGGGAATGTACATAGAGTGCGGAACGGGCGCCATCTATAAGCACATCGAATGGGCAGCAAACGAAAGAGGATATGCTACGATGCACTATCCCAGCTCACTTACATGTTCAACGGTCGGCGGCTTTTTGGCTCACAGAGGTATCGGCGTCGTTTCCACGAAATACGGAAAGATTGACGATATGACGCTTCAAATGGAGGTCGTGCTCCCGAACGGCGACATTATCGAGACATCGCCGGCTCCCAAGCATGCGGCAGGTCCCGACCTTAACCAGATATTCATCGGCTCCGAGGGCACGCTCGGTATTATCACAAAGGCTCAGATGAGAATTTACGATATGCCCGAGGAAAGACGCTTCCGCGGATTCTTATTCAAGAATATGAGCGACGCGTTCAACGGCGCGCGCGAGCTGCTCCAGAAGTTCAAGCCCTCCGTTATGCGTCTTTACGACGAGGCGGAGACCTCCACGCTTATCAAAAAGATTGTCGGCGTTGAGAAGAAGGGCGCGTTTATGAACGTGGCTATCGAGGGCGTTTCCGAGCTTGTCGCGGTTGAAGAGAAGATTCTTTTGGATACCTTCGTTAAAAAGTACGGAGCAGAGGACTTAGGCAGCGAGTACGGTAAAAAGTGGTGGGACGAGAAGATCACATTCTTCTATCCCGGTCATATGATGGACCTTCCGCAGATGTTCGGAACCATGGATACGATCGCTCCTTACGACAAGATTGAAAAAATATACTGGGCAATGAAAAAGGCAATCGAGGAGAATTTCCCGATGGCGCGCTTTATCGCTCACTTCTCGCACTGGTACGAGTGGGGCGCAATGGTTTACGACAGATTCATAGTTGACGATGTTCCGGCAGATCCTCACGAGGCGTTAAGACTTCATAACGCTATCTGGAGCTGCGGTGTGCGCACGGCTATCGCAAACGGCGGTGTCGTTAACGACCACCACGGCGTCGGCATCAAGCTCGGCAGACTCATGAAGGAGCAGTACGGTCCCGCAATGCAGGTATTTGAAGGAATTAAGAAACAGCTTGATCCCAACGGAATCATGAATCCGTTCAAGCTCGGTTTATAAGAAGGAGGAAGCGATATGCAGTTATCTGAAAAAAGCAGAAAAACGGTTGACGCATGCAGATTTTGCTGGATGTGCCGCCATATTTGCCCCATCGGCAACGCGACGGGACAGGAGAGAAACACGGCAAGAGCGAGAGCACTTTCTCTTTCGATGGTCGTAAGAGACTCGGCAAAGCTTTCCGACGTTGTTGACAATTTATACGAGTGCGCGCTTTGCGGCGGATGCACAAAGGAGTGCGCGACAGGCTGGGATCCCGTTATATTCACCAAGGAGGCACGCCTTGCCGCGGCGATGGACGGCGTTATGCCCGAGTACATAGAAAAGCTCATCACAAATCTTGAAAAGACCGGTAACGTTTACGGTAAAAAGACTTTGGATAAGAAGCTTAAAGCCGAGATTGAGACTCTTCCCGAGAAGGCGGAGGTACTCCTCTTTTTGGGAAGCGACGCACGCTGCAATGCTCCGGCTAACGCAATAGAGGCAATTGAGCTCTTAAAGAAAGCGGGAGTCGATTTCACGGTAATGAAGAACGAGCCCGACTCCGGATATGCTTATGACTTCCTTTTGGGCGCGGCGGCTGAGACCAGAGAGGCAATGGAGAAGGCTGCGGCTGCAATAAAGAACACCGGCGCTAAAAAAATCGTGGCATACGACCCGGCGGACGCTAAGGTGTTCATGCGCGAATACAAGGAGTGGAACATCGCGCTTTCGGCAAAGCCCGTTACATATACTGCGTTTTTGTCGGAGCTTATCTCCGGCAAAAAGCTCGGCGTTAAAAAGACGAAGGACGAATTTGTGTTCCAGGATCCCGCACATCTTGCGCGCGACCTTGAGGAGACAAAGCCGGCGAGAAGCATACTTTCCGCGCTCGGAAAAACCGGCGAGATGCTTATGACCGGACGCGACACGATGATTGCGGGACACCCCGTAATGAAGGCTTATATGCCGGACGTTATGAAGCTTGTTGCCAAAAGAAGAATGGCGGACGCACTTCACGTTGGCACAAAGAAGCTTGTTACCGCGTCTCCGGCGGAATATCTGGCATTAAAAGAGCTTAAAGAAAAGGGAATTGAAATTCTGACACTTGAGGAGGCAATTGTAAAATGCTTGTAAATCTTAAAGAGATACTTGCCATCGCGGAAAAAGGAAATTTCGCGATCCCGGCATTCAACGTGTACAATATGGAGACCGTAATGGGCGTTATCAACGCGGCGGAGGAGCTTAACGCTCCGGTAATATTACAGTCTTATTCAAGACTTTTCACAAACGAAGAGGCATATTTCCTTGCTCCCATAGTTTTGGCGGCGGCAAAAAAGGCAAAGGTTCCGGTTTGCTTCCACCTGGACCACGGCGCGTCGGAGCACGAGGTCGTAAGAGCGCTCACCTACGGCGCGACCGGCATTATGATTGACGCGTCCAGCCTTCCGTTTGAGGAAAACAAGAGCTATACCGCGCGCGTGGCTGAGCTTTGCGCTCACGTCGGCGTTCCGGTCGAGGGCGAGCTGGGACATATCGGCTCTGTAAATGACGAGTCAATGGCGGAGTTTACCGACCCCGGAGAGGCAAAGGCATATGTTGACGCGACAGGCGTCAGCGCGCTTGCAATCTTGGTCGGCACGGCTCACGGAAGATATAAAAAGGCTCCCAAGCTTGACATTGAGAGAATTTCGAAGATAAAAGAGCTTACGGGAATTCCGCTTGTACTGCACGGCGGAAGCGGTGTGCCGGACGATCAGATAAAGGCGGCGGTCAATGCCGGAATCAGAAAGATTAACTTCGGCACGGATCTTTGCTATTCGTTCCTTGACAAGGTTTTTGAGACCTCGAGAGAAAAGATTGCCATCGACCTCTTTATGAAGGATGCAATCAAAAATGTGGGCGAATTTGCAAAGTCGAAAATCAGACTGTTAGGAGCTGAAAACAAGGCATGATGAGGATAACAGGCATAGGCGCCAATGTATATGACACGCTCTATACCGTTGACTCGTACCCGGATGAGGACACGAAAAAGCGCGCGAAGAGCGCCGTTTCATCCGGAGGGGGACCGACCGCGACGGGTCTTGTCGCGGCGGCAAAGCTCGGAGCAAATGTGTCGTATCTGGGAGCGCTGACGACGGATGCTCCGGGAATATTCTTAAAAGCCGATATGGAAAAGTACGGCGTTGACACGTCAAAGGTCAATGTCGCATCGGGATTTTCGTCGTTTTCTTCGTGCATTTTCTTAAGCGAAAAGGAGAAAACGAGAACCTGCGTGTTTTACAGGGGCGATATTCCTCCGCTTAAGCTTTCTCCTGAGCAGAAGGACGAAATAAAAGCGGCGGACATATTAATGATAGACGGCAATGAGATGGACGCGGCGACAGAGGGCGCCCGTTTCGCAAAAGAGTCCGGTACAAAGGTTTTGTACGACGCCGGAGGATTATATGACGGCGTGGAGAATTTAATAAAGTATGCGGATATTTTGATTCCGTCGGAGGAATTTGCACTCGGATTTACGAAAAAGGAAACGGCGGAAGATGCGGCAAGGGCGCTTTACGAGGCGTACCGCCCCGAAGTAGTTGTCATAACGCAGGGCAAAAAGGGCGGCATTATGTATGACGGCGACAATGTAAGGTCATACCCGGCGCTTCCCGCCGAGGTCGTTGACTCCAACGGCGCGGGCGATGTTTTCCACGGCGCTTTCGCCTTTGCACTTGCGAAGGGGTTTGACATGTATAAATGCTGCATTTTTTCAAGCGCCGTATCTGCGCTTAAGTGCACAAAGCTCGGCGCGAGAAGCGCGGTTCCCGAGTATAAAAAAGTTATTGAATTTTTAAAGGAGTTGGGTTATAATGAATTTAAAGAAGACCTGGAAAAATGAGTACGGCAAAGCCGCGGTCATCACTAAGGAAAATTCATCGCTTAATATGATTGAGGTCGATATGTTAAAGCTTCCCGACGGGGGAACGAAAACATATTCCGAAAAGGATAAAGAGTACGGACTCTTAATTATCGGCGGAAAGTGCACGGTCAAGGGCGACGGGTTTGAATTTACCGAGATCGGCAAAAGAAAGAACGCTTTTGACGGAGCGGCAACCTGCCTTTATGTTCCGAGAAACAGAAAGTTCACCGTTACCGGTGTGGGCGATGTGACGATCGCTGTCTGCAAGTCTCCCGCTCTGAAGGACTTTGAGCCCGTTTTGGTTAAGCCCGAGGACGTGATAATCAAGGATATGGGCAAGCCCGGCTGGAGAAGACAGGCGCACTTTATTTTGGATGAGAGAGTAAAGGCAAACCTCATTTACATCGGCGAGGCATATGTCGAGGGCGGACAGTGGGCAAGCTATCCTCCTCACAAGCATGACGATGACAATATGCCGACAGAGGGCGTTTTGGAGGAAGTTTACTATTATGAGTACGACAAGCCCCAGGGCTTCGGAATTCAGAAGGTATACACAAAAGAGGGCGATATTGACGAGACCTATACCGTACGCGGCGGCGATTTCGTTGAGATTCCGAGAGGATATCACCCCTGCTGTGCGGCGCCCGGATACAACAACTATTACCTTTGGATAATGGCTGGCGAAAACAGAGGATTTTTCATGACTACCGAGGAGGATCATAAATGGCTGACGAAATAACCGTAATCGAAAATGGAGTCCTTAAAGTTAAGATCAAAAATTTCGGCGCAGAAATTGCGAGCGTGACGGACAAAACGGGAAGAGAATATATGTGGAGCGGCGATAAGTCGGTCTGGGGCTTTCACGCACCTATCGTTTTCCCTGTCTGCGGCGCGTTAAAGGACGGGAGATACACCCTGTCCGGCAAAAGCTATGAAATGACAAAGCACGGCTTTGCGCGTTTTTTGGACTATGAGCCCGAAAAAATAAGCGAAAGCGAAGCTGTATTTTGTGCAAAGGGTCTTGATAAGTACAAGGAAAGCTATCCGTTCTTATACGGCTTTTCGGTCATTTACAGTCTTTCGGGCAATACGCTCGGCGTTACATACCGTGTGGAAAACAAGGATGATAAGACGATGTATTTTTCGGCGGGCTCGCATGAAGGTTATGCCTGCCCCGGAAAAACAGAGGATTATGTTTTTGAGTTTGAAAAGGAAGAAACGCTTTTTAATTATATGCTTGAAGGTCCCCTCTTAAGCGGAAAGCGCGAGCTTTTGGCGGAGAGAACGAAGGAGCTTTCGGTAACAGGCGGGATGCTTAAAGAAAGAGATTCGCTGATATTTAAAGACATTTTGTCAGAGTCTGTCACATTAAAGCATAAAAGCGGCGAAGTGATAGTGAGCGTTCGGTTCCCGGGGCAAAAGAATCTTGTCATCTGGTCGTTCCCGGATGCCGGATATATCTGTATCGAGCCGTGGAGCGGACTTCCCGACAGTGTTGATTCGACAGGCAAAATAGAAGAAAAAGATGAGATAACCGCATTGGAAAAAGGAAAGACGAAGGAATTTTATCACGAAATAACCTTCGGAGAATAATGAAAAGCCCGGAGCAATTCCGGGCTTTTTAGAAAGAAAAGAGGATTTTTTTATGAGATATGCTCTCGGTATAGATTTCGGCGGCGGCGCGTCCAAGGCAACGCTTCTTTCCGAAGAGGGAAAAATCGTTGCGGAAGCGTCGTACGAATATCCCACATATTACCCGAAGGCGGGCTACGTGGAGCAGAATCCGGACGATTGGTATAATGCTGCGAAGGAAAATATCCGCTCGGTGATAAAGACCTCCGGCGTTTCCCCCGCCGATATAAAGGCGGTTGCGCTTGACGCGGCGACGCATACCGCAGTGTTAATGGATGAGGATTTTAATGTGCTCATGCCTTCGATTTACTGGACGGATACGCGGAGCAAAAAAGAGGTTGACTGCCTTAAAGAAACGCTCGGCGAGGAGATAAAAAAGCGCTCTCTTCATAATGTTGACACCATCTGGACGCTTCCGCAGCTTCTCTGGATAAAGAATAACGAGCCCGGAATTTTTAGTAAAATCAGAAAAATATTTTTTGCGAAGGACTATGTGCGCCACTGCCTCACCGGTGACTATGTGACGGATTATATAGAGGCGGAAGGCAGCATGCTCTTTGACTTAAACGAAAAGAAATGGTCGGACGTTCTTTGCGCTGCCGCGGGAATCGACAAGGCGATATTGCCCGAGGCGGTAAATCCTCAAGATGTTGTCGGCACAGTCACGGAAAATGCGGCGAAGGACACGGGGCTTTATCCCGGCACCGCGGTAATATGCGGAACGACGGACACGGTTATGGAGGTTTTTGCCTCCGGCGCGGTTAAAAAAGGAAACATGACAATAAAGCTTGCGACCGCCGGGCGCATCTGCGTCGTGACGGACAGGTCGTATCCCGATAAGAACCTTATCAACTATTCGCATATAATTGACGGGCTGTGGTATCCCGGAACGGCGACAAAATCGTGCGCCGCGTCCTACAGGTGGTACCGTGACACGTTCGGGGAGGATTATAAGACGCTTGACTCAGGCGCGGAAAAAATAGCGCCCGGAGCGGAGGGGCTGATGTTTCACCCCTACCTTAACGGAGAGCTGACGCCGTATGCCGACCCGCTTTTATCGGCGAGCTTCATCGGTGTGCGCGCGAACCACACGAAGGCGCATTTTACGAGGGCGCTTTTGGAGGGCGTTTCCATGTCGATAGCGGACTGTATGGACGCGCTCGGCAAAATCGGTATTCCGCATGACGAAACGGCGGTAATAATCGGCGGCGGAGGAAAAAGCCCGCTCTGGCGTTCAATCACGGCGGATATGCTGGGCATAACGCTCGTCGGGAAAAAGTATTCCGACTCGTCATTCGGAAGCGCAATGCTGGCTGGCGTTGCGGCGGGATTTTTCTTAAGTCCGTGCGAGGCGGTGTCATTCTGCAACGAGGAGGTTTTCGTGACGGAGCCCGATATGAAGAATAACGAAATCTATAAAGAGCAGTATAAGCGCTACAAAAAGGTGCATGACGCATTGGCGCCGATATACCACGGGTGCGAATGATGAAGATTGCGGTATGTGTTAAGGTCGTTAAAGGCGAGATAAGCCCGTTTGATTCCTCGGCGATAGAGGCGGCGCTCCGCCTGTCCGACGATGTGACGGTCTATTCCATGGCGCCCGCCGCGGCTGAGAGCAAATTGACAGAGCTTACAAGGCTCGGCGTCCGTGCGGTGCTTTTGACCGACAAGGCGTTTGCCGGAAGCGACACGCTCGCGACGGGATATGTCTTATCAAAAGCGCTGGCAAGAGAAAATTATGATATTATTCTTTGCGGAAAGCAGTCGACCGATTCGGACACCGCACAGGTCGGTCCGTGCATTTCCGAAATGCTGGGGATTCCGGTTATCGCGTACGCTTTGGATATCTCGGAAAAAAACGGCACGGTTTCGTGCAGAACAAGGCTCGGAGAGATGAAGGCGAAAACTCCGGTTTTGGTGACTGTCGAAAGAATGTTTGACTTAAGGTTCCCGAGCTTTCGCTCGAAGGCGGGGAGCGTAACGGTTCTCGGAGCCCATGATATTTCGGCGGACGGGAAAAAATGCGGATTTTCGGGCTCGCCGACAAAGGTTATAAAAACCTTTTACAGGCAGGAGAGCGAAAGAAAGTGCAAATTTATAAAGCCCGATGAATTTTTGCCGCTCGTTGAAAAGCTTTCAAAGAAAAAGAGGATCGAGGTAAATATCCCCCCGGCAAAGAAGAAATTAAAAGAGGTCTGGGCGGTAGGAAAAGAGGTTTCCAAGCAGGCTCTTGCAATTGCCGAAAACGTCATATTTATCGAGGAAAAGGACCCTCGTAAAATAGCCGAACGGGCAAAAAAAGAGCGCCCGGAGGTAATACTCTGGAACGCAGACTTAACCTCGCGGCGCGACGCGCCGATTGCCGCGGCAATGCTTGAGACGGGGCTTTGCGCGGACTGTACGGCGCTTGAGACGGACGGAAAAAGGCTTTATATGTACCGCCCGGCGCTCGGCGGAGACGTTACGGCAAAAATCGAGTGCAGAACGAACCCGCAGATGGCGACCGTAAGAACAGAGTCCGACAGTGCGGACATAATACTTTCTTTGGGACGCGGCGCGGCAGAAAATTACAAAGAGCTTTGCGCACTTAAAGAAAAGCTCGGCGCACAGATGGGCGCGTCAAGAGCCGCCGTCGATATGGATATGGCGCCTTATGAAGAGCAGATAGGGCTCACGGGGAAAACGGCGGCGCCGAAGATATATATAGCCGTCGGCATTTCCGGCGCGGTTCAGCACATGTGCGCAGTGGAGGGAGCGGGAACAATTATTGCGGTGAACCCCGATAAAGACGCTCCGATTTTTAAATACTCGGACTACGGAATCATAGCCGAAGCCGGGGACATAGTAAAATAACGGCGGAGAAATTCTCCGCCGTTATTTTATATTCTTTTGTAGCGTGTGACGTTTATAAATACCGCCTCATCGCGCGCGTCCTCCTTTTCCGTGGAAAAGTCAACGTTATAAAGCCTTAAATTATCAACGTTTACCGCAATCATGCCGTAGCACGGGGTTTTCCGCCCGAACCGGATAGATTCGGGATATCCGTCGCGCACGGTGGGAAGCTTTATTTCGCGGTCCTCCTTCGTTCCGCCGCCGGGCATTGAAAATATCATATCCGACATAGAAACGTTTTTAATGATACTGTCCGGCTGACCGGCGATGATGACCGGAGCGGGAACGGGAGGCTGAACCTTATCGTCCTCCATGTGTGATTTATAGTTCCAGGTCGGCGCCTCCCACGGCTCGTAAGGACCGGTTGCCGTGATTCCCGCAAGCGACACGTTTTTGATCTCGCCGATTATAGTGCCCTCGGGAGCCCGCCCTCTGTCAAGCACCATAAGCATTATGGGATTGCCGACGTTTTTCATGGTGACTCCGGAAACGGAAAAGCCGTTTACCAAAGCTCCGTCCACCGCCTGAAGAGTTATGCCCGAAAATCTTGTGTTATATATCGTGCAGCCTGTAATGGCGACGTTTAAAAATGCGGTGTTGGATTCGGTTCCGAATTTTATCGCGTTGCATCTTGATGAGATTATGCAGTTTGATATGGTGAGGTTTTCCATCGCCGCAAAGCGCCCCAGAGTGAAGGAGCTTTTCGGGACGATGCCGTCATCCCCCGAATTTATAATGCAGTCCGATATTACAACGTTTTTGCAAGAATCGGGGCTTATCCCGTCAATATGCGTTAAAATGTTAAGGCGAGTGACCGTAACGTTTTCGCACCCGGCGAAATAAACCGCAAGGTCTGTCGCGTTGCGCAAAATAAGGTCCTTTATCACAACGTCGGTGCAGTTTTTAAGCGCGAAGATTTTAACCGCTCTCTGCCATGAACCGTCCGGCTCCCAGACCGACTGCATGTCAATTTTGCCGAGCCCGGAAAACGAAATGTTTCTGCACGAATCGGCATAAAACAAAGAGTGGTGAAAATAGCTGTGGCTCTTATCCTGGTATGTATCGTTGTCGGGATTTTCCTCGCGGGGGAGAAAATCCTCCATGTTGACGCTGCCCAAAATCACGGCTCCGTTCTCAAAGACAATGTGAATATTGTCTTTAATTATTAAAGTGCCGGATATGAATGTGCCTTCCGGAATGAACACGGTTCCCCCGCCGGATTCATACGCCGCGTCGATTGCGCTCTGGATCGCTTTTGTCGAAAGAGAGCCTTCTTTGGCTCCGTAGTCCTTGATGTTATACATTTTTATCTCCTATAATATTATTTTGCGCCCGCAGTGGGAGCAATAAATACTGTCAGAATCAATCTCCTTTTTGCATGCAGGGCATATAAACGCTTTTTTCTCCTCCGGCAGGAGGGATTTTTTTTCGGCTTTTTTCTGCCTTATCAATATGCCTGCAATTATAAATATGATGCCGCATCCGAAAAATACATAATTTAAAAAGGGAATTTCATAGCCCAAGTCAATTATGCCGTAGGACGGGATAAATGGAATGTATCTTACCGTGTGAATGTCATAGTCCATCGTCTCGTCAAACGGGGAGGTGAAATTAACCGACCCGTCATACTGCACTCCGGACACGAAGTAGTGAAAGCTGACGCTGTAATCGCAAAGTCCCCCGTCGGACGGAGTGTAGTCGATACTGTCGGCAATGGCTTCCGTTTTCGCTCCGAAATGGTATACAATAGGGTTTACGAAGCTATATAAAAAAGAAAGAATTCCGAGCGTTAAAAATATCGACTTAAAAACAGTTTTAACGGAACTTTTTTTCATAAATAACACTCCTTTTTTAAAAGTATACCATAATATGCAGCTTTTTGCAAGCATTAACTTGAGGTTTGCCGACATATTCCGATAAAAAAATTATTTCCGAAAACGCGATAAAAAGCTTGACGGGAAATGTCGGTTGTGGTAAAATAAAGGAAAAATAAAAGATAGAGGCGCGGATGACAAAAGTAGCTTTCCGTAGATTTAAAGCAGAAAACGGAGATTGAAAGGGGATTTCGCCGAAACCTTTAATACCTGCTTTGTATTTTAAGGTTGGGACAGCGCAGAATATGCGTTGTACTGTCGCAAAAAGGCGGAGTGCTATCATTTTTGGCTGTGGCTTTTTTGCGGGCTATGGCTTATTTTATTTTAAAATATTTTAAGGGGGATAAAAATGAAAAACATGAAGAATGTGAAGCTTTTGCTTTGTCTTATGCTCATTTTCTCTCTGGCGCTTTCGTTTGCCGCAAATGTGGCAGCCGAGAATGACGGGGCGGAAGATGATTTTGACGCGTGGGAATATATTGACAATTATTCCGAAAACGTTGACAAGGATGAAAACTTCGACGAAAATCTGGATAAAGCGCTCACGGGCGCGAGGGAGGATATCGGGCTTTATGCGACATGGTTCGCGCTTTTGCCGCCCATCATCGCAATTGCGCTTGCCCTGATTACAAAAGAGGTGTATTCCTCGCTCTTTATCGGAATTGTAACCGGCGCGGCGCTTTATGCCGGCGGAAGCTTTTCCGGCACGATCGACCATCTTTTTGCGGACGGATTCATCGCTTCGGTTGCGGACTCCTATAACATCGGAATAATCTTTTTCCTGATAGTTTTGGGTGCTATCGTTGCGCTTATGAACAAGGCGGGAGGCTCCGCGGCGTTCGGAAGATGGGCGTCGAAGCACATAAAGTCAAAGGTCGGCGCTCAGCTTGCAACCGTAGCGCTCGGCGTTCTGATATTTGTTGACGATTATTTTAACTGTCTGACGGTCGGCTCCGTAATGCGTCCGGTAACGGATAAGTTCAAAATTTCGCGCGCAAAGCTCGCTTATATTATAGACGCAACGGCGGCTCCCGTGTGCATAATCGCGCCGATATCGTCCTGGGCGGCTGCGGTTGCCGGATTCGTTCCCGAGGGTCAGAACGGTTTTTCGCTCTTTATAAAGGCGATTCCTTTTAACTTTTATGCGTTTTTGACCATTGCTATGATGATTACTCTTGCAGTGGGCAAGTTCGATTACGGACCGATGAAAAAGCATGAGGAAAATGCCGAGGCGGGCGATCTTTTCTCGTCCGACGACGCGGAAGCTTTCAAGGCGCTTGAAAGCACAGGCGACGGCAAAAACGGCATAGTATGGGACCTTGTTGCTCCCGTTGCCGTGCTCATCATTGCCTGCATATTTGGGCTCATTTATTCCGGCGGATTCTTCACCGCGGGAGAAGCCGGCTACAGGGATTTCGTTATTTCATTTTCTGAGGCGGACGCATCTGTCGGTCTTGTATGCGGCGCGTTTGCCGGTCTCATTTTCAGCGTTATCTACTTTATGTTAAGAAAGGTGTTAAACTTCAAAGAGTGCATGGAGTCGATTCCCGAGGGCTTTAAGGCAATGGTTCCGGCTATCATGATCTTAGGCTGCGCGTGGACGCTTAAGACGATGACAGACAGTCTCGGCGCAAAGATCGTTATAGCGGAGTTTGTAAGAAATTACGCGGGCGCGGCAATCGTAATGCTCCCGGCAATCGTATTCTTAATCGCATGCGGTCTTGCGTTTGCAACCGGAACATCCTGGGGAACATTCGGAATTCTCATCCCCATCGTTCTTGCAATTTTCGGAAACAACGCGCTTGACAATTCAATCTGCGTTGTTGCGATATCGGCTTGCATGGCGGGTGCCGTTTGCGGCGACCACTGCTCGCCCATATCCGATACGACGATAATGGCGTCTGCGGGAAGCCAGTCAAACCACATAAACCATGTTACGACCCAGCTTCCTTACGCGATAACCGTTGCCGCGGTATCGTTTGTATGCTACATCGCTGCGGGATTTATACAGAACGCATTCATCATGCTTCCTTTGAGCATTGTGCTTATGGTTCTTACATTGCTCATCATCAAAAAGTTCACAAAAGAAAAGGCTTAAAACGCATAAAGGCTCCGCTTTTCCTTTCGGGGAGGGCGGAGCTTTTTTCATTTCCCGGGAAATAAGTTTAATATTTGACGAAAAGGAAAATATGTGGTATACTAACCTGTAAGATTATAATTGCATAAAACGGCATAAAAAATATATAACTAAAGTAAGACCTTAAAAACGGAGGCTTATATGGAGGAAACAATAAAAGAGGCGGAAAAGGTTGTCATCGCCGGAGTGCATACCGACGCTTTGAACAGTCTGTCGGACACGACCGAGGAGTCGATGAGAGAGCTAAACGAGCTTGTCGAAACCGCCGGAGGCACGGTAGTCGGCGAAATGGTTCAAAACCGCCACGTGATAGAAACGGGCACGTATTTCGGCGAGGGCAAGCTTATGGAGCTGAAAAACGCATGCGAAACGCTCTCCGCGTCCATGGTAGTGGTGGATGATGAGCTTACCGGCGCGCAGATAAGAAATATTGAGGATGCGCTCGGCGGTATCACAGTAATCGACAGGAACACGCTGATACTTGACATTTTCGCGCAGCGAGCGAAAAGTGCGGAGGGCAAGATTCAGGTTGCGCTCGCGCAGATGAAATATATGCTCCCGAGGCTCTCGGGAATGGGAAACCAGCTTTCGCGCCAGGGCGGCGGAATCGGAACAAGAGGTCCCGGCGAAACAAAGCTTGAGTCGGACAGAAGGCATATCATGAGGAGAGTGTCCGCTCTTAAAGAGGAGCTTTCCGAGATTGAAAAGCGCAGGAATTTTTCACGGCAGAGAAGGAAAAAGGACGGGGTCATGACCGCGGCGATCGTGGGCTATACCAATGCCGGGAAGTCAACGCTTATAAACGCGCTCACGGGCTCTGATGTAACGGCGAGAAACAGGCTTTTCGAAACGCTTGACCTTACCAGCCGTTCGCTCACGCTTTCGGACTCGCGCGAGGTCAGGATAATTGACACGGTAGGATTTATAAGAAGACTGCCGCACCAGTTTATAGAGGCTTTCAAGTCAACGCTTGAAGAGGCGGTCAATGCGGACATTTTAATACATGTGATCGACTCGTCAAGCCCGGAAATGGAAAACCACATAACGGTCGTGAGAAAGCTTTTGGAGGAATTAGGCTGCGGAGATAAGCCGGTGATAGGCGTGTTTAATAAGACGGACATTGCTCATAAAACGCACCCGGGAAAGCACGGATTTTCTCACTGCGTCAGCATATCGGCAAAAAGCGGAGAGGGACTTAATGCACTCATAGGAGAAATCGAGGAGGTTCTTCCCGGCAAAAAGAAAAATGTTAAGCTTTTGATACCGTACAGCGACGGCGCGGTCCTTTCGGCGATACATGAAGGTGAGCTTGTAAAAAGCGTTGAGTATACGGATGAAGGAACCGTGGTCGAGGCGCTTTTGGACAATATAACATATGAAAGGTACAAGCGCTATGCGTTGCTATAAAACTGTGAAAAAGGCGGCGTCATCCGAATTTACCGAAAAGAAATCGCGCTTTATAAGCTATATTTCGCCGGTCGGAAACGAAGAGGAAGCAATCGCCTTTGTAAACAGTATAAAGAAAAAGCACCCGGACGCAAGGCACAATGTCTATGCCTACCGGGTGAGGGAGAATAACATTGCGAGGTTTTCGGATGACGGGGAGCCCTCCGGAACGGCGGGCATGCCCGTGCTTGACGCCGTGAACAAAAAGGGACTCACCGATACAGCGGTCGTCGTGACAAGGTATTTCGGCGGAATACTTTTAGGCGGCGGAGGGCTTGTGCGCGCGTATTCCCGCGCCGCGGCGGACGCGGTAAGCGCCGCCGGCTGCGTGAAGATGGTGTATTCTTCGGTATACAGGATAAAATGCGCGTACCACTTTTTCGGAAAGATAGAATATGAGCTTAAAAAAATGGAGCTAAAAGCCGAAAATACGGAGTTTTTGTCGGATGTCAGCTTTCTTTTGTGCGTTACGGACGAAAAAGAGGAGCTCATGAAAAAAAGGCTGACCGAGGCGACCGGCGGCTCGGCGGTAATTGAAAAGACTGATGAGCGGTACGCCGCTTATGATGAGGAGGATTAACAGTGGAAAAGAATGTTCCTTTGGTTGTAATAAGGAGACTGCCCAGATACTACAGGTATCTTACGGACCTTAAGGATATGGGAATCGAGCGCGTGTCGAGCCAGGTGCTGAGCAAAAAGCTCGGATTTACCGCTTCTCAGGTAAGACAGGACTTAAACTGCTTCGGCGGCTTCGGTCAGCAGGGATACGGCTATAATGTGGAGATTCTGCGCGATGAGATAAGCAAGATTTTAGGGCTTGACAAGTGCTATAAGGTCATAATAATCGGTGCCGGAAATCTAGGACACGCGCTTTTGAATTACCCCGGATTTTCAAAGCGCGGCTTCCGCTTTATCGGAATATTTGACAATAATCCCGAAATGGTGGGCAAAAGCGCGGGAAAGCTCAAGGTTACCGGAATGGATAAGCTTGAGGAATTCTGCGAAAAGAACAAGCCGGATATTGCGGCGCTTGCAATTCCGAGGGACGGGACCAGCGAGGTCGCAAAGAAGCTGGAGGCTCTCGGAATAAGAGGAGTCTGGAACTTCTCGCACGTCGAGATCACAAGCCATCTGCCCGTTGAAAACGTTCACTTAAGCGACAGCTTAATGACCCTGGCATATGAAATATCAACAGAGGAAAACGAGTGAGCCTTATGAATGATAAAAGACCGGTTGCGGTGTTTGACTCCGGCGTCGGCGGAATCAGCGTATTAAAAGAGCTTTATGCCCTGATGCCGTGTGAAAATTACATATATTTCGGCGACAGTAAAAACGCGCCCTACGGAAGCCGTGAGCCTTCGGAGGTCAAAGAGCTTGTGCTAAAGAACGCCTTTTATCTTGCGTCAATGAACGTTAAGGCGCTTGTGGTTGCGTGCAACACTGCCACGAGCGTTGCGATCGAGGATTTAAGGCGGATTTATGATATGCCGGTAATCGGCGTCGAGCCTGCGTTAAAGCCCGCGGTGCTCTATAAGGAAAATTCCGTTGTCGCGGTCATGGCAACGCCCATCACGGTACATGAGGCAAAGTTTAAAAATTTAATGGAGCACTATTCAAAGAGGGCGAAGATAATCCCGGTTGCGTGCGACCTTCTGGCGGGATATGTCGAAAAAGGCATATTTGACGGGGAGGAGATAGAGTCTTACATTGCCTCGCTTTTTAAAAATTGCGAAAAGGTAGACTCGGTCGTTCTGGGCTGCACGCACTACCCCTTTGTGCGCCCGGTGATAGAAAAAATCCTGGGCTCCGGTGTGAAGATATTTGACGGGGGCGAGGGAACGGCAAGGGAGACGCGCCGCCGCCTTGAAGAAGAAAAAATATTAAAGACCGACGGGGAAAAGGGCTCTGTGATATTCTTAAACAGTCTTATGAGCAAAAAGGAGGAGGCTTTTTCAAAGATGTTATTTGAAAAGTCCGCAGGAGCTTTATTATGACAGACAACAGTTATTTCGGAACCGAAAACATAGGAAAGATATTAATAAAAATAGCGCCGCCGGTGATGCTTGCCCAGCTCATCATGGCGCTTTATAACATTGTTGACAGTTTTTTTGTCGGCAGATATTCCGATGATGCGCTGACCGCGGTGACGGTCGTCTATCCGATGCAGATAATCATCATCGCTCTTGCGGTCGGAACGGGCGTCGGCGTAAACATTTACATGGCGAGGAAGGACGCGCTGGGCGAGAGGGAAAAGGCGAACGGCGCGGCGGGCACGGCAAATCTTCTGGCACTCATGTCGTGGGCACTATTTGCGGCAATATCTTTTTTTTGTATGGAGGCGTATGTTAAAACCTCGGCAACGGGCGCTCATGCCATCAGCCAGGCGGTGATATACGGAAATATCGTGTGCGTCGGCTCAATCGGCTCATTTTTGGAGGGAAGCTGGTCAAAGATACATCAGGCGCGTGGCAACATGCGCCGTCCGATGGCGGCACAGGTCGCCGGAGCGCTTACAAATGTTGTGCTTGACCCTATCCTGATATTCGGAATCGGACCGTTTCCCGAAATGGGAATTGCGGGCGCGGCGTATGCAACGGTAATAGGACAGGCGGTGTCCGCTATAGTCACGTTTCCGGGTGCGGTATTTTCTATTCCTCCGATTGGTGACATGGTGCATTACATAAAAAAGATATACGTTTACGGATATTCTTCGATCGCAATGGAAATGCTTTTTACTGTATATATTTTTATATTGAACACAATTCTTGCCTCATTTTCCGATTCGGCGGTTACCGTTCTCGGACTTTACTATAAGGCACAGAATTTCTTCTTCATTCCGCTTATCGGGCTTCAGACCTGTATCGTACCGGTGATAAGCTATAACTTCGCAAGAAAAAGCTTTGCCCGCTGCCGTAAGATCATGGAGCTTTCGCTTCTGGTCTCACTTTTATTCATGATTATCGGAATAGTGCTTTTCATCTTTTTCCCGGAGGCTGTCATGAGGGTGTTCTCAAAATCTGATGAGGTTATAAGGATAGGAAAAACGGCGTTCCCGATAATAGGGATGAGCTTTGCCTCCGCGGTATTTTCGCTTATGCTGCCTGTGTTCTTTCAGGCGATAGGAAGGGGATTTACCTGCCTTATGCTGATGCTGACAAGGCAGATATTCGTGCTCGTTCCACTTTTTTACGCACTGTCAAAGTTAGGGCTTGACTATACGTGGATAGCTTTTCCGGCTGCGGAAACAACGGCGGGAGCGGTCGGACTCATCCTTTATATAAAGCAGCTTAAGGCGTGGCACATTTGGGAAAAATCCACTAAAGCAGAGGCTTAGCAGCCTCTGCTTTTTACTTGACAAAAAAGAGCATTTATTGTAAAATAAATAAGTTAAGTTTTTTTCGAGAAAGAAGAGATATGATGAATACCGAAAATATAAGAAACGTGGCGATTATAGCGCATGTCGATCACGGAAAGACGACGCTTGTCGACGCGATGTTAAAGCAGAGCGGAACGTTCAGACAGAACGAGCAGATTCAGGAGCGCGTTATGGACTCGGGCGATCTTGAAAGAGAAAGAGGAATCACGATCCTTGCGAAAAATACGTCGCTTTATTATAATGATGTTAAGATAAATATTGTCGATACGCCCGGTCACGCCGATTTCGGAGGCGAGGTTGAGCGTGCACTTGAAATGGTTGACGGCGTTCTTTTATTGGTTGACGCGTTTGAGGGCTGCATGCCGCAGACGAGATTCGTGCTCAAAAAGGCGCTTGCGTTAAACCTCGTGCCGATAATTGTCGTAAACAAGGTTGACAGACCGAACGCGAGACCTTACGAGGTCGTTGACGAGGTCTTGGAGCTCTTTATGGATCTTGACGCGACGGACGAGCAGCTTGATTCGCCGGTCATCTACGCGTCGGGCCGCGACGGATGGGCGAGCATGGACGCGGAAGCCGGGAGCGGCGATATGAAGCCTTTATTTGACCTTATATTAAAGCATGTTCCGGCGCCGAAGGGCAACGCGTCGGAGCCCTTTCAGATGCTTGTTTCGAATATTGATTTTGACGGATACACAGGAAGAATTGCGGTCGGCACCATCGAGCGCGGAACGGTTAAGACCGGAAGCAATGTCACGGTTTCGGCGCGCGACGGAAAGACAAGACAGGGCAAGATTGCCGCGGTCTATACCTATGAGGGCTTAAAGCGCAGCACAGCGGAATCCGCCGGAGCGGGCGAGGTAGTCTGCCTTTCGGGAATAACGGATATCGAGATAGGAGAAACGCTTTGCGACCCCGCAAAGGTTGAGCCGCTTCCCTTTGTCGAGATAGATCAGCCCGTAATGTCGATGACATTTTCCATCAACAACAGCCCGTTCGCGGGGCGTGAGGGAAGCTTTGTAACGTCAAGACACCTTCGCGAAAGACTGTATAAAGAGCTTGAAAGCAACATAAGCTTAAGAGTGGAGGACACCGACAGTGCGGATTCGTTCGTTGTGTCGGGAAGAGGAGAACTTCACCTTTCCGTACTGATCGAGAATATGCGCCGCCAGGGCTATGAGTTCCAGGTTTCGCGCCCCCAGGTAATCTTTAAGACCGGGGAGAACGGCGAGAAGTTAGAGCCCATCGAGGATCTCTTTATCGACGTGCCGGACGAGTACACCGGCGCGGTTATGGAAAGCTCGGCAAAAAGAAAAGCGGAGCTTACCAACATGGTGCCGATAGCGGGCGGATATACAAGGCTTGAGTTCAATGTTCCGTCGAGAGGGCTTATCGGCTACAGAACCGAGCTTTTGACGGCAACCAAGGGCACGGCGGTCATTAACTCCATGCTCAAGGACTATGAACCCTACAAGGGTGACATTCCGGAAAGGTCAAGAGGATCGCTAGTCGCGTTTGAAACCGGCGAGGCGGTAACGTACGGTCTGTTTAACGCACAGGACAGGGGAACGCTCTTTATTAGGCCCGGCGACAAGGTCTATGAGGGCATGATCGTCGGCGAGAATTGCCGTGTGGACGACGTTGTGGTTAACGTGTGCAAGAAAAAGCACATCACAAACACCCGTGCCTCCGGGTCGGACGATGCGTTAAAACTCACTCCGGCTAAGGATATGAGCCTTGAACAGTGCCTTGAATTCATCACGGCGGACGAGCTTTTGGAGGTTACGCCCGAAAGCCTGAGATTGAGAAAGAGGCTGCTCACCGCCGATCAGCGCGCGAAGGCAGATCACAGAGCAAAGCTGAACGCGGATAAATAAGCTTTATAAGAGAGCATTTTTGACTCTCTTATATTTTTAAGGAGGGAAAGAATTGAACATTCTGGTTACGCTTGACGAAAATTATGTTCCGTATCTTAACGTGATGCTTTCGTCGCTGAAGGAGTCGAACAAGGGCGGATTTTTTGAGGTTTGGCTTTTGCACACGGACATGAAGGAGTCGGCGCTTGACAAAACGAGGCGGATATTGGGAGATGAAGGCAGAATAAATATGATTCGGGCGGATGAAAAAATGCTCGATTTTGCACCTACAACGTCGAGATATCCCAAGGAGATATATTACAGGATTTTTGCGGCAAAGTACTTGCCGAAGGAGCTTGACAAAGTGCTTTATTTGGACCCGGATATAATCGTGAACAAATCGCTTGAGAAGCTTTATTCGCTCGATATGGGCGATTCATATTTTGCCGCCGCATCGCATACGGAGAGCACCGTTATGCACAAGGTGAACGAATTAAGGCTTGATATGGACGAGGAGAGCCCGTATATCAATTCCGGCGTCATGCTGATGAATCTTAAAAAGCTGCGCGAGGAACAGGACACGTCGGAGGTCTTTGACTTCATCGAGCGCAGAAAAAAGTTTCTCGTTTTGCCGGATCAGGATATTATAAGCAGCCTTTACGGCAGCAGGATAATTCCGCTCGACACGTTCCGGTATAATATGACGGAGCGGCTCTACATGCTTCATTCGCCGTTTGAAAAGAAACTGAATTTGGACTGGGTGCGCGAAAACTCGGTGGTCATTCACTATTGCGGAAGAAATAAGCCGTGGAAAAGCGGCTACGTCGGAGTTCTCGGCGTGTTCTATAACGAAGCAAAGGCAAAAATGGACGAGATGTATGATTGATAAAGCCCCCGGAACGGTACCGTTCCGGGGGCTTTGCGTTCTGCCGAAGGAGCATCGTTTCGCAAGAGCGCCTTTAAAAGTTCTGTCGAAACCTGCGCGGGAGTTTAAATGCCCTCCTTGCTAAAGGTAGCGAAGCGGCGCCGAGGCAATGAATGACAGTCCGGTGGACTGTCAGAACCGAGGCGTGACCGAGCCGCAGCGAGACGGAAGAGCCGAAGGCGAAGGGAGGATTTTTCGGCGCTCCCACCTTATGCGCGCAACCCGCCGGACAAGGACTTTCGGCAGGGGGTGCCTCTGTGGTAAAATGGTTCACGGGGTGAGAGAATGTTTATCACAGAAGAAAAGATTATGAATTTCAAAAACGACCTTATTAAACGCGAGAAGGAGAGGGCGACCGCGGAAAAATACGCCCGCGACGTACGGGTCTTCGCCGAATACCTCTCCGGGCGAAGGATGATAAAGGAGCTTGCGGTAGAGTATAAAAACCGCCTGAAGGCGACGCGCGCACCGGCGAGCGTGAACGCCGCAGTTGCGGGGCTTAACTCATTTTTCGCGTTCTGCGGGCGGCACGATTTAAAGCTAAAGAGCCTTAAATTTTCCCGGAGCAGCTTTGCCGACAAGGAGCGGGAGATGACGGTATCAGAGTACAACCGCCTTTTATCCGCAGCGAAGGAAAAGAGCGAGCTGCTGTATCTCCTCATGCAGACGGCGTGCTCCTGCGGACTGCGCGTTTCCGAGATTCGCTTTATCACGTGCGAGGCACTGATGCTGCGCCGAGCAACCGTCGCATTAAAGGGCAGAGTCCGCACGGTGCTGCTCCCCGGAAAGCTCTGCAAAATGCTGATTAAATACGCCAAGAAGAACAAAATAAAAAGCGGACCCGTGTTCATCACAAGAACAGGAAAACCGCTTGACAGGTTCTATATCTGGCGCTCCATGAAGGCGCTTTGTAAAAAGGCGAATGTGTCCGAAAAGAAGGTTTTTCCGCACAACCTGCGCCATCTTTTTGCGCGGACGTACTACAAGGTGCATAAGGACTTACTGCGCCTTTCGGAGCTCTTAGGGCACGTCAGCATGAACACCACACGCATTTACACTGCGGAATCTTCGGAGATTCACCGCTCCAGAATCGAAATGCTCGGCTTTTTGCGGGAATAAAAGAAAAAAGCCACATAATATACATTACGTGGTCCGATTATGCAGCCCTTTTCCTCGAAAAACGAAATTGGGGTATTTTTATTATACTACTTTTGGAAAAGTATGTCAATATTTATCGGCAAAAATATTTTTTTGCATGATTTTAAGACCGATGATGAAAAATTGCTTTCATCGGTCTTATTTTCGTGGTCTTTTACGTGAACGGACCCGGCGTTTGCCGGCTCCTGTATACCTAGTTTACGAAAAACTTGAATATTTTTCGTAAACCGGTCCGAAAAAAATCCTTGTTGATTTTTTTCCTGACCACGTAATGTATATTCCGTGGTAAAAATTAAAAAGAGGTGACAGGCATGGCAGAAATAGCTGAAATAATTCAGTATGAAGGCGATAATTCTACGTTTATATGGAAGCACCCGTGCGAAGACTTTAACACACAGACCCAGCTTATAGTTCACGAGTCGCAGGAAGCGGTATTCTATATGAACGGTCAGCTTTTGGACGTGTTTCAAGCCGGTAGGCACACTCTTGAAACACAAAATATCCCGCTGATTAAAAAGTTTTTCAATAAGGTTTTCGATAATAAGACCCCGTTTCACTGTGAGGTTTATTTTGTCAACAAAACGGAGCAGATGGCAATTAAATGGGGCACAGACTCAAAAATAGAATATGTTGAACCCACATACAACTTTCCGATTAAAATCGGGGCGAGCGGTGAAATGACTTTGCGTGTAAAGGACTCGAAAAAACTGCTTGTCAAGGTCGTGGGGACGGAAGACGGATTGACGCAGACAGGGCTGACGCAAAAATTCAGGGCTTTTTTAATGACGAGGTTTAAGACTTATTTCTCAACATATTTAAGAGAAAACAAAGTCAACATTTTTCAGATAGACGAAAAGCTTCAGGAGCTTTCGGGAGATATGCAGAGACTGCTTGTTTCCGACTTTGACGAATACGGTTTGTCCCTTGTGCATTTCTTTGTGACGACAATAGTCAAGCCGGAGGATGACGGTACTTACAAGCGTTTTAAGGACTTACATTTTAGGCAGTATGCCGATATTGCGGAAGCAAAATTAAAACAGAACATTGACATTATCGGACAGGAGACCGAAAAACGGAAAATGATATTGGAAGCCGAGGGGATGGCGGCGAAAAGGCAGATCGAAGGATATACATATCAACAGGAGAGAAGCTTTGATGTTGCTGAGGGCGCTGTAAGAAATGAGGGCGGCAATATGACAAATTTGGGAGTCGGACTCGGAGTTATGGCGGGCGTGAGCAATAACATAGGCGGTATAGTGAACGACAGCCTTGCAAATACCGCAAAGCCTCAGACCGGCAAGTGCATAAAATGCGGAAGTCCGCTTCACGAAAACGCAAAATTTTGTTTTGAGTGCGGCGCAAAGATTGAGTCCCTTTCGGAAAATGAAATGATATGCCCCGAATGCGGGAAGAAAACTCCGAAGGGTAAGTTTTGCTGCGAGTGCGGAGCAAAGCTTCAGAGCGTCTGCCCCAATTGCGGAAAGGAAGTGCCTCAGGGTGCAAAATTCTGCCTTGAATGCGGACAAAAGATAGGCGGTGAAACAAATGAGTAGAAACGGCAAAATAATACTTTGTGCAGTTATTGCGATTGCAGCGGTTTCCGTGCTTTTTGCGGTTGTACCGATAAATGAAACATTTATTGCGTCTTATATTTTCACGGACATAGCAATATGCTTTATAACCGGTACGGTATATGTTTACGGAAAAGGAAGCGCAAAGGCAGTCTCGGGGCTTTCGTATATCTATACAAGCGTAACCTACGCGGCGCTGAGCGTGATATTTTCGCTTATTGCCTGTACGGTATCTTTAACGCTTATATGGACTTTGACAGTTCACACAGTACTTCTTGCGATATTTGTGATACGGGTAGTTATATCAAGTACCGGTAGTGACTATATTAACGAGCTTGATAAAAAAGCGGAAGAAAAACACAATGAATTTCTGAACGAAAAAAAGGATTATTGGAAATAAAGCGGCAAACGGATTGTTGCCATGAGATATAACAAGATGAAAGATGAGGGGTAAAAGTGGCGGTATTTAAATGTAAAATGTGCGGGGGCAACCTGGAATTTTCCGAAGGAGACAGCTGCGGAACATGTGAAAGCTGCGGCAGTACAATGACCTTGCCGAAGGCAAATGATGAAAGAATGCTCAATCTTTTTAACAGAGCGAACCATTACAGAATGCAGAGCCAGTTTGATAAGGCTCTAAAGGAGTATGAAAATATTCTGGAAGAGGACACGGGCAATGCAGAGGCTTATTGGGGATGCGTTTTGTCAAGGTATGGAATTGAATATGTGGAAGATGCGAGAACGCACGAGAGGATTCCGACGTGCCACCGTGTGCAAAATGAATCCATACTTGCGGACCTGGATTATCAGAACGCGCTTAAATATTCACCGGATGATCATTCCCGGGAGCTTTATAAAACCGAAGCGCAAAGAATTTCGGAGATTCAGAAGGGAATATTAAATATAGCAAGAAATGAAAAGCCTTATGATATTTTTATTTGCTATAAGGAAACTGATTCTTCTTCGGGTGAACGAACGATAGACTCGACCCTGGCACAGGACATATATTATCAGCTGACCAATGAAGGATACAAGGTGTTCTTTGCACGAATCACGCTTGAAGACAAATTGGGGCAGGAGTATGAGCCGTATATTTTTGCCGCACTCAATTCCGCAAAGGTAATGTTGGTTATCGGCACTAAGGCGGAATATTATAATGCGGTCTGGGTAAAAAACGAATGGGCAAGATTTTTGGAGATAGCCAAAAAAGACAAGAAAAAGCTTCTCATCCCGTGCTACCGAGACATGGATGCTTACGAGTTGCCGGAGGAGCTTTCTTTGTTTCAGAGCCAGGATATGAGCAAGATTGGGTTTATACAGGATCTGATAAGAGGCATTAAGAAAATCGTATCAAACGACGTTCCCGAAAAAACGGTATATGTACAATCCGAAACTGCGCCCGGCGCAAGCATGGAAAACTTAATCAAGAGGGCGACCATGGCGCTGGAGGACGGCGAATATGATTCTGCGCAGTCAATTATAGACAAAATGATGGATATTGATCCCGAAAATGCGAAGGCGCAGATTTTTTCACTGATGGTTGAGTTTAAGCTCGGCAAAGAATCCGATTTTTTAAGACCTCAGCCGTCAATGGAGCCGCTTAACAGATATAATAAATTCAACAGAGCATACGCCTATGCGTCCGATGAATATAAGAATGAGCTTCGCGAATATCTTGTTGCATCTTCAAATAATTACTGCGACATGCTGACAGAAGAAATGATGAATATTACGTCGGCAGAGGAACTGGCGCAAATATCGCAGGAAATTGATGATGTACCGGATTGCGAAAGAAAGGAAGCGGTAAAGGCAAAAATCGTGCAGATAAACGAAGAGTGCGATAATAAAAAAGAACGGACAAAAAAAGCTATTGCCGTTTTTAAAAGGCAGCAGGATTTGGCAGAAGAAGCCGTAAAGGGCTATAACGACAAATCGACTAATATCGGGTGTACATGTGTTTTGATTCCGTTTATAATCTCACTTGTTTCATTCTTTATGATGTGGTTTGAAGACGGCGGGTTCTGGGTTGATGCAATATTGAGTGTTGTAGTCTTTCTTTTCTTATATTTCGGGGTTTTCAAACATATATATAAATTTGCCGATGAAAAGAACAGTGAAAAATTAAGGCTGGCAGTTGAAGAATACAAAGCAAACATAAGGGCTATTTTACACAAGCTGCCGGAAGGCGAAAAGTGGAATCTTGTAATGAGCAAAGATGTTAATAACGTGATTATTTCGGGATTTGACACGATTTGGGTAAAAAGCGGAAATGTAACCGTGAAAAACAATGACGGAACAAGCGGAAGGATGCACACCATGGTTGCGGTGAACGGGGAAGCGGTCAGCCAGTTGAAATCAGGAAAAAAGGACAACGAAATTTTCAGAAATTGTTTTTACAGATACAGTAATTTGAACAATGAAATAAAAGCAGAATTAGAAGAAAATATGACGGAGATAAAGCAAAAAAATCCTTTTGCATATAACGTTGATATGTTTATAGACCGCCCGGTCATGGTTTATGGCGGCAAAGAAAGTGCTGAAGCGATAAAGGATATGTTCATAACGGAGGCAAAGGATAAAGTGTTTAACATCTCCCGATAAAAAAGATACCGCCCGCGGCAAAAGCCGCGAGCGGTATCTTTTTACGTTTTACGAAATTACTTTATTAACAGTCTTGCCCTTATGACGCCGTCGGTGGACTCAATTTTTTTGATCATCTCGTCCGTCGGGGTGCTGTCGGTCTCAATCATGGTGTAGGCAACGTCCTTCTTGCTCTTATTTATGATGTTCGCGATGTTAAGCCCCGCCTCACTCAAGATCGTTGTGAACGAGGAAAGCATTGCCGGAACGTTCTTATGCATAACCGTGATTCTGGGAAGCGCGCTCGGAGTGAGCGAGCAGTTCGGGAAGTTGACCGAATTTGTGATATTTCCGTTTTCAAGGAAATCAATAAGCTCGCGGCTCGCCATAACCGCACAGTTATCCTCCGACTCCTCGCTGGACGCGCCGAGGTGGGGAATACATACCGTGTGCTCCATATTAAGCACTTCCTCGTTCGGGAAGTCCGTTATATAAAGCTTAACGGTCCCGTTTTCAATTGCCTCGCGGAGAGCGATGCTGTCGACCAGCTCGCCCCTTGCGAAGTTTAAGAAGCGCACGCCCTTTTTCATTGCCGCAAAAATATCGGAATTAAACTCGCTCCTCGTCGAATCGTTGAGCGGAACGTGAATTGTGATATAATCCGCCTCCGCAACCGCCTTTTCAAGCGAGGACGCCACTTTTACTCTGGGATCCAAGTGAAGCGCCGCACCGACTGAAAGGAACGGGTCAAACCCGACAACGTTCATTCCGAGGCGGTATGCCGCGTTGGCAACCATCGAGCCGATCGCACCGAGACCGATGACGCTTAAAGTCTTACCTGTGATCTCGTTTCCGGCAAAATTGCTCTTGCCTTTTTCGACAAGTGCCGGAATGTCCGCCCCCTTATCGGCGAGCGACTTTGCCCACTCAATTCCGCCCGCGATATCGCGCGAAGCTAAAAACATTGCCGCGATAACAAGCTCCTTAACGGCGTTTGCGTTTGCACCGGGAGTGTTGAAGACGGCGATGCCTTTTTCTGTGCACTTATCGACCGGGATATTGTTAACGCCGGCGCCGGCTCTCGCAATGCCCTTTAAGGACTCGGGAAGAACCATGTCGTGCATTTTAAAGCTTCTTAAAACGATACCGTCGGGATTTTCCGTATTGTCGGAAACAGAATAGTTATCGCCGAAATTTTCAAGACCGCATGCGGCAATCTTATTGAGCGTTAAAATATTATACATCAAAAACACCTCTTATTTATTCTCTGCCTCAAATTTCTTCATGAAATCAACCAAAGCGCGGACACCCTCGATCGGCATCGCATTATAGATGCTTGCACGCATACCTCCGACGGAGCGGTGACCCTTAAGGTTTACAAAGCCCGCCTTTTTAGCCTCCGAAACAAACTTTGCGTCAAGCTCCTCGTTTCCGGTTACGAAGGGAATGTTCATGAGCGAACGGTCCTTCTTCTCAACCGTGCCGGAGAAAAGGGAGGAGGAATCAAGAAAATCGTACAAAAGCGCAGCCTTTTCCTCGTTCACCTTCTGAAGAGCGGAAACGCCGCCCATTTCGAGTATCCACTCAAGCACGAGCTTGCAGATATAAATATTGTAGCAGGGCGGAGTGTTGAACATCGAGCCGTTCTCCGAGTGTGTTACATAGTTAAACATCGTGGGAGTGATGTCCATAGCGTTGCCTAAAAGATCCTCACGCACGATAACGATCGTGAGACCCGCGGGCGCGACGTTTTTCTGCGCGCCGGCATACAAAAGACCGAAACGCGAAACGTCAATATCCTGCGACAGGATCATGGATGAAATATCGCCTACAAGCGGAACGCTGCCCGTATCGGGGAGCGAAGTATACCTTGTTCCGTAAATCGTGTTATTCATACAAATGTGGACATAATCCGCCTCGGGGTCGAACATATCGGGCGTGAGAGCCGGAATGTATGAAAATGTCTTATCCGCGCTCGAGGCAACCTCGCGCGCCGACAAGTATCTCTTGCCCTCGGCAAACGCCTTTTTAGCCCACTGACCGGTCAGCACATAATCAGCTTTTTTGTTTTTGTTTCCGAGGTTCATCGGAATCATTGCGAACTGACTGGACGCGCCGCCCTGCAAAAAGAGCACCTTATAGTTATCTGGAATGTTCATCGCCTTGCGAAGGAGAGCCTCCGCTCCCTCGATAATGGGAGCATATTCCTTGGAACGGTGGCTCATCTCCATAACGCTCTGACCCGTGCCCTCATAGTTCAAAAGCTGATCTTTAGCCTTCTCCAGAACGGGGAGCGGGAGCATGGAAGGACCCGCGGAAAAATTATAAACTCTGTCCATATATTAAACCTCCAAAAAAATTATCGAAATTGTATATAGTATCTATTATATACCAAAATACAGATATCGTCAATACGTCATGTCAAGTCTTTTATAATTTCCGAATAGATTTTATCGGCGTTTTGGCGGAATTTTGCCGCCGCGGTCTTTGCCGAGTCCAATGTCGGCAGCGTGAGCGAGAACGAAAAGAACGGAATCCCGGTCTCCGCTATCTCGCAGAAAAGCTCATACCCGCCCGAGCGGTCGGGCTTATATTCCGCGGTGACGGAGTGCGCCTCCGCCTCCTTTAAGCGCGCCTTATTGATAACGGCGAGCAGCGTTTTTTTAACGGTATAAGGAACGTCCGACGCAAAAAGATCGTACGCGTCATGCCCCTTTTTTGTAACTATGTAGCGCCCGGGCTGAACCGCCGGAATCATGAGCGAGGACGACAAAAGCTCGGAAAACCCCTGAGCGACCGGAAAGTAATCCGCGAACTCGGTTTCGGCGACAATATCCGTAATATCGGAAATTGTGACGGGACGCTTGAAATTTTCCGCAATAAAGAGTATAATAAGTTTTAAGTCGATCGAATTGCTGAAATAATAGTCAGCCATAAAAGATCCCTCCGTGGTACAAACTTATTTAAGTATACCACAAATGCGGAAAAAGTGCAAGAGAAGGAGAAAATAATGTATAATAAAATATGCGAAATGCTTACCTCGGGCGGAGCGGAGGCAGTCGGGTGCTCCTATTGGGAGGACACGCCGTTTCCCGGGCTTAATTATGCAATAAGCTTTTGCGTGCGCCTGTCCGACGCTATCATTGACACTATAAGCGAGGAAGGACCGTCAAAAACATATTTTCATCATTACAGAACCGTGAACGCTCTTTTGGACAGTCTCTCGCTCTCGGTCATCATCCGCTTGCAGAGGGCGGGCTATAACGCTGCGAACGTTCCGGCAAGCCAGAGCATCGAGGGCTACAGAGGGCTTTTCTCACACAAGGCGGGAGCGGTTGCCGCCGGGCTCGGCTGGATCGGCAAGAACGCAATGTTTATTTCCCGGGAAATGGGACCGAGAGTGCGCCTTGCCACGGTGTTTACCGATTTAGAGCTTCCCGTGACCGGGCACGAGTATAAGGACGGGTGCGGAAGCTGCACCGTCTGCCGCGACAAGTGCCCGTCAGGCGCGATTGCAGGGGTCAACTGGAGCCGTGAATTAAATTACTCGGACTTTTTTGACCCGGAGCTTTGCAGCACATATATGAAGGACAAATTTAAAAATATCGGAAGGGGAGCGGTGTGCGGGATATGCATGCGGTTCTGCCCTTACGGAATAAGGAGAAAGAATGGATAAATTCGTATTGAAAAGCCCGTTCACACCGTCGGGCGACCAGCCGGAGGCGATAAAGGAGCTTGCGGACGGGATAATAAAGGGCGACAGGGGGCAGATTCTGCTCGGCGTTACCGGCTCGGGAAAGACATATACGATCGCGAACGTTATCGAAAAGGTCAACCGTCCGACGCTGGTGCTCGCGCACAATAAGACGCTTGCGGCACAGCTGTGCTCGGAATTCAAGGAGTTTTTCCCTGACAATGCGGTTGAATTTTTCGTTTCCTATTATGATTATTATCAGCCGGAGGCATATATTCCTCAGACCGACACGTTCATAGAAAAGGACGCCGCAATAAACGATGAGATAGACAAGCTCCGCCACAGTGCTACAATGGCGCTTTTTGAGCGGAGGGACGTTATCGTGGTTGCCAGCGTGTCCTGCATATACGGTCTCGGCGACCCCGAGGATTACAGTGAGATGGTAATATCGCTCCGCCCGGGAATGGAGACCGACCGCGACGAGATAGTAAGCCGCCTTGTCGACATGCAGTATGAGCGGAACGACATAAATTTCACGCGAAATAAATTCAGGGTGCACGGTGACGTTCTGGAGGTTTTTCCGTCGAGCGAAAACGAAAAAGCGGTGAGAATCGAGTTTTTCGGCGACGAGATTGAGAGGATATGCGAGATAAACACCGTGACGGGGGAAATACTCGGCACGAGAAACCATATCGCAATATATCCCGCTTCCCACTATGTTACGAACAAGGCAAAGCTTGAGCGCGCGATACGCGGGATTGAGGAGGAGCTTGCCGAAAGAGTGAAATATTTTGACGGTAACGGAAAACTTTTGGAATCGCAGCGCATCAGCCAGCGCACAAAATATGATATCGAGATGATGCGCGAGGTCGGGTTCTGCCAGGGAATCGAGAATTACTCGCGCCATATAAGCGGAAGAGCCAAGGGGAGCGCACCATATACGCTGATAGACTATTTCCCGGACGATTTTCTGCTTGTGATAGACGAGTCGCACGTTACGATTCCGCAGGTAAAGGCGATGTACGCCGGCGATAAGTCGAGAAAGGACAACCTTGTCGAATACGGGTTCCGCCTTCCCTCGGCGTACGACAACAGACCGCTGACGTTTTCCGAGTTTGAGGAGCGCATAAATCAGGTTGTGTTCGTTTCGGCGACTCCGGCGGAATATGAGAAGGAGCACTCCGAAAGAATTGTCGAACAGGTTATAAGACCGACGGGACTTTTGGACCCCGAAATCGAGGTCCGCCCGGTAGAGGGGCAGATAGACGATCTTGTCGGCGAGATAAACGGGCGCACAGAAAAGGGCGAGAGGGTGCTTGTCACAACGCTCACCAAGAAAATGGCGGAGGCGCTGACGGACCACATGCAAAAGCTCGGCATTAAGGTCAGGTATATGCACAGTGAGGTCGAAACGATAGAGAGAATGGAGATAATAAGGGACTTAAGGCTCGGCGTGTTCGACGTTTTGATCGGAATCAACCTTTTAAGAGAGGGGCTTGACTTACCGGAGGTATCGCTCATCGCGATACTGGACGCGGACAAAGAGGGATTTTTGAGGAGCACAACGTCGCTTATCCAGACCATCGGGCGTGCCGCGAGAAATGCCGAAGGCAAGGTCATCATGTATGCCGACACCGTGACGGACGCGATGCGCGAGGCGATAGACGAGACCGAGAGAAGAAGAAAGATACAGTCGGATTACAACGAAAAGCACAATATCAAGCCGAAAACCGTTAAAAAAGCGGTCCGCGAGGTCATAAAGACCGTTAAGGAAGCACCCGATACCGGCAAAAAAGATAAAAATATTTTGGAAAAGCTCGAAAACGAGATGAAAAAGGCTGCGTCCGAGCTGCGGTTTGAGGACGCGGCAAAGCTGCGCGACAGAATAGAAAGAATCAGGGGTGAAATTGATGAAAAATGAGATTGTCATAAGAGGCGCCAGAGAAAACAACTTGAAAGATATCGACTTAACGATTCCGAGAAACAAGCTCATAGTTTTTACGGGGCTTTCGGGATCGGGCAAAAGCTCGCTCGCCTTTGACACGATATATGCCGAGGGGCAGAGGCGCTATGTAGAGTCCCTCTCGTCGTATGCGCGCCAGTTTTTGGGGCAGATGCAAAAGCCGGACGTTGACTTTATCGGCGGACTTTCGCCCGCGATATCAATAGACCAGAAGACGACGAGCAAGAATCCGCGTTCCACGGTCGGCACGGTCACGGAGATATACGACTATTTAAGGCTTTTATACGCAAGAGTCGGTGTTCCGCATTGCCCGAAATGCGGAAAAGAGATAAAAAAGCAGAGCATCGACCAGATAACCGACAGCGTGAAGTCATATCCCGAGGGCTCGAAAATCATGATAATGAGCCCGGTCATCCGCGGCAAGAAGGGCGAATATTCAAAGCTTTTTGTCGACGCGGTGAAAAACGGATATGTCAGAGTCCGGGTTGACGGGGAGATAAGACTGCTTGAGGACGAAATAAAGCTTGACAAAAAGAAAAAGCACAATATAGATATAGTTGTCGACAGACTCACGGTAAAGCCCGATATGAATAAGAGGCTGACCGATTCGCTCGAAACGGCGCTGAAAATGGCGGGCGGGCTCGTTACGGTCGCCGTTATCGGGGGCGAGGAGAGAACGTTCAGCCAGAACTATGCCTGCCACGAATGCGGAATCAATTTAGAGGAATTGGAGCCGAGGCTTTTTTCCTTCAACAATCCGTTCGGTGCGTGCCCTGAGTGTGCGGGACTCGGATACCTTTTAAAGATGGATCCCGACAGGCTCATTGCAGATAAGGAGCTTTCCGTCTATAACGGGGGAATTGACCTCATCGGCTGGGACGGAAGCGTTCCCGGCGGAATGATTGAAAGCCAGTATAACGCGCTTGAAAAGCACTATAATATCGACCTTCACGCGCCGATAAAGGACCTTACGGACAAGGCTAAAAAAATTCTCTTTTACGGGACGGACGGAGAACCGATCGAGATTCGCTATAAGGGGCGCGACAGCCGCACCGAGCAGATATACGACAAGCCGTACGAGGGCATAATCCCCTGCATGGAGCGCCGCTATGCGGAAACGACCTCCGATTTCATGAAATACTACTACGAGCTTCGCATGAGCAAGAGCGACTGCCCCTGCTGCGGCGGGAAAAGGCTTAAAAAAGAGGCGCTTTCCGTCACCGTCGGCGGAGTCAATATATATGAAATGTCGGACAAGCCGATAGACAGGCTCTATGATTTCATGAAGAGCATTGATTTTTCGGAAAAAGAAAAAATGATTGCGTCAAGAATAATAACGGAGATTGAGGCGCGCCTTTCGTTCCTTCGCGAGGTGGGGCTTAACTACCTGACGCTAACGCGCGCGGCGGCGACGCTATCCGGCGGCGAGGCGCAGAGAATCAGGCTTGCAACGCAGATAGGCTCCGGACTCACGGGCGTTTTGTATATTTTGGACGAGCCGTCGATAGGTCTTCACCAGCGGGATAACGAGAGGCTCATCTCGGCGCTTAAAAATTTAAGGGATATGGGAAACACTCTTATAGTCGTGGAGCATGACGAGGACACGATGTATGCCGCGGACTATATTGTCGATATCGGACCGGGAGCGGGAATCCACGGCGGAAAGGTCGTTGCCGCGGGGCAGATAGAAGACATCGAGAACGCGCCGGACTCGGTAACGGGCGATTACCTTTCCGGACGGAAAAAGATTAAGGTTCCCGAAAAAAGGCGCGAGGGAAACGGCAACACATTAAAAATAGTCGGCGCGAAGGAAAATAACTTAAAAAACATAAACGTGGAGATTCCTCTCGGCAAATTCGTGTGCGTTACGGGAGTGTCGGGCTCCGGAAAGTCCACACTTGTTAACGAGATACTCTATAAAGCGCTTGCGCGCGAGCTTAACGGAGCGAAAAAGGATAAGCCCGGAAAGCATAAGGAAATACTGGGAATCGGAAACCTTGACAAGGTGATAGATATTGACCAGTCGCCCATCGGGCGCACTCCGCGCTCCAACCCGGCGACCTATACGGGGCTTTTCTCGGATATTCGCGACCTTTTTGCCTCCACGAACGAAGCGAAGATGCGCGGATACGGTCCCGGTCGGTTCAGCTTCAACGTCAAGGGCGGTCGGTGCGAATCCTGCTCGGGCGACGGTATCTTAAAAATAGAGATGCACTTTTTGTCCGACGTCTATGTTCCGTGCGAGGTCTGCGGAGGCAAGCGCTATAACAGGGAGACGCTTGAGGTCAAATATAAGGGCAAAAACATTTATGACGTTTTGGAGATGACGGTCGAGGAGGGTCTTGAATTTTTTGGCAGCATCCCCAAGATAAGAAAAAAGCTTGAAACGCTCTATGACGTCGGGCTGGGATATATCAAGATAGGGCAGTCGTCCACCACGTTATCCGGCGGCGAGGCGCAGAGGGTCAAGCTTGCGACAGAGCTTTCAAAAAAGGCGACCGGAAGAACAATGTATATCCTGGACGAGCCGACAACGGGGCTTCACACGGAGGATGTCCACAAGCTCATTGAGGTGCTTGACAGGCTGACAGACGCGGGCAACAGTGTGCTTGTCATCGAGCACAACCTTGACGTCATAAAGGTTGCCGACCACATAATTGATTTGGGACCCGAAGGCGGAGAGAGCGGCGGAAAAATCGTCGCCGAGGGAACGCCGGAGGAAGTGGCGCGCGTTAAAAAGTCGTACACCGGGCAGTTTTTGAAGAAATATCTTAATAAATAAGCATAAACTCCTCCTTTTTACGATATAGATATTAAAAAAGGAGGAGTTACTTTATGGAAGAGAAAAGAACTGCGGCAAAGGTCATTCACAACGTAATATTGGAGGGCAGAAAAAAGATGAGCATAAGCGGCGTTACCGATGTCGGCAATTTTGACGAGAACAAGGTGACGCTTGAAACCGGAATGGGCTCGCTCACCGTTACTGGAGAGGCGCTTCATATCAATAAATTAAGCGTGGAAACGGGCGATGTCGAGATTGAGGGAACAATAAATTCCTGCGCATACTACGAGGGCGGCGGAAAAAAAGCGTCCGGATTTTTGGGAAAGCTTCTTAAATAATGTCTGAGCAGACGATAGAGCAAGCGAAAGTATTTTTAAGCTTTATATCGATAGGAGCCATGCTCGGCGTGCTTTTCGATTTCTTCCGTATCATACGGCGCACGGGAGAGGGCAGAGCTGTCACGAATATATGCGACGCGTGCTTCTGGCTTTTCGGGGGGATTTTTTTCATTTCGTGCTTTTACCGTGTTGCCGGAGCGGACTTAAGAATTTATATTTATATCGCGGTTTTATCAGGCGCCGCGCTTTACTTTCTCATGCTCAGCCGTTTTTTCGTTGCCGCGGGCACCGTTATTTTAAGAATTTTGATGAAGGTCTTGTTCCGGATAGCAAAGATACTCGCCGTTCCGGTGCGGTTTTTCATAAGAAAAACGGGGAAAGCGGCGCTCATTGTCGTTTCTCCCGTGCGCGATCTGACCAAAAAAATGAGAGGTCTTAAACGGAAATTCAATTTTCAGAAAAAACTGCTGAAAAAAATATAAAAATCTCCGAAAAATATCTTTACAAGTCGCCGCGGCTGTTATATAATAATCTTGATATACGTTTAAGGAGCTGATGATGGTGAAAAGGCGCGTGCTGTTATACATTGCGGCGGCATTGGTCATCATATATTTCTGCGGCATGTTCATATCTCAGCAGATCACGATAAACGAGAGCAAGAAAAAAATAGCCGAGCTTGAGGACGAAATAAAGGCTGTTCAGGAAGAAAGCAAAAAGCTGAAGGACGAGATCGAGAATGCCGAAAGCCGCGAAACGATAGAAAATATTGCGAGAGATGAGCTCGGGCTTGTTTATCCGGATGAGAGAAAGTATGTTGATTCAAACGGCTGACGGCTGTTTTAATACAAATGAGAAATAAGGAGGACATTTCCATGGATTTGGAAGTGGGAAAAGTAGTTGAAGGAAAGGTGTCAGGCATCACCGGGTTCGGCGCGTTTGTCGATCTTGGGGAAGGAAAGTCCGGTCTTGTGCACATTTCCGAGGTGTCAAAGAATTACGTTAAGGATATTAACGACCATCTTAAAGTGGGGGATACCGTTAAGGTCAAGGTGATGAATATCGAGCCTAACGGAAAGATCGGTCTGTCCATAAAGAAGGCTCTGGAGGAAGAGCGCGGGAAAAAATACGTTTTCTCCGGTGTTCCGGCGGAATTTTCGTTCGGAAGCGATAAGGAGCAGGATCTTTCATTTGAGGATAAGCTTGCAAAGTTCAAGCAGGAGAGCACGGACAGGATGCAGGACGTCAAGAAGGCGTCCGAAAACAGAAGGACAGGATATAAAAAACAGTCCGGCGGATATTGATATAAAAAAGGGATGTACTTTCGTACATTCCTTTTTTGTATATTGAAGGGCGAAAACGGCAACAATAAATAAAAAAGAGGTGAGAGGCTGTTTTTTCACTTATAGCGGCAGGTCTTGTATCGGGCTTTATCAACGGACTTTTCGGAGCCGGAGGCGGAGTGATAGCCGTTCTGGCACTGACGAAGTTTTTGCATCTTGACAGGAAAAAGGCGCATGCCACGACCGTATCGGTCATTTTGGCGCTCTCTGCGGTCAGCATATTTTTTTATGTGCGCGGCGGAAACGTTGATTTTAAAACCTCGCTCTGGTGCGCCGTCGGCGGAACCGCGGGCGGAGCGCTGGGAGCGGTGCTCTTAAAAAAGCTTCCGACGGTCTGGGTCAGCAGAATCTTCGGAATATTAATGCTTGTTTCGGCATGGAGAATGTTATGTTAGTACCTTTGATTTCAGGATTTATAGCGGGAATTGCCGGGGGAATGGGAATCGGCGGAGGCGCGCTTTTGATTCCCGCGCTGACTTTGTTCGGGAAGATAGAGCAGCACACGGCACAGAGCGCAAATCTGATATTTTTTATTCCGACGGCGCTTTCGGCGCTCGTAATTCACATCAAAAACAAAAGCATAGACATAAAAAAGGCGGTTATTATGTCGTCCGGCGGAATTGCCGGGGCGCTTTTGGGCAGTGCGGTTGCGAATTTTACGGACGGGGCGGTCTTGAGAAAAATGTTTGCGGTTTTCCTTGCGGTGTTCGGAATAGCCGAAATCATGAGAAAAGAGGAAAAATAAATGGATCTTTGGATGATAATAAAAGCGTTTGCGGTAGGCGGAGCTATCTGTGCTGTCTGCCAGATATTTATAGATAAAACAAAGCTGACGCCGGCAAGAATATTAGTGTCGCTTGTGTGCATAGGCGTCGTTTTGGGGCTTTTGGGAGTGTATAAGCCCCTGGTTGATTTTGCGGGAGCGGGAGCGACGGTGCCGCTTTTGGGATTCGGATATAATATGTTCCGCGGCGTTACGGAGGCAATAGAAAAGGACGGATTTTTGGGGACGCTCACGGGAGGTTTCACTGCTGGAGCCGCCGGAATATCCGCCGCGGTCATTGCCGGGCTTTTCGCCGCCCTCATAAAAAAACCGAGAGCAAAATAAAAAAACGCGGAGAAGCCGCGTTTTGATTGTGCCTGAAAACCTGTTTTTTTCTCTCTCGGGGAGTGAACGCTCGGAACATACCGGCTTTTATGTGCCCCCTCTTTCGATTCAGCACCGTAGGGGCAATTCATGAATTGCCCGCCCGGTTGTGAGCATGTTTTTCGCGACACTCTCGAAAAATCCTCCCGTCATTTGCTACGCAAATGCCACCCTCCTTTAGCAAGGAGGGCTTTAAATTGCCTCAGCGCCTACGTTACCTTTAGCAAGGAGGGCTTTTTTAGGCAGCTTGAAACGGCTTTCAGCCGTTTTTTATTTTATCGAATTTATGTATTCAAGCTTTTTTTCAACGTCTTCTCTTGAAACAGAGGCAAGGTAGGAAAATTTATAACCGAGCGCGCCGTCAAGCTGCTCCGCCGCCTCGGCGTATTTGCCCAGCTTTTCCAGAACAAGCGCATAGTTATAATATATAACCGGGAAACGTGTGCCTTTTTCCATGATGCCCTCGTAAATTTTCTCAGCCTTGTCCGTTTCTCCGTTATAAAAATAGCTCATCGCAAGATTGTCCATTATCGACGGGTCTGAGTCGTTGTATTCAGCCGCTTCAAGGTTTAATGCCATCGCTTCGTCATATTTTTTCTCATCCAGAAGAATGAAACCCATCTGGCTGTAGGTCGAGGAATTTAAGTTAAGCCCGTGAGCTTTGCGAAATTCCTCCTCCGCGCCTGATAAGTCGCCCGTCTTCCAAAGGTATAGCCCCTTGGTGGAGGCAAGCTCCGCTTCTTGAGCGGGAGTCAGCTTTTTTATTTTTTCCGCCTCGTTAAGATAAAAAATGCATTTATCGGGATATCCGTAGCGCAGAAAAGCATAGCAGGCATAGAGCATGTACTCGGTCTTGGTGCGGCTTTTAATGCCTTTTTCGTATAATTCAATGCCCTTTTTTGTTTCGCCCGCCTTTATCTTTTTTGTTCCGCGGATCATAAAAATATCTCCGCGCATCACGATAAGGATATATATGACCGCAAGTAAAAGCCCCAAAAAGCTGCCTAAAAACCTCTGCCCATACATCTGACCGCACTGCGCTCCGATTAGCACAATGACAACGGGAATTACATAGTTTATTAAAAGCTGCATTTAAATTCTCCTTGGTTTTTTATTATATTATAGTACAAATAATATTAAAATACAATAGCAAATTAATCTGAACTATTGAAAATATTTCCTATGTGTGATAAAATACCTTTGTCGGTATCTATTTTACCGGAAACGAAAAGGAACCCCAGCACAAGGAGCAGCTCCTTGTCCTCGCATCCGTCCCCTATTAAAAATAAAATGAGCCCCAGAAGGACAAGATCGTCCTTTTTCACGGAGGACAGGATATCCGAAAGCCCGCTTATGGGCTCGCTGAAGTACCTTTTCGTCATAGCGCTATAACAGCTCCTTTAAAATATCCGCATCTTTTATCATGCCGGCGATTTTATAAAAGCGGAGAAATTTAATGCAGACATCGAGATTTTTTACACGTGTCTCCGAAAGGTAAGGTCTCAGCGCGGTGAGAAGCGTTACCCTCGGGTCGGAATCCTTCATGGCGGAGTCATACATGCTCTTAAGCTTCATGATTTTGCTTATATCCGGCATGGCAGAGTCCGCGGTTTCGGGCTCCGATGAAGAGGGAGCGCCCGACAGGCTCTGCATAAGATCCTTCATTTTGGGATCGGAGAGGATGCTTTCTATAGCGTCCGAAAGATTCATTTCGTCCATTTATTATCCCTTCAGATCATTTAATTTCTTTCTGGTTGCGGGATCGACAGGCATTTTCGATAAAATGGCGTTTTTCTCCTCCTCCGACATGGAGCCCACCTTTTTTATGAGCTCATCTTTGTTCATCGAGGAGAACTGGGAAATAATCTTTTTTCCTTCACCGGTATTGGCAAAATTCTTAAGCTTGCCTATCACGGACGGGTCAAGGCTTTTTATTATCTTTTCGATCTCATTCATGCTGATACCCCCTTTTAAATAGTTATGCGAGGCTCTGTAATTATATTATGTTTTTTACTTCTTTTTGTGACGGAGGAATGTTTATGTACCGGGTTTTAATAACGGGAGATACGCACGGACATATAAAAAGTGTTTTGGAGCTTATGGAAAATGTGGCTTTTGACGCGGTAATTCATCTTGGCGATTACGTGAGGGACGCGTCCGAGATTGCGAAAATATATAAGGACAAAAAGGTTTATTTCGTCCGCGGGAACAATGACTTTTCCGGGGAAAACGAAAAAGTGATAGAAATTGCGGGTCATAAAATTTTTATCTGCCACGGTCACACATTGGGCGTTAATTCAAATCTTTTGAAGTTAAGCCTTGCGGCAAGGGAAAAGGGCGCTCTTGTCGCGCTTCACGGTCACACGCATGCCCCGGAGGACCTTATGGTAAATTCCGTCCGCATATTTTCGCCCGGAAGTCCGACGTATCCGAGAATGAGCTCTCCGGCGGTCGGAATACTGGAGGCGGATGATAATTATTTTGAAATGGCGCATTATTATATGAAGTGAGGAATCCTTATGAAAAGAGCGTTACTTTTTTCGGGACTTTTGGTTCTTTCGGCATTATACGTTATATTAAACAATATAACGTTTCCTTATAAGGGAATAGTCCAGCTCATTGTGCTTTTGGCGATAGCCATATTGATAGTATACATTATAAAACTCAAAAGGCAGGTGTAAAAGTTGTTCCAGATTATATCAAAAATTGCAAGCGCTCTTTTTGTGCTCATCGTGTATTATTTTATTTTCATAGTCGTTAAAATGATATACTCGGATATAAGAATGATGAGCAGGAAAAAAGCCGGACTTCCGGTTTATGACGCTTATATAAAACCGATAAACCAGCCGCACGATACGGGACTTTTGATAAAGGAGAGCTATCCCTTGTCCGGCGACGACACGATAGGGAGGGATGAGGACTGCCAGATCCCGATCGACGATAACTTTATGTCGCACCGGCACTCAAGGATATTTAAGGAGAAGGACGGATATTATATCGAGGACTTAGACTCCACGAACGGCACCTTCTTAAACGGCAATAAGCTGGGAGAGGACGCGGTGGAGCTTTTGGACGGCGACAGAATATGCATAGGTCAGCTTGAGTTTGTGTTCCTCCGTCCCTCGCTTAAGGACGGTGAGGTCAATTTATGAGAGAAAAAAGGTACAGGATATATACGCCTCTTTTAATGCTCGCCTTAATGAATATTATAGGCTTCGGACTTCTGGCGTTTGAAAACACTACCGAGGCGGACCGGATAAAAACAGGCATTACCGCGCTTTTATTCATGCTCCTTTTGATAGTGTCATACCTTTTGATAAGGGCGCTTCATATGGGCGACGGGTATTTGTTTCTGCCGGTCACGGCGCTGATGTCTATAGGGCTTATGATGCTTACGAGGATTGACCCCGAGTACGGCGAGCGCCAGATGATGTGGTTTATCGTGTCCGTGTTCGTTTTCTTTGTTTCGTACTTTATGTACAGGGCAGTTAAGATTAAGGACAAACTGTTTTTTCTTTATGCGGGAGCGTCAATAGCGCTTTTTCTGGCGACGCTTCTTTTCGGTCGGACGATACACGGCGCAAAAAACTGGATATATTTCGGAAACCAGGGCTTTCAGCCGTCGGAGCTTATAAGGATTTTGTACGTTCTGGCGTTATCGTGCCTTTTCGGAACGGATAACGGAAGGCTTCTTTCCGGCTCCGAAACGAAAAAAAGCATATTGATAACCGTCTATGTATACATGAATCTCGGATTTCTAGTTCTCCAGCGCGAGTGGGGAATAGCGGTGCTCTTTTTTATCATTTACATGGCGATGTACTTTGTTTTCGGAAAGAAAATGTCGTTCCTTGTGATGAATGTTGCCGTTGCCTCGCTCGGCGGATACATCGGATATAAGGTGCTTTTTCATATTCAGACGCGTGTTAAGATGTGGTTTGACCCGTTTTCGGACCCGACGGGGCGGGGCTATCAGATAGTCCAGTCGCTCATCGCGATAGCGAGCGGGGGATTCACGGGCTCCGGGCTTGCGAACGGAAGCCCGGAGTATGTGCCGTTCGTTGAGTCCGACTTCATATTTTCCGCGGTATGCGAGGAGTTCGGAATTCTCGGCGGAATCGGCGTCATACTGCTATTTTTCATTATGGTCTACAGAGGATTTAAAATCGCTCTTGCCGCAAAGGACGGGTTTGACAAGAGGACGGCTTTCGGGCTTTCCGTTATGTTCGGATTTCAGACCTTTATAATCCTCGGCGGAGTGATAAAGCTGATACCGCTTACCGGTATCACGCTGCCTTTTATAAGCTACGGCGGTTCGTCGCTCGTGACGAGCTTCATGGCTCTCGGCGTTCTTCAGGCAATAAGCGTGGGGGAGGGTGATAATATTGAATAAAAAGATTATAATCGTGCTTTCGGTTATTTTGTTTCTCTTTCTTTCGCTGTCCGTGTATTTAACCTATTTCGGGGTTTTCAGCGCGCCGAAGCTTGAAAAAAGCGTGTATAACCAGAGGCTTTATCAGAAGGAGGAAAAAATAAAGCGCGGCACGATATACGACAGGGAGGGCACCGTTCTCGCCGAAAGCAAGATGACGGACGACGGACAAAAGAGGGTTTATCCCTACGGAAAAATATATACTCATGTTATCGGCTACACGTCGCGGACGTACGGCAGAAGCAAGATCGAGCTTGAATATAACGACTATTTGACGGGCTCAAATGAGATAGGTCAGGCAATGAACCTTGCGACAACGCTTTCGGGCAAGGAAAAGAGCGGATTTGATATGACGCTTACGATCGACAACAAGCTTCAGCAGTACGCCTATGACCTCATGGGCGGCAAAAACGGCAGCATTATCGTTATGGATAATAAAACCGGTGCGATCCGCGCGATGGCGTCCAATCCGACGTTTGACCCTTCGGCTGAGAGCCTTTTGAAAAACTGGGAGGAGCTTGCCGAAAGCGACAATGCGCCGTTCGTTGCGCGTGCCGTTTCGGGGCTTTATGCCCCGGGCTCAACATGGAAAATGATCACCGCATCGGCTGCGGTCGAGAAAGGGCTTACCGATAAGGAATATGACGACGAAGGAAAAGCGGTTATCGGCGGAAGGGAATACGAAAACTCCGGAGGGAAGGCGTACGGCAAGGTGGACTTAAAGGGCGCGTTCCTTCATTCGAGCAACGTTGTTTTCGCCGAGATCGGAACCGAGATGGGAAAGGACGCATTAAGCATTTATGAGCGATTCCTTTTGGGAGAGGACATTAAGTTTGACATTCCGCTTTCCGTGAGCACGCTTTCGGACAAGATAAATGCGATGAGCACGGCGGACATCGCGTCCACCTCAATCGGTCAGGGAAGGCTTATGGTGACGCCGCTTTATATGACCATGGTCGGCTCCGTTTTCGCAAACGACGGGGCAATGGTAAAGCCCTATCTTGTGGAAAGCATCGACAAGGGCAGCGTAAACGCACATAAGGCAAAGAAAAAGATTTTGTCGGAGCCTGTATCTTCATACGTTGCGGGTCAGGTTAAGGATATGATGGCGTCCTGCGTCAGCGAGGGAACCGGCGGACAGGCAAATGTTTGGGGACTTAAGGTTTACGGAAAGACCGGAACGGCGCAGAACGAAACCGATAAAAGCCATGACTGGTTTGTCGGCTTTGCGGAAAATGACGAGGGCGAAAGCGTGACCGTGTGCGTTATGTTTGAGTATAACGGTCAGGGAAGCTCCGTAAGCGCAAGGTGCGCCGGGAAAATCTTTTCGTACTGGTTAAAGTAAGGGGGATAACGATATGGCATTAAATGAACAGGACCTTAAGCATATCAGGGAGATGATCGAGGAGTCGGTCGGGGAATTACAGGCTTCGATAGACGGCATTGCGGACGAAGTCATATCGGCATTGGACCCGATGGCAGACATGCAGGCTTCAATGGGAAGCTTAACAGAATCGGCGGTGGAGAATGCGGTCGGGAAGGTCTTTTCTGAGTTTGAATTTATTCTTCCTGACGGGACGCGCGTTTTGCCGAGAAAGAGAATGAGCCTGACCAGCCCCGATAAAACCAAGGTTTTAATTTGTTACGGCGGGCTGCGTGCGGAGGATACGGGAAGGTTTAAGAGCAGCAATATTCCTGCCGGATGGGGGCTTTCCGTTCAGACCGGTATTGACTCATGGGAGATTATCTTTATTTATAAGACGAAGGACGAGGCGGTCACGGCGCTTGAAAAAGTGAAAAACGCCATTGACAGCGGCGTAGATTCGCTTTCCCTGTAAAGTGCCGCAGTGGTGGATATAAAGAGCAATCAAAAAAGATTGCTCTTTTTTCTTGACAAAACATAAAAACGGAGCTACAATATAACTAACAAACGTTAGTTAGGAGAAATTATGAAACAGGAAGATACAAAGAAAAAGATATTGGAAAAGGCGCTGGAGCTTTTTTCGGCGAGAGGGTACGATTCGGTCAGCGTCGGGGAGATTGCCGAGGCGGTGGGCATAAAGGCGCCGTCTTTATACAACCATTATCCGTCCAAGAAGGCGATATTTGACGCGATAGTCAAGGACACGGCGGAGCACTACGACAAGTTCACCGATAAGATTGACATTCATGTGGGAAACTCGGGAAAGGATGTCGGCGTGTTTTCCGGGATATCGGAGGAATTTCTGATAAAAAAGGTAAGGCAGATATTCGAATATTCACTCCATGACGAAGCTTCATACCGTTTTCGCAGAATGATGACGATAGAGCAGTTCCGCTCATCTGAGCTTTCCCGGTTATATACAAATAGATATATCGAAAGGCTCATAAAGTATCATGCGGGAATTTTCACGGCGCTCATAAAAAGCGGGGAGATTGAAGCGGAAGATCCCGAAACCATGGCGCTTATGTATGTTTCCCCGATCATCACGCTTTTGGGAGTGTGCGACCGCGAGCCCGACAGGGAAAAAGAGTGCCTTGAAAAGCTGGACGCGCACGTCAGATTATTTTTCAGAACATTCAATAAAAAAGCGCATGCGACGCGGTAATTGTACAATCAAGAGAGGGTCTTAATTAAATTTGACCCGCAGAAAGTGTGAATATATGGTAAACGTAACGCTTATTAAGGCTACAAAAAGGAAAAACAGCAGTACATATAACGGAGCAAAATATCTCATTTCAAAGATAGATGATCTCGGCGAGGTTTACGAGTTCACTCTGCCGGACGACATGCCCCATGTGTGTGCGGGGTGTTATGCATGCCTTCACGGAAAAGAGGATAAATGCGGAGGATATGAATATTTAAAGCCGATAAACGAGGCTTTTAAAAAATCGCAGGTCATAGTGTTTGCGTCCCCCGTCTGGTGCTTTCACGCCCCGGGGCAGATAAAGTCGTTTTTGGATCACTACGGATTTAGGTGGCTTGTCCACCGCCCCGATTTTGACATGGCAAATAAGCAGGCTGTAATCATAACAACTGCCGGGGGCGGAGGATTAAAATCCGCCGCGCGCGACATAAAGGACAGTATGGATTACTGGGGCGTCGCAAGAACGCATGTTGTCACTCAGTCGGTGTGGGGCTATTTCTGGAGCGACATGCCGGAAAAATTTAAAAAAGAGTTTTTAAAAAAGCTTTCCGACACGGCAAAAAAGGTGAACAAATCGGCAAAGCATTTAAAACCGTCATTAAAAGTATTTTTCCTTTACAAAATGTTTGAGTCGCTGCACTTAAAGGGCAAGATGTGGGAAATTGACAACGAATACTGGAAGGAAAATCTGAAAGGAAAGAAAAATGGATAAAAATGATATGGCGCTCTTTGGACTTGACAGAAGGTACAGCGTGCCGGAGGCGCCTTATATAATAGGTCGGATAGTGTCACAGGAAAAGGGAATGTACCTTATGGTGACAAAAAACGGAGAAATGAGAGCGGAGGTTTCGGGAAAGATGCGCTACAACGCCGTGAGCGCAAAGGACTTTCCGGCAGTCGGGGATTTCGTCGCTGCGGACTGCAGAAATGACATCGGCGTTATACACTCCGTGCTTGAACGCAAAAGCCTGATATTAAGAAAAGCGGCGGGAAGCGACAATAAGGAGCAGCCCGTTGCCGCAAATGTCGACACGGTGTTTATCTGCATGTCGCTTAACAATGATTTTAATATAAGGCGTTTAGAGCGCTATCTTTCCGTGGTGTGGGAAAGCGGTGCGGTGCCCGTGACAGTCCTTACAAAGTCCGACCTTTGCGCCGATACGGAAAGTCTGAAGCTGGAGGCTGAAGAGGCAGCTTTCGGAACCGATATAATAGTAACCGGAAGCAATGAGCCGGACAGTGCCGGAAAGCTATTTGGGTATTTGAAAGCCGGTAAGACCGCGGCGTTTATCGGCTCGTCCGGCGTCGGAAAATCAACGCTTATAAACGCGCTTTTGGGAGAGGAGCTGCTTTTGACAAACGGACTCAGAAATGACGACAAGGGGCGGCACACGACAACGAGGAGAGAGCTTTTCATGCTTCCCGGCGGCGGAATGGTCATTGACACTCCGGGAATGAGAGAGCTCGGAATGTGGGATTCGGGAGACGGAATCGAGCGCTCGTTTTCCGATATCGAGGATTTGGCGCCGCTCTGCCGCTTTTCCGACTGCACTCACACGGGCGAACCGGGCTGCGCGGTCTTAAAAGCGGTCGAAGACGGAACGGTAAAAAAAGAGAGACTGGATTCATATAAAAAGCTCAAGGCGGAAAACGCATATTCGGAGAACACGGAGGAGTACCTTTCTGAAAAAAAGAAAAAATTTATAAAAATTGCAAAGATAAATAAAGACAGGAGAATTTAAAATGAAATATATAAAAAGCGAAAAATATAACACGAAAAAATTACAGGCAAAAATAATGGGTCCCAACCCCGTGAAATTGGAGGAGGAGCTCCTTTTGGACAATAAGATTCCCGAGGGAGCGCGGGTCTGCGATCTTGGAAGCGGGCAGGGGCTCACCAGCGTATTCCTCTCAAAAGAATACGGCTTTGTGGTTTACGCGGCGGACCTTTGGAGCGACCCTGACGAAAACAGAAAGTTTTTTGACGAGATGGGGTTAGACCGCGACATGATAATCCCGGTCAAGGCGGACGCGACGGCGCTTCCCTTTGAAAAGGAGTTTTTTGACGCGATCGTGAGCACCGATTCGTACAACTATTTCGGGCGCGACGAGGACTATCTTGACGAAAAGCTTCTGCCGTTTTTGAAAAGCGGCGGCTATATCTACATCGCAATTCCCGGAATGAAAAAGGACTGCCATGACAATCTGCCGCCGGAGCTTTTGCTCTCGTGGACTCCCGAGCAGCTTGACTATATGCATGATGTTTCGTACTGGAGAGCCATGGCGGAAAAGTGCAAGGGGGCAGAGGTCATTTCGGTCAGCGAAATGGAAAGCAATTCGGAGGTCTGGGACGACTGGCTCAAACAGGATAACGAATATGCCGTGGGCGACAGAAAGGCGATGGAAGCCGGCGGCAGAAAGTATCTTAATTTCATTAAGATAGTGTTGAGGAAAAAATAATGGCGGTATCGGCAGAATATTTTGAATACATGAAAGAGCAACTGTCGCTCCTTTCGGACGTGAAATTTAAGAGCATGATGGGAGAATACATCGTTTATTACAAAGGAAAAATTGCCGCATATATCTGCGACGACCGCTTTTTGGTAAAAACGGTGCCCTTGGCATCGGCACTTCTTCCGGAAGCAAGGCTTGAAGAGCCCTACGAGGGCGCAAAAAAGATGCTTTTGGTTGAGGAAACGGATGACAGAGAGTTATTAAAAAAGCTATTTGACCTGATGTACGGCGAACTGCCGGAACCGAAAAAGAAGGTGTAAATATGAATTACAGAATTATTGATAAGGAGAGCTATTACAGAAAAGGGGTGTTCCGCCACTTTTCCGAGGACTGTAAATGCTCGGTATCCGTTACGGCAAGACTTGATGTGACGGAGCTTAAAAAGCACTCGGATAAGACGGGCACAAAGTTTTACATTAATTTTCTTTATATCCTATCCAAGGTATTAAACTCGCGGGACGACTACAAAATGGGCTACCTTTGGCAGACCGACACCCTGGTCTGCTATGATAAGATAAATCCCACGCAGTACATTTTCCATGACGATACAGAGACATGCACACCTGTATACACCGAGTATTTTGAGGATTACAAAAGGTTTTACGAGGGCGCGGCAAACGACATAGAGAGGGCAAAGACCACGCGTGAGTACGGGCTCGACATGGCGAACCATCCGAACTGGTTTGACGCGTCTTACATTTCGTGGCTAAGCTATGATTCGTTAAATATCGAGCTTCCGGACGGGCACTTGTTCTTTGCTCCTATCGTCAACTGGGGAAAATACAGAAAAGAGGGCGAAAGGCTTATGATGCCGGTTACCGTAAGGCTGAACCATGCAATTGCGGACGGTTATCTCGTTGCAAAGGTGTTTAAGCTTTTGGAAAATGAAATAGCTTTGTTCACGGCATAAAAAAATCCGACGGCTCGGTGAGCCGTCGGATTTTTATGCGTGCCTGAAAAACTGTTTAAGCTAAGGTTTGGATTTTTCATTTTATCTCTTGGTCCAAACTGCGGAATATTTCCGAATCGAAAAAGTCAGAAACGGAGATATCCAAACCGTCACACAGTTTTTTAAGGACGATGACACCGATATCCCGCCGACTGTTATCAAGCAGACTGTATACGGTTGACGGCATGACGCCGGAGCTTGTTGCCAGAGTGTTATATTTAATTCCCTTTTGCCTGCACAGTTCTTTAATCCGCAGTACGATCGCATCTTTGATTCCCAAAATATCACTTCCTTAATAAGAATTATTTTATAATTAACCTCATTTATGCGTATACGCACTTGCGTAATAAATGGAAAATCGGTATTCATTCCCCCGTTTTCCCGCCGGAAGTTAAAAGCCGTTGATTATTTTATTACGGTGTGCTATAATAAATCCGGGTCATTGTTTTTCCAAAACAAAAACGGGAGGCGGAATACTTGCGGGAAATAATTAAAAAATTCACGGCGTGCTTTTTTGACGGAGCGCTTGAGCTTCGCATCAGGCTTTTTAATGTGCTGGCGATTGCCGGAGTAGGAATAAGCGCGGCAACATTTATACTCAACATAAGCACCGGAATGTGGACGAGTGCGCTTTTAAGCCTGGTTTTGGCGGTGCTTTCGGCGGGGCTTTTGATTTTTACATATAAGACCGGTAAGTATCAGACTGCGTACATTATTACGATAGTTACTATTTTTATGATAATTTTTCCGCTTCTTTTTTTCGCCTCGGGCGGATACAAGGGCGGAATGCCGTCAATGTTTATTTTTGCGGTGCTTTTCACGGTTCTGATGCTGGAGGGCAAAACGGCGCTTGCCGTATCGCTTGCCGAGATATGTGAATACGCTTTTGTTTCCGTTTTAAGCTATTTAAGACCGGAGCTTGTGACGCGGTTTGATTCGGACATCGAAATGCTTAAGGATATTCTTGTTACGGCGGCGGCAGTCAGCATTTCCTGCGGGCTGGTTCTGTTTTTGCATATCCGTGAATATGAGCTTCAGAGAAAAAAGCTTGCCGAGCAGAACGAACAGTTAAAGCGGCACGATGAAGCAAAGTCGGTGTTTTTAACGACCGTGGCGCATGAGATAAAAAACCCGCTTAATGCAATCAATCTTCATGCACGCGATACCTTTGAGCTTTTGGAGGAAGGCAGGAATCAGACGGAGTTAATGAAGGAAAATCAGAGGACCATTGAAAAAATGGTGGTAAGGATAGACAGGATAGTTGTTGAGCTTATGGACACGGTCGCGATAGAACAGGGGCGGCTTTCATTGGACCTTGCCCCGGTAAAGCTGGCTCAGCTGGTTTATGAAACGGCGGATACCGGATTCGGAAAGGAGAGGTCCGGAGGCAATAAAATTGTTTTCGATATAGACGGGGATATCCCTCCGATACAGGCGGACTGCGCAAGAATAATGCAGGTCGTGACAAATCTTTTGTCCAACAGCGTTAAGCACACGCAAAACGGCGTTATAAAGATCAGCGTCAAGGAGTGTGAAAACGGTCAGACGGTGTCCGTTTCAGACAACGGGGAAGGAATGAGCGACGAAATAAAGAAAAAGGCGTTCGATGGATATGTTTCGGTCAGCAAGGAATACTGGAGGCACGGAATCGGGCTTTTTGTGTGCCGCCAGATCGTTGAGGCGCACGGCGGCAAAATATGGATCGAGAGCGGCGAGGGTGCGGGGACCAAGGTTTCCTTTACCTTGCCTTACACGGAGGAAAAATAATGGAAGGCGAAAAGGCAACTGTCCTTTTGGTTGAGGACGAATTTGAGATTCTTAACATAAATGCGAGAATGATGGCGAGAAGAGGCTATGAAGTTCTCACGGCTGGAAACGTTAAAGAGGGGCTGTTACGGCTTACAGAAGAAACTCCCGATATGCTCATTTTAGACATAATGCTTCCCGACGGGAGCGGTTATGACATATGCAGAAGGTTCCGGGAGAAAAGTGACAGCCCGGTGATTTTCCTTTCGGGCAAAAATGAGGTTTCGGACAAGGTGGAGGGGCTTTCTGCGGGCGCGGACTATTACCTTACCAAGCCTTACAGCTTTGACGAGCTCATCGCCGTTACCGAAAGGCTTTTATCCCGCCACTTTGATTCGAGGAAAAGGTACGAAAAAGGCGACCGGATAGAAAAAGGCCCGCTTACGCTGGAGCTTACAAAAAACAAGGCGTTTGTGAACGGAAAGGACGCTAATTTAACGCTTAAGGAATTCGCGCTCCTTCTTCTTATGGCGAAAAACGAAAACCGGGTCTTTTCTCCGGGCGAGCTTTACGAAACGGTATGGAACATCCCGTCCGCGGACGATACAAGGACGATACGTTTTCACATCGGGAACCTTAAAAAGAAGATCGGCACGGAAAGCCATGACGATTATGACATTGTTTCCGTCTACGGAAAAGGCTATTATTTTACTACAAATTAAAATTGTGAGTTTTTCCTAACAATTCAGAAAGAATGAGATTATAATGTATAATTATAATAGTGGGAAAACTGTCGCTCCGATGGATAACCATCGGAGCTTTTTTTAAGGAGGCGGTGCCGTTTTGAAAATACTGATTGTCGGAAATGATGAAAAAATTGCCGTGCTGACGGGAAAAATTCTTATTCATAACGGATATGACACGGTTTCATGCCCTCCGGGAAAGGAAGCCATGGAAAAAATAATGCGTGAAAAGGTGTGTCTTGTAATAGCGGAGCTTGACTCGGACGCGGCAGAAAGAGCTGATTTTGCCGCAGAGGTTAAAAGCATGAATGACCCGCCGAAGCTTTTGTTTATCGGTCAGAGCCCCGATGAGGAAAGCCGGATGCTTTCGGCGGGAGCGGACGACTGGATAAGAAAGCCGTATAAAACGGATGTTTTTCTGGCAAGAGTCGCAGCGCTTATAAGGCGGTATGAAACGGGCAGAAAAGTTATGGCAGAAGGAGGAAAAGAAGTATGAAAAAGAGATTTGCGGCATTTTTGCTCGCGCTCGGATTGATGGTTCATGGCAGCACGGTTTTTTCCCGGGCGGAGACGGGGAAAAACGCATACGGTCACACGGTAACGTATTTGCCGGTAACGGGGCTTTACACGGACGGCGAACCGGTAAGGCTTTTTGATGCGGGCGTAACCGACTGGGGCAATGCCAAAGATATTGCCGACAAGGAAGCCGAGTCCGTAAAATGGCTCAGTGACAACGGATATCTTTTAAACCATTTCGGACGGCGCTTGTCGGGCGAGCTTAATGACTGCCTTAATTCAAATGGCGAGTGGCTGGGTAAAATCAAGGGCAACGTCAATTCTAAAAAATGGAGCGGGGATATTAAATTCTTCGGGCTTATTGAAAAGGAAAGGCGCTCAGACGGCAACATCTCGAACATGTACGATAAGGGCGACATTGAGTATTTTCTGTCATGGAAGGTCAAGACCGTTCAGACAAGATGGGGACTTAGGGATAAGAGCAACGACATCGGACTTACATATGTTTTCGACGAATTGGTGAGATCCTCCGGCGGAGGGTGGAAAAAATATAACACCTTGGGCGATGGACCGAATCTTTACTATGACTCCGCGTGGAAAAGCGCTGATAAACTGTCTATAATAGGCTTTACTGCGATGAGCGACAAGGACAATCGGGTCGACTCCTACCTTTCCGGCGCCATGCTGGTAGGAAGGGACATAAAGGGACCTGCTATATCTTCCGTAAGAGTCACAAAGGACATTGAAGGAAAAGAGGAGCTTGAAAACGGAACGTTATCGCTTGAAAATATAGACTCGCTTAAGGACAGGACGCTCTATTTTCATGTTGAGTGGGATGAACCGGTTAAATTTAACGGACTTTCGGATGAAGAGATAGCAAAGCTTTATCTGGACGTTGAAACGATCGGCATTGACGGAACGAGCGGACTGATTGCCCAGGCTCCGTTTTTAAGGTTTGCGCCGGGGAAGAAGGACGCAAAGCCCGTTATGATATTTGAGTATAAGGTAGGGGATCCTTATACCGATTCTTCGCACGTTACACAGGAAAGAGGATTTTTCTACAGGTTCAGCAAGGTAACGGTATCGGAAAATGAAAATAAAGCTTTGTGGAGCAATATATATGACCTTTCGGGAAACAGGTTCGCATCAGACAAAAACGGAATGCAGCCTTCGGGAAAGGTCTCATCACCCGTGGCGGGCTCGGTAAAAGTCGACCTTGCACCGTTCGGAATAAAAAACATCAGACTGACAAAGGACCTTGACGCGTCCAATGCTTTCATAAAGGCAAATGAGCTTCTTAGTATAACGCTTGAATTAAACAAGCCGCTTAAAAAAAGCGTCAGCGTTACTGATCTTCCCGCGATCACGCTTAACATAAAGGATTTTGACGGTAAAAACATAAAAATAGCGCCGGGCGAAGGGGATCTTAAAAAATACATTCTTTACAACGGAAAGCTTTATTGGACGGGATATTATTTTGAGGACGGAGAATATGTAAAGCCCGTCACAATATCGTCAGACAGAAAAAGCATCACGTACCGCGTTCAGCTCTACATAGGCTATACCGCGGAGGAAAAAACGGTAAAGATAACCTCGGTCACCTCCGGCAAAGGGTCAGTGACGGATGATTCGGGTTACACCTTAATGAACTATGAAATTGACGGAGAATTGCTTTCTCCTTTGGGCTTCCCGGCGGAAGCCAAAAGCAGAGAGAAAGAATACAAGGTCTCTCCCGACAAAGAATACAGATTTGACTTTGAGGCGCCGGTGGTAAATATTACGGCAGAGGATATAGGAAACGGCGTCATCATGGTAAAAGCGGATGCGGACGATAAATCGCTTGAGGGATGCGACGCATCGTTTACGTTAAAAGTGACGGGAGAATCGGACGGAGCGCTGAGCTATCAGGCGTCCTCCTCCGGAGCATACAGGGATTCAGCGTGGGAGAGCGCAGCCGATGGCTCGGGGGTCGTTTCCTTCGGATCGCCCGTCATTGCAAACGCCAATAAGGGAACGGCATACGGATTTATTAAACTGCCGGAAAAGAGCGAGGCGGAGAAGATAGAAATAAGCGTTTATGCGTCCGACGAGGCGGGAAACGGTGCCGAGGCGAAAAAAACGCTGGCTGCTCCCGAATGGAAGGGGCATGACACGCTCGCTCCGAGAATCAGCACCGTTACAGACGGTGAAAATATCACCGTTACGCTTTCTGATATTGACGAAGATGCAGCGTATTACTACGGCTTTTCAGATGACGGGGTTGCCGAGCCGTCATACAAAAAGGCAGCATCAAAGCTCGGGGTGATAGAGGCTCCCGCGCTCAGCGGAGGTGAAGTTTATAAAAAGGTCGTCTGGATAAAGTCGGAGGATTCGTCCGGCAATGTAAGCGAGCCTTATAAAATCAACATAAAGTATGACAGGACTTATGCGTCCGTCAGCATAAACGCGGACACGGAAAGGGATTATTATATAGGAGAGTATCCGACCGCAGAAGTTTTAATTCAAAACGCCAAGGCGTATTGGTATGCCTGGGCGGAGGTTCCCGCGGGCGTTACCGATATGGCGGCGTATATAGAAGAAAATTGCCTTTCGGAATTAAAAAACCACGCGATGATAAGAGAGAGCATAGCGGACTCTGACCCCGATACGCCGCAGAGCAATAACGAGAAAGCGTTTAACGCCGCTCTTGTGGATACGGATACCGGAATCCTTGCTCATGTCGCAAAAATCAACCCGGAGGATGAGACCTACGGAGACGACATTCATCCGGACAACACGACGCGCCCGATAATGCTCGTTGTGGCGGCAGAAAAGGACGACGGCGAAACGCTTATAAAGACGGTCAGATTCAACACAATATATTCTGCTCCCGATGTCATGTTAAGACAATCGAGATTTTCGACCAACAGTCAGAGCGGAAAAAGGCTTGACTATATAAGAAATTCTGAAAATGCGGGGCTTATCTGGGCTGACGATGATGTTAAAAATCCCATAAACACCCCTGCGCTATTCGGATTCGCCGAGGCGGAATTCTATTTGGAGGGCGACCCGGTGACGGGGCTTACAAGGGTCGATACTGATAAAAGCACGCTTTATCTTGAAAAAGTAAAGTATTCATCATCCGACGGGGCGGAGCGCGACCGCACCGTTATCGCCGAGTGGAAACTTTCGGACATATCGGACGGCAAAAATCCCGCAGCCATAAGCATTGACCCTGCCGCGATTGAAACGGTATATGAGGAAGTCGGGGAAGATGGAGAATATTTAAATGTGCGCTATGAATTTACATGCAGCTTCGGCTATACAGGAGGGCTTGACCCGGAAAAGAAGAAAGTAACAAGCTTTGCTTTTAACAATGCGCCGACAGGATATGTGGGAGAGATCGCATACGATATGAATGACTGGACGGTCACAACATGCGACGTTTACAGGTATGACAAGAAAAATACCGAGGCTGTATTTGACAAAAGCGGAAACGATGTGACAAAGGATATTCCGGTGTATTCCTTCAGAACGGAAACTGCCGATAAATACGGATACAGGCAGTTTATAACCTTTGCAATGCCGGAAAACTCCAACTGCTCCGGCGCATATTACTTTGCTCCGGTGCAAAATGCCATAGACAGTGAAAACAAGACAAAGCTTTGCGTTGATATCGGAACAGAGCCCGATAACCTTTCCGCAAGGTGCGGATTTTACGATGAATACGGCAAAAAGTCCGAGCGCTTTTACATTGACGGCTTATTAAAAGAGAATAACGGTATTAAAGAGCTTAAGCTGTACTACAGGTTCTCGCACCCCGAGTCGGGCACTTTTTCTCCGGTATATGTTCTTAAGCTAAGACAGGACAATGTTATGCCGGTTTATGACATCACAATTTCGGAGACCGAAAGACCCGCAAAAGAGGTTCTGGTAAAGGTAAATTCCGTTACCGACACACAGACCGCGTCCAACGGGACTTTAGTCACGGACACTCCGGCGTCGGGACTTAATACGACGCTTAACGCATGGAGATATGCCTCCGGGGATGAGGATGTAAGCTTAATTCCCGATGAGGACAAAAACGGCTATTTCTACGAGGACGGTGACGGGAACGAATACGGCTTTTGGGAGATAAGAGTAAGACCCGACGAAGACGGAATCTATCGCTTCACGACCAACGGATATTTTGACGCCGAGTCGTACGATTACGCGGGCAACCGCAACCTTTACCTCATCATCAACGGAGAATATGTGGATTTCAGGACGGAGGACGGCTGGAACCCCGATATGATCCGCTATCATGTAAAAAATGTGGATAACAGCGCTCCCGGGTTTGAAAATGAGCCCATAGTCACGGCAAACAAGGAGAAGGGAAGCTTTACGTTAGAAGCGCTCGTAAGCGAAAACACAGAGGCGGCGTACATAAGGTTTGACAGTGCATATCAGGAAATTTTAGGCGGCGGGAGCGAGGCAAGGTATGACATTTTAAACGTCCCGGGAAGGTTTTCGGGCGGAGTTGATAAGGAAACGGGAAAGCTCAGCGCCGAGATATACATAAAGCCATCGGAAATCACGCCGTTAAGCGAGATAACGCTCATTATCGAAAACGCCGCGGGATATAAAGCGGAATATGTATATAAATACGAGTCCCCGCTTTTCGGCAAAAAGGCGGAAATTACAAATGCCAAAAATGAGGACTCCTATCCTGTCTACGCCTACGGAGGAACGCTTGATTTTTCCTCTCCCGTTATGTTAGACGGGGAAACGGAGTATATGTCGTCGCACTCAGGTCTTCCGGTTTATTCCGACGGCGTTACCGAGGTGGAGTTTAGAGACATTTTCGGAAGCACTTACTCCGAAAGCATTTATGCCGATATCTTCGGACCGGCGTTTAACCACAGCCTCATCTTCACGGCAAACGGTGAAAAAATTGACCCCGATAAAAAAGTATCGGCGGACGTTTCGGTTAAAATTGACCTGGGCGGCAATGAAAAGCTGACTCTTGACGGGGAGAAAGATGAGTATTTATTCACCGAAAACGGAACGCTTACCTACACCCTTAAAAATTTAGACCTTAACAAGACAAAAACCTTCAGCTTCCCGATTGCGAATATCGACAAAGAGGCGCCGAAGGCAACCGTGAACTACAGGGTCGAGAGTGACAGGAATTTAAGAACCGGAGAAGAGCTTATTTATTCGGTGACATATTCTATAGAAGGCTTCAGCGAAGAAAATGTTATGCTGACAGAGTCGTCGCCCTCTTCCATCACATTCGACTGTGAATTGGATGACCTTATCTATACCTTCCGCTTCCGCGATGAGGCGGGAAACGAAGGGGAGTACACGGCGGACGCGTCAGGCATCGCGTTTAGCAAAAGAGGGGACAGAAAGATAGCGCATTACCGCCTTACATATCTTGTTCCCGACGAAAACGGATATAAAACCGTCGGAATAACAGAGGACGGCGCGGGCGAAATTGATTTCGGACCCGTAAATAAAGCGGTGTCGGTAAAGATTGACGCGTTTAACGCAAAGGGTGAGCCTGTCTCCTTCACTGTTTTGGAAAAAGGTGAATTGCCTGACGGAACAAGACTTTACACAAAGGAAAAGCTTTTACTTTTCGAAACGGAGGATGACCGCGAAAGAGAGGCTTTCCTTACGCTTAACACTGCCGAAGGCAAAAGCGATATCAGAATCTCGCTTCCCGGAGGCACTATTGACCTTACCGCGCCGACAGGCACGGTATACTATGAGATGATAGGCGAGGACATAAGGGCTTATCTTTCGACAAACGAGCCTGACCTTACAGAGGACTCTGTATACGTCACGGGCAAAAAGGCGGACGGCATGCCCTTAAAGCTCATGAAGGACGAAAAGGGCTACTACACCGAGTTTGACTTAAACGGCGCTGGAAAATTTTTGATAGCCGATAAGGCGGGAAACATCGGAAGCGTCATGATCGCGGTACTTTCGATAGACAAGGAGGCACCCGAGGTTATCTCGGAGGGCTGGCAGAGCAAAGAGAGTGCGGTGCTTCCCGATGAGGTCAGGCGCCTTCTTGAAACGCCGACGAACAGCACGGTAAAGCTTTTCATGACGTTTAACGAGCAGCTTTCCGGGGCGGACGTGAAAGCGTTTGCCGACAGTGAAAGAAAAGAAGAGCTTAAACCGACTGCCGATTATGTAACGGCGGAGACGGCGGGGACAACGCTCACTGTAGAATTTAAGCAAAACTGCCTTGCAATGGTTACGGTGTATGACCTTCGCGGAAACGCAAGGACGCTTTTAAGACCGGAGGACGGACCTGTAACCGTCATCGACAGAGATATCCCGAAGGTTAAAGAGGGATACCCCAAAACACAGAAAAATGATGACAACACGGTCACAATGGAGTATGCTTTTAAAGACGGCGAAAAGGTCATGCTCTTAAGCGCTCCCGATGAGGGATATAATGACACCCACATTATCACATTCGGGAAAAACGGCGCTCACACCTTAAGCTTTGCGGACAGAGCGGGAAATGTATTCTCCGACTATCCCGTGATAACCGGAATTGACATGCTCGCTCCGTCGGTCAAAATAAACGTTGATTATGTGGGAGAGGGAGCGACCCTTTCTCCGGAGGAAAGCTATAAAGCCGGAAATGTATATACGAGCCGCAATGTCCGCATTTTGTTAAATGTGGAGGATGAAACGGCGGACGGCATAACGGTAACGGCAAAAACAAGGTCCGGAAAAAGCATTAAGTTAAACAGGGAAAAGACTGTTACGGAGGATAAAAAGACCTATAATTATAATTTTATTGTTACCGAAAACGGCTCTTATACCGTGACGGCAAAGGACAAATGGGGTCATGAAAACGTTATTGAAACGAGCGTTTCGACAATCGACAGGACTGCGCCGACGGTAAGATTTATAAACGGGAAAACCGTTATCGCGGCATATACGGACGAAAAAGAGGCGGAAAAGCTTATTATGGAAAACATTTTGACCTCTGACCAAATGTCCGGAAAGAACGCACCCATAGGAAACAGGTATGAGCTTGTTACGGACGGAGTGACGGTCACGCTCGACATGTCGGGAGCGGACCTTTCAAAGCCGGGGTCGTATGAGGTTTTGGTGACGGCGGCGGACAGACTTAATAACAAAACAGAGAAGTATCACACCGTGGTCGTTACAAAGGACGCATATAAATTCACCGTTAACAATGAGGTCATCTTTTCGGGAGACGTGTTCACATCGAAAAAAGGAAAAATAACCTTGGAAAGAGCCGATGAGGGCACGAATTATTATTTCTCCGAAGGCTATAAGACCGCGGCTGAAATGAAATATGCAATAAGCTTTGACCCCGGAGAGGGATTCGAAGCGGCGAAAAGGGGATATTATACGGTTCTTGCACAGGGAACCGACAGGAAAATGCACTTGCTTTATGTGTATGTAAACTGAGAAACGGAGGCGCAAAAATGTTAAAACGAATTACATCAATACTTTTAGCCGTTTCGGTCATGTTTTCTCTCATCTTCACGGTTGGCACATCAGCTTCTGACGATGGCACCGCGGAGATAAGCAATCAGTATATAAAGGTCACGGTGAGTGAAAAAAACGGAGGATATGTTATCTCCACCGTTGAGGGAGACATATTGAAAAAGAGCGACGATAATGCAGCGCTCACCCACAGGGGCGAAAATTTTGACACGTCCTTTACATCGTTTAAGATAGGCTCAGACGAGTACGTATTCGGAAATAAGTACGGCTTTTTGGGGATGGGTGCGTCTACTGTTGAAACCGAGGTAAACGAGGCGGAGGGCAGCATAATAAGCACATGGAGCGTGGGAGATTTTACCGTGAGTCAAAAGATTTCGCTCGTGAATAACTATGCGTCCGAGCAGCTCGGAACGGCGATGATAACCTACAGAGTGAAAAACGGCTCCGATACGGCAAAAAACGTTGAGGGGCGCATACTCATAGACACTCAGCTCGGAGAAAAGGACTACGGTTATTATGAAGTCCCGAACCAGAAGCTGGGGCAGGGGTATACGTATTTCGAGCGTGAAAAAACGTGGGATACGAAAAAGGACCCGACCGTTTTAATGCCGGCGGATTACTTTGTTAAGGACAATCCGTATTCGGCGTCTGTCATAGGGTTCGGCGTGAACAGTGTATTCACCGAGCAGAAGCCTTATAAAATGACCTTTGCCCACTGGGCAAACATAGCTTCGACGGTGTTTGACTATGAGCCGGATGAAACGCTTAACTTCACGAATGACATAAACGGCAAAAAGACGGCGGACTCCGCGGCGGCGCTTTATTATGACCTTGGAACGATAGAGCCGGGAAAGGAAAAGTCATTTTCAACCTATTACGGAGTTACCGCAAACGTAAAAAACAAGGATAATAAGATAATCTTAAACACCACGGCGCCGTCAAAGCTGGAGTTTAAGGACGGGGCAAAAAGCGCGTATTCAGGCTCCGGCGGGGTTGACAACGTTGCCAGAATCAACGTGAATCTCAACAATCCTTATTATGCAAAAAAGCATTATAAGGACCTTGCGGTCGTTGTGTACGCGATGGGGTTTGAAACGGAGAGGCAGACGGATGCGGGCAACTGGATAAAGTTCACGAATGACGACCCGATATTTTCCGAAATAAAGGATTTTGCCCCCGGAGAGTCTAAAGTTACCTATTTTGACTTTAAGTTCACACCGCAGGAAAGAGCGCAGCTCGGCACATTTGTCATAAAGGTCTTCGATATGGATGAAGACGTAAATGAGCTTGGCTATTACGCGGAGGAATACTGCCTTGCCACGACAGAAAACCACATAATACTCCCGGGGCGCGACAGCTCGCTTCCGGATATCACATTGACCGCTCTTTCCCCCGGTATAATATATAACAGCGACATAAGGTACATAACCGTAACCGGGCGCGGAATGGAGTTTTTCGAAAGCGACCTTTTGGATAAGATCTTACTTTCGGGCGATAACGGCAAAAGCTACGACGTTCCGGCGGAAAATATTATATTCGGGCAGGGAAGCTCGCCCGGCAGTATTACGATCATGCTGGATGAATACATGGAGGTCGGAAGCTATCAGCTTCACTTTATCTGGAAAAACACAAAAACACGGGCGCTCTCGGGCGTCTCGGGCGATTTCACTTCCGACGCGATGACGGTCAAAGTGTCCGGGGACAGCCGGTATAACAACGCCTGCTACGGAGTCGTGACGGTTCAGCGTGACGGTAAGGACAAATACCGTGTTGCGGCATATAAAAACGAAGAGGAATTTTTATCGGCAGAGATTGATGATGAAGACCTTCTTTTGTCATTCAGAGGCGATATAAGAAAGGACAAAAGCAAAAATAATTTATACCGCCTGACCGGCAAGGGCAAGGATGTCAACATCAGCCGCATCTTAAACTATCACGGCGACGATTTAACGATTGAAGAAAAGGACGGCGGCACGGTCTGCGTGCTGATGGACGGAAAAATCACCACTGTCGGCGCGAACACCACGGTGCGTGACGGAAGTGCCGCAATTTATTTAAAAGGCGGCACGGAGTATATTGTTCCCGTATATAACGAGGACGGCGAGGTCGAGGAAAACGGGGAGCTTTCAAGCGGACAGGATTTCATTGAGCTTAAGTGGGACAACGCGTTTGACGTTCTCACCACTGTCGGCGGCTTTTTGATCGACATGAAATACGGCGTTTTGGGAAAAATCGAGTCAGACGGCGAAACGGCAAATATCATATCCTTCGGCGGAAGTCTGGATCTGGGATTCATGACGCCTGGCGGAGCCGCGGCGGTGCGGAAAAACACCAAGGCGGGCAGAAGGTGGACGACTGACCTTGAGGAAATTAAATATGACGGTGACGATGACTCCTCAAGCTTTGGACTCATGTTCGACGAAGAATCGGGAGAGTTTAAGTCACAGACCAAGGAAGTGGACGTTGAGCCCGCGAACGAGGACGCAGACCGTGTCAGCGCCGGCGCCGAGATAAAGGACGTACTTTTCGGCGGCGCTGATCCGGGCTATATCGGAATCAATATGACGGCGCACATTGCGCTTCCGCAAATCGTTAAATTCCTTCCGCAGAAGATAGAGGGTGAGCTTTCGGTCAACACTATAGGCAGCTACGAGGTCGGGGTCGACGCGGGCGTCGAAACGGGACCTATCGCAATGGCACTGTCGTTTGTGGTAAAGGAATCCCCGAGCGGAGCGCCGATACCCGACAAGCTCTATTTCACTATCGGAGGCTTTGAGCCGGGCATAAATATTGACGGGCTCGGCATCGTCTGGGTGACCGGCGGCGGAGGCGGTTTTGAAAATCTTTACGACACGATATACGGAAAGGACGGTGTCCCTCCGCTTACCTTACTGCTTAACGTTGAGTTCGACATAACAAAGATACTCACGGGCAGCGCGGATCTTGAGCTTTCGCTGCGTTCGGTAAAATTATCGTTTAACGATCTCAGCCTTAAAATGCTTAAGGACGCAAGGTTTATAGACGGCGGCGAGGTGGCGATTGGCTGGTATCCGAACTTTAACTTGAATCTTTCCGGCGGCGTCAACTTCCTTGATATTATGAACGGAAGACTCACCATAACCGCAGCTGCGGGGCGCGGCACGGCGGACTTTGTTGAGTTTGTGTTAAACGTTTCGATCGGGCTTCCCAAGTATATTCCGATAGTCGGAGGCATGGAGCTTGCGTCCGCGGAGCTCGGCGGGGGAAGCCGGAAGGTCTGGGGCTCGGTTGAGGTCTTAAGTCTCATAAGGGTCGGATTCACATATTACTGGGGCGGAAGCATTGAGTTTACACACGGCAATCCGAGCGGGACAGAGACCTTCGCTGAAATTTCCGAGTATGATGCTCCGGCGGTTATGAGAACTAAAAAGCTCTATAACGAGATGCTAAAGCCGGTTAAGATAGGGTCGGATCCCGAGACTGGCGAAGGGAAATTTGCTTCGGTCGGAGGAAATCTTTCGTACAGCGCCGGAAGCATATATGCCCCGGATTTTGACGAAAGAGTAAAAGCGATGGGGCAGAATAGGACTATGACGAGGAGCCTTGCAAACGGCAAGACAGAGGTTCTTGCCAACGGAGAGAGAACAAGCCACATCGTAAGCTTCGGCGAAAGAAGCGACTATATCATTTCCGTGAGCCGTTCCGACGGTAAAGAGATTTCGGAAAACGAATTAAAAAATTCGATGACGGTCAAAAAGGGCACGGAAGGCTACGCGTTAAGGTATTATGAAAGACCCGATCACGGGGCGACGGACGGGGAGAAAACAAACGCACTTAAAAATGCGAACGTTAACATCTCTGATAAGGCGGCGTATATTGTTATTCCGGAGTCCGACACTGACGGAGACTTCCTTATAAGCTTTTCGGACGGTACGGCATACGATGTCAGCGTGATCAAGGTCAATCGGATAAGTACAATAAAAACGTGCTCGTCAAGAATTGAAAACGGCGTTCTTAAGGTTGCCTGGGAAGGGGAGAATATAAAGGACAGCGCCGAGGTAATAGTAAGCGCGACGGACGGCACAAAGGAAAATTCGGTTATTTTGAGCGAAACGAAGCTTTGGGCAAAGGATAAAAAGGCTGACATTGCACTTTCCGATAAGATGCCGAGCGGAGAGTACAAAATAACCGTCACGTTAAGCGATGAGGGCGTTACCTATGACGATTATGACGCAGGAACGGTAAAAATCGAAAACGGTAATGCGCCCGGTGATATCCAAGGCGTTACCATGACGAATTTCGGAGACGACAAGCTTAAAATTACCGTTAACACCGAAGAGACCGGGTTTGACGGATATCTGGTTGAGGTATACGAAGACGGGAAACTTGCGGATACCGGACTCTGGTTTGACAGGGACGAAGACATCATTGTCGGCGGAAGCTATGACATTGCGTCGCTCGGCGAAAACGCAGAGGCAAAAGTCGGCAAAATGGGCTATACGCCGGGAAAGAGTTATATCGCGAAGGTAAGACTCTGCAATGTAAAAGATGTATCGGGGGCAAATGTTTATTACAGCGGAGCATATAAATTGTCCCCCGCCGTAACACTAAAAAAATCGACCCCGCCTACAGTCGGAATTTCGTACGGAAACGGGGAAATAAAGATAACCTCCGATGTTCCGGTAAAGGGAGAGCTTTACATTAACGGCTCGACCAGGGACGGCGAGTGGTTCGATCTTACCGATATGAAGACCGAGCATAAGGTGCCCTTTGACTCATATGACGGTGAGTATTCGCTTTCCTTCTTTGCAGCGGACGGGGATAATGACCATGTAATGAAGGAAGAGGTCATAAATGTTGACCGCACGGCGCCCGTCATCATGATCGCGTCGCCTTTGAGCGGGGAGTGCTTCGATTCGGACAGTGTGACCGTTACCGCATCGGCGGAAAGGGATGCCGAGTATTCCTTTACGGTTAACGGAAAAGAGGTTTTGCCGAAGGAAAGCGACATTTTTGACGGAGACATGTTAAAGTGCACTCTTTTGCTTGATAAAGAATGTGCAAAATCCGAAATCCGAATCACGGCTAAAGACTCAGCCGGAAACGAGACGGTTAAGGAGATAACGCTTATAAACAAAAAGCTTTCCGAAATAACATCTATCGCCGTCCTGAGCGGGGATAAGGAAATAAAGGACGGCAGGCTCTTACTCGGCGAAGGGGAGAGCGCCGTGCTTAAGGTCGTCGGAACGACTGGAAAAGGCGAAAAAATTGATGTTACCGAAATGGAGGGAACAACGCTTAAGGTTGCCGGCGGCTCGGCAAAGCTCGACGGCGCAGCCATTAACGCGGGCTATGCCGGGGAAAGCCTGGTGAGCGCGAAATTTGACCTCGGCGGAAACGACAGCTTAAGTGACGGACTGGTGATAAGCGTTGCCGACAAAGGTCTTGATTACGCGGCGCTTGACAGTGTGATTGCGGAGGCGAAGTCGATAACGAACAAGGGCTATACCGACAAAAGCTGGAACGCGTTAAAAGAAGCTGTTGCGGGTGCCGAAAAGGTCAGAAAAGCTGACGGCGTTACGCAGGAGGATATTGATAGGTCTGCAACGATAGTTTCCGATGCGATCGCGGGGCTTAAGGAAAAAAGCTCGGGCTCCTCTTCATCCGGCGGCTCGGCAGCTTACTACACCGTGTCCTTCAATACGAACGGAGCGGAGAGTATAAGCTATCAGAAAATAAGGGCAGGTCTTAAAGCGACAAAGCCTAAAGATCCCGAAAAGGAAGGCTATACGTTCGGCGGCTGGTATATCGACAAATTCCTTAAAGAGCCTTACGACTTTGGCGAAAGGGTTACAAGGAGCTTCACGCTTTACGCGAAGTGGGATAAGAAAGAAGCTGAGTCTGAATGGGAAAATCCGTTTAGTGATGTGAAAAAGGACGACTGGTTCTATGATTATGTGGCTTATGCGGCGGGAAGCGGTCTCTTTAACGGAGTAAGCGAGTCGGAATTCGGTCCGGATGCTCCTCTCACACGCGCTATGCTTGTAACGGTTCTTTGGCGAAACGAAAATAGACCCGTTATCAACTATGCAATGCCGTTTGACGATGTGGACGGGGACGCATATTATTCCGAGGCGGTGCGCTGGGCTGTGGGAAACAATATAGTTTTCGGCGTAGCGGAGGATAAATTCGCGCCGGACGAGAACATCACAAGAGAACAGATTGCGGCGATAATATACCGCTACATGTGCTTTAAGGGAGATTCTCCAAAAGGGGCATGGGCGATAAGACTTTCATACGGCGATGTCGGCGAAATTTCGGATTGGGCGTCGGAGGCGGTAATGTACTTAAAGCTTAAGGGCATTATGACCGGCGATGAGAATAACGCATTTAATCCCAAAAAGAACGCGACGCGCGCCGAGACCGCAGTCATATTAAAAAGGCTGGCAGAAAATTAGAAAAACGGTTAAAGACGGCGCACCATAAAGCAGCAACATTCCAAAACATTTGTTAAATATAAGAACGTACTGTAACTTTTAGTTACAGTACGTTCTTAAGTAAAACCAAACCGAATTTACGCCTAATGCAAAAAATAAAATTTCATCTTGACATATATCCCTTTTTATGTTAAAATAATTAGGTCGTTTGATACAATATCATATACGGACAGGTATCGAAGAGGTCATAACGGCCCTGACTCGAAATCAGGTAGTCGCGCAAGCGGCTCGTGGGTTCGAATCCCACCCTGTCCGCCATATAAAAAACGGAGCAAAATGAACTTTGCCCCGTTTTTTATATGCTTGCGCGAGATATTTTGATGACGTATAGTGGGAAATGTTATGATCGTGCCACAGTGTTAAATAAAGTTTATCTTTTAACATCCGCTTTAATGGATGCTTTACGTACATGTTTTACTTGACAACTTCAACTGTAAACAAAAAACGCAAAAAGGTGGTAGCGATAGCGTGCCTTTTTGCGAAAAGGAGGAACAGTGCAGCTTGTGGAAGATTTTTTGCAAAAAAAATCGGAACAAGCGAAACTTGTTCCGACGTGAGTAGAGGTGCCGAAAAAGATGTACTCAAAAAATATCTGCTAATTTGTTCATTAAAGTTTCATTCATGCCCTTTA